>DHOR01000040.1:292925-423337 GCA_002409995.1 Hungatella sp. UBA5385 | reverse complement strand
CCATACTCTTTTAAAAGAGTATGGAATTGAAGATGGCCTGATTCTGGACCTTGGCTGTGGGACAGGAAGTCTGACAGAGCTTTTGGCGAAACAGGGCTATGATATGATTGGCGTGGACAATTCAGAAGATATGCTTCAGATTGCCATGGATAAACGAAGCCAGTCAGGTTCTGACATTCTGTATCTTCTGCAGGATATGCGGGAATTTGAACTTTATGGCACTGTAAAGGCAGTGATCAGCATCTGTGACTGCATGAATTATATTCTGGAATATGAAGATTTGACAGAAGTATTTCGTCTAGTGAATAATTATCTGGACCCAGGCGGAATTTTTATTTTTGATTTGAACACCATATATAAATATGAAGAAATCATGGGAGATTCTACGATTGCAGAGGACAGGGAAGAAAGCAGCTTTATCTGGGAAAACTATTATGATAGAGAAGCTATGATCAATGAATACGACCTTGCCCTGTTTATCAGGGAAGAGGAAGATATGTACCGTAAATACGTAGAGACCCATTACCAGAAAGCATATGAATTTGAAACTGTATTAAAAAGTCTTGCTGAAGCAGGGCTGGAATTTGTTACTGCTTATGATGCATTTACCAAGGAACCGGTAAGGGAAGATAGTGAACGTATCTATATCATAGCAAGAGAACGCGGAAAGGTGGAATAAACGTGGAAAATATTAATAAAACAGATGATTATATTGTAAGGGCAACAGCAGGAGATCATCAGATCAGAGCTTTTGCTGCCACAACCAGAAATATGGTGGAAGAAGCAAGAGCCGCTCATAATACAAGCCCTGTGGCAACAGCAGCTCTTGGAAGGCTGTTAACTGCCGGAAGTATGATGGGAATTATGATGAAGGGAGAGGATGATCTTCTCACCATTAAGATTCAGAGCAGCGGTCCTATTGAAGGATTAACTGTAACTGCCGATTCCAGAGGTGATGTAAAAGGCTATGTGTTCCAGCCAGATGTTATGCTGCCACCCAATGCCCAGGGAAAATTAGATGTAGGCGGAGCTGTGGGAGAGGGCGTATTAAGCGTCATTCAGGATGTTGGTTTAAAAGAGCCATACGTTGGACAGACCATTTTGGTAGGCGGAGAGATTGCAGAGGATTTAACTTATTATTACGCAACCTCAGAGCAGACACCATCATCTGTGGCTTTAGGTGTTTTAATGAATAAAAATAACACTGTAAAACAGGCTGGCGGATTTATTATTCAGCTTTTGCCAGGGGCAGAAGATGAAATGATTGATAAGCTGGAGAAGAAGCTCAATGAGATCACATCAATAACAGCCCTGTTAGATGAAGGGAAAACTCCGGAAATGATTCTGGAATATATCTTAGGTGATTTTGGTCTTGAGATAATGGAGAAGGTACCAACCAGATTCTACTGCAACTGTACTAAGGACAAAGTGGAGAAGGCTCTTATCAGCGTTGGTAAAGAAGAACTTCAGGAAATGATTGATGATGGCAAACCAATAGAAGTAAATTGCCATTTCTGTAACAAAGATTATGAATTCACAGTGGAAGATATGAAAGAACTGTTAGTTAAAGCTTCCAGTTAAGGCTGTCAGGTAAGCTGCCGGCTAATATTAGCAACCAGCTAATACCACCAAGCTGGTACCAACAGCTAATACCACCAGTCAATAACAAATAACAGACGCAAAAAAAGCCATCCAAATTGGATGGCTTTCATCGTAATCATGTGAAACAATATAACTTCTTCCTATATGTTGAAAAAGGTACACTGATAAGCAATGATTATAATCTGATAACGTTAGTTGCCTGTGGGCCCTTAGCGCCATCTACCACATCAAACTCCACTGCAGCGCCTTCATCTAATGACTTGAAGCCGTCCATGCTGAGACCTGAGTAATGTACGAATACATCGTTACCCTGTTCGTCGGAAATAAATCCGTAACCCTTTTGGTTGTTAAACCACTTAACTGTACCTTTCATTAATGATACCTCCAAAATAAATAAAAAATTATACCGTTACAGGTAATCTGCAACTTCCCTAAGAATAGCATAGAATATTAAAAGAGTCAAACCTTTTCGGTGGTAAAAATAGGAAAATATTAAAATATTTTCTAAAAATTCCAAAGTGAAAAAATAAGTGGTAAAATAAGTGGGTTATGTGGTAAAATGAAAGGTATTATTGTTGACAGGAAGAGAGTAGAATGAAATTACATAATTTATGGGGACATTTCTCCACCATAACGGTTCATAAGATAAAAGTTATGAAAAATTGTTTCCGGGTAGGACTTTACCGCCAGGGATTGCTTCACGATTTATCCAAATATAGTCCGGAGGAATTTTTCCCTGGAGTTAAATATTATCAGGGAACACGAAGCCCCAATGCTGCAGAGCGGGAGGTCAATGGATATTCCAGAGCCTGGCTGCATCACAAGGGGCGTAATAAGCATCATGATGAATACTGGATTGATTTCCCTTTAGATCCCTCCAAAGGGCTGGTAGGCCATAAGATGCCTTTAAAATATGTCATCGAGATGGTGATGGACCGAATTGCTGCCTCAAAGACTTACAAGGGAGATGCCTACACCGATGGGGCGCCATGGGAGTATTACTGTTTTACAGCCCCCTATATGGTGGTTTCACCGGAGACAAAGGCACTTTTGGAAAAGCTTCTCCTTATGCTGAAGGATGAGGGAGAGGACAAAACATTTACCTATATGCGGAAGCTGTTAAAAAAGGGCAGCTATTGATAAAGATTAAAAACCTAAAACCTAAAACCTAAAACCTAAAAACCAACCTAAAAAGCAGCTGTGGAAGTATATTATAAAAACTCCCACAGCTGCTTTTCCCATTTTTACAGGTACTAAGCCATGACTAATTAACGGCATAATTCCCTCAGCAAATCATTGACATAAACAGTAGTCCGTTCCTGATCCATGAAAAAATTCTCATCAAATGCCACATAGGTCACCTTTGATTTAAGCTCATGCCGCAGACATGGTGTCCACAACTGGGAAAATTGAGGAAGATAGCAGCCGGACTGTCTGGTATAGCAGGTTTTGGCAGTTGCCCTGGTGCGGGCCTCTCTGTCCACATATTCGGCAACGCTTTTATGAATGGCACGGTCTTCATAGGTAAGATAGTAATAATTCTTATAATCAGGGTAATAATACTTCAATTCACCTTCATACAGATCAATCCATAAAGTCAGATCAGCGCCTTCCGCCTCCAGATTCACCATGGAATTGGAACGGGAGAAGCCAATAGGCACTGCACAGCCATTTTCACAGACCAGCTTCAGCATATGACATTCTCTGCCGAATATATCTGTTTTAGCTTCAATCTCCTGATGGACTAGGGAAAAATCATGTTCCAAAAAATCAGGATAATTGAGAATGGGGAGAATAAGAGGCATTCCCTTTAAATCATCTGCATTATGTAAGATCAGAAGATGAAACAGGTTCTGGTCTTTGGTATTTAAATATTCATAATAGACCTCAATGAGCTGGCCGCCGGAGAATTCATCGGTTCTGTCAACTCCCAGAAACTGTTCAATTGCCTTCTGCTTCATGCTGGGAAGTCCCAAAAGGTTACGGTATGGGCGAATCCTCTTATAAATATCAAGACTGTTTACACCTGAAAAATCAAAGGGCAGTCCGTGAGCACGGCAGCGCTTCAGCAAATAGGGAATATCAAACCCATCACCGTTAAAATGAATGACAGTGGAGAATTTCTGAAGAAACTGAAAAAATGTACACAGAACTTCTGTCTCTGAATCCAGAGAGTCTGCAAACCACTGGATCAGCTTCCAGTGCCCCTCTTCATAATAGGTACATCCAATAAGATACAAGGTGGAGTACTCTCCTGAAAATCCGGTTGTTTCAATATCAAAAAAAAGCAGCTCTTCCAGCTTCCCGATTCTGCATAATGGGTAAGTTTCTTTAAATTCAATGGTTTCTTCCAGTGTTATCATCAGTTCAAAATCCGTCCTTTCTTATCCTCCTATTATAGCCAAAGGAACGTGCTTCGTCAACGAAAACAGAATATTTGTTCGATGATTCCCTTGCATATCAAAAGTCTGTATGATATGATAAATGACATAGAAGTTAAGGCAAAAGGAGACAGAAACTGTGATTTCTTATGTGAAGGGACCTTTAGTAGAGATACTGGATGATATGGTAGTGATTGAGTCCGGCAATATAGGGCTGGAGATTCGTGTGCCTTTATATGTAATGGAACGGCTTCCGGGAATTGGGAAGGAAGCTAAGCTTTATACATATTTTCAGGTAAGGGAAGATGGAATGTTCTTATATGGCTTTTTAAGCCGTCAGGATCTGCGCGTATTCAGGCAGCTGATTACAGTGACCGGCGTAGGACCTAAGGTGGCACTGGGCGTTTTATCGGCACTGACACCTGATGAGCTCCGCAGAGCCATTATAATGGAAGATGCCAAGACAATTACTACAGCTCCGGGAATCGGTCCTAAAACTGCCAAGAGAATTATACTGGATTTGAAGGACAAGGTGGATATGACAGACATACTGCCCCAGGAATCTGCTGAAGCAGAGAGTGTTCAGGCTTCAGGCAGTGGTGTGGGTAAAGAAGCTGTAGATGCATTGGTTGCATTAGGTTATTCAGCTGCAGAAGCAGGCAGAGCAGTGGGACGTGTGGAGATCACAGATACGATGACTACAGAAGATGTGCTGAAGGCATCTTTGAAGCATCTGGCTTTTCTGTAACAGGATAGCTTTTGAATATAATAGGATAGTAAGGTAGAGACGTATATGGAACGTAGAATTATAACTACAGAGATAACGGAAGAGGACAAGCGCATAGAACCAAGTCTGCGGCCCCAGAGCCTCAGCGAATATATAGGCCAGGAGAAGATTAAGAGTAATTTAAAGGTCTATATAGATGCTGCCAGGGGAAGGGGGGAGTCATTGGATCATGTGCTGTTTTATGGTCCTCCCGGACTGGGAAAAACAACTCTTTCCAGCATTATTGCTAATGAGATGGGAGTTCATATGAAGATAACCTCAGGACCTGCTATAGAAAAACCAGGTGAGATGGCTGCTATATTGAACAATCTTTCTGAGGGAGATGTTTTGTTTGTTGACGAGATTCACCGTTTAAACAGACAGGTGGAAGAGGTATTATACCCTGCTATGGAGGATTATGCCATTGACATTATGTTAGGCAAGGACTCAGGAGCCAGGTCCATTCGTCTTGATCTTCCTAAGTTCACATTAGTTGGAGCAACGACCAGAGCAGGGCTGTTAACAGCACCTCTCAGAGATAGATTTGGTGTTGTGCAGAAGCTGGAATTTTACTCTCCGGAAGAATTGAAGATCATAGTCTGCCGTTCTGCAGAGGTTCTTGAGGTGGAGATTGATGAAACCGGAGCTATGGAGATTGCCAAACGTTCCAGAGGGACCCCAAGACTTGCCAACAGACTGTTGAAAAGGGTCCGTGACTTTGCTCAGGTAAAATATAACGGTGTTATAACAAAAGAAGTGGCAGATTTTGCCCTGGATATTCTGGATGTGGATAAGTTTGGTCTGGATAACAATGACAGAGCCATATTAATCACTATGATAGAGAAGTTTTCAGGCGGCCCTGTGGGACTGGATACTTTGGCAGCTTCTCTGGGAGAGGATGCAGGAACTCTGGAGGATGTTTATGAGCCATACCTTCTTATGAATGGATTCATTAACAGGACTCCCAGAGGCAGAGTGGCTACAGAGCGTGCTTATCATCATCTGGGGCTTTCTCTCCAATAAGGACAGCTGATATTGTTGTATAAATTGCTTTGATTTTCAACTTTCCTATCTTTATGAAATGTGTTATAGTATTACCAGAGCAAAAGATAACAGGGAGATAAGAACATGGATTCCAAGCATTATACTGAAGTTTTAATAGATGGAAAGATATATACTCTGGGTGGTTATGAAGATGAGAGCTACATGCAGAGAGTAGCCAGTTATATAAATGAAATGATTACAACTTTACGAAAGAGGGAAGGCTTTACCAAGCAGAATGCAGAATATCAATCAGCCATGATACAACTGAATATGGCGGATGATTATTTTAAGGCAAGGGAACAGATTGCCATACTGGAGCAGCAGAAGGCGGATATGGAGAAGGAAGTCTACAGCCTGAAGCATGAGCTGGTAACAACCCAGATGAAGCTTGAGGCAGCCAATAGGCGCAGAGGCAATTCAAAAGGAGCCGGCAATTCCGCAGCAGAAAGTGATGATCAGGAAGAATAGATAATGGGGGATGTCTGGTGGCAGTGCCAGGACATCCTTTCTTTCTTTTTTGTAATAGCAGGAGGATTAAGTGAGAGAGAATAAAGTAGAGATTTTGGCTCCGGCAGGATCAGTGGAGAGTTTAAAGGCTGCCATTGCAGCAGGTGCAGATGCCATTTACATCGGAGGCAGCAAATTCGGTGCAAGAGCCTATGCGGACAATCCCGATGAGGATAAGCTGCTGGAGGCAATGGATTACGTCCACCTTCATGGTAAGAAAATGTATATGACAGTGAATACTCTTATGAAGGAACAGGAGATGGGACAGCTGTATGATTATCTGTATCCCTATTATATCCATGGCCTTGATGCAGTGATTGTTCAGGATATGGGTGTATTTTCTTTTGTGAGAAAGCATTTCCCAGACCTTCCCATTCATGCAAGCACTCAGATGACCATTACTGGTGTCTATGGTGCCAGACTTATGAAAGAGCTGGGAGCAGAACGGGTGGTTACTGCAAGAGAGCTGTCTCTTCGTGAGATTGACCGGATTCATCAAGAAGTAGATATTGAGATTGAGAGCTTTGTTCACGGGGCTCTCTGTTATTGTTACTCCGGTCAGTGTTTGTTCAGCAGTCTGATTGGAGGCAGAAGCGGCAACAGAGGCAGATGCGCACAGACCTGCCGTCTTCCTTTTGATGTGAAGCAGGGCGGAAAGACCCTTAATAAAAAGGATGAGCGCTATGTCCTCAGCTTAAAGGATTTAGCAACTCTTGATCTGATTCCGGATATGATAGAAGCAGGGATTTATTCCATGAAGATAGAAGGAAGGATGAAAAGTCCCCGCTATACAGCCGGAGTTGTCAGCGTTTACAGCAAATATGTGGACCTCTATCTTTCCTCAGGCAGAAAGGGTTATCATGTGGAAGAGGCAGACCGGCAGATATTAAGGGATCTATTTGACAGAGGCGGTCAAACCGATGGCTATTACAAGAAGCACAATGGACGGGATATGGTGGTCTGGAAGGAAAAACCTGCATTTAGAGAAGGCAATCAGGAGCTTTTTGACAGACTGGATCAGGAATATGTGGGAAAACAGGTGAGAGAACCTATAGAGGGTTCTGTATTTCTGGAAGAAGGGAAAAAATCTTGTCTGATTTTAAATGGCTGCGGACAGACGGTTACAGTCTATGGTGATGTGGTGCAGACTGCCCTCAATCAGCCTATGGGTCAGGATAAGGTGAAGAAACAGCTGGAGAAAACAGGCAATACACCTTTTGTATTTGATAATCTTGAGATTACAATTGGCGGCAATATCTTTATGCCTGTCCAGGCTCTCAATGATTTGAGAAGAAAAGGTCTGGAAGCTTTGGAAGAAGCGGTGCTTGCTGTATATAAAAGAGAGAAACTGAATCATAAAGCGGATTTTGCAGATAATGATAATGACGATGGTGATAATAAAAAAAGGTCTGACAGAGAAGATAGAAGGAAAACAGATGATTCTCTTAATACTTTTAAACTCTATGTGTCATTAGAACGTCCCGATTCGCTTACAGCTGCTCTGGAAGCAGATGGCATAAAAAGAATTTATATTGATGCAGCAGAATTTTCCCCTGATCTTTGGAAGAATACAGTAGATAGCTGCCATAAGGCAGGAAAAGAATGTATGCTGACCATGCCTCATATCTTCAGAACTGAGGGGGAAACCTTTTTTGACCGTAATATGGACAAGCTGACCGGTGCAGGATTTGACGGAGTCTTAATCCGCTCCATGGAGGAAGTCGGGTATCTAAAGAGCCATGCAATCACGCTTCCGATGGTGTTTGACTATGGAATGTATGGCATGAATCAGCAGGCAGAAGCCATGATGAAGGGCTTAGGAGCAGACAGTCTGACCTGGCCTGTTGAATTAAATGCAAAAGAACTGGGGAAACTGACAATTCCCGGTGAGCTTTTGGTATACGGACGTCTGCCAATGATGGTAACTGCCCAGTGCTTACATCAGGGAATGTCAGGCTGCGATAAAAAGCCGGGAGTTCTAATGCTGAAAGACCGCCTTAACAAAGAATTTCCAGTGAAAAATCACTGTACCTTCTGCTATAATACCGTTTACAATACAGATCCTCTGTCTCTGGCTGGGCTGGAGGAGCAGGTGAAAAGACTTGGTCCCTCTGCGCTGCGGTTACAATTTACAGTTGAAGATGGAGAGCAGACCAGGGAAATTATTGAGAATTTCAGCCAGCGCTTCTTATATGGAAGAACAGACAGCTTGTTAGAAGGTGAATTTACAAGGGGCCATTTTAAACGTGGCATAGAGTAGGTGCGTATCTATGGTTAATCTTATTGTTGATATCTCAAAGTATCTGATGATACTTTTGATGGCATTGTACACATACTATAATTTCCGCTTTTTTGCATTTAAGGATGAGAAAAAGAAGAAAAGAATATGCAGACGTCAGAATCATGCCATGCTTCTGATTCATCTTCTGGCTTATGTGATTATCTGGCTGAAGACAGGAGATGAGAGAGTCATTGCATTTTATATGGCTCAGCTGATGTTCTTTTTATGCTATATCTTTGTTTACCGGCTGTTTTATAAAAATGTATCCAGGCTTTTAGTCAATAATATGTGTATGCTGCTGGCTGTAGGATTTATTATTCTTACCAGGCTGTCTTTTGATAAGGCATTAAAGCAGTTTGTGATTGTAGTGGCAGTGGCTCTGCTTACATGGATTATTCCATTCATAATAGACAGAATGTGGCAGCTTTCCAAAATTCCATGGGTATATGGAGGGATTGGACTGTTACTGCTTTTTGTTGTTTTAATCGCGGGCAATAATAGTTATGGGGCTCAGCTTTCACTGGGAATCGGAGATTTTTCCTTTCAGCCTTCTGAGTTTGTTAAGATCAGCTTTGTATTCTTTGTGGCAGCTATGTTTTACCGTTCAGTGGATTTTAAGACAGTCCTGCTTACTACAGGAGTGGCTGCTCTTCATGTGCTGATTCTGGTTGCTTCCAAGGATTTGGGAAGTGCACTTATCTTCTTTCTTACTTATATTTTTATGCTGTTTGCTGCAACAGGCAAATGGAGCTATTTGATCGCAGGAGCAGGAAGCGGCAGCGCAGCGGCAGTTCTGGCTTATCAGATGTTTTCTCATGTCAGGGTTAGAGTTTCTGCATGGCGCAACCCATGGGCAGATATTGATACGAAGGGATACCAGATTACCCAGTCTCTCTTTGCCATTGGTACAGGGGGCTGGTTTGGTATGGGCCTGTTTCAGGGAATGCCGGGTAAAATTCCTGTGGTTGAGAAGGACTTTATATTCTCTGCTATTTCAGAGGAACTGGGAGGAATATTTGCCTTGTGTGTGCTTCTTATCTGTCTTGGATGTTTCCTTCAGTTTATGATGATTGCCAGTGAGATGCAGGCAGTATTTTACAAATTAATTGCTTTTGGTCTTGGCTGTGTTTATATTATTCAGGTGTTTTTAACAGTGGGGGGAGTGACCAAATTCATCCCTTCCACAGGAGTAACCCTGCCTCTTGTCAGCTATGGCGGAAGCTCAATTCTCAGCACATTTATTATATTCAGTGTGATTCAGGGGCTTTATATCTTAAAGCGCAATGAAGAAGAGGAAGACTATGAAAAATAATCAAAAATCCAAAGCAAACCGCCATATTTTACAGATCACCTATGCAGTGGTTGCAGTGTTTGCCGGACTGATCCTTTATTTTGGATATTTTCTTCAGGTAAAAAGTGAAAATGTGATTAACAATTCTTATAATGCCAGGCTGGATAGTTTTTCAGACCGTGTTCTCAGAGGCGAAATTCAGAGCAGGGATGGCAGAGTGCTGGCTGTTACCAGCATAGATGGAGAGGGGAATGAAATCCGCCAGTATCCCTATGACAGCTTATTTGCCCATGTAGTGGGATATTCTTCCAAAGGGAAGACGGGGCTTGAAGCTCTGGCTAATTTCTATCTTCTTACCAGCCATGTGAATCTGGTGGAACAGGTGGTCAATGAACTTTCCTCTGTGAAAAATCAGGGAGATAATGTGATCACTACCCTTGATGTTGATCTTCAGAAAATGGCCTATGATGCCCTTGGCAGCAGAAAAGGCGCTGTTATCGTTATGGAGCCTGATACAGGCAAGGTACTTGCTATGGTATCCAAGCCGGATTATAGTCCTAACACCCTTCTTGCTGACTGGGATCATCTGGTAGCGGAAGAGAATACCTCTGGCCAGCTGTTAAACAGAGCAACCCAGGGACTGTATCCTCCAGGCTCCACCTTTAAGATGGTGACAGCTCTGGAATATATGAGGGAGAATCCAGGTAATTATAAGGATTATACCTTTGATTGTGATGGCTATTATGAAGTGGGAGATTATGTGATCAAATGTTATCATCAGACAGCTCACGGTCATCAGAACTTTGTGTCTGCATTTGCTAACTCCTGTAACGGAGCATTTGCCAATATAGGGCTTTCACTGAATTTAAACCCGTTAAAAACCACATCAGAGGAACTGCTGTTTAATAAAGAACTGCCGCTTGCCATTGCCTATAGTAAAAGCTCTTATGTTATGGATGCTGGTGCGGATACCTGGCAGGTCCTTCAGACCTCTATAGGACAGGGGCAGACCCAGATTACTCCTATGCACAATGCCATGATTACAGCTGCCATTGCCAATGGCGGTGTTTTGATGAAGCCCTATTTTATCGATCATGTGGAAAATGCAGGGGGAGATGTGATCAAAAAGTTTATGCCTGAATCCTATGGACCACTGATGACTGCGGAAGAATCTGCCAATATGACAGAGCTGATGCGGACTGTAGTAACTGAGGGCACAGGCTCAGCTGTGAGAACTGACAGCTATACAGTTGCAGGAAAGACAGGATCAGCGGAATTTGACAAGGACAAAGAAACCCATGCATGGTTTGTAGGCTTTGCACCTGCAGAGAATCCAAGGGTGGTTGTCAGTGTCATTGTAGAAGAGGGAGGCTCAGGAGGAAAGGCGGCAGCTCCTATTGCCAGATCTCTTTTTGATCTTTATTTCTCAAGATAAAGTAAGGGAATTACAGAATTTTACAACGGCTTTATAACGAAACAGGCCATTGGAAAAAAGATTCCAGACTTGCATATATGCCAAAAAAGAGGTATACTATACCCAGTCTATGAGACACACCTAATCGTTAATTTTGTTATATAATTAACGGTTCAGTCTGGAGGGATTGCAATGATAGAAGCAACTAGCTGTGGCGGTGTGGTTATATTTCGCGGTAAAATTCTGGTTTTATATAAAAATTATAAAAATAAATATGAAGGTTGGGTTTTGCCAAAGGGAACTGTAGAAGCAGGAGAAGAGTACAAAGAGACCGCTCTTCGTGAAGTGAAAGAGGAAACCGGAGTCAGTGCCTCTATAATAAAATATATTGGTAAAAGCCAGTATTCGTTCAGCACACCTCAGGATATGGTGGAGAAGGATGTACACTGGTATCTGATGATGGCTGACAGTTATTACAGTAAACCACAACGAGAAGAATATTTTGTAGATTCAGGATATTATAAGTTCCATGAGGCATATCATCTTCTGAAGTTTTCCAATGAAAAGCAGATATTAGAGAAAGCATATAATGAATATCTGGATTTGAAGAAGAGCAATTTATGGGGCAATAAAAAATATTTCTGAGCCTGAACTTAAGTGAGGCGGGTTATAAACCAGTCTCATTTTCTTTTAAAATCTAGCCATCGGGGAGGAAGTGCATATGGCAAAAGGAGCTGCAGTCAGCAGAGGAATCAACGAGTTTTACGTGGAATGGAGCGCCCTCAATCATTACATGTCATCCTATGAATGTGAGAGGAACGGAGTGGAATATGTGGGATTTTCAGATCCACGTGTTCAGAAGCTGTGGAAGGGTTTATCCGGACAACAGAGAAAAGAGATTATGAAGCGCAGCGGCGCAAAGAATGAAGCGGATTTACATCAATATTTCTGCTGAACTTAATTTGTCACTGAATTGATTGGAGAAGTACATGACTGATAAAAAATTTATAATTGTTGACGGTTCCTCTATGCTGTCAACCTGTTATTATGCCGTTTTACCAAGAGAGATTATGTTTGCAAAGACAGATGAAGAGAAGGAAAAGCATTATCATAAGATTCTTCATGCAGAGGACGGAACCTATACCAATGCAGTATTTGGAATGATTAAGATGGTAGTTTCCCTTATGAAACGACAGAAACCGGACTACATTGCATTTGTTTTTGATAAGACAAGGGACACCTTCCGCAGGGAACTATATGCTGATTATAAGGGAACCAGGTCTAAAACTCCGGAACCGTTAAAGGACCAGTTTATACTGATGGAGAAGCTTCTGGAAGAATGTGGGTTTATGGTGCTCTATAATGATCAGTACGAGGCCGACGATTATGCAGGAAGTCTTGTGGATCGTTTTAAAGCAGAGGCTTCTATGGTGGTGATGACCAAGGATCATGACTACCTGCAGTTAGTTGATGATGAATATAATGTAAGAGCCTGGATGGTGCAGGCAAAACAGGATAAGGCAGATGAATTATATGAGAAATATTACTCTGCCTATGGATTGACGAAAAAAGACTTTAATTTGCCTGAAAAGGTATTTGAGTTTACTGCAGATCACGTATATGCTGAAGAAGGTGTATGGCCTCATCAGATCATTGATCTAAAGGGAATTCAGGGAGACCCTTCCGATAATATTCCGGGAGTCAAGGGTGTCAGCAGTGCAGCACCTCTGTTACTTGGAGAATATGGGACTGTAGAAGGAATCTATGAAGCCATTCATGAAGCGGAAAATGATAAAACCTCTCTAAAGGAGCTTCAGGATTTTTGGAAAAAGGAACTTCTCATCAGCCGCTCTCCTTATAAGGCTATGACAAAAACAAGCGAAGACGAGTTGTGCGGAGAGGCAGCAGCCAGACTATCCAAGACTCTGGCAACCATTAAAAGGGATATTCCTATGGATTACATACTGGAAGACTTTTCTTCCGGGTCATATAAAGAAAAAAATGTGAAACAGTGGTTAAAACGTCTGGATATTAAGGAAAGCTCTGTGTTTTCCCCAGGCAGATAATAAAACGATTGTTGAATGAATATGAAAAGCATGGAGACACTACTTTACTGGGTGTCTCTGACTTTATGCATATTTACCGGGTAAATTATGCTTTGTCAGAAAAGTATATATTTTAAATTTTTTGCAAATAAATGGAGGTTATATATGAGTAAATCTTATGAAGCGTTATCATCATTACTGGAAAAAACTATGGCACTGCAGACTTCCCTCATTCTGCTGGAATGGGATAATGAGACTCTTGCTCCTCCGGATGCAGGCTCTTATACTGCCAATGTAATCGGCGCATTGTCAGAGGAATATTACAGGGTTATGACAGGGGAAGACATGGAGAAAGCAATTAAAAACTGCGAAGCTGATGATTCCCTGACAGAGATAGAAAAGGCAATTACTGCTGAGGCTAAAGAGGTGAGAGAAGAGCTTGTCTGCATCCCCTCCAAAGAATACAGAGATAATGCCCAGCTTGTATCTGAATCCACCAGAATCTGGTCCAAAGCAAAAGAAGACGGAGACTTTGATGCTTTTATCCCTACTCTTGAGAAGGTTGTGGATTATCAGAAGAAATTTGCCTCTTACCGCTCCAAAGAGGGACGTAAACTCTACGATATAATGCTGGATACCTATGAAAAGGATTTCAACATGGAGCTTCTTGATCAGTTCTTTGGAGAACTGAAGGAGGAGATTGTTCCATTATTAAAAGAGATTAAGGATCATGGAAGAACCATTGAAAATGGATTTTTAAAAGGCGATTATTCCGAGGAAAAGCAGAGAGAACTGGCGGTATTTCTGGCAGAATATATTGGCTTTGATTTTAATAAGGGAGTTCTTGCAGTCAGTGCACATCCATTTACAACCAACCTTCATAATCATGATGTGAGAATTACCACCCATTACAGTGACCGTGTGGACAGTTCTCTGTTTTCTGTAATACATGAGGCTGGTCACGGTCTCTACGAACAGGGGATTTCTGATGAAATTACCCAGACTCTGGTTGGTCAGGGAGCTTCTATGGGCATGCATGAATCACAGTCCCGTTTCTTTGAAAATATTATTGGCAGAAGCCCTGCATTCTGGGAGCCATTATATGAAAAACTGGTTTCATTTTTCCCTGAACAGTTAAAGGATGTTACCAGAGAACAGTTTGTAGATGCCATCAATAAGGTAGAGCCGGGGCTCATCCGTATAGAGGCTGATGAGCTGAGTTACAGTCTTCATATATTGATTCGTTATGAAATTGAAAAAATGATTGTGGAAGAGAATATAGATTTGAAGGATTTGCCTAAGATTTGGGAAGACAAATATGAGGAATATTTAGGAATTTGTCCGGATGGTCCTGCCAACGGTGTACTTCAGGATATTCACTGGTCCCAGGGTTCTTTTGGATACTTCCCTTCCTATGCTTTAGGCAGTGCATTTGGTGCACAGCTTTATTACCATATGAAAAAAGAGATGGATTTTGAAGGTCTGTTAAGAGATGGTAAGGTTGATGTGATCCGTGAGTATTTAAGAGAGCATATACACAGCTATGGAAAGCTTAAAACCAGCCGTCAGATTCTAAAGGATACAACAGGAGAAGATTTTACACCCAAATACTATATTCAGTATCTAAAAGAGAAGTACAGCGCCTTATATCAGTTATAATATTTAGAATTCATATAAAATCAGTATTAAATTAGAAAAGGGGAAGATTATGGCAAATATCAGAAAGAGCGCAGTAGAACTAATTGGAAGCACCCCCCTGGTACAGTTGTGCAATTATGAGAAAAAGCATGATCTGGGGGCATCTGTAATCGCAAAGCTGGAATACTTAAACCCGGCAGGAAGTGTAAAGGACCGTGCAGCTTTATACATGATCCTCGATGCAGAAAAATCAGGTGTACTGAAACCTGGAGCAACTCTTATTGAACCTACCTCAGGCAATACAGGAATCGGAATTGCAAGTATTGCAGCAATGAGAGGTTATAAGGCCATTTTAACAATGCCTGAGACGATGAGTGTTGAGCGCAGAAATTTATTAAAGGCTTATGGAGCGGAAATCGTACTGACAGAAGGCGCCAAGGGAATGAAAGGTGCCATTGCAAAAGCAGAAGAATTAAAACAGGAGACTCCCGGAGCAGTGATTCTGGGTCAGTTTGATAATCCGGCCAATGTGACAGCACACAGAGAGACTACAGGTCCAGAGATATGGAAAGATACAGATGGGTTGGTGGATATTTTTGTGGCAGGTGTAGGGACTGGCGGAACAATTACAGGTGTAGGTGAGTATTTAAAGAGCCAGAAGCCTTCTGTTAAAATTGTGGCAGTAGAGCCAGCCGCTTCTCCTGTATTATCCGGAGGTGCTCCAGGATCTCATGGTTTACAGGGAATTGGCGCAGGTTTTGTTCCAACTATTCTTAATACAGAGATTTATGATGAGATTATTCAGGTGCAGAATGAGGACGCTTATACAGCTGGCAAAGAAGTTGCAACAACAGAGGGCATTTTAGTTGGCATCTCTTCAGGCGCAGCTTTATATGCAGCAGCTCAGCTGGCTAAGAGACCTGAGAATGCAGGTAAGAAGATTGTAGTGCTTCTGCCTGATACAGGTGATAGGTATTTGTCAACACCGTTGTTTCAGTAATTGATGAAGATAAGATAGGAAAAGGAATTGACTGATAATTAGTTAGTCAATTCCTTTTTTAAAATATTTTTCTTAATCTGTTAATAAACCGATTTATCTTTCTTCCATGCACCGGAGAAAAAGAAATTGATCTCAGCCCCCAGAAACAGAATACAGATACAGGCATATAACCACAGCATAAGAAGTACAATAGCTGTCAAGCTCCCATACATAACAGAGAAATTGCTGAAGTTGTTAAAATAAATAGAAAATGCAAAAGAGAAAACAATCCAGCCTAAGGTGGAGAACACGGCTCCGGGAAGCTGGTCACGGAACTTCTGCCTTTTCTCAGGTACATAAGTATAGAGTATAGCAAAACATACAGTGAGAACCAGTACAAGGATTGTGCGGAAGGTTACTACATAATGTGTAATTTCTGCAATAAGCGGAAAGTGGTTCCGCATAAATGCCTGTATGGAGCTTCCAAGAACCAGTAGTACAAGGGTCAGTAAGCAGATTGCCATAAACACAATGGTATACCCGGAGCAGATCAGGCGCGTGATCACATAGTTACGTTTTTTCTCCCTGCCAAACACACGGTTTAATCCCCTCTCGATGCTGAGCATCCCTCTGGAAGCAGACCAGATAGCAGCTATGGCTGATACAGAGAGAACGGTAGCCGGGGAATTGGTGTAGAGATCGTCAATCACCGTTACGATAATGCTGTTGATCTCCAGAGTGCTGGGGATCAGAGTGGTGATTACCTGCAGCATGGTGGATTTGGTAACGGAAGGGATGAACTGTATCATCGCCATTAATAACATAATAAACGGAAAGGCAGCAATAATGGTGAAAAAAGAGGCCTGTGCTGCATATACGGTCATTTCGTCTTTGGTGTATTTATCATAGATCTGTTTGCAGCGCAATAAAAACCCTATCATAATATCCCCTTACTTTAATTTTATTATTAGCATATTATCATGGCAGAGAAAAAATATCAAGGGCGCAGCTGCTACCTTTCGAAAAGCCATAATATGAAATAAAATGCAGTCATATACAGCAGAACAATGGCAATGGCAATACCTCCGGTCCCTTTGTAGAAAGGCAGTTTATAGTTGGGCAGAAGTTTTCTTTTGTACATAATTAGAAATACAGAAATTAAGCTTATCAAAAGAAGGGTAGTTACTATGGTGAAAATAACGGAACCATTTGTGAAAAAATAAGCAATCATAGAAATAAAAAATGTCAGCAGCATAGCTGTGTATAGAGCCATATTAGAAGAAGGCAGGTATCCCTTTGGAACTGCAGTACCTTCTTTTAATGCTTTTTTAGTAGCAAAATAATGATATACTCTGGTAAAGTACAGAGCTTCAAAAACAATAAAAAACACAGTTAATTGGACATAATATGCAATTCTTACTTTGGTATCAGGTAAATATAAAAAATATAATTCCAACCATATAAATGCAAAATTCACCAAAGTTAACAGTGCCATCTGTCTGTTTAGATTTTTAATAGTAATATCATAAATCTGTTTTCTGGTAAAAGCATAATCTGTCTGCAGTTCCTCCGGGCGTTCTGGGGCATCGGAATAAAAGATAACCAGATTTTTATAATAGGTTTTCGGTGTCCAGCCCTTTTCACGGCATTGATCCAGATAATCATTAAAACCACTGGATTTTAACAGCTTCTCCGTGATATTTACAGGATACGCATCAATATAAAAGTGATAAGCGCCAGAGGTAAGATAGCTGAAATACCCATATCGAAAAAGGGGTGTAAAACCTTCAATCATATATCCTTCCAATGCCTTCTCTTCCAGATACTGTTCAATCTCTTTGTGCTGTGTCATATGAAATGGAATTTCCCACTGTTTATCATATTCATCTTTACTAAGTACTCCCATTATCAGTTCCTCCTTTTCACAGCCATAAAAATCTGTTATTAATACTATCATATTTATTATACTCCTGGAAACTCCCATAAACCAGTGATTTCTTTAACAATCTCTTTACTTATTAGTTAATAGAAACACAATAGAACTCTGGACTTGATAACTGATTTATAGTATGATGAATAAAATTAACTGACAGGAGAAAAAGGGGGACAGCAGATGGAGTATATCCCTGCGAAAACCATTGTAACCAAAACAAAAAGCGGGCAATGGTTTGGAATTGACTATAACATGAATATTTATAAAGGCTGCTGTCATGGCTGCATCTATTGTGACAGCCGTTCAGAATGTTACCGCATAGATAGATTTGATACCGTCAGGGCAAAAGAAAACGCATTACAGATTATCAGAGATGATCTCCGCAGAAAAGTGCGTTCCGGAGTGGTGGGAACAGGTTCTATGAGTGATCCCTATAATCCTTTTGAAAAGGAGATGATGCTGACCCGCCATGCTTTGGAGCTTGTGGATGCATTTGGATTTGGAGCAGCCATTGCTACGAAAAGCGATTTAATGGCAAGAGATATTGACATTTTATCAAGTATTAAAGAGCATTCCCCTGTACTTTTAAAAGTGACAGTAACTACAACAGACGATCAGCTGGCTAAGAAGATTGAGCCGGGAGTATCTTTGCCTTCTCAGAGATTTGAGATGATTGAACGGTGTTCAAGTGCAGGTTTATTTACAGGAATTCTGTTAATGCCTGTGCTTCCATTTCTGGAGGATACAGAGGAGAATGTGAGAGCAATTGTAAAAAGGGCTCATGAGACAGGGGCTAAATTTATATATGCTGCTTTTGGCATGACATTGAGGGCCAATCAGAGAGAGTGGTATTTTGAAAAGCTGCGGGAGCTGTTTCCAGACAGAGACTTAGTAACTGAATATATAAAACGATATGGTAACAGCTATGAGTGCAGAAGTCCCAAGGCTGCAAAGCTCTGGAAGTTTTTCGCTGCAGAGTGTGAAAAATATGGAATTCTGTATCAGATGAAGGATATTATACATGGATATAAAAAGAATTATGAAGTGACTCAATTAAATCTGTTCGATATCTAAATGGGGGCCTAATATGGGAAATAATGAGAAAGCAAGTGGTAAATTAACAAAAACAGAGCTGGATTGGATACTTTATGATGTGGGAAATTCTGCATTTATTCTATTAACAACAACTATTCTGCCCATTTATTTCAGCTATCTGGCAGGTCTTTCGGGAATTTCTGAGGTGGATTATCTTGCTTATTGGGGATATGCGGCTTCTATAGCCACGCTTTTGGTGGCATTCATTGGTCCTGTATGCGGAGCTATTGCAGATAAAAAGAATTTCAAGAAAAAGGTATTTGCTGTCAGCATGCTGGTGGGAGTAGCTGGCTGTGCAGCGCTGGCTGTTCCAAAGCACTGGCTTGCTTTCCTTGTAGTATTTGTCATTGCCAAAGTGGGATATAACGCAAGTCTTGTTTTTTATGATTCCATGCTTCCTGATGTAACAACACCGGAACATCTGGATTCTGTATCCTCCCATGGATTTGCATGGGGATATATTGGAAGTTGTGTGCCTTTTATCATCAGCTTAGTATTTGTGCTGTTTTATGAAAAAATCGGAATTTCCATGATCACAGCTATGTTGATCGCATTTCTCATTAATGCAGGCTGGTGGTTCCTCATGACAGTTCCTCTGCTTAAAAATTATAAGCAACGTTTTTATACAGAGGAAGCAGAGGGAGAGAAGAATGTTGTAATGGGAAGTCTGACCCGTCTGTCCGGTACTTTCAGGGATTTGAAAAACAACAAGGGGATTCTTATTTTCATGCTGGCTTACTTTTTCTATATTGATGGAGTTTATACCATTATAGAAATGGCAACTGCCTATGGAAGCGCCCTTGGACTGGATTCCCAGGGACTGCTTCTGGCACTTCTTTTGACCCAGATAGTGGCATTTCCCTTTGCCCTGTTATTTGGAAGGGCAGCCAGACATTTTCAGACTCATAAGCTGATTAAACTTTGTATTGTTGCCTATCTGTGTATTGCGCTGTTTGCCATTCAGCTTGATAAGCAGTATGAATTCTGGATTCTGGCAGTCTGTGTAGGAATGTTTCAGGGTGCTATTCAGGCTCTGTCCAGGTCATATTTTGCCAGAATTATACCGCCTGAGAAATCTGGAGAATTCTTCGGAATTTTCGATATCTGCGGAAAAGGCGCCTCTTTTCTGGGAACAGCCTTTATGGGAATGTTTGCCCAGATCACAGGCAGGAGTAACAGCGGAATCATTGTTCTGGCAGTGATGTTTGTTATAGGCTATTTCCTCTTTGGAAAGGCTGTAAAGCTTAATCAGGAAAAGGCGTAGGTTCTGTCTCTTTCCCGAAACCTTCTACGAATTCTTTGGCTATGTTTGATACATAGCCATTTTTTTTATATACGGCAGTCATACAGGTGACTGTTTCTTTCGAATCGATAATTCTTGTTTCCAGCGCTTTTGATTTCATTCTGCTGATGGACTCCGGCACAAGTGCTATTCCAAGACCTGTTCCAGCCCACATCAGACAGGTTCTTGCATCGTCATTGCGGCAGAACACACGGGGTTTCATGCCGATGTTCTGAAAGGCAGCTGAAATAATGGCTTCAAAACGGCGGTAATGAATCAGAGGTTTTCCAACCAAATCTGTTATGCGAATCTTCTCAGAAGCCATTCCTTCAAAATAAGCAGGGCTTCCAACAGCCACCAATGGCTCAGATTCTCCATAATAACAGTTGAGGCCATCGGAGTTAAATGGTGTTCTGATAATGGCACATTCAATCAGACCGCTTTTCATCTTATCCAGCAGTTCATAGGTATTGCCTTCTGTAACCTCAAATGTCACATGGGGATGAGCAGCACAAAAATCCTGGAGATAGCTGTTGAGAAGGAGATTCCCGGAAGATGAGATGGTCCCCAGCTTTAAGATTCCTCTGGAAGCAGTAGGGAAATTGTGAAGCTCCTCCACAGTATCTTCCATAAGAGACAGAATATCCTTTGCTCTTGCATAGAGACAGGCTCCTGCCTCAGTCAGCTCTGTTTTCCTGGAGCTGCGCTCAAATAACACCACACCCAGTTCTTCTTCAAGCCCCATAATCTGTTTGCTTAAAGGCGGCTGAGACAGCCCCAGCTTCCTGGCTGCTGCTGTAAAGCTTCCTGTTTCTGCGATTACAGTAAAATTATATAATTGTCTGGAATTAATCGGATTCATTTGACGCACCCCCATACTGTTGTTTTTTTAATTACTTAAAATTCCTGCTTGTATTATTATACCAAAATGATATAATAATACAATATGTTATTCCAAAAAAGTATTGATACGCATAAATGGAGGA
The DNA here is from genome assembly GCA_002409995.1 of Hungatella sp. UBA5385. Taxonomy (GTDB): domain Bacteria; phylum Bacillota; class Clostridia; order Lachnospirales; family Lachnospiraceae; genus UBA5385. The sequence continues at coordinate 402,093 of DHOR01000040.1, read as the reverse complement.
GTCAGTATGAAGAATCTGCTGAAGTATTTTAAGGATTATAAGCTGGAAAGTGTGCTGGGACCATTGTTCAAGCTTCTGGAGGCTACACTTGAGCTCATGGTGCCCATTGTTATGGCTAAAGTCATTGACATTGGTATTAAGAATCAGGATATCAGCTATATCTTAAAAATGGGAGGAATCCTTGTTTTACTTGGACTCATAGGGCTTGTATGTGCCATTACAGCCCAGTATTTTGCAGCTAAGGCATCAGCAGGAATGGTAACCTCCATGCGCAATGATTTATTTGCACATATTAATACTTTATCCTACAGAGAGATCGATACCATAGGTACAGCAACCCTGATTACCCGTATTACAAGTGATGCAAATCAGGTTCAGTCAGGGCTTAATCTGTTCCTTCGTCTGTTTTTACGCTCTCCCTTTATTGTATTTGGTTCCATGGTGATGGCTTTTACCATTAATGCCAAAGCAGCCATGACCTTTGTTGTGATTATTCCAGTTCTTTCTGTGATTGTATTTGGAATTATGCTGATCAGCATGCCTCTTTATAAAAAGGTGCAGAAACAGCTGGACAGAGTGCTTTTAACAGTAAGGGAGAATTTAGGCGGTGCCCGTGTAATTCGTGCATTTAACAGACAGGAAGATGAGATCAGCAGGTTTGATGAGGAAAATGGTCTTCTTGTGAAGTTTCAGGTATTTGTAGGCAAAATATCCGCTCTTTTAAATCCTCTCACCTATGTGATAATTAATATAGGAATCATTGTGTTGATTCAGACAGGCGGCCGTCAGGTCAATAACGGAATTATCACTCAGGGGCAGGTAGTTGCACTTGTCAACTATATGTCTCAGATGCTGGTGGAGCTTGTAAAGCTTGCCAATTTGATTATCACTATATCAAAAGCCATTGCCTGTGCAGGCAGAATCGGCTCTGTGTTTGAGGAAACCACCAGTATTACAGAGAGAAACCATAGTATTACAGAGACAATCCATAGTTCTATAGAAGCGAAGGAACAGGTTCCTTTTGTGGAATTCGATCATATGAAGTTTACTTATGCAGGGGCAAAGGAACCGGCTCTTTCTGACATTACCTTTCGTGCTATGAAAGGGGAGACCATTGGAGTCATTGGTGGTACAGGTTCCGGTAAATCCACACTGGTTAATTTAATTCCCCGTTTCTATGATGTGACAGATGGAGAGGTGCGGATTGCAGGAAATAATGTGAAGGAATATCCCCTGAAACAGCTTCGCCATAAGGTGGGAATTGTTCCCCAGAGAGCCGTTTTATTCAGCGGAAGTCTTAGGGAGAATATGAGATGGGGCAAAAAGGATGCAACGGATGAAGAGATTATGGAGGCGCTGACCATTGCTCAGGCTGCAGATTTTGTTAAGGAAAAGGGAGATGGTCTGGATTTTTATATTCAGGCAGGAGGCAAAAACCTATCCGGCGGTCAGAGACAGCGTTTAACCATTGCCAGAGCTCTTGTGAAAAAACCGGATATTCTTATTATGGATGACAGCGCCTCTGCTCTTGATTTTGCTACAGATGCAAAGCTTCGTATGGCAATCAGTAAAAACACCGATGATATGACAGTGTTTATTGTATCCCAGCGTGCTACAACTATTAAGAATGCTGATTGTATAGTGGTTTTAGATGATGGGCATATGGCAGGCAGGGGAACTCATAAGGAGCTGATGGAATCCTGTGATGTATACAGGGAGATTTGTTTGTCCCAGCTGTCGAAAGAGGAGGTAAAATAAGATGAATAGAAAAAGGAATACAACTACCTTTAAACGGATTTTATCTTGTATCAGCCGTTATAGATTGGGCGTTGCTGCTTCTCTCATCTGTGCTGCAGTGACAGTGGTGCTGACTCTCTATGTTCCAATTCTCATAGGTTATGCAGTGGACTGTATTGTTGCTCCGGGAAATGTGGATTTTAACGGAATGCTGGTTATTCTTAAGAAAATAGCAGTGGTTGCAGCATTTACTGCTATTGCCCAGTGGCTTATGAGCCATATTAACAATATTATTACCTACAGAGTGGTAAAGGATATCAGAACCCAGGCATTTAACCGTGTGGAGAGCCTTCCTCTTAAATACATTGATTCCCATCAGCACGGCGATTTGATCAGTCGGATTATTGCCGATATTGATCAGTTTTCTGATGGACTTTTAATGGGATTTACCCAGCTGTTTACAGGAGTTTTAACAATTATAGGAACTCTGATTTTTATGTTTTTTATCAATCCTGTCATTGCTCTTGTCGTAGTACTGATTACTCCTGTTTCTCTGTTTGTGGCAAGCTTTATCGCTAAGAGAACTTATATTATGTTTCAGAAGCAGTCTCTTACCAGAGGAACTCTTACTTCCCTTATCGATGAAATGCTGGGGAATCAGAAGATCGTTCAGGCATTTGGCTATGAGGATGAGGCACAGAAGCAATTTGAAACAATCAATGAGGAGCTGAGAGTATGGGGCTTAAAAGCCACCTTTTTCTCCTCTATTACCAATCCCTCCACACGTTTTGTTAACAGCCTTGTTTACGCATGTGTAGGAATTGCAGGAGCATTTGCGGCAATTAAGGGAGTCCTTACAGTTGGACAGCTATCAAGCTTTTTAAGCTATGCAAACCAGTATACGAAACCATTTAACGAGATTTCCGGTGTGATCACTGAGCTTCAGAATGCCCTTGCATCTGCAGCCCGTGTATTTGAACTGATTGATGAGGAACTGGAGATTCCGGATGCAGAGGATGCCATTGTGCTTGCTGATGCAAAGGGAGAGATAGTTCTGGATCATGTGGATTTTTCCTACGAACCTGAGAAATCGCTGATCGAGGATATGAATCTATTGGTAGAGCCTGGTCAGAGAATTGCTATTGTAGGACCTACAGGCTGCGGAAAGAGCACTGTGATTAACCTGCTTATGAGATTTTATGATGTAAATTCAGGATCAATTGCAGTGGATGGCACTGATATCCGTCAGATGACCAGAAAGAGTCTGCGCACTAATTATGGTATGGTACTTCAGGAGACCTGGCTGAAATCAGGAACTATAAGAGAGAACATTGCCTATGGAATGCCGGAGGCAACTGAAGATCAGATAATATCAGCAGCGAAAGAGGCACATGCCCACAGCTTTATTAAGCGGATGCCTCAGGGGTATGATACTGTGATCTCAGAGGATGGCGGAAACTTATCCCATGGTCAGAAGCAGCTTTTGTGCATTGCCAGAGTTATGCTGTGTCTGCCGCCTATGCTTATACTGGATGAGGCCACTTCTTCCATTGATACAAGAACAGAAATCAGGATTCAGAAGGCATTCGCCAAGATGATGAAGGGGAGAACCAGCTTTATTGTAGCCCACAGACTGTCAACCATTAAGGAGGCGGAGGTAATTCTGGTGATGAAGGAAGGGCATATTATTGAGCAGGGAACCCATGATAGTCTTCTGGAAAAACAGGGCTTTTATGCAGAGCTTTATAACAGCCAGTTTGCAGTGGCGGAGTAGTGTCTTAACCCGCTTATAATTAGATAAAAAATTAACAAATATGAATTAAATTGATAACTCTTTTAATCAGTATTCCAAAAATGTGTTTTACAACTACTGGTAATTAGAGTATAATATGATATTAAGTAGGAAGCTAATGTCTTCTTTCAAAGGAAAAAGGAGGATACAAAGATGGAAACTTTTGGTTTAGAGAACTTGGGAATCATCAATATCGGTAAGGTACACCGCAATTTAAGCCCTGCACGTCTTGTTGAAGAGGCTCTGCGCCGTGGAGAGGGATCATTGACCAACACAGGTGCGATTGCTGTAACAACAGGAAAGTACACAGGCCGTTCCCCTAAGGACAAATTTATCGTGGATACAAAAGATATTCATGATTCTATTGCCTGGGGAAGTGTGAATGTACCTATGCCTGAAGATACCTATACAAAGATTAAGGAAAAAATGTTTTCTTATCTTCAGCAGAAGGAATTGTATATCTTTGACGGTTTTGCAGGTGCAGATGAGAAGTATACAAGAAAATTCCGAATTGTCAACGAATTAGCGGTACAGAACTTATTTATCCATCAGCTATTAATTCGCCCGGACAAGGCTCAGCTTGAGAACTACGGAGAGGCTGATTTTACAATTGTTGCAGCTCCTGGATTCCAGTGTGATCCTAAGGTAGACGGCACCAACTCTGAGGCAGCAATCCTTGTAAACTTCTCAGAGAGACTGGTTCTTATTGCAGGAACTAAATATTCCGGTGAGATTAAGAAATCTGTATTCTCCATTATGAACTATTTAATGCCTGTTGAGGCCAATGTTCTGCCTATGCATTGTTCCGCTAATATGGACCCTGAGACAGAAGAGACAGCAGTATTCTTCGGCCTTTCCGGAACAGGTAAGACAACTCTTTCTGCAGACCCTGCAAGAAAGCTGATTGGTGATGACGAGCATGGCTGGTCTGAAGATGGTATTTTCAACTTTGAAGGCGGCTGCTATGCAAAGTGTATTAATTTAAGACCTGAGAATGAGCCGGAGATATATCAGGCAATCCGCTTCGGAAGCGAATGTGAGAACGTAGTGGTTGATCCTGAGACAGGTGTGCCGGATTATGATGATGAGTCCATTACAGAGAACACCCGTGTGGGATATCCTATTGATTATATTGATAACGCACAGATTCCAGGCAAGGGCGGAATTCCTAAGGTAGTTATCTTCTTAACTGCTGATGCATTCGGCGTACTTCCTCCAATTGCAAGACTGGATGAGAAGGCAGCTATGTACCACTTCGTAACAGGATTTACCTCTAAGCTGGCAGGTACAGAGAGAGGAATTCAGGAGCCGCAGCCAACCTTCAGTACTCTGTTTGGCGAACCATTTATGCCTCTTGATGCTTCTGTTTATGCAGAGATGCTGGGCGAAAGAATCAGAAAGTATCAGACCAAGGTTTATCTGGTTAATACTGGCTGGTCAGGCGGTCCTTATGGCGTTGGAAGCCGTATGAAGCTTTCCTATACACGTGCTATGGTTACTGCTGCTTTAAACGGTGAGTTTGATAACGTTGAATACCGTCATGACGATGTATTTAATGTAGACGTTCCACAGAGCTGTGCAGGTGTTCCTTCTGAGATTATGAATCCTAAGGATACTTGGAGTGATAAGGCTGCTTATGATGAATCTGCTAAGAAGCTGGCTAAGATGTTTGAGGACAACTTCGCTAAGAAGTATCCGAATATGCCGGAAGAGATTAAGAATGCTGGGCCTAAGTCTAATTAATGAATGAATGATAGAAGCGGAATACATGGGAGAGGGAGAACCTTTCCTGTGTATTCCGCTTTTTATTATAAAATTGTATTTAACATGTTAGTCAGGAGTGGCAAACTGTCCAGCTTCAAATGTTATTGCATCTGAATTAGAAATCATCGCTTTAAATGTTGCTATTTTTTCATCAGAGATATTATGAATACAAACTGTGATTTTGTTAATATCTTCGGCAATACCAAAACCAGTAACATCTTCAAAGATTGAAGCGATTTCTTCCATATCTGAATCTCCTCCATAATAGTCGGGATATTGTATATCATCTCCTTGTTTTTTAAAAGAGTCTATGAGCTTGTTGTAATCATTTACAGAATCTGATTCGTTTGAGGTTGCCGAAACAGATATGACACCAATAATAACAATTATTGTTGCAATTGATAGAACTAGGGTAATTAGAATTTTTTTCATATTTTTCTTCCTCTTTATTAATTTTAGGAGTTTTATTCGTATAAGAGAATGATAATATTATATAAAAATGGTTGCAATAAATTAGTAGTACCTATGCCAGCTTTTTAAATTCTTCTCTTATTGACTTTTGTACGGTCTTTCAGTTGTAATGTCCGTATGAAAGTTGGTGTGTTTTTATGAAGCAGAATAAGATTGAAAAAATACTTGTGGATAATCATGGTATTTTGAAAACAGCAGAATCGATATATTACGCAAACAGTCTGAAATGGATATTTCTGTTTTTAATTATGCTTTGGTTGAATACATGAAGCGCAAGGATAGAAACCTTGTTCGCTTAATGGAATATGCAAAGACAATGAGGTTAGAAAAGAAAATTCGGGAAACAGTGGGGGTATTGTTCTAATCGCACCCCCCTGTTTTATTGTGTTTTGTGCTTAGTTATTAAGAATTAAAAGCTTCCATTTTAAATATAGACAATGATAATTGTATCTGCTATAATGTTGAGAAAATATATTCAAGTACTGCCTGTCACTTATCAATTAGTTTTAGCTTCAAAAAGAAGTTAAAGGGGGAAATGTATGGGTAATGATAAAGGTGAAGTCAAAGAAAGCAAGATACAGTATTTGCTGGCAGAGGTATGGAGCAGTCAAAGAGTGTTATATTTGTATTTTTTATTAAATATGATACTGACGCTGATCGTATCAATAACAGTCATCCTTACGCCGCGTTATTTGATTGCAGAGCTAACCGGCAATGGGAAAGTGGAAAGTATCATTTTAATTTCTGGGATATTTTTCATTGTGACGGCTGTGGGAGGGTATATACTCAGTTATATAAAGGCTGACTATGAGCTGAGCATTTCCCGGGTCCGCTATATTTTCATTGAAAAAATAAAAGAAAAGATCATGCGGGTCCGCTATGAAAATCTGGAGACACCCAAATATTTAAATGAGTTTTGGAGAGTCACATCGGCAACATCAGACATTGAATTTGGAGTTCAGGGTATATTAGAGAAGTTATTTCTTATATCTGCAAATGGAATCGCATCAATATTTTATCTGGGTATTCTTGGAAGACTTAATATTTTGATTGTGCTTCTTCTGGTCCTTAATATTTACCTGATTTACAAACTTAGAAGCAATGTGAGTAAATATGAGGTTGAAACATCTAAGAAAGCTTCCCGGTTTTGGCGGCGGCAGCAATATTTGTCAAGGGTTATGGAAGACCTGGCTTATGGAAAGGATATCAGGATCTATGGTTTGTCCAATTTTCTTCTTAAGAAACTGGTAGATAATCAAAAGGAAAGGAAGGTCATTGATACTGATATTCAAAAACACCATGTTGCAGTGGATTTTGCAGAAAGTATTTTTGCATGTGTCCGGGATGCAGTCGTGTATGGATATCTGATTTACTGTGTGCTAAATAACAGGCTATCCATCGCAGATTTTACCTTGTGTTTTTCAGCAGTAGCAACCCTGACTATCACATTGGAACATTTATTTGAAGATGTTGCGTTTGTCAGTGGAGATTTATTTCGGATAGAGGAAATGAAGCATTTCCTGGAACTGCCCAACGAAGAAGAGCCTGTTAGTGCAGAAATGAAAAACGAAAAGGTTCCACAGGCAGATCAGTATGAAATCACATTTGAACATGTTGGCTTCCGGTATCCGGGAGCTGAGGTAAATGTATATACGGATTTTAATTTTACAATTAAAGCTGGCAAAAAGCATGCAATTGTAGGGATCAATGGAGCAGGAAAAACCACCCTGGTTAAGCTTGTAACCAGACTCTATGATCCGACTGAAGGAAGAATTCTGTTAAATGGAACAGATATCAGATGCTTTGATTTGATAGAGTATCGAAAACTGCTTACGGTTGTATTTCAGGACATTAACTTATTTGCCATGTCATTAAAAGAAAATATCACAGGTACTGACGGAGACTATGATAAGGACAGGTTTCAGTCGGCACTGGCTGATGGAGACCTTACTTCATTTTATGACAGTTACGGGAATAATCAGGATATGCAGCTGACCAGATATCTATATGATGACGGTGTGGAAGTGTCCGGTGGAGAACGGCAGAAGATGGGAATTGCAAGAGCACTGTATAAAGATGGTGACATCATCATTTTCGATGAGCCCACAGCTGCCCTTGATGCACATGCAGAATATAGTCTGTACCATAAGCTGGCAACCCTGTCTGAGGGTAAAACTTTGCTTTTTATATCACATCGTTTGGCTTCCACAAGATTTTGTGATGAAATTATCTTAATTGATAAAGGATCAGTGGTTGAGTGTGGTTCTCATGATGAGCTTCTTGCAAAAGGTGGTAAATATTATCAGATGTTTACAGCTCAGAAGAAATATTATGACTGAGAGGGGGAAGTGATTGATGAAAAGTTTATTAAAAGAAATGTATATTCTGAAGTTCTTTATAAAACGTGTATGGAAAGCCTCTCCAAGTTATGTTATGGCCTCCACTGCGGAGTCTTTTCTTGGAGCTATGATACCCTTTATCACAATCCTTTTCCCTAAATATATGATAGATGAGATGATGGGAGAGAAAAGGATTTCTCTGCTGGCAGCCTATGTATTAATTGCTGTGCTCATAGGACTTATTCTGTCTATGATCACAAGCGGCTTGAAACGGTATATGAATGTCACTACCAGAGATGTAATGATAGGCTTTGAAGCTGATATTGGCAGTCATAATATGGGAGTGGAATATAAGAATCTGGAAGATCCCAAATACATAGAGTTAAAAGACAGAGCTATGATGCCAATTAGAGAAAGAGCAACACACTATTTTATGGTTCATTATTTGCCGGATATGTTAAAATATTTGATAACAGCCATTGGTTCCCTCTGCATTTTAATTAGTTTTGATATCATTAGTCTGATTGTTGTGCTGATTCCTACAACAGTTATTGTTTTTCTTAATAAAGAGTATCAGAAAAAGGATATCTTGATACAGAAAGAAAACTCCACTATGAATCGTTTCTTTATGTATTACTATGGTTTGGTGGAGGATTTTAGCGCGGCTAAGGACATACGGATTTTTCAGCTTCATCCATTATTAATGAAGCGCAACAATGAATGTGATGACAGAATCTTTACCTTTAAAAAACGTGCCAGCGTATTAAAAGGTAAGTTTGACGGTCAATCCAGGATTTTAGAAGCATTTAGAAGTGCATTTACCTATGGATACATTGGTGTGAAGTCAATACTTTATGATGCAACCATCGGAAGCTTTACCATGTACATCAGAGCAGCCAGTACCTTCTCTGATTCTACAGCAAAAATACTGAATATTTTCATACAATTACGGCAGGACTGCCGTTATCTGGAGGAATTTGTCCAATTGGAAGAACTGCCTGTAGAGACTGGAATCGAAGGGCGAAAAGATGTTGATTTGGACAATGGAGTTCTGGAGTTTAAACATGTATCTTTTTGTTACCCGGGAACGGAACGTGAAGTCCTTAAAGATGTCAGCTTTAAGCTGAGACAAGGGGAAAGTCTCTCTATAGTAGGCAGAAATGGTGCAGGTAAAACAACCATTATCAAGCTTTTATCCAGATTGTTTCAGCCAACCTCCGGCAATATTCTGATTAATGGCATTGATATTAATTCCATTGATATTGCACATTACAGAGATTTGCTGTCAGTGGTATTTCAGGACTTTAAGACTTTTGAATTCAGCATTGAGGACAATGTGACCTCTGGTGAAAAGGTCATAGAAAAGCAGCTGACACTTGCTCTGGAAAAATCCGGATTGGAGGAGAAGGTACAGTCACTGCCTCAGGGCATTAACACCAATGTTGGAAAAAGATTTGATAATAATGGAACTGAATTCTCAGGGGGAGAGCTGCAAAAACTGGCAATTGCCAGAGCTTTGTATAAAAATGCATCGGTTATTGTGTTGGATGAGCCAACGGCTGCTCTGGACCCTTATGCAGAATTAGAGGTATATGAGCGTTTCCATGATATGATGGAAAATCATACAGTGGTTTATATTTCTCATCGGCTTTCCAGCTGTAAATTCTGTCAGCGTATTATTTTCCTGGAAGACGGCAGTATTATTGAGGACGGAAATCACGATGAACTGGTTAGCCTCAATGGAAAATATTCTGAGATGTTTCAGATGCAGGCAAGCCAGTATGTGTCATAAGGAAGGTATCTTTAGGGCGTATCCTAACCGTAAAATTTTGATAAATGGCTTGACATTTCTGATTTAAGCCGTTAGAATGTGTTTTAATGCAACAAATAAAAAGCAAATGCAATGAAGGTGTTAGTAGATTCTTGTTTTCTTTCAGAGAGAAGGGGCCACCGGCTGTAAGCCCTTTTAAGTTCAAACCAGCAATCGAATTTCCCACTGTAGCAGCATGGCAGAACCCGAGAACTTAGTATCTATGTTTTTAAGTGATCGGCAAGTAAGTCATGACGTTCCCGTACACGTTACGTGCGCCGAGTGTCTGTGAATATGAATTTCACAGGAATCAGGGTGGTACCGCGAATAAGTTCGTCCCTTTTCAGGGGCGGACTTTTATTTTTTTAAAAATGGGGTTCGACCCTTTGATGCAAAGGGTCGAACCCCATTTTTAATTTTTCAAACAATTGAAACAATTGAAAGAAAAGGAGAGCATGATGAAGGATCAATTAGAAAAAATCAAAGAAGAAGCCTTGAAGCAGATCGAAGCTTCTGATGCACTGGATAAACTAGAGAGTATCCGGGTTGCATATCTGGGCAAGAAGGGGGAACTGACCAGTGTACTGAAAAGTATGAAGGATGTTGCTCCAGAGGACCGTCCTAAAGTAGGTCAGATGGTCAATGATGCCAGAGCAGCCATTGAAGGCAGGCTGGAAGAAGCGAAGAAGGTGCTGGCAGTAAGAGCAAGAGAAGAGCAGATGAAACGTGAAGTCATTGACGTGACTCTTCCTGCTAAGAGAAATAATGTAGGTCACAGCCATCCCAACACCATTGCTCAGGAAGAAGTTGAGAGAATCTTCATAGGCATGGGGTATGAAGTGGTGGAAGGTCCTGAAGTGGAGTATGATTTGTACAACTTTGAGAAGCTGAATACTCCAAAGAACCATCCGGCAAGAGATGAGCAGGATACATTTTATATTAATGAGAACATTGTCTTAAGAAGCCAGACTTCTCCTGTTCAGGTTCGTACTATGGAAGAAGGCAAACTGCCAATTCGTATGATAGCTCCAGGCCGTGTATTCCGTTCTGATGAGGTGGATGCAACTCATTCCCCTACCTTCCATCAGATTGAAGGTTTGGTTATTGATAAAAATGTAACATTTGCAGATTTAAAGGGAACTCTTGCTGAATTTGCAAAAGAGCTGTTTGGAGAGGAAACTAAAGTAAAATTCCGTCCTCATCATTTCCCATTTACAGAGCCAAGCGCTGAGGTTGATGTCAGCTGTTTCAAATGTCAGGGCAAAGGCTGCCGTTTCTGTAAAGGTTCTGGCTGGATTGAGATTCTGGGCTGCGGTATGGTTCACCCACACGTTCTTGAAATGTGTAATATCGATCCGGAAGAGTACTCAGGCTTTGCATTTGGCGTAGGCCTTGAAAGAATTGCTCTGTTAAAATACGAAATCGATGATATGAGACTGCTGTATGAAAATGACATCAGATTCTTAAAACAGTTCTAAACAGAAAGGGAGAGTAAATCATGAATACACCATTATCATGGATCAAAGCATATGTTCCAGGACTGGAAACCAACCCTCAGGAATATACCGATGTGATGACTTTAATCGGAACCAAGGTAGAGGGTTATGAATGCCTGGATAAGAATTTAGATAAAATTGTAGTTGGCGAGATTTTAAAGATTGAGCGCCACCCTGATGCAGATAAACTGATTGTCTGCCAGGTAAATGTAGGATCAGAGACAGTACAGATTGTAACCGGCGCCCCTAATGTAAAAGAAGGCGATAAGATTCCTGTTGTACTGGACGGAGGAAGCGTTGCAGGCGGTCATGACGGCAGTGCACTTCCTGAAAATGGTATTAAAATCAAAAAAGGGAAATTACGTGGAATCGAATCCTGCGGCATGATGTGTTCCATTGAAGAGTTAGGTTCTTCTAAGGAAATGTATCCCAATGCGCCGGAAGACGGAATTTACATTCTGCCTGAGGATACAGCAGTTGGTGCTGATGCAATTGAGCTTCTGGGACTTCGTGATACAGTATTTGAATATGAAATTACTTCAAACCGTGTGGACTGCTTCAGTGTCATCGGTATTGCAAGAGAGGCAGCAGCAGCATTTAATAAGCCATATACACCTCCTGTAGTAACCGCAACAGGAAACAACGAGGATATTCACGATTATCTGAAAATATCCGTAGAAAACAATGAGCTTTGCCCTCGCTACTGTGCAAGAATGGTTAAGAATATTAAACTTGCTCCTTCTCCGGAATGGATGCAGAGACGCCTTGCAGCCTGCGGAATCCGTCCAATCAGCAACATTGTTGATATTACAAACTATGTTATGGAAGAGTATGGACAGCCAATGCACGCATTTGATTATGACACTCTGGCAGGTCATGAAATCATTGTAAAATGCGCAAAGGAAGGTGATGTATTCCAGACTCTTGATGGTCAGGACAGAAAGCTTGACAGCACCATTTTAATGATCAATGACGGTGAAAAGGAAGTGGGAATCGCAGGTATTATGGGCGGTGAAAACTCCAAAATCAAAGATGATGTAAAAACAATGGTATTTGAATCCGCATGTTTTGATGGAACCAATATCCGTCTTTCCTCCAAAAAGGTTGGGCTTCGTACTGAGGCTTCCGGCAAATACGAAAAGGGTCTTGATCCAAATCTTGCAGAAGAAGCAGTCAACCGCGCATGTCAGCTGATTGAAGAGCTTGGTGCAGGTGAGGTAGTAGGCGGAATGATCGACATTTACCCTGAGAAACGGGTGGAGAAGAGAATGCCTTTTGAGCCTGAGAAGATCAATAAGCTTCTTGGTACAGAAATTGCTCCAGAAACAATGATCTCTTATTTCAAAAAGCTGGACTTAGGTTATGATGAGAGCACAAATGAAGTGATTATTCCAACCTTCCGTCAGGATATTGACCGTATGGCTGATCTGGCAGAAGAGGTGGCACGTTTCTTCGGTTATGACAAGATTCCTGTTTCCCTGCCATCTGGTCAGGCTACAACTGGAAAACTTCCTTATAAATTAAGAGTGGAAGCCATTGCCCGTCAGGTTGCTGAATTCTGCGGCTTCTCTCAGGGAATGACATATTCCTTTGAAAGTCCGAAGGTATATGACCGTCTCTTAATTCCGGAGGACAGTCCGCTGCGTATGGCAGTTCCTATTCAGAACCCGCTGGGAGAGGATTTCAGCATTATGAAAACAACACCTCTTCATGGTATACTGACATCTCTGTCCACCAACTATAACCGCCGCAACAAAAATGTCCGCCTTTACGAACTGGCTAACATCTATCTTCCAAAAACACTTCCGCTAAAGGAGCTTCCGGATGAGCGTGTACAGTTTACACTGGCAATGTATGGAGATGGCGATTTCTTCGATATGAAGGGAGTTGTGGAGGAGTTCTTCAGTAAAGTAGGTATGGACAACAGACCACACTACAATCCAGAAGAGAAGATGCCATTCCTTCATCCTGGAAGACAGGCACACATTATTTATGATAATGTGACTATCGGCTATTTGGGAGAGGTTCATCCTGCAGTTGCAGATAATTATAAGATTGGTGACAGAGCTTATATTGCAGTGCTTGATATGCCTGCAGTACTTCCATTAACAACATTTGACAGAAAATACACCGGAATTGCAAAATATCCTGCTGTAACAAGAGACTTGAGCATGGTTGTTCCAAAAGATATTTTAGTTGGACAGATTGAACAGGTGATTGAGCAGCGTGGAGGCAAGATTTTAGAGAGCTATGAACTGTTTGATATCTATGAAGGATCTCAGATTCTGGCTGGCTTTAAATCTGTGGCATATTCTATTACCTTCCGTTCCAAAGACCATACCCTGGAAGACCAGGAGGTTAGTACCGTGATGAAGAAGATTTTAAACGGTTTACAGGGATTGGGTATTGAATTGCGTGCTTAATTAAATTGTTTTAATTGTTGGAATTGTTCCAAAATTTTAAAATGGGGTTCGACCCTTTGATACAAAGGGTCGAACCCCATTTTTAAAAAATGTATAAACTGCGCACACTTGTCTATCCTTACAATAATATAGTAGTATTACAAGTAAGGAGACATGTTCATGACCGCAGGACTGAATATTATAGAAGTAACAGGAAGAGAAATTTTTGATGGAACAGGAAATTTAACAATAGAAGCGGAGGTAATTCTGGAAAATGGTGCTCATGGCAGAGCGGCAGCACCTTCAGACGGGATAACGGATGTAAATGGAGCTTCTGACTTCATCAATTACTGTCTCTCAGAGGCTATTCTTTTTGAAGATGCCACTGACCAGAATTATATTGATAAGCTGTTGGAAGAGGAAATCGGAAAACAGGATATGGTTGACGCAGGAGCAATAGAAGTTGATTTAAAAGTTAAGAAGCGGGCTGCTCTGGCTGTTTCCATGGCTGCTGCAAGGGCTGCAGGGGCAGGGCTTCACCTGCCTTTATACAGATATCTGGGCGGAAGCTCTGTCTGCAGACTGCCGGTTCCTATGATCCATATGATAAGCGGAGGCGGCAAAGAGGAAAACGCTGCAGACATGGCGGAATTTATGGTAGTGCCTGTTGGTGCCAATAGCCTGAAAGAAGGGCTTTATATGGGAGCAGAGATTTATCACACATTAAAAAGGATTTTGGCAATCAGCGGTTATGCAGATACTGTAGATGAAAAAGGCGGATTTCGGCCGCCTGTGCTGAATTCTGAGCAGGTGCTCCAGTCTCTTATAGAAGCAATTCAAGTAAGCGGATATAAGCCTGGCAAGGATGTGATGCTTGCCATTGATGCAGGTGCCGGAGCTCTTTATGAAACAGACAACGGAGTCTACTCCTTTCCAAAGGAAAGCAGGATGCGAGGGGTTACCATTGAGCGTGATAGCAGGGATATGATATCCTATTGTCTTAGATTGATTGATGGATTTTTTGTCTGCTATCTGGAGGACGTGCTGTGGGAAAATGACTGGGAAGGTTACGGGCAGATGAATAAAGTGCTGGGGAACCGCTGTGTGTTAGCAGGAGATGATCTGTTTCATTCTGATGCAGAAAGAATCGCAGAGGGAGGCAGGAAACAGGCAGTCAATGGAGCTGTGATTCATATGAGCCAGGCAGGCACTGTAACCAAAACAATTGAAGCAGTGGATCAGGCAAAACGTCAGGGACTAAAGACCATTCTATCCTTCTGCTCCGGTGAGACAGAGGATATGTTTTTGTCTGATATAGCAGCGGCTCTGTCTGTTGACTATATAAAAATCGGCGCTCCAAACAGAGGAGAATATACAGCAAAATATAATGAGCTTTTAAGAATTGAGGAAATTTTTGGGAAAAATCGTTCTGTCTCAACAAAAATATAGTTGTATTTATAAAATAAATATGGTATGATTACCATGTTTGACTATAGGAGGTGGAAAAAAACATGATCAGAATTATTTTGTCAATAATATTTGTTCTTATATGTGTTGTTTTATCAGCAATCATCTTACTGCAGGAAGGAAAACAGCAGGGACTGGGAACCATCGGCGGTATGGCAGATTCTTACTGGGGCAAAAACAAAGCACGTTCCATGGAAGGTAATCTGGAGAAATTCACTAAGTACGGTGCAATCCTGTTTTTTATTCTTGCATTAGTATTGAATCTGAATATATAATGATTAGACACTCTTGTGGCAGGAACTCTTATAACCTGACTGGACAAGAGTGTTTTTCATTTGATAAGATAGAGTTTTGTAATACCTTCTGAAAAAATGCAGATAATGAATAGAAAAGATAGAAAATAATAAATCAGAAATGAGGAAAAATATGACAGAAGAACAATTAATAGAGAGGAAAGCCATGTTTCTTAAGCTGTTTTGGGACAATACTTATGTTCCTATGAAGCTGAAGGAACTGGCGATTCTTCTTGATATTCCCAAGAATCAGAGGGAAGAGCTAAAAGAGGTGCTGGATAGTCTCCTGGCAGAGGGGAAGATAGGCATTTCTAAAAAAGGTAAATATGGAAAACCGGATATCAGCTCTTATACAGGAACATTTTCAGGCCATCAGAGAGGGTTTGGTTTTGTTACAGTAGAAGGAATGGAGCGGGATTTATTTATACCTGAGGATAAAACAGGTGGAGCCCTTCATGGAGATACTGTAATGGCAGTGATTGAACATGAGGCAGAAGGCACTAAACGATCCGAAGGAAGAATTATCCGGGTGCTGGAGCATGCAAACCGGGAAATTATAGGATTTTATCAGAAGAGTAAAAGTTTTGGATTTGTAATTCCTGATAATCAGAAAATCGGGAAGGACGTTTTTATTCCTCAGGGAAAAGATATGGGAGCTATGACAGGCCATAAGGTAGTGGTAAGGCTTACGGACTTCGGAGGAGATAATAAGAAGCCGGAAGGAGTTATTACGGAAATATTAGGTCATGTTAATGATCCTGGAACTGATATTATCTCCATAGTAAGAGCCTATGGGCTTCCGGAAGAATTTCCGGAGGATGTTATGAAGCAGGTGGAAAAAATATCCGATTCTGTTTCGGAAGATGAGAAAAAGGGACGTCTTGATCTGACAGGGCTGATGACAGTTACCATTGACGGAGAGGATGCCAAGGACCTTGATGATGCTATTACTATATCTAAAAAAGGTGACATCTATACTCTGGGTGTTCATATTGCTGATGTTACGAATTATGTGACAGAAAACAGCCCGCTGGATCAGGAGGCATTACAGCGGGGAACCAGCGTTTATCTGGTAGACAGGGTGATTCCCATGCTGCCTCATAAGCTGTCCAATGGAATCTGCTCCTTAAATCAAGGTGAAGACCGTCTGGCTTTAAGCTGTATGATGGAAATTAATGAGCAGGGCGTTGTCACAGGACACAGGATTGCAGAAACTGTGATAAATGTGGACCGCCGTATGACTTACACTGCAGTTAATGGAATTATAACAAATAAAGATGAAGAGCTTTGTAAGGAGTATGAAACATTTGTTCCTATGTTTGACCAGATGAAGGAACTGGCTGATATTCTCAGAGAGAAGAGAAAACAGAGAGGGTCTATAGACTTTGACTTCCCTGAGACTAAGGTGATCTTAGATGAAAAGGGAATACCTGTTGAGATCAAACCCTATGAGCGTAACGCTGCAACGAAAATCATTGAGGATTTTATGCTTATGGCAAATGAAACTGTGGCAGAGGATTATTTCTGGCAGGAGCTTCCATTTCTATACAGAACCCATGACAATCCGGACCCTGAGAAAATGAGAGGTCTGGCTACTCTTATTAACAACTTCGGATATTCCATTCGTTTTCGCAATGGAGAGGTTTATCCTAAGGAAGTGCAGAAGCTGTTGGTAAAAGTGGAGGACAGCCCGGAGGAGGCATTGATCAGCCGCCTTGCTCTGCGGTCAATGAAGCAGGCAAAATACACTGTGGATAACACCGGACATTTCGGTCTTGCAGCCAAGTATTATACACATTTCACTTCCCCTATCAGACGATATCCTGATCTTCAGATTCACCGGATTATTAAGGAGAATCTAAGAGGCGGACTGAGAGAAAAAAGGGTTGGTCATTATGAAGAGCTTCTTCCTCAGGTTGCCACTCAGACCTCTTCTCTGGAAAGACGGGCAGAGGAAGCGGAGCGGGAGACCATTAAATTAAAGAAATGTCAGTATATGGAAAAGCACATTGGAGAAGAATTCGAAGGTGTGATATCCGGAATTACAGGCTGGGGTTTCTATGTGGAGCTTCCTAACACTGTAGAAGGACTGGTTCATATTAATGAGCTTCGCGATGACTATTATCATTTTGATGGAGAGCATTATGAACTGGTGGGAGAAAAAACGAAGAATGTCTACAAACTGGGCCAGTCCATACGTGTCTGTGTTACAGGTACTGATAAGCTTTTAAGGACCATAGACTTTATTCCGGCAGAGACTGCTGAGGATGAGGAAGATTAGGAAGAAATTCCCTCTTTTGGTCTTTACTTGATATAAACATTGTAGTATCATAATTAAATATGATACTGGGAGGTTTGATGGATTGGGCGAGACAATTAAACTGGTAGCCAATAATAAGAAGGCATACCATGATTATTTTATTGATGAGAAATACGAAGCCGGAATTGAGCTTTTCGGAACAGAGGTTAAATCCATCCGAATGGGGAAATGCAGTATTAAAGAGTCCCTTGTACGGGTGGATAGAGGAGAAGTTTATATTTACGGCATGAACATCAGCCCTTATGAGAAGGGCAACATATTTAATAAAGATCCTCTTCGTATCAGAAAGCTGCTTCTTCACAAAGCTGAGATTCATAAGCTGGATGCCAAGATCGCTGCCAAAGGTTATACCCTTGTGCCTTTACGGGTGTATTTTAAAGGAAGCCTTGTAAAAGTGGAGATTGGTCTTGCACGTGGTAAGAAGCTGTATGATAAGAGGGATGATATTGCCAAGAAGGACCAGAAGCGTGAGCTGGCTCGGGATTTCAAGGTAAAAAATCTATAATGCAGTTTACAGAGAGCTGCACTGACTTTTATGGTTGGTGCAGTTTTTTCAATCGTGTCATACATATTGCGCCGTCAGCATAAAAAAGTTATAATATTCTTAAAAGAGAAGCTAATAGAAAAGTTAAAGCGTAGCAGTTATATTGTTAGAGAGGAGACAGTTCCATGGCATTATACGATTATGTAGGGGCTTTACGAAAAGGCCGCAGACAGTATCAGGCCGCTGTATCAAAGGGAGAATATCCGTATTTGCCGGTTCTTGATGATATTTTATCTCATACAAACATTGTATCAGAGGTGAGTCTGGGAATACTTGATGTGCCTTTGGAGAAGATTGTGGGAACTAAAACAGCTGGGCGGACCAGCGCATTTGCCAATAATTTTATGCCCCTTTTATCTGAAAAATCTGAATTTGGGGCAAAATGGGCTTATTTATATGATCACCAGATCGAGGAGGGAATTCAGGACCCTATATTAGCCTATGAATTTATGAATCAGTATTATGTTCAGGAGGGGAATAAGAGAGTCAGTGTATTAAAGTATGTTGGCGCTTTCAGCATATCAGCCTCTGTAATTCGTCTCATTCCTAAGAGAACTGATGATCTTAATAACCGTCTGTATTATGAATTTCTGGACTTCTATCAGGTATCCTTTAACTGTGATATCTGGTTCAGCAAGGAAGGAAGCTATGACAGGCTTTTGAAGGCTATGAACAAAGCGCCGGGTGAAGTGTGGGAAGAAGAGGACAGGATATACTTTAAGTCGGCTTATGACCAGTTTACCAAGGCATTTCGCAATACAGGCGGTGATGATCTTGATATGACCTGTTCTGATGCATTTTTAATTTATGTGGAATTATTCAGCTATGATGTTGTGAAAAACAGGAACCAGAAAAAGATTGAAAAGGACTTGGTTAAAATCAAGGATGAGCTTCTTCTGGCTTCAAGAGGCAGTAAGATTGCGCTGGTAGACCGGCCTGAACAGGTGGAGGAACCGGCAGACAGCGGTGCATTAAAGATTATCAACTGGCTGCTTCCATCTACCACTATAGAGCCGGAGATGTTAAAGATTGCATTTATCTATGCCAAGACAAAGGAGACTTCCAGCTGGACCTATGGGCATGAGCTGGGGCGGATGTATCTGGAACAGGCATTTGACGGAAGGCTGAGAACTGTGGCATTTTACAATGCTGATTCCCAAGAGGAGATAGCAGATGCCATGGCCCAGGCAATTGCAGCCAGATGCAATATGATATTTACAACAGCTTCCCAGATGATCAGTGTAAGTGTAAAGGCAGCCATTGAGCATCCTGAGGTTAAGATATTTAACTGTTCTGTGAATATGTCCTATTCTTCCATCTGCACCTATTATGGAAGAATGTATGAATCCAAATTCCTGATGGGAGCTTTGGCGGCATCTATGGCACAAACCGACAAGCTGGGGTATATTGCGGATTATCCGATCTATGGCACCATCGCTAATATTAATGCATTTGCCTTGGGCGCCAGAATGATCAATCCTTATGTAAAGGTACATTTGGAATGGGCAAGGGTGAAAGACAGGAATGCTCATGAAGAACTGAAAAAAGAGCGAATTACCTTTATATCAGGAGAAGATATGATGACTCCCAATTCACCTTCCAGAGAATATGGCTTGTATAAAAAGGATTTAGATGGTACAGTAGTTAATCTGGCAACCCCTATCTGGCACTGGGGTAAATTCTACGAGAGAATCGTTAATATTACCTGCCGCGGTACTTCTGATGTGAAGGAGATGAAGGGGAAACAGGCAATTAACTACTGGTGGGGAATGTCTGCCGATGTGATTGATGTGATCTGCTCTCAGAATCTGCCAAGAGGTACCAACCGTCTCATTACATTTTTAAAGAATTCCATTCGTGGCGGAAGCTTTCAGCCTTTTGTGGGTACGATATATTCCCAGGATGGGCAGGAACAGTGCAAGGAAGATGAGAGCATGACGCCTGAGGAGATTATTACTATGAACTGGCTGGCAGAGAATGTGGTTGGAGGAGTTCCTGAATTTGAGGATCTGACAGAAGAAGCCCAGTCACTGGTACGGCTTCAGGGGATTACAATATATGAAAACACAGATATGGAGGAGAAGTAGCGTGAAGATTCTGGTATTAGCTGACCATGAGTCAAAATCTCTCTATGAATTTTTTGAACCGGAAAAAATAAAAGATATTGATCTTATTATATCATGTGGAGATTTGCGGTCGAACTATCTCACCTTTTTTGCAACCTTTTCCCGTGCACCGGTGTTGTATGTAAGGGGCAACCATGATTGCTCTTATGAGAATAATCCGCCGGAGGGCTGCACCTGCATTGAGGATGATATCTATACCTTCCGCGGTGTGCGGATTCTTGGCCTGGGAGGTTCTATGGAGTATATCCCAGGCTCCGGGAATCAGTACACTGAGAGGAAGATGGAAAAGAGAATTAAAAAACTTTGGTGGAAATTAAAGAAAAACAAAGGGTTTGATATTCTGGTATCCCATGCTCCTGCATATCAGTTAAATGATCTGCCGGACCTGCCTCATCGGGGATTTGACTGTTTTCGGTCATTGATGGAGAAATATACCCCCAAATATTTTATTCATGGACATGTTCATGCCAATTACGGTGAGTTTAAAAGGGAAGATAGTTTTGGAGATACGACAGTCATTAATGCTTATGAGCATTATATCTTTGAGTATCCGGATTGAGTGATAATTAATATAATTGTGACGCAGGGATATCTAAAATATTTTTAGGTATCCTTGCGTTTTTTTGTGCATTGTGTTGATAAAAAATAGAAAAGTTATGCAATATCACCATTGAAGTGCCTAATAATACATGTTATCATAGTAACAATAAGAAATTTTTTTAGATATCATTAATATTTTTAAGGAGATATGTTCATGGATCGTTCTACTATCATTAAAAAATACCAGATGTTTGTGGCTGGTGTACTTTTGGCAGCTCTGGGAATCAGCCTGATTACAAAAGCTGAGCTGGGGACCTCTCCGGTAACCTGTCCGGCTTATGTAATGACTTTTATAACCCCTTATAGTCTGGGAACCTTTGTTATGATAGTCAACACTCTGCTTTTCATTCTCCAGTGTATTGTATTAGGAAAGAACTTTAAGAAAATTCAGCTTCTTCAGCTGCCTGCAGCACTGGTTTTCTCAGCCTGTATCGATGGCTGGGGCAGACTTTTATCCTTTATACAGCCGGGTAATTATATTCAGAGGCTGATTATCCTTGCAGTTGGCTGTGTTGTGATGGGATTTGGTGTAGCCCTTGAGGTAATTCCTAATGTGCTGATTCTTCCTGGAGAGGGATTTGTGCGTGCTATTGCCAACCGAATGAATTGGGAATTTGGTGTTGTAAAGACTACTTTTGACATTTCTCTGGTGATTTTGGCAGCTTGTATTTCAATGGTATTTGTAGGGAAGATTGTGGGTATCAGAGAAGGTACTGTTGTAGCAGCATTTGCGGTTGGCAGCATATCCAGAGTCTTTATGACGAGAATTAAAAGCTTTAGCTGGTGTACACGGATTATTCTTACGAAGGAACAGGAAGTTTCTGAAGGGTATTGATGGCTGTACTGTAATAAAATATTGTTATATATGCGGCATAGTCGAAAGTGGCTATGCCGTTTAGTTTTGATAAGAGCTTGTCAAAGTTTGTATCTGTTTTAGTGCCTTAAGTTGACAGAAAGTTAATAGAAAATACCTCCCATAACCAGAAATTATGATACACATTCCTTTTATGTAGTTGACAAATAGAAATTAGATTGTTATCATTAAAACTACTATAATTAAGAAGGCGGGGATATGAATGGAAAGAATTGTGTTATCGTTGCTTGTAGACAATACTTCCGGTGTTTTAAGCCGAGTGGCAGGCCTGTTCAGCCGCCGTGGCTATAATATTGAGAGCCTGACAGTAGGCGTGACTGCAGATGAAAGGTATTCCAGAGTGACCGTGGTTTCCACAGGAGATGAGGAGATTCTGGATCAGATTCAGAAGCAGCTTGGCAAGCTGGAGGATGTCCGTGATATTAAGGAATTAAAGCCAGGCAATTCCGTTTACAGGGAGCTGATTTTAGTGAAGGTCAGTGCTAATGCAAGTGAGCGTCAGGCTGTCTGCGCGATTGCGGATATATTCCGTGCAACCATTGTAGATGTGGGTAAGGACTCCCTGACAGTCATGTTAACAGGAGATCAGTCAAAATTAGATGCGCTCATTAATTTGCTGGAAGATTATGAGATTCTGGAGCTTGCCAGAACCGGACTTACGGGACTTTCCAGAGGTTCTGATGATGTGCGTCATTTACCGTAACATTTATGGAAACAAAGAAACTGTTATTTTACTAGCTAGAGGCACTGCCAAAGGCGGACAGAGAGTCGTCGGCACAGGTCCTTTAACGAAATAAATGAGAATTCTCCCACCTCTATAGGTGGTGAGATGAAACACCAAAAATATGATTAACGGCAGTGGTGGGCGGAGAAAAATCGGTATCCCCCACTGACACGAGGTCAAACCACTCAGTTATAAAAATGTGGTCGTACTCCGTGAAATTACCGAGCGTGGATAGAAACAACACAATATATCACGAATACATATATGAGGAGGAAATAAAAGATGGCAAAGATTTATTACCAGGAAGACTGTAACTTATCCTTATTAGAGGGCAAGACCATTGCAGTCATTGGATACGGCAGTCAGGGACACGCTCATGCGTTAAACTTAAAGGATTCAGGATGTGATGTAGTAGTTGGATTATATGAAGGAAGTCCATCATGGGCTAAGGCTGAGGCTCAGGGCCTGACTGTATGTACTGCAGCAGAGGCAGCAAAGAGAGCCGATATTATTATGATTCTGATCAATGATGAGAAGCAGGCTGCTTTATACAAGGAATCCATTGAGCCAAACTTAGAAGAAGGCAATATGTTAATGTTTGCTCACGGTTTTGCACTTCATTACGGACAGGTTGTTCCACCTAAGAATGTGGATGTTACCATGATCGCTCCAAAAGCACCAGGTCATACAGTAAGAAACGAATATACCATTGGCAGAGGAACACCATGTCTGATCGCTGTTCATCAGGACTATACAGGTAAGGCTAAGGATAAGGCACTTGCTTATGCATTAGGACTTGGCGGCGCAAGAGCCGGTGTTCTGGAAACTACCATTAAAGATGAGACAGAGACAGACCTTTTTGGTGAGCAGGCAGTTCTGTGCGGCGGCGTTGTTGCACTGATGAAGGCTGGTTTTGAGACTCTGGTTGAAGCAGGATATGCTCCTGAGAGTGCATATTTTGAGTGTATTCATGAGATGAAGCTGATTGTTGATCTGATTTTCGAAAGCGGATTTGCAGGAATGAGATATTCTATTTCCAATACAGCTGAGTATGGTGATTATATTACAGGACCTAAGATCATTACAGATGAGACTAAGAAGGCTATGAAACAGGTACTTGCTGATATTCAGGATGGCTCCTTTGCTAAGGACTGGCTCCTTGAGAATCAGGTAGGCGGTGCTCACTTCCAGGCTATGAGAAAGAAAGAAGCTGCTCATGGAGCAGAGAAGGTTGGAGCAGAGTTAAGAAAGCTTTATAGCTGGAATGACGGCGGAAAACTGATCGATAACTAATATTTTTTAAAATTGGGGTTCGACCCTTTGATACAAAGGGTCGAACCCCAATTTTAAATGTTCAAACAATTAGAAAAATTAAGAAAATTCTCCAAAGCTTTTGACGTGCCACTGGGATTATATGCAAATCCTACGGTACGTTTTTTAATGGCAGAAGCCAATGGAATCTCTACTAAGGTTCCCTGATCCAGTTCCTCCTGGACAAATTCTCTGATCACACATCCAATACCAAGACCGATTTTAGCAAATTCAATGAGAAGGTCCATGGTAGTCACCTCAAGAACCTGATTGGGAATGATCTGATTCTCATTTAAGTATTCGTCAATGTATTTGCGGGTCATATTGTGACGGTCTAAAAGGAGAATATTGCCTGTCTGGAAGATGTCTGTATCAGCACCTTCTCTGAGATATAGATTATCCACATAGGACTTTGTTGCTACAAAGGTGTCCTGAATATCCATGAAAGGCAGGAAAAGCAGAGGTCTTTTGTTGGAAGGTTCTGCAATGAGCCCCAGATCAATATTCTGCTGTTCCAGCATTCTGATGGTATGGGAGGTGGACTGGCTTTCTATGGTTATCTTAATATGAGGGTATTTTTCGATAAAGCCCTTTAGATAAGGGAGCAGGATATATTTACAAAGGGTATTGCTGACGCCGATTCTCAGATGGCCGATGTTAAAATCCTTAATTCGTTTCAGCTCATGCTCACCACGGGTTAATGCTTCAAAGGCTGAATGGGCATGATCAAAGAGCAGTCTCCCTTCGTCTGTCATTTGCACTCCCCGGGAATTACGGGTGAAGAGTGAGACACCAAGGTTATCCTCCAGCTTACTGATGGATTTGCTGATTGCAGGCTGGCTGATATAGAGCTCTTTGGCCGCTTTTGAAATGTTGCCTGCCTTTGCAACCTCATAAAATATCTTATATTGTGATAAGTTTTGTTCCATAAAATAACCTCATTTTCTACTATAACTAACTATTATATTAACTATTCTTATTATGTATTTCTATTATAGCAATACTTGTGTTAAAATGTAAAGCAGGAAATAATACACGTTCATCAATAAGGAGGACATGGTTTATGGGAATGACAATGACCCAGAAGATATTGGCAGCCCACGCAGGGCTTGACGAAGTAAAAGCAGGACAATTAATAGAGGCAGATTTGGATCTGGTTTTGGGAAATGATATCACTTCTCCGGTTGCCATTCAGGAAATGCAGAAGCTTGATAAGAAAACAGTATTTGATAAGGATAAGATAGCCTTGGTTATGGATCATTTTATCCCCAATAAAGACATTAAATCAGCAGAAAACTGCAAATGCTGCCGTGATTTTGCAAGTGAGCATGAGATTACCAATTATTTTGATGTAGGACAGATGGGAATTGAACATGCACTGCTTCCAGAAAAAGGACTAGTTGTTGCAGGGGATGCTGTCATTGGCGCAGATTCTCATACCTGTACCTATGGTGCACTTGGCGCATTTTCCACAGGTGTGGGAAGTACAGATATGGCTGCAGGAATGGTGACTGGCAAGGCATGGTTTAAGGTGCCTTCTGCGTTAAAGTTTGAACTGGTTGGAAAACCTTCCAAATGGGTTGGCGGAAAAGATATTATTTTACATATTATTGGTATGATCGGCGTTGATGGTGCACTTTATAAGTCTATGGAATTCGTGGGAGAGGGGATTCAGCATTTATCCATGGATGACAGATTTACCATCTGTAATATGGCAATTGAGGCAGGGGGTAAAAATGGCATTTTCCCAGTTGATGAGGAATCTGTTAAGTATATGAAGGATCATTCTAAGAAAGAGTATAAGATATATGAGGCTGATGAGGATGCAGAGTATGATGAAGTTTATATCATTGATTTATCTCAGTTAAAGCCAACCATATCATTCCCTCACCTTCCTGAGAATACAAAGACCATTGGCTCATTTGATGATGTTAAGGTTGACCAGGCAGTCATCGGTTCCTGTACTAACGGCCGTCTTGAGGATATGAGAATTGCAGCTGCTGTTATGAAAGGCAGAAAAGTGGCGAAAAATGTACGTTGTATCGTGATTCCTGCCACTCAGGAAATCTATCTTCAGTCTATGGGGGAAGGATTGCTTGAAATCTTCATCGAAGCAGGAGCTGTAGTCAGCACACCTACCTGTGGGCCATGCTTAGGCGGTTATATGGGAATTCTTGCTGCCGGAGAGCGGTGCATTTCCACAACTAACCGTAACTTTGTGGGCCGTATGGGACATGTGGATTCAGAGGTTTATCTGGCAAGTCCGGCAATCGCTGCAGCCAGTGCGATTACAGGTAAAATATCAGCACCAGAAGAACTGGGATTATAGGAGGACATAACATGAAAGCATATGGATCAGTTTTTAAATATGGAGATAATGTGGATACAGATGTTATCATTCCTGCCAGATATTTGAATATTACCGATGGATATGAGCTTGCCAAGCACTGTATGGAGGATATTGACAAGGATTTTGTTAAAACAGTCAAGGAAGGCGATATTATTGTAGCCAATAAGAACTTTGGCTGCGGCTCTTCCAGAGAACATGCGCCGCTGGTGATCAAATGTGCAGGTATCAGCTGTGTCATCGCAGAAACCTTTGCCAGAATTTTCTACCGCAATGCCATTAATATCGGACTTCCTATTATAGAGTGTCCGGAAGCTGCTAAGGCAATTAAGGCAGGGGATCAAGTGTCTGTAGATTTTGACAGCGGTATGATTACCAATGAGACAACAGGTCAGTCTTATCAGGGACAGGCATTTCCACCATTTATGCAGGAGATTATCTCTGCCGGAGGTTTGATCGCTTCTATTAATAAAAAATAATAATTAATCATTAACATGAGGGTACTGTAAGATTACAAAATTTTGCGGCATCCTCATTAATTTATTGATCATACATTAAATTTATTGATTATACTTAAGGTTTTCCCCGTTGTCAAAACGTGTTATATTAATATAGAAGAAAGAGAATAAAGAAGAGAGGCAGAAGATTATGTCACAATCAGTAAAAACCAGTGATATTTTAACAATCAGATATGCTCTTAGTACAGATACAGCACTGATTCTTCAACTCATTAAAGAGCTTGCGGAATATGAGAAAATGGAAGATCAGGTGGTTGCTACAGAGGAGCTGCTGAAGGAATGGATTTTTGAGAAGGAGAAGGCGGAGGTATTAATTGGAGAAATAGGGGGAAAACCCGTGGGATTTGCTCTGTTTTTCCATAACTTTTCCACATTTTTAGGGAAAGCAGGGATTTATCTGGAGGATTTGTATGTAAAACCAGAATTTCGCGGTTTTGGTTACGGAACTTTATTTCTAAAAAAACTGGCGGAAATTGCTGTAGAGCGGGGTTGTGGACGTCTTGAGTGGTGGTGCCTTGACTGGAATACACCAAGCATTGAATTCTATAAATCCAAGGGAGCAGTGCCTATGGATGAGTGGACAGTATATAGAGTCAGCGGTCAGCAGCTGGAGGACCTGGCTAAATAAGTGGATTATACGCGAGAACATAAATATGGAGTGAGACAACATTATGACAAAAACAAATGCAATGCGGCTTTTAGATAAAGCCGGGATTTCTTATAAGATGACAGAATATGAAGTGGATGAAAATGATTTGTCAGGCAGTCATGCAGCCGATCAGTTAGGAATGGATCATGATACTGTTTATAAAACATTGGTTTTAAAAGGTGAGAAAACAGGTTATCTTGTATGCTGTATACCTGTAGATGCAGAGCTAAATTTAAAGAAAACAGCGAAAGCAGCAGGTGATAAGAAGGTGGAAATGATCCATATGAAGGATTTGCAGGCAGTGACCGGATACATCAGAGGTGGCTGCTCCCCTATAGGGATGAAGAAACAGTTCCCCACTTTTGTCGAAGAAACAGCTATTTTGTATGATGAGATCGCCATTAGTGCCGGAATTAGGGGCCAACAAATCATTATTTCCCCACAAGAGCTAATCTCTTATGTCCATGGAACGTTTGCTTCTATCGTGTAATTGGTTTACATAAAACAGAGAACGAAGGAAAGGACAAAAAAGGGACAGTGGGATATTTAACAGAAATGTAATATATTTGTAAAATGTAAATAGACATATAGTACAAAGAAAAAGCGTAAACATGCCCTTTTATAATGCAATGTGCACTTAAAAATTAAAAGCAGGAAAATGGAGATTTGAAAATATCACAAATTTGTTAAATCCCCATTGACTTTTTTATTGCGGCTCCTCTATAATTACGAACGTCACCTGAAAAAAAGGCTGTTACAGGTTTTTGCCTGAATCAGTCTGAAGTGAGATTATAGGAAAGAAAGAGGAGTATGTATGCTTACATTACACTCATTTCTTCGACACATCTGTCAGTTCTTCCGGGGGCTGACTGTAAAGGTCACTAAGAGAATGTACCGTTCGTCTGCTGTATTTATGGCAGGAGCTGTGGTCATTACGGTTGTGGCATTTACATCTGCAGGTTTTGGAGGCAGCGGGAAAAATGCACTTACAGCATTTGCGGAAACCCCTGCTCTGGAAGACTTGTCAGAAGAGCTAATCGAAGAAGAGGAACCTGTTACGGAAGCAAAAATACAAGTCCAGCCTACAGAAGCAAAAATACAGGGGCAATTATTAGCCGGTAATCTGTTGGAAAAGGACGTTTTGGAAAAACAGGAAATTATAAAGGAATCAAAAGCGGAGATAGTAGAAATACAAAATCAGATTGCTCAGGAAGAGGAGCAGCGAAGAATTGATGAAGAAGCCAGAAGGGTAGCCGAAGAAGAGCAGAGGCGCCTGGAGGAAGAGAGGGCAGCCAGAGCAGTATATGTTTCTGATGATGACTATCAGGTTCTTCTAAAGATTGTTCAGGCAGAGGCAGGAATCTGCGATAACAAAGGCAAAATTCTGGTTGCAAATGTGATTTTAAACCGTATGAAAAGCGGCAAGTTTCCCAACACTGTTAGAGGAGTTGTATATGAAACCTCTCAGTTTTCCCCTGTTTCCAATGGCAGAATTAATTCCGTGAAGGTAACGGCTGATACCATAGAAAGTGTAGATCGTGCATTACAGGGAGAGGATTACTCAGAGGGGGCTTTATATTTTATGTACCGCCAGGGTTCCAGAAGCGGAGCGGTCAGCTGGTTTGATTCCCACTTAACGTATCTGTTCCAGCATGGTAATCACGAATTTTTTAAATAAGGATTGTAGAATATTCTGTTTTTGGTGTATACTATATGGGTTGGCTGTGCAGTTAGAAATGACCCGGTCAGCGACACAATATGATACATAAAAGGAGAATAGAATTATGATTTATGATTCAGCGAAGAACCTGGATTTTTACAAAGGTCTGGGGATGGAAGGCAGATATGCCAAAGCAGTAGATTTCCTTAAGAATACAGATTTAGAGAATCTGGAACCGGGTAAATATGAAATTGAAGGCAAGAATGTTTTTGCCAACGTAGTAGAGTACACAACGATTCCATGGGAGGAAGCAAAGTACGAAACTCATCAGAATTACACAGATATTCAGTATGTGATCAAAGGCAGTGAGACTATGACTTATGCCCCTATTGATGAGCTGAAAGAGAATGTACCATATAACGAAGAAAAAGATGTCGCATTTTATGACAATGAGAATCCTGGCTTAAAGGTAGTTGTAAAGGCCGGAGAATATATGATATTTAATCCGTGGGATGGCCATAAGCCAAAAGCTGCAGCCGGAACTCCTGCACCTGTTAAGAAAGTTATTGTAAAAATCAAAGAAGTTTAAATAATTCGAATTATTCTGTTTTTTAAAAATGGGGTTCGACCCTTTGATACAAAGGGTCGAACCCCATTTTTAAATTTCAGGATTCCATCCATCATTTCCAGCTAAAACCATATCTCTTTCATAGTGAGGAAGCTCCTCCTCCTTCAGTCTGTGAATCCAGTCAGGACGATACTTCATAGTTGCTCCCGGACCTGTACTTCCATATTCAGCATAAAAAGCAGTAGAATGAGCATGAGGCTTATTCCAGTCATGCCAGCCTTCTTTACAGATATGATCATCCATATAGCAGTTAATCAACACTGTTTTTGCGTATTCTCTCCATGGTCTGCCAAGGTAGGCACTTTCAGGAGGGCAGTTGCTGGTAAAACGGCAGCGGTTCATCACATAACCGTACTCCTGGCCTTCCGGTGTGGAGGCCGCAGTTACATAGCTGTTAATAGGACTTCCTGTGTTCTTAGAGAATAGGGTGCAGCCTTCAAAATAAGCAGTTGCACTTCCAAAGATAAAATCAATATCCCCTTCTATATAGCAGTTTTTATAGAAATGGCGTCCGTTGATTCTGGGGGAGTGCTGCTTTGGACCGATAAAACCATTAGGCTCTATCTCCCTAGGGGGAAGAGGACCTGTGAAAATGGTATCCTGACTGCCAAGAAAACGGCAGTTATCAAAGAACAGCCTGTCACCGTCTGCATAGAGAGCAAGTGCTTGTCCCATCTCTTTTCCCATTCCGGCACTGTTTTCAAAGGTGATATTTCTGGCAGTAAAATCATGAGTATCAATAAAAAACGAGTAGGAACGGAATGTTCCCCGTTTTATACCGTCCTCCATAGGCATACGGGCATAGAGATCGTATGTAATGATGGTTTCAGCAGAATCCTCACCTAAGAATGTTACATAGGGTCTGTCAATTGTGAGCCGCTCCTTATAAATGCCTTTGTGGATAAAAAGAGTGGGGCGAATGTTTAAATCAGCTGGAAGGCTGTTTAATCCATCTTCAATTGTTGTAAAATCTCCGCTGCCATCTTGAGCAATGTGAATCATATAAAACCTTCTTTCTGTAAGATGCTGCTATAGCTATTAATAAGCTGTATACAAAATGCAAATACTTAATAAATATAACCTTTTTCATCTTCTTTTGCAACAATTAAAATTCATACTATACCAGAAGATACCACACAGAAATTTCACATCTAAAACATTGACTTCCTTTCCTCAAAATGAGATAATTGGGGCAAAATCCGGGAGGTGGATATGAAGAAAGAATACTTACTGTTTGATTTAGACGGAACATTGACTGATCCGGGGGAAGGCATTACAAAGTCTGTTCAGTATGCTCTTCGCGCATTTGGAATTGAGGAAGAAGATTTAAACCGGCTTGTCTGCTTTATAGGTCCTCCTTTAAAGGACAGCTTTATAGAATATTATGGATTTACTGCAGAAGATGCAGATAGGGCAGTTACTGTTTTTAGAGAGTATTTTAAGGACAGGGGCATATTTGAGAATGAAGTTTATGATGGTATTGATCAGGTGCTGGGTCATTTAAGAGATTCCGGGAGCAAGCTGTATGTTGCTTCTTCCAAGCCTGAAGTGTTTGTGAGAAGAATTTTAAAACATTTTAAGCTGGATTCCTATTTTACTTTTATGGGCGGGGCTGATTTTGAAGAGACCAGAGTGAAGAAAGCAGATGTGATCCGCTATGTGCTTCAGGAAAATCAGATTACGGATTTATCCAAAGTGATTATGATTGGAGACAGGAAGCATGATGTGTTGGGAGCGAAGGAAACCGGCATGGAAAGCATTGGAGTTTTGTATGGATATGGCAGCAGAGAGGAGCTTGTGGAAGCTGGAGCAGATCATCTGGCGGAGACAGTTTTTGATTTGCAGAAATTATTATAGTGTGCTATACTGAGTGTCATCGGCAGACCGGCTTATTACATACCGGCTGCTATGATTTACTATAACATAATACCGATGCCTGAGGTGAAAGAGACATAGAACCAGAAGGAGGACAATATGATTGAACTGGGAAGAGAAAAAAGACAGATCATCAGAGAGATGTGCAGTGGAGCAGACGGCGTTCTGGTACGTTCAGCAGCAGAAGGAAGTATGGGAAGAGTCTGGGTTCCTGAACTTGAGAATCCGGCATATTGTGTTATTCACCTTGGTGACTTCTGTTTCCTTTTTGGCATTTGCCCCAAAGGGGAGCAGGCTATGGAACTTAAATCACTGCTTTACAGGCACTGCAGC
This sequence comes from Hungatella sp. UBA5385, assembly GCA_002409995.1. Lineage (GTDB taxonomy): Bacteria > Bacillota > Clostridia > Lachnospirales > Lachnospiraceae > UBA5385. Next base: position 370,013 of record DHOR01000040.1, on the reverse strand, counting down.
CACGATTTTATTACACCCTCTGATGAGCGGTGGGCAGAATGGCTGGAGGATACATTTCCGGGAGAATATAGAATTGTGTCACGGTATGCCATGAAGCAGGATAAGAATAATTTTTCTGAAGAAACTCTTTTAAAATACAGCAAAAACCTGCCGGAAGGATTCCGGATTAAGCCAATTGATAAGAGAATCTATGAGCTGGCTATGAAGGAAGAATGGAGTCATGATTTCTGCACCAACTATGAGACGGCCGAAGATTATGAAAGAGATGGCTTAGGATTTGCTGCTATGAAAGGCAGACATCTGGCAGCAGCCTGTTCAGCTTATGGAATCAGCCGTGGAATGATAGAGATCAAAGTTGGTACAAGAAAAGATTACCAGAGGAAAGGTCTGGCTCTTGCCTGCAGTGCAAGACTCATACTTGCCTGTCTGGAGCAGGGAATCTATCCAAGCTGGGATGCGGACAGTCTTCAGGCTGCAAGCCTTGCGGAGAAGCTGGGATATATCTTTGACAGAGAATATCAAGTATATCAGCTTTTTGATTTGGATTTAGAACAGCAGCTTTTACGAGCCTGAACAAGCTTTTAAATGCATAGTTAAAAATCTGACAGGAAAAGGAACTTGAAAAAATAAAAAAGATAGTGTATACTATAATTCATAGAAATAAATGTGTTGTATTTCCTGGAATGTTCGACACTCTTACCTTTTTTGAACCTACAGTATGACATTTGGGATTCCAATATTGTCAAGCGGATGTCACGCCTCCTTAATTGAGTGGAAGGCAGATGTTTGATTGAGGTTGCCCACCTAGCTGAGCTAGGCGTCAATTAGTAAGAATCGGCATTTTGGGTTTACAAATGAAAAAAGCAGCGAGAAATCGCTGCTTTAACTTTTTAAAAAAGTATGTTAAGGTATAAAAGAAGCTCTATAACCTGCAAGACCTTAGGAGAAACACATGAAAGACTCAAGATTTAACCACTATATCTGCTGGGGTGCAACGGCGCTGGCTGTGATTGCCATCAGCGTTTCCTTTGCCTTCTTTTTGACGAAATTCGAGACAGTAAAGCAGATAGTGGCAATGATTATAACGATACTTAAACCTGTGATCTACGGTGCAGTGCTGGCTTATTTATTGCTGCCTGTATACAACAGATGCAGAAGCTTTATAGGGGATCACATTGCTTCCTCTGTAAAAAAAGAAAAAACTGTAAAGTCTCTTTCTAAAGCGGCAGCTACTATTGTAAGCCTGGCTGTGCTGATTGTAATTGTAGTGGGATTTTTCAGCCTGGTAATTCCACAAATTGATAAAAGTATCAGAGGTCTCCAGGCAACTATGGGAGACAACATCAGCAATCTGGCTGTATGGCTTCAGAAAATGCTGGCTGACAATCCATCTGTGGAGCAGTGGGTAATCTCTGTATATGAGCAGTTAACCTCTCAGCTGGAGACATGGCTGTCAGGCTATCTGGTTCCCAATATGTCTACCTTTACCCAGGTTACTTCCCTGATTGGCGGTTTGTCTGCCGGACTGTTCAGCGTGCTGACTGTTCTCTATAATTTCCTGATAGGTATCATTGTAATGGTATATTTACTGAACATTAAGGATACATTGGCAGCACAGGGGAAGAAGATTGTCTATGGTGTTTTCCCTTTAAAGCAAGCTAATCAGGTAATTGATGAGCTGCGTTTTGTTCATAAGGTATTCGGCGGATTTATTACAGGCAAGCTTTTGGATTCTTTGATAATCGGAATTATGTGCTTTGTTTTATTAAGTATCATGAAGATGCCCTATGTTGTTTTAGTCAGTGTAATTGTTGGAGTTACCAATGTAATTCCATTTTTCGGACCTTTTATTGGAGCCATACCCAGCGCGTTCCTAATCCTTCTGGTAAGCCCTATAAAATGTCTCTATTTCATTATTTTTATATTCCTGCTTCAGCAGTTTGATGGCAACATATTGGGACCAAAGATTCTTGGGCAGTCTACAGGGCTTCCAAGCTTCTGGGTGCTTTTCTCCATTCTTTTATTTGGAGGGCTGTTTGGATTTGTGGGAATGATTATAGCAGTTCCCACCTTTGCAGTTATATACAGCATGATATCCGGTCTTGTGAATAAGTCGCTGAGGAAGAAGAAGCTGTCACTTCAAACAGAGGATTATCTGGAACTGAAAGAGATTGATGAGGTTAAGAAAACTTATATCAAATAAGAGGATTGCATGAATAAAAAGACATTTTTAAGATTTATTGCAGGAATTCCTATACTGATTCTTATATTGGTCATTATTATAATGATCAATGAGCCGGAATCAGAGGGTATTTCCGGCGGGTCTGCCTATAAGGCAGTTGCCCTTCTTTTGACAGATAAAGAAAACTGTGAAAATCTGCTAAAGGAACAAAAGACCAGCTACTTTTCTGAAACAGATAAAAAAAGCTGGTATGCGAAATATATGAATTATCTCTATGCGGAGAAGCATCTGGATCCTGAAGTGGTTCCTCCTGTGGCAGCATCTGCGGAATCGCTGCTGACCTACAGGCAGGCAAAGGAGATTGCAGAGGAGATTTTACCCGGGGCAGGGAAAAGCATTCATAAAAGCGGCAAGAAGCTAAACCGTGCAATTCCCGCAGAAGAATGGTGGGGAATCTATGATGAACTGCGCCGCGGTCTTGACGTGGAAGGTAAGATTCAGGAGGTGGAGGTCCTTTTATATGGCACACCCATGAATGTAATTCATGCATCTGCCTGGACTGCCTATACCAGCAAGGGGAATTATTCCTTTGAAGGTCTCAGCCTTGATTCTTACATAGACAGAGAACTGAAATTCCTCATAAAGGATGGAGAGATCATCGCTTTAAGAGGTGTGCTCAGTGATTCTGTCACCTATAAAAATGTGTGGATTTCTTCTGGAGAAGGAGACAGCTTTACCGTTCACCTTGGCACGATTGAGAGAAGCTTTCCTCTTGAGGATTCTCTTGGGCAGCAGTCAGATGTTGTGAACAATATTGCAGATATCAGCCTGAAAAAAGGAAAGCTGCAGAAGGTGACTTTAAAGAAAAAAAAGATATCAGGCAAGGTATTATCAATTAAGGACAATGCCATTGAAATCGAAGGTTATGGAAGTATCAAGCTGGATAAGGACTTTAAGGTATATCGCCTTTATGGCTCTTTTGCAGAGCGATCTATAGATGACATATTAGTGGGCTATGATAATCAGGAGTTTGTGGCGGCCAATGGGAAGCTTTGCGCAGCTCTGATTGTGAGAGAATTTGATGCTAAAAGCATTCGGGTTCTATTGATGAATACAGACTTTAAGTCAATCTTTCATCCGTCAGTGACTCTGTCTGCAGAAAGCGGTCTGAATCTATCCTATGGAGTGGAGCAGGTGTCTGTTCCGCCTAAAGCAGAAGTGATTATAGATACCACTGATGAGCGGCTGAAGGATGGAAGAATTGTGGTAACTCCTGTAGAGGCAGGAGATACGCTGTATGTGAATTCCGTTAAGAGGTCTTTGGGTACGCCCGGATATGACGGAAGTATTGAGATCAGGAAAGAGCCGGAAGGTCTGATTCTTATTAATGAGCTGTATTTGGAAGAGTACTTAATAAAGGTAGTGCCCAGTGAGATGCCGGACGCTTATGAAAAAGAGGCATTAAAGGCTCAGGCAGTCTGTGCCAGAACCTATGCATACAGGCAGATTCAGAGCAATACCTACAGCCAGTACGGGGCTCATGTAGATGACAGCACCCGTTTTCAGGTATATAATAATTTAAATGCCGGAGCAAAGACTGAAGAGGCTGTTCGTGAAACCTATGGAAAGCTGCTGTTTTATGAGGATCAGCCAATTGAAGCATTTTATTTTTCAACCTCCTGTGGTCATACCACCGATGGAGGTGTATGGGGAAGTGATCCTGTCAGCTATCCTTATCTGGATGCCGGACTTTTGCAGGAGGACAGAGTATCGCTGAATCTGTCCACCAATTCGGAATTTCTGGAATTTATTAAGGATAAGGACTATCCTTCCTATGATTCGGGATTTCCTATGTACAGATGGGAAACCACCGTAACCAACAGACAGCTGGAAGAGGATATTACCTCTGTTGGAGTGATCCTTAATATCTCTGTTACAGAGCGTGGAGCAGGTGGAATTGCGAAAAAGCTGAGGATTGAAGGTTCTGACGGAGTTACCACCATTAATGGTGAAGGGCAGGTAAGAGCAGCTTTAGGCAGCAAATATATGACCATTACAAAGAATGACGGAACAACCATGAAGAATATAGAATCCCTTCCCAGCGCTTATATAGCCATTGAAAATGAAGGGGTAGATGAGAAGAACATTACCACATTTCGTATTTACGGAGGAGGTTATGGTCATGGTGTGGGCATGAGCCAGAATGGTGCCCAGGCAATGGCAAAAGAGGATAAAGGATATGAGGATATACTGAAATTCTTCTATCAGGGTGCAGAAGTTCGTGAGGCAGGGCATCGGGAGGAATGACAGGGCATTTTCCAGCGTATGATAGTGGAAAGCGCATTTGGAGAATGCCATGGAAAATCAGAAGCTTGAAAATGTATTAAATATGGCTTTAAGTGCTACACCGGAGGAGCGTGAAAAATCTCTGGATTTAAACGTAGGCTTTATTCCTGAGGAAAACAGCTGGGAATTGATTGTGAAGCATACAGGTCCCCTGGAAGGATCATTGCCTGAATCTGTAAGAGTGGAAGAGATGATCAATGAATATTCCATACTGACAGTTCCGGAATCTCTCATAGACACCGTCAGCCAGCTGCCTCAAATCGAATACATTGAAAAACCGAAGAGGCTGTTCTTTGACATTAATCATGCAAAGTCGGCCTCTTGCATTAATTTGGTGCAGCAGGGAGCAGGGCAACTGACAGGAAGAGGAGTTTTAGTAGCCATAGTAGACTCGGGAATTGATTATTTTCACCAGGATTTCAGAAATGAAGATGGAACCAGCAGAATTCTGCTGCTATGGGATCAGACTCTGGAACGGGTATTTACAAAAGAAGAAATTGATGAGGCACTGCTTACAGGCAACAGAGCCAGAGCAAGGGAAATCGTGCCCTCCATTGATTTAAGCGGTCATGGAACAGCAGTTGCCTCAATTGCAGCAGGAAATGGAAGGGAAAACAGGGGGCAGTACAGAGGCGTTGCATTTGAAAGTCAGCTTCTGGTAGTAAAGCTGGGGCTTCCAAGAGAAGGTGGATTTCCCAGAACTACAGAGCTTATGAAAGGGGTCAACTTTGTAATTAAGGAGGCTGCAGACAGATTTATGCCTGTAGCAGTTAATTTAAGCATTGGCAATACTTATGGCTCTCATGATGGAACCAGCTTGCTTGAGACCTTTCTTGATGATATGGGAAATTACGGAAGAACGGTGATTGCTGTTGGAACCGGCAATGAAGGTGCAGCCAATGGTCATACCTCAGGTGTGCTGACTGTTGGAGAACCTCAGGAGGTGGAAATGGGAGTGGGACCTTACCAAAGTGGATTCAGCGTACAATTATGGAAGTCCTATTCTGATATTTTCGATGTTGCCCTGACTTCCCCTACAGGTGCGGTAATCGGTCCTTTTAACAGCAGCCTTGGCAATCAGGATTTGGTTTATGGAGATACCAGAATTCTGGTTTATTATGGCAAACCCGGCCCCTACAGTGTGGCACAGGAGATCTATATGGAATTTATTCCACTTCAGAGCTATATTGAAAATGGTCTGTGGCATTTCCTTCTGACTCCCAGAGAGATTGTTGATGGTAGATTTGATTTCTGGCTTCCTGCAGCGGGAGTTTTAAGCCCAACTACCCGTTTTTTCAGATCAACACCTGATATTACACTTACCATTCCTTCCACAGCTTCCAAGGTTATTTCTGTAGGTGCCTATGATGACTCCTATCAGTCCTATGCTGATTTTTCAGGAAGGGGATTTACAAGAAGAACCAATCAGGTGAAGCCTGAGATAGCTGCTCCTGGAGTGAATATTATAGCAGCGAAACAAGGCGGAGGATATGAGGCTGTTACAGGGACTTCTTTTGCAACGCCATTTGTATCAGGAAGTGCAGCTCTTCTGATGCAGTGGGGAATTGTTAATGGAAGGGACCCTTATCTATTTGGAGAGAAGGTAAAAGCTTATTTTATCAGGGGATCAAGGCGTCTTCCAGGGTTTACAGAATACCCCAATCCCCAGATCGGATATGGTGTGTTATGTGTTTCTGACAGTCTTCCTGTGTAGATCATAGATTAGACTTGCTTTTTTTTGGCAAAGTATAGTATGCTATACACTAAGAAGAGATACAGAAAGAAAAGGGGAGACGTATATGCAGGTAGGAGTGGGGTATAGTGAGAATCCCGACAGTATGATTGCAGGCAGACAGGCAGCAGAACGTGCTCTGAAGAAAACAGGGCGTACAGATCCCTGCGATCTGGTGCTGCTATTTGCCACTGCACGTCATAGTGAATATATTCTTCGTAAAGAAGTAGCGGCAATAACAGGCAACTCCAATTCCATCTATGGAGGAGGCGCTGTTGGTGTTATTACCAATGATCAGTTTGGATATGCAGGAGATCAGGTAGGTGTGGCATGTATCTGGCTTGAAGACAGCCGGTGTACCGTGCTGATTGAGGATAGGCTTGCGGAAAGTGAAGTGGAAACCGGAAGACGTCTTGGTAAGCGCCTTGGAGATAGCGGGATCACATCGGAATCTTCTGTGATGTTGTTTTATGATGCCATTGATCAGACCAAGGGAGATATGCGTCTGCTGATGGCAACATGGCTGTTGGAAGGAATTGAAAAGGGACTTGGATTCTTGCCTGATATAACAGGTGCCGGTCTCCAGGGGAATCATTCTGCCACACCTACTCTCCAGTATACAGGAGAAGCACTGGGATCACACAGTGCCATGGCTTTGGCATTTTCTGATGATATCTGCATTGACAGCACGATTATTCATGGCTGTCGTCCTGCTTCCCCTTATTACACCGTAACAAAGTCGGAAGGATCAGTAATCCTTGAGATTAATGGAGAGCCGGCCATTGATTTTATAGATCGTATGCTGGGGCCGGCCATTCAACCGGAGGACTATCCATTTTTCCTGTTGTTTGGAATTAATCATGGGGAACGCTGGGGAGAATATAACGAGAATAATTATGCAAGCAGACTGTGTCTCGATCTTGATAAGGAGCGGGGCGGTATTGTGATGTTTGAACCTGATATGGTGGAGGGAACAGAGTTTCAGCTTATGTTCCGTTCACTGGAGCTGGATTATATAAAACCTAAGGTACAGGAGGTTTTCGACAGGCTGGACGGAAGAGAGCCTGTATTTGCTGTATACATAGACTGTGCAGGACGTTGTGCAGGGTATGGGGGTATTGAGATGGAAGATGCAGTTGTAATTCAGGAAGTAGTCGATGGAAGAGCTCCCCTTCTGGGCTTGTATACAGGGGTGGAGATCGGCTCTATTGGCGGCCGCCCAAGAGGGCTGGACTGGACAGGGGTTTTCTGCCTCTTTTCCAAGAAGAAACCGGGAGATACAGGCAGGGGCTATAAAAAAGAAGCCCTATGGAATACACAGCCGGGCACACATGGCAATTCATCAGAGATTCCTCTGGAGGCTCTTAAGGCTCTCTGTAAACAGAATGCAGCTAAGGTGTTGTCTCTTGATGTACAGTCTATCTCTATACGCCATGAGCTGGAGCAGAAACGGAGAGGTTTCAGCCTTCTGGCAGAGCTTGCAGTATCTCTTCGCCAGGGACAGGGTGATGAAAGCCTTTTTCTCCTTGTAACCCAGCGTATGAATGCTGCTCTTAATATGCAGAAAACAGTGGTTATGGTGCCTGATGGGAATGGTAAGTTTACACCCTCTGTTCTGCAGGGTTATACCACTGATGAGAAGATGAAATTACAGGGGCGCCATATTGAGATGGATGAAGAACTCCTCGATTTAGAGCATCCGGTTCTCATTACATCAGAGGATGGAGAGGAACGGTTAAAGGATTTAAGGGAAACACTCTATCTGCCTTATTTTATCTCAGCACCTGTTGTAGTACAAAATGAGATTGCGGCAATTATTATTACAGGCAGAATGGTGGAGTCTTCTCCATTTTTATCCCGCCTGGGTCACAATGATCTGGAAACAGTACAGGCTATCAGCGCTCTCTTAGCCACTGTTTTAGTATATCAGAGACTTGAGGATGCCAATAAGCAGGCGGAGTCCGATGTGCTTACAGGTCTTTTAAACAGAGGTGCGCTGGAGAAGCAGACAACACATCTGCTTAATCAGGAGCTGCCTTATGGGAAGATGTCTGCATTCATTATTATTGATTTTGACTATTTTAAACAGGTTAACGATAATTACGGTCATGTGGTAGGGGATGCTGTTTTAAAGTCACTGGCACGTTCCCTGCGCAGTAATTTTCGCGCAACCGATATCATTGCCCGCTTAGGGGGCGACGAATTTGCCATGTTCTGTACCTTAACAGGCAATGTGGATCAGATTACAAGAAGAGTTGCAAGGCTGATGGAGAGCTGGAGCAAAACACCTCATAAAACAGAGGAGGGTGTAGTGTTCTATTCCACCTTGAGCATCGGCATCTCCATAGCACCCCGGGATGGAACCACCTATCATGATCTGCTGCACAAAGCAGATATTGCATTATATAAGTCAAAGCAGAAGGGGCGAAACCAGTATACCATGTACGATCCGGAAACTATGAACAGAGTTGAGGAAGATTCATAAGAGGTGGCACCATGGATTTTAGACACGAACTGGTAATTCCCAATGATGATCTGCCCTTTAAGATGTTTATTTTCGAAGGACGAGAGGGTAATTATAAGGTGACAAAGCACTGGCACCATTCTCTGGAGCTGTTTTTGGTGATGGAGGGAGCCATTGATTTTTATATTAACAACAGACATTATCCTTTGAAACAGCAGGATTTTGTTCTTGTGAATTCCAATGAGATTCATTCCATTGACTGCCCTGATCCCAACGTTACCATTGTTCTTCAGATTCCTGCAGAGGCATTTGAAGAAGAGGGCAATTATATATTTGAGAAAAAGGATGAGAAAAGCTGCAGACAGCTGGCAGAGCTGGTTTCAGCCATGTTTGCAGAGTACGACAGCCGGGAATATGGTTACAGATTGAAGGTGAAGAGCCTGTTTTATCAGCTTCTTTATCTTCTCCTTACTGAATTTAAAACAGAGACCATGGATAAGGCTGTTCTGCGCCAGAAAAAACATCTGGACCGTTTATCAGAAGTGACCAGATATATGAAGGAAAACTACCATGAGGATTTAAGGCTGCCGGAGGTGGCAGACAGATTTGGATTTACACCTACCTATTTATCAAGGATGTTTCAAAAATACGCAGAGGTCAGCTACAGGACCTACCTGATTGATTTAAGAGTTAAATATGCTGTGAGGGAACTGGTAAATACAGATCATGAGATCGGGGAGATTGCTATGAATCATGGATTTGCCGATAGCCGTGCCTTTTCTAAGGCGTTTAAGAAGCGTTATAAAATCCTGCCAAGCCAGTACCGCAAAGCCATGGCTTCAGGAGATGACAAAATCCCTGTTTAAGAGCTTAAAGTAGTCTCACTTATTATCGGGTACTAAGACAGGGCATACAACCATTTCAGTTGTATGCCCTGTCTTCGTTCATAAATTAACAATGACAAAAGGAGGGTTTAGCATGGAATTAAAAACTGCTCTATATGATACCCATGTAAAGTACGGCGGCCGTATGGTACCGTTTGCAGGATATCTGCTTCCTGTTCAGTATGAAACAGGAGTAATAGCAGAGCACTTGGCAGTCCGCAATAGCTGCGGAATGTTTGATGTATCCCATATGGGAGAGATTCTCTGTGAGGGAGAAGGTGCACTTGAAAACTTAAATTATCTTCTGACCAATGATTTTACAGATATGGCTGATGGTCAGGCAAGGTACAGTCCCATGTGCAATGAAAATGGGGGAGTGGTAGACGATCTGATTGTTTATAAAATCAGAGACTGCTGTTATTTTATTGTGGTCAATGCAGCCAATAAGGATAAGGATTTTCTATGGATGAAGGAGCATCAGCTGCCTGGAGCTGTATTTACGGATATTTCTCCTTCTATCGGTCAGATTGCTCTTCAGGGACCTAAGGCAAAGGAAATTCTTCAAAAAATAACAGAGGAATCCATGATTCCGTTACGTTATTACACCTGCCTTGCGGACTGTGAGGCGGCAGGGATTCGCTGTCTCATCTCCAAAACAGGATATACAGGAGAAGATGGATATGAGCTGTATATGGCAGCAGAAAAAGCCGCTGATATGTGGGAAGCCCTGATGGAAGCCGGTAAGGAAGATGGGCTGATTCCCTGTGGTCTCGGTGCCAGAGATACTTTAAGGCTGGAGGCTGGTATGCCTTTGTATGGTCATGAAATGGATGACAATGTTACGCCTCTGGAAACAGGTCTTTCTTTTGCAGTAAAGATGAAAAAGCCTGATTTTATAGGCAAAAAAGCGTTGGAAGAAAAAGGGGAGCCGGCAATTACCCGAATCGGCTTAAAAGTCACAGGAAGGGGAATTATCAGAGAACAGGCAAAGCTATATATAGGGGATGAGGAAATTGGAATTACCACCTCAGGAACCCATGTGCCGTTTCTTGGATATCCTGTAGCTATGGCTCTGGTTAATAAGGAGCATTCACTGCCTGGAACTGCAGTGGAGGCTGAAGTAAGAGGAAGAAGAGTAGCGGCAGAAATTGTGCCTCTGCCTTTTTATAAAAAACCTAAAAAATAAATGGAGGTATTGATTATGAGATTTCCGGAAAATTATAAGTATTCAAAATCCCACGAATGGGTGGAGTTCCTGGAAGATGGAACAGTGAAATTGGGACTGACAGAATTTGCACAGGAAGAAATGGGTGATCTGGTTTTCGTCAATCTTCCTGAGCCTGGAGATGAGGTGACTGCAGGAGAAGCTTTTGGTGATGTGGAGTCTGTAAAAGCAGTATCAGATGTATTTTCCCCAATCAGCGGAATTGTGAAGGATATTAATGAAGATCTTCTTGATAATCCTGCACTGATTAACCAGGATGCTAACAGCGCTTATTTGATTATTGTTTCTGATGTGGAAGAACAGGAGGAGCTTATAAGCGCAAAGGAATATGAGGATTATATTGCCCAGCTGTAGATAAGGGACAGCAGCGGAAGGAGAGTGTATATGGGTTCTTACGTATCCAATACCAAGAAACAGCAGGAGGAGATGCTTCGTCAAATCGGCTGCGGGGATTATGATGATTTATTTGCATCTGTTCCGGAAGAGGTGAAGTTAAAGAGAAAGCTTGAGATGCCGGAAGGCAGTTCTGAGCTGGAAATCAGAAGGCAGATGGAAGGGCTGGCAGGGAAGAATAAGGTATTTTCCCACATTTTCCGGGGAGCCGGCGCTTATAACCATTTTATACCTGCTATTGTACGGCAGGTTTCCTCTAAGGAGGAGTTTGTTACAGCCTACACACCCTATCAGGCTGAGATCAGCCAGGGGAATTTACAGTCCATCTTTGAGTATCAGACCATGATCTGTGAACTGACAGGTCTGGACGCTTCCAATGCCTCCATGTATGACGGGGCAAGTGCAGCAGCAGAAAGTGTATTCATGTGCAGGGAACGGAAAAAAGTCCGTGTGCTGGCAGCAGAGACAGCCAACCCTCAGGTTCTTGCAACCATAAAAACCTACTGCAACGGCCGGGGAGCTGAATTGGAGCTTGTGCCTTCCAGAGACGGCGCCGTTGATACAGAGGCTCTTGCCTCCATGATGGATGAAAGGACAGCTTGTTTTTATATGGAGCAGCCTAATTACTATGGTGTCATAGAAGATACCGATACCTGCAGTCAGGTGGTACATGAAAAGGGGGCACGTCTGATTATGGGGTGCAATCCTGTCTCTCTGGCAGTTCTTCCTGCACCTGCTGAATATGGTGCAGATATTGCAGTAGGAGAGGGGCAGCCTCTTGGTCTTCCTATGGCATTTGGCGGCCCTTATCTGGGTTATATGGCTGCAACCAAAGAGATGATGAGAAAGCTTCCGGGAAGAATCGTAGGAGAAACTGTGGATTCTGAGGGAAAACGGGGCTTTGTACTTACGTTGCAGGCAAGAGAGCAGCATATCCGCAGGGAAAAAGCCAGCAGCAATGTTTGTTCCAATCAGGCATTATGTGCTTTGACTGCTTCTGTGTACTTATCTGCCATGGGACCTGAGGGGTTAAGAGATGTTGCAGTTCAGTCTGCCTCAAAAGCCCATTATCTTCAGAAAAAGCTGGAGGAGGCAGGTCTAAAGCTGACATACGACAAACCTTATTTTCATGAGTTTGTAACAGATTGTCCTGTGGACACTTCTCTGCTTATGAAACATTTAGAAGACCATGGGTATTTAGGAGGGCTTCCTCTGGCAGATGGAAGAATCTTATGGTGTGCCACAGAGATGAACACCAGGGAAGAAATGGATGAGTTAACAGACCTTGTAAAGGAGGTGTGCAAGTCATGAAGCTGATATTTGAACAGAGTGTAGAAGGACGCAGATGCAGTGTGCTGCCTCCCTGTGATGTGCCTGTGATTGAGTTTCAGGAGAAGAGAAAAACACCGCTTCGTATTCCGCAGGTTTCGGAAAATGACATAAGCCGCCACTATACAGAGCTTGCCAAGGCAACTCACGGAGTCAATGACGGTTCCTATCCTTTAGGCTCCTGTACCATGAAATATAATCCAAAGATCAATGAAGAGATTGCCGGTCTAACCGGATTTAAAAATGTTCATCCTCTTCAGTCTGAGGAAACGGTTCAGGGCAGTCTTGCTGTGCTGAAAACAGCAGAAGAGGTATTTTGTGAGATTACAGGCATGGATCATATGTCATTTCAGCCTGCAGCAGGAGCTCATGGTGAGTTTACAGGTCTGCTGCTGATCCGCGCTTACCATGAAAGCAGACAGGATGAAAAGAGATGTAAGATTATAGTTCCTGATTCCGCTCATGGAACCAACCCTGCCAGCGCAACAATGGCAGGATATCAGGTAATTAATATTCCGTCTACAGAGGATGGGCTTGTTAATATTGAAAAGCTGAGAGAAGCAGTGGGAGAGGATACAGCAGGACTTATGCTGACCAACCCTAATACAGTGGGGCTTTTTGACCCTAATATTCTTGAGATTACAAAGATTATTCATGATGCAGGCGGACTTTGTTATTACGACGGTGCAAACTTAAATGCAGTGATGGGAATTACAAGACCCGGTGATATGGGATTTGATGTGGTTCATTTAAATCTTCATAAAACATTTTCCACTCCACATGGAGGCGGCGGTCCGGGCAGCGGTCCTGTTGGCTGTAAAGAGCTGCTGGCACCATTTCTTCCTGGAAAACAGATTGTGAAGGACAATGGTTCTTATCATATGGAACCTTATTCCCAGTCTATAGGAATGGTGAAAGGATTCTACGGCAATTTCCTTGTGGTTGTAAAAGCCTTAACCTATGCCCTGACTTTGGGAGCGGAAGGGATTGTAGAAGCCAGCCGGAATGCAGTGCTAAGTGCCAATTATGTAAAAAGTAAGCTGGAAGACATGTATCATATGCCGTTTAAACAGCTGTGTATGCATGAATTTGTTATGAGTCTGGAACAGGAGAAGGCGGAGCTTTCAGTAACAGCCATGGACATTGCCAAGGCGCTGCTGGATTATGGAATTCATCCGCCTACAATGTATTTCCCGCTGATTGTACATGAAGCTCTCATGGTAGAGCCTACTGAAACGGAGTCAAAGGAAAAATTAGATGAACTGATTGATGCATTTTGTGAAATCTATGAAAAGGCTAAAACTGATCCTGAATATATCCGCAGCTCCCCTCATATCACTCCGGTGAAACGTCTTGATGAGGTTTTAGCAGCCCGTAATCCAAAGCTTCATTATGATTTTCCGGAATGTGAAGCAAAGGAGAACTTTTGATTATGAAACTATCCTGTATTGATGGAAAAGGAACCAATCCTTATGAGAATCTGGCTTTGGAGGAATTCCTTCTTCATGATGCAGGGGATGATGAGATCATACTCTACCTGTGGCAGAACCGGAAAACTGTAGTCATAGGGAAGAATCAAAATCCGTGGAAGGAGTGCAGGGCAGAGGAGCTGGAAGCAGATGGAGGTTATCTGGCAAGGCGGCTGTCAGGCGGCGGTGCTGTATTCCATGATTTAGGAAATTTGAATTTTACATTTCTGGCTAAAAGTCATAATTACGATGTGATCAAACAGACAGAGGTTATATTAAAGGCTGTGGAAAGTTATGGAGTTACAGCAGAGCGGTCTGGGAGAAATGATATTACGGTTGAAGGAAAGAAGTTTTCAGGCAATGCCTATTATCAGACAGGAGATTGCAGCTACCATCATGGCACTATACTGCTGTCTGCAGATAAGCAGGAAATGGCCAAATATCTCAATGTTTCCAGAGAGAAGCTGCAGTCGAAAGGTGTTGACTCTGTGAAAAGCAGGGTAGGAAACCTTATAGATTTTATTCCCGATATAACAGTGGAATCTATGAGGGATAAGCTAAAGGCAGCTTTTGGAACAGTGTATGGAATTGAACCTGTGGCTTATGACGAAAGCCGTCTCTCACAGCAGACTCTAATAGAAAGCAGAGACCGTTTTGCCTCCTGGGACTGGAAGTACGGAAGAAAAATTATGTTTACAGACCAATGTGACGGCCGCTTCTCCTGGGGAGGCGTTGAAATTGAAGTCTGTGTAGAGAAAGGTCTGCTTAAGGAGATTAAAGTCTATTCTGATGCTATGGACAGCAGTTTTATAGAATTGATCAGCGCCTGCCTGGCTGGCTGTATGTGGAACAGTCAGTCAGTGTATCGCCGAATCCAGCAAATACTTTGTGAAAGCAAGATGCGGCAGTGCATGAAGCAGGATGTGCAGGCACTGATTAGTACCATGTTTTAGTTTAGGAGGAATTATGGAGAAACAATATGACTTAATTGTCATTGGTGGTGGTCCGGGCGGCTATCTGCCTGCTTTGAGGGCTGCTGCAATGGGGAAAAAGACAGCTTTGATAGAAAAGGGACAGCTGGGTGGAACCTGTTTAAACAGCGGCTGTATTCCCACCAAGACCTATCTGCATACATCGGAACTGGCAAGAAAGGTCTCTGAGGCAGAAGAAGCAGGGATTACAGCAGAAGGTCTTAGAGTTGATATGAAGCGCTTAAAGGCAAGAAAAGACCAGGTCATTGATCAATTAAGACAGGGAGTGGCACGACAGCTGAAGACCGGAAAGGTTGATGTATGGCAGGGAACAGGAAGGATCACTGACAAAAACTGTGTTACAGTTTTATCAGATGGTGGGGAAACTGTGCTGACAGGGGAATATATTCTCCTTGCAGCAGGTTCTGAACCGGCTCTGCTGCCCATAAAAGGAATCCATCTTCCGGCAGTGGAAAACAGCACTTCAATGCTTGATAAAGAAGTTCTTTATAAAAGACTTGTGATTATTGGCGGCGGTGTCATTGGAATGGAGTTTGCCACTGTATACAGTGATTTAGGCTGCCAGGTTACAATTTTAGAGGCTATGGACCGGATTCTTCCGGGAATGGATAAGGAGATATCCCAGAATCTGAAAATGATTTTAAAAAAGCGGGGAGTTGAGATTCATTCCAGTGCCTTTGTAAAGGAGATACAGAAAATGGGAGACGGTTCCCTGCAGTGTATCTATAGGGAGAAAGACAGGGAGGAAGCAGTTACTGCTGATGGAGTCTTAGTTGCTGTAGGCAGGAAACCCTGCGGAGTTTTGGCGCTTTCAGAGGATATGAGACAGCAGATCGGCCAGGAGAAGGGCTATATTCTGGTCAATGAAAATTATGAAACATCAATACCGGGAATCTATGCAGCGGGTGATGCAATCGGTGGAATTCAGCTGGCTCATACAGCCACAGCAGAAGGATACTGTGCGGTTGCCCATATGTTTGGCAAAACAGGTAAGGATATGACTGCGATTCCTTCCTGTGTCTATACTGATCCTGAGATTGCCTGTGTTGGAATGACTCTGGAGGAAGCTAAGGCAGCAGGAATGAAAGCAAAAGCAGGTAAATATATTACCTCTGTCAATGGCAAAGCCGTGCTTTCCATGGAGGAGAGGGGATTTATTAAGCTGGTTATGGAAGAAGAAAGCGGAAAACTTCTTGGAGCACAGCTTATGTGTGCAAGAGCTACGGATATGATTGGAGGGCTGGCAGCAGCTATTACAAAAGGGCTGACAGCAGAAGATTTGGCAAAAACTGTATGGCCTCATCCAACCTTTTGTGAAGGAATTGGAGAGGCAGCAGAGGGAATGGTTATGTAAAATATAGATTATTTCAAAGGAGAGAATACTCGAAAACAAGTATGGAATTTACTTGATTTGGGTATTTTCTCCTTTACAGCTGAAAGTACTTTCACTCCGTAAAGATTCTATTTTAAAAATACTGAAAATATGATATAATGTAATACATCTATTGTTTTTTGTCTTAGTCGAATTCAGAAAGGAATAACAAGATGAAGATAAGGGAATCCATTGAAGCCTGGGAGGACGAGTATTTAAGTCCTTATGCAGCCCACAGCAGTGATACTAAGGGCAGGGACCGGGAAGAAAGTGACTGTGATATCCGGACGGCATATCAACGGGACAGGGACCGGATTATCCATTGTAAGTCGTTTCGCAGACTGAAGCACAAAACTCAGGTTTTCCTGGCGCCGGAGGGAGACCATTACAGAACAAGGCTGACTCATACGTTGGAAGTATCTCAGATAGCCAGAACTATTGCTAAGGCACTACATATGAATGAAGAGCTGACAGAGGCAATTGCCCTGGGCCATGATTTGGGACATACTCCATTTGGGCATTCCGGTGAGGCAGTGCTTAATAAAATATGCACTGAGGGTTTTGCCCATTATAAACAGAGCATTCGTGTTGTAGAGATTCTGGAAAAGGATGGCAGAGGGCTGAATCTGACCTGGGAAGTGAGAGACGGGATATTAAACCACAGAACCAGCGGAAAACCTTCCACATTGGAAGGCGCCATTGTCCGCCTGTCCGATAAGATCGCCTATATTAATCATGACATTGATGACGCCATCAGAGCCAGAATGTTTGTGGAGGAAGACCTTCCCACAGAGTATACAGGCGTATTAGGCAACAGCGTGAGGGAGAGGCTTAATAATCTGATTCACGATATTATCAGAAACAGCTATGGCAAACCGGAGATTATTATGTCTCCTGCTATGGAACAGGCCATGCAGGGCCTTCGTATCTGGATGTTTGAGAATGTATATAAGAATGAGATACCAAAGGCAGAGGAGGGAAAGGCACAGCACCTGATTGTCATGCTTTTTAATTATTATATGGAGCATATTGACAAGCTTCCCCCCGAATACTTATATCTGATGAGAGAGAGAAACGAAAGCAGTCAGCGGGTTGTATGCGATTATATTGCAGGTATGAGCGACAGCTATGCCATTGATATATTTGAAGAATTATTTGTGCCTAAGGCTTGGAAGAATATTTACTAGAGTTTTGTCCAGTTCATCTTTAGGCTAATTATGAGTTGGACAAGACACTAGAGTTGAAATTTTATATAGGTTCAGGAAGGAGGAATGAGACTTTATGCGATATCCGGAAGAACTGGTGGAAGAAGTAAGAATGAGGAATGACGTGGTAGATGTGATTTCTGGATACGTAAAACTCCAGAAAAAGGGAAGTAATTATTTTGGACTCTGCCCGTTTCATAATGAAAAGTCACCTTCCTTTTCCGTTTCGTCGGCTAAACAGATGTACTACTGTTTTGGCTGTGGAGCAGGCGGTAATGTAATCACTTTTATTATGGATTATGAGAACTATTCATTTTCCGAAGCATTAAAGCTGTTGGCTGACAGGGCAGGGGTTGCGCTGCCTAAGCCGGAATACAGCAAAGAAGCCAGAGAACAGGCGGATTTAAAGGCAGCGCTTTTGGAGATTAATAAACTGGCTGCCAGCTATTTCTACTATCAGTTAAAGGGGCAGCAGGGAGAAGCCGGATATGGGTATCTTCGTAACAGACAGCTGACCGATGAAACCATTACCCGCTTTGGTCTTGGTTATTCCAATAAAACAAGGGATGATTTATACCGGTATCTAAGAGGCAAGGGGTATGATGATACTATTTTAAAGGAATCAGGGCTTGTAAGTATTGAAGAGCGGGGGGCTCACGATAAGTTCTGGAACCGTGTTATGTTTCCCATTATGGATGTGAACAACCGTGTCATAGGTTTTGGAGGCCGTGTGATGGGAGAAGGGGAGCCTAAGTATTTAAACTCTCCTGAGACCAGGCTTTTTGATAAAAGCCGGAATCTGTATGGACTTAATTATGCCAGAATCTCAAGGGAAAAGTACATATTAATCTGTGAGGGCTATATGGATGTAATCGCCATGCACCAGGCAGGCTTTACCAATGCGGTGGCTTCTCTGGGGACAGCATTTACCACTCAGCAGGCACAGCTTTTAAAGCGTTATACAGATAAGGTGGTTTTAACCTATGACAGTGACGGAGCAGGAGTCAAAGCTGCACTTCGTGCAATTCCTATTTTGAAGGAAGCTGGAATATCCGCCAAGGTTTTAAATATGCAGCCTTATAAAGACCCTGATGATTTTATGAAGAATCTGGGAGCCGATGCATTTCGTCAGAGAATTGAGGAGGCAAGAGGCAGCTTTCTGTTTGAGATTGATGTGCTGAAGAAGAATTACGATATGAATGACCCGGAACAGAAAACGGAATTCCATAATCAGGTGGCAAGAAAGCTTCTGGAATTTCCCGAGGCTCTGGAACGGGATAATTATTTGGAAGCTGTTTCCAGAGAATATTTTATTAATTATGAGGACTTAAAGCGACTGGTAAACCGGCTGGGGGCAAAGCTGGGTCCTATTGTGAAGAGAACGGAAGAGGAAGGAGAAGGCAGAAAGCGGATACAGAAGAAAAAGGACAGGGAAGATGGAATGAAACAGTCCCAAAGGCTTCTTCTTACCTGGCTTATAGAGAATCCCCAGTTATTTGATAAAATCCTGGGAGTTGTTACTCCTGATGATTTCATAGAGGAACTGTACCATCAGGTTGCACAGATGGTATTTGATGGACATGCCGCAGGAAACTTAAATCCTGCCGAGATTTTAAATCATTTTATAAATGATGAGGAACAGTATCGGGTGGTTGCAGGACTTTTTAATGCCAGTTTAAAGGAATCGCTGGATAATGAGGAACAGAAAAAAGCCTTTTCAGAAACGATTATGAAGGTAAAAAAGAACAGTCTCGATTATGCCAGCCGCCATGCAACAGGGATTGAAGAGCTGCAAAAGATAATTAAGGAGCAGGCGGCATTAAAAAATCTGCATATTTCATTGGATTAGGGTGTACACTATAGGCAGGTTGCGGAAGGATGGAAGAACATGGGTGAGAATATAAAGAAAGCAACGGTAAAGATGGAAAAAGTGAATCATACTGAGGAGTCTGCTGAGGCAGATTTAAAAACTGCTGAGGAAAAGGCCGCTTTAGAACAACGGTTAAAACAGCTTCTTGTATTGGCTAAAAAGAAGAAAAATGTTCTTGAAAATCAGGAAGTGCTGGATTTTTTCTCAGGTGAGGTATTAGATTCGGATAAGCTTGACACTATCTATGATTTCCTGGAAGCGAATAAGGTAGATGTGCTTCAGCTGGGGGGAGACAATCTGGAACTGGACCCTGATCTCTTTATTGAGGAGGAGATTGAGGAAGAGGAAGACATTGATGTGGAAACCATTGATTTATCCATTCCTGAAGGTGTCAGCATTGAAGACCCGGTCCGTATGTATTTAAAAGAGATTGGTAAGGTTCCTCTTTTATCCAGTGAAGAGGAGGTTGAGCTGGCAAAGCGTATTGAACTTGGTGATGATCTGGCTAAACAACGGCTGACTGAAGCCAATCTTCGTCTGGTTGTCAGCATTGCCAAACGTTATGTAGGCAGAGGCATGCAGTTTCTGGATCTCATTCAGGAGGGTAACCTTGGACTGATTAAGGCTGTTGAGAAGTATGACTACAGCAAGGGATTTAAGTTCAGTACCTATGCTACCTGGTGGATCAGACAGGCAATTACCCGTGCCATTGCAGATCAGGCAAGAACCATTCGTATTCCCGTCCATATGGTAGAGACCATTAACCGCCTTGTCCGTGTATCAAGACAGCTTTTGCAGGAATTAGGCCGCGAGCCAACTCATGAAGAAATTGCAGAAAAGGTGGACTTGCCCGTAGAGCGTGTAAGAGAGATTATGAAGATATCTCAGGAGCCTGTTTCACTGGAAACCCCTATTGGTGAAGAAGAAGACAGCCATCTTGGAGATTTTATTCAGGATGATCAGGTGATGGTTCCTGCTGATGCAGCTACATTTACCATGCTTCGTGAGCAGCTGATGGAGGTACTGGACACTCTCACAGACAGGGAACAGAAGGTTCTCCGCCTTAGATTCGGTCTGGATGACGGACGTCCCAGAACTCTGGAAGAGGTAGGCAGGGAGTTTAATGTGACCAGAGAGAGAATTCGTCAGATTGAGGCAAAGGCATTACGGAAGCTTCGCCATCCAAGCAGAAGCAAAAAACTGAAAGACTATCTGGATGATTAAATCATAAGCATTACGGAGATTATAATGAAACTATCAAAACGTTTAGAAACTGTTGCTTCCTTTGTCACCGAAGGAAGCAACATTGCTGATATAGGAACAGATCATGGTTACATACCGATTTATCTGGTGGAAGAGGGCAGATGTCCTCATGCCATTGCCATGGATGTGAGAAAAGGCCCTTTGGAAAGGGCAAAAGCCCATATTGCAGAAGCCGGGCTGGAAGAAAGAATTGAAGTCCGTTTAAGTGACGGACTGAAAGCTTTAAAAGCGGAAGAGGCGGACTGCATTGTAATCGCAGGCATGGGCGGGGAACTGGTCATGCGCATTATGGAGGATGGACGCCATATGTGGGGTACTGTCCGGCAGTGGGTGCTTTCTCCTCAATCTGATTTGGATAAAGTCCGCAGATTTTTAGAGGAAGAGGAATTTTCTATTGTACAGGAGACTATGATAAAAGAAGATGGGAAATACTACACGGTAATGAGTGTAAGCCGTGAAGCCAAACCCTCTCAGTCCGGTTATACTGAAGCAGAGTACCGCTATGGAAAGCTGCTGATTGATGAGAAGAATCAGGTGCTCTGTGAATTTTTACAAAAGGAACAATGTCAGCTTAAGAGCATTCTGGAGGAGTTAAAGAAACAGTCTTCAGAAGGTGTTCAGAACAGGATGATGGAGATCACAAGAGAACTGGCATGGAATAAGGAGGCACAGGATGAGATGCGATGAGATTATGGCACTGTTAGAAGGGCTGGCACCCAGGGAATGTGCCTGTGACTGGGATAATGTTGGACTTTTGGCAGGCAGAAGTGATAAAGAGGTTAAAAAGGTTCTCATTGCATTAGATGCAACCGATGAGGTGGTGGCTGAGGCTGTGAATCTGGGCGTTGACTTGCTGCTCACTCATCATCCATTGATTTTTAAACCCTTAAAACAGATCAATGACCAGAATTTTATATCACGCCGTATTTTAACTCTGCTTCGTCATGATATCTGCTATTATGCCATGCATACTAATTTTGATGCTGCTCCTGGCTGTATGGCTGATGCAGCAGCAGAGAAGCTGGATTTGAAGGAACTTGGAATATTGGATCAGGAGGGTGTGATCTATAAGGAAAACAGGGGCAATACTGACTGCCCTCAGCAGGAAATTGCCTATGGAATCGGTAAAACAGGATATTTGAAAACAGAGATGACGGTAAGAGAGGTTGCCCTTATGGTTAAGGAGAGATTCGGGCTTCCGTTTTTATCCCTTTACGGAGAACATGCGCCGGGAGATAAGGTGGAATTTATTGCCATCAGTCCAGGTTCTGGGAAAAGCATGATAGAGCCTGCTTTAAAGGCGGGAGTTCAGGTTCTCATTACAGGGGATATTGGTCATCATGATGCCATAGATGCAGCTGCCAACGGTTTGGCTGTGATTGATGCAGGACATTATGGTCTTGAGTATTTATTTATGGATTTTATGGCATCTTATATGAGAAAGGAAACAGCAGGTAAGCTGGAAATCTATGAGACAGAGGTAGCATTTCCGGCAGTGGTAATATAAGGAGGTGCTTTCATGGTAATTGTTACAATTGGAGACAGCAAAAAGGAATACCCATCAGGTACCACTTATCAGGAAATTGCAATGGATCATCAGCAGTTTTATGACAATGATATTTTGCTTGTCAGTGTCAATGGAAAACTCCGTGAGCTCCATAAAAAGGTGAAGAATAACTGCAGGCTGGAATTTTTTACAGCTGAGGATGAGCCGGGAAGACTGACTTATCACAGAAGTGCCATTTTCGTAATGATGAAGGCATTTTATGATGTGGCAGGAGCAGAGAACATTGATAAGGTAACAGTGGACTTTTCTCTGGGAAAAGGATATTATATAGAACCTCATGGGAATTTTACACTGACTGATCAGTTGATTAATCAGGTGAAGAACAGGATGAGGGATTATGTGGATCAGAAGATTCCTATTATGAAGCGGAGCGAGAATACAGATGATGCAATTGAACTGTTTCGCAAACACCGTATGTATGATAAGGAGCGGCTGTTCCGCTACCGCCGTGTATCCAGAGTGAATATATACAGCATCGGCGGATTCGAGGATTATTATTATGGTTACATGGTTCAGAATACGGGTTATATCAAGTATTTTGACCTGGTCCCTTATGATGATGGTCTTATTTTAATGCTGCCTGAAAAGGGAAATCCCAAAGAGGTTCCGGAATTTGATCCTGACAGCAGGAAAAAACTTTATAAAGTGTTAAAAGAGAGTGTTAAATGGGGAGAACGTCTCAATGTATCTCATGTTGGGGAATTAAATGAGGAAATTGCAAAAGGCAATATTAATGAGCTTATTCTGATTCAGGAAGCTCTTCAGGAGAAAAAGATTGCTGAGATTGCTGATGCCATAACAAAACAGAGAGATAAGAAGTTTGTTATGATTGCAGGACCTTCTTCTTCTGGGAAAACAACATTTTCCCATCGTCTGTCCATTCAGTTAAAAGCCCAGGGTATGGTACCTCACCCTATTGCTGTTGATAACTATTTTGTAAACAGAGAGGACAGTCCGAGAAATCCTGACGGAAGCTATAATTTTGAGGTTCTGGAATCTCTTGATGTGGAATTATTTAACCGGGATATGACAGCCCTTCTTGCAGGGGAGACTGTGGAAGTCCCCAGATATAATTTTAAAACAGGGGAGAGGGAGTATAAAGGAGACTTTTTAAAACTTGGAGAGTCTGATATACTGGTAATTGAGGGAATCCACTGTTTAAATGACAAGCTGTCTTACTCTCTGCCCCAGGAAAGTAAGTTCCGTGTCTATGTCAGCGCCCTGACACAGTTAAATATTGATGAGCACAACCGGATACCTACCACTGACTGCCGAATTCTGCGGAGAATGGTAAGGGATGCCAGAACAAGAGGTACATCAGCCCAGGATACACTTGCTATGTGGCCCACTGTGAGAAAAGGTGAGGAACATTATATCTTCCCCTTCCAGGAGTCTGCTGATATGATGTTTAACTCTGCCACAGTCTATGAGCTGGCAGTGTTAAAGCAGTATGCAGAACCGCTGCTGTTTGGCATTCCAAGGGATTCCGCTGAATATATGGAGGCGAAAAGGCTGTTAAAATTCCTGGATTATTTCCTGGGAGTCAGCAGCCAGGATATTCCTCATAATTCTATTGTCAGGGAGTTCATTGGGGGAAGTTGTTTTAAGGTATAGCTGAATAACCTTTACAAATAAGCAGTTTTATGATAAACTAACTGAGTTTTGAGTAAGATAAATGGCCGCAGATGCAAAGCCGAAAGG
Source organism: Hungatella sp. UBA5385 (assembly GCA_002409995.1). Lineage (GTDB taxonomy): Bacteria > Bacillota > Clostridia > Lachnospirales > Lachnospiraceae > UBA5385. Next base: position 346,019 of record DHOR01000040.1, on the reverse strand, counting down.
CTGCATATGAGGAAAGTCCGGGCTTCACAGAGCAGGATGCCAGATAACGTCTGGCGGAGGCGACTCCAGGGAAAGTGCAACAGAAATATACCGCTGTGGGAAACCACAGTAAGGGTGGAATGGTGGTGTAAGAGACCACCGCTCCTCTGGTAACAGGGGAGGCAATGTAAACCCCATTCGAAGCAAGACCGAACAGGAGGCTTAAGGCGGCTCGTCTGCCTCCGGGTAGGTCGCTTGAGCCTGCCGGTGACGGCAGGCCTAGATAGATGGCCATTCACGACATAACCCGGCTTATCGTCTTACTCAAAATATTGACATAATTGAAATATTCTGCTATAGCTAAATTAATAAAAGAGAAAGCACCCGAAGGTGCTTCTCTTAAACCTAGCTCTGATTGCTTATGCAATCATCATTAGGCTTGTCAGATGTTGCTGCATCAGACGAGCCTTTTCTTTTGCGTATGTTTCTTACAAAAGCACAAAAACCAGTTGACAATATTACCTCACCGTCCTATAATGTACTTGTTGAATAAGTACACTACAGGACGGTGAGGTAATTTATTGTGGAAATCATTATTAGCAGCAATACCAGCAAACCAATCTATGAACAGATCACAACACAGGTAAAAGCTATGATCATGAGCGGAGAATTGCAAACAGGGGACCCCATTCCATCAATGCGTTCATTAGCGAAGTCACTTCATATCAGTGTTATTACTGTTCAAAAAGCTTATGAGGATTTGCAGCGCGATGGTTTTATTGAAACTGCCGTTGGCCGTGGCAGTTTTGTCTCCGCCCAAAATAAAGATTTTATTCAAGAGGAACAACAGAGAAAAGCGGAGGAATGTTTACACGAAGCTGCCGAGATTGGCAGAATTAATGGAATCCCCGTTGAAAAGCTAATTGAGATATTAACATTATTTTATAATGAGGTGGACTAAAATGGAATATATACTGGAAGTTTTAAATTTAACAAAACAATTTCCCAGATCGGATTTTTCTTTGGATAATGTTTCATTCTCTATTCCTTATGGCTCTATCATGGGACTTGTAGGTGAAAACGGAGCAGGCAAAACAACTACCATAAGCTGCATTCTTAATGCACTGACAAAAGATCATGGCACTGTTAAGCTCTTTGGAAAAGAAATGATGGATGAGGACACTGACATCCGTGAGGATATTGGCGTTGTATTTGACGCTAATAATTTTTCTGGAAATATAACAGCTAATCAATTGTCAAAAGTCATGGAGGGGATATATTCACGCTGGGATCATAAGCTTTTTGCTAAATACTTAAATGCCTTTAAGCTTACGCCCCATCAAAAAATCAAGACTTACTCCAAAGGCATGTCAATGAAGCTGGCGATTGCAGTGGCTCTTTCCCATTCTCCCAAACTGCTGCTGTTAGATGAGGCAACCAGCGGGCTTGACCCGGTGGTGCGGGATACTATGTTAGATGTATTTTTGGATTTTGTACAGGAGGATGATCATTCCATATTGCTGTCCTCCCATATTACAAGTGATTTAGAGAAAATTGCAGATTATATTACGTTTATTCATAATGGGAACATAATTTTAACTGCAAAGAAGGATGACCTGATTTATAAATATGGTATCATCCGCTGTAAATCCAGTGAATTTATGAAAATTGATAAAGAAGATATGATTGCCAGCAGAAAAAGAGATTATCAGATTGATGTGCTGGTGGAAGACCGGGCCATAGCCAGGCAAAAATATAAGAATTTGGTGATAGATCAGGCTTCCATTGATGAAATTATGCTATTGCTGATTAAGGGGGAACGCAGATGAAAGGCTTAATTCTTGACAATTTCTATAAGACCATCAACAGTATGAAGCTGTTTGTGCTTTTTGTTATCGGTGCAGGTATTGCTCTATTGGTCACAGGCAATGATACATTATTGGAGCTGTTTGTTTATATTGCTATTACAGCACTATCGGTGACAGCGCTTTCGGGTATGAGAAAAGATTCAGATGCAAAATGGAATAAATATGAGCTAACATTGCCTGTTACAAGAAAACACATCATCAGCAGTAAATATATCAGTTACTTATTTTGGGTGTTTGCAGGAACTGTTATTGCGTTAGTTTTTACCGGCCTGGTTGTAATCATTCATGGCAATGTTTTCGTATATGGATTTCGGGATGTTTTTCGTATATGGATTTCGGGATATTTTTCCCTGTTTACATTGGGAATAGGCATTGCTGTCATGGTCGGAGCCTTGTTTTACCCTTTGGCCTATCTATTAGGTGCTGATAAAAGTGAGACCCTGTTGGTTATAAGTGTAATAAGCAGCGTAGGCCTGGCAATATTCCTCATTTGGCTGGCAAATCGTGGAATCGGTTCGGAGGCAGAGTATTATTATATGAGATTGGGAGCTTTTATTCTGACTTGCTTTTTAATGTATCTGGCTTCTTACTTCATTGCACACAGCATTTATAAGAATAAAGAATTTTAATAATCAGTTCATATAATATATATCTAAAAAATCACAGAAATGGTGGATAACAAAAGATGTTTGCTGAATATAAAAAAGACAAAAGTAACATAATAAATGAAGCTGCACTTGCAGACCGAATCGCCAATTGTTCCTGCAGAGCCCTTTTGTATGAGGTTTCAACAACACCTAAGCCGGGTCTTGTAGACCGGGATAATAGCGGAGCCCACAAGGATATGGATTTCTTCACATTTGTGGACAGCACTGCAGCGCTGATTCCTTATTTCAGAGATGCAGCTATATGTGGAATGACCAATAGAAGTGAAGCTCCGGAAAACGTTTTTCAGAGAATCCGCCATCTTGGAATAATAGCAGAAGAGAGTATGTTTCAGGCTACGAAAGGGATCAATACCCATAAAGGGCTGATCTTTTCCCTGGGAGTTATATGCGGCAGTGCAGGCTGGTTATATGGCAATGGCTATGAAGTGTCACCAGAGTCAGTGTGCAGGGTCAGCACAGAAATGTTAAAGGATATTGTACATGATTTTGATGGAATAACAGAAGACAATGCGGTAACTTACGGAGAAGTTCTATATGCAAAATATGGCATAAAGGGAATCAGGGGAGAGGCTGGAACTGGATTTCCTTCTGTTATTAATTACGGGCTCCCGGCGTTGAAGCAGAAATTAAAAGAGGGAAAAAGCTTGAATGATGCAGGTGTCTATACACTCCTTACTCTCATGGCTCATGTGACAGATACCAATGTGATAACACGTTCCAATAAAAAACGGCAGGAAGAACTTAGTTTGGAGATAAAAGAACTCATAGAACGAAAGCAGGAGATTACCCTGGAGGAAGTGGTAATGCTGGATCGACAATTAACCAATGAAAATATAAGTCCGGGTGGATCGGCGGATTTACTGGCTTTAACATTTTTCTTCTATTTTATGGAGCAGGAACTGTAACAGGAAGGAGGCATGGTGATCTTTACCATGCCTTTTTCGACTTTTAAGAAATAATAATATGAACGAAATTTTAACGGTAAAATTAATATTATTGTTGAAAAATAACAGGAAGTGTTGTATTATAAAAGTTATAATAGCAAATAGAAAGTTAAAAATATAACAATTGGGGGAGTTATCAAATAATTCGTTTGCTATATAAAATTAATAAGGAGGTAGCTTATGCAAATTTATGGTTTAGGATTGTTGGCTTTTTGTATGATCGTGGGTTCAACAATCGGTGTGTTATTAGGGAAACTGGCGGGGGTTCAGGGTGACGTTGGCGGTGTTGGTATTGCAATGTTTCTGTTTATCTTTATCTTGCAGTATATGGAGAAAAAGAAAAAACCATTAAGTGAGGAAGCTTCAAAAGGAATTTCTTTTCTGAATGCTATTTATATTCCTGTAGTGGTTGCCATGTCAGCCAATCAGAATGTGGTGTCAGCCCTCAGCGGTGGAGCCGTTGCTATTCTGGCAGGTGTTATTTCGGTTGTAGGAGGATTGCTTTTTATCCCTCTCTTAACAAAACTGGAGAAGAAAATCAGCAAAGGAGGAGATGATCAATGACTATTTTATATGACATTTTAGTGAAAAATGGACTGATAGGTGCGTTCCTTTTTGTTGCTGTCGTAATGTTTGTTTCTGATAGATTTGCAAAATTAATAAAGCAGGAGAGAATGAGTTCTGCTATAGCTATTGTTCTGGGATTAGTTGCAGCCTATATAGGGGGAATCTATACAGGCGGTAAAAACGGATTATCAGATGTGGCAATATTTTCAGGTATAGGATTACTTGGCGGCAGTATGCTAAGGGATTACACCATTATCTCCACTGCATTTGGAGTGAAAATGGAGAATTTAAAGAAAGCAGGAATCATCGGTGTTATATCTCTTTTTATAGGAGTGTTTTTTGCCTTTATAGTTGGAGCAGTCATTGCTTATATATTTGGGTATAGAGATGCTGCGGAAGTGACTACCATAGGTGCAGGAGCAGTTACCTTTATCGTAGGACCTGTTACGGCAACCGCCCTTGGTGTAAGTTCAGATGTAGCAGCGCTTTCAATTGCAGCTGGAGTAGTTAAATCAGTTGCATGTATGATTGTAACACCTCTCATTGCCAAGAAGATTAAGCTTGATAATCCCACAGCTGCTATGATATATGGTGGAATTATGGGAACTACAAGCGGTACTGCGGGCGGTCTTGCAGCAACTGATCCCAAACTGGTTCCATATGGAGCAATGGTTGCAACCTTCTATACCGGTCTGGGAAGCCTGCTCTGTCCTTCTGTTTGCTATTTTCTCGTAAAATTAATTTTATAGTAAACTGCATAATTCTGAGAAATGGATTAATAGTCTATATCGTTGTTTAATAGTTCAAAATATTTCTTCATATGGTCTTTGAATTTTTCAATTAAGGGATTATAAGGCTGTTCCAATTGCCAGGAAAGATTATAATCCCTTCTGCAGCTGATATTATTAATGCGCAGCAGAGATACATTATCAGAAAAACTTCCCCAGCTTTTTGCAGGCAGAAAGCCAACCCCTTCTCCTGCACCGATCAGCTTTGCAACCATTTCCGTTCCATCACATTCATAGATAATATTAGGTTTGAAACCAGAGCGAATACAAAAGTCATTGGTTTCCTCATACCAGCTGGTTTCCTTAGACAGTGTAATAAAAGGCTCATTCTGTACCTGTTGCAAGGAGATTCGTGACAGAGTGCTTAATGGGTGATCACCGGGAACACCAAGAAGAATCTCTTCTGCAAAAATGGGAATGGAAACACATTTGTATAAAGGAATCTGGACAGCATGAATATAGAGATCACAGTTGTTTAAAAACTTTGATTTCTGATAATTTTTAATAATTTCAAAACAGACATGGGGATATTCTTTGCGAAATGACGTGATCATATCAAGCAAATAAGCATCCCCTGTTATATTGGTCTGCAGTTTTAGCCTGGAGGAATAAGGATTCTCCATGCTTTTAATCACCTGCAATCCATTATCAATGGAATTAAGGGCTGTTTCCACATATCTTAAGAAGGCAATTCCATAATCATTAAGCTCAATACGGCGGCCAATCCGGTCAAAGAGGGAAACACCCAGCTCCTCTTCCAGTAAAGCAATGGTTTTACTCAGGGCAGGCTGGGAAATGTGGAGTTTTTCAGCAGCCCTGGAGATATGTTCTGTCTGGGCAACCACTTTGAAATAGCGAAGTTTTGTAAGATCCAATGAGAAGGACTCCTTTCTTAATTTGATATCTATAGACACAATATTATAAAATACAAAGAGGCATAGAAGACGAAAACTTCTATACCTCAGTATATCATAAGATTAACTGCCAAATCAATCAGAGAGGGAAGAGCAATAAGGTTGGTATCAGCAGAAGACCCGCAGCCAGCATCATTGTTGTTGAATATCCCAGAATGTCTTTGGCTTTTAAACCTGTAATTCCAAGAAGCGCTAAAGCCCAGAAGGGCTGGCACATATTAGCCCATGCACCGCCGTATGCAACGGACTGCGCTGATCTTAAGAGATTGCCTCCCACCAGCTTTGATGATTCAATGGCAACAGCGCCCTGAATCGCCCATTGACCGCCGCCTGACGGAACGAATAGGTTTACTAAAGCAGCAGTTAAAAATGTCCACAAATAGATGGTAAATGAATTGCTGACAGAAGCGATTGCGGTTGCCAGCAAGGCACCAAGGCCTGAGTATTTAATAATGCCCATGATTCCGGCGTAGATGGGAAACTGAAAGATGATCCCGCTTGCACTGGAGGTGGCTTTTGAAAATGCAGCTACATAATTAGCAAGAGTGCCCTGCAGTAATATTCCGGAAAACAGCATAATGGTATTTAATAAGTTCATATCAAAAGCACTAAACCCTTGTGTAGCAAAAGCATAAACAACATAAAACAATCCAAGACAGCCAATGGCTGCAGTAATAATCCGGTTGCTGCTAAGACTCTGTATAAATGAAACAGATTCTTTGGCAGATTTATTTTTTTCAGGTAAAGGCTCGTCTTCGAAAACCTTAAGTGCATACTCAGGAATGGAATTCACGTTGCTTCCCTTTGGATGCAGTAAGTAAGCTATAGTAGGAAGCAGTACTGTATGAGCAGCCATTACAAATAAATTCATACCATTAAAAACGTAGTTATTCATTGGAATAACGCCCATTTCTGATTCCAGAAAGTGTCCTGGTGTTGCAATCAGTAATCCTATGGAACTGGATAGACCAGCAGCCCATGTCATCTGCCCTAAGTAACCGCAGGCAGCAAGAAGTCCATATTCAAAAGGGACACCTTTTTTACGCAGGTTCTTAGCGATGCTTTTTGCCAGAAGAGCTCCGCCTACCAGACTGAGACCAAAGTGGACAAAAGAAAGCAGGACTGTAAATAGCGCTACACAGAATGCTGCCTGAGGCCCGTTCTTTGGTTTTTCTGCAAGAGCAGTGATGCCCTTTTTTAAAAAATAAGAATCTGCAAGCACTGTTCCGGCAATAATACCTACTGCCATCTGCATACCAAAGGTAAGAAGCTCCCATAAGCCCTGATACCACTTATCCAATACCTGGAAAGGAGTAAGTCTGGTGATCAGCATAGCCAGAATAAAGGCTACAAAGGTCAGAGTAACTGCAAATACTATTGGTTCCGGCATATACTTCTGGGAAAAACCGGTAAAGCGTACACCGATGCGTGTCAGGACACTTCCTTTATTGTTGGAATTTGTTTTCTTTGACTGACTCAACAAAATCCCTCCTTCAATTATTAATGTTCATTAGTAAGCCATAAAGTCCAGATTAATAGTCTCATTTTCTTCTTCCACAATACCCTTTAAGATAGCAACCATATCGACCATATCATTGATATTAAGAAGCTCTACAGGAGCGTGAGAGTAACGACGTGGAATAGTAAAGGAAGCCTGTGGAATGCCATCGCCTGCATAAGCATACTCTGCAGCATCAGTAGTAGAAAGGAATCCTACTAAAGTCAGCCACTGTACTGGAACTTCCTGGCTCTTTGACTGAGTCTCAATGGCTTTTTTAATAGCAGGGTGAACACTGCTGAAGACTCCATACTGATGGGAGCTGTCACAGCCATCTGCCAGTAGAACTGCAGGTCCCTTGCCAAGAGAAATGGGAAGGAGTGATCTGGAGCCTCTCTGATCAGGTGTATCACCGGAAGGCACTGTATCAACAGCAATGACATAATCAGGCTGAACACTGTGTCCTAAAGCTCTTGCACCAACCATACCAACTTCTTCACGACAGGAAGCGCCGATGACCAGAGTGCCTGCAAAATCACCGGAAGCGCATTGCTTCATAACTTCGCAAACAACAGCACAGCCTGCACGGTTATCCATGGATTTACCGGAGAGATAATCAGGATTGCCCATCTCTGTAATGGTATCTGCAAATACTGCTCTGTCACCAACATGGATTCCCAAAGCTTCGACTTCCTCTCTGGTACTGCATGCAACGTCAATGTAAAGGTCTTTTGCAGCACGTACAAGGCGGGCTTCTTCAGGTGTCTGTAAGTGTCCTGGAATGGTTCCGATTACGCCGGGAATCTTATTGCGTGTAATCCATACCTTTCTTCCAACTAAAACATTATTAGGAACACCGCCAATTTTATCGAAGTAAACGAAGCCGTCATCTGAGATATATTTAACACTGAAGCCGATCTCATCTGAATGAGAGGCAATTAAAACGGTTGGCCCCGGTCTGTTTCCTTTTTTAACAGCAGTTAAGTTACCAAGGGTGCTTACTTTGATTTCGTCTGCATATGGTTCCATGTGCTTAATCATAGCACGGATTATATCCTGCTCCTCACCGCTGACTCCTATTAAAGAAGTAAATTCTTTCAGCTTATCCTTTAAATCCTGTTTTGCTGATGCTCTTTCTAACATAATATCCTTCCTTTCTTAGCACTTTATTAACAGAAGTGCTTATATAATATTCACAAGTTTCAATTGCTTTTTTGCATGCGTCACAGCAGTTTGTTGTATTTTTATTTTATCACAAATGAAAAAATATGAAAAATAGATATATAGAATCACCTATATGCTGTTTTGGTTATATATAGGTGTATAAAATGTGATACAAAAATGACTGAAAATGGTAAAAATGCACAAATTGTCTGTAAAAAAGTAAAACGGTGTTAAGAAAAGTTAACAACAAAATAACGGAAAGAAGAGAATTCCTAAAAAATCGGTTGACGAAAACAGGGGAATAAGGTATTGTATTAGTATAAATCATATAATGATTTTTGAGAATTCGAGAGTATTTGAGTAGATATGCAACATGTTTTAAACAAATGATTTCGGCAAATTGATAAGTATATAAGAGAGAATGGGAGGATAGTAAATAGAATTTTTCTGTCCTTTTTGTTTTGCAGAAAATAAAATGGGAATCATTTGTAATATATAGGAGATAAGGAGGTGAAACTATGTTATCAGGACAGCAATTAGAATTTTTAGATACCATCTATATTTCAGTGGCAGGTATGGGTATTGTAATGTTTGAGCTTGCTCTTCTGGCCCTGTTTGTATGGCTGCTTTCCAAGGTAGTAGGTTCTATAGGAAAAAAACAAATCGCTCCAGCAGCAGTACAGACACCAGCACCAGTACCAACGCCGGTTCCTGTGGCTGCAGGCTCTGTGCTGAGTGATGACGAGATGGCTGCAGTATTGACAGTAATTTGTGAGGATAGTGGTCTGGCACCGGAAGAATTAGTATTTCGATCAATTGAAGTCAAATAATATGGAAACAGAGAGGATAAAACATTATGAGATATTTAGTTAAGTTAAATGGAAAACAAATTGAAGTAGAAGTAGATCGTTTAGATGCAGCTCAGACTTATGCACAGCCAGCACCAGCAGCTTATGCACAGCCGGCACCAGTGGCTTATGCACAGCCAGCGGCACCAGCACCGGTTCCAGCACCAGCACCGGCTCCAGCACCAGCAGCGGCTCCTGCAGCATCATCAGGCAATGATGTTAATGTAACCAGCCCAATGCCGGGAAGTATCTTTAATATTCCGGTAACAGTAGGTCAGGCAGTAACTACAGGCGAGACAGTGATTGTACTGGAAGCTATGAAAATGGAAATCGAGGTAGTAGCAGAGACATCAGGAACAGTAAAACAGATTCTTGTATCAAAAGGAGCCTCTGTTAATACAGGCGATATACTAGTAGTAATCAACTAATGAGGAAGGAGTTTCGTTATGGACATCATTAAGGTAATACAGGGTATTATCGAGGAGTCCGGTTTCGCAGCCCTTACTCCTCAGCATGTTATTATGATCGTAGTGGCATGTATCTTACTCTATCTGGCTATTGTTAAGGAGTTTGAACCTCTGTTGCTTCTTCCCATATCTTTTGGAATGCTTCTTGCCAATCTGCCAATTGCAGGGCTTATGTATGATGCGACAGAGAGTGCCAGGCAGGCGCTTGACGTAGCAATAGACAGCGGATCACAGCAGGCCATCAATGCGGCGATGCAGAATTTAAACAGTGTAAACTGGTATGATTCAGGAGTTTTAAGAATTATATATATGGGGGTAAAGAGCAGTATATTCCCCTGTCTTATATTCATGGGTGTTGGTGCAATGACCGATTTTGGTCCTTTGATTGCTAACCCTAAAAGCTTATTTTTAGGTGCTGCAGCACAGCTGGGTATCTATATTGCATTTATCATTGCAGCTAATATTGGAATTTTTACACCGGAACAGGCAGCAGCCATTGGTATTATCGGCGGTGCCGATGGTCCTACAGCTATATTCCTGGCATCTCAAATTGCTCCGGAACTTCTAGGGCCTATTGCAGTTGCTGCTTATTCTTACATGGCACTGATTCCGTTAATCCAGCCTCCGATTATGAGAGCTCTCACAACCAAAAAGGAACGTGAGGTTAAGATGGAACAGCTTAGAGTCGTGTCTAAAACAGAGAAGATCGTATTCCCAATTGCAGTAACTGTTCTTTGTGTATTGATGCTTCCATCAGTAGCTCCGCTGATTGGTCTGCTGATGCTGGGTAATCTCTTTAGAGAATCAGGCGTTGTAGAACGATTAAGTGACACAGCTCAGAATGCATTGTGTAATATTATTACTATTTTACTGGGAGTGACAGTTGGAGCAACTGCAGAAGGAACCCAGTTCTTACAGGTTCAGACACTTGCTATAGTAGTATTAGGACTGACTGCATTTGCTTTCTCAACAGCAGGCGGTGTTCTGCTTGGTAAACTGATGTATGTACTCACTGGAGGAAAAGTTAATCCTCTCATTGGCGCTGCCGGTGTATCAGCAGTTCCTATGGCAGCCAGAGTAGCCCAGAATGAAGGGCGTAAGGCGAATCCAACCAACTTCCTTCTGATGCATGCAATGGGACCTAACGTAGCCGGTGTTATCGGTTCCGCTGTTGCAGCAGGCTTCCTTTTACTGTTATTTGGATAAATATTCCTATTATTTAGCAGAAAATATTGAAGGAAAGCAAAAAATAAGCTATAATTAATAAAGCTTATTAGAAAAAGTTATAAAATACGAGAAGATGAGGGCATGAGAGGAGGATTCTTTTTGGAGGATAATTCCGCATTCCAGTCAGTATTTAACCAGGCGGGGTCAACCGTAGGGTATAATGCGCTTTTGCTCGCACTGACCAGGAATATTAATGATGAAAACCACTTGAAGAGGATATTTAAAGAGCAAAACATTAACTTTGTTGTAACAGAAATGGGTGGAAAATCCAATGTGGATTTTCAGGACAAGGTTAATAGAGCAGTAATTGGTGCCAGCCTGAATGCCGGTCTGGCCAAAAAGAATCCGCACGATATACATGCCATTTTACATGCAACGGAAGAAGCCAAGAGAGGTGTTATGGTTAACACTTCCTCTTCCACACATATGGCTTTGAAGATTGCGATTGTAAGAGATGATTATTGGGTAGCAGTTGCCATGTTTGGAGATTCTTCGATACATCCCATAACCAGCCATGAACGATGTGGTTTAGGCATTATGCATATTTAACAGATTTTGAATTAAAATAAGGTTGAGTATTGAGTAAAAGAGGATGACAAGAATTAAGCTGCTTAATTTTTTGTTATCTTTTTTTAATCCGAAGATGTGGTAGTCAGGCGCAGACAGTTAACGCGCAATAACAAAGTAAAGGAGTGAGAATATGAGGGATGATGCAAATATAAGCTGGGACAGCTTAAAGAGAGACCGGATCGAGAGAATCCAGGCAGCGATTCCTTTGGTAAAGATGGGGAAAGAGGTGGATGCTTCTAATGCGGTAGCCCTCTTAGAGACAGTGATTAAACCTTATGATAAGGTGAACATTGAGGGAGATAACCAGAAGCAGGCTGATTTTTTAGCAAAATCTCTGTGTGAGGTAGATGTGGAAAAGATTCACGATCTGCATATGGTTCAGTCCTCCATTTCTCTTGGAAGCCATCTGGATTTATTTGAAAAGGGAATAGCTAAGAAAATTGATTTTTCATTCTCAGGTCCTCAGGCGGACAGACTTGCCAGAATGATTGACCAGGGAACCATTGAACTGGGTGACATTCACACTTATCTGGAGCTGTATGCCAGATATTTTATAGATTTAACACCAAGGGTAGCTTTGGTTGCAGCTTATCAGGCTGACAGAAATGGTAATCTTTATACAGGATTTAATACAGAGGATACTCCTGTAGTAATAGAGTCGGTAAAATTTAAACAGGGAATTGTGGTTGCTCAGGTCAACGAAATTGTGGATCAGCTTCCAAGAGTGGACATCCCTGCTGACTGGGTTGACTTTGTAATAGAAGCTCCCAATCCATTCTATGTTGAACCTCTGTTTACCAGAGACCCTGCCCTTATTACAGATGCACAGGTTCTTCGTGCTATGATGGCAATTAAGGGAATCTATGCAGAGTATGGCGTACAGCGTATCAACCATGGTATCGGCTTTGATACGGCAGCCATTGAACTGCTTCTGCCAACTTATGGAGAAGAGTTGGGATTAAAGGGCAAAATCTGTTCTTACTTTGCTTTAAATCCTCATCCTTCCCTGATTCCTGCTATAGAAAGCGGCTGGGTTAAATCCATTCACTGCTTTGGCGGCGAAGTTGGTATGGAAAATTATATTAGAAACAGACCCGATATATTCTTTACAGGACCTGATGACAGCCTTCGTTCCAACCGTGCCTATGCACAGATGGCAGGCCATTATGCTCTTGATATGTTTATCGGAGGAACCTTGCAGATTGACAAATACGGCAACAGCAGTACTGCAACAGCAGAGAGGATTACCGGCTTTGGCGGTGCTCCTAACATGGGCTGTGATGCGAAGGGAAGACGTCACTCCTCTGAAGCATGGTTAAAGTGCGGACAGGAATATGGAATGAGAGAACAGCTGACAGGAGATATGCCAAGAGGAAAACGTCTTGTTGTTCAGCTTCAGGAGACCTTCAGAGAGAAGCTGGCACCTGGATTTGTGGACAGGCTGGATGCATGGAAGCTGGCAGATAAAGCAGGGCTTGATATTCCGCCGGTAATGATCTATGGAGATGATTTAACCCACATTGTTACAGAGGAAGGAATCGCCTATCTTCACAAATGCGCTTCCCTGGATGAGAGAATGGCAGCAATCCGTGCCGTTGCAGGCTATACAGAAGTTGGACTGTCTGCTGATGAAGCAGAAACTCAGGCGCTGCGTGAAAAGGGAATTGTAAAAACTCCGGAAGATTTGGGTATTGACATTACAAAAGCCAACAGAAATATGCTTGCAGCCAAGAATGTCCGTGAACTTGTAAAATGGTCCAAGGGACTATATGAGCCTCCGGCAAGATACAGAAACTGGTAATCAGGAAAGGGAGTGTAACTATGGCATTACAGGAAATGAATTTCACCTTTCAGGCAAAAGGTGATTACGAATCCATTCCAGAGGAATGGTCTCATACAGGAGTGGTAGGATCGGGAGATTTGGAGATATTGCTGCGCCATGAGGACTTGGGAGGCAAGGTAGAAGCTAAAATCGTAACTCCCGTTAAAGGATTTGATGATATATGGGAAAAGGTTCTCAGTAAATTCGTAGAAAGCAATAAAGTGGGCAATGTAGTGATTGAGATCAATGATAACAACTCCACACCATTTATTGTTTCTATGAGATTAAAACAGGCACTGGCAGAGGCAAAAGGAGGGATATTATAATGATGAGCTGGAAAGAATTACAGAATACAAGCTTTTATGAATCCCCGGCAAGAGAAAGAGCAATTGGCCTTGTAGATGAAGGCACATTTAAGGAACTCATAGCTCCTATAGATAAGTTTACAAGCCCTCACCTTCCTGTTCTTGGAGAAGCTGTCTGCTTTGATGACGGTGTTGTAACAGGAGTTGGTAAAATCGGCACAAGACCTGTGTTTGTTATCTCTCAGGAAGGCCGTTTTATCGGAGGTGCAGTGGGTGAAGTAGGCGGAGCCAAAATATCCGGCCTGTTCCAGGTGGCTCTGCAGCTGTATGATAAAATTGTTGACAAATATCCAAATGATTACGAAAGCAGAATCCCTGCTGTTGTATTCTCCTTTGAAACAGGCGGTGTACGTCTTCACGAGTCCAATGCTGGACTTCTGGCTCATGCTGAGATTATGGAGTGGATTCAGAAGTGCCGCAATAAGGTTCCGGTTATTTCCCTGGTAGGCAGCAAGGTTGGCTGTTTTGGCGGTATGGGATTTGTCTGTGTAGCCACTGATCTTGTGATTATGAGTGAGCTTGGAAGAATCGGTCTTACAGGACCTGAGGTTATTGAGGAAGTAATGGGCAAAAAGGAGTTTGACTCCACAGACAGAGCTTTAATCTACAGAACAACAGGCGGAAAACATAAGTATATTATGAGAGACTGCGCATTCCTTGTAGATGACAGCATTGAAGCATTCCGCAATCAGATTGAGGAAGTTTTAAAAATGCCTTATTCAGAAATCGCAAGCTACAGAAGCATAGGTTCCCTGGAACTTGTGGAAGAACAGCTTAGCTTAGTAGGACTTTCCACAGAGCTTCATCCTAAAGATTCCAAGGATGTGTGGAGATATTTCGGCAATGAAAACGCGGATCAGATTCAGGATCTTTACTATGAAGATTTCATGAATTCTGTAAAAATAAGACCCAGAGGAGGTAGATAAGGATGGCAATACAAAAGCTTGTAGGTAAAGGCAGAGACGCCATACAGATCATACTGGATGAGGGTTCTTTTGAAGAGAATATCATAGGCGGTTTTACCCACCAGTCAGAGATTGGGCCGGGCGCTGTCATCGGTACAGGGAAACTAAAAGGCAGAACTGTTACTGTGATTGCCAATGATGCCAAGGTATTTAATCCAAGATTCCCGGTAGTTTATTCCGGCATTATCGGTATGGAAGAAGCATATAAGATGGCAATTGCTGTCTATAAAACAATTGAGGCTGACAGAGGTAAACCTGCTTCAGAGAAAAGACCTCTTATTCTTCTTGTGGATTCCCCAGGTAATGGTCCTGGTAAGCAGGAAGAGATCTTTGGAATGAACAAGGCAACAGGGTCTTATCAGCTTGCATTAACAGAAGCAAGACAGGAAGGACATCCTGTAATTGCCATGATTATCGGAAGAGCCATCAGCGGCGCTTTCCTGTGTCATGGACTTCAGGCAGATCATATTCTGACCTTGTCTAAGGAGCATGGAACTATGATCCATGTTATGCCATTGTCAAGTATTGCAAGGATTACAAAGATGGACATTGAAACACTTCAGAGTCTGTCAGAAACCAACCCTGTATTCGCTTCAGGTGCAGATTTCTTCTATAAGCTGGGCGGAGTGGAAGAGATTATTGATGATGTTTCTGATATGTCAGATATTATATCCAGACATGTGGACGAGATTTATCAGCTCAATGCAGAAGGAAGATCTATGGAAGCAGGGCCATGGGGCAGAGGTACCCTTGGTGCAGAGAGAGGCGGACGTGGAGCACGTCTGGAAGTTATTAATAAAATGCAGCAGGAATTTGCTGAAATCGAAAACGATTATTTATGAGGTGATAAATTAGATGAAAAGACTGGAAGAGCTAAAGGAATTTGTTGAGGACTTTCACACAGCGCCTACCCTGGAGGAAATGCCAAGGCGCAGTCTGGTGGATAAAGGAATCTACGGCCCTACAGGTGCTCATGTAATAGAGGAGATTCATACGCCTTTTAATTTGGCTTATATCTCCATTACTACAGGGTCTACAGCATTTCAAAACATTGTGGGTGTGACTCATAGTGAGATTGAAGACAGGGTAAAGGCTTCAGAAAAAGCTCTTGCACTATCAGGGCTTAAGAAGGGGGATTCTATTTTATTCACCTATCCTCCTCTTGTTAATGTATTTTCCAAAAATGCATTGGATTCCTATGGGCTTAACTGGTCTTTTCTGAAGAATTCCAGCAGAGATGCACTGATTCTGGCTTTATGTGAAGAAAAGCCAAAAGCTGTTATTGGAGAATCCTCTTTTCTGCGGGCTGCTCTTGAAGATGCTGACAGAATGGGGCTTGCTTCACTTCTGCCTCAGGGGCTGATTCTCATTACAGCAGGAACACCCCTTGATTTAGAACTGATTCCTGCTGCTGAGAAATATGTATCAGGAACTGTCCATGATCTATATGGATGTCAGGAATTTGGCTGGCTTACTTTAGATGGAATTGAACTGAGAGAAGATATTAATTTAATTCCTTCCAGAGAAGGAGACAGCAGTGCTCTGTTTGTAGGAGGACTTTCCACTGGGGATAACTTTCCTGTATCAGACCAGGGACATGTATGTAATCCACAGGGAAAGATCATCACCTATTCCAGAGTCCGCGCTTCCTCTGAGCTTGAAACAAGAATTCTTGAGACAACAGCCAGCGGAAGGGATACAATAGACAGACTTGCCAAGACTATATTAAGGATCAAAGCTAAGGTTGTCAGAGTATCGCCTGACCTTAAGCTGGATAGTGACCAAACCGTTTTAGAGATATATGATCCTGGAAATCCGTCAGAAACCTATGTGATCCAAGGACCAGAGAATACCCGAATGATTGATTCACTGCTTCAGGCACAGATGGAGTACCAATCTCAGAAGAAAACTGATTTAACATGGATAAAGGGAAGGTAATCAATGTTTAAACGACATGACTTGCTGCTGTTAAATGAAGAAGGACTTAACCATGGATTAAAAACCATGACTAAAGTCTATAATATAAAAGATAAAAAATGGCAGGACTTTCTTACTATTATCAGAAACGAGAATATTCCGGCAATTGTTAAAAGGCAGGAGTTTTTCAAAGAAGGTTATCTTTTTGTTGGATTTTCCTCTTATCTCATTGAAGATGGGGTGAGACTTCGGGGAAATTCGGAGATACCTTTATCAGGTATAAAAGAGAAGATTACGCCCTTTGATGTAATTAAGAACTATCTGCCGGGAAGTTCCATTGCTCAGAAAGAGGTAATAAATAAAATACAGTCAGCAGGGGAGCGTACAGGCTTTTGTGTGGGGATTTATGGTTCGACAGCATTAGAGTTGGTCACTTCAAAGCCATATTGCAGACAGGAATCAGATCTTGATATTTATATCAGGAGGGAGAAGGAATTTGCAGATTTACAGTTCTTTTACCAGGAGATTGAAGGTCTGGAGCAGGAGACCGGTTACAGGATTGATGTAGAGGTGGAATGCAGAGTGCATTATGGGGTTAAGTTGAAGGAACTGATCTCTGATCAAAAAACAGTGCTGGCAAAAGGACTTTACGAAGTTGATATTCTAAATAAACAGGAACTGCTGATGACAGAGTGTTTCAGCAGATAGGAAATAATTGAGTGATTTGGTAATTTTACAAAAGTATTAACATTTTTAGCAAGAGAGAAGAGAGCTTTACAAGAATCTGAGAATAGAGAACAGGAGATTAAAGATGTTAGAAAAAGGAAAAGAAATTGTAGAATGGTCAGGAAGGGAACTGTCAAAAAACATTCAGAGTAAGGAGGTTTCCTGCCAGGAGGTTATGGATGCCTACTTAAACCAGATTGACAAAGTAAATCCTAAGGTAACTGCAATTGTTGCATTACAGGATCGTGAGCTGCTGATGAAGCAGGCAAAAGAGAAGGACGAGGAGCTGCAGGCAGGCAACAGCAATGGCTGGATGCATGGATTCCCACAGGCAATTAAGGACTTGGAAAATACAGCAGGAATTGTCAGCTCACAGGGTTCTCCTATTTTCAAGGACTACATTCCAAAAGAGGACAGCCTTTTGGTAAAGAGAATGAAGGATGCAGGCTCCATTATTATCGGTAAAACCAATACACCGGAATGGGGATTCGGCTCTCAGACCTATAACCCTGTATATGGTCCATCAGGCAATCCTTATGATCCTGAGAGAACTACCGGAGGAAGCAGCGGCGGTGCAGCATCGGCTCTGGCTCTGCGTATGCAGGCAGTAGCTGACGGAAGCGATTTCATGGGCTCCTTAAGAAACCCTGCAGGTTACTGTAATGTATATGGATACCGTCCTTCCTGGGGCAGAATTCCTTCACCTGGAGCTGATTTATTCTTATCCACCTGTCCAATGAGAGGGCCTATGGCAAGAACAGTTGCGGACTTAGCTCTTTTACTGGGAACCCAGTCAGGATACGATGCAGCAACACCTGCAACTTTAGAAGATGATGTTAATTTGAAGAATTTAACACCTGATAATGTGGAAGAATCATTAAAGGGCGATATGACAGGTAAGAAAGTGGCATGGCTTGGTGACTGGAATGGATACCTTCCTATGGAAGATGGTGTTTTAGAAGTATGTGAAAATGCTTTAAAAACATTCCCAAGCTTTGGAGCTTCAGTAGAAGCTATTGAGAATCCATTTGACCCTGAATTATTATGGAATGAAGTATGGCTTCCATTCCGTCACTTTGGAGCCATCTCATTAAAGAGCTTCTATGATGATCCAGAGAAGAAAAAACTGTTAAAACCAGAGGCAATCTTCGAGTATGAAGGTTCCTTAAAATATAACATTCAGGATTTATATTTTGCCTCTGTTAAGAGAAGCCAGTGGTTCCATGCTCTGCTTAAGGTATTTGAAACTTATGATTTTGTTGCAGTTCCAACTGCTCAGGTATTTGCTTTTGATAAGAACATTCATTGGCCAGCAGAAGTTGCAGGCAAGAAGATGGATACCTATCATCGCTGGATGGAGATCGTTACCCATTGGACATTAACAGGCAATCCTGTTGCTGCTATTCCTGCCGGATTTAATAAGGATGGCTTATCCATGGGAATCCAGCTGATCGGTAAGCCAAGAAGTGATTTCGAATTACTGAAATTTGCTTATGCTTATGAGCAGGCTAATGATGTTGTTGGGATGAACAGACCGGGATTATTGGATTAATGAGTGATTGAGTGTAATTGGTTTATAAAGGGGGAGAAAGCTGTTTTGGCTTTCTCCCCCTTACTGTTTTGGCTTATTTAGTATATTTCTCTTCACAATACTTACAGCGATAAGTTTCTGTAACCTCATCAGAAAGATAAAATTCATGAGGAAGTTCCTGCTCAATAGAAGTGATGCAGCGAGGATTCTTGCAGTGAATCACATTGTTGATCTTCTTAGGAAGACTTAATGCGCGTTTTTCTGTAATTACATTATCACGAATAATATTAACTGTAATATTGTGATCAATGTAGCCAAGAACATCAAGATCTATATGATCCAGTCCGCCTTCGATTTTAATGATGTCTTTTCTACCCATTTTGTTGCTTCTTGCATTTTTAATAATAGCAACCTGACAGTCTAATTCGTCTAAACCAAGATTGTAATAAATTTCCAGGCTTTTACCTGCCTGAATGTGGTCTAATACGATACCTTCTTTTAGTCCGCTGATATTTAACATGGTTTTTCCACCTCCAGTAAAGTCATGATCAGTGCCATACGAACATATACGCCATACTGAGCCTGTTTGAAATAAGCTGCTCTTGGATCTTCATCTATTTCCACAGAGATTTCGTTGACTCTTGGAAGGGGATGAAGAACGTACATATCTTCTTTTGCCAGTTTCATTTTTTGCTTATCCAGTATGTAACAGTCTTTTAATCGGATATAGTCCTCCTCATTAAAGAAACGCTCCTTCTGAACGCGGGTCATGTATAGTATATCAAGAGTGGGCATAGCTTCATCAAGACTGTCTATCTCTGTAAATTCAACATGATTCTCTTTTAGCACATCTTCTCGGATATATTCTGGAATACGAAGCTCAGGCGGGGAAATAAGAACAAACTTGATGTTATGGTATCTTACCAATGCATTAATGAGGGAATGAACAGTACGCCCAAACTTTAAGTCTCCGCAGAGACCAATGGTCAGGTTATCTAAACTGCCTTTTAAAGAACGGATTGATAATAAATCGGTTAATGTCTGTGTGGGATGCTGATGTCCGCCATCACCTGCATTAATAACAGGAATATCGGAAAAAGTAGCAGCAACCAGAGGAGCTCCTTCTTTTGGATGTCTCATAGCACAGATATCTGCGTAACATGAAATAACCCGAATTGTATCAGCAACACTTTCGCCTTTGGCAGCAGAACTGGAGTCAGCAGAAGAAAAGCCCAGTACGCTGCCCCCTAAATTTAACATGGCAGCTTCAAAACTCAAACGAGTTCTTGTACTTGGCTCATAAAATAATGTAGCTAATTTTTTTCCATCACACACATGTGAATACTTTGGAAGATTCTCTTCAATATCTTTGGCTAAAAGTAAAAGCCTGTCTGTTTCTTCCACACTAAAATCCAATGGGTTTAATAAATGTCTCATAGTGAATCTCCTTTATCCTCTCTAATTTATGGGGGTTAATGAGTCCAACAGGAAAAGTCTTCCCTGAAATCCTCCAACCATTATAAAGCATAATCAAGAAAAATACTAGTCTCTTTTTTCAATCATTTTTCTCTTTCTTGGAAGGTGTGGAAGAACGTGTAAGGAATATTTAAGGAACCTTAAGAAAATTCGGAATGACCAACTCCTTGTTCTGTTGTATAATTATGAGCAGAGTAGTACACTAAGACAAAAAGGGAGGTATCTATTTTGGAAAACAGCAAAGCCCAATCAGATAAAAAGATACCTATTATTCAGGCAAAAAATCTATACAAAATCTATAAAGTAGGCAATACAAAAGTATACGCATTAAACGGCGTTGATTTTTCTGTTCATAAAGGCGAATTCTGTGCAATCGTAGGACCTTCCGGTTCCGGCAAATCCACCCTGCTCAACATGCTTGCTGGTTTAGAGAAACCAACCAAGGGACAGATTGTTATTACAGGTAAACATATCGAGAAGCTGACAGAGAACCAGCTGGTATCTTTCCGGCGTGAGCATGTAGGATTCATTTTTCAGTCTTATAATTTGCTGCAGACTATGAATGCAGTTGAAAATGTAGCTTTGCCCCTGTCCTTTCGTGGAATACCCAGGAAGATACGAAACCAGAGGGCGAAAAAGTATCTAAAACTGGTAGGTCTGGAACAGCAGATGAAGCACAAGGCCAATGAGATGAGTGGCGGTCAGCAGCAGCGTGTGGGTATTGCCAGAGCTCTCGCGGTTAATCCCCAGATTATATTTGCAGATGAGCCCACAGGGAACCTGGATTCCAAGACAACAAAAGAGATATTAACTCTGATGCGCAAAATCGTGAGAGAACAGAACCAGACTTTGATCATGGTAACTCACGATACTTACATAGCCGGATTTGCAGACAGGCAGTTCCATATTGTAGATGGAAAGATTGTTAAGATAGAAGAGCAACAACACGTTGAGACAGAGGAGGATCATGGGGATGAAGAAGAGAGGTAGAAGTGGGATTGTATGGTTGTTAGTAGTTATAACAATTTTAAGCTGTCTTCCGCTTTCGTCGTTAGCCGCCCAATATGGGATGCAAAAGAATAAATATTTGGATGTTAAGAAAACACCTACCGGTAAAACCGGACAAAAGATAACATTGAATATGGTGCTTACCAATGATGATAATCAGGATTACACTGATGTTAAGATTTATTTTGATGATAGTGCAGTTGACAGTGAATTTGATTCGGAAAGTGATGAAGAGGGCAGCAGATATACGGGAGATGTATTCCCTTTTGAAGTTACTTCAGATATCTTTAATCCGGTTCGTGTTGGAACAGTAAGAGCGGGAACCTCTAAGAATGTTTCCCTTTCTGCCAGATTAAGAAGGGATATTCCGGAAGGTTACTATTCTGTTCCGGTAATTGTCAATGGAGAGGGAATGTCAGGAAGCACAGACTGGATCAATATCTGGGTTTCCAAAGCCACAGACACCACAGAAACTGATAAAGACGAAGGAACCATCCGCTTCGAACTTGGAGAAAATCAAAACACTCCTTATGGTACATACCCAGAGGTGATGAACTTCAGTTTAAACCTGCGTAATGCTTCCAACATTACAGCCTTTGATATCAATGTCCGCATGGGACTCAGCGAAGACAGCACTAAATTCCCCTTTGATATTAATGATGGCAATTATATCCGTCATATTGACAGACTGGGTGGCGGAGAAGTAGTTACGGTTCCTTATAGCATGGCAATCCGTAAGGAGGTTTACAGCGGCTACTACCCAATTACCTATACCATTGAATACCGGGACAGCTCTGATGGAGACATTCAGAAGGCAGAAGAGGTTTTCTATGTAAGGGTACAGAACAAAGAAAAAGAAGAGGAGATGGGCGATTTTGATGTTAATGACAGAACAAAAGCCCGTATCATCGTAGATACTTTTCAAACCATACCGGAGACCATTTATGCTGGTGAAGATTTCGAACTGATTCTCAGTATGAAAAACGCATCTGAAAATGTAACAGCCAGCAATATCCTGTTCACACTGGATTCAGAGAAGGTATCAGACAGTGCTGTTTTTACCACAGATGCTGGTTCATCCTCTTTTGTAGTCAATACTCTCGGAGCAGGGCAGACAACAGAGCTCAGGGTGAGACTGCGGGCAGGTGCATGGGCAGAGCAGAGAACCTATGCAATTACCATCAATGAGAAATACGACAGCCCTGAATTTAAAAACGCAGAGGAAAAGGTGACAGTTGATATACCTGTGAAGCAGATGTCCCGTTTAAATACAGGAACTATAGATATTATGCCGGATTCCATTTCCGTAGGGTCAGAAACCAATGTTATGTTTCCAATTAATAATACAGGAAGAGTACTTCTATATAATGTAATGGCTACATTTGAAGGAGACTCCATTCAGAAGACAGACAGCTATGTAGGCAATATTAAGCCGGGAGAATCACAGAGCGTAGATGCCATGATTACCGGCGCTGCACCTACTATGGATGACGGTAAGATTAAGATTCTCATTACCTATGAAGATGAGAACGGAGTTGTCAGCGATCCTATTGAAAAAGAGATGATTCTTATGGTGACGGAACCAATGGACCCTGACTTTGATATGGGGGATGATATGGGAGAATTTCCTGTAGATGCAGAACCAACCGGAATTCAGAAATATTCAAACTATATTATTGCGGGAGCTATAGCAGCTCTTGTAGTGGTAATTATTGTTATCGTTGTAGTAGTTAAGAAGCGCAAAAAGAGAAAGGCAGAGGAAGAGGATATAGGCGATGAGATTTAGTGACTTGCTTTCCATGAGTGTTAATAATTTAAGACGCCGAAAGCTCAGAACATTCCTGACTGTTTTGGGGGTTGTAATCGGTACGGCTTCCATTGTGGTTATGGTATCTCTGGGTATTGGCCTTAATGAACTGACAATGGAGCAATTCGCTTCCTATGGAAGCCTTACGGAAATTACTGTATATTCCGATGCTATGTGGGGAGGGTCAGACAGCGGAACTGAACCCAATTATATGACGGATGAGGTGGTGGATAGCTTTCGCCGTTTAGAACATGTAAAATCTGCCACCCCCTTACTTGAGACCTATGTGCTAATGAGACAGGGGGTTTATCAGGCAAATATTAATCTTGTAGGAGTAACTCAGGAGTATATGAAGAATATTCCACTGGCACAGGGAAAACTGCCGGACAGTGATTCTCAGGAACTCCAGATGGTAGTAGGCAACATGGTTGCAAGACAGTTTCATAATCCTAAATCATCATCGAACAGGTATTATGATGATTCCGATGTACCTGACATTGATTTTATTAATAAGCCCATATTCGTTATTTTCGATGTTAGTGCCTATTATCAGTCACAAAGCGGAGGAAGTGGTGAAAATGGAACAACTGTAAAACCGCCGAAGAAATATTTAATTCCCACATCAGGACTGGTTGAAGGCGGACTTGAGGACTGGAATAATTTCAGCTACAGTGTCTATGTGGATATTGACTGCTTAAAAACCCAGCTGAAACAGATATTTAAGAAACAACCTATTCCTGATCAGCCTACTAATAAAAAGGGAAAACCCTACAGCTATTTTATCTACAATCAGGCTGTTGTAGAAGTGGATGGCATGGATAATGTTATGAAAGTTCAGAAGATGATCACTGATATGGGCTATCAGGCAAACAGCAACATGGAGTGGCTGGAGCAATCACAGAAGCAGTCCAATATGGTTCAGGCTGTTTTAGGAGGCATTGGAGCCGTATCCCTGTTTGTAGCTGCCATCGGTATTGCCAATACCATGATGATGTCCATTTACGAGAGAACAAAGGAGATAGGAATTATTAAGGTTTTAGGCTGCGATATGAGAAATATCAGAAATATGTTCCTTCTGGAATCAGGATTTATTGGATTTATGGGAGGGATTATAGGTGTGGTATTAAGTTATGGAATCTCACTGCTGGTGAATAAGTTCCTTTCCGGTGAATTGATGGCTGGAATTGAAGGAGATATCTCCAGAATACCGCCGCTGCTTTCTCTGGCTTCTATTGGTTTTGCAATCTTTGTTGGTATGATAGCCGGATTTTTCCCTGCACTTCGCGCTATGAAGCTAAGTCCGCTGGCTGCAATTAGGAATGAATAGATTTAAGACTGCACTGTTATGATAAAACAGTGTAGTCTTTTTTTGTGCTCATTAAACTAAAAATGTTCTGTTTTTATTATGAATTTACTGGAGGATTGAAATTATTAAATTCATATATTATTAATTATGTCTGAACTAAATAGAGAACGAAAAAAGTATAATTCACAACAAATGTATAGAATGTTAAAAATAAAAAAGTTAATATTACTCTGAAGTATGCCATTGTAGGATAACTTTGAATATACAGTTTCATCGTAAGCAATTCGCTTCTTGGGGAGATGTCTGTAATTGTAAGTCAATAATAGCAATGGGAGAGTAAAAGAAAGTCAGTAGTGGGAGATTCAGAAATAAAAAACGGGAGAATTATAAAACGGAAAGGTGAGTGTATGTTAAAAAGAGTACAAAGGATAATAGCATTACTTTTATGCATTACGATGATAGTGCCTGCGCAGGGGAAGCAGGTCTATGCTGAGACATCAGACATTGTCTATGAAGGCAGCGCTGTTGATAACAACACAGATAAGAACTCAGATAACGCTGAGGAGGCAGAAACAGATAGAGAAGAGGGAGAAGAAGAAACCAACTCTTCAGAATCTGTTCCAAAGGAAGAAACTAATTATTCAAAGGAAGAAACCAATTCTTCAGAGGAAGATAATAAGATTAATGAGATTCTCCCTCTGGAAACATTAGAGAAAGAAAATGATGAGCAAACTAGTGAGACGATTCTGTCCGAGACTTTAGAAGAAGAGGAAAATGACAGGATCACTGGAACACTTCCATTGGAGACAATTGAAGATGACAGAATTAACGGGGCTTTTCCTCTGGAAACTTTGGATGACGAGTACCCATTTGATGAGGCTGCTATTTATTGGAACCCAGGCGGAGCAATTCCGAAGCTGTCTGATGATGGAAGCACTGTTGATGGGACAATTGTGGCTAGCGCATCTGAAGCCCGTTCAACAAGAAAAAACAGGAGTATTACTGGTCTGACTCCATATAAGCCTGTAAAGACATTAAAAGAAGCTTTAAAAAGAGCAGAACAGATGAAGGAGGAGGGGGTTGATCCTGGGGAGATAACTATCTATGTGATGAATCCTATGGAAATCAAAGATGGTCAACTCTACATACTTAATGCAGGAAACATCAGACTTGTATCATGGCCCGACCGTCCTTATGAAAATGACTCTTTGTTCTATATAAATGGCGGACAGCTTACTCTGATCAATGCCATACTTGAGTCAGGTGTGGCAGATGGAAATGAGGAAGATGTAGAACTTATTTACATGCGGGGCGGTACTTTGCAGATGGGACAGAACGTGACAGTCAGCGGCCGCATTGTTATGGATTACCAGAGTAAAATAGAAGAACTGGACTGGCAGGAGGAAAAATCCGAAGCTTCTAATGATGTGGTTGGAAATGATCAGTCATCAGAAAAAGAAACTTCAGATCAGGCGACAACTGAAGCCAATACAGATACCGAAGGAACTACAGAATCAGAAACTTTAGAGCAGGAAGTGACAGAGACATTAGAAGTCGAGACCTCTGAACAGGAAGAAACCTCAGCACAGGAAATGACAGAGATAGCTGCTGAAGAAACTTCAGTACAGACAGAGGCAGATGAAACCACAGAGCAGCAGATCTCCGCTGCTGTGGAAAAAGAGACTGATTTTATTATTGTTACAACTGAGACTACTGCTGGAGATGCTTTTAAAGCTAAAATCAGAAAAACTGATCTAAAGAGAATTGAATTTTTTAATATCAACGATTATACCTTCAGTACAGAGGAAGATAGCGTTGAGATGATTCGAGATACAAAAACAGCAAGTACCTGGAGAAAACCTATTATTGAACTTCTTGAGGGGTTTGGCACCAATAATGAAAGCTATCTTCTCGATGTAAGAGGGGATGAGGAAACCAGGAAATTAGAGATTGTAAAAACCCTTTATGCAGATGGTCATTCTGAAGAAGAATTCATAGATCTGTTTACTTTGATAGAAACATCAGAAGAATCATGGGAATTAACTGCCTATAGTGAGATTACGGCTTCTGTACGTGATACATATTCTGAGGTGAGTACTTTTGATCTTAGTAACGAGGACTCCTTTGACGCAGAATCAGAGGGTGTAGAAGAGGACGAAGATGCAGATGGGGACGAAGACGCAGATGAGGATGAAGATGTAAGCAACGGTCCTGGAGTAATTATGGCGATTCCTGGAGCAATTAAGACTCAGAAAACATTGATTGCTACGAGAAATACAACAGGTAACACCATTTACTGGAACCCGGGTCCTTCGGGTACCTATGAAGAAGGTACTTATCCTGCAGGGCATGATACACGATATGATGGAAGCCTGCCTGAAGCACCTGTAAAAACCTGGAAAACAGCTGTGGAAAAAGCCGAAGGCGGAACAATCATTGCTATGAACAGTGTTGACTTAAGCAAATCTACAGCCAGTGATTACATACCGGTTGAGGGAGATGGAAGCAGCTTTCTCATCAGTTCTGAAGCACCAGAAACTATCGTTACAGTAAGACCATGGAGTTCTAATATACAGCCGGCATTTATTGTTGGAGAAAATAAAACTCTTATTTTAAAAAATGTTGTATTAGCAGGATATATTAAAAATAGTATTGAAACTGAAACTGATATGGTATACAACGATAAAGGCAGCATTATAATTGAAGAGAATGTTACTGCTGAATCAGGCTACATTTATGTAGAAGCTTATCCTCAGATAGAGGAAACTCCTATTAAAGTAACAAGTACAGATTCTGCATATGATGGAACAATTAAACTGTTTTATTCATTAATTAATGAGAATCTGTATTATCGATTTCGAGATGTGATAGTACCTTATGGAGATTTAAAGGAAGATACGGATAAAGATGCTGTAGGAAAAGCGTTGTCAAAACGTATGGTTCTCCACCCCTCCCACAGAGACGACTTACATGAGGAAATTTCCAAATTTGACTGGATGCTGCGTCAGGATACAACGGAAGATGACTCTGTGGAAAATCCAGAGAATCTGGAACTCTATGCAGAGTACTATTATGATGCTGTTTATTTAGATGGTGTAAGGGGAGATGATGGCAATTACGGTGCAACCTGTGAGTATCCTGTAAAGACCTGGGCTAAGGCAAGAGAAATTTGGTATAAGGAGATGGGAAAAAGTATTTCAGCCAGAAACGAAGCGAGAGATGCAGGAAAAACACCTGAGGAGATTGAAGAGAGATTTCCAGTGCCTGATGTGATTTATATTTGTGGAACTGTGACTGTGGACACTACTGAACCTGTGTGGGAGCTTAATGACTGGCCAGGGGATTATGATGGGGGAAAAGTTATTACAGAAGTAAAATCTCATATAGATATACCCAATAAGGCTGGAAGTACCGATTCTGTTCATGAGATTCCAAAGGTGCTGGTAAAGGTGACTGCAAACGGTGATTTAACTATTAATGATGTGCTGATTCGAAATATGACAGACGATAAAGACAGTGACACCATACAGGTTGAAGGAGGAATACTAACATTTACTGGTAGAACCACTTTAACCGGAGAATTGCTGGCTAAGGGAATAAATGAGGGGAAAACCAATACTTATGGAGAGCATGTAGTTGTTTCTGATGGCGGTACATTTACCATGGCTGATCTCTGGACAGGGAGTATTATGAGACGTCAGCATGGTGTGACAGCTTCGGGAAACGGCACAAGCATTATCATGAATAATGGAGAGATTAGAGAAAATATTTCCTATGATAAAGTGCTTTATGATGCGGGAGATACCAATCAGATGATTGGAGCGGGCGTTGTAATAACCGATGGAGCCACTTTTACAATGAATGGTGGAACGATCACAAAAAATACAGTATATCAATATGGTGCAGGTGTGTACTTAAATGGAAAAGACTCCATCTTTGTAATGAACAAGGGAGAGATATCCGAGAATAAGGTAGCTGAGCGGTACGAAGCTAATGTAAGTCCAAGCAAAACTTTAAGAAGCTATGGTATCGGTGTGTATAGTGGAACAGATAGTAAGGTATATATTGGTAATGGGACAACTCCTGTAGAAGAGGTTATAATAGATGGGAACAACGGATATCTTGTGACTGGAGGCGGTATTTGTTCGGAAGGATCTCTTTTGAAAATCAATCAAGCCACGGTATCAAATAACTTCACTAATGCAGACAACAGCTCTGGTAATAACTATGGAATTGGTATTTATGCAAGTGAACAAACAACTTTTGAGATGGATAATTCTAAAGTTTTAAGTAATTATGGTTCGATTAGTTATTATGGAAGTGCTCATGGGGCTGGAATCTATTTGAATAGCACTGCTGATAACTATATCAGAGGCAGTGAGATATCAAATAATAAGATTGGATATGAGTATTCAACAAGCTATAGCCATGGAGGTGGAATATTTTCTAGTGGCAAGCTGGAGATAGAGGATACAAAAATTTTCGGTAACCAGGCATTATATGGCGGAGGCATATATTTTAACGGTACGGAATTAACCATAGCAGAGAGTCTTGTATATTCCAATATAGCAAAAGGAGTTTCTTACAGCAGGGGATATGGTGGAGGCATTTATATAAATAAAGGAGAGGTAACTTTAAGAGATGGAACTATCATTGGAGGAGATAATGAGTCAGAAGGTAACTGGGGTTATGAGTATGGTGGAGGTATATATCATTCAGGCGGAACACTGAATCTCGATGCTTACAGCCCTGGTAATATCAAAGTAAGCAATAATTATACAAGTTCTAATACCAACGCTGAGTCAGGAGGAGGTATTTACAGTATTAGACCCCTGGTTATGAATAATACTGAGGTTTCTTATAATAAAACTTCGATGACTGGAAAAGGCGGAGGAATTTATAGTTCCAGTACACTGACTGTTACAAACTCTGAGATTAAGTTTAACACTTCCCAAAATGGCGGTGGTATCTATAAGAACTCTGATTCGATGTATATGTATAAAAGCACACTGGAGTTAAATACTGCTTCTGAATGCGGTGGTGGATTTTATGGAATCAACAGTACTGGTTATTTTAAAGATACGACGATAAAAAGTAATACGGCGCAAAATGGTGGTGGAATTTATACCACATCAAGCATTAACTCTACTAAGAACAATTATATTACAGATTGTTTTATTGTGGACAATACAGCCAGCGATAAGGGAGGAGGAGTATACTCAGGGGGGAAAGCAGACGGGACAAAATTATATCCAACAAAAGTTTGCTACATAGGAACAAGTACTGAAACGTTTGAGCTGTCAGGAAATACTGCTGAATATGGCGGAGGTATTTATACTGACATAGGAACAGTTAATATGGATATTGCAGGAACGATTAAGAATACGGCAACCGTTCAGGGAAGTAATTTGTATTTGAAAAATGCAGATAATTGGATTCTTCAGGGTACGTTTCAGCAGCCTGATACAGAAACTAAAGCAGGTATTTACAATATCTATTTAGATGTTACTTCCAGTAGTTCTCTGCATTCTGTATATCTGGATCCTGTTGATGTGTCAATAGAGAAGAAAAACGATGCTGACCCAGATGCAATCTACTTAAATACAGCCAATTCTTTTCTCACCTATTTAAGAGAACCTCCCAGCAATGAATTAGGAACATTACCTATTGATTTAAACGAGGATAATTTTAAAGTTGGTTCTATTGTTATCAAACCTGCAAATACCTCAAAGTCAACATTTTTTTATAAATTAAGACCTGATGGAATGGGGTTGGAACCTTATTATCAGAAGTCATACAGTAAAAGTCTGACAAATGCAAACGTGAATGTGAAATACTCTACAGGAGACAAACTGCCAAGAAAAACTTGGCTTGGAGGATATAATAATAATGTGGTTCTGATTGGTGAGGGAGTATATCTGGCCGGTCCGGAAAGCGGTGGTGATGATATTGAACATAATGGAACATCACCTGAAGATGCAGTAGCTACTTTTGAAAAAGCACATGAGATATTGGAGCGACAGATCAAAACAGCTGCAGAAAACGATAAAAATAAGGACGGATTTTCTCCATTTATCTATATAAGCGGTACAGTAAATATAGATGACGATGAGATATGGGAGCTGGACTATAGCGATACAACAAAATTTGCATCTATAGGAGGAATCAACCAGAAGTATGCAGATGCAGAAATGGCTGCTGATGAAATTCCTTGTGATGCTCAAATCAGAAGATTTGCCTCCTTTATTAACAAGCCGATGATCGTAGTTGGAGATGATTCAAATCATGTTAATTTTAAAACCGGAAAAATTATTATCAATGGTATGTTGGAAGCAGTTATAGTCAATGAGCAGAGCAGCAATAGTCCAATCATAAAGATTATGAAAGATTCCACAGCAACTTTAACAGGCTATAGCAGGTTGACCAATAATTATTACAGTGGTGTTGATGTTTCTGGAAGTCTGATACTTACAGGAAAAAATGGTGAGGAGAACAGACAGCTATTAAATATTGATGGTTATTATGTTCAGATGTTAGACTCCGGAAAGCTGGAAATGAATGAGTATTCCAGGATTATAGCTGAAGGTGATGAGGAACGCAGGGGAAATATCAATTTATATGGTGTTTATTCCACATCAGGTAACGTTGATATTCTGATGAAGGATCATAGTTCGATTATGAAAGATGGAACTATGATATCAAGCGGCATATATGCTTCAGGAAGTGGCAGTTCCATAAAAATGCAGGGGTCCTCCTGTATTGTCAATATGAATCCTAGTGAAAACACTTCCAAATATGGTGCACTTGTTGCTTTTAATGGTGTTGAAGTTGAAATGGGGGATTCCTCCAGCATTGATTATCCTGATACAGGCAGATACATTGGAGCATATGTAGGTAAAGACAGTAATTTTGTTATGAAGGATTCTTCCAAAATAGTAAATCCCACTTATGGTTTTTATGTAGATAGCAACAGTAAACTTGTTATGAAGAATACTTCTAAAATAGAAAATCCCAACTATGGTCTTTATGTTGCGGGAATAGTTGACATTCAAATGCAGGATTTTGCTGAAATAGCAAATGCGTCTACATATGGTGCATACTTTGTTTCTGGTGCACAGGGGTCTCTATCCATGAATATGAATAAGGATGCCAATAAAGAGGATTCAGCAAAGATAATAGCTAATACTGGTTTTTACTATAACACTGCAGCACCAATGAATATTTATATGGGTAAGAGTGCTCTGGTTACCAGACCAGATGAAAGTAAAGCAGGTAATGGTATTTATTATCATAATACATCCGGCAATAATTATATAAAATTAGTCCATATGAAAGATAATAGCCGGATTACCGGATTTGATTCAGCCTTTTATTTTTCTGATTATTACAGTCCTGTTCATATAAAAATGGAAGGTCAGGCAGCAGTGGATGGAAACAATAATGGCATTTTAGAAAGAGAAAGCAATTCCTATGGATCTACCCATGTTAATGTTGAGATGTCAGGAGATTCCAGAATATCAGGTAACACCAATTATGGAATCAAACTAAATGGAAGAGTTACATTTCAGGAGGGGAGCGGAAAATACCATAAAATTACATTAGAAGGTAATGCCATTATCGGTGGAAGAGTTAATTTCTATGATGCATCAGATCCAAAGTCTGGAAATGGTAAAAATGGTATTTATGTTAATAGTCCATTAGAACTTAAGATGAGCGGAACGTCTCAGATAGCCAGAAACGGAGGAGGAGATGGTTCTTTAAATGAATCTATAAAAGGTGTTTATTTAACCAGATATTCAAGTTATTATCGTGCAGGAGCATCTAAAATCACCTTAAGTGATGAAGCTTCTATTAACAATAATAAAGGCGGTATTTATGCTGCTTCAGGCACTCAAACCTATCCTAATCCGTGTGAAATCACATTGGAAGGAGAAGCATCTATAGAGGATAATACAGATGCAGTCTATCTTATGGGAACTGACCAGAGGATTGAGTTGAAGGAGTCTGCCTATATAGGACAAGCCACTTTAAAGGATAATATATCTCTGGACAATTACGGGTCTTTGATATTAGATGGAAGAAGTGTCATAAAATCACTTATTTATTTAAGAACTTCCACAAACCCTATTACTATGACTCACGAAGTCCCTGATCCTTCAAGAGAATATCAGCTATGGCTGGCTGAAGGATTTTTAGGAAAGACTGTTGTACAGCCCGATGATCCTACAGGAGGGGCAGGTGGGCTGACAGATGTTACCAGTCAGTTTAATTACTTTAAAAAGATTGGAGCAGACGGATTGGCTGAACAGCAAAACCTGGTTAAGTCCGCACCCAATATTATCCTAACAGGAGAAAATAATGTCTACCTATCAGGAAACGGTAATGATAACAATGACGGCAATAGCCCGACTACAGCAGTTCGAACCTTTAAACATGCAAAGAAACTTCTGGAAACGGGATATTTTACAGAAGGTGCAAACATTCTTATCTGTAACTCAATTGTATATGTTGAGCCTGAAGATACTGACTGGTCCTTTGACAGTGAAGGAAAGGTGACCAATGCCCAAAGTGGAGACCGCTGGTCACCTAAGGTAGTTCGTTATAAAGATTATAGTGAGCAGTTAATTGGGCTTTATAACAGTACCAATGTAAACTATGCTTCTGAAGTAACTTTTAAAAATATCATAATTGATGGAGGATCCGATGAGATTATTCTGAATACATCATCAGGACATGAAGTGCTGTATATAGGACCAGGCACCACTGCTTATTTAAAAGAAGGTGCAGTACTGCAGAATAATAAAGCAGTTTATAATAAAAATTTTGGTGATAATACCACTATAGGTGTAAAAGTCAATGGTGGCACATTAGAAATTGATGGTGGGATCATTCGAAATATGGTCAGGGAGAGTACCGGAACTAATAGCAATTATTGGTTTTCATCTGCTATTACCTGTCAGGGTTCAACAAACTATCCGGCAAAATTAATTATGAAATCCGGGCAGATTGTTAATAATACTATGAATTTGCCAAATGTAACCAATTATAACAGCCGCTTAGGCACCATTTATCTGGTTGGTGAAGATACTCAGATGGTAATGAGCGGGGGAGTAATTGAGAATAATAAAATTATCACAAAAAATCAGTCACCAAGAACCGGTACAATTGTGACCTATGATGCAAGTATTCAATTAGATGGTGGTATCATAAGAAGTAACATAAGTTATCGTGGAAGCGGAATTAACTATTACAATACCTCTGCGACTAGCAAAGGAAGCCTGATTATTTCAGGAGGACAGATAACAGGTAATACAACACCTGATCCTTCGAATTTACAGCCTCAGGGTACATGCTCGCCTGTTTTTATTGAAGGTAATAATTTCCAACTAAAAGGAGGAGGCGCTGATATAAGGGATAATATCTATTTGTCCAATACCAACAATATTGTGAAAGTTAGTGGAAGGATTTCCCAGACAGGAAGAGTATATCACCTGTATTTGGCACAGGGCAATGGGATTACACAGTTTAAAAAAGGCAGTGTAGTTGTGCAGCCTGATGGAAGCTATATCACAGATGCATCTCCATATTTAAATTATTTCCGAGTTCATTCCAGCACATATGTTCTGGATATGGGACAATCTTCAAAAACTGCTGGAACAGTAGCAGGAGTTACAGAGGATAAATGCTTAGTCTTAATGAAAGCTGTATATCTGGATTCAGTAAAAGGGCTGGTTACTAACGATGGGTCAACTCCTGCAAAAGCAGTTAGTACTTTTACTAAAGCGAAGGAAGTAGGGGCATTAGGTGATGGAAGTGCAAGCCACTACGTAATCTACATAAGTGGAAAGGCTGTTAATACAAAAGATGAGACAACCTGGTCCCTTCCGGAACCAGCCTATATGTGCCGCTACACAGGATTCCCTATTTATGATGTTAATGGGAATGAGACTCCGGAAATTAAGAGAGCATATTACGGTCATTTAATAGAGCCTGCCTATAAACTGGCAATGGATCACTTAACAGTATATGGAAGACGTATTACTGATACTACAACCAGCAATGGTGATAGTATAGTAAAGATAAATCTAGGTATTACAGTGACGGTAGGTGAAAATGTAGTCTTTGAGCGTAACTATAATATTGGCAGCTATATAGCTGAAGATGGAATCGCAGACAATTTAAGTTCAATGGGTGGAGCGGTCTTTGTGGACGCAGGCGGTCAGCTATCCATGAGTGCAGGAAGCATCCAGGATACAGATAGCTCTTATGGAAGTGCTATATATCTGGAAGCCAGCAAAACAGATCCCGGAGTTTTTGGTAAATTATATCTTACAGGAAGTCCGGTAATTACAGGCAAGGTATATTTAAACGGTGAATCAACAGTAACAGCAGCCTACATTGAACCAGACAGTGCTTATAAACCAGAACAGGCTTTAAGGATAGCTGTGGGAAATGACTATGACGGCAGACCGGTGATCTCTTACAGTGATGGTACCATACCTGGATATGATGAGATGAAGAGTTATGTTTTCGATGATGCTATACAAGGTTTATATGATATTGTAAACCGTACAGGTGAAAGAAAAATAATGGAACTGAGCATGCGAAGGGCCATTTATCTAGATGGTAAGGCTGGTAATGACATAAGCGGTAACGGACTTACCCCTGAAACAGCATTTAAGACTTTGAAAAAAGTATATGAAAGCATTGGAAAAAATCCGGGCACCAATGGAGTTTTAGTATTAGTTGCAGATACAGTTGAAATATCTGCAGCAACAGGAGAGCCAGCAGAAGTTGAATTAATGAATATTCTGGTTAAGGAAACCAATGGCAGCAGCCATTATGAAGGTTATTACAAAGACACGGACTGTACCATAGACATTATCGGTCAGGTTTACTTTAAGCGTTATGCACAACCTGATGAATTTACAAAGGATGATTCTGTTTATACAGGATTTGATAAGAGCACATTGCTAAATACACTGTTTCATGTAAAAGATGGCGGAAGCTTTACCATCAGTGGTATTTATGTTGACGGACATTCACAGGATACCATTGGAAGTGATATAACTCTCACAGCAACGGGAGTAGAAGCTAAATCACCACTCATTACAGTAGAAGGCACCGGTGTATTAAAGGCAGCTCGTGCAGAAGGTGTTACAAATGGTGTAGCAACTGCAACTCTATTTACCAATAATATCAATACCAATATGAAATCTAAGAAATTAGGAGAGTACAACGAGTCAGTTATTAAGGAAGGTAGTGGTGCAGGAATTGAGCTTCTGGAGGAAGGAACAGCCTATCTTGAGTACACAGAATTTAAAAATCTGGAGCTTGGAGAAGAGGTAGTTGCAGGAGGAACTGATGTTTACTCCAATGGCTATCTACATTTTAGCCTTTGGACTCTGTTTAATGGAACTGTCTATCTGGAAGGTTTCGGAACAGTAGATGAGTATAAAGAGACCAGCTGCTATCTGACGGTTGATGTGTATGGAACTCCAGCTCTTAATGATTTTCAGGTTCTAATGAGGGATCCTTATAAGGGACGAACCGTTGTAGTTTATGAAGAAGGCATTACAGCGACGCAGAAGGATGCAGCAACTTTCCGTCTGGAAGAGAGGGTAAAGGATTTCTTCTATTTGAGCAACAGGGAAGATTATCCTAATATTCTGGAACTTTCAGTTCCGGTTGCCGTTTATATTGATGGCGAAAAAGGTATAGATGAAGGCGAAGACCGAGTAGCTGGATCAACTCCTGAAACGCCTGTGAAGACATTAAAGAGAGCTTATGAGCTGTTAAAAACAAGAGGTGGCAACACGATTTATGTTGTAAATACCATACAGATTACTGCAACTGCAGAAGTAACAGGAGGCTTTTATCAGGGCAGTGATGGAAATGTTGTTTTAGGAAGTACCAATAAGGTCAAAATAGTTCGTTATATTCAGCCAGATTTTGCAAGAAATGATCCTGCCCTTGCAGATGAAAAGGGATACAAAGTAGATGATTTTACAGGTGTACTGTTAAATGTAGCTGATGGAGGAAGTGCGGAATTCAATAAGAATATATTCTTTGACGGCCATAGCGAACCTAAAACAGGGACAGATTACCGCATGGAAGCAGTAGTAAGCAGAACATCAGAAGCAAAGGCCCCCATGATCACTGTAGAGGAAGGCGGTGTCTTGAAGTTAAAAGAAGGCGTCACCCTTAAGGATAATAACAATACATATGATGTAGAAAAAGAATCTGAAGGTCTCGATGGCGGTGCTGTATATAACAGTGGTACTGGATCAACAGACGGTGCATTATTTACAAACAATGCTGCAAAGAAGGGGTCAGGTGTATATCAGGATGGTGAGTTTACCATTCTCAGTGCACCGGAGAAACTGGAAAATCACTCCTTCTATCTGACAACTGATTATACAGGAACCCAGGATGCCCCTGTATGGGGGACCGATCATGTAATTCTGGTTGGTACTATGATACCTGACAACATAGGATTTGAAGTGGATATGGATCATGCAGTGAAAGGAAGAGATGTAATACGATTTACAGATTCGTCTGCTTATAATCCAAATGCAGATGCAGAGCATGACCATTTCAGATTGGGACTGACAGTTCCTATGGATTTATTCCTTGTGGAAGATAATATGAATCCTGAGGTGCTGGAACTACAGAACTGGGAAATATTGGATGTAGAAGTGCCACAGGATATCTATCTGGTGGTGAAGCGAAAAGGAAGCTTTGAGAATTCTACCAAGCTTACTGCCATTCGTACAAAGGCTCCTGGAGATGATTTGTTCAGTTCTCCTGAGTATACCATTAAGAATAAGGGGATTTATGAAGTAAAGGTGTTTGTGGAATCGTTTGTGAATAGAAACATAGAAACAGGAATCAGTCATGATCTTATGAATCTATTAGATACCCCTTATTCACTATTGAATAACACAGATATGTATCTGGCAATTAAGGGGCTGGATGACGGAAGTTCAGGATCGGGGTTTACCTTCAATGAAACCCCTCTGAAACTATACGCAGAGTCTAAAGAGACACCAGTACTGCTGGGAGAATTGAAATCAGGAAATGAAGGAAACTTCGCATTTGTAGGAGCTTTTGGACCTGGCTTCGTAGATAAGTATAAGGATATGTCTTTCCCAATTAAAGGTGAAGGAGTGACCAGAGAAGGTGCCCAAGAGCATATTGATGGTTCCTCCAGCACTGGAATCGTCAATGCAAGAGCTAAGTATGAAATGAAATATAGGATCGAAATCAATCCGCCTAGAAGGAATCTTCCGAGGTAATTTAACTTTGGGGTTCGACCCTTTGTATCAAAGGGTCGAACCCCAAAGTTAATTGTTCAAACAATTCCAACAATTGAAAAAATGTAGCACACTGGGTATGGAGTTTAAATTTAGTCCAAAAGATGATATAATAGCCATTAATAATAAAATCGATATGGAGAGATATTAATGGCAGATTCCAATATAACTAAGAATGCATTAGCAGCTTCCATGAAAAAACTAATGAAAGAGCGTTCATTTTCCAAAATAAGTGTCACTGATATATGCAATGATTGCGGAATGAACCGAAAGAGCTTTTATTATCATTTTAAGGATAAATACGATCTGGTCAATTGGATATTTTACATAGGATTTATTGATAACATAGTTTCCAAAGAGTATAAAAACAGTTGGGAACTGTTTGCGGATATCTGCACTCACTTTTTCGAAGAAAAGGATTTTTATCAAAAAGCTTTGATGATTGAAGGGCAGAATTCCTTTCGGGATTATTTTTTTCAAATACTCTATCCTATGGTAGAATTCTTTGTAAAGGATAGTCTGACGGACAGTGTGGAACAGGAATTTCTTATTACGTTTGTATGTGATGCTATTATTTCCTCTCTTGTAAGGTGGTTAAGTGAAGGGGTACAGATGCCTCTGGAACAATTTTTAAAAGAGATGCAATCAGTTATGGTTATACTTGCAGAAAGAATCATAGAAGAATATAAGTGAAGGGGCCGTTGTGAACGGTCCCCTTCTTGTTATAAATTGCTGCTATATCCTACTGCCGGCATGGTTTGCTGTAGTATATACTCCAAAGATACATTTTCAAGAACAGTACTGTTGTTCTTAACATCCTCCTGAGGGGCAGAAAGAACCGTTCCATCGCTGTCAATTTCGAAGAGGCAGGATTCTTGAGATATGATTTGATCAATTCTCATTGCATCACAATACAGGTCCACTAAAAAGCCAGGGTATTCTGTTTCAAAACGGGATTGCAGAATATATTCTCCTACTGCTTGTCTTGTTTGTGCAGAACATGTATCATCTGCCAGAAAGAATAGGAAAATATTATGAAAGCCCAGCAGGGATGAAATCCATTGATTGTTTTTCAATTGTTCCTCATCACCGTCATGGTAGGTGTAGAAAACGCTGTATAAGATTTTGGCGTTTTTTAACTCCAAGGTAAGAGCAGGGCAATTGTGATTCTCTGCATTTAATACAGTCATAACATTAGAAGCTGTTTTAAGAGTTGGGAAATAGGTATCCTCCAATGTGTAGTCATATAAAAACCAGATAAAAGCGCAGTCTGGGTATTTATTAAAAAGTGATAATAGCTCCTTGTACCCTTCAGAGCTTTCCTGACGTATAAAATAGGTATAAATCCCCATAGCCTGGCCTTCTTTAATAAGCTGCTCCATCCGGTTAATGGTAAGCTTGCCTTTGGAATTCCATCGAAATATAATGTTCCAGGGAATATTATATCCATTGAGACTTTCCAATTCTCGAATCTTTTTTGCTCCATAGGTCCAGCTGTTATACCCTATATTAATCCCAATTTTTTTCAGGGCAGTAGTTTCGGTTTGTTGAAGCAGCTGTTCCAAAGCAGCATAATAGGGACTGTTGTCGTTCTGAAGTATTTTTTGTATGATAGCAAAAATATGATTTCGAAATCGGCTTTTTGAAAATCGTTTCCCCAAATCAGCTAATTTACGTACACTTCTTTTTGGATCGTCTTTCATTTCTCTTAATGCCTGATCCACAGTCACTTCAATCATTGCTCTTTTAATGTCTTGTGATTTCAACTTACATCACCATCCTTAAGTATTCTCCTATTTATGTTACCTGTTTTTCTGAAAAGATGATAGGGACAGATTTGCAAAAGTGTCCCAAAAGGTAACAATAATAAAATCTGTCCTAAAATCAGACGTTCGTAAAAATTTGTCCAGAGACAAGAAAAGAATTCTTCGTTACAATCAAAGAAAAGGTGAAATAGTTAACAATGCATAGGATAAGGAGGATTTTTATGAATATAGCTCATGCAGCTACCAGAAAGGCTTTTGATGTAACCATTGATGGTGCAATCAAATACGTCAATAAAGACAGAGAAAAAAATCTATTAAAATTGGTGGATTTATCACAAAGGTTTCTTGGAAATACATTCCAGGAAGCGGTGTTTAATGGTGCCAGAGATTTAATAGAAGATCAGGATGGCAAATGGATGTCTTTTGTTAATCGGGCATTAGATGAATTAAATCCCCATGTAGTTAAGATGACTGCTTTGAATCTGGGATTTGAGGCAGGTTTTTCAGGATTTAAAAAGACAAAGGAATTAAAAAAGGTTCATAACTGCAATGTTCCCTGGATTATTTTGATGGACCCTACCAGCGCCTGTAATCTGCATTGTACCGGATGCTGGGCTTCTGAATATGGACATAAATTAAATTTATCCTATGAGGAAATGGATGATATTATTACTCAGGGAAAAGAACTGGGAATCTATTTTTATATGTATACAGGCGGGGAACCTCTGGTGAGAAAGAACGATTTAATCCGCCTTTGTGAGAAACATAATGACTGTGCGTTCCATGCTTTTACTAACGGAACTCTTGTGGATGAAGCTTTTTGCAAAGAGATGGTTCGAGTGGGAAATCTGTCTTTATCCATCAGCTTAGAAGGTTTTGAAGAGGTCAATGACGGCAGAAGAGGAGATGGGGTATATTGGAAAGTCATGGATGCCATGGATTTATTAAAGTCCTATGGACTGATTTTTGGAACCTCCATCTGTTATACGAGCAAAAACGTAGATATTGTAAGCTCTGATGAATTCCTGGATATGATCATAGAGAAGGGCTGCAGGTTTAGCTGGTATTTCCACTATATGCCCGTTGGAAATGAGGCAGCAGTTGATTTAATGCCCACCAAAGAACAGAGAGAATATATGTACAGAAGAATTCGTGAAATACGTGCTAAGGAAGGCGGCAAGCCTATATTTGCTATGGACTTTCAAAATGATGGTGAATTTGTAGGCGGCTGTATTGCAGGCGGACGTTTTTACTGCCATATCAATCCTAACGGAGATGTGGAACCATGTGTATTTGTTCATTATTCAAATGCCAATATCAGGGAGAAAAGCCTGTTGGAGTGTTTTAAGCAGCCTATATTTATGGCTTATAGAGAAGGGCAGCCTTTTAATGACAATCATTTACGCCCCTGCCCAATGCTTGAAAATCCAGAATGTCTTCAGGAAATCGTAGAGAAAACAGGAGCAAAATCCACAGACATGCAATCTCCGGAAGCAGTGGAATCTCTGTGCGGAAAATGTACAACCTATGCTGAGGATTGGGGAAAAACTGCAGATCGATTATGGAATCATCAGGAAGGTGATATGAATTAAGAAGAAAAAAGTTATAAAGAATGTTGTGCTGCTGGCACTTGTTATTTTTATAATATACTATCTGAGGGATTCATGGAAAGAAGCATTGACGGAAGTGTTCCGGACCTCTTATATAACCTTAGGTGTGATAATATGTCTTGCTTTTGGATATTACGTCATAGAAGGCGGAATCATTTCTATGATGGCTAAAAAGTATGAGAGTGAATTTGGGCTGTTGGATGGAATCCGATGCGGGTATTATAGCAGCTTTTATCGTGTTGTCACCTTTGGCAGCGGTTCCGGCATTGCAGAGATTGCGTATTTAAATAAATACGGGATTCAAGGGGCCAAAGCGACTGGAATGACTTTAATCAAGTACATCCTTCATAAAATAACCATTGTCCTCTATGGGCTCATTGGATATGGAATTGCCTGTTTCACAATTCGGGACCTGGTTCGGGGATATGGCTGGCTTTTATTCATAGGAAGTTTCATAGGAGTTGGAATTGCTTTAATTTTAATTCTGGTTACCATTTCTCCTTGGTTTTCCAACAATGGGTTCCGGCTGGTCAGGAAAATCATTGCTAATAAAAAAGTTTGGCTGGAAAAATGTGATGCATTAGAACTGCAGGTCAATATCTTACAAGAGGAAGCAAAAGCATTATTAAAGGAAAAAAAACTGCTGACTATTATATTCCTTAATTTTCTGAAGTTAAGCCTGTGGTATCTGATACCCGGTGTGGTTTGCAGGGGGGAAGGACTGACATTGGGGCTTTCCATAATTCTTACTTCAATTTCACTGATGCTGGCGGGAAGCATACCGGCACCTGCAGGTTATGGCTCTCTGGAAATAGTATTTATTCTGTTATTTGGAAAGATTATAAGCAAGACAAAGATTATTTCCGTCATACTTCTTTATCGTTTTGCAACCACAATCCTGCCATTTCTAGTGGGCGGATTGGTAACATTCAGAAAGATTCATGCTGCTGAAGGTTAAAAAATACTTGCATTTCAAGTACATCTATTATATGATGATGGATGAGAGATGAGCGTGCGACTGGCGGATCAGTGGAGTAAACCACGGGGAGCACGTTTTGAGATAAGCCGACCGCCTGGGCACCGCATTAATTGGGGTACCCAGGCGGTTTTTTGTGTTTTTTTATGTCTAAATATCACGAAGGAGAAGCAAACATATGAAGAGGATTTCTTTAAAAGACGATTTAAGCAGCAATTCTTATCCAGGAAGAGGAATTATAATTGGCAAGACTCCAGACGGGTCTAAAGCTATAACAGCTTACTTTATTATGGGAAGAAGTGAGAACAGCCGTAACCGTGTATTTGTGGAAGATGGACAGGGAATCCGTACCCAGGCATTTGATCCTGCAAAGCTCAGCGATCCCAGCCTGATTATCTATGCTCCTGTACGAGTGCTGGGCAATAAGACCATTGTAACCAATGGTGACCAGACAGATACTATATATGAGGGAATGGATAAACAGATGACCTTTGAACAGTCCTTAAGAAGCAGGGAATTTGAGCCGGATGTGCCTAACTATACACCTAGAATATCAGGTATTCTGCATATGGATGGAGGACATTTTAATTATGCCATGTCCATTTTAAAGAGCAGTAACGGCAATCCGGATTCATGCAGCCGTTATACCTTTGCTTATGAGAATCCTCTGGCCGGTGAAGGACGATTTATTCATACTTATATGCATGATGGGAATCCATTGCCCAGCTTTGAAGGAGAGCCAAAGCTCATTGAGACTATGGACGATATAGAAGAATTTACAGCCCTTTTATGGGATAATTTAAATGCTGATAATAAGGTATCTCTGTTTGTGCGGTATATAGACATTGAAACAGGAAGTTATGAAACAAAAATCGTGAATAAGAACCAGTAAACTTTAAGCACATAAGAAGGAGAGAGAATATGAGTGAATTACAATTAAAATATGGCTGCAATCCAAACCAAAAACCTTCCCGTATTTTTATGAAGGATAATGAAGAGCTTCCAATCAAGATATTAAGCGGACGTCCCGGTTATATTAATTTCCTGGATGCATTAAACGGCTGGCAGCTGGTAAAAGAATTAAAAGCAGCCACCGGACTTCCGGCTGCAGCTTCATTTAAGCATGTATCACCGGCTGGGGCAGCAGTGGGTCTTCCTCTTGATGATACACTGGCTAAAATATACTGGGTAGATGATATGGGTGAGCTATCACCTCTGGCATGTGCTTATGCAAGAGCTAGAGGCGCTGACCGTATGTCTTCATTTGGCGATTTTATTTCTTTATCTGATGTTTGTGATGAGGATACTGCAAGGATTATTAAGAGAGAGGTTTCTGATGGAGTTATTGCTCCAGGCTATACAGCTGAGGCTTTGGAAATCTTAAAGTCCAAGAAAAACGGTAATTACAATGTAATTGAGATTGATCCTGCCTATGTTCCTGATCCTCTTGAGAGAAAGCAGGTTTATGGTGTTGTATTTGAACAGGGAAGAAATGAATTAAAGATTGATGAGACTCTGTTACAGAATGTTGTAACTGCCAATAAAGAGATTCCTGAATCTGCCAAAATTGACTTGATCATTTCCCTGATTACCTTAAAATACACTCAGTCTAATTCTGTGTGCTTTGCCAAAGACGGTCAGGCAATCGGTATCGGTGCAGGTCAGCAGTCCAGAGTACATTGTACAAGACTGGCCGGTAATAAGGCTGACAACTGGTTTTTACGCCAGTCACCTAAGGTTTTAAATCTTCCATTTGTAGACAACATTCGCCGTGCAGACAGAGATAATGCCATTGATTTATATATTGGAGAAGATTATATGGATGTCCTTGCAGATGGACGGTGGGAATCTGTATTTAAGGTAAAACCTGAGATATTTACAAGAGAAGAGAAGCGGGAGTGGCTGGATCAGATGACAGATGTTGCACTGGGATCTGATGCATTTTT
The DNA here is from genome assembly GCA_002409995.1 of Hungatella sp. UBA5385. Classification (GTDB taxonomy): domain Bacteria; phylum Bacillota; class Clostridia; order Lachnospirales; family Lachnospiraceae; genus UBA5385. Next base: position 301,980 of record DHOR01000040.1, on the reverse strand, counting down.
CCCATTTGGCGATAATATTGACCGTGCTTATAAAAGCGGCGTAAAGTATGTGGCACAGCCTGGTGGTTCTGTTCGTGATGATCAGGTAATTGAAACCTGTGACAAGTATGGGATGGCAATGGCATTTACTGGAATTCGGTTGTTCCATCATTAATTTAAGTAAAAGGAGGCTGAAAAGGTTTGTCAGTCTCCTTGTTTTTTTGTATACAAAAAGAAGTATAAGCTTATATTTTTGGTAAAAGCACTTTAAAGGGAAAGACGGCATAAAATGAAACTAAGTAAGTTTTAAGGTGGCTTTCTTTGAAGACTTTTCCCAAACCTTTGAACGCACGAGAAGAACGAGAGTGTCTGGAACGATACCAGGATGGGGATCAGGAGGCGAGAGCCACACTCATCGAACGAAATATGCGTCTGGTGGCACATGTAGCAAAAAAATATCAGAATACGGATTATGAGATGGAGGACCTCCTATCCGTTGGAACCATAGGTTTAATAAAGGCAGTAAATACATTTCATCCGGACAGGGGCTCCCGTTTGGCTACCTATGCGGCGAAGTGTGTAGAAAATGCTATCCTATCATAGCGGCTGCAGACAGCAATAAGGGGCGGTTCCCTGTGAGCCGCCCCATTGTATTATTCATCCTTTGAATAAAGATCCTGGATTCTATTGATCAGCTGGATTTTTTCATTTGTTGAGCAAGAAAAAGAATTGATATAATCAATAATTGCTCTGGCATGGAATGCAGCAGCACGATGTCTCAACTCTGTTTTCATTTCTTCCGTATCCGGATAATGCATTATGATTTTCATAGCATCCCCTCAACCTGATTATGAATAATTATGAGACACAGCCAGTCTTATATGTTTATGATTATAGAAAAATGCAAATTACCAAATACAGGAAAGAGACTTTTTATGAAAAAGGTATTAGAATAGATATAAATGTTACAATCATGATACATTACAATGCTATACTGTTACATTAAAATAAACGCTGCCGGTAAGAAAGGGAAATTTAATGAAAATACTAATTGTGGAAGATGAAGAAATGATTGCAGATTTTATTGAGCTGGGGCTTGAAAAAGCCGGCTATCAGTGCCAGTGTGTATATAATGGAAACCATGCCGCAGATTTGCTGGAGAACAACCATTATGATTTAATTCTTCTTGATATTATGCTGCCAGGAATAGATGGATATGAACTGCTGGAGTATGTAAAGGAGTATGAAATTCCCGTTATTTTCATTACAGCCAAGTCCAGGCTGGAGGATAAGGTAAAGGGACTGAAGCTGGGAGCCGATGACTATATCACCAAACCCTTTGAGCTGGCAGAATTAACAGCCAGAGTGGAAACTGTTTTAAGGCGGTACAATAAAAGCCCCGGTATTATAAACCTTCTTGGTCTGGAGATTGACATTGATTCCAGAACTGTTAAACAAAACGAAAAGCTGATTGAGTTAACGATGAAAGAATTTGACCTTCTGCTTGTATTTATCCGCAACCGAAACATTGCACTTTTCCGTGACCGCATCTATGAAGAGGTCTGGGGCGGTGAATTAGATACAGAGAGCAGGACTGTGGATATTCATGTACAAAGACTGAAGAAAAAGCTTGGTTTGGAGGGTGCCATCGTTTCTGTTAGAAAAGTGGGGTACAGACTGGAGGTTTAAAATATGAGATTATGGCAGAAAATCTGTATCTGCACGCTCTTGTTTTTTCTGATTGTCTTTTTCGGATCATCAATTCTAATGATTGAGAATAATGTAAAAGAGAATTTTGACAGGGTGCTTAGACGGACAGCCGATGAACAAGCCAGCATATCATCAGGAATGATTCGCTATGCTTCCAAAAACAGTGCCAAAGACTTAGGAGAAGAAGGACATTATCAGAAATATATTGTGGAATATCTGGAAAGCAGAATTAATTCCCAGGGTATTTATTTGGAAGTATCGGAAAATGGAAAGGCAATATACAGCAACATGGATATTTACCTAATAGAAGAAGAAACAGAGAACACTATGTACACGGTAATGGCACAATACAAGGTGCTGGAATCTGATGAAAAAAAATATCTGCGCCTTACCAGCATGGTTACATATGGAGATCATCAGCTGCTTAATAAATATATGGTAGATGTAACAGATATTTATGCAAACAGAGATCGCCAGTATTCTTTTTTCATCAAACTGTCTCTGGGAGTGTCTGTTCTGCTGATTGTAGGAATCTATCTCATTATCAATCATTTGACCAAATCCGTAGGCCTTCTGACAAAGTCTGTCAGGAAAATGAAAGCAGGTAATTACCGGGAACAGGTATCTATTCAGTCTAAGGATGAAATCGGTGAACTGGCAGAAAGCTTTAATGAAATGGCTTCATCCATTAATGAAAAAATCGCTGATTTACAGAGGAAAACAGAGGAACAGCAGAGATTTATTGATAATTTCACCCATGAACTCCGTACACCTTTGACTGCTGTGGTAGGGTATGCTGATTTGCTTCGTTCCACTTCCTTTGAGGAAGAATTCTCACAGGAGATGGGAGAACGTATATTCCGTGAAGGAAAGAGAATACAAAGATTGTCGGAACTGATGATGAATCTGGTGTTTTTGGAGCATAATTCCTTTCAGCTTGTTCCCTGTGACATAGGCAGGATTCTAAATGAGGCGGAGGTTACATTGCGTCCGGCTCTGGATCGTATGAATATGAATCTAATCATTGAGACACCGAAGGAGCCCTTGATAATATTGGCAGAGAAAAATCTTATTATAAACCTGATTGTAAATCTGGCAGACAATGCAGGTAAGGCCTCTGAGGAAGGAGATTCCATATGGCTGCGGGCATATGAAGCAGCAGGCTCTGTGATTGTGGAAATCGAAGATCAGGGTAAGGGGATTCCAGAGGAAGAACAGTCCAGGGTATTTGAAACATTCTATATGGTGGATAAAGTGAGAAATAAAAAGAACAGCGGCGTTGGACTGGGTCTTTCCATTTGTAAAGATATTGCAAACGTTCATCATGCTAAATTGGAACTTAAAAGCAAGGAAGGGGAAGGAACCATTATAAAAATTATTTTTCCATGTTACGAACATGATACAAACACCGGTTAGAATAGAAACTGTACCAAATAAAAAGGAGGTCAGTGACAATGAACAAATTAATGAAAGGGCTGTTCTGTACAGGAATACTTGCCATAACTGCAGCAGGTGTAATACAGAGCTCAGCAAAACAACTGCCAGTTATGGAAGCAGCAGGAACCGTATCTAATGTCAGCGTTGGGTCAGACAATGGAGTAAAAGCACAAAAGCAGGAAAATGGTTCCATTAAGGATGATGGCTGGTATACTAAGACCGGAGTGGAGGCTTTGGCTAAGTATTTCAACATTGAGGGGGATGCGCAGAACTATGGTTCCAGTGTCCAGTATTCACCTGCAATGCCTGAAGCAGGTATTGACTCCAGCATTGAGGTCCTATTGTGGTTAAAGGAATATGAAACCACTGCCAATCAAATACCGGTAAATTCTATGGAGAAAACCCATCATGTATCCTTCGCAGAAGATGGCACCTTAACTGCAGCATTTATAGGAAAAGTTGGATATGAAAAACTTCAGACACCAGCCAATATTGAGGATGCAAAAAGGATTGCAAAAGAGTTCCTGATTGCCAATAACATGGGAGAAGAAGGCCAGATTGAGTGTCTGGGCGGAGCTTTTATAACAGCAGATGCCATCACAGCAGCTTTCCAGAATAAGAATGGAACAGTTATTGAAATGGGTGTTGACAGTACTACAGGTAAAGTTTACTACTTTGAGTATACTACCAAAGAACGTGCTATGAAACGGCTTACTCCAATGAAGGAAGGCACCGGAGCTGGGTGAGAAATAACAGGAAGTCCCGTCAATATAAATTTATGACGGGACTATTTTTTGGCTTATCTATACTTTTGCTGCATAACTATTAATAACAGCAAAAGTAAGGATAGGCATAATAATGAAAAAAGTATTTGTAATTTATTCCCGCAAATCCAAGTATACCGGCAAGGGTGAAAGTATTGAAAATCAGATTGAGATGTGTCGGGAATATATTCGTGTTCACTATGGTTTAAAAGAGGCAAACGATGCAGTGGTATTTGAAGATGAGGGATTTTCAGGCGGTAACTTAGACCGTCCGCAATTTAAGAAAATGATGGAAGCTTCAAAAAATGGGGAATACCGGGGGATTGTGGTTTACCGCCTTGACCGGATCAGCAGGAATATTGGGGATTTTGCTAATTTGATCAATGATCTAAGCAAAGCTGAGATTGACTTTATCTCTGTGAAAGAGCAGTTTGACACAGGCAGCCCTATGGGACGTGCAATGATGTACATATCATCTGTATTTTCTCAGCTGGAGCGGGAGACAATTGCTGAACGAATCCGTGATAATCTTCATGAACTGGCTAAAACCGGCAGGTGGCTGGGGGGAACCACTCCTACTGGTTATGGTTCTGAAAATATTGTTACAGTAACAGTAGAAGGAAAACAAAAGAAAGCATGTATGCTGAAAGTGATTCCAGAGGAAATGTGTATTGTGGAAGCCATTTACAGCCAGTTTTTGAGGCTTCGTTCCTTAACAAAGCTGGATGCATTTCTGCTGAAACATGGTTTTCGTACAAAAAGGGGGAATGAATATACCAGATTTGCAATTAAGGCAATTCTTACAAATCCTGTGTATATGATTGCTGATGAAGCCGCCTATGAATATTTGGCCGGGCAAAAAGTTCAATTATATGCAGAGAGAGATGAGTTTGATAATACTCATGGCATCATGGCATATAACAGGACACAGCAGGAAAAGGGAAAAGCTCATAAGGAAAAGCCCATGGAGGAATGGATTGTGGCTGTTGGTAAACATCAGGGAAGGATTCCCGGATCAATGTGGGTGGAAGTACAGAATGTTTTAGAACAGAATCGTTCCAAGAATTATAAACAGCCGCGAAGCAATGTGGCACTTTTATCCGGTGTGCTGAAATGTGGAAATTGCGGAGATTATATGCGCCCGAAGCTGGGGAGAAGAACCTTGGACAGCGGGGAACGTATTTATTCTTATTTATGTGCTAAAAAGGAAAGAAGCCGGCGAAGCTGCTGTGCAATAAAAAATGTGGAAGGAAACATACTGGATGAGGAACTGGTACAGCAGCTTACAGAGCTTGATGAAGAGAAGTCTGTATTTCTAACAGAATTGGAAAAAGGGAAAAAATCAATATGCGAAAGTGTTCCATGTTATACGGATTATATATCCAATATAGAAAAGGAAATCAGCGTAAATGATGAGAAAATAGACCGACTTGTGAAAACCCTGTCATTGGCTTCTCAAGGTACAGAGCAATATATTTTAGCTCAAATCGAAGAAATGAGCAAAAAGAATCATCAGTTAAAGGCTCAGAATACTGAACTTAAGATGTCTGGGAGCGGGCAGACTGGATATAAACAGTTTGGATGTAGTATGGCGGAATCTTCCATGGAATTTGACTTATTAGCACAGAGGGTACAGTCCTTAGCGGATATGAGGGAAATTTTATCCGTTCAGCAGAAACGAGATTTGATTCGTACTCTGGTAAAAGAAGTGGTTTGGGACGGGGAGGATGCTCATGTAATTCTTTTGGGTTCCAACTATGAATTTCAGTTGCCGGAAAATCCGGTTGTATGTAAAGAATCTGTTTCGGAGCCGTTAAGAGAGGATAGCAAATGAAATCCTCATGCTTCTTCGAGCAAATAAGAAGTTTTCAAAAGAGGTTTCCCTGTTTGAACCCATTGGAGTGGATAAGGACGGAGAGACAGTAAGTCTTGTGGATGTCATTGAGATGGAGAATAAAGAGGCCCTGGAAACCATTATTCTTCATCAGGATATCAAAGAGCTTTATGAAGCTTTTGACACCTGCTTAAAAGATAACGAAAAGACAGTCGTAGGAATGAGATATGGTTTATATGGAGGCAAAGAACATACCCAGCGGGAGATCGCCGATCTGCTGGGAATATCCAGGTCATATGTCAGCAGAATTGAGAAAAAATCAATTGAGAAGCTGAGAAATGAAATCGACAAGAAAGGTAAAAAATCGACAAATATAAAAAAAGTATAATAAATCTTAAAAAAGTATAAAGAATTTGTTGACTTTACCCATAAAATTTGGTATAGTAAGAATTAAGTTAATAACTATGGATTGTTACTGATAAGCAGGCAAAACCAATTTTGAACGTAGAAAATAAAAAAATTATTTTCCGCTTTCAGGATTGGTTTTTTAAATTTTAAGGTGATGCAGGTTATGAAGATTGATAAAATAATTAATAATAATATTGTCAGTGCTCTGGAAGAAGACGGAAAAGAAGTAGTCATTATGGGCAAAGGGATTGGGTTTGGCGCAAAACCGGGCAAAACCATTCCTGAAGGAAAGATTGAGAAGATTTTTCGTCTGGATAGTCAGAACAATGTGGATAAATTTAAGGAATTGCTTGTCAATCTTCCCTTAGAACATCTTAAGGCCTCCACTGAGATTATTAACTATGCCAAAAGTGTGTTAAACAGACGTTTAAACCAGAGTATTTATATTACTCTCACAGATCATATCAGCTTTGCGATTGAACGATTTAAGCAGAATATGACGTTTTCCAACCCTCTTCTCAATGAAATCAAGGCATTTTATAAAGAGGAATATCTGGTGGGAGAGTATGCTGTGGCTCTGATTGAGAGGAGAACCGGCGTCTGTCTTCCTGTTGATGAGGCTGGGTTTATAGCCCTTCATATTGTTAATGCTGAATACAATACAGGAATGAGGGAAACCCTTGATATAACCAACTTAATACAGAATGTGGTTACGATTGTCAAAGAATATTTTCATATGAATATTGATGAGACTTCCTTAAATTATCAGCGTTTTGTAACACATTTAAGATTTTTGGCTCAGAGAATTGTTGCAGGAGAGCTGTTGGGTGGTGAAAATGGAGAATTTAATGAACTTGTTTCCAGAATGTATCCAGAGGAATATGCCTGTAGTTCAAAAGTGAAAGACTATATTCAGGAGGCATTTCATCACGATGTAACAGAAGAAGAAACTGCATATTTAGCTGTCCACATAAAGAGAATGAGACTGTAAGAGAAAGGAGATAATTGGATATGTTTGGTTCAATTAAAAAAATGTTTGGTGGTAAAGAAAAAGAGAGAGAGATGATTCTGGCACCTTTAGAGGGAAAGGTTGTACCTTTAAGTGAGGTTAGTGATCCTACCTTTAGCCAGGAGATACTTGGTAAGGGAGTTGCCATAATTCCTTCCAAAGGAAGAATTGTAGCACCGGCTGATGGAGTTCTTACTGTAATGTTTGAGACAAAGCATGCTGTGAGTATTACAACAAAACACGGTGCGGAAATTATTATTCATGTAGGTCTTGATACTGTGAATCTGAAGGGAGAGCATTTTACCTCTTATAAGAATCAGGGAGATCATGTTAAAACAGGTGATCTTCTGCTGGAATTTGACATGGACGCCATTAAAGAGGCTGGTTATGATGTGATCACACCTGTGATTATCTGTAATACACCTAATTATCCGGATATGGAATGTCAGACAGGAGCAGAGGTTAAGGAGCTGGACCCTATTATAGAATTGTAGGTTGATGTTAATGAGGGAGTTTTTATATGTAATCAATGATCCCATGGGCTTTCACGCCAGACCGGCTTCCCAGGTTTTTATGGAAGCAAGAAAATATATGTCTTCGGTTGAAGTTTCGTCAGAGGGGGAGCTGGCAGATGGTAAGAACCTTCTGTCACTGATGGGACTGGGGGTGAAGGAAGGTGGAGTGGTCCGTTTCCGTTTAGAGGGACCGGATGAAGAAGAGGCTGAGGCAGCCCTCAAAGCTGTTCTCAAAGAAATTTGATTTGAACCTGTCCGGTGGTATGGCAGGATCAGATAAATAAGTCCATAAGGACAAAGAAAGGGGTTTTCTTAATTATGATGAAGTATTTGCAAAAGCTGGGGAAGTCTTTGATGCTTCCTGTTGCATGTCTTCCGGCATGTGGAATTTTAATGGGTCTTGGCTATATTCTGGCTCCTGGTGTTATGTCAGGTCCTGAGGTGGCCGCACTCAATGGTTATGCTACCAGCGGTGCGATGTACAATGCAGGCTTTTTTATGATCAAAGTCGGCGGCGCAATTATTGACAACATGGCATGGTTATTTGCAATCGGTGTTGGTATTGGTATGGCAGATGATGGCGATGGGGCTGCTGCACTTTCTGCTCTGGTAGCTATGCTGCTGTTCCAGAACATATTAAGCCCTGGTGTTGTTTCTGCATTAAAGGGAACAGACGCACCTGCAGCATTCAGTAAGATCAATAACCAATTTATCGGAATTCTGGCTGGTGTTATTGGTTCTACCTGTTACAACAAGTTTAAGAATACCAAGCTGCCTGATGCACTGGCATTCTTCAGTGGTAAACGAGCTGTATCAATTGTAACTATTTTTGTATCTATTATTGCCTGCGGTATTTTATATTTCGTATGGCCAACTGTATACAATGCTCTGGTAGGTCTGGGCAAAGCTATATTAAGTCTGGACGCAGTCGGAACAGGTATTTACACATTCTTCAACCGTTTACTGATTCCTGTAGGTCTACACCACGCTCTCAATTCCGTATTCTGGTTTGATGTGGCAAACATCAATGACCTTGGTAATTTCTGGAGTAATACTGGTGTTTATGGACAGACAGGTATGTACATGACCGGATTCTTCCCATTTATGATGGCAGGTCTTCCTGCTGCATGTCTTGCTATGTATCATACAGCAAAACCTGGTAAGAAGAAAATGGTTTACGGACTTTTTGCATCTGCAGCATTCTGTTCTATTTTAACAGGTGTTACAGAGCCTATAGAATTCGCATTTATGTTCCTGGCTCCTGGTCTTTATGTAGTTCATGCACTTTTAGCAGGAATTACAGCAGCCATTACAGTCATTCTTCCAGTACGTTTAGGATTCTCTTTCTCAGGCGGTGCTATTGATGCATTCCTAAGTGCATTTACCCCAATGGCACAGA
>DHOR01000040.1:292313-292749 GCA_002409995.1 Hungatella sp. UBA5385 | reverse complement strand
GCACAGAATCCATGGATGATTATTCCTATTGCTCTGATAGTTGGTGTTATTTATTACGTTGTGTTCCGTTTTGTAATTGTAAAATTTGATTTAAAGACACCAGGCCGTGAAGATGATGATTTAACCGTAGAGACTACTGTTCAGCTTGCTAACGACAACTTTACAGAGGTGGCAGCACTGATTATGGAAGGTCTTGGCGGAAAAGACAACGTAACAGCAGTTGATAACTGTATCACAAGACTTCGTCTTGAAATCAAGGATTACACAAAAATTGACGAAAAGAAGATCAAATCTGCAGGCGTTGCAGGCGTGATCAGACCAAGCAAAACTTCCGTACAGGTTATTGTAGGTACCAAGGTACAGTTCGTAGCCGATGAATTTAAGAAGTTGTTGAAATAATTCAAATAATTCCAATTTTTAAAATTGGGGTTCGACC
>DHOR01000040.1:259591-292141 GCA_002409995.1 Hungatella sp. UBA5385 | reverse complement strand
GTTCGACCCTTTGATACAAAGGGTTGAACCCCAGTTTTAAATTTGGTACAATAGAGAAATCTACAACTGAAATAAAAGGAAGGTACAGAAATGAGAGACAGGAATAAAGAAGATCAGAAAGAACCTTATAATTTAAAGAAAGAAATTATTGAATGGCTGAAGATTATTGTGGTGGCTGCAGCTATAGCGCTATTTGTCAATTCATTTCTGATTGCCAATAGTACGGTGCCATCAGGCTCCATGGAGAATACCATTATGACAGGAGACCGGATTATAGGCTCCAGACTGGCTTATAAGTTTGGAGAAGAGCCGGAGAGGGGAGATATTGTAATATTCAAACATCCCATAGGTCCTGGCGAAGAGGAAACCCGTCTTGTGAAGCGGGTTATCGGACTTCCGGGAGAGACTGTGGATATACGTGATAATCAGGTTTATATTAATGGGTCTGAAACACCTTTGGAGGAGCCTTATCTTCATGAGCCTATGAATTCAGAGGATTATCATTTTCAAATACCAAATGACTGCTACTTAATGCTGGGAGATAATAGGAATTTTTCCGGCGATGCCAGATATTGGATAGACCCTTATGTTTCTGAGAAGAAAATTCTTGCCAAGGTATTGTTTAGGTATTTCCCAAATATCCAGAAAATTAATTAGGATGAAATTAATTGGATAAAATGCTTGACCTTCCACTTACTGGAAGGTCTATTTTATATAGTAAGATAGTCTTATCCAATATAAATCAAGGAGCAGAGAGATGAAAGAGACCAACAGCCTGACAGAAGGCAATGTATTAAAGGTGTTAATTAAATTTGCATTTCCGTTTGTAATAGCCAATATGATTCAGGCACTATATGGTGCTGTGGACCTTTTTGTAATTGGAAGATACTGCAATCCGGAAAGTGTGGCTGCTGTTTCTACAGGAACCCAGGTGACTCAGATTATTACCAGTATGATTACAGGGCTGACTCTGGGAGGCACTATTTTAGCAGGGAAATATACCGGTATGAATGATAAAGAAGGAGTGAAAAAGACCATTGGAACCACTCTTTCTGTATTTGCAATTGTGGCAGTGATTCTTACTGCACTGATGTTTGTGTTTACTCCTGGGATATTAAGACTTTTAAAAACACCGGAGGAATCCTTTGAGCTAGCGAAAACCTATGTTTTAATCTGCAGCGGAGGAATTATTTTTATCTGCGGTTATAATGGGATCAGCGCTATCTTAAGAGGGTGCGGAGATTCTAAGAATCCTATGATTTTTGTTGCATTTTCCTGTATTTTAAATATTATCGGTGATCTTGTTCTGACTGGAATGTTGGGACTTGGTGTTGCAGGAGTGGCAATTGCGACTGTAGGTGCTCAGGCTGTCAGCATGATCTGTGTTGTGGTGTATTTAAACAGACAGCAGTTTATCTTTACTTTTAAACTCTCCAATTTCCGAATCGATGTGGAAAAAGCAAAGGAACTTGCAGCAGTTGGAATCCCTATTTCCCTTCAGGAGTGTATGGTGCGGCTGTCATTTCTCTATCTTACAAGCGTTACCAACCGTCTTGGAGTCTATGCTGCTTCAGCAGTGGGAGTTGCCAGCAAATACGATGTTTTTGCCATGCTTCCTGCCACCTCCATTGCCAATGCACTTGCTGCCATTACAGCACAAAACTATGGAGCAGGTAAGCCGGAACGTGCCAAAAGTTCTCTTTTTGCAGGGCTTGGATTTGCAGTGTTCTGTTCAGCGCTGTTCTGGGGCTGGGCTCAGCTTTCTCCTGAAACTATGATCGGGGTATTTACAAAAGATGCAAATATTATTCAGGAGGGTATTCCATTTTTCAGGGCTTGCAGTTATGATTATCTGGCAGTTACCTTTGTATTTTGCCTCAACGGGTATTTAAACGGCAGATCTAAGACTATTTTTACAATGATCAGCTGCTGTTTTGGTGCTTTAGCGCTGCGTATGCCTATTATCTACGTGGTATATACATACTGGCCCGGCAATATGTTAAGAATCGGTTCAATTGCACCTGTTGTCTCAGGGTTCATGGCATGTTATACTTTACTGTATGTGCTCTATGACTTCCGAAAGGAAAAAACCAGGGTTCCAAACCAGGGTTTTAAGAATATATTAAAGGAAAAAGGGAAAGCTGATTTGAATTAAATGTATGAGATTATTATTTTAGTTCTGGCGCTTTGTATGGATACATTTGTAGCGAGCATTGCTTACGGTGCAAATAAAATATCAATATCCTGGATAAAGATTGTGGCGATCAATGGAATCTGCAGTCTTTGTCTGGGAATTGCTTTGTTTGCAGGCAGTTTTATAGACCGGCTGATTCCAGGAAATGTTACAAAAGGGGCAGCTTTTGTCTGTCTCTTATTTCTTGGGATTGTAAGACTTATGGATTACGCCATTAAGAAATATATTAACAGCCATGTAAGTATTCATAAGGATTTGACTTTTTCTATATCCGGTCTCAGCATTATTATTAATATCTACGGGAATCCTATGGCAGCTGACTGGGATCAGTCCAAGTCTCTGTCGTGGAAAGAGATTGTTCTGCTGTCCTTTGCTATGTCCATAGACAGTTTTGTTGCAGGAACACTTTCCGGATTTTTGCAGATACCTGTTGGGATGACAGTTCTTGTTTCCATGATTATGGGAATTGTGGTTATGTATGCAGGTTTATTACTGGGGCGTAAGGTGGCTGCGGAAAAGAACTGGGATTTATCCTGGTTAAGCGGTGTTTTATTTATGATTCTGGCTTTTAGTAAGTTGTAAATTGTTTGAGTTATTTGAATTGTTTAGACTTTTAAAATTGGGGTTCGACCCTTTGTATCAAAGGGTCGAACCCCAATTTTAAAAAAGGAGAGAAAAGACTATGATATATACAGTACCCCATTATTACAGCAGATTTCATTGTGTGGCAGGAGAGTGTGAGGATACCTGCTGTGCAGGCTGGTCCATTATGATTGATGATGCTTCTTTGAAGAAATATAAGAAGCAGAAGGACGGATTTGGCAACAGACTTAAGAATTCCATTGACTGGAAAGAGCAGACCTTTAAGCAGTATGAAAAACGGTGTGCATTTTTAAATGAGGACAACCTTTGTGATATGTATACAGAAGCAGGTCCGGCAATGTTATGCAAGACTTGCCGCAATTATCCAAGACATATTGAGGAGTTTGAAGGTGTCAGGGAGATTTCCCTTTCTCTTTCCTGCATGGAGGCAGCAAAGCTGATTCTGGGGATTGAGGAAAAGGTGACATTTCTCTCTAAGGAGACAGAGAGGGAGGAGTCATATGATGACTTTGACTTCTTTCTCTATACAAAGCTGGTGGATGTAAGGGATTTACTTCTTGAAATTATGCAGAATCGAAGCTTAGATAGTGGTTTGCGTATGGCAGTTGTGCTTTCTTTGGGACATGATCTGCAAAGACGGATTAGAGATGGCAAATTATATGAAGTGGATCAGCTGCTGGAACGATATAGAAGAGATGATATGCCGAAAATTATAAGTAAAAAAATATCCGGATATAGAATACAGGATACAGAGCGGTTTCATAGAATGAAGAAAATGGTGGACTCTCTCAATGAACTGGAAGTGTTGAAAGAGGATTGGACTGTTTATGTGGAAGACCTTCGGAAGGAGCTGTATGGAAATGGTCCAGAAGCTTATGCAAACAGCAGAAGGGATTTTGGGGAATTTATAGGGAAAGATGAAGAATTCCATAAGCTGTGGAATCGATGGTGTGAACAGCTTATGGTCTATTTTCTGTTCACTTATTTTTGTGGGGCAGTTTATGATGAACATGCTTATGAAAAAGTAAAGCTGGCAGTGTACAGCACTTTGGTAATACAGGAGCTGGCTCATGGGCTTTGGGAAAAACAGAACAGAAGCTTAAGCTTTCATGATTTTCTGGAGTTGGCTCACCGTTATTCCAGGGAAGCGGAACATTCTGATTTGAATTTGCAGAAGCTGGAAGAGATGTTTATAAAGGATGAGCAGTTTGGAATGAAGAATCTGCTTGGACTGACAGCTTATTAATGGAGTTCGGTATTATCTGGACTGCAGCGGTGTACTTGGTTTCTATGAAATCCATGTGATAGTCTCACTTAGTTATAAATTTAAAATAACCCCTGAAGAAATCAAAATGCTGATAAGCATGATTTCTTCAGGGGTTATTTTTTTATGAAATTATGTTGAAGTTGAATTATTTGTCTTTTAAAATGCAAACGACAATACGAAAAATCCTAAAAGTTGAAAGCAGCTTTTCTCATAAGCAGCTTTAATTATCTTATAGGAGTTTTTCGCTATTTGTGATTATATATCATGAAAATTTAGTAAAATATTTCTTGATCCCAATTTTGCACATCCCAAAAATCGACAATTGTGCACAACGGATGTGGTTATGCTCATAGAACGGTGGTATGATTTGCACATAACAATTGCTTATAACATTACCGGTAAGTGTTAAGCGTGGAAGGAGGTTACATTTGAAAAGAGATATGCTATTCCGGGAATTGATTCAGATTGATATGGAAGCTGATAATCAAATTCAGGTATTTGAACAAATGGCAGATATTTTATATGAAAACGGATTTGTGAAAAATACCTATCTGGAATCTTTGAAAACACGGGAGGCACAGTTTCCCACGGCATTGCCCATCGAGCCTTACCCGGTGGCTATTCCTCATACAGGCACGGAACAGATTATACGACCGTTCATTGCCCCGATACGGCTGAAGAAATCAGTGGAGTGGCAGGAAATGGCTAATAATGATGTGATTCACGAGGTTCGTTTTATTTTTATGCTTGGATTTTTAAAATCAGATGAACATGTGGAGCTGCTTCAGATATTAGTTGAGAATTTTCAGAATCAGGAATTAATGATGCGTTTAAATAATGCAGAGACAGCGGATGAATTTTATGAAGTGGTAAGCGGTATGAAAGGAATGGAAAATTAGATAAAGAAAATTAAAGGAGATTTTAATTATGGCAGTCAAAATCATAGTAGCCTGCGGAAGCGGTGTAGCCACATCCCAGACAGTAGCAAGTAAAGTTAATCGTATGTTAAAGGAAAAAAAGGTGGATGCAGTAGTAGAAGCAGTTGATTTAAAGTCAGTAGAACGTTATATGGCAGGCAGTGCAGCCTATATTACCATAGTAAAAAATGCGAAAGAATACCCAATCCCTGTTATCAATGGAATTGCGTTTTTAACAGGAGTGGGGAAAGATCAGGAGTTTGAAAAGTTATTAAAGGCGATTGAAGATTACAAAAAGAAGAATTAATCAGGAGGTAGAAGAGTATGCAACTATTAGCGAATATCGTTAATTTCTTTTTAGGGCTTGGGGCGGCAGTTTTTGTACCAATTATTATAATTATAGCCGGATTAATTGTTAAGATGAAGATAAAAGATGCTATTTCAGCAGGGGTTACCCTTGGTGTGGCATTTTCCGGCATGAGCATGCTGATTAACTATATGACAGGAGTTATTACACCGGCAGCTACAGCCATGCTGGAATCAACAGGCATCAATCTTCCGATAACCGATGGTGGCTGGACAACCATGTCAACCATTTCATGGTCATGGCCCTATGCTTTTTTGATGTTCCCTCTAGTGATCGTGATTAATATTATTATGCTTGCTATTAACAAAACAGATACATTCAATGCGGATTTATGGAATGTATGGGGAAAGATATTTACGGCAGTAGCGGTTTATTACATAACCAAAAGTGTGATAGCAGCATTTGCTATTGCAGCAGTGCAAATAGTATTTGAGTTAAAATCTGCAGACTTTCATCAGCACAGAGTAGAAAAACTTTCCGGAATTCCGGGAGTTACCTGTACCCATAAGATGGTTTTTCTGGCAGCACCTATGTATATTGTGGATTGTCTGCTTAAGAGAATACCAGTATTAAATAAATCTTTTAATGCTGAGGATTTAAAGGAAAAGGTTGGTATTTTTGCGGAAAATCATATTCTGGGCTTCCTTTTAGGTATTATTTTTGGATTACTGGCCCGGTATAATGTGGCGGGAATATTAACCTTAGGAGTCCAGTGTGCAACTGCGCTTACATTGTTTCCGGTTATTTCAAAATATTTCATGCAGGCGCTGGAGCCTATTTCCAATGCGGTATCCGAGTATATGCAAGGGAGATTTGCAGACAGGGAGATGCATGTGGGACTGGATTGGCCGTTTTTGGGTGGAGCCAATGAAATCTGGCTGGCTGTGATCTGGACAGTTCCGGTAACCCTGCTGATGTCATTTATACTTCCCGGCAATAAAATTTTACCATTTGCCGGAATTATCAATATTGCCATTGCAGTTCCTGCGTACTTTGTGTGTAATGGAAATATTTTGCGTATGCTGATTCAATGTACCATATTTACACCTGTATTTTTATGGGTAGGAACTGCATTTGCTCCATTTATGACAGAGCTTGCCAATACCACCAAGGCGGTTGAGCTTGCACCAGGACAGTTAATATCCAATTCAAGCATTGACGGACCTATATTTACTTATGCATTTTCACATGCGGCGAAAGCGCTCCAGGGCGATTTTATCCCCCTTATTATTCTGATTCTATGGATTGTTTCTTTTGTATTGTATTCAAGAAGCTTGATCCAGGAAAAGAAAGAGGATATGGCAAAGGAAAGAGCTTAAACATGAAAATCGGCCAGAGAAACTATATGATTCTGAAAGAGATTATAAATAACAGCATGACTGTCACAGGTAAGGAACTGGAAGCAAAACTGCATTTAACAAGAAAACAGCTTGAATACGGGATTGCGAAAATTAATACCTATCTGGAGGAGCAGCAGCTTCCAATTCTGGAACGAATCAGTAGCGGCAGGATTATAGTACCGGATGAAGTTATAAATCAAGTCAATCTCAGACAGCTTGAATGGGAGAATCAGGAGGTATGGTTTTCCAAAGAGGAACGCAGCAATATCATTCAGCTGATGCTATTAACAAAGCAGGAGGAATTATCGCTGCAGCATTTTATTGAGGTGCTGAAGGTCAGTAAGAATACGGTATTATCGGATTTTAAACGTTTAAAAGCGGAGCTGGCCAATTTGAAAATCCGGCTGGTTTATACCAGGGAGCAGGGGTATGTGCTGAAAGGGCAGGAGTATGATTTGAGGCAAAGATTATTTGCGGTACTGCTCCATATGCTCTCTGGTTATGGCCAGTATGGAATGGCAGCAGAAATAGGTGAAATTTCCAAACCGCAGCTGGAACACATTCGGGAAATGACGGAAAAGATTGAGAGAGAAATGAAAAACCGCTTTACTGATGAAATGATAGAGGTAAACAGTTACTTTTTCACATTAATACTCAGGCGTATCCGGCAAGGTATGGTGTTGGATAAAGTTCCGGATACGTTCCGGCATGTGGCAGGAACCAAAGAATATATGGTAATTAAGTCCTGTCTGGCTGCGGAAGATGTTAACAATATCTATGAAACTATGTATTTTACTGCTCATATTCAGAGCATGAAGACCAATTCCAATTTGGAAGCGGTTGCCGGGCAGAATGAAGTTTACAGGGCTGTAGAAGAGACTATCAGTAATTTTGAACGTATTGCCTGTGTGTGTGTTTTGAAAATAAAGATAATTTGGTTAATTTACTTCTGAATCACAGCATCCCTGCGTTGTACCGCATTCAATATAATTTTCATATAGGACCGGATATTTCAGAATATGTGCTTCCGGATTACCGTGAAGTTCATGATATGGTGAAAAAATCAGTGGTTCCGCTGGAAAAATTAATTGGAATGAAGTTCCCGGAAAAGGAACTGGTTTATATTACCCTGATTTTTATAGCTCAAACCAGTCAGGAAAAGGATGAAGAAAAAGCGGACAGACGTCCCCGTGCAGTGGTAGTATGCCAAAATGGTATTACAGTATCCCATTTCCTGCTAACTTCACTTAAGAATCTTTTTCCTGAGATTGACTTCCTTTCCTATATGTCCGCCCGGCGGTTTTACCAATATCAGGAAGATTTTGACCTTGTGTTTACATCTACTTCTTTGCAGACACCGAAAAAACAGTTCATCATTGAGCCTTTCATGGAAGAGAGCCAAAAGAAGGCCCTTCGAAAACAGGTATATGAAAGTCTGAGAAATAAAGAGGAAATATTTCCTCAGGTGGAAACCATACTTGAGATTGTTAAAAAAAATACAAATGAAAGTGTATTTCAAAGACTACGCATGGAAATTGACTCCTATATGGTCCAGTCGGAACGGGGAATAAGTCTGGAAAAGAAGAAACCAGACCTTAAGGAGCTTCTGACAAGATCAAACATACGGATTATTAACGAAGTTATGGGCTGGAAAGAAGCCATAGAATTTGCAGCCGTGCCTCTGCTATATAAGAATATCATTAAATATCAATATGTTGAAACCATCATATCCAATATAATTGAGCATCAGCAGATAATGCTGATTGCTGAGGATGTGATGATTGCTCATGCAGGAATTGATGCAGGAGTATATGATGTTGGTTTATCCATGCTTTTGCTGCCTGAAAAGATTATGGTCAGCGATTATATGGAGGTAAAAGTACTGTTTGTACTGGCAACTCCTGATTATGAAAGCCACTTAACTGCTCTTAATCAGTTGATCAGTATTCTGGAGGATGAGAATAAACTGGCTGCTATCAAAGAAGCGAAAACAAAAGACTGCATTCTGGAATTATTGTAATAAGACTGGCAACAGATAATCAATAAAACAGATAGAAAAGAGGAAATAATATGCTGGAAGTATTAAAAAAAGAGGTTTGTGAAATAGCAAAAAGGGCTCAAAGGGACGGTTTGTGCAAGCATAAGTCAGGAAATTTCAGCGCTCGGGACTTAGAGACCGGATATGTTGTTATTACACCCACAAGTGTGGATCGTGAGCTTTTGACTCCAAGAGATATGGTAGTTATGGATATGAATGCCAATGTAATTGAAAATCTCTCCGGTTTAAGACCAACCAGTGAAGCATTGATGCATATCATGATTTATCGTCAGAAACCCAAAGCTGCAGCAATCGCCCATACACATTCTGCTTATGCCACAACATTTGCATTATTAAATAAGCCCCTCCCAGCCATTGTGTATGAGGTGGCAAATTTAGGCTTAACAAAAGCCCGCGTTCCGGTAGCTCCTTATGGCCGCCCCGGAACTCCTGAGCTGGCAGACAGTGTTATAGAATGCTGTCGTGAGTCAGACAGTTTTTTAATTGAAAAACATGGGGCGGTTGCAGTTGATAATACTGATATTTATGAAGCTTTTTTAAAGGCTGCCTATATTGAAGAGCTGGCGGAATTATACTATCTGTCTCTCACAGCCAATGGAGGAAAAGAGCCGGATAGTTTTATGCAGGAGGAGCTGCAAAAGTGGGAGTATCCCAAAGAGATTATATTTAAAAATCAGGAAGAAAGGGATTATGCATGAAAAAGATTATAAACAGCGCGGATACATTTGTTCAGGATACCATGGAAGGCATTATTTGTGCCTATGGAGATAAAGTGAAGCTCTTAAATGATGACTTTCGGGTTCTTTTATCCAATTATCCTGTACAAGATGGAAAAGTGGGAATTGTTACAGCAGGCGGAAGCGGTCATCTTCCTGTATTCCTTGGATATGTGGGGAAAGGGCTGCTGGATGGCTGTGCAGTAGGTGAGGTATTTGCATCTCCTGCGGCAGATAAGATGATGGATATGATCCGGGCCTGTAACAGAGGGAATGGGGTACTTTGTCTGTTTGGAAACTATAACGGTGATATTTTTAACTTCCGTATGGCCTGTGAGGAAGCGGAGTTTGAGGATATCAGGACCAAAACAGTTCTCATAAAAGACGATGTAGCCAGTTCACCTGCAGAACATGCAGAAAAGCGCCGGGGTGTAGCCGGGATGATTTATGCTTTTAAAATAGCGGGAGCAGCGGCGGATAAGATGATGAGTCTGGACGAAGTTGCTGAAGTAACAACAAAAGCGCTTAATAATATCCGTTCCATGGGAGTTGCCCTTTCCCCATGCATTGTTCCAAAGGCAGGCAAACCTACGTTTACCATTGCAGATGATGAGATTGAGGTAGGGATGGGAATTCATGGGGAGGCAGGGATTGAAGTCAGAAAAATGATGACTGCCGATGAAATTGCAGATACATTGTTGGATCGTATCTTAAAGGATATGCCCCTTACAGAAGGTGATGAGGTATCTGTTTTGGTCAATGGACTTGGGGGAACTCCACTGGAAGAACAATTTATTGTATATCGAAGGGTACACCAGATTCTATCGGAATTAGGAGTATCCATTGTAATGCCTCATGTGGGGGAATATGCAACCTCTATGGAAATGGCAGGCTTGTCCGTTACAATCTTCAAGCTGGATCAGGAGCTTAAAGCTCTGCTGCTGGCTCCGGGCGAATCTCCATTTTACACCAATGGGAATAAATAACGGAGGAAAATGTTTATGAATCGGAAGTCCGTAAAAGGAATCATCAATGCCATAAGCAGAGAAATGACAGCAAACCGTGATTATCTGGTAGAACTGGATCAGGTGAACGGGGACGGAGATTTAGGAATTTCCATGGATGATGGTTACAGAGCTGTAGCAGAATATTTAAAAACTTCAGAAGAAAATGATCTGGGGAAACTTATTTTAGCATGCAGCAAAGTGTTTAATGCTTCAGCCCCGTCTTCTTTGGGAACAATCACATCTTTTGGCTTTATGGGTATGGCCAGAGCCTTAAAAGGAAAAGAAGAAGTGAGTTTTGAGGAAGGGGCAAAGGCAATGCTGGCAGGCGTGAAAAATATTATGGATAAAGCGGAATCGAAGCCAGGAGAGAAAACTATCGTGGATTCCCTGTATCCGGGTGTTCAGGCTTTAGTAAAATATGCTTCTGAACCTAATAAGGCTGTAATGGAAGCTATGAGGGCTGCCGAAGAAGGGGCAGAGGCCACGAAGCAGATGCGCGCAGTTCATGGACGTGCTGCGTATTCGGCTGAACGCAGTATTGGAATCCTGGATGGAGGTTCGGTTGTAGGAAAACTGATATTTAAGGGGATAGCCAATTATTATCTACAAAACATAAGTGATGATGCAGGATAGCCCATAATTATATGATGTAAATTATAAGCAGCCCCAGAAGGAAATCATGCTTACGAGCATTTTGATTTCCTTCTGGGGCTGTATTTCATCACATCATCAATAATGAAAGATATTAAATATTCATAGATATCAAATAAAATTAGCAAAAATAGAAGTAAATATAACTGTACAAAGTCCAGAGGCAGCTATGGCAAGACTGCTCATAGCCCCTTCGATTTCGCCCATTTCCATAGCCTTGGTAGTCCCCAGTGCATGGGCGGCGGAGCCGATTGCCAGACCTTTCGCTACAGGATCATGGATTTTGAATACTTTTAAAATGGTTTCCGCTGCTACATTGCCAAAAATTCCTGTAACTATAATACAGGCAACTGTGATTGCTACAATCCCGTCCATTTCCTCAGAAATCCCCATGCCTATGGCGGTGGTTATGGATTTTGGAAGAAAGGTTACATACTGCTGATGATCCAGCTTAAACAAAAGCGCTAACATAAGAACAGAAACCATACTGGTGAGAACTCCTGTAAGTGTTCCGACGATGATAGCCTTTTTATGCTTCTTCAGAAGCTCCATCTGCTCATAGAGTGGAACAGCCAGACAGATGGTTGCCGGTGTGAGAAGATAGCTTAAGTATTTGGCACTTTCATGATAGCTTTCATAGTCAATACCCAGTGCAGACAGAAACACCATAACTGCAATAATGGAAATTAACAGAGGGTTAAATAATGCAATGTGGAATTTGCTTTTTAAGAAAAGACCCAGTTCATAACCTAATATGCTGATTACTGCTCCGAAAAATAGAAAATCCTTAACTGTGCTGCTCATCTTTGTCTGCCTTGCCTTTCTTATCTGAGTGTATAAAAAACTGTGTTATTTTTCCTGTAGCAGCCATAACCACAGTGGTGGATAACAAGCTGACTGCTGCAAATGGAATCAAAATCGGGCGTAAAACTCCCCAGGAATCTAACAGTCCAACTGCTGCAGGAATAAACATCAGGGGCATGATTTCCACGAGAAAAACGCTGGCTTCCTTCACCGAGGATAAGGTGATCAGTCCTGTTTTCAGTCCAAGAAGCATAAGCACAAGGCCATAGATGCTGGCTGGAACCGGAAGGGGAATGAGCAGATGCAGAATTTCTCCGATCAGTGAAATAAGAAGAATAATGCTGAATTGTTTTATGTATTTCATAATAACTTCCTCCTAAGCTGTTTCAAAATAACAGCTATGCAATATCCTAAACTCAATTTTTGAATATGTCAATTATTTTTTTCAGTAGAAAAATGTGCAGAGAAAGGATATAATATTGATTACAGTGAAAACAGGAAAGGTAAATAATATTATGCAGGCTTTAGAGTTTCAGTTTTTATATTTCCTGCAATCCTTACATACACCATGGTTGGATAGGATTATGACATCAATTACATTGTTGGGTGAGGTGGGAATTATATGGATTATCATAGGAGTTCTTCTCCTTTGTTTAAAAAAGACACGGAGAATAGGAATTTGCGTGTTGGCTTCTCTTGTTTTTGGAACCCTGATCGGCAATGGAATATTGAAAAATCTTATTGCCAGAGATCGTCCCTGCTGGATCGACCCTTCAGTAAAGCTTCTGATTGCAAACCAGACGGATTATTCATTTCCTTCAGGTCATACACTGGCTTCTGTTGAAAGTGCAGTGAGCATCTGGCTCTATAACAGGAAATGGGGGACAGCGGCACTGATTCTGGCATTTTTAATTGGATTTTCAAGGCTGTATCTGTTTGTACATTTTCCAAGTGATGTTGTGGCTGCTGCCATTTTGGGAGTTATGGTAGCCTGGGCTGTACATAAGGCAGTAGGGGCTAAGCTGGAGAAAAAAGGAATATAGAGGATATGGGCAATGGATCAGGGGATGCAAACACTTCTTAAAAGTAGTTGCATTCCCTGTAAACTATGATATACTGATGGAGTCACAAAAGAAAATAAAATAATAAAAGCAGAGTAGATTTGTGTGCGTTAAGTGCCGGCTGAACAGGGAGTTGTCAGCTGGACGAAAAGATGAAAGTCTTGCGGTACATGAGTCGCATCCCGCTGCATCAGAAGATAGGAATATTATCTCCGGTTGTAGTTTGAGGTTTGGTCTGCAAAGGAGGTATTTTTTTATGAAAAAATTCGTCGCTTTGTTCACCGATTCTTACAAAGAACTGCGTTCTGTAAGAACAATCACCACGGCTGCCATGTTTGCAGCCATCGCCATAATTCTTGGCATGTTCTCCATTGAATGGGGAAACTATATTCGTATCGGTTTTTCCTCCATTCCTAATGGTATGGCAGCATATCTATTTGGCCCAGTGGTAGGAGGCGTATTTGCAGGAGTATTGGATGTCATTAAGTACATCTTAAAGCCTACAGGGGCATTTTTCCCGGGGCTTACCCTGGTTACCATTTTAGCAGGTATATTATATGGCTGCTTCTACTATAAGAAGCCCATTACCTTGCCAAGAGTATTGATTGCTAAATTTGTAGTGATGGTGATCTGCAACATTCTTTTAAACACCTTATGTCTTTCTATTTTGTATGGAAAAGGATTTATGGTTCTTCTGCCAGCAAGAGTCCTTAAGAATCTGGTGATGTGGCCCATTGATTCCATGATTTTCTTTGGTATCACAAAGTCTCTGGAGCAAGTGGGAGCACTGAAGGGAATTCGGAATTTTACCCAGATAGGATAATATAAAAAGGTTCTGTGATGTCATATTCCGGCATCATGGAACCTTTTCGGTTGATAGAATCATTTCAATTGTTGGAATAATTAGTTAATAGCACTTTTTCAGCCAATAAAACGGGTTCTGGCATTTAAATATTGGTAAGCAGCGGCTTTTATAGCTTCTATCCGTTCTCTTGTTTCAGGAACATTGGAGGAAACCCTGTTAAGAAGCTTATTTACAATATCATGTTCTTCTACATAAGCAAGACTTACATCAAAATTCAAATCAAAGATATACGCAAGATAGGATATCCACATATCCATATGGGTTTCACGCTCTGAGTTTAAAATAGGCTTATGATTTAAAAAGCTTTCATACATATGATCGGAGATCCTTTCATCTGCAAGATCTTCTTCTGTAACATCCAGCATGGTCAAAATTGAATCTGTTTCTTTAACACGAAAGTTATCAAGCTTATCCGCATCACGTATGATCTGTGAATGAAGAAGCTCACTGCCGGTCAGTGAAGGGGGAAGACTGTAAACTCCATGATATTTAATTGCTGTGTAAATCAGGCTGTCATAACATCTTTCCTGAATAAAATCTGAAATCATACCTTCATCAAAAAGTATAGTAAGACTTAGTTCCGCATGAGGAATGATGGAATCATCAAAGCTATTGTAACGTCTTAGCTGTTCGAAGCGTCCGATATCGTGAAGAAGAGCAATATGACGGGCAAGGTCTGTGTCCTCCTGAGAGAGATGCAGACCCTTTGCAATGGCTTCTGCAGCATTTACCACACCATAAGTGTGAACGATTTTCAGTCGAATTTTATCATCAGACGTATTATATCGTCTGAGGTACTCTGCAAAAATTTTTTTGGCATTTAGAAAATTCATGGACAGAACCCTTCTTTCATACTATAATCTTAAATGTATGCATTATACTATGAATGACACCCAAAGACAAGAATCAGGAGAAAAAGTTGTGAGAAAAAAGATAAAAGCTATATTTTTTGATATAGACGGAACCTTAAGGGATTTTGAAACAGGAAGGATTCCGGACAGTGCCAAGGAAGCACTTTTAGCAGCAAGAGAAGCAGGAATCAGGCTTTTTATTGCAACAGGGCGCCATAAGCTGGAGATGGAAGAGGAGAATCTGCTGGAAGGACTTCCATTTGAGGGTTATGTGACTTTAAATGGTCAGTACTGTTATGATGAAGAACGGTTGATCTATCATTACCCGATTAAGCAGGAGGCGGTAACAGAGGTGCTGAATCTGCTGAAGGAAGAGCCATTTCCCTGCATGTTTATGGAAGCGGACCGCATGTATATTAATAGTGTAGATAATCTTGTGATAGAGGCTCAGGAAGTAATCGGTACCAGACTTCCAACCTTGGAAGATGTGGAGAGAGCCAGAGACAAAGCCATCTATCAGATCGTTCCTTATTTATCAGAAGATAGGATAACAACCCTTAAGAACAGGCTGACAGGGTGCCAGTTTATACAGTGGCATGATGGCTGTGCCTATGATATTGTTCCGGCAGATGGCTGTAAAAGTGAAGGCATTTACCAGTTAGCCAATGATTTTGGGTTGACAATGGAAGAAATTGCAGCTATTGGAGATGGCGGTAACGATATTGATATGATTGCAGGAGCAGGGTTTGGTATTGCCATGGGCAATGCAAAAAAGGAAGTGAAGGCTGCAGCCGATTATATTACAGATTCCATAGAAAACCATGGTCTTTCTAAGGCCATTTTCCATATTTTAGAGAATAACAAAACATATGCATAGGAGGAATGAAACATGAGCGATACAAATTGCACTCACGATTGCAACACCTG
Source organism: Hungatella sp. UBA5385 (assembly GCA_002409995.1). Lineage (GTDB taxonomy): Bacteria > Bacillota > Clostridia > Lachnospirales > Lachnospiraceae > UBA5385. The sequence continues at coordinate 276,512 of DHOR01000040.1, read as the reverse complement.
CGGGGAGAACTGCAGCAGCAGACAGACGGAGCAGACCAGTTTTCAGGAGCCGTTAAATCCAGCAAGTAAGGTGAAAAAGGTAATAGGGGTAGTCAGCGGAAAAGGCGGAGTAGGAAAGTCACTTGTAACAAGCCTGATGGCGGTTTCCATGAATGCAAAGGGTCATAAGACAGCCATTCTGGATGCGGATATTACAGGACCTTCTATTCCTAAGGCATTTGGAATTGGGGATAACGGAGTTGGCGTAGCGCCCAATGGTCTGATGATTCCGGCAACCACTTCTACAGGTATTGAAGTGATGTCAGCTAACTTAATTCTGGACCACGAGACTGATCCTGTGATCTGGAGAGGGCCTGTGATTGCAGGTGCAGTAAAGCAGTTCTGGCAGGAAACTCTGTGGGAGGACATTGATTATATGTTTGTGGATATGCCTCCTGGTACAGGGGATGTGCCTTTAACTGTATTCCAGTCCCTTCCAGTAGATGGAATTATCATTGTTACCTCTCCTCAGGAGCTGGTATCCATGATTGTTGGAAAAGCTGTGAATATGGCGAAGAAAATGAATGTGCCAATTCTTGGGTTGGTGGAAAATATGAGCTGCCTGATCTGTCCGGATTGTGGTAAGCAGATTGCAGTATTTGGAGAAAGTCATATTGATCAGGTTGCCAAAGAATACGGACTTCCTGTTCTTGCTAAAATTCCTATTGATCCCAAGATCGCAAAGTCAGTGGATGAAGGTGCAGTAGAGTATTTGGAAGCTCCATGGCTTGAGGAAACTGTGAAAGCAGCAGAGTCTGCATAATATGGAGTTAGATTGGGGTAATGCTATTATGAATACAAATCCTAACAGTGAATTAAATCAATCCATTGTCAATGTCCCAAGTCTGGCGCAGGTACCGGAAATTCTTCTGGAACATGCATACCAGTTTCAGGAAATGATGATGATGTATACCTGTGCAATCAGGGAGATTAAGACAAAGCTGGAAGTGCTTAATGACGAACTGTCAGTGCGCAATTCCAGAAATCCAATAGAGATGATCAAATCCAGAGTGAAGAAACCTACGAGTATCGTGGAAAAGCTTCAGAGAAGAGGGCTTCCGGTTACTCTGGAATCAGTGCAGGAGAATTTAGATGATGTTGCCGGAATCCGGGTGATCTGTTCTTTTCTTGACGATATCTATGCAGTGGCAGATATGCTGACCCGTCAGGATGATGTACATATTATTGCCATTAAGGACTATATCCGCAATCCCAAGGAAAATGGATACAGAAGCTATCATATGATTGTGGAAATACCGGTGTTTTTCTCTGACAGGAAGAAATGGATGCGTGTGGAGGTTCAAATCCGTACCATTGCCATGGATTTCTGGGCAAGTCTGGATCATCAGCTGAAGTATAAAAAGGAAATTGGAGATGTTTCTGAGGAGATCAGCAGGGAATTAAAGGAATCAGCTGATTTAATCGCTCAGACAGATGAGAGGATGCTCAATATTCGCAAGAAGATTGAGGCTCAGGGGATTACTGTGAGTAAGTGATTTTTGACCTGTTCTATTATGAATGACTTCGGGCCAAGCGGTCCGAAGTCATATTTAGTTGGTTTTAATTTTATTCATACATATCCTTTGCCTGTGGAAACAATTCAATTAGCTTTTCATTAGCACTTTCAAGTTTTAGAATATAATCCGCATAAGATTGGCTGAGAATTTTCATATTACCTACTAAAATGTCGTGATAGCCGCTTTCCTTTTGAAAATTAAGCATAAGTGTTTGTAAACCAGCCTGTGGAGATTTCTTATACTCGTCGGATTTTTTATATTCTATATATTCCTCAATCTCTTTGCGATTACGCTCCAGATAATTCTCGGTATCAGTAATAACTTCCGTCATCTTTTTATGTGTTTCCATTTCGATTTGTGCAGCACCAATTTTCTCACTAACAGTAAAAATTGCTTTCAAGAACTCAGATAATTCAGCAGGTATAAATAATTCCACGTTGTCCAGATAGCTAATGATTGCATCGTATGCTTTGCGTTTTGCCTCTGTATCAATAACTTCATTTAGAAACCTGCCAAAATGAAGTGCCAAAAAGAGTCCATAGTTGCCTGGAAAAGCAAGGACAAGCCTTTCCTTTATTGTAAATAAATCCTCATTGTGTGTTTGCAGGTTATTAAATTCTCTATCAATATCATAATCATTAATCAGACTTGACATACATTTTTGTATAGCTTCAAGCCGCTGCATTCTTATTTCCGTAATATATTTACATTTTGCTAATGCCGCTGATTTATTTGGACTATCTAAAATCACTTTAATGTCTGTAATACTTATTCCACATTTTCTGAGAACTGATATCTCTTTCAGTGTGGATATCTCAGATTCGCTATAATCCCTGTATCCGTTATCGAGTATCCTTGGTGTTATTAAATTTTTCGCTTCATAATATTCTATTGCCTTTTTTGTAATGTTACAGCGGTCACAGGCTTCTTTTATCAGCATGACTTCACTCCTTTATCTTTATTCACCAAACCTTTCCTAAATTTATCTTAAACCATCCCCTTAGGGGCTAGTCAAGTGTTTTTTTAATTGTTATATTAAAGGCAATGTAACGTTAAATACCGTCCCCTTTTCCTGACTGCTTATCACAGCTATTTTCCCTTTGTGTTTCTCAACTACAGTTCTTGCAATGGACAGTCCCAGTCCATATCCCCCTTCTTTCCTCGCTCTCGACTTATCAGCTCTGTAAAACCGTTCAAATATATGCTTCTGCTCCTCAGGCGTGATAAGAGTGCCTGTATTTGCCACAGACAGCACAGCATGGGAGGCGGTCTTTTTTAAAGACACAGTAACAGTTCCCCCTTTTTCCGCATATTTGCATGCATTGTCAAGTAAAACTCCAGTCATTTGCTTAAGCTGTATTTCATTGCCTGATATCTGGATACCAGAAGAGATATCAGTGACTAAATCCACCTTATTCTCAAATGCTACAGATTCAAAGAGAAGAGAGCATTTTAAAATCAGTTCGCTAAAATCCAGAACAGCAACCGATGACTGAGATTCCGGTATATTTCCTGCATCTGAACGTGCCAGAAACAGAAGCTCCTCCACCAGCTGCTTCATCCGATTTGCCTCCTCCTCTGTATTAACCAGCCACTTCTTCTGTTCTTTGATAGTGGAATCTTTGTGAGAGGATAGAATCTGAAGGTTAGCCAGTATAACAGTTAAGGGCGTTTTCAGCTCATGGGAAGCATCTGCTATAAATTGGTTTTGCTGTTTCCATGCCTGCTTTACAGGTTTTAAAGCACTAAAAGATAAGTAAACACTTAAGAGGAAGAACAGGCTGACAGCGATCACAAATATTAATATGGTGTTGCGGATTAAAAGGTGTATGCTGTTTAATTCATAGCTTTGATCAGCAAAGAAAATTTTGGACTCTCCATGCATATTTACTTTGAAATAACGGAGAGAGTAGTCCTCTAAAACGCCCTTATTTTCCTCTCTGTTTAAAACAATGGAAACAAGTTCCTCAGCCATTTCTTGGGAAACCGTAATATTACTCTGCCAAATGCTTTTCATGGAGTGCCCATCCTCTTCCATAGTGATGATAAAAACAGGAGTAATAGGCGGAGGAGCATCTACAGGACGGCGGCCAAATTCCAGCTTGTCAGGCTGTTTCTCTAACTTCTCCTGATCCATTGCCTGTATCATAATCATTCTGGTCTGCTGCTGGAAACGTCTGTAGTTAGCAACGAAAAATATAGTCAGTACAACAGCCAGAATACTTATAACAAATGACATGTTAATAATCACAAATTTAATTCGCAGTTTTTTAAGCATCAGGGTCCTCCAGACGGTAGCCTACCTTTCTCACAGTTCCGATCTCCACTCTGGAACCTAAAAAGGAGAATTTCTTCCTTAGAAAGGAAATATAAGCTTCCACATTATTATCCTCAGCATCGGAATCATTGCCCCACACTTTGGTAATTAAGGTATCCTTGGATATGATTTTGCCGGAATTTGACATGAGAATTTTTAATATTTCAAACTCCTTAAATCCAAGGTGAATGGAACGGCTACCCTTCCACAAATCATTATTGGACAGATTCAGTGTTAAATCACCGTATTTTAATTCTTCTACAATCACTTCGCCCTGACGGCGGGAAAGGGCACGGACTCTGGCCAGAAGCTCTTCCGGAATAAAGGGCTTTGTCATATAGTCATCAGCTCCTTTGTCAAGTCCTGTTATTTTATCGTGTAAATCATCCCGGGCTGTCAGCATTAAAACAGGTGTCTGAATATGAGCCTCTCTCAGTTTTTTCACAATTTCAAATCCATTTTCCCCTGGAAGCATAATATCCAGAATAATCACATCATATTCTCCGGAAAGTCCACAGTAGAGACCATCGGTTCCATTGTATACTGCATCCGCCTGATAATGCTGTTCTTTCATAATCTGTACAAGTGCTTCTGCCAGTCTTATTTCATCTTCCACAATCAGTATTTTCATGAATTACCTCCTATTCCCCGTTTCTCTATTATAAAGTTAGTTGTCTTCTTATGCAATCATAGAGATGAAACCTTAAAATACACTGAAAATGGTTTCAGGTTATTTTAAGGTGTGTTTGTTACACTAATGTGCTGTTAATCTAAAGACGAAGGATATCACACAATACCAAAATTGAATTTCAGGTTAATTTCAGGTTACTGTCACAAAAGCTACATACGCCTAAGTTACAATAGGTTAGATAGTGGAAGAGAGGAGTATCTAAATGAAGGAGAGAAATATTGCCCTGTCTCTGGTATTTGCAATGGCTGTAACGGCTGCTGCACCGATGACTGCAGAGGCGGCGTCTAATTTTGATTTAAGGGAAAGAGTAATTGGAATATCAGGAATTATGAGTATAACTAACATTGATTCAACCATTACAAGAGGAGAATTTGCCAGTATGCTGGTGAACGCATCCTCTTATCGAAGTATTGTCAGCAATATAAGCAACACCTCTGTATTTGCAGATGTGCCAAGAAGTCATGAGTATTCTGCTTCTATAAGAATAGCAGCAGAACAGGGGTATATGAGCGGTTATCTGGGAGGGAATTTTAAGCCTGATGAATATGTGACCCTTCAGGATGCAATAAAAGGAGTTCTTGCACTTTTAGGATATACCAATGAGGATTTTACAGGAGATCAGACTGGTTCCAGAATGGCGAAATACAGTTTTCTGGAATTAAATGAAAATATGCATAAAACTTCAGAAGAGGTGCTGAACAGAGAAGATTGCATTAACCTGTTTTACAATCTTTTAAAAGCTGACACAAAATCAGGGACTATGTTTGGTACAAGTCTGGACTGTGAGCTGACCTCAGATGGCGAGATCAATCCTCTGACTATGATTGACAACAGCTTAAAGGGACCGAGGATTGTAAAAAGAAAGAGCAGTCTGTCGGATTATCTGCCATTTGCTTTAAGTTCAGCCAACGTATATCTGGATGGAGAACCTGTTTCCAACAGCAGTGATTCTATTGCCGTTGCTATTGACAGTGATGATGGAGTTCTGGTTTATTATCATCCTGTATCAAAGACAGTCTGGCTCTATACTGTTGGTACTGAGAATGAACAAGGCCGTTCTGCTGTTTCAGGGGAAATTACGAATATTGTATACAATTCCACTAACCTAATGACACCTACTGCCATTATTCTGGATGACGGCAATACCTATGAGCTTGACAGTACAGAGATGCAATTTGCATTTTCCACCTATGGAAATATGAGAGTGGGAGATACGGTAGCTCTGGTTTATACCCTTTCAACCAGTGGAGAAGATAATGAAACGCGGACAGTTCTTGACTATATCGAAGATTAACAGGAGACATTACTATGAAAAAAATCAAAAGCTTTTTTTCAAAAGATAGGCCAAAAGGTAAACCAAAAGATAAACCGAAGAATAAGAAGAAAAAAGGAAAAAAGATTTTAATCCTCCTGTTAGTTATTTTAGCAGTGCTTGCAGGTCTCTATGTATTCTATCAGAGGGATAAAGCAAGGTCAGCTTCAGGCACTGCTGATAAAGTAAGAACCTCACAGGTTGAGAAAAGGGATATTACTTCAGAACTGTCATCTTCCGGCACTATTTCACCAAAGGATACCTATGAGATCACATCTCTGATAGAAGGAGAGGTGATTGCAGCAGACTTTGAAGAGGGAGATGAGGTGACAGAGGGGCAGGTTCTCTATCAGATCGATACTTCCTCTATGGAAACCCAGCTGACATCAGCCAATAATTCTCTTACAAGAGCGCAGGAAAGCTATGAGACAGCTGTCAGTGACTATAATACGGCTGTAAATGATTACAGCGGGAATTCCTACAAAGCAACGGAAACAGGATACATAAAGACTCTGTACATTAAAGCAGGAGATAAAGTCAACAGCGGAACCAAAATCGCAGATATCTATGATGATAAGACGATGAAGCTGAAGGTTCCCTTCCTGTCCGGTGAAGCGGCAATGATCGGAGCAGGCAATGGAGCTCTTGTTACCCTGACTGATACTGGAGAACAAATCGGCGGAGTGGTAACTGCTGTCAGCAATATGGATGTTACCTTAACAGGAGGCAGAATTGTCCGTTATGTAACCATTGAGGTGGCAAACCCGGGAGGTCTTACCTCTGATTTGGCTGCTACAGCCATTGTGGGTGATTTTATCTGCAGTATGGAGGCGGTATTTGAACCTAAGCTGGAAACTGTTATGAATGTTGATATTTCCGCCAGTGTGGAAGTGGGAAGAATGCTGATCAATGAAGGTGACTATATATCAAATGGAACTCCTGTTTTCGCTATTGAAAGCAATTCAGCTGATAAGCTTCTCCGCTCTTATAAGGATTCGGTGGAAAAGGCTGAGGAGGCTTTGGAATCTGCTAAGAGCAAGGTAGAAAGCACTCAGGATACCTATGATAACTATACAATTACAGCCCCTATCTCAGGAAGAGTGATTACAAAGAGCATTAAGACCGGAGACAAGGTGTCTAAAAGCTCCAGCGGAAGCACCGCTCTTGCAGTAATTTATGATATGTCCAACTATACCTTTGAAATGTCAGTGGATGAGCTGGATGTGAAAAGTGTGGAGGTGGGGCAGAATGTTGTGGTAACAGCTGATGCTGTGGAAGGAGAGACATACTCAGGAACAGTCACCAATGTAAGCCTTCAAAGCTCCAATTCCAACGGAGTTACCAATTATCCTGTCACTGTCACTTTAAATGAGGGCATAGATGAGCTTCTGCCGGGAATGAATGTAGATGGCGTGATTATTCTTGAAGAAGTTACAGATGTTCTTGCAGTGCCTGCTGATGCGCTGATGAGAGGCAATCTGGTCTATGTAAAGGATGAGACTGTGACGGAAGCAGTGGGAAATATTCCTGCAGGCTTTAAAGCTGTGGAGGTTAAAACCGGATTAATCAGTGATGATTATGTGGAAATTACAGAAGGACTCAGTGAAGGTGATGAAGTATATGTTGCGGAGTCAACAGTTACCACCAATCAGTTTATGCCGGGTGGTATGAATGGCGGCATGGGCGGAGGATTTAATGGAGGCTCAGGCGGCGGTTTTGGCGGCAGCTCTAATGGAGGTTCAGGAGGCGGTCCCAGCAGCAGATATGGCGGCATGAACAGCGGAGGCAGTTCCAGCGGTGGTTCCGGCGGTGGTACGAGGTAAGCAAGCAGGAGGTAAGGCGATGGAGATGACAGAACCATTGATTGAATTAAAAGATATTTACAAAATATATGAAATGGGCAATGAGGAAGTGCGTGCCAGTGACGGAATCACTCTTACCATCTGCAGAGGTGAATTTGTTGCAATTGTAGGAAAGTCAGGCAGCGGGAAATCCACCTTAATGAATATTATCGGTGCCCTTGATGTCCCCACCTCAGGAGAATACCTTCTGGGTGGGGAGGAGGTGGGAAGTATGTCTGATAACCAGCTGGCACATATCCGTAACAAGATGATCGGTTTTATATTCCAGCAGTACAATCTGCTTCCCAAATTAAATCTTCTGGAGAATGTGGAGCTGCCCCTTCTCTATGCAGGCGCAGGAAGCTCAGAGCGAAAGGAAAAGGCTATGGAATCCTTAGAAAGGGTAGGTCTGGCTGATAAATGGCGTAATCTTCCCAATCAGCTGTCAGGAGGCCAGCAGCAGAGAGTTTCCATAGCAAGAGCATTGGCCGGCGGCCCCTCTCTGATTCTTGCTGATGAGCCTACAGGAGCTCTGGATTCCAGAACAAGCCGTGATGTGCTGGATTTTTTAAACCAGCTTAATGAAGAGGGAAATACAATTATTATAATTACCCATGACAGCTCCATTGCTCAAGAAGCCAACCGGGTGGTGAGGGTAACTGACGGAAAGATTAATTTTGATGGTGACGTAAATGAATATTCTGCAATCCTTTAAAATGGCAATAAAAAGTATCTGGGGCAACAAAATGCGTTCCTTTCTTACTATGCTGGGCATTATTATCGGTGTGGCTTCTGTGATAATTCTGGTTAGCCTTGTTAATGGACAGATGTCCTATATGACCGAGAGCTTTACCAGTATGGGAACGAATCAGATTACTGTTAATGTGACCAATTTATCCTCCCGCTCTGTATCTGTTGATCAGATGTATGAGTTTTACGAAGATCACAGGGATTTATTTATACAGATGACTCCCAATGTGTCAGTATCCACAACTGTGAAAAATGGCAATGAGTCTATGACTTCAACGAGAATTTCAGGTGTCAGCGAGGAATATCTGGATTTAAAGGATCAGACTCTGGAATCAGGACGTTTTATCCAGTATTCGGATATTGTTTCCCGGCAGAAGGTCTGTGTTATCGGGTATTATGTGGCTTGGGAGCTCTATGGCGGTGTTGATAAGGCGATAGATGAGACCATTAAAATAGGGGGAAATACTTACCGTATTATAGGAGTGGCAGCCAGAGAGGATGAGGAGGAATTAGAATCTGGAGGTTCTGATGATTTTGTATATCTTCCTTACAGCTGTGCGGTTAAGCTGACGAGAAATGCCAACATCAGCAGCTACACCTTTGCTACTGCGGATTTAAGCAAGACTTCTGAAGCGAAAGATGCTATAGATGGGTTTCTTATGGAAGTATTTAAAGATGATGATCTCTATACGATTACAGCTATGAGTGAGCTTCTGGATTCTCTAAATTCCATGATAGCCATGATGTCCATGTTGTTAGGCGGTATTGCAGGAATTTCCCTTCTTGTGGCAGGTGTTGGAGTTATGAACATTATGCTGGTTTCCGTCACTGAGAGAACAAGAGAAATTGGAATCAGAAAAGCCTTAGGAGCCAAAAAGAGCAATATTATGCAGCAGTTTGTCATTGAGGCAGCAGTGACCAGCTCTATAGGCGGTGTCATTGGAATTGTAGTGGGTTGTGTTGCTACAACAGTTATCGGTTCTGCAATGGGATTAAATGCATCACCTACCCCTACAGCAGTGCTTGTATCTTTTAGTGTATCTGTTGGTATCGGGCTTCTCTTTGGTTATATGCCTGCAAGCAGGGCAGCTAAATTAAATCCCATTGATGCCTTAAGAAGTGAATAGGACATAGAGAGTAAGAAGTAAATGTTGCAAAAACAGCATATTAGTGATACTATTTTCATAGTTACAAAAAGAAGCAGTCTGGACAGAACACTAGGCTGCTCTTTTTTGAAATTTGGAGGAAAGACATCATATGAAGGTTATTGATATGCACTGCGATACGATTTCTGAGTTGTTTTATGCAAGAAGAGATGGAAAGGATTATTCCCTTCTATCCAACCAATGTCATGTGGATTTAAACAAAATGAAAAAAGGAGATTATCTGCTGCAGAACTTTGCACTGTTTACGGAGCTTCAACGGGAAAAGAAACCATTTGAATACTGTATGCAGCTTGCTGATCTTTTTTATACAGAGATGGAACAGCACAAGGATGTAATCGGAGCTGTAACTACTTATGAGGATATAGAGGAAAATAGAAGAATCGGGCGGATGTCCGCTCTGCTCACCATTGAAGAGGGCGGAGTCTGTCAGGGAGAAATTGGATTTTTACGGGATTTTTACCGTCTTGGAGTGCGGATGATGACTCTTACCTGGAATTATCCCAATGAACTGGGATATCCTAATAAAGCGGTGCAGAATGGAGATGAGATGTATTTTGCTCCGGATACGGAACATGGTCTCACAGAAACTGGAATTCAGTTTGTGGAGGAAATGGAGCGCCTTGGAATGATCATTGATATTTCCCATTTATCAGATGCAGGAATTATGGATGTATTTCGTTATACCACTAAGCCATTTGCAGCCAGTCATTCTAATGCAAGAGCCATTGCTTCTGCGCCCCGTAATTTAACAGATGAGATGATTAAGCTTCTTTCTGAACGTGGAGGAGTGGCTGGAATTAACTATTATTCCGGTTTTCTCTGTGACAGTAAGAATGGGGAGAGGGAGATCAGCAGAGTGGAGGATATGATTGCTCATATGAAGCACATGAAACAGATTGGCGGAATCCAGTGTATCGGACTTGGCTCTGATTTTGATGGAATTGGCGGAGAACTTGAGATCGGTTCCCCTGAAGATTTGCCGGTGCTGGAGCGTGCCATGAGAAAGGCCGGATTTACAGAAAGTGAAATTGAGGCAGTGTTTTATAAAAATGTGCTTCGTGTTTATAAAGAAATTTTAAGATAATCAATTATTTTACATAAAATTTACAATTCTCAGCATGATATTTTACAAGGAGTTGATATAGTATCTATATACAAACAGGTCTCATATCAGGAGGGAATATGTCGATTACAGATTTGCAGATGTTATTTAGATTCATTGGCGGCCTTGGAATGTTTTTATATGGCATGGAAGTCATGGCTGACGGATTACAGAAATCTGCAGGGCGGAGAATGCAGCAGCTTTTAAGCACTCTCACAAGCAGCCGTTTTACCGGAATATTGCTGGGCGCAGGTATTACGGCAGTCATTCAGAGCAGTTCGGCAACAACAGTTATGGTAGTTGGATTTGTCAATGCAGGAATTATGAGTCTTCAGCAGGCAGTTGGCATTATTATGGGCGCTAATGTTGGCACTACAGTTACCAGCTGGATTGTTTCCATGAGTGAATGGGGAGAGATGTTAAAGCCTGAGTTCTTTGCACCTGTTTTAGTAGGTGTGGGCGCGTTTTTAACCATGTTTGCCAAAGGGGTTAAGAAAAAACAGGCAGGAGAGATTCTGGTTGGAATTGGTGTGCTTTTTATTGGACTTAACTTCATGTCCGCTGCCATAACTCCCTACAAAGATGCTCCTGTTTTTGCAAAGGCATTTTCTGTTCTCGGCAAAAATCCTATACTTGGAATTCTCACAGGAGCTGTTGTAACTGGAATTATCCAAAGCTCCTCTGCATCAGTGGGTATTCTTCAGACCCTTGCCTTAAATGGCATAGTAAACTGGCAGTCTGCCATATTTATCACTTTGGGACAGAATATAGGAACCTGTGTGACCGCTCTGATCTCCAGTCTTGGAGCCAATAAAACAGCGAAAAGGGCGGCTATGATTCATTTTCTGTTTAATACCATTGGAGCTGTGATCTTTGGTATTGTAATGTTTATTGTATTTGTCATTTATCCGGATTTAGCTTCTTCTTCCATCAGCAGCGTGGAGATTTCCGTTTTCCATACAGCATTTAATGTGGGGAATACGCTGATATTGTTCCCATTTGCAGGCAGTCTGGTGAAAGCCTCGGGATTTTTAGTGAGGAAAGGGGCAGAAGACCTTAAAACCTCAGATGATGAGGAATTTCAGATGCAGCGCCGTTTGGATGAACGTATTCTGGAAACGCCTTCCTTTGCCATAGAGAATGTGACCAATGAAGTGGTCCATATGGGATTTACTGCTTTGAAAAATCTTGACTATGCTTCTGGCGCTTTGCTGGATTACAGCCAGGACAGTGTGGAGAAGGTGAATCAGCTGGAATGCAGAATCAACGGCTATGAGAAGATCCTTACAAGCTATCTTGTGAAGATCAATAATCAGTCCCTCAATGATGAACAGCATCTTCTTGTGAAAAACTTATTTTATACAGTCAGTGATATTGAACGGATCAGTGACCACTGTGAAAATCTATCAGAGCTGGCTGTGCAAAAGGAAGATCATAACATCCTCTTTACAGAGGAAGCCAAGGATGAGATGAGGGAAATGCTGTCAGCTGTGAGAAATTCCCTGGAGCATTCCATTCTTGCAAGAAGGGATTCGGATATGGCAGAGGTCCGATCTGTGGTTCAGTGGGAAGAGAAGGTGAATCTTCTGGAAGAGGAATTAAGGGAGCGTCATATTGAACGCCTTTCCAATCATAAATGCAAACCGGAAAACGGAGTGATTTTTCTTGATGCTTTAAGCAATTTGGAACGGATTTCCGATCATGCACATAATATTGCCGGTTATATCAGAGATGAGATATAAAGGGAGACGGAGGAAGCTATGGAACGAATATATGTAATTGAGGATGATGATAATATCAGAGATTTAATTCAGATCGCACTGGAAGGCTTTGGCTATGAAGTTTTTGCCTTTGAAAGAGCGGAGGATGCTCTGGCGAAGATTGAGTCGGACAGACCTGCATTAGCTGTATTTGATCTGATGCTAGATGGTATGGATGGCCTTACTGCTATTAAAAGGATTCGTAAAAATAATCAGCTAAAGGATATGCCCATCATCGTTCTGACAGCAAAGGACAGGGAGTTTGACAAGGTGGCAGGCTTAGACGGCGGTGCTGATGACTATATGACCAAGCCATTTGGAGTGATGGAGCTGGCTGCAAGGATCAGAAGCCTTCTGCGCCGCAGCAATAAAGCTTCTGACACACAGGATGTATTAGAGCAGTATGGCTTAAGTCTTAACAAAAAGACACGTGAGGTAATCATTGAAGGTAAAAAGGTGGAGCTGACCTTAAAGGAATTTGAGCTGCTTCAACATCTCATGGAGAACCGGAATCGTGTTGTTTCAAGAGATGAGCTGCTAAACCATATATGGGGTTATGATTATGATGGAGAGACCAGAACCCTGGATATGCATATCAGAACCCTGCGTCAGAAGCTGGGGGAGGAAGCCAGCAGCTATATCAAAACAGTCCGTGGAGTGGGTTACCGTTTTGTAAAGCCGGAGGAAGGATAATATGCGCAAAGCAATATTTCAAAAGTTTATTCAGGTAGTTGTGGCGGTGCTGGTCCTAAGCAGCGCCATTTTTTACATAGCAGCAAGCAGTGCGCTGCTAAAAAATTCCAGGTATGATATGATGTTTACCCTGCGTACACTTGATGGTATCTTAGATTACAGCAATGATCTGGAGGAAGAGGTGGATCAGCTGGAGGAGGCAGTCAGCAGTAACCACAGCCGTTTTACCATTATCCGCACAGACGGAAGCGTAGCAGCTGATACGGAACGGGTGGATGAGAAAAGCCTTGACAATCATTTAACAAGAGAAGAAGTAAAAGAGGCAATCGAAGAGGGGGAGGGATATTCCAGAAGATATTCCGATACTCAGAAGAAGAATATGCTCTATGTTGCAATTCCATCTGAGTCCACCGATTATATTCTGCGAATGGCAATTCCCTACACAGGCATGAGTGAATATCTGGTTCTGCTGCTGCCTGCAGTCTGGCTCAGTTTTCTGGTTGCCATTGTATACTGCGCTCTGACAGCAGATAAATTCTCCCAGTCAATTACCAGACCTCTAAAAGAGATTTCCCAGGAAATGCTTAAGGTAAATGGGGACTATACTGACCTCTCCTTTGAGACCTATCAGTACCCTGAAATCAATATTATTGCTGAAACTACCACTAAGATGTCCAAGAATGTAAAGGATTATTTAAATCAGATTGAAATAGAACGCCATATCAGACAGGAGTTTTTCAGCAATGCTTCCCATGAGCTTAAAACTCCCATTACCTCAGTTCAGGGCTATGCGGAGCTGCTGGAAAATGGTATTGTTCAGGATGAAAATCAGAAGATGGACTTTATCCGCCGCATTAAAAAAGAAGCAATGAATATGACCAATATTATCAATGACATCCTTATGATCTCAAAACTGGAGACAAAGGAGGCTGAGGTAGTGAAAAGCGATGTACGTATGTCCATAATCTTAGATGAAATACTGGATTCCATCAAACCTCTGGCAGATTCCCATCAGGTTACCATTCATGCAGAGTGTAAGCCTGTCTGTATTCATGCCAATGGACAGCAGATGACTGAACTTTTAGGCAATCTGCTGACTAACGCAGTCAAATACAACAAACCAGGAGGACAGGTATGGGTAACCATAACTGGTCAGGATAAGAATCTTATTATCCGTGTAAAGGATAATGGGATGGGAATTCCCCAGGAGTCTATTGGAAGAATATTTCAGCGGTTCTACAGAGTGGATAAAGGACGGAGCAAAAAGCAGGGGGGAACAGGTCTTGGCTTATCCATTGTAAAGCATATTGTTAATTTTTATCATGGAACCATCACTGTTCGGTCCAGATTGGATGCAGGAACAGAATTCTTGATAAATATTCCAATGGAAGAAAAAATGTGATAAAATAGTGGAGATAAATTGAAAAGAGGTGCGGTGAGTATGAAACAGTTTACCTTAACCTGCTGTTCTACGGCAGATATGACAAAAGAGTATTTTATAGAGCGGTCAGTACCCTATGTATGTTTTCATTTTATAATGGATGGCAAAGCCTATCCTGATGATCTGGGACAGAGCATGGCATTTGATGAATTTTATGAGAGAATTGCTAAGGGAGCCATGCCAACGACTTCCCAGGTTAATGTGGAACAGTACTGTGAGTTTTTTGAACCATTTTTAAAGGAAGGACAGGATATTCTGCATATCACTCTGTCTTCTGGTATATCTGGAGCCTATAACTCTGCCTGTGTGGCAAGGGATGAGATGCTTGAAAGATATCCTCAGCGCAGAATTGTGATTGTGGATTCTCTGGGAGCATCTTCGGGTTATGGGCTTTTAGTTGACGCTGTTGCTGATTTAAGAGATGAAGGTGTATCTCTTACAGATGCGCAGAATTGGGTGGAGGAACATAAGCTTTCACTTCACGGCTGGTTCTTTTCCACAGATTTAACAAGCTTTAAGAGAGGCGGCCGTATCTCCGCTACTTCAGCCATGTTAGGCACCATGTTAAGTATCTGCCCTCTGATGAATGTGAATAATGAAGGACGTCTGATTCCCAGACAGAAGATCAGAACTAAGAAAAAGGCAATCCAGGAAGCGGTTCGTATGATGGAGCTGTATGCAGAGGACAGGACAGATTATAGTAAAAAGTGTTTCATATCCAATTCTGCCTGTTATGAAGATGCAAGAGAGGTTGCAGATCTGGTGGAACAGAGGTTTCCAAAACTCAATGGTAAGGTTGTAATCAACAGTGTTGGTACAGTGATCGGCGCCCATACTGGACCAGGTACAGTGGCGCTGTTTTTCTGGGGAGATAAAAAGACAGATTAATCCTTAATTCTGGCAATCATGCGGTTGGGGAGACAGACAATGCTTTCTCCTGTGTGTTCAATAGTTCCCTGATGGACACAGACCTTATCAGGGCAGGTTGCTTCTGTTACAAATACCTTTCCATCCTCAATTACAAGGTGATTGGTTCCGCCGTGATAGCCTTCAACAGTCAGTTCTGTATCCTCATAGAGGTTCAGGGTTTTTATCACCTGTCCATCTACAGAAATCTCCACTTCTCTTGGGGGATTTGAATATAAAAGCTGTTTTCCCAGAAATAATAGTGCAGATATTGTTAATAAAATAACAACAAGAATAGTTTCTTTCTTTGAAAATAAATATTTCATAACAGATTGTTCTCCAATAATTGATATTATTTAATATACCAAGTATATCATAAATAATAAAACTCATCCAAACTTATTAAAATTTTATAAAATCTGGTGAAATCAGGGAAAGTGTATTGATGTAAGATGGTGTAATGTGTTAAAATATAGACAATAAAGAAGATCAATCAATTAGGAGGATATTATGAAAGAAGGAAGTTGGAAAACAAAGAAAAACGGCCTTATTGGATTGGCAGCCTTGATCATACTGGGAATTGTTCTTATTCTGGGATCAAATCCCCTCTATAAAGCTCTCGATAATATGGCACGTCCGGCTATCTACACACCCGGCGTTTATGAAGCATCAGCCAAAGGATATGGTGGCCCTGTGAAAGTTGTTGTAACAGTGTCTTCAAAGTCCATTGAATCCATTGAGGTAGTGGCTGAAAAGGACACCCTGTTAAGCCAGGTATATCCTGTTTTGACAGATTCCATTATGGCAAGACAGACAACAGAGGTTGACGCAGTCAGCGGAGCAACCATCACAAGTGATGCCGTTAAAAACGCAGTGGATCTGGCACTTGCACAGGCAAGAGGCGAAGCAATTGAAGAAGAGACTGTTCCTGAGACAGAGCCTGCTGTAACAGCTGACTGGAAAGACGGAACTTACAAGTACGAAGCACCTGAATTTGATGACAATGGCTATAAGGATCTTGTAAGCATGACTATTGAGAACAATACAATTACAGCTCTCACCTGGGACTGTATCTCCAAAGACGGCGAATTAAAGAGCCAGTTATCTATGGACGGCAAGTATGTGATGACAGAAAGCAATCCGAAATGGCATGAGCAGGCAGAGGCAGTAGTAGCTTATGTAATGGAGCACCAGGGATTGGACGGTTTAATTAACAGCGAAGGTTATACAGATACAGTAGCATCAGTCAGCATTAACTTATATGGATTTGTTAACGGTGTAAAGGATTGTCTCAAACAGGCATCTGAAGCTACAGCCACAGAATCAGCATGGAAAGACGGCAGTTATAAGTACGAAGCACCTGAATTTGATGATAATGGCTATAAA
>DHOR01000040.1:259018-259339 GCA_002409995.1 Hungatella sp. UBA5385 | reverse complement strand
GACTGTATCTCCAAAGATGGCGAATTAAAGAGCCAGTTATCTATGGACGGCAAGTATGTGATGACAGAAAGCAATCCAAAATGGCATGAACAGGCAGAAGCAGTGGTAGCTTATGTAATGGAGCACCAGGGACTAGACGGTTTGATTAACAGCGATGGTTATACAGATACAGTGGCATCAGTCAGCATTAACTTATATGGATTTGTCAATGGTGTAAAGGATTGTCTCAAACAGGCATCTGAAGGTACAGCCACAGAATCAGCATGGAAAGACGGCAATTATAAGTACGAAGCACCAGAATTTGATGATAATGGCTATAAA
>DHOR01000040.1:226842-258780 GCA_002409995.1 Hungatella sp. UBA5385 | reverse complement strand
GACTGTATCTCCAAAGATGGCGAACTAAAGAGCCAGTTATCTATGGACGGCAAGTATGTGATGACAGAAAGCAATCCAAAATGGCATGAACAGGCAGAAGCAGTTGTAGCTTATGTAATGGAGAACCAGGGACTGGAAGGCTTAATTAACAGCGATGGTTATACAGATACAGTGGCATCAGTCAGCATTAACTTATATGGATTTGTCAATGGAGTTAAGGATTGTCTCAAACAGGCATCTGAAGCTACAGCCACAGAATCAGCATTGAAGGATGGAACTTATAAGTATGAAGCACCTGAATTTGATGATAATGGCTATAAAGATCTTGTAAGTATGACCATTGAAAGCAATACAATTACAGCCCTTACCTGGGACTGTATCTCCAAAGATGGCGAATTAAAGAGCCAGTTATCTATGGACGGCAAGTATGTGATGACAGAAAGCAATCCGAAATGGCATGAGCAGGCAGAGGCAGTAGTCGCCTATGTAATGGAACACCAAGGCTTAGATGGTTTAATAAACAATGATGGCTATACAGATACAGTAGCATCAGTCAGTATTAATTTATATGGTTTTGTCAATGGTGTGAAGGACTGCTTAAATCAGGCATCAGAAAGCACAGCAACAGAATCAGCTTGGAAAGACGGCACCTACAAATATGAAGCACCTGAGTTTGACCAGAATGGCTATAAAGATCTTGTAAGCATGACCATTAAGGACAACGAAATTACAGCCCTTACTTGGGACTGTATTTCCAAAGACGGCGAATTAAAGAGCCAGTTATCTATGGACGGCAAGTATGTGATGACAGAAAGCAATCCGAAATGGCATGAACAGGCAGAAGCAGTGGTAGCTTATGTAATAGAGCACCAGGGCTTAGATGGTTTAATAAACAATGATGGCTATACAGATACAGTAGCATCAGTCAGTATTAATTTATATGGCTTTGTCAATGGTGTGAAGGACTGCTTAAGTCAGGCAGTTAAATAAGCTGTCAATTAGCTAATCAAAAATATAAAAAGGTAAAATCCCGGCGGGCAATCTCTGCCTTCCGGGATTTTTCTTTTTACATAGAAGAAAAAATATGATAACATAGAAAGATCAGAGTGCAAAAAGGTCACATAATAAACTAATCGCAGCACAGAAGGAGAGTGGATATGGCAGATAAAGGTTCAGCCGGGAAAGCGGCATTATATGGAATGCTGATTGCCCTGGCATTTGTATTAAGCTTTGTGGAATCTTTGATCCCTATTTCCATGGGCGCTCCGGGCATTAAGCTTGGACTTGCCAACCTTGTAACAATTACAGGGTTATATACCATAGGAATCGGTGGAACTGTTGTTGTATCCCTGATTCGCATTGTTCTGGTGGGATTTACTTTTGGCAACATGTTCAGCATGATATACAGTCTTGGTGGCTGGTTACTCAGTATCCTCTGCATGATCGTATGTAAGAAAAAAGGCTGGTTTGGTACAACTGGAATCAGCATTATCGGTGGAGTAGGTCATAATGTCGGTCAGATCTGTGTAGCAGCCTTTGTAGTAAAGCAGCCGGCAATACTTACCTATCTTCCTGTGCTCCTCTTTTCGGGAACCATAGCAGGCATGGTAATCGGTATCTTAGGAAGTATGATTGTAGAACGAATTGGACATTTGATAAAAAAATTGTAGGAAGATCAAAAGATATTCTATTGTTTTGCAATGGCTGGAAGGCTATAATGGAAAAGAATATAGATAGAAAAACCAGGAGGAATATTGAGATGATTTATGAGGCAGTCAAAAAGCTGGTACAGTACGGGGTGGATACAGGTCTTATTACAGAGACAGACAGGATTTATGCAACGAATCAGATTCTGGAAGTCATGCATATGGACGAATATGAAGAGCCTGTTGGTGAAACCGGAGAGTATGAATTAGAAGATGTTTTAGCAGAATTGATGGATTATGCTCATGAGACAGGAGTTCTTCCTGATGACAGCATTACATACAGAGATCTTTTTGATACAAAGCTGATGAATTGTCTCATGCCAAGACCCAGTGAGGTGGAGCGCACTTTTTGGGATATTTACAGCAGTCAGTCATCAGAGAAAGCAACAGAGTACTATTATAAGTTGAGCCAGGATTCTGACTATATCCGAAGATATAGAATTAAAAAGGATATGAGATGGGTTACCTCAACAAAATACGGTGATCTTGACATTACAGTGAATTTATCAAAGCCGGAAAAGGACCCCAAAGCCATTGCAGCAGCCAAGCTGGCAAAACAGAGTGGCTATCCGAAATGCCAGCTCTGTATGGAGAATGAAGGGTATGCAGGCAGAACCAATCATCCTGCCAGAAATAATCACAGAATCATCAGAATGACCATTAACAACAGCCAGTGGGGCTTCCAGTATTCCCCCTATGTTTACTACAACGAGCATTGTATCGTTTTCAATGGCCAGCATATTCCTATGAAAATAGAACGTGAAACATTTGTCAAACTCTTTGATTTTGTGAAACAGTTCCCTCACTATTTTCTTGGGTCCAATGCAGACCTTCCTATTGTAGGAGGTTCCATTCTGTCCCATGATCATTTTCAGGGAGGAAATTATACCTTTGCTATGGCTAAGGCACCTATGGAAAGCAGTTTTAAGCTGGAGGGCTTTGAAAATGTGGAAGCCGGCATTGTCAACTGGCCTATGTCAGTTCTTCGTACACGGAGTAAAAATGCTGAGGATTTAATTGAAGTTGGAACAAAGGTGCTGGAGGCATGGAGAGGATACACAGATGAAGAGGCGTTTATCTTTGCTGAAACTGATGGAGAACCTCATAACACCATAACTCCAATTGCAAGAATGAAGGACGGATTCTATGAGCTGGACCTTGTTCTGCGTAACAACATTACAACTGAAGAGTTTCCGATGGGAGTGTATCATCCTCATCAGGAGCTGCATCATATTAAAAAAGAGAACATTGGGCTCATTGAGGTGATGGGACTTGCAGTTCTTCCGTCCAGATTAAAAGAGGAGCTGGTATTGCTTACTCAGTATATTCTGGAAGGAAAAGATATAAACAGCAATGAGATGATTGAAAAACACAGTGACTGGGTAAAGGAATTCCTGCCTAAATACCAATCTGTGACAGAAGATAACATCAATGAGATTTTAAAAGAAGAAATAGGTATGGTATTTGAAAAGGTGTTGGAAGATGCAGGTGTTTATAAATGTGATGAAAAAGGCCGCCTTGCTTTTCAGAGATTCTTAACCTTTGCCGGATTTACAAAAAAGTAATTCATTAATAGAATTCATAGTACATTGAAAACCAGGATTGAAATTCTTAACAAGATTTCAATCCTTTTTTGTGTAGATAATCCTACGAAAATGATCCTGAATTTTTAGTAATTATGACGAAATTTCACTTTACTGCATTAATATCGCACAAAATTAATGTAATAAAATTGACGTCAGGAAAATTTTGTTGTATGATACCAATTAAGTTCAAAAAATGAATGGTATTTTGAAAAAAGAGGAGAGAAGATTATGAGAAAGTCAACCAGATTATTATCTGTAATTGTTGCAGGTGCAATGCTGCTTTCTATGACAGCATGCGGAAACAAGACAACAGATAGTGGGGCAGCAGCGACCACAGCAGCAGAGACAAAGGCAGAGGACACAACAGCAGCAGACAAAGCAGAGGACACAGCAGCTGCAGATCAGGCAGCAGACGGCAAGGTATTTAAGATTGGTATCTTACAGCTGGTACAGCACACTGCTCTTGATGCATCTAACAAAGGTTTTGTTCAGGCTTTAGATGATTCAGGAATTGCTTATACACTTGATTCCCAGAATGCTTCCGGTGATCAGTCCACCTGTCAG
Organism: Hungatella sp. UBA5385; assembly: GCA_002409995.1. Taxonomy (GTDB): domain Bacteria; phylum Bacillota; class Clostridia; order Lachnospirales; family Lachnospiraceae; genus UBA5385. The sequence goes on along the minus strand of DHOR01000040.1, from coordinate 254,924 downwards.
ACCATTGCCAGCAAGCTGGTTAATGATGGAGATGATTTAATTCTTGCCATTGCAACTCCGGCAGCACAGGCTGTAGCAGGGGCTACTTCAGAGATCCCTATTCTTATTACCGCAATAACAGACCCGGCTGCATCAGATCTGGTTGCAAGTAATGAAGCTCCAGGCGGCAATGTAAGCGGTACTTCAGATTTAACTCCTGTAAAAGAGCAAATCGATCTATTACAGCAGCTTCTTCCAGAAGCTGAGACAATAGGTGTTCTTTACTGTTCCGCAGAGTCCAACTCTGAGATTCAGGCTAATATGGCAAGAGAAGCCATTGAAGCAAAGGGAATGAAGGCAGTTGACTATACTGTTTCCAATTCTAATGAGATTCAGACTGTGGTAACTTCTATGGTTGGCAAGGTAGATGCAATCTATGCGCCAACAGATAATGTAGTTGCAGCAGGAATGGCTACTGTAGCCATGGTTGCTAATGATAATAAGATTCCGATTATCTGTGGTGAAGAAGGTATGGTTAACGCAGGCGGTCTGGCAACCTATGGTATTGATTATTATGAACTTGGTTATTTAGCAGGTCAGCAGGCAGTTAGAATCCTTATAGAGGGCGAAGACATTTCCAAGATGGCAATTGAATATCTTCCACTTGAAAAATGTAAGTTGTCTGTAAATGAAGAAACAGCGGAAATTCTTGGTATTGATGTATCAGGATTACAATAGGTATTTGCAGCAGACAAAGGCCGATGTGCTTTTGTCTGCTGTGTTTATAACTAAAAGTACAGATGTGGAGGAATAATTGATGAGTGGTTTGCTAATATCCTTACAGGATGCAGTTGTACAGGGCGTTTTATGGGGGGTCATGGTGCTGGGTGTTTATATTACATATAAGCAGCTGGATATTGCTGATCTTACAGTAGACGGAAGCTTTGCTCTTGGAGGCTGTGTCTGTGCAATTCTGATTCTCAAGGGAGACGGAGATAAGTGGTATTCCGCTTTGCTTGCCAATCCGTGGATTGCACTACTTTGCGCAACTCTGGCTGGAATGGCTGCAGGTGCAGTAACCGGCTTCCTCCATACGATTTTTGAGATCCCGGCTATACTGGCAGGAATCCTGACCCAGATAGGCTTGTGGTCGATTAATCTAAGAATTATGGGTGGCAAGAGCAATGCGCCTTTGCTTAAGACAGATTCTATCTTTTCTCAGTTTATAGAATTAACTGGTATGAATAAGCAGCTTGCTTCGATTGCAATCGGAATAGGAATTGCTTTGCTTATGGTAATTTTCCTTTATTGGTTTTTCGGAACTGAAATTGGAAGTGCTATGCGTGCAACAGGTAATAATGAATATATGATCAGGGCTCAGGGAGTTAATACCAACTGGACCAAGCTTCTTGCTTTGATTATCAGCAATGGTCTGGTAGGAATGTCAGGGGGACTTGTCTGCCAGAGTCAGAAGTATGCAGATATTGGCATGGGAACAGGTGCCATTGTTATTGGTCTTGCAGCTATTGTTATTGGAGATGTTTTGATGGGGCGGATGCGTTCCTTTGGAAGTAAGCTCTTGTCAGGTGTGGTAGGTTCTGTAATTTATTTTGCAATTCGTGCCATTGTTCTCCGTATGGGTATGAATGCCAATGATATGAAGCTGCTTTCAGCCGTTATCGTAGCAATCGCCCTCTGTGTTCCTGTTATGACCAGAAAATGGCGTTTGAAGAGATCCTATACAGAAGGAGGGGTATAACCATGCTGGATATTAAGAATGTAAGAAAGACCTTCAATATCAACACAATCAATGAGAAGAAGGCCTTAGACGGTATTGACCTCCATCTGGATTCAGGAGATTTTGTAACAGTGATCGGAGGAAATGGAGCAGGAAAGTCCACAATGCTCAATATGATCGCCGGAGTATACCCCATTGACTCAGGTAAAATCGAGATTGAAAATGTGAATATTTCAAGATTTCCAGAGCATCAGCGTGCCAAATATATTGGAAGAGTGTTTCAGGACCCTATGATGGGAACTGCAGCAGGTATGGAGATTCAGGAGAACATGGCTTTAGCATACCGCAGAGGCAAGTCAAGAGGCCTTTCCTGGGGGATTAAGGCAAATGAGAAGGAATTTTTCCGTGAATCCTTAGAAAAGCTGGGATTGGGGCTTCAGGATCGTATGAGCAATAAAGTAGGCTTGTTGTCAGGAGGCCAGAGACAGGCGCTGACTCTATTAATGGCAACTCTCCAGAGACCAAAGCTACTTCTCTTAGATGAGCACACAGCTGCTCTTGACCCTAAGACAGCCAGAAAGGTTCTGGAGATTACAGATGAGATTGTATCGGAACAGAATTTAACCACTCTGATGATCACACATAATATGAAAGACGCCATTTCCATAGGTAACCGTCTGGTTATGATGCATGAAGGCCGTATTATCTATGATGTGTCAGGAGAAGAGAAGAAGAAGCTGGAGGTTGAAGACCTTCTGAAGAAATTCGAGGAAGCCAGCGGTGAAGAATTCTCCAATGACCGTATGATCCTTGCAAAATAAATACTTGGTAAAGTGCTGCATTAATAATTACGATATATTTACGTAACAAAAAATTAATAGTTTCAATGTCGTATTCTGTGACGGATTATGTTATACTAAGACGAATAAACTCGCAATTTTAACCGGCTATTTGGGAATATATGATTTACGGAGTGAGAATACGAATGGATAATGAGAATAAAAACGATCATTTGAATGATAGCAGTAACGACAATAATGACTATCTGATACGACTTAAGAAAGCAAGAAAAAAACGTAATAACAATGATTATGAACGATATATAAAGATTGCAGTCATAGCCGCAGCTTCTATTGGAGTTGTGGCTGTTGCTGGTTTTGGACTGAAGAAAACTGTGTTTAAGGGAACAAAGACTGAGAATACTGCAGTATCAGCTGATCCCAGAACAGAGACAACCGTTTCCCCTGAAGATGCTGAATCCGCAGCAGCAGAGGCGGCGGCAAAAGCTCTGGAGGAGCAGGAAGCGGCTCTTAAGGCACAGGAGGATGAGAAGAAGCAGGCAGTAGTTGATTCCTATGGTAATCTGGGAATTGTGGAAGTGTCCGGTTATCTCAATGTGAGAAAGGAACCGGGAGCCAGCGGTGAGATTATTGGCAAGCTTCTTGGAGACAGCGCCTGTGATATACTGGAGACCAGAGAAGATGAATGGTATAAGATATCCTCAGGTGGTATTGAGGGCTATATTAACTCCCAGTATGTAATAACAGGGGAGGAAGCCAAAACCAAGGCTAAGGACCTGGTGAAGATCAGAGCCATTGTTACAGCGGATAATTTAAACATACGAAAAGAACCCGATATAACCTCAGAGGTATTAGGCCAGGGGCTTATGAATGAGCGGTATGAGGTCATAGGAGAGACAGATGGCTGGGTGCAGATTGAACAGGGCTACATGTCAGCAGACTATGTAAATCTGGACTATGCGCTGAATGAAGCGCGTAAGCTGGATTTAAGAGCCATGGTTTTTAATATGTATAATAACATTGGTATTTCCAATGTTGATAACTACTTGAATGTAAGAGAAGAACCAAGTGAAAAGGGCAAGATTATAGCTAAGATGCCAAGCAAAGCAGCCGGAGATATTCTTGAAACAACGGAAGACGGCTGGTATAAGATACAGTCAGGGAAGATTACCGGATATGTAAAGTCTGATTTTATTCTCACCGGTCAGGCCGCTAAGGATGAGGCAATGCAGGTGGCTGAGCTTATGGTTATTGTTAACACTGATATGCTCAATGCCCGTACAGAACCGTCTACTGATTCCAAGATATGGACTCAGATATCCAATAATGAACGATATCCTGCACTGAAGCAGATTGACGGCTGGGTGGAGATCGAGCTGGAAGAGGACAGCAGTGCCTATGTTGCAACTGATTATGTAGATGTGCGTTATGCGCTTCCGGAAGCCATTAAGTTCTCACCTCTGGAGGAAAAGGCCAACGCATCAGCTTCCAGAAGAACACAGATTGTTAACTATGCGCTGCAGTTTCTTGGCAACCCTTATGTATGGGGCGGTACAAGCCTGACAAGGGGTGCAGACTGTTCCGGATTTACACTTTCTGTATTTGGTCACTTTGGTGTGGGACTGCCACATTATTCAGGCTCACAGGCTGGTATGGGTAAATCCATTAAGTCCAGTGAGATGAGACCTGGTGATCTGGTATTCTATGCCAACAGCAGAGGTAAAATCAATCATGTGGGTATTTATATTGGCAATGGTCAGATTGTTAATGCAGCAAGCAGAAGAAGCGGAATTAAGATTTCTACGTGGAATTATCGTACTCCGGTGAAGATTGTGAATATTTTGGGGGATTAGTTTGGAAGTGTAGGAATTTGGCTGTGATGAGGTAATTATATTTAAGAATTAAGTTGAAATGTGCTGTAATACAGAAAGTGATTAATAGGTTGCTTTCTGTATTACAGCATTTTTTTACAACGATTTTTAGAAAGTATAAGCAATTTATCATTTGCTTAGCTTATATTAACACATTTGATTTTTATATTGCGTTCGCATAGAAAATCCAACCATTCGTATTTATTATTTGGCTCTAAAGTGTTCGCTTCTATAGGGAGGCATACTTGCTTCAATGATTTTATTTATGTTAGAATATTCAACTATTATTCCACCTGCATCGGGGCTATTTGTGTTTGATACTATTTCATCAAAGAAATAGAGATGATAAACCTGTCCATTGGTACCAAGTTCCCGAAATGCACTTATAACAGTTTTAATTAATTTTTTACGGGATAATTTATATTCAATATAAATAAATATAGAACGTTCCCTGGTTTCTGTTAATATATGGCTGACTAATCAAAAATGTAAAGAAGGATATTCCCTATAAATTAGAGTATACAACATTTTGAGGGAACTGGCATTAAAAAATAAAAAAACAAATAGCGCCTGAAAGAACATGAATTGAAAAAGAATCTGGAAATTGATACAATAACTAATATCAATATTGCAGACAATACCAATGTTGATTGAAATCTAAAACAGGGGTGGATTAAAATGAATGCAGTAAAAACAGTTTCCCTTACAAAAACATATATAAATGGAGAAATGGCAACAGTAGCCTTAAATAATGTGTCCCTCGAAATTAAAAAAGGCGAATTCGTGGCCATTATCGGAAGCTCAGGCAGTGGGAAAACAACTCTTTTGAATATAATTGGAGGGTTGGACAACCCAACAGAAGGTTTGATTTATATAAATGATATCTTGATTAATGACCTTAATGAGGAAGAACTATGTATTTTCAGAAGAAAAAACATGGGATTTATCTTTCAAAATTATAATTTACTCCCAGTGTTAAATGTTTACGAAAACATAGTTTTACCGCAAAGATTGGAAGGAAATGAAATTGATCTGAAATATGTTCAGGAAATTGTAGAAGCGTTAGGAATTGAAGAAAAGCTAATGCAGATGCCCAATACCTTATCGGGAGGTCAGCAGCAGAGAGTTGCAATTGCAAGAGCTTTATGTGTAAGACCTGCAATTATTTTGGCAGATGAACCTACTGGTAATCTGGACAGTAAAACAAGCCGGGAAGTAATTGAAATCATGCAGAAAGCTGCTGATAAATATAGTCAGACCATTGCAATAGTTACACACAGCGAAGAGATTGCGGCAAAAGCAGATAGGATTATTCGAGTGGAAGATGGTGAAATTATATGAGGGGAGCTTCTGTAAAAAGGAATAACATATCATCAGAACTTGCCAATGCATTTGCCAAGGCAAACATAAAAAGTAATTTTATTTTGATCAGCACTATGGCGGTATCAATAACTGCTTTATTTGTAATGATGAGTCTTGTTAGGGGAAGGATACAGGCTGACGGCATAAGAACAATTCGGGAAAATGGTTCTGCCGCTGCTGTAATCCTGGATAATGGTTCAGAGGAACAATATCTAAATTTGTTAAATCTCAGCTATGTCAGTGAAGCAGGGGCAGTAAAAGAATTTGGATATTGTTACCAGAATGGGAAAACGTTATATTCTTGTAATATTGTTGAGGAAGAAGACTTCCAAAAAATCATACTTCCGGCTTATGAGAATTTTACAGGTAATTATCCTCAAAATATTGATGAGATAATGTTATCAACACGTATACTGGAATCGCTGGGAATAGAGCAGCCGGAGATAGGCATGGATATCCCCTCGCATATCGTACAATATAATTGGATTCAAACGGGTGTTGAGGATATTAAGAGGTCTTTTCATTTATCCGGCTATTATACAGATTATGTGACAGACTTGGATAAATTGCCGGCAGCGTATTTTTCCAAGTCCTTTTTTAGTGAACTTAGTACAGACTTTTACCCTGCCAATATATTTATAAAATCAGATGATATATGGTTTAGCAGAAAACAAATGGAAGAAAGATTTTACCAGGATGTAAAATTGGATATAAGTCAAAATTTTCAAGTAATTAATGAGGGCATATCCCATACACTGCAGAATATGGCAGGAGGTATTCTTATCTCCATAGCAGGAGCTATGTTGATATTTTTAAGCATGGCTTTATTCATTTATAATATTTTTTCAATTTCCTTAGAAAGATATAAAAAAAATTATGGTTTATTAAAAATAATAGGAGCCACACCTAAGCAGGTACAAAAGATATTCCTGCTGCAAAGTTTCAAAATTATAGTAATAGGAAGCGTTTTAGGTGGGATATGCGGAAGTATACTTGTTAAAAGTGTTGTACCAAGACTGATCGAGAAAATGTATCTGGCTGGTTTAGGGAGTGCTGAAAGATTAGAAGTATATTCTTTAAAATTACTTATACTGTCTGTATGTATAGCAGGGGTGGGCGTATTGGCTGCATTTTGGCATTGCATACATACAATGATGAAATTATCTCCTATGGAGTGTCTGCGTTCAAAACAAAAAACTACCGGATTAAAAAAGATATATAAATCTAAAAAAGGAACATCAATATTATTGATGGCCTGGAGAAATTTTACTCGAAATAGAAAGAAAGTTTCTATAACAATAGCTTCTGTATTTCTTGGTATAGAAGTTTCGCTGCTTTCAATAGTAATAATTGGTGGTCTTGACAGAACAAATGAAATCAGGCAAAATCCTGACTTTGAAATCGGAGTCACCAAAGAAGCGGTGGCAGAATATATACTCATGAACAATGGGAGAAATCTTGATTCCATAATTGGACATGAGTTGCTTCTGGAAGAGATGATTTCTTATATAACTGAAAGCTTTAAAATCGAGCCGGAGAGTATGGCAGAGTGTATAGGCAGTTATGGAATATTTGGTTACCGTTCGGAAGCAATGGTTCCAATAAGGCATTCCCAGAAGAATGGAGGAAAGGATATAATTACTGAATTGACAGTACAGGTAGTGCCGGATGAGTGGATCAATAGGCTGAGCCAATATATAAGTGAGAAAGAATTTAATATAGATTTAGACACTTTTGAAAATAACAATGGATTCATACTTTTACATAAAAATGAACTTTCAGAGCAGCAGGAGATGGAAGCAGAGAAGGTAATCGGTAAAAATCTGTCAGGGCTTCTTATCGAAGATGGTGGCAAGGAGATTGAGTTTGTCTGCTGCGGATACCTTGATACGACAAATAAAGGTTTTCCGGTATTAAATATGCCATGGAATGGTAAAAATCTGAACTATGTAATTATTAGCAGTAAAACAATGGAAAGTTATAACATTCAACCTGTTACATATCAGGTTTCCTTTGATGTTGCAGCGGAAGATGAATCTAAGATAAAAAGTATTATTCAGAGCCTTTTAATAGAAGAAAACCAGCAGAGTGAAAGTGGTAATCTGTATTATTTAACTGCAAATTCTGCAATACTTGCAAAGGAACAGAGCTATATTTTTGCAACCAGGATAGTGATGGGAACTTTCTGTGGAATTCTGTTAGTGTTTTCCATTCTAAGTTATTGCAATACTGTTATTACAGATTTGATGGATCGCAGGATAGAATTTGCTATTATGCAAAGTATCGGCATGACCAAAAGGCAAATGTTAAATATGCTTTTAGGAGAGGGAGCTTTTTTCTGTGTAAGTATCTTAATATTATTGAGCACTGCAGGAAATATAATTATAGTTATAACAGAAAAATTTGTGCAGCAGCAAAATGATTATTTTAAATTTTCAATACCCTTGATTCCTTTTCTAATATTTGCTGTGTTACTTGCTGTAATCAGCATTACCATACCTATAGCAATATATCTTGGTATGAAAAAGGAAAGCGTAGTGGATAGGCTGAGAAATATTGAAAGCCGTGGATAGGGATAAGCTTGTGCTTACGCTGCTTAAGAGACAGCAAAACAGCATAGCCAAAACTGACTATGCTGTTGCCATAACAATATCAATATCTACATTTATTTCCCATCACTAAGACGATTACGGTTATAGTTAATCAGGCATCCTGCCTTAATAATGGCTCTTTCCTCAGGCGTCATATCAGCGATGGAAAGGTTAATTTCTATTACAGGACTTCCATCTGTATTCTTAACGATATAAGCAGGAATATTCTTCATATCTCCATCAAGAGCCTGACGGATTCCAGGTACATAGACAAAGTCGCCTACTTCAAAGTCCGGTTCCCCATCTAAAAGGAATGGAAGCATTCCCCAGTTGATTACATTGGAGCGGTAACGCTTGGTTGCGTACTCGCTTGCAATATTGGCAAGACCTCCCAGAACTCTCTGGCAGCTTGCTGCCTGTTCTCTGGCGGAACCATCACCTGGTTTTACTGCATAGATCATGCTTCCGATCTCTGTATCCTTTGCCTGCAGCTCCGGCTGGTTTAAATGGGTTTTCAAAGCCTTAAATGCAGCTTCCAGTTCAGCATCTGCTTCCAGTGGGCAGCTTCCTGCCTGGCGCAGCATCTCCAGCTCATTTACCTTTTTGGAACGGCCTACATATTGAGGATCACGTCTTGATAAGGTGAATTCAGCCAGACCCAGAGGATTGGAGCGGTAAGATGAGGTCTCTCCGGAAGGAATTAACTCATCGGTAGTTGTAACCGGGTCCATAATCTTAGAGCAGATACGCAGCATAATATTGTCAGTAAGAGCGCTCATTACAGGCCAGTCTTTGATATTAGGGCCGTAGATCAGCTCTTCGTCCTTTTTCGCATCGCCAAATCCCTGATATACTCTGCTGTCATAAGAGGAGCTGTCAAACTCGTAAGCAGGAATGGTGTAATCATAGCCGATATCTTCAGCTGAGGTTAAAATACCGCCATTCAGTGCTGATGCCGCAATAGAACGGGCATCCATCAGTGCAACTGCAGAAATCTGTCCATTACCAGGCTTGGAACCTTCACGGTTAGGGAAGTTTCTGGTGGTGTGGCGAATACTTAAGGCATTATTGGAAGGTGTATCGCCGGCTCCAAAGCAAGGACCGCAGAATGCAGTGCGGACAGTGGCTCCGGTAGCCATTAAGTCGGAGATAGCTCCCTTCTTAACCAAATCCATATAAACAGGCTGGGAAGAAGGATACACGGATAATTCAAAATAATCATTGCCGCAGTTTTTGCCTGACAGAATATGGGCAGCAGCCATAACATTGGAGTAATTTCCGCCTGCACAGCCAGCAATGATTCCCTGATCTACCTTTAGTTTCCCATCGACTATCTTATCTGTAAGGGACAGATGAACGTCAGAGCCTTCAAGAATCTGTTCCGCTTCTTTTTCCACTGTTCTTAAAATATCTCCCAGATTAGCATTTAATTCATCGATTTCATAAGTATTGCTTGGGTGGAATGGAAGAGCGATCATTGGTTTAATGGTGCTTAAATCCACAGTCACCACTCCGTCATAATAAGCAACGTCAGCAGGATTTAACTCCTTGTAGTCATTGCCTCTGCCATGAAGGGTTAAATAAGCCTTTGTATCCTCATCAGTTCTCCAAATGGAGCTGAGACAGGTGGTCTCAGTGGTCATAACGTCTACGCCGTTTCTGTAATCTGTATCCATGGAAGCAACACCAGGACCTACGAACTCCATGACTTTATTCTTAACATATCCATTTTTAAATACTGCACCAACAATGGCAAGCGCCACGTCATGAGGACCTACAGCAGGAGATGGTTTTCCTGTCAGATAGATTGCAACAACGCCTGGATAAGCAACATCATATGTATCACGAAGCAGCTGTTTCGCCAGCTCCCCGCCGCCTTCTCCTATAGCCATAGTGCCCAGAGCACCATAGCGGGTATGGCTGTCAGAGCCCAGAATCATCTTGCCGCAGCCTGCCATCATTTCACGCATATACTGATGAATAACTGCAATGTGAGGTGGTACAAAGATTCCGCCGTATTTTTTAGCAGCAGAAAGACCGAATACGTGGTCATCGCTGTTAATGGTTCCGCCTACAGCACACAAAGAGTTGTGACAGTTGGTCATTACATATGGAATAGGGAATTCCGTAAGCCCTGATGCACGGGCAGTCTGGATAATTCCCACAAAGGTAATATCATGGGATGCCATGGAATCAAAACGAATTTTTAATTGCTCCATGTTATCGGTAGTGTTGTGTTCTTCCAGAATGGAATAAGCTATGGTACCTTTTTTTGCCTCTTCTTTTGTTACGGTCTTTCCGGTCATGGCTGCTATCTTACCTGCTTCTGCCTCAGGTACCAGTTCTGTACCGTTGACCAGATAAGCACCGCCATCATATAATTTTACCATAAATTATCGTTCCTCTCTTTTTTGGTAGTTAACAGTTTCGCCTACATATTTAGTTGCCGGACGCATGATTTTGCCATCATACAGCTTGTTTTCGATATTGTGTGCCAGCCAGCCTGCCATACGTGCGCAGACAAAAAGTGGTGTATACATATCTTCCGGTATCTGTAACATATTATAAGCGAAGCCACTGTAGAAGTCCACATTGTTTGAAAGGGTTTTTCCGCTTCCTTCAAGATAAGACTTGGCTACCTGCTCGAATTTTACTAAAAAATCATACTCATCTTCACGCTTTGTCTGCTTGGCAAGCTTTTCACAGCAAACCTTTAAAAGATCGGCACGAGGATCGGAAACTGTATAAACTGCGTGACCGAGACCATAGACAAGACCGGAGTTATCATAGAAGTTTTTATCCAGAATCCTCTGAAGGACTGATTTCATCTGTTCCTCTGTTGCTTTTACTCCGATTTCATTTTTCACAGCCTCAAGCATTCCGTGACAGCGGTTATTGGCACCGCCGTGCTTTGGTCCCTTTAAGGAGCCGATGGAAGCGGAGATGGAAGAGTAGATATCAGTACCTGTTGAGGAAATTACCACATTTGTAAATGTTGAGTTATTTCCGCCGCCGTGATCGGCGTGGATCATCAATAATACGTCCAACAGATCAGCTTCCTGCTTTGTAAACTTGCCATCTCTGCGCAGCATATAGAGAAGGTTTTCAGCAAAGGAATACTCTGACTTAGGATAGTGAATCACAAGACTTTCCCTGTCAAAATAGTGAATCTTGCACTGATAAGCATAAGCTGCAAGAGAAGGAAGCTTAGCCAGAATGCTGATTCCTTTTAACAGAGTTTGGTAAGGATCTATATTATCTGGATCTTCGTCATAGTTGTAAAGAGCCAGAATACTCTGCTGAAGGCTGTTCATCAGATTTTTGGAAGGGCTTCTTAACATGTGCTTATCAAGAAATTCATCTGGAAGGGAATAGAAATGTCTGAGGATTCCTGCAAATTCATTTAATTCCTTTTTCGTTGGAAGATAGCCAAATATTAAGAGAAATGCAGTTTCTTCATAACCGTAGCGTTCCCCGTTTTTGCCGTTTACAAGATCGCTGATTTCAATTCCACGGTAGAAAAGCTTGCCGGGAACATTAATTTTTTTACCATCCTCAATCTCATAGCCCACAACGTCAGAAACCCTTGTAAGCCCTACACGGACTCCTGTGCCGTCTTCGTTGCGGAGCCCTTTTTTTACATTGTACTCCTTAAATAGATTGTTTTGAATGTCGGTATAGTTGGACGACTTACCAAATGTCTGTGCGATAAAAAAATTATTCATATGAATCTCTCCTTTTTCATTGTGGACCATATTTCCATACTCATTATAGAAAAACAGCACGTATAAACTCCCGCGCTGCCCCTTTTGGCAATAAACAATGACCACTGTTTTTATTGTTCAGTAGTTTACCATGGGAAAGTATCAAAGTCAATACGTTGTTGAAATCACAACTAAAATATTGTAATTCAAATTAAGGAAAAAGAAAGAAAAAGTGTCTGATAATAATATATAATAATGTGAGAGTTTATAATATTAATGGAATATTCAGAAAGGGGATGAAAGCAGGACTATGTATAGTTATAATATGTTTGGATTTTTCAATAGTGTATTTCCAATTTTGTTCAGCTTAGTATTTCTTTTGGTGTTTGGTGTAATTATAATTACCTTGATAAAAGGTGTGAAACAGTGGAATCACAACAATCAATCACCTGTACTTGATGTGGAAGCGTTTGTTGTCACCAGACGGACAGATGTATCATACCATCATCATCATCATCACAACAACAACGATAACAATAATATGATGATGAATACCTCATCTACTTCCTATTATATAACGTTCCAAGTGGAAAGCGGGGACAGGATGGAATTAGGAGTATCAGGGAGCCAGTATGGACAGATTGCAGAAGGGGATAGAGGAAAGCTTACTTTTCAGGGAACCAGATTTTTGGGATTTGAGCGAACATCATTTTAAAAGATATTGAATGCCTGTGGGAACATATCCTCGGGTATTGGGAATTACTTTTAGAGAGGATACATTTCATGAACAAATTAACCAGAGAATTTTATAACAGAGATTCGCTGATTGTTGCAAAGGAGCTTTTGGGTAAAGTGCTTGTACATGAAGTGAATGGCAGGAAGATTACTGCCAGAATAGTGGAAACAGAAGCATACATGGGAATTCATGATAGAGCAGCCCATTCTTACGGCGGTAAAAGAACTCCCAGAGTGGAGGTAATGTATGGAGGGGCAGGAGTTTCTTATGTATATTTGATTTATGGAATGTATCATTGTTTTAATATAGTAACCAGAGAAGAAGGCGTTCCTCAGGCAGTTTTAATAAGAGCAGTTGAACCAATAAATGAACTTGATTTCGTTGCAGAAAATCGATTTAATAAAACTTATCAAAACTTAAAAAAGAGTGAAATAATTGGATTAACTAATGGTCCTGGAAAAATATGCAATGCTTTAGCTATAGATAAAAGTTTAAATGGAGAAGATTTGTGTGGTAATAAGCTGTATGTAGAAGAGGGAGAGGAGAACGGCTTTAAAACAGTATCAGCTAAAAGAGTAGGGATTGATTATGCAGAAGAAGCAAAGGATTATCTATGGAGGTATTATATTCAGGATAATAAGTACGTTTCTGTGATATAATACCACAACGTTTACAATAAAAATATATGAGTAAATGGGGCAGTCGGGTAATACCCAATTCCAGCCCTCTAAATATAAGGAGTATTGTGAAAGACTGCAATATTCCTTTTTCTTATTTTATCAAGCATAAAAAACCTCATTTTTCCACATCATAAGAGAATCACAGTCATATGAAACAGGAGGTTTTAAGATGAGAGAAGAACAGAGTCATAGAGAAAACAACATGGGAGATCAGTCTCAACAGCAGGGGACAGAAGAATCAGATAATAATCAGCAGTCCAACAGAGCAGAATCACAGACAGATAATCAGTCAGCTCCCAATAAGGAACAGCTGGATAAGAAGAAAACTGAAAATGATATTGAACAAAAAAAAGATGAAAAGCTTCAGGAATACGGTCAGATTACCTTAGAAGATAACGCTGAACAGCGTAAAATTCATTTGCTCACGATTATAGGAGAGATCGAGGGCCATGAAAACCTGTCCGGCAACAGCAAAGCTACGAAATACGATCACATCCTTCCAAAGCTGGCAGAAATTGAAGATGATGAGTCTGTAGAAGGTCTTCTTATCTTATTAAACACATCAGGAGGAGATGTGGATGCAGGTCTTGCCATTGCAGAGATGATTGCCTCCCTTAGCCTTCCTACTGTATCCCTTGTTCTGGGCGGCAGCCACTCCATAGGCGTTCCACTGGCAGTGAGTACCGATTATTCCTTTATTGTTCCTACAGGCACCATGATGGTACATCCGGTCCGTATGACAGGTATGGTAATCGGTGCTTCCCAGACCTATGAGTATTTTGAGATGATTCAGGACAGAATCCTAAGCTTTGTATCGGATCATGCAAAAATTGATTATGAGCAGCTAAAACGGCTGATGTTAAACACAGAAATGCTTACAAGGGATTTGGGAACTGTACTGGTTGGAGAGGAAACTGTAGAGGAAGGGCTCATTGATGAGGTTGGTGGAATAAAAGATGCACTTGGCAAGCTGTATCAGATGATAGATGAGTCTCCAAGAGAGATAAGAAAAACTAAAAACAGAAATTCATAAACGTTGCAATTCTTCCGTTTTTTTTGTATACTGATACCAATGGATAAAAGGGGGAAGTATTGTGCCTGGAACAACAAAGAAGAAGACAACATCGAGGACAACAGCAAAAAAAGGGACAAGCGGAAAGGTCGGAAGACCGAAGAAAACGGACAACAGAAGAAAAGAAGCAGCTCAGGAGCCGGAATTTATCCGTTCAGAAGTTATTATAATTATATCATTTGCGGCTGCGGCCATTTTATTTTTAAGTAATTTCCATCTCTGCGGAGTGGTAGGAGACTTTTTACGGGGCCTGCAGCTGGGAGTATTTGGAGGAATTGGTTATGTAGCTCCAATTCTCCTGTTTGCAGGAACCAGCTTTTATATCTCTAACCGTGGCAATCCAAGAGCTATGTTTAAACTGGCGGCAGTTATCCTGGCGCTTATTTCTCTGTGCGGAATATTCCAGCTTCTCTTTGGAACCATTACTGCAGTGGACGGAAAGCTGATGGATATTTATCTGGAGGCATCTGTTTCAGGAAAGGGCGGAGGACTGCTGGGAGGTCTTCTTGCAGAAGGTCTGACTAATGTAATAGGTACAGTGGGAGCCTATTTGGTGATTATAGTGCTGCTGCTTATTTCTGCTGTATGCATTACAGAGCGCTCCTTTGTCAATGTGGTAAAACGTGGAAGTGACAAGGCATATCAGCATGCCAAAGAGAATATGGATATCCGTCGGGAGCAGTATGCAGAACAGAAGGAGGAACGCCGCAGGCTGAGAGAAGAACAGAAGCTGCGGGGTGTCAACTTAGATGCTACTAATTTAAAGGAATATGATGAAGAGTACGATCCGGGTCTGGATGAAGATATTGATATACAGGCAGAACGGCTGTCTGCTGCCTCTTCTGCAAATCCTGAGATAGTTCAGAGAGGGACAGCAGTACCTGTAGAGGAAGAAGTGACAGAGCCTAATCCTGCCAGTATTTTCAGAGGAAGCATATTCCCAGGACAGACAGAATCAGATGATGCAGTTCCATTTGAGCCCGATGATGTGGCTCCTTTTGGAGAGCCTGAAGAGATTCCGGTCTATATGAACAGAGAGACAAGAACCTTAAAAGAGATGGAAGTTGTAGAGGATGGCTTCTATCCTGTATCAGGAGATGAAAAAGGTGTTAATTACAGCGATACCTTCTCAATTCCGGAAGAGCCTAAACAGGTGGTAACTGCAACCGGAAAAATCATTGAAACAGATACAGAGGCATTGCAGAAGAAGCTGGTGAAAAAGAGAGCGGAAGCTGCAGAAGACGGCAATTTAAGTGTTACTCAGGAGATTGCCCAAAAAGAAGAGATTGTGAAAAAAGAATATGTATTTCCGCCTCTTAAACTCCTTAAGAAAGGCAAGAACAATACATTTTCCGATAGGGAATATAAGGAAACAGCCATTAAGCTGCAGCAGACACTGCAGAATTTTGGTGTGGGAGTTACTGTTACCAATATCAGCTGCGGTCCGTCAGTTACCCGTTATGAGCTTCACCCGGAACAAGGGGTTAAGGTCAGCCGGATCGTTGGTCTGGCTGATGATATTAAGCTAAGCCTTGCAGCAGCAGATATCCGTATAGAAGCGCCTATTCCGGGGAAATCTGCTGTAGGAATTGAGGTGCCTAATAAGGAGAATAATCTGGTATATCTTCGGGATATTCTGGAGTCAGATAGCTTTCAGAACCACTCCTCCAATATTGCTTTTGCAGTAGGAAAAGACATCGGAGGACAGGTGGTTGTCACAGATATAGCTAAGATGCCTCACCTTCTTATTGCAGGTGCTACAGGCTCCGGTAAATCTGTTTGTATTAACACTCTCATTATGAGTGTTATCTTCAAGGCAGACCCTGAGAAGGTGAAGCTGATTATGATAGACCCTAAAGTGGTGGAATTAAGTGTATATAACGGAATTCCTCATCTGCTACTGCCTGTTGTTACAGACCCTAAGAAGGCAGCAGGGGCTTTAAACTGGGCAGTTGCGGAAATGGATGACCGCTATAAGAAGTTTGCTCAGTACAATGTCCGTGATTTAAAGGGATATAATGCTAAGGTTGAGAATATTAAAGATATAGAGGATGAGAATAAGCCGAAGAAGATGCCTCAAATCATCATTATTATTGACGAGCTTGCAGACCTTATGATGGTTGCGCCCGGAGAGGTGGAGGGTTCTATCTGCCGTCTGGCACAGCTTGCCAGAGCTGCAGGAATTCATCTTGTGATTGCAACACAGCGGCCATCGGTTAATGTTATTACAGGCTTAATCAAAGCAAACGTTCCTTCCAGAATCGCATTCTCCGTTTCCTCAGGTGTGGATTCCAGAACCATTATTGATATGAATGGCGCAGAGAAGCTGCTGGGTAAGGGCGATATGCTGTTCCATCCTGCCGGTTCACCAAAACCTACCCGTGTGCAGGGTGCCTTTGTATCAGATACAGAGGTGAATAAGATTGTGGAATTCTTGTCAGACCAGGGACTTACTGCAGATTACAATCCGGAAGTGGAGAACATGATTGTCTCTGCTCCTGTTCCTGGCGTGGATGCAGCAGGACCTGACAATGACAGAGATGAGCATTTTGTCTCTGCAGCCAGACTTGTGATAGAAAAAGAAAAGGGCACCATTGGAATGCTTCAGAGAATGTTTAAAATAGGCTTTAACCGTGCAGCCCGCATTATGGATCAACTGGCAGAAGCCGGTGTTGTGGGAGAAGAAGAGGGTACTAAGCCAAGAAAAGTGCTTATGACAATGGAAGAATTTGAAGAGCTGTTGCAGCAGGGATTATAATCTTTACATACAAGGAGGAGCTACAGATGAAAAGTGATATTGAGATCGCACAGGAAGCCGTTATGATACCTATTAAAGAGGTGGCTGAAGCTTATGGAATCAAGGAAGATGATTTAGAAGCCTATGGAAAGTATAAGGCGAAGCTGACAGATGAGCTGTGGGAGGAGATTAAGGACCGCCCTGATGGGAAGCTGGTTCTGGTAACAGCCATTAATCCTACCCCTGCAGGTGAGGGTAAAACCACTACTACAGTTGGTCTTGGAGAAGCCTTTGGCAAGATGAATAAAAAGGCTATGATTGCTTTGAGAGAACCATCTCTGGGACCATGCTTTGGAATTAAGGGAGGGGCTGCAGGCGGCGGTTATGCCCAGGTAGTTCCTATGGAGGACTTAAACCTTCATTTTACAGGGGATTTCCATGCAATTACCTCTGCTAATAACCTTTTAGCTGCGCTTCTTGACAATCATATTCATCAGGGTAATCAGCTGGGAATTGACAGCCGTCAGATTCTGTGGAAACGCTGTCTTGATATGAATGACCGTGCCCTTAGAAATCTTGTGGTAGGTCTTGGAGCAAAGGCTGACGGATTCGTAAGAGAGGATCACTTTGTAATTACAGTGGCTTCAGAGATTATGGCAATTCTCTGTCTTGCCAACGATATGAAAGACTTAAAAGATCGTCTGGGAAGAATTATTGTTGCTTATAACTTTGCAGGAGAACCTGTGACAGCAGCCCAGCTTCATGCAGTAGGCGCAATGGCTGCTCTGTTAAAGGATGCTTTAAAACCTAACTTAATTCAGACGTTAGAGCATACAGGAGCGATTGTCCATGGAGGACCATTTGCCAATATTGCTCATGGCTGCAACAGCGTAAGGGCAACGAAAACTGCTTTAAAGCTGGCTGATGTTGTAGTGACAGAAGCAGGCTTTGGTGCAGATTTAGGAGCGGAGAAATTCCTGGACATCAAATGCAGAAGTGCCAATTTAAAGCCGGATGCCGTTGTGCTGGTTGCAACTGTCCGTGCCTTAAAATATAATGGAGGCGTTCCCAAGGATCAATTGCAGGAAGAGAATTTGGCGGCTCTTGAAAAGGGAATTGTTAATCTGGAAAAGCATATTGAGAATATGCAGAAATACGGAGTTCCTGTGATTGTAACACTGAATTCATTTATAACTGATACAGAAGCAGAATATCAGTTTATTAAGAAATTCTGTGAAGATAGAAACTGTGAGTTCGCACTATCCCAGGTATGGGAAAAAGGCGGAGAAGGCGGTATTGAGCTGGCTGAAAAGGTGCTCTATACTTTGGAGAACAAGGAAAGCAATTACAAGCCTATTTATCCTGATGAGATGAATTTAAAGGATAAGATTGGCACAGTAGCCAAAGAGATTTACGGCGCTGACGGTGTTTCCTATGTGCCTGCTGCTGAGAGAGCCCTTAAGAAGATTGAGGATATGGGCTTTGGAAACCTTCCTGTGTGTATGGCTAAAACTCAGTATTCATTATCTGACGACCAGACAAAGCTGGGACGACCGGAAGGGTTTACCATTACAGTCCGTGATGCCTATGTATCTGCAGGTGCAGGCTTTGTTGTAGCTCTTACTGGGGCTATTATGACAATGCCGGGACTTCCTAAGAAACCTGCTGCAGATAATATTGACGTCAATGAAGAAGGCGTAATTACAGGATTGTTTTAATAGATTTAATTTAACTTGCTAATGGAGGATTTTATGATATTTAAGGAATGGCTGAGAGATTTATCCTACGAGGTACTTCAGGGAAGCCTGGAGGTCTCTGTAGAAGATGTGGTTTATGATTCCAGAAAAGCAAGGGAAAACACGGTATTTGTCTGTACCAAAGGCACAAAAGTGGATTCTCATGACTTTATTCCCCAAGTGGTTTCTGCAGGTGTAAAGGTTCTTGTAGTGGAACGTGCCATTGCAGTTCCTGAGGGAGTGACAGCCATTCTGGTACATAACGGCAGGGAAGCGCTGGCTCTATTGTCTGCTGCCAGATTCGGTTATCCTGCAGAGAATATGATAACCATTGGAGTCACAGGAACAAAGGGAAAGACAACAACTACCCATATGATCAAAACGATTCTGGAACACTGCGGCAAAAAGGTGGGTATGATTGGAACTACTGGAATTGTCATAGGAGATAAGACCATTCCTACCATGAATACAACTCCTGAATCCTATCAGCTTCATGAAGCATTTACGAAAATGCTGGAAGCTGGCTGTGAGTATGTGGTAATGGAGGTTTCTTCACAGGCATTTAAAATGCACAGAGTTGATGGAATCACCTTTGATTATGGTTTGTTCACGAATATATCTCCTGATCATATTGGACCTGATGAACATGCTGATTTTGAAGAGTATTTAAACTGCAAAGCCCAGCTGTTTGAAAATTGCAAAACAGGGATTATGAATCTTGATGATGAGCACTGTGAGGAAGTGGCAAAACACGCCACCAGTAAGCTCTATTACTTCAGTCTGGAGCAGAGCACGGATTTTACGGCTGAAAATATACACTATGTTTCAGAACCTGATTTTGTAGGGCTGGAATTTGATGTAAGAGGGAAGTATGAGCTGGATGTGAGAATGAATATCCCGGGATATTTTAATGTTGCCAATGCTCTGGCTGCTATTAGTGTATGCAGCTTTCTGAACCTTCCAAAAGATAAAGTGTGCCATGGACTGGAGCATTTACATGTCAACGGGCGTATGGAAATCGTCTATACTTCCAGTCTTTGTACCATTATTGTGGATTATGCCCATAATGCAGTCAGTATGGAAAGTTTACTAAAGACCTTAAGAGACTACAAACCTGCACGCCTGGTCTGTGTCTTTGGCTGCGGCGGAAACCGGGCAAAGGACAGACGTTATTCCATGGGGGACAGTGCAGGAAGACTGGCTGATTTCTCAATATTGACAGCTGATAATTCCAGATTTGAAAAACCAGAGGATATTATTGCAGATATCAGAAGCAGTATAGAAAAAACAGGCGGGGATTTCATAGAGATTCCGGACAGGCGGGAAGCCATTGAATACAGCATTACTCATGCACAGCCTGGAGATATGATAGCCATTATTGGAAAAGGTCATGAGGATTATCAGGAAATCAATGGGGTTCGCCATCATTTTTCTGACAGAGAGACAGTGCTTGAAATTGTTAAAAATATGACAGGACAGCAGTCTTAGCCTGAGGAAGCCGAAAGCCGGACAGAATATGGCTTTCGGCATTTCCATGAGAGAATATCAGTGCACTGTCCTTATATAGAATGGAGGTTCCATATGGAGCATATTACAGTAAAAGAGATTCTGGAGGCAACAGGAGGGCGTCTGCTCTGCGGTCAGGAGGATACGGCTCTTTCCCATATCAGCATTGATTCCAGAACCATGCAGGGGCAGGATTTATTTGTTCCTCTTATTGGAGAAAAGGTGGATGCACACCGGTTTATTGATCAGGCATTTGCCAGTGGAGCTGTGGCAGCTTTAACCAGTGAGCATGATGAGATGGATGCAAAACAGCCCTGGATCAGAGTGAAGGATACGAAAAAAGCTCTTCAGGATATTGGAATTTATTATAGAAACAGACTGACACTGCCTCTCATAGGCATCACAGGCAGTGTTGGCAAGACTACAACAAGGGAAATGGTGGCTTGCGCTTTAACAGCAGGCTATCAGGTCTATAAGACAGCAGGCAACAGAAACAGCCAGGTTGGAGTTCCTATTACCATGACTGAAATCTCTTCTTCAGATGAAATCGGCGTCATAGAGCTTGGTATGAGCGAGCCGGGAGAGCTGACAGTCATTGCGAAAATCGCCAGAATCTCTATGGCAGTAATAACCAATGTGGGTGTGACTCATATTGAACAGCTGGGATCACAGGAGAATATATACAGAGAAAAACTATCCATTCAGGATGGGCTGATGGATGGGGGAGTGCTCTTCTTAAATGGCGACGATGAAATGCTTAAGACAACAAAGGCAAGAGAGGGATTTTCCACCATCTATTATGGAACAGGGGAAAACTGTGATTATAGAGCGGTTGATGTTCATCTGGAGGAAGGATATCCTGTATTTACAGCAGTTCATGGGGGCGAACAGGCAGAAGTCCGGTTAAAAGTCATGGGCAGCCATAATGTGAATAACGCAATGGTCTCTATCGCTGTTGCAAGAGAGAATGGAATTCCTATGAAAGAGGCGGCAAAAAAGCTTTCTGAATTTACGGGATTTGAAAATAGACAGCAGATTTATTATAATAATGGTATGACAATCATTGATGATACCTATAATGCAAGCCCTGTATCCATGAAAGCAGGTCTTGAGGTGTTAGGTTCTATTACGAAGGCAAAGAGAAAGATTGCTGTGCTTGCAGATATGAAGGAACTGGGAGAGGAAGCCCCAAGATTCCATTATGAAATAGGAACCTACATCGCCTCTCATCCTATCGATGAAGTAGTAACTCTTGGTGAACTGGCAGGAGAGATTGCCAGATCAGTGGAGGAACAGGCACAGGGAATTGCTGCTGTCCGCTTTATGGAGCAGGAGTCTTTGGTTGCATATTTAAAAGAGAATTTAAGAGAAGGAGACTGCGTTTTATTTAAAGGTTCCAACAGCATGAACCTGGGAAATGCAGCCGGGGAATTTATTTCCTGACAAATTACTTATACATAAAACAGACAAAGGGAAGGAAGGGAAGAAAATGGCAGTTCAATACGCCAGGATTATCATTGATATATCCCATGAAAAAGTGGACAGAACCTTTGATTACCGGATTCCCCAATGGCTGGAGGAACAGATTACGGTAGGTATGCAGGTGACCATCCCCTTTGGAAAAGGGAATTCACAGAGAAAAGGTTATGTGGTGGGAATCTCCGACTATGCCGATTATGATCCGGACCGGATCAAAGAGATCAGCGGAATTGTGGAGGACAGCATTACAGCGGAATCCCTGCTGATCCAGCTGGCCTGGTGGCTGAAGGAACGATATGGCTCCACAATGAATCAGGCATTAAAAACAGTTCTTCCTGTTAAACAGAAGGTGGAACGAAAAGAAAAACGGGTTCTTAAGTGCATATTAAGTGATGAGGAGCTTGATCTTGCCATAGCGGAAGCATCAAGAAAAAGTTATTCTGCCAGAGTCCGGCTTTTAAAGGCATTTAAAGAAAACAGGCTGATTCCCTATGAAGTTGCAATGGGGCAGATGAACCTGTCTGCGGCCTCCATTAAGCCTGTGATTGCAAAAGGAATGGCAATTCTGGAAGCTGAGGAAATTTATAGAAATCCTATCGAAGAAACTGGAATCAGGACAGAGCGGGTGAAGCTGAATCAGGAACAGAATGAGATTGTGGAGGCATTTGCAGAGGAATATCAAAAAGGAATCAGAGGAACTTATCTGATTCATGGAATCACAGGAAGCGGGAAAACCGAGGTTTACATGGAGCTGATTGCAGATGTTCTGAAGGAAGATAAGCAGGTCATTGTTCTTATTCCGGAGATTGCACTGACCTATCAGACTGTTATGCGCTTTTATGGAAGATTTGGAGGCAGGGTTTCCATTATTAACTCCAGACTATCTGCAGGAGAACGGTATGATCAGTTTGAAAGGGCAAGAAATGGTGACGTGGATATTATGATTGGTCCAAGATCGGCTCTGTTTACCCCGTTTTCAAGGCTTGGACTGATTCTTATAGATGAAGAACATGAAGGTGCCTATAAAAGTGAGGGAGTTCCCCGCTACCATGCCAGAGATGTGGCAGTAAAACGTGCTTCTATGCAGAATGCATCAGTGGTTTTAGGGTCTGCAACTCCATCTTTGGAAGCTTATACCAAGGCGATTCGTGGAGAATATAAGCTGTTCCATCTGACGGAAAGAGCGAAAAAAGACAGCAGTCTGGCTCGTGTTCAGGTTGTGGATCTGCGGGAGGAATTAAAGGCAGGCAATAAATCAATATTCAGCAGAACACTTCAGGAGATGATCCATGACAGGCTGGAGAAAAAAGAACAGATTATGATGTTTATCAACAGAAGAGGGTATAGTAACTTTATATCCTGCAGGTCCTGCGGAGAGGCTGTGAAATGCCCTCACTGTGATGTATCCCTGACCCTTCACAACAACAGACGTCTGGTATGTCATTACTGTGGACATAACATTCCTCTGCCTGAGCTCTGTCCTTCCTGCGGTTCACCATATATTGCAGGGTTTGGGGTGGGAACCCAAAAGATTGAGCAGATGGTGGGAAAAATGTTTCCTGAGGCAAGAACTCTTCGAATGGATCTTGATACAACCTCCAAAAAGGGAGGTCATGAGAAAATACTCTCTGCATTTTCCGAAGGAGAGGCAGATATTTTAATCGGAACCCAGATGATTGTAAAAGGTCATGATTTTCCCAATGTTACTCTTGTAGGTGTACTGGCAGCTGATTTATCCTTGAATACGCCGGATTACCGTTCAGCAGAACGGACATTTCAGCTTCTGACTCAGGCAGCGGGAAGAGCAGGAAGAGACCAGCGGAAGGGTGATGTGATCATTCAGACCTATAATCCGGAGCATTACAGCATTACAACCGCTGCCAATCAGGACTATGAGACCTTTTATAATCAGGAGATGGCATATCGCCGTCTGATGCAGTATCCGCCGTCCAGTGTGCTCTTTACGGTTCAGTTTTCTTCAGCAAGAGAACAGGCTGTCATTACAGCAGCAGATGCAGTGGCTGAGGCAGTAAAAACCGTAACAGAACGACAGAACATTCAGACAATTGGCCCAGTGGAGGCGTCTGTATACAAAATTAATGATATCTATAGAAAAATTTTATATTTGAAACATGAAAATTATGATATACTAATAAGAATCAGGGAACAGATGGATGCATTTGCAGAAAACAATCCGGAGCTGTTCCGCCATGTATTGATTCAATACGATTTTTCATAAATGAGAGGATAGTAGAAAATGGCAACCAGAAAAATTAGAACAATTGGTGATGAGATTTTAAGAAAAAAATGCAAACCTGTAAAGGAGATGACTCCCAGAGTTGCTGAGCTGATTGAAGATATGTTTGAAACTATGTATGAGGCATGTGGAGTTGGTCTTGCAGCACCTCAGGTAGGCGTTTTGAAACAGATTGTAGTTATTGATGTGGAGGATGGCAATCAGTATGTGCTGATCAATCCTGAGATTATTGAGACAGACGGAAGCCAGACAGGACCGGAAGGCTGCTTAAGCGTACCGGGCAAATCCGGAACTGTAACCCGCCCTGACCATGTAAAGGTAAGAGCTTATGATGAAGAGATGAACCTTTTTGAATTAGAGGGAGAGGGACTTCTGGCAAGAGCGATCTGCCATGAATGTGATCATTTAACAGGCGATCTGTATGTGGATAAGGTAGAAGGCGAACTGATGGACGTAACTGCTGAAGAAGATATGGAAGAGATAGAAGGAGAAGAGTAAGAATGCGTATTGTATTTATGGGAACGCCTGATTTTTCCGTACCCGCCTTAGAGGCATTGGTAAAAGCAGGTCATGATGTGATTGCAGTGGTGACACAGCCGGATAAGCCAAAGGGCAGAGGAAAAGAGGTCTCCATGACTCCTGTGAAGGAGAAGGCAGTCTCCCTTGGAATCCCCGTTTATCAGCCTGTGAAGGCAAGAAATCCTGAATTTGTCAGCCTGCTTTCAGAGTTAAACCCTGATGCAATGGTAGTGGCAGCATTTGGACAGATTCTGCCTAAGAGTATACTGGATATACCAAAATATGGCTGTATCAACATTCATGCCTCCCTGCTTCCCAAATACAGAGGAGCATCTCCCATTCAGCATGCAGTGATTGATGGGGAAAAGGAAAGCGGAATCACCACCATGATGATGGCGGAAGGTCTTGATACCGGTGATATTCTGGATCAGGAATTAGTGACTCTTGATGAGCAAGAAACTGGCGGAAGCCTTCATGATAAACTTAGTGAGATTGGTGGACGGCTGATTCTCACCACACTGAAGAAGCTGGAGGAGGGAACAGCAGTAAGAACTCCTCAGGATGAGAGTAAGACCTGTTATGTAGGGATGATTAAAAAAACCATGGGTGACATAGACTGGTCTATGGAGGCTGCTGTCATAGAGCGGCTGATCAGAGGTTTAAATCCCTGGCCAAGTGCCTATACTTCCTGGAATGGAAAGGTGCTTAAGATCTGGGCGGCGGAAGTCCTTAGTAAAGAATACGAAGGAATCTGCGGTCAGGTGGTGGAAACAGACAAAAACAGTCTGATTGTGAAAACAGGCAAAGGCAGTTTAAAGCTTACAGAGCTTCAGCTGCAGGGGAAGAAACGTATGGATACAGCTTCGTTCTTAAGAGGATACCAGGTAACAGCAGGTACTGTATTGAAAAGGAGTGTATAATATGTATTACGGAATGATGGGGTACTATATGGACCCGACATGGATACTTGTAATTATAGGAGCGGTTCTGTCACTGGCAGCTTCTGCGAAGGTCAACAGCACTTTTCGTAAATATTCAAAAGTGAGAAGCATGACAGGGATGACGGGAGCGGAGGCTGCCAAACGGCTTCTGAATTCTCAGGGAATTTATGATGTGCAGGTAAGACCTGTGAGAGGGCAGCTGACGGATCATTATGATCCGAGAACTAAAACTGTGAATTTATCAGAAACTGTCTATGACTCCACATCAGTGGCAGCCATAGGTGTAGCTGCTCATGAGTGCGGTCACGCTATGCAGGATAATGTAGGCTATACACCTTTAAGAATAAGAGGCGCCATTGTGCCGGTTGCCAATATCGGCTCTCAGGCAGCATTTCCTCTGATTATATTAGGTGTGATTGTTGGCGGTCTTGGTTCACCGCTTGTTAATTTAGGATTAATTCTGTTTTCATTGGCAGTGATCTTCCAGCTGGTAACTCTTCCGGTGGAATTTAATGCTTCCAAACGGGCAGTGACCCTTCTGGGGCAGGTTGGAATTCTGGGTGACCAGGAAGTGGGACATACGAAAAAAGTGCTGGGAGCTGCTGCTCTTACCTATGTGGCTGCTCTGGCTGCTTCTGTTCTTCAGCTTTTACGTCTTGTAATCTTATTTGGCGGAGGACGAAGAAATAATGACTAAAACAGTGGATACCAGAGAGATCATTCTGGATGTTCTTCTGGAAATTCTGGAAAAGGATGGCTTCAGCCATGTGATTTTAAGGCAGGCTCTAAAAAAATATCAGTATCTGGATAAAACGGAACGTGCATTTATTTCCAGAATTGCAGATGGAACTGTGGAGTATCTGCTGCAGATTGACTATGTAATTAATTCCTTTTCCAAAATAAAAGTGAAGAAGATGAAGCCGGTTATCAGAACCATTCTTCGGATGTCTGTTTATCAGCTTCTGTATATGGACCGTGTGCCGGATTCGGCAGTCTGCAATGAAGCTGTTAAGCTGGCAGAAAAGCGGAAGTTTACAGGCTTAAAAGGTTTTGTCAACGGAGTTTTGCGCAATATCTCAAGAAATAAGGAGAACCTCACATTTCCTGATGATTCGGTAAAATACTCCATGCCTGACTGGATTGTATCCATGTGGCAGAAGTCTTATGGTAAAGAAACCGCAGCAGTGATGATGGAATCCTTTCTAAAGACCAGCAAAACTTCTGTCAGGTGTAATCTTCATAAGGCATCCAGAGAGGAAATCATTAACAGTTTAAGAAAACAGGGAGTGGAAGTGTCAGAAACACAGTACTCCCAGTCCATACTCTATCTGGATCAGTATGATCATATGGAGGGCTTAGAGGCTTTTCAAAAAGGGCTGATTCAGGTTCAGGATATGAGCTCCAGTTTTGTTGGAGAAATCGCCGACCCTGTGGAAGGCGATTTTGTCGTGGATGTATGCGGCGCTCCGGGAGGGAAAAGTATCCATATTGCAGATAAGCTTCTTGGAACCGGAATGGTTGAAGTAAGAGATGTTTCTGATCAGAAAACTGCGATGATAGAGGAAAATATAGCAAGGTGCGGCTTTGAAAATATCAGAACTAAGGTACACGATGCCCTTGTTTTGGATGAATCAATCATCGAAAAGGCGGACATCGTCCTTGCAGACCTGCCCTGCTCAGGGCTTGGGATTCTGGGCAGAAAGCCTGATATCAAATACAGGATGACAGAGGATAAGACAAAGGAGCTGGCAGAGCTTCAAAGACAGATGCTGTCTGTTGTCCAGTCCTATGTAAAGCCGGGAGGAAAGCTGATTTACAGCACCTGTACCATTGATAAAAAGGAAAATGAGGATCAGGTGGAATGGTTTTTGGAGAATTTCCCATTTGATCCTGTTAATATAGAAGGAAAGCTTGGAGAACATATAACAAGTGATACAATGAAGCAGGGTTACATTCAGCTGCTGCCCGGAGTTCATCCCTGTGATGGATTTTTTATCGCTTCATTTAAGAAAAGGTAAAATATATGGATAAGATGGATTTGAAATCCTTAAATCTGGAGGAATTAACTGGATTTGTGGAAAGTCTTGGAGAGAAGCCCTTTCGGGCAAAGCAGCTCTATGAATGGATTCACCAGAAGCTGGCTGCTGATTTTGATGAGATGACCAATATTCCCAAGAGTTTAAAAGAAAAACTAAAGGAATCAGCAGATTACGTATCCCTCCGGGTAGTAGAGGAAAAGATTTCAAAGCTTGATGGTACCAGAAAGTATCTCTTTGGACTTTCTGATGGTAATATTATTGAAAGTGTTCTTATGAAATACAAACATGGCAATTCAGTCTGTATTTCTTCCCAGGTGGGCTGCCGCATGGGCTGC
>DHOR01000040.1:209937-226678 GCA_002409995.1 Hungatella sp. UBA5385 | reverse complement strand
CAGGTGGGCTGCCGCATGGGCTGCCGTTTCTGTGCCTCAACCCTTGATGGTCTGGAACGGAATTTAAAGCCTTTTGAGATGCTGGATCAGATATACAGAATCCAGAAGCTGACAGGAGAGCGGGTTTCCAATGTGGTAGTAATGGGAGCAGGGGAACCTATGGATAATTACGACAATGTGGTAAAATTTATCCATCTTCTCACAGACAGCCATGGATTAAATATCAGCCAGAGGAATGTGACCTTGTCAACCTGCGGCATTGTGCCGGGAATATTAAAGCTTGCTGAGGAAAACCTTCAGATTACACTGGCATTATCTCTTCATGCACCCAATGATGAGGTGCGTAAAACTTTGATGCCTGTTGCAAATAGTTATAAACTTAAAGAAGTACTGGATGCATGCAGAACCTACTTTGAAAAGACAGGAAGAAGGCTGACTTTTGAATACAGCCTTGTAAGCGGTGTTAATGATAATCAGGAAGAAGCAAAGGCACTGGCTGCCTTAATTAAGGATCAGCATGGTCATGTAAATCTGATTCCTGTCAATCCTATTAAGGAACGGGATTATGTACAATCAGATAGAAAGGCAATTGAAGCCTTTAAAAATATACTTGAAAAAAATGGAATTAATGTTACTATTAGAAGGGAAATGGGCCGTGACATTCATGGTGCCTGTGGCCAGCTAAGAAAAAGCTTTTTGAACGAGAAGTAAAGGCAAAAGGGAGTGAGTAAAAGAAGATGAAAGCGTATGCAATAACAGATCCCGGAAGAGTACGAACTGCCAATCAGGATTATGTCTATGCATCTATGGAACCGGTAGGAACACTGCCGAATCTGTTTATTGTTGCAGACGGAATGGGTGGTCATCAGGCGGGAGATTATGCTTCCAGGTATATTGTAGAGCACCTGGAAGAACAACTGAAGTCTGCAACGGAACCTCAGGTTGTTCCACTTTTAAGAGATGAAATATTAAATGTTAACAGCATGCTTTATCGGGAATCACTTAATAAAGCTGAGCTTAATGGCATGGGTTCCACTCTGGTGGCTGCTGTCATTGAAGGTAATATCCTCTATGTGGCTAATGTAGGTGACAGCCGTCTGTATCTGGTGAGAAATCAGTTAAAGCAGGTAACGCGGGACCATTCTTATGTAGAGGAGCTGGTTTCCCTGGGAAAGCTGGAACGGGGAAGTCAGGATTACAGAGATAAGAAAAATATTATTACAAGAGCGGTAGGTACGGAAGATAAGCTGCAGATTGATTTCTTTGAAGTCAGCCTGGAGCCGGGAGACTACATTCTGATGTGCTCTGACGGACTCAGCAATATGCTGGAGGCTGCAGAGATAGAAGAGATCATCTGTTCGGAGCTCCTGCTTCAGGAAAAAGCAGAGAAATTAATAACGGTAGCCAATGACAATGGAGGAAAAGACAACATATCTGTTGTACTTATTTATCCGGAGATTGGCAGGGAGGTAAGCTTATGATTTTGAGACCAGGGACATTTTTACAGGACAGATATGAGATTCTGGAACAGATTGGTTCCGGGGGCATGTCGGATGTCTACAAGGCCCTGTGCCATAAACTAAACCGTCTCGTTGCTATTAAGGTATTAAAAGAAGAACTTAGTACAGACAGCAACTTTGTCAGCAAGTTTAAAATGGAGGCACAGGCTGCTGCCAGACTGTCTCATCCCAATATTGTCAATGTCTATGATGTTGTGGATGAGGGGGCGCTTCATTACATTGTAATGGAGCTGATTGAAGGTATTACACTTAAAAATTACATATCCAAAAAGGGTTGTCTTGATGTGAAGGAGGCAATCGGTATTGCCATTCAGGTGGCGCAGGGAATTGCCGCAGCTCATGACCAGGGCATTATCCACAGGGATATTAAACCTCAGAATATAATTATTGCAAGAGACGGCAAGGTAAAGGTGGCTGATTTCGGCATTGCCAGAGCAGCTTCCACCCAGACCTTAAGCGCAACTGCCATGGGCTCTGTTCACTATATTTCACCTGAACAGGCAAGAGGCGGATACAGTGATACCAGAAGTGACATTTACTCCCTGGGTATTACCATGTATGAGATGGTTGCAGGACGGGTGCCATTTGAAGGGGATAACACGGTAACAGTGGCTCTTGCCCATCTGGAAGACCCTATTACACCGCCCAGCTATTATAATCAGCACATTCCTGTCAGCATGGAGAATATTATTCTCAAATGTACAGAGAAAAAGCCTGAATACAGATATGGTTATATGCAGGAGGTAATCTCGGATTTACGAAGATCACTTGTTAATCCTGATGATGATTTTGTTCATATCAACGAACCTCTTGATAATGATTCCCAGACTATGATCATCGGTGCTCCTGAGCTGGAACAAATTCGTACAGGAAGAAGAAGTCCTTCTCCCGAGTCAGGTTCCAGAAACAATATAGGCTATCATGATCAGCAGCCGGAGAGGGGCAGAGACCGTCAGCCGGAGAGGGGCAGAGACCGCCAGCCTGAGAGAAGAAACAATCAGAGCGGAAAACGGAAAAATAACCCTGATGATAATGTAAACTCTAAGATAGAGAAAATATTAACTGCAGCCGGATTGCTGGCAGCAGTGATTATTGTTGCAGTTGTAATTATTGTTTTTACAAAAGTAGGCGGTCTGTTCCGTAAAGGAACCCCCAAGGAACCGGAGTCAATCACCACTCAGGAGTCATCAGAGGAAAGCCTCAGTGAGAAAGAGGTGGTAGTGCCTGATGTAGTAGGTCTTGCAGAGAATACTGCCAGAGAAAAGCTGGGGGATAGTGATAACGGCAAGCTGGATATGAGAATCAAGGATTATGTGTTTGATGATAACGTTGAAAAGGGAGATGTTGTTTCTCAGGACCCTGAGGAGGGGACTGTAGTTAACAAGTATTCCCGTGTTGATGTATATATCAGCAAGGGACCTGAATTTGTTACCATTGATCTGACTCTCCTCGCTTTAGACACACTGACAGCAGAAGAGGCTAAAACTCTTCTTGAGGACAAAGGACTGATTGTAAATATTGACCCGCAGAATAGCGAAACTGTAGAAATAGGCAAGATCATCAGCTACAGCCCTGAGAAAGCAAAGGAGGGAGAGACAGTCACTATTGTTTCCAGTCTGGGACCTGAAATTGATACTTCCAACTATGTGGCAGTGCCTGAAATTACAGGGCAGTCAGAGGAAGTAGGACTTGAGATACTTGCTGATCATGGTTTTATTCAGGGTCAGGCAACAGAAGCAGCTTCAGAGACAGTTCCAATAGGTGCCATTATCAGTCAAACGCCCATTGCAGGCACGATGACAGAACCGGGAACAGCTGTCAGTTATGTTGTCAGCAGCGGTTCTGCACAGCAGGCAGCTTATAAATACTTAGCTTCTATAGATAAGTCTTATCAGCTTCAGAATGTCATTGGACCAGGATCACCCAGCACTCAGCTGACTTTGAAGATACGCCTGAAGCAGAATGTAAATGGCAGAGATGAGTATAGGGATTTACTGGGACCTGTGACAATGGCAGGTGATCAGATTCTGCCTGTAGTCTTTAAGAACATTGAAGGCGCTTATGGCGTAACAACAGGAGAAATTGAAATTATTAATGTGGATACGGGAGAGATACTTAATTCATATGCCCTTACCTTTATCCCAATGCCGCAGTCATAGGAAAAAAGAATGACAGGAAAGATAATAAAAGGAATTGCCGGATTTTACTATGTTCATAATGGCGTGGATTCTATCTACGAATGTAAAGCCAAAGGAATATTCCGCAACAGGAATGTAAAGCCTTTGGTGGGAGACGATGTTGAATTCACAGTTTTAGATGAAAATGAAAAAAAAGGAAATATTGATGAAATTCTTCCAAGAAGAAATGCTCTGATCCGCCCTGCAGTAGCCAATGTGGATCAGGCTCTGATTCTGTTTTCTGTTACACAGCCTGAGCCGAATCTGAATCTTCTGGATCGTTTTCTGGTGATGATGAGTGTACAGAATGTACCTGTAAATCTGTGCTTTAATAAGGTTGATTTAGCAAATGGTGAGAAACAGCAGGTTCTTAAAGATATTTATGAGCCTGCCGGGTACTCTGTATATTTTACAAGCACCTATGACAATCAGGGGATTGAAGAAGTAAAGCAGCTGGTTACCGGCAGGACTACAGTTCTTGCCGGACCTTCCGGTGTGGGAAAGTCCTCTCTGACCAACCTTCTCTATCCACAGGCTGAGATGGAAACGGCCAAGATCAGCAAAAAGATTCAGAGAGGGAAGCATACAACAAGACATTCAGAGCTGTTTGGAATTGGCAACAACACCTATATGATGGACACTCCGGGCTTTAGCTCCATATACATTGAGGATATGGAGTGCAGGGATTTAAAGGATTATTTCCCGGAATTTGGGGATTATGAGGATGAATGTAAATTCCTTGGCTGTGTTCACATCGGAGAGACAGTATGCGGAGTCAAAACAGCTGTTGAACAAGGGAATCTAAGTGAAAGCCGTTATGAAAATTACAAGCTTCTGTATCAGGAGCTGAAAGACAAAAGGAGATATTAGCATGTATATATTAGCACCTTCTATTCTGGCAGCTGATTTTAAACAGCTGGGACAGCAGGTATCGGATGCAGCAAATGCAGGCGCAGAGTACATTCATATTGATGTGATGGATGGGGCTTTTGTACCCAGCATATCCTTTGGTATGCCTGTAATTAAAAGCATTCGGGGCTGTACTGACAAAGTATTTGATGTGCATATGATGGTTCAGGAGCCTGGCCGTTATATTACAGATATGAAGGAGGCAGGAGCCGATCTTATCTGTGTTCATGCAGAAGCATGTACTCATTTAGACCGTACCATTAACCAGATTAAGGAAGCGGGACTAAAGGCAGGAGTGGCATTAAACCCTGCAACTCCTTTGTCTGTACTGGACTGTATACTCAGTGAAGTGGATATGGTTCTAATTATGACAGTTAATCCCGGATTTGGCGGTCAGAAGTTCATTCCTTATACACTGGACAAGATTCGCAGGCTGCGGGCTATGTGCAATGAGAGAGGACTTCAGACGGATATTCAGGTAGACGGCGGAGTTACTTCTGACAATGTAAAAGAGCTGATGGATGCCGGCGCTAATATATTTGTAGCTGGCTCTGCTGTATTTGGCAGAGAGGTTTCAGAGAGCATCGGTGAGTTTATGAAGATATTCAGGGAATATAATGCATGAATGATAAAATGACTGGATTGATTGTAACAGGCGGTCAAATGGATCTTGAATTTGCCGGCCTGTATCTGAAGAATCAAACATTTGATAAAGTGATTGCTGTAGATGGAGGGCTGGCTGCGATTAAGCGGCTGGCTCTTGTTCCTGACTGCATTGTTGGGGATTTTGACACTGTTTCACCGGAGATTTTAGAGGAATATGTAAATCATCCCGGGATCACCTGGGATGTGCACAAGCCGGAAAAGGATGAGACTGATACAGAGCTGGCTATTAATACTGCTATTAAAATTGGCTGTACAGAGGTTGTAATCCTTGGTGCAACAGGGGGGAGAATGGATCACTGCATAGGCAATATCCATCTTCTATATGCTTGTGTTCAACAAGGGGTACAAGGTTCTATTATAGATGAAAAGAACAGGATTACCATACTAAGAGGTTCCAGAAGCTTTCATGCAGGAGAGGTTTGGGGAAAATACATTTCCTTTTTGCCTCTGACCGAAGAGGTGAAGGGAATTACACTGACAGGATTTAAGTATCCTTTGACTATGAAGGATATATCCATTGGAACCAGTCTTTGTATCAGCAATGAGCTGGTGGAAGAGACTGGGACCATTACTTTTACATCAGGGGTTTTGATATGTGTGGAGTCTCATGATTAAAACAATGAAACTGGTATGGTTAAAAAAAGAAAAACTGGATATTTATATCATCCCACTTGCGTGCTAAGATAAGTAACAACAAAAGCACCCAGGGAGGAAACAACGATGGAAAATATCAATAACAAAGTTCAGAAAATAGCATTAACAGGTTTATTTGCAGCTATGTCTTATGTAGTGTTTACATTCTTTCAGTTTAAGATCACATTGCCCGGAGGAGACGCTACCTCCATTCATTTAGGCAATGCAGTCTGTGTGCTGGGAGCGCTGGTGTTAGGTGGTTTGTATGGCGGTTTAGGCGGAGCAATCGGAATGACAATCGGAGATTTGATGGACCCTGTATATATCTTGTATGCACCTAAGACATTTATACTGAAATTATGCATTGGACTGATTACAGGTTTTTTAGCCCATAAAATCGGTAAAATCAATGAATCCACAGATCAGAAGCATATTTTAAAGTGGACTATCATTGCAGCTGTTGGCGGTCTGTTATTTAATGTAATATTCGATCCTTTGGTTGGTTATTATTATAAACTGCTGATTTTAGGAAAACCTGCAGCAACCCTGACTCTTGCATGGAATGTAACTTCAACCTCTATTAATGCAGTCACTTCCACCATGGCATCAGTCATTATCTATATGCCTTTAAGAAATGCCCTTAAAAGATCAGGCTTATACGCCAGAGTTTGCTAGGAGTTATTTATGATAAAAAAGATACATCAGAAAAAAATTGCAGTAATTAATGATTTGTCAGGATATGGCCGCTGTTCTCTAACAGTGGCTATTCCCATTATTTCGGCATTAAAAGTTCAGTGCTGTCCTGTACCCACCTCAATTCTCTCCAATCATACAGGTTTCCCCGTTAGCTTTTTTGATGATTATACAGACAAGATGATTCCTTATCTGGAGAAATGGAAGGAGCTGAATCTAAGCTTTGATGGTATTTTAAGCGGATTTTTAGGCTCAGAAGCACAGATTCAGATTGTTATTGATATGATTAATGATTTTGCTAAAGAGGAAACCCTGGTGATAATAGACCCTATTATGGGTGATCACGGAATACCATATAAAACTTACACTCCAGGTATGTGCAAGCGTATGGGAGAGCTGGTCAGGTATGGGGACATTATCATCCCTAACCTGACAGAAAGCTGTATTCTGACAGGAAGAACCTATAAGGAAAGCGGCTGGAGCCAATCAGAGCTGAAGGATATGGTGGAAGAGCTATGTGCTATGGGTCCTTCCGCTGTGATTATAACAGGGGTAAAGGAAGGCGATGTTCTTACCAATGTTATTGGGGAAAAAGGGAAAACACCTGTATTTTTAACCTCAGAACGAGTTGGTAATGACAGACCGGGAACAGGTGATATATTTTCCTCCATTGTTGCTGCGGAAGCTGTAAAAGGTGGTTCTTTGGTATCAGCAGTGAGAAAAGCAGCGGACTTTGTAAAGAAATCAATTCTTGTTTCCGAAGAGTTTAATATTCCTGTAAAAGAAGGCGTCTGCTTTGAAGAAATTTTATCAGACTTGATTCTTTGAGAGGTAAAAAACTGAAAAGGGGCTTTCTTTTGTTAATAATTTGTAGTATAATCAACGGCAGATTAAGGTGGAAATAAATCCACTTAAAATATTGAGTATGAAACAGGAGGTATACCATGTTAGATTTGAAATTTGTGAGAGAAAATCCTGAAATCGTAAAACAGAACATTAAGAATAAATTCCAGGACAGCAAGCTGCCTCTCGTTGATGAGGTGATTGCACTTGATGAGGAGAATCGAGCTGCAAAACAGGCAGGTGACGCTTTAAGAGCGGACCGCAACAAATATTCCAAGCAGATAGGCGCTCTTATGGGACAGGGTAAGAAGGAAGAAGCAGAGGAGATGAAGAAGCAGGTAACTGCTGCATCTGATCATCTGGCTCAGCTGGAAGAGAAAGAACGTGATCTGGACGAGAAGATCAAAAAGATCATGATGATAATTCCAAACATCATTGACCCAAGTGTTCCGATTGGAAAGGATGACAGTGAGAATGTGGAAGTACAGCGTTACGGTGAGCCTGTAGTTCCGGAGTTTGATGTTCCTTACCATACAGATATTATGGAAAGCTTTGACGGAATTGATTTAGACAGCGCCAGAAAGGTAGCAGGCAACGGCTTCTACTATCTGATGGGTGACATTGCAAGGCTTCATTCTGCAGTACTTACCTATGCCAGAGACTTTATGATAAACAGAGGATTTACTTATTGTATTCCTCCATTTATGATCCGCAGTGAAGTAGTAACAGGTGTTATGAGTTTTGCTGAGATGGAAGCTATGATGTATAAGATAGAAGGAGAAGACCTTTATCTTATCGGTACAAGCGAGCATTCCATGATCGGTAAATTTATTGATACAATCCTTCCTGAGGACAAGCTTCCTCAGACTCTTACCAGCTATTCCCCATGTTTCCGTAAGGAGAAGGGAGCTCATGGTTTAGAGGAGCGTGGAGTTTACAGAATCCACCAGTTTGAGAAGCAGGAGATGATCGTAGTCTGCAAGCCGGAAGACAGCCCGGAGTGGTACGACAAGCTATGGCAGAACACTGTGGATTTATTCCGCACCCTTGATATTCCTGTAAGAACACTGGAATGCTGTTCCGGTGATCTGGCTGACTTAAAGGTGAAGTCTGTAGACGTAGAAGCATGGTCTCCAAGACAGAAGAAGTATTTCGAGGTGGGAAGCTGCTCCAACTTAGGAGATGCTCAGGCACGCCGTTTAAAGATTCGTGTCAATGGAGAAGATGGCAAGAAGTATTTTGCACATACTCTCAATAACACTGTAGTTGCTCCTCCAAGAATGCTGATTGCTTTCCTTGAGAACAATTTACAGGCAGATGGCAGCGTGAAGATTCCAGAGGCTTTAAGACCTTATATGGGCGGACTGGAAGCTATAGTTAAGAAAAATTAATTAATAAGATAAGGCAGTGTGGCTTATAGAGTTGTGAGATAGGAAAGCATAAGACGGTAAGATTTTTCTTACCGTTTTGTGTTTTAAGCTGATTATCCTTATGGTATAAAATAAATATATGGAGTAACTATTATGTCAAAATTAGTTATTATTCGCGGAAATTCGGGAAGTGGAAAAACTACAGCAGCAAAAGCACTTCAACATAAATTGGGACGTAATATTATGTTGATTTCTCAGGATGTTGTCCGTAGGGATATGCTGAATGTGAAAGATGGCATTGATACATTGGCATTACCGCTGTTAAAGGAACTACTTACCTATGGGAAAAATAATTGTGAAATTGTTGTTCTTGAGGGAATACTAAATTCAACATGGTATCATGCATTATTCGAATTTGCTATGGAACTGTTTGATAATAGTATTTGTGCGTACTACTATAATTTGCCCTTTGAAGAAACATTATTGAGGCATCAGACCAAAAGCAATAAAGATGATTTTGGCGAAAATGATATGAAAAAATGGTGGAATGAAAATGATTTAATAAATATTATTCCTGAAAAGATGATATCCATAGATATGAGTTTAATTGATACCGTTGAAATGATATATAAAGATGTCATGAAATAGCAGCTTCCAATTTGTTAATATGTGGGCATACTTCCTATGCTTCAAGTCGATTTTATAATGCGTATACAGATACTGAAATCTGTATACGCATTTGCTTTCTTATGTCATCGATCTTTGGATCATGCCATATTTTGTTTTTTATTTAAGTGAATTTTTCTGAGGAATGTATTGTTTTTAGATCAATATAAGGATATCATAAAAGTAAATACCAAAGAATTGTAATTGCTGCTGGAAAACCAATAGCCTATGACTAGTGTACTGACACGTTCATATTCAGCCTAACAGCACTGCCTACTTTGCCATCTGCCGCGTTGTCATCAGTCAACGTAGCCACCGGCTACGTCTACTTCTTCCGCCTTGCAGGCTGACAAAATATTCAGCACTGTTTGACTAAACATGAACGTGTCAGTACACTAGTATGGACCACACTAGAACTTATAAGGAAAGGAGTTATATATGTCAATAATCAACTTTATATTAAGAGAAAAAGAAGTGATTTCTACTTTTGACCCGGAAGTATATAGAAAAGTCAGGCAGCTTCTAGACAAGCATAGGGTTTTTTATAAAGTTAAGAGTACTTATACAGGAAGTGGTAGTAGAAGAACTGGAAATTTTGTGTCTTTTGGTGAAAAGGTTGAACTTCAAACTCAATATCAAATATTTGTAAAGAAGTCACAGTATGAACTGGTAAAGCATCTGCTTAGTAAAATGTAGAAACAATATGATGATAGATTTCTCATTACTGATATGATATACTGATTTTGACTGTATTTGTACAGTTTACTGGCAATAAGAATCAGAAAAAGGAGAAAACAACATGATTACATTTAACCATTTTAATTTTAATGTACTTGATTTAGAGAAAAGCTTGAAATTTTATAAAGATGCACTGGGGCTGACACCTGTAAGGGAAAAGGTAGCTTCTGACGGTTCCTTTAAGCTTGTATATCTGGGAGACGGTCATACAGATTTTACACTTGAGCTGACTTATCTCGTTGACAGAAAAGAACCATACAACCTGGGGGAATGTGAATTCCATCTGGCATTTAAAGTGGATGAATACGATGAAATTTACAAAAAACATAAAGAGATGGGCATTATCTGCTTTGAAAATCCATCTATGGGCATTTACTTTATTTCCGATCCTGATGGTTACTGGATTGAAATCGTCCCTGTAAGATAAGAAAAACACATGAACAAAAGACGAAAAATAATACTGGCTTTAATAATACTTATTATAGCAGCTATCAGCGTGATGGGTTGGTTGGGATTTCGCAGATATGGAAGAAATCAAGGCGTGGAATTAAAAGCTTCTCATAAGATGGAGCCACCTGATATCACTTATTATCTGCAAAGAGATGAGGCATGGGCAGAGGACTCTCTGGGTAATTCACGATTTACCATGGGAAGCTCCGGCTGTCTGGTTACCAGCATCGCATCTATGCTTGACAGCTATGGAATAGAAGTAACACCTGGAGAACTGAATCAAATGTTTACATCGGATGGTGTATACAATGATGCAGGAGATGTAATATGGGGAAATTTAACAACAGTTTACCCTGATATGAAGGTAGAGGTATTTTCCTCTGTTAGCAGCCATGAGGTTGAGAAAAAGGTAGAACAGGGACAATATCCCCTTGTTAAAGTACGTTATCTTGGTTCCGGTTACTGGCACTGGGTACTTCTTATTGGCAGTGATGACAATGGCTATCTGTGTATGGACCCTCTTTATGATGATAAAAAGCCTCGTCCGCTTTCAGATCATGGAGGAAAAATCTATAGCTGGCGTCTTCTTACAATGCCTGAAAATTAACGCCTGAAAAATTATTTCAAGTGTAAAGAGAAAACACTTGACACCCTAAAAAAAATATTGTATGATAGCACAGGTTGGTGATGATATGGAAAAGATTGCGAGACAGGGGCTTTTGTATGATTTCTATGGAGCTCTTCTGACAGATCATCAGAAGCAGATTTATGAAGATGTAGTTTTCTACGATCTGTCCTTAAGTGAGATTGCTGAAGAACAGGGCATTAGCCGTCAGGGAGTTCATGATCTGGTGAAAAGGTGCAATAAGATTTTAGAAGGTTATGAATCCAAGCTGCATCTGGTGGAAAAGTTTGAAAAGACCAAGAAGCTGGCAAGAGAAATTCAGGAACTGACGAAGAGATTTGCAGAGACAGAAGATAGAGATCTGATTCATCGCATCGAAGAAATATCGGGCGAGATCATTGAGCTGGAGACTCGTTAGAGAGATTTCCTTTGCTGTGTTGTATCTGTATAAGGAAATGGCAGGAGGATGTTAAATGGCTTTTGAGAGCTTATCCGATAAATTGCAGAATGTATTTAAAAACTTAAGAAGCAAAGGCCGCTTGACAGAAGCGGATGTTAAGGCTGCTCTTAAGGAAGTTAAGATGGCTTTATTGGAAGCCGATGTTAGCTTCAAAGTTGTAAAACAGTTTATCAACGCTGTACAGGAGAGAGCTGTAGGACAGGATGTGTTAAACAGTCTGACTCCGGGACAGATGGTAATAAAGATTGTTAATGAAGAACTGGTTAATTTGATGGGGTCTGAAACTACTGAGCTTCAGTTAAAACCAGCCAATGAGATCACGGTTATTATGATGGCCGGACTTCAGGGTGCAGGTAAAACCACCACAACTGCCAAGATTGCAGGTAAGTTAAAGGCAAAGGGAAGAAAACCTCTTCTTGTAGCTTGTGACGTATACCGTCCGGCAGCCATTAAGCAGCTTCAGATCAATGGTGAAAAGCAGGGAGTACCTGTATTTGCCATAGGAGAGAATCACAAGCCTGCAGATATTGCAAAGGCAGCTATGGAACATGCAGCCAAGCATGATCACAATGTGGTGATTCTGGATACAGCCGGTCGTCTTCATATTGATGAAGATATGATGAATGAGCTGATTGAGATTAAGGATACTGTAGAGGTCAGCCAGACAGTTCTGGTGGTTGATGCTATGACAGGACAGGATGCTGTGAATGTAGCCGGAATGTTCAATGATAAGATTGGCATTGACGGAGTTATATTGACTAAGCTTGATGGTGATACCAGAGGCGGTGCAGCACTTTCCATTCGTTCTGTTACAGGTAAACCTATTCTCTATATTGGTATGGGTGAAAAGCTTTCCGATTTGGAACAGTTTTATCCTGACCGAATGGCTTCCAGAATTCTGGGCATGGGAGATATTCTTTCCCTCATTGAGAAGGCTGAGCTTCAGGTAGACGAAGACAAGGCCAAGGAATTATCCCAGAAGCTTCGTAAGGCGGAATTTGATTATAACGATTTCTTAGATCAGATGAGCCAGATTAAGAAGATGGGCGGAATGGGCAGTATTATGAGCATGATGCCTGGAATGGGGCAGTTAAAAGATGTTGATATTGATGAGAAGGCTATGGACCGTGTAGAAGCTATTATCCTGTCCATGACTGAGAAGGAACGTATGAGTCCTGACCTGATGAAGAATGCTTCCAGAAAGAACCGGGTAGCTAAAGGCGCAGGTGTTGATATCAGTGAGGTTAACCGAATCGTTAAGCAGTTTGAACAGATGAAGAAGATGATGAAGCAACTGCCTGGAATGATGGGCGGAGGCAAGAAAAAGGGCGGCGGCCTTGGCGGAATGCTTGGCAAGTTTAAGATGCCATTTTAGGTAAAGCCTGGCAAGATTAAAATGCTCTATTAAAAATGTTAGCAAAGCAGATTACTGCATTAGCTATAGATGAAAACAAGATTTAAGGAGGTGAATGTAAGTGGCAGTAAAGATGAGATTAAAAAGAATGGGTCAGAAGAAGGCTCCTTTTTATAGAATTGTAGTTGCAGATTCCAGATCCCCAAGAGATGGCAGATTCATCGAAGAGATTGGTTACTATGATCCTACAAAAGAACCAAGCGTAATCAAATTTGATGAAGAGAACGCTAAAAAGTGGTTAGCTAATGGTGCTCAGCCAACTGAAGTTGTTAGCAAGCTTTTAAAGATCGCCGGCATCCAGTAGTGAGAGGTGAAGCAGATGAAAGAATTAGTAGAAGTAATTGCAAAAGCACTGGTTGACAATCCAGACGAGGTTGCTGTTACTGAGACTTTGAAAGACGACGAGATCGTCCTCCAACTTACGGTAGCACCTTCCGATATGGGAAAGGTAATTGGCAAACAGGGCAGGATTGCGAAAGCCATTCGTTCTGTTGTTAAAGCAGCAGCTTCCAAAGAAGATAAAAAGGTTACTGTTGATATACAGTAATTTTTAAGACCGCCGGCCTGCCAGGAAGACGGTCTTCTTTTTCATTAATAAGCCAGTACAGGCAGAGGGAAAACAGATGGATGATTTGTTAAGAGTAGGCGTTATTTCTTCCACCCATGGTATTAAGGGAGAAGTGAAGGTATTTCCAACCACTGATGACAACAGCCGTTTTGAATCACTGAAAAAGGTGTTTTTAGATACAGGCAGAGAGCAGATGGAACTGGAGATTCAGAGTGTTAAGTATTTTAAGAATATGGTTATTCTGAAATTCAAAGGATTTGACAATATTAATGATATTGAAAAATACAAGGGCAAAGATCTTTTAATTACAAGAGATCAGGCTGTGGAGCTGTCCCCTGATGAGAATTTTATTGTGGACTTAATTGGTCTTTTGGTGGTTACTGATGAAGGAGAGGAACTGGGAACTCTGACAGATGTGATTAAAACAGGAGCCAATGATGTTTATGAAGTAACAATGAAAAATGGAAAGGAAGTTCTGCTTCCGGCTATTAAACAGTGTATTCTTGACGTGGATTTAGACAAGAAGATGGTCACTGTTCATATGATGGACGGGCTTCTTGACTTAGTATAGAACTATTAAGATTAATTAAGACAAAAAGGCGGTGAAGCAGTTATGAATTACCATGTGCTGACTTTATTTCCCCAGATGGTGATGGACGGGCTTCACACCAGCATTATAGGAAGAGCTGTGGAAAAAGGGCTTATTTCCATTGAAGCCATAGATATCAGAGATTATTCCACAGATAAGCATAAACGGGTGGACGATTACCCCTATGGAGGCGGAGCCGGTATGGTGATGCAGCCAATGCCTATCTGTGATGCTTACGAGGATCTCTGCAAAAGGACAGGGAAACGCCCCAGAGTCATCTACATGACACCTCAGGGACGGGTATTTAACCAGAAGATTGCAGAGGAGCTTGCACAGGAAGAGGACCTTGTATTTCTGTGCGGTCATTATGAAGGCATTGATGAGAGAGCTTTGGAGCTGATTGCAACGGATTATCTCTCTGCAGGCGATTATGTGCTCACAGGCGGGGAACTGCCTGCTATGATGATGATTGACTGCATTTCCAGGCTGGTACCTGGAGTCCTTAATAATGATGTATCAGCAGAGTTTGAATCATTTCACGATAATCTGCTGGAATATCCGCAGTATACCAGACCTGAGGAGTATGAGGGCTTAAAGGTTCCTGAGGTGCTTTTATCAGGTCATCATAAGAATATAGAGATTTGGAGACGGCAGCAAGCCATTAAAAGAACGCTGGAACGAAGGCCTGATCTCTTAGAGGAAGCCGTTTTATCATCGAAAGAAGCAGAATATCTAAAAGAATTGCAAAAAGAGATGAAAAACGTGGAAACTTAGGGAATAAAGGACTTGCAATTGGAAATCCTTTATGATAAAATACTAAACGTTGTGAATAAGAAGCGATGGTCCTCTGTTACGGATTTTATATGAAGTATTAAGAACATCAATTATAATCAAGGAGGTTCACACAATGAACGAAATTATCAAGAATATTGAAGCAGCACAGTTAAAGCAGGTTGTACCGGAATTTCATGTTGGTGATACTGTAAAAGTATACAACAAGATCAGAGAGGGTACCCGCGAAAGAATTCAGATCTTCGAAGGAACTGTTATTAAGAGACAGAACGGCGGAGTCAGAGAAACATTTACTGTTAGAAAGAACTCTAACGGAATCGGTGTTGAGAAGACATGGCCATTACATTCCCCTTCTGTAGACAACATTGAAGTTGTTAGAAGAGGTAAAGTAAGAAGAGCAAAACTGAACTACTTAAGAGACAGAGTAGGTAAAGCTGCAAAGGTTAAAGAATTGGTAAAATAATTCGAAGCAGATGAGGGGGACAATGAAAATTGTCCCTTTCTTGGTAGATAGGGGTTGAAAGCGTGGAATTTTATAATGTTGAAGACAATAACAAACTCCGCCATGCTGTCAACTGGGTTGTGGATATCGTAGTAGTGATTGCATTTGCCTGGTTTATAGTGTACTCATATGGTACCCAGATTACCCTGGCAGGTCACTCCATGACTCCGCTTCTGAATTCGGAGGATGTGGTCTTAATGGACCGCCTCGCTTACGATTTTGGAAAACCGGGCCGGTTTGATGTTGTGGTTTTTGAGCGGGAAGACCAGAAGATGAATGTAAAACGTATCATTGGTCTGCCTGGAGAAGTAATTCAGATTAAAGGAAGCGATATTTATATCAATGAAGAGAAGCTTGATGAGCCCAAGGGGCTTGGCAGAATCTCTCTTGCAGGACTTGCAGAGAATCCCATTAAGCTGGGAGAAGATGAGTATTTTTTATTAGGGGATAACCGGGACAGCAGTGAGGACAGCCGGTTTGATAATATTGGTAATGTAAGCGGCAGTAAGATCAAAGGAAAAGTGTGGATCAGAATTCTGCCATTTGTAAACATGGAATTAATTCAGTTAAAGTAGAGGAATATTATGAATATACAATGGTATCCAGGTCATATGACAAAAGCAAAAAGGGCTATGAAGGACGATATCAAATTAATCGATTTAATTATTGAGCTTGTAGACGCCAGGGTTCCCTTAAGCAGCCGGAATCCTGATATTGATGATCTGGGCGCAGGAAAAGCCAGAATCATATTGCTTAACAAGTCAGACCTTGCAGATGAGCGGTATAACAGCTATTGGATGGAGTATTTCCAGGAGAAAGGCTTTTTTGTGATTAAGGTCAACTCTAAAAGCGGAGCAGGCTTAAAGCAGATTAACAGCGTTGTACAGGAGGCATGTAAGGAGAAGATTGAACGAGACAGAAGACGGGGCATTTTAAACCGTCCGGTCCGTGCTATGGTAGTGGGAATTC
The DNA here is from genome assembly GCA_002409995.1 of Hungatella sp. UBA5385. GTDB lineage: Bacteria > Bacillota > Clostridia > Lachnospirales > Lachnospiraceae > UBA5385. The sequence goes on along the minus strand of DHOR01000040.1, from coordinate 210,094 downwards.
CCAATGTGGGCAAATCCACCTTCATTAACTCCTTTGCAGGCAAAGCAAGTGCAAAAACAGGCAATAAGCCAGGTGTAACAAAGGGAAATCAGTGGATTCGGCTGAATAAAAGTCTGGAACTGCTAGACACACCGGGAATTTTATGGCCTAAATTTGA
>DHOR01000040.1:209430-209761 GCA_002409995.1 Hungatella sp. UBA5385 | reverse complement strand
AATTTTATGGCCTAAATTTGAAGACCAGGTGGTAGGACTTCGTCTTGCTTTAATCGGGTCTATTAATGATGAGATTTTGAATAAGGACGAGCTGGCTGTGGAGCTGATTCGTTTTCTTTTAAAGGAATATCCAAACGTGTTATCTGAACGATATCAGGTGGACAGTACAGATGAATATGAGGTGTTGAATCAGATTGCAAAGGTTCGTGCTTGTCTTGCCAAAGGCGGAGAGTATGACCTTACAAAAGCTGCCAGATTGTTGATTGACGATTTCCGCAGCGGGAAGCTGGGGCGGATTACACTTGAGTTTTAAAAACGGGGTTCGACCCTT
>DHOR01000040.1:45818-209235 GCA_002409995.1 Hungatella sp. UBA5385 | reverse complement strand
GGTCGAACCCCGTTTTTAAATGTTGGAACAATAGAAACAATTGGAGAAGTTACATAAAATGAGAAAATTAACAGAAGAAAAGCTGCAGGCAGAGTTATTACGTCTGGAAGCGATGAAAGAGTATGAAAATGCATACGAGGATCATGTACTTGTCTGTGGAATTGATGAGGCAGGAAGAGGTCCTCTGGCAGGCCCTGTGGTGGCAGGAGCAGTAATTTTGCCGAGAAATTGCCAGATTCTTTACTTAAATGACTCCAAGAAGCTGACAGAGAAGCGGAGAGAGGCTTTGTTTGAAGAAGTGCAGGAAAAGGCTGTGGCTTGTGCAGTAGGAGTCATAGGAGCGGATCGTGTTGACGAAATCAATATATTACAGGCAACCTATGAGGCTATGAGGCAAGCAATATCAAAGCTTGGCTCTGTACCTGATGTGCTGCTTAATGATGCTGTGACCATTCCGGAAGTTACCATTTCCCAGATGTCTATTATCAAAGGGGATGCGAAAAGTGTATCCATAGCAGCAGCCAGCATTATGGCGAAGGTTACAAGGGATCATATGATGCAAGAATACGATGTGCTTTTCCCTGAATATGGATTTGCCAAACATAAGGGGTATGGAACTAAAGCTCATATTGAGGTGATCAAAGAGATTGGTCCCTGTCCCATTCACAGAAGGAGCTTTATTAAAAACTTTTGGAGCGAATAGATGAATAAACGTTTAATCGGATCAGATTATGAGGCAAGGGCAGCTTCCCATCTTGAGGCCCTGGGATATGAGATTATAGAGAAGAATTACAGAGATCAGCATGGAGAGATTGATCTCATTGCAAAAGACGGTAATTATCTTGTTTTTATAGAGGTAAAATACCGGAAAAACGGGAAAATGGGAGACCCTGCGGAAGCTGTTACCTGGCAGAAGCAGAAGACCATCCGCCATACAGCCAGATATTATATGCTCACTCATGGTCTGGGTTCTGACACAGCCTGCCGTTTTGACGTAGTTGCTATATTAGGAGAAGACATCAGAGTACTTCAAGATGCATTTTAGACTGGAGGAAAGACTGGAGGAACATAAGTGAAAGAGATATGGAAGAGAAAAGGAAAGGAACCAATTTTAGAATATAAAACAGAATCAGATGTCCCCTATCTGTCATTTCCCCTTTTGGAGGATACTGACCTTGTTCATCAGGGCTTCTCCACGCGTATGGGCGGTGTCAGTGAAGGCGTTTATTCCACTATGAATTTTGCTTTTACAAAAGGTGATAATCCGGATCATGTACTGGAAAATTACAGGCGGATGGCAAAGGCTCTTAAGGTGGATGTGGATAAAATGGTTCTGTCATACCAGACTCATACAACTAATATCCACAAAGTCTGTGAAGAGGATGCCGGAAAGGGAGTTACAAAAGAGAGGGATTACAGAGATATTGATGGTTTGATTACCAATGTGCCGGGAATTACTCTGGTGACTTTTTATGCAGACTGTGTACCTCTTTATTTTCTGGACCCTGTTCATAAAGCCATTGGTTTAAGCCATTCCGGCTGGAGAGGCACTGTAAACCGCATGGGAAAAGTAACTATGGACAGAATGAGAGAGGAATATGGCTCAAAACCTGAAGATATCATCGCTTGTATTGGTCCCAGCATCTGTCAGGACTGTTATGAAGTGGGGGGAGAGGTTGCAGAGGAGTTTAAGAAGGCATTTTCCAGTGAACATTGGGATCAAATTCTGTATTCCAAAGGAAATGGTAAATATCAGCTGAATCTGTGGAAAGCCAATGAGATCGTTCTGGAAGAAGGCGGAATACTTAAGAGTCATTTGCAAATAACTGATATCTGCACTCACTGTAATTCCGATTACCTGTTTTCCCATAGAACTACAGGGGATAAGCGGGGGAATTTGGCGGCTTTCCTTTGTCTGAAGGAATAGTTTGAAAAACAAGATAAAAAAGATAACACCTCCATCGGTAATCCTGAATGAAGTGGACCCGATAAAAGGTGTTATCTTTTCTTATGTACATTCCGCTTATATGATCGTCTGGTAATAATCATAACCATCGCTATGATATTTCTGCAAAATCTTCTGGATCTTAGCAGTTGGGGAAAGAGCAGTACTGATGGATACATTATGATTTAAGGAGTTGATAATGGCTGCAAGATATTTGCTGATATCAGCCTCCACGTACCATTCTCTTGCCAATAAATCTGCTGGCCGATAGTTTAAATTGGTAGTAACCACACAGTCTATATGGCCCTTTGCATAGTATTCATCAAATTTCTCCAGACCATTGGTAAAGAGACCGAAGGTACAGCATACAATGACCTTGCCTGCTTTCCGTTCCTTTAATTCCTTTGCAGTATCCAGCATACTTTCTCCAGATGAGATCATATCATCGATGATCAGCACTGTTTTGCCTTCTACAGAAGAGCCTAAGAACTCGTGTGCCACAATGGGATTACGTCCGTCAATGATCTTGGAATAGTCACGTCTCTTGTAGAACATACCCATATCTACACTTAGATTGTTGGCAAGGTAAACTGCTCTGTCCATAGCTCCTTCATCAGGGCTGATGACCATGAAGTTCTCCTTATCAATTTTAAGGTTCGGATATTTGTTTAAAACAGCCTTTACAAACTGGTAGGTTGGCATAAAGTTGTCAAATCCGCTTAATGGAATGGCGTTTTGAACACGGGGATCATGTGCATCAAAGGTGATAATATTGCTGACACCCATTTTCACCAGCTCATCCAGTGCCATGGCACAGTCTAAGGACTCACGTTTGGTCTTCTTGTGCTGGCGGCTTTCATACAGGAAAGGCATAATGACGTTGACTCTGTGTGCAGTTGCAACACTTGCTCCGATAATCCGCTTTAAATCCTGAAAATGATTGTCAGGGGACATATGGTTTGTATAGCCGTTAATGGAATAGGAAAGACTGTAATTGGTAACATCTACCATTGCAAATACATCTGCTCCGCGAACGGATTCCTTTATAATTCCCTTTGCCTCACCGCTTCCAAAGCGGGGACATTCGCATTTAAGAAGATACGAATCGACATCGTAACCACGGTAGTGAAGATCAGCTTCACGTCGCTTTAACTCCTCGATATCATTTCTACGGAAACCCACAATGTGGTTGTTCACTGTCTGGGCAAGTTCCCGGCAGCTTTCCAGTGCCGCAATTTTTAAAGGGGCAACAGGGAGCTGGTCATTAAATACATAATCATTTGCCATGATAAAGATTCCTCCATAATAAAAACAGACAGCGTAAGACTGCCTGTCCATAATCTTACATCCATTTATACCATTTTTCGACATATAGAGTCAATAGTCTTAGAGGTATTTCAATTAAAAAAACAAAAAAGGCTTCCTTTACAAAGAAGAATAATCTTGTTATGATAGAATCAACAGAAGAAAGAAGGGTATTACCAAAGCATGAAGAAGAATAAAGGACACGTGATTAAGTCCATAGATTCGGGCTCTATTGCAGAACAGCTGGAGCTGGAACCGGGAGATGCAGTCTTAACTATAGACGGCAATGAGATTGAAGATATTTTCGATTATGAATATTATAGAAACAGTGAATCCATTGTTATGGTGGTGAGAAAGAGCAATGGAGAAGAATGGGAACTGGACATTGAACATGATTATGAAGATTTGGGAATCACCTTTGAAAATGGGCTGATGAGTGAATACCGTTCCTGCAGGAATCAGTGTGTATTCTGTTTTATTGACCAGATGCCCCCTGGAATGAGAGAAACTCTCTATTTTAAAGATGACGATTCCAGGCTTTCCTTTTTACAGGGCAATTATGTAACTCTCACCAATATGAGTGACCATGATATAGAACGGATTATCCGCTTTAAACTGGCGCCCATTAATATTTCCGTTCATACAACCAATCCGGAGCTTCGTTGTGAAATGCTTCACAATCGGTTTGCAGGAAGGGATTTGGCTAAAATCCGCCAGCTTTATGATGCTGGTATTTCCATGAATGGACAGATTGTACTGTGTAAAGGCTTAAATGACGGAGAAGAGCTGGAGCGGTCCATCAGGGATTTATCGGAGTTTCTTCCTTATATGGAAAGTGTATCTGTGGTTCCTGTAGGGCTGACCAAATTCAGAGATGGATTATACCCTCTGGAGCTTCTTAATAAAGAAGATGCCGAAAAGGCAATTGATATCATTGAAGGCTGGCAGAAGAAGCTGTATAAAAGTTATAACAGCCATTTTGTTCATGCAAGCGATGAATTCTATATTCTGGCAGAGCGGCCAATTCCGGAAGAAAACCGATATGATGGTTATATTCAGCTGGAAAATGGTGTGGGGATGCTGAGACTTTTAGAAGAAGAGGTGGCTTTTGCACTGGAAGAGCTGGAAGGTGATGAATCAGCAGGAGAAGTTTCCATTGCAACAGGAAAACTGGCTTACCCATATATCAGTGATCACGCAAAGAAGATAATGGAGAAATTCCCGGAGAGAACTATCCATATTTACCAGATTACCAATGAGTTCTTTGGTCATGAAATCACAGTTGCAGGACTGATTACAGGACAGGATTTAATGGCCCAGCTAAAAGGGAAACCACTGGGAGAAAGGCTGCTTCTGCCTGAGTGTATGTTCAGAAGCGGAGAAGATGTTTTTCTTGATGATGTGACTCGGGATGAAGTACAAAAAGCTTTACAAGTCCGGGTAGATATTGTAAAATCAAGCGGTCAGGATTTTGTTTCTGCAGTTTTAAATCCAGTGGAAGAATCGGCTGCAGATTATGAAGGATATGAGTTAAAGGAGATTTCATATGAGTAAACCAGTAGTTGCCATCGTAGGCCGTCCCAATGTGGGCAAGTCTACGTTGTTTAATGTTTTAGCGGGAGAGGCGATTTCCATTGTAAAGGATACTCCCGGTGTTACAAGAGATCGTATTTATGCAGATTGTTCATGGCTGGATATGAATTTCACCTTAATAGATACAGGTGGTATTGAGCCGGACAGCAGTGATATTATTCTCTCCCAGATGAGAGAGCAGGCAGAGATTGCTATAGCTACAGCAGATGTAATTATTTTCATTGTAGATGTGCGCCAGGGACTGGTGGATTCAGATTCCAAGGTGGCAGATATGCTGCGTAAATCCAGAAAGCCGGTTGTGCTGGCTGTTAATAAGGTGGACAGCTTTACCAAATTCGGCAATGATGTTTATGAGTTTTACAATCTGGGAATCGGTGATCCAGTTCCTGTATCTGCTGCTTCCAGACTTGGTCTTGGAGAGCTTCTTGATGAGGTGACAAAACATTTTGATCTGTCACAGTATGAAGAGGAAGAGGATGAGCGTCCAAGAATTGCAATTGTTGGAAAACCAAACGTAGGTAAATCTTCTATTATTAACCACCTGCTGGGTGAAAACCGTGTCATTGTATCGGATATTGCAGGAACTACAAGAGATGCTGTTGATACAGAGATTGTTCATAATGGTACTGAATATGTGTTTATTGATACAGCCGGTATCAGACGTAAGAGCAAGATTAAGGAAGATTTGGAGCGTTACAGCATTATCCGTACTGTAACAGCGGTGGAACGCGCTGATGTTGTTGTCATAGTAATTGATGCTGAAGAAGGTGTTACAGAGCAGGATGCCAAGATTGCAGGAATTGCCCATGACCGTGGAAAAGGCATTATTGTAGCTGTTAATAAGTGGGATGCCATTGAAAAGGATGACAAAACCATATATGAATATACCAGAAAAATTAAGGACACCTTATCATTTATGCAATATGCTGAGTTTATATTCATATCAGCCAAAACAGGCCAGAGAATGAATAAGTTGTTTGAACTTATTGATATGGTGAGAGAGAACCAGAACTTAAGAGTTGCCACAGGTGTTCTCAATGAGATTATGACAGAGGCTGTGGCACTGCAGCAGCCGCCATCTGATAAGGGTAAACGCTTAAGGCTTTATTATATCACTCAGGTTGCGGTAAAACCGCCGACTTTTGTCATCTTTGTCAATGACAAGCAGTTGATGCATTTTTCCTATACACGTTATATTGAGAATAAGATCAGGGAGGCTTTCGGATTCCGTGGCACTTCCTTAAGATTTATTGCAAGAGAACGAAGCGGAAAGGAACAGTAAGGTATGGAGAGGATCATCTGTCTGGCTGTAGGTTATATGTGCGGCCTTATTCAATCTGGCTATCTGTATGGAAAATCTCAGAAAATTGATATCCGCAATTATGGAAGCGGCAATTCCGGCTCAACCAATGTACTTCGTGTGTTAGGGAAAAAAGCCGGAGCCATTGTATTCTTCGGAGATTTTCTCAAATGCTTAATTCCATGTATAGCAGTGCGCGTTATCTTTAATCATCAGCCTGATATTATGTATCTGCTGATGATGTATACAGGACTTGGTGTAATTTTGGGGCACAACTATCCTTTTTACTTAAATTTTAAAGGCGGAAAAGGAATTGCAGCTACAGCAGGTCTAATTGTAGCCATGGATTTAAAGCTGACGGCTGCGGAGCTGACTGTATTTTTACTGCTGGTCATCATTACAAGATATGTATCTTTGGGTTCTATAGCTGTTGCTGTTTTGTTCTTTCTCTGGATGGTAATCCTGGGAGGCGGACTTTACGGCGTGGGAAGCGGCTATCTCATAGAGTTTTACGTGGTTGCAGCCATTATCTGTATTCAGGCACTCTGGCGCCATCGCGCCAATATTAAGCGCCTGCTCAGTGGAACTGAAAGTAAACTGGGTTCAGCTAAAAAATAGGGAGGGGAAGGAATATGGCTAAAATAGGAGTGATTGGATCAGGAAGCTGGGGAATAGCTCTGGCTGCCCTGCTCTATAACAATGGACATCAGGTGACTGTCTGGTCTGCACTTCCGGAAGAGATTGTGGAGATGAGAAATACTCACCGCCATCATACTCTGCCGGATTTGGTACTTCCGGAGGACATGGTGTTTACAGAAAATCTTGAGGAGACTATGGCAGACAAGGATTTGCTGGTCATGGCAGTCCCCTCTGTTTATGTCCGCCCAACAGCAGCAAGAATGAAAGAGTTCTGCCGCTATGGTCAGGTCATTGTAAATGTTGCAAAGGGAATTGAAGAATCCACCTTAATGACTCTGTCCCAGCTTCTGGAGGAAGAGCTTCCTATGGCGGATATTGCTGTTTTATCAGGTCCAAGCCATGCGGAAGAGGTGAGCAGAGGGCTTCCGACTACCTGTGTGGCAGGTGCAAATACGAAAAAGACAGCGGAATATGTTCAGAGCATTTTTATGAGCAAGGTATTTCGTGTGTATACAAGCCCTGATGTGCTGGGAATTGAACTTGGCGGTGCTCTTAAGAATGTAATCGCACTGGCTGCCGGCATGGCAGATGGCCTTGGTTATGGAGATAATACAAAGGCCGCTCTTATTACAAGAGGAATTGCTGAGATTGCCAGATTAGGAACAGCTATGGGCGGTAAATTCCAGACATTTAACGGTCTGTCCGGTATTGGTGATTTGATTGTGACTTGTGCAAGTATGCACAGCCGTAACCGGAGGGCAGGAATTCTCATTGGAAAGGGATATACCATGGAGGAAGCCACCAAAGAAGTTCAGATGGTGGTGGAGGGTATCTATTCAGCCAAGGCAGCTTTTGCTCTTTCTAAGGAACATGGGATATCAATGCCGATTGTGGAGCAGGTCAATGCTATTTTGTTTGATAATAAACCTGTATCAGAAGCAGTGATGGAACTGATGCTTCGGGATAAGACCATAGAAAGTTCCGATCTTCCATGGGATTTATAAGGAGAAAATGCTTTCTTTTATTAAGATTAACGTGAAATCAGTTGACATTTTAAAAATCCCAATTTATTATAGAGACTATATATAAAGACGTCAGCTCTCTATATAGGTCAAAAAGCGACATGTTTAGTATTAAGAGGAGGAAAGAATTATGAAAAAATCAATGAAGAAATTAGCAGGTCTTGGTTTAACACTTGCTATGGCTGCAGCTTTAACAGCATGCGGCGGCGGTGATAAGACAACAGAGACAACAGCAGGAAAGGCAGCTGAAACAGCAGCCGCAGGTGAGACAACAGCAGGCAGCACAGCAGAAGGTACTTATAAGCTGGGTGCCATCGGACCAATCACAGGAAGTACAGCAATCTATGGTCAGGCAGTTAAAAACGGTGCAGAGCTTGCAGTGAATGAAATCAATGCAGCAGGCGGAATTGGCGGCGTACAGATTGAATACAATTACCAGGATGATGAAGGCGACACAGAAAAAGCTGTTAATGCTTACAATACATTAAAAGACTGGGATATGCAGATGTTAGTAGGTACAGTAACCTCAGCTCCATGTATTGCTGTAGGTGCAGAATCCAGCAATGACAATATGTTCCAGTTAACACCATCAGGATCAGCAGTGGACTGTGCAAAGTTTGACAATCAGTTCCGTGTATGCTTCTCCGATCCTAACCAGGGTGCAGCTTCCGCTCAGTATATCGGCGAGCACAAGCTGGCTACTAAGATTGCCATTATCTATGACAGCTCAGATGTTTATTCATCCGGTATTCATGATAAGTTCCTTTCAGAAGCAGCGAACCAGGGACTTGAGATTGTAGCAGATGAGGCATTTACTGCTGATAACAACACTAACTTCTCCGTACAGATTCAGAAGGCACAGGATTCAGGCGCAGAGCTTGTATTCCTTCCAATTTATTATTCACAGGCTTCTTTAATTCTGGCACAGGCAAAGCAGATGGGCTTTGAGACCCAGTTCTTTGGCTGTGATGGTCTTGACGGACTTTTAACTGTAGAGAACTTTGATACAACTTTAGCAGAGGATGTTATGCTGTTAACACCATTCGCAGCAGATGCTCAGGATGATTTAACAGTGAAATTTGTAACCGCTTACCAGGAGAAATACGGCGAGATTCCTAACCAGTTCGCAGCAGATGCTTATGATGCAGTTTATGCAATTAAGGCAGCAGCTGAAAAGGGCGGAGTGACTCCTGATATGGATGCTTCCACAATCTGTGATATCTTAAAGGTTTCTATGACTGAAATCTCCATTAATGGATTAACAGGTGAAAACATGAAGTGGTCTGCAGACGGTGAGCCGGATAAGGCTCCTAAGGCAGTTAAGATTGTAGACGGCGTTTACACAGCAATGTAACTTTTATATTTGTTCAGTATATGACCCAACAGAGGGTCGTCCTCAGGACGACCCTCTTATGTAAATTTACACTAAAAAACAACGAATGAGGTGCGTTGGTATGATGAGTTTCATATCCTATTTTATTAATGGTTTGAGTCTTGGCAGTGTATATGCAATTATTGCTCTCGGCTATACCATGGTTTATGGCATTGCCAAGATGCTTAATTTTGCTCACGGCGATGTTATTATGATTGGAGGATACGTGGTATTCACCGTGGTCAGCACAATGGGTCTTCCGCCCCTTGCTGCTATCCTTGTTGCAGTGATTGTCTGCACTGTGCTGGGCATTACCATAGAGAAGGTGGCATATCGTCCGCTTCGTATGGCGAGCCCTCTGGCAGTCCTTATTACTGCAATTGGAGTGAGCTACTTACTTCAGAACATCGCACTGTTAGTATTCGGTTCAAATCCAAAATCATTTACTTCTGTTGTATCAGTTCCCGCCCTGAAACTGGCTGGTGGGAAACTGACTATATCAGGAGAAACGATTGTTACAATTGTTACTTGTATTATTATTATGATAGGTTTGACCACTTTTATCAAAAAGACAAAAGCAGGTCAGGCAATGCTGGCTGTGTCAGAAGATAAGGGCGCAGCACAGCTTATGGGAATTAACGTAGATGGCACCATAGCGCTGACCTTTGCCATTGGCTCCGCTCTTGCAGCCATTGCAGGTGCACTGCTTTGTTCCGCATACCCGACATTAACCCCTTATACAGGCTCTATGCCTGGTATTAAGGCATTTGTGGCTGCTGTATTCGGTGGAATTGGTTCCATACCGGGAGCATTTTTAGGCGGACTTTTACTGGGAGTCATTGAAAACTTAAGCAAAGCCTATATTTCATCCCAGCTTTCTGACGCAATCGTGTTTGCAGTTCTCATCGTTGTCCTTCTGGTGAAGCCAACAGGTATTCTTGGCAAGAAGATCAACGAGAAAGTATAGGTGAACGGCATGGATAAAAGTATAAACAGTAAGAAGTTTCATTTGAATAAGACAACAAGAAGTAATTTAATTACATATGGCATGGTGATTGCCGCTTATATTATAGTGCAGATTCTGGTAAATGGAGGCCATGTAACCAGTTTGATGAAGGGACTTTTAGTACCTCTTTGTATCTATAGTATTATGGCTGTTTCCTTAAATCTCACAGTAGGTATTTTAGGTGAGCTGAGTCTGGGGCATGCAGGTTTTATGTGTGTAGGCGCTTTTTCCAGTTCCCTGTTTTCCCTTTTAATGCTGGAGACAATTCCAAATGCAGGGATTCGTTTTTTCCTGGCTATTTTAGTTGGTGCTGCTTCTGCGGCAGTGGCTGGAATTATTGTAGGAATTCCTGTTCTCCGTCTGAGAGGCGACTATCTGGCAATTGTAACCCTTGCTTTTGGCGAGATTATTAAGAATGTGGTGAATGTTATTTATCTTGGAAAGGATTCCAGAGGACTTCATATATCCTTAAAGAATGCCACAGAGCTAAATCTGGAAGAGGGCGGTCAGATTATTATTAACGGTGCCATGGGCATTACAGGCACTCCGAAAAATGCCACATTTACCATTGGAGTCATTCTGATTTTAATCACTCTGTTCATTGTTCTGAATCTGATCAATTCCAGATCAGGAAGAGCCATTATGTCTGTTCGCGATAACAGAATTGCAGCAGAATCCATTGGTATTAATATAACAAAGTATAAGCTGATGGCTTTTGCCATTTCCGCATCTTTAGCAGGAGTAGCGGGAGTTCTCTATTCCCATAACTTATCATCACTGACAGCCACACAGAAGAACTTTGGCTATAACCAGTCCATTATGATTCTGGTATTTGTTGTGCTGGGCGGAATCGGCAATATCCGTGGTTCTATTATATCTGCAGTGATACTGACACTGCTTCCGGAGCTTTTACGTGGTTTCAATACATACAGAATGTTGATTTATGCCATTGTTCTCATTGTAATGATGATCTTTAACTGGGCTCCTGCATTGATTGATTTCAGAAAGCGTCACTCTCTGAAGCGGTATTTCAGTAAAAATACAGAAGAGAAGGAGGCGTCTTAATTATGGCATTATTGGAGATTAAGAATCTTGGAATATCATTCGGCGGCCTCCGGGCAGTAGATAATTTCAGCATAACTATTGAAAAAGGCCAGCTTTATGGCTTGATCGGCCCTAACGGTGCTGGTAAAACCACAATGTTTAATCTTTTGACAGGGGTATATAAACCAAGCTCAGGAAGTATTATGCTGGATGGAGAAAATATTACAGGCAAAAAGAATGTGGAGATCAATCGGGCAGGAATTGCAAGAACCTTTCAGAACATCCGCCTTTTTAAGGATTTAACAGTTCTTGACAATGTAAAGGCAGGTCTTCACAATGGATATCCCTATGGTACAGTAACAGGGATTCTCCGCCTTCCCAAGTATTTTAAGGTGGAAAAGGAGATGACAGAAAAGGCAATTGAGCTGTTAAAGGTGTTTGATCTGGATAAGGAAAAAGATCATCTGGCTTCCAATCTTCCTTATGGCAAGCAGAGAAAGCTGGAGATTGCAAGAGCTCTTGCCACCAATCCCAAGCTGCTGCTCTTAGATGAGCCTGCAGCCGGAATGAATCCCAATGAAACAGCGGAGCTGATGGATACCATCCGTTTTGTAAGAGATAACTTTGATGTGTCCATCCTTCTGATTGAACATGATATGAAGCTGGTATCCGGAATCTGTGAAAAGCTGACAGTGCTTAACTTCGGTCAGGTACTGACTCAGGGAGACACTGCAGATGTGCTGAACGATCCGGAAGTTATCAAGGCATATCTGGGAGAATAGGAGGGGATCAGCAAATGGCAATACTGGAAGTTAATAATCTGGAAGTTTATTATGGCGTAATCAAAGCATTAAAAGATATTTCCTTTGAAGTAAATGAAGGGGAGATTGTGGCTTTAATCGGTGCCAATGGTGCAGGAAAAACAACCACTCTCCATACAGTAACAGGTCTTATAAAAGCAGCCGGCGGCAATATTCAATTTGACGGCAGTGATATTACTAAGGTGAGAGGCGATAAGATTGTAAGCATGGGAATGGCACATGTGCCGGAAGGCCGCCGTGTATTCGCTTCACTGACTGTCTATGAAAATTTAAAGCTTGGTGCTTATACAAGAAAAGATAAGAATGAGATTGAAGATACCCTTGATATGATCTATCAGCGGTTTCCAAGGCTTTTAGAGAGAAAAAATCAGCCTGCCGGTACTTTAAGCGGCGGTGAGCAGCAGATGCTTGCTATGGGGCGTGCTCTCATGAGCCATCCCAAGCTGATTGTTATGGATGAACCCTCTATGGGACTTTCTCCTATCTATGTGAATGAGATATTTAATATCATTCAGGATGTTAATAAAACCGGAACAACCGTGCTTTTGGTGGAGCAGAATGCGAAAAAAGCTCTTTCCATTGCACACCGCGCTTATGTTCTGGAAACAGGTTCCATTGTGCTCAGCGGAGATGCTAAGAAGCTGATGAATGATGAATCTGTGAAGAAGGCTTATTTAAGCGAGTAAATTATGATTTTTATTATAAAGGACAGCCTGATAAAGCTGTCCTTTTGTTGTAATAGCCTGCTTTTGCAGACTATTTATTATGAGGAGGTTTATGGTACAGAATTTAGTATTTAATAAGAAGACAGAAGCATCTATTTATCTGCCTGATGACACACAGCCTGATAAAAAGGCAATGGAGGAGCTTCAACAGCTGATGGAGCTTCAGACCACTATAGAAAGGCTTTTACAACAGCCGGGATATTTTTCGGATGAGAACAGCAGGATTGAAAAGATGATATTCACACCTGATTTTCACAAAGGAGCCGGAATTCCCATAGGAACTGTGATGCTTACCAAAGGTTTCGTGGTGCCTCAGGCAATGGGTAATGATATTAACTGTGGAATGAGAGTTTATACTACGGATTTAACAGAGGATCAGATAGGAAGCAGACTTCAGGAGCTGACAGGCAAAATTCGGCATCTGTTTTTTGAAGGCGGAAGGGATATTCCTATGACTGGAAGGCAGAGAACTGCTATGTTTCAAAATGGGTTACAGGGACTTCTGGAAACCAGCCATGATTCTGCCGGGAAGGGTATCTGGCAGTATTATGAGAAAGAAGAACAGGAAAAAGAGCTTCAAAAGGTTGCATTTCAGGGAAGTTTTTTCGCTGAGGATACAGAGGGGCTTACAGATTTTATAGGCGGCTTCAATCAGCTCAGTTATGATGACCAGATAGGCACCATAGGAGGCGGCAATCATTTTGCAGAGGTGCAGAGGGTTGCAGAAATATATGATGGGCAGACAGCCAATGCCTGGAATTTGAAAAAGGGCAGTATTTTATTGATGCTTCATACAGGTTCTCTGATGATCGGCCATCACAGCGGGATGTTAAACAGCAAAATCTATGAGAGCTGTTATCCACAGGGGCTGGAACATCCGGAGAATAAGATTTACCCGCTTCCACAGAGTGAAATGGCAAAGGATCAGTGGAACAGGTTCTGGTCTGTTACTAATAATGCAGCCAATTTTGGCTTTGCAAACAGGCTTTTCTTAGGTCTTATGATGAAACGGAGTCTGACAGAAATCATAGGTGATTTTCGCATGGAGCTGCTATATGATTCCCCTCACAACTATATCTGGAGAAAAGAAATAGATGGTGAGGAGTATTTTCTTCACAGAAAAGGTGCATGCAGTGCCAGAGGACTGGAGGAAATGGAAGATACGCCATTTGCCTATTATGGAGAACCTGTTATGATCCCAGGCTCTATGGGAAGCTCCAGTTATTTGCTGAGAGGAATGGGTAATCCTGAGGGGCTGTGGAGTGCAAGCCATGGAGCAGGGCGCAGTTTGTCAAGAGGGGCAGCTATCCATGGAAATGATCAGCTTTTCCAGGAGTTTATGAAGAAATTTCACATCATTACCCCAATTGATCCAAATCGTAATGATCTAAAAGGCAGAAGAGATATTTTGAAGAAGTGGGAGGAAGGAATCCGTTCTGAAGCCCCTTATGCTTATAAAGATATCGATCAGGTAGTAAATGTTCATAAACAGCATGATTTGGCAGATCTGGTGGCTAGAATGGAACCTGTATTTACTGTTAAAGCTTAGGGATTTGTACTGCTTATAACAGGACAAATCATTAAACAAAAAAACACTTTCACAAAAAGATTAATAGCCTGGATATCCCGTGCATATACTGTAACAGCATAGAAGGGGGTATCTTTATGGACAATTATAATGTTTACAATGACATTAAAGCCCGGACCAATGGTGAAATTTATATAGGAGTTGTGGGACCGGTAAGGACTGGGAAATCTACATTTATTAAACGATTTATGGAGCTTATGGTGCTTCCGGGCATGGAAGATGAAAACCGTAAAATGCAGACAAGAGATGAATTGCCGCAAAGCGCAGCCGGGAAAACCATTATGACAACAGAACCCAAATTCATCCCAAAAGAGGCTGCCTCCATCCAGTTAGGCGATGAAATCGAGACAAAAGTACGGTTAATTGACTGTGTGGGCTTTATGGTAGAAGGCGCTGCAGGCCACATTGAAAATGATGAAGAGCGCCTTGTTAAAACACCATGGTTCAATTATGAGATCCCCTTTACAAAGGCAGCAGAGATCGGCACAAGGAAGGTTATTAACGACCACTCTACCATTGGTGTGGTAATCACAACAGACGGCACAATCGGTGAATTAAAGCGCAATAACTACATAGCTGCTGAGGAGAGGACTGTTCAGGAATTAAAGGATCTTGGAAAGCCATTTATAGTTCTGTTAAACTCAGCAAAACCCTACTCCGATGAAACCGCAGTGCTTGCACAGAGCATGAATGAAAAATACGGAGTTACAGTGATGCCAATTAACTGTGAACAGCTGAAAAAAGATGATGTAAATCATATTCTGGAGCGTGTACTGAAGGAATTCCCGGTGACTGAAATGGACTTCTATATTCCTAAATGGCTGGAAATCCTTCCTTCAACTCACTGGCTGAAGGCTCAGGTGATTCAGTCAGCTAAGGATATGATTAAAAAAGTTACCCATATGAAAGATGTAAATGCGGACTTATATGAGGGAGATACAGAGACCATCCGGTCTGTGAAAGTCCAGAACATGGATATGGCCAATGGAAGCGTATCCCTTGGTGTCAATGTGGATGACAGCTACTATTACCAGATTCTCAGCGATTACGTAGGCATTCCCATTGAAGGGGAATACCAGCTGATGCAGACCTTAAGCGACCTCGCCAAAATGAGAGGTGAATATGAAAAGGTAAGCCAGGCAATGAGTCAGGTGCGGATGAAGGGATATGGAGTTGTCACGCCTGACCGTTCAGAAATTATTCTGGATGAGCCGGAAGTCATCAAACACGGCAATAAATACGGTGTAAAAATGCGGGCAGAAGCTCCTTCCATCAATTTAATCAAAGCTCATATCCAGACGGAGATTGCTCCTATTGTAGGAAGTGAACAGCAGGCGGAAGACCTGATAGCCTATATTAAAGAAAATGCAAGAGAAAGAGAAGAGGGCATCTGGAGCACCAACATTTTCGGCAAATCCATTGAGCAGATTGTGGATGATGGAATCCAGGCAAAGGTTGCCCAGTTAACAGATGAATGTCAGATGAAGCTTCAGGATGCGCTTCAGAAAATCATCAATGACAGCAATGGAGGTATGATCTGCATCATTATTTGAAACAATAAAAACCGAAAACAGTTAGGACTTTTACCAGTCTTATGATTATGATATAATGTTGGCAAGGGAGCTATGCACAGGATATAATAATCAAACAGGCACAGAAGGAGGACTTTCTATGAGGTTAATGTTTATTGGTGCAGACCATGAGGTGACAGGCAGCTGCCATTATTTTGAGGCAGACGGGTTAAAATTCCTTGTGGATTGCGGTATGGAACAGGGAATTAACAGATTTCAGAATGCACAGCTGCCGGTCACTTATGCAGAAATTGATTATGTGCTTTTAACTCATGCACATATTGATCATGCAGGAATGCTTCCGTTTATATTTGCAAGAGGTTTCCGGGGAAATGTAATTTGTACAGATGCTACTGCAGATTTATGCAACATCATGCTAAAGGACAGCGCCCATATTCAGGAATCTGAGGCAGAGTGGAAGAACAGGAAGGCGAAACGTGCCGGCAAACCGGAAGAAGAACCTTTATATAAGATGGATGATGCGCTGGGAGTATTAAAGCTGTTCCGCTCCTACAGCTACAATGAAATGATCAGCTTATCAGACGGCATTGCCGTACGTTTTATTGATGTGGGCCATCTCCTTGGTTCTGCTTCCATTGAGGTGTGGGCAGAAGAAGAGGGGATATCCAGAAAGCTTGTATTTTCAGGTGATATTGGCAACAAACGGAAACCATTAATACGGGACCCCCAATATATTAAGGATGCCGATTATGTAATTATGGAATGTACTTATGGTGACAGGTTTCACGGCGCTGATCCTGACCATGTGACCATACTGGCAGATATTGTACAGCGGACTCTGGACCGGAAGGGCAATGTGGTGATTCCTGCTTTTGCAGTGGGAAGAACTCAGGAGCTGCTATACATGTTCCGCATTATTAAGGCAGATGGTCTGGTAAAGGGTCACGATGGGTTTGAGGTCTATGTAGACAGCCCTCTTGCAGTGGAGGCAACTCACGTATTTAAAGAGAATTTAACAGATTGTTATGATGAAGAGACAAAGAAATTGGTTTTGAAGGGGATTAATCCTATTTCATTTCCAGGACTGAAGCTGTCCATTACCAGTGAGGAGTCTAAGAATATTAACTTTGACACAAAACCAAAGGTTATTATTTCGGCAGCTGGAATGTGCGATGCAGGCCGTATCAGACATCATTTAAAACATAATCTGTGGAAAAGGGAATGTACCATAGTTTTTACAGGATTTCAGTCTGTAGGAACTTTGGGACGCAGCCTGATTGAAGGCCGCAAAGAGGTTCGCCTGTTTGGTGAAGACATACAGGTAGAGGCCCATATAGAGCAGATGGATGGGATGAGTTCCCATGCAGACAAGGAAGGATTGATTACCTGGTTGAACTCATTTGAAAAAAAACCAAAACAGGTTTTCCTGGTCCATGGAGATGATCAGGTTTGCAGTTCCTTTGGAGAGTTTCTGACAGAAGAATATGGTTATAATGTAAATGCACCATATTCAGGAACCGTTTATGATCTTGCTAAAGGCGAATTTGTTACAGTGACAGAAGGCGTTCCTGTTAAACTGACAGAACCTGTAAAACGGGCCTTAGGAGTCTATGGAAGACTGATTGCAGCAGGAGAGCGGCTATTGCAGGTAATCCGCCATAATGAAGGCGGTGCCAATAAGGATTTGGCTAAGTTTGCAGATCAGATCAATTCTTTGTGTGATAAATGGGATAGATAAGGAGAATAACAAAAGTGGGCAAAGTATTATTATTTACAGATGGAGCTGCGAGAGGTAATCCTGATGGACCGGGTGGTTACGGTGCCATTCTACAGTTTACGGATTCCAAAGGGCAGCTCCATGAAAAGACAATGTCTGCAGGTTATGTGAAGACTACCAATAACCGGATGGAGCTGATGGCTGCCATCGTTGGGCTGGAGGCTTTAACAAGACCATGTCAGGTTGAACTATATTCGGATTCCAAATATTTAACAGATGCATTTAACCAGCACTGGATTGATAACTGGGTGAAAAACAACTGGAAAAGGGGCAAAAGCGGCCCTGTTAAAAACATTGATTTATGGGAGCGGATGCTGAAGGCAAAAGAACCTCATCAGGTGAATTTCAACTGGGTGAAGGGACATGCTGGGCATATTGAAAATGAGCGGTGTGATGTGCTTGCAACCACTGCTGCTGACGGAGACAACCTGCTGATTGATGAAGGATTAGAAGGTTAAAGTTTGTTAGAATAAAAAACTTACGTAACTCTTACAATGTCTTACTAATTGCGAATGTCTATTTTCTTTCGTTTTTATTTATGATAAGGTAAAACCATCAAACAGTGTTAGGATGATTTTTATGAATAAAAATAAAGGAATATGGATCGTAATTACATCGATTCTTATAGTTGGAATTTCAGTGACACTACTGACTAATCGCTTTGTAAAAGATCAGGACAGTAAGATGGCTGCTGAAGCTCAGTATTATTCAGAACTGGAGGATACCTTTGCAGAAACCAGTGATGAATCTACACAGCCATTTGATACTTCTGCACCGGCTATGAACCCCATGGCAAGAGGTGCTGAAAACAATATGATGAGATCAGCGCCGGCTCCGGGAGCAGGTGCGGCTCCGGAAGAGCCTCAGGCTGCGGAACCTCTGGCCCCCAGAGAGGAAGTAAGCGGTGCAGCCTCAGACGTGGCACCGGCAATTGCAGGTTTTTCCATGCCGCTGGACACTCCTCCAGGAACAGAAACTGTCATAGAGAGTAAGCCATATACAGCATCTACAGACACTGTACGATCACCCCTTGAACCTGACAGCAAGACGACTAAGATTGCCGTTCCAGAAGAGGAAGATACAAAGGTGTATTTTGAAAAGAGGCTGAAGGAGCTGGACAGCCAGATTCAGAAGATGAGAGATGAATCAGCTGATTCTAATACTTACACCATGAAGGCTCTCGCTGAGAATGAATTAAAACTATGGAATAATGAGCTGGATGCTATTTATGAGGTAATACTGGATGCTATAGATGATGAGGGCAAAGCAGAGCTGGAGCAGTCCTATCAGTCCTGGCTGAAGGCAAGAGATGCTAAAGCAGAAGACGCTGCCAGGAAGTATAGCGGAGGTACACTAGAAGGCGTGGAATACACTGCTTCCCTTGCAGATTCCACCAGAACCAAGGCATATGAGCTCATAGAGGAATATGCCGATGTACTTAAGGCAAAAGAAGACCAGTAGGTTTGAGGAGACGATGAAACAGTCGTCTCCGTTTTGTTTTTTATGAGAGCAGACAGCCAATCTGGCAAGTGATTTGGCATAGATTCAGGAAAAATAAACTGGATGATCTTGATAAATAAAATATCCTGTGATAGGATAAGATAATCAGTTATTTACGATTTAATGTCAGGAGGGTTAAAATATGACAGCAATTTTAGCAAGTTTCCTGGAAACAGCCATTAAGTTTGTGCTTCTCCTTTTAGTAGCTGGGGGAGGCATTGTGTGTGGTAAGAAATTCAGGGACTATAAGGATTTGAAAAAGTCAGATCAGATAAAAGAAAAGAACTAACGGAGGATATTGACGTGACGAAGTACGGTGTTAATGAACTGAGGAGAATGTTCCTTGAATTTTTTGAAAGTAAGGGACATTTGGCTATGAAAAGCTTCTCCCTGGTTCCTCATAACGATAAGAGCCTGTTGTTAATCAACTCAGGTATGGCTCCTCTTAAGCCATATTTTACAGGCCAGGAGATTCCTCCAAGAAAAAGAGTGACAACCTGTCAGAAGTGTATCAGAACAGGTGATATTGAGAATGTAGGTAAGACTGCACGTCATGGCACATTTTTTGAGATGCTTGGCAACTTCTCTTTTGGGGATTATTTTAAGAGAGAGGCAATTCAGTGGTCATGGGAATTTTTAACGGAAGTAGTAGGCCTTGAGGCAGACAGGCTCTATCCTTCTGTATATGAAGAGGATGACGAGGCATTTGACATCTGGAATAAAGAGATGGGAATTGCCAAAGACCGCATCTTCCGTTTTGGTAAAGAGGACAACTTCTGGGAGCATGGGGCAGGACCCTGCGGACCCTGTTCAGAGATTTATTATGACAGGGGAGAGAAGTATGGCTGCGGCAGCCCTGACTGTACGGTAGGCTGTGAATGTGACCGCTATATGGAAGTGTGGAATAATGTATTTACCCAGTTTGAAAGTGATGGCAAAGGTCATTATGAAGAGCTGGACCAGAAGAATATTGATACTGGAATGGGGCTGGAGCGTCTTGCAGTGATTGTGCAGGATGTCGACTCTATTTTTGATGTGGATACCATTAAGGCACTGCTTGAGAATGTGGCTAAGCTGGCTCAGACAGAATATAAGAAGGATGCTTCTGTGGATGTGTCCCTTCGTCTGATTACAGACCATGTGCGTTCCTGTACCTTTATGATATCAGATGGTATTATGCCTTCTAATGAAGGACGTGGTTATGTACTTCGCCGTCTCCTTAGAAGGGCTGCACGTCATGGCAGGCTTCTTGGTATTAAAGGTGAGTTCCTCGCTGATTTATCCAAGATTGTTATTGATCTTTCCAAAGACGGATATCCGGAGCTGGAAGAGAAAAAGGCTATGATCTTAAAGGTAATAGCTCAGGAAGAAGAGAATTTTAACCATACCATTGATCAGGGACTTGCAATTCTTAACGAGATTCAGAAGGAGATGTCCGCTAAGGGTGAGACAGTACTTTCTGGACAGAATGCATTTAAGCTATATGATACTTACGGCTTCCCTCTGGATTTAACCATAGAGATTCTGGAAGAGAAGAACTTTACTGTAGATGAGGACGGTTTTAAGGCAGCCATGGAGGAACAGCGGGAGATGGCAAGAAGCGCCAGAAAGACCACTAACTACATGGGAGCTGATGTGACTGTATACCAGTCTCTTGATCCAGAATTAACTACAGAATTTGTGGGCTATGATACACTGGAATGTGATTCCAAGATTACAGCACTTACAACTGATACTGAGATTGCAGAAGCTCTGACTGATGGTGACAGCGGAACCATTATAACAGAAGTGACACCATTCTACGGAACTATGGGCGGACAGCAGGGCGATATCGGTGTGATTGCCAGCGATAATGGAGAGTTTAAGGTAGAGGATACCATTCACCTTCAGGGTGGAAAAACAGGCCATGTGGGCAAGATGGTAAAAGGTATGTTCCAGACAGGAGATACAGTAACTCTCAAGGTAAGCGATACCAATCGTTTGAATATAGGCAAGAACCACAGCGCTACTCATCTGCTTCAGAAAGCACTTCGTACTGTACTTGGTGAGCATGTGGAACAGGCTGGTTCCTTTGTGGATGGAGACAGACTTCGTTTTGACTTCACTCATTTTTCCGCTATGACTGCTGAGGAGATTTCCCAGGTGGAGAAGCTGGTGAATGAGAAGATCAGAGAATCCCTGCCTGTTAAAACACAGGTTATGACTTTAGATGAGGCAAAGAAATCCGGTGCGATTGCTCTCTTTGGAGAGAAATACGGAGACAGTGTCCGCGTTGTTAAGATGGGAGAGTTCTCCACTGAATTATGTGGCGGAACCCATATTTCCAATACCCGTGTGATCGGTTCCTTTAAGATTCTGTCTGAAGCAGGAATTGCAGCCGGAGTTCGAAGAATTGAAGCATTAACAGGCGATGGTCTGATGAGCTATTATCAGGAGACAGAGAGAGAGCTTCATGAGGCAGCAAAAACTGCTAAGGCAGCTCCTGCCGGATTAAATGCTAAGATTGAATCTATGCTGGAAGAGATTAAAGCTCTCCATTCAGAGAATGAAAAGTTAAAGAGCAAGCTGGCTAAAGACTCCCTTGGTGATGTTATGGACCAGGTGAAGGATATTAATGGTGTTAAGGTTCTGGCTGCCAGAGTTGCTGATGTAGATATGAATGGTCTTCGTAATTTAGGTGATCAACTGAAGGAAAAACTGGGTGAAGGTGTGATTGTTATAGCATCTGTTGCAGAAGGCAAGGTGAATTTAATGGCAACTGCTACTGATGAGGCACAGAAGAAGGGCGCTCATGCAGGTAATCTGATTAAAGCTGTTGCAGGTCTTGTAGGCGGTGGCGGCGGCGGCCGTCCAAACATGGCTCAGGCAGGAGGCAAAAATCCGGAAGGTGTAGACGCTTGTCTTGAGAAAGTTTACGAAATTGCTGCAGAACAGATTAAATAGTGTTAAAATTCAAAATTTTTCTTGACGTATGGCAAAATTATGCTATAATCATATCAGTGCTATAAAATACCCAAACAGTTGTATTATGCACAAGTACACAACTGGAGGGAGGTTAGGTGTGAGCTATGTCAAATGTAATCGTTAAAGACAACGAAACTTTAGATAGCGCTTTACGCAGATTCAAAAGAAACTGTGCGAAAGCAGGTATCCAGCAGGAAATTCGTAAGAGAGAGCATTACGAGAAGCCAAGCGTAAGACGTAAGAAAAAGTCTGAAGCTGCAAGAAAACGTAAATATAACTAATTTATATTAAGTGAATTCCTGGCCATACTATATGTGTGGTCAGGATTTTTTCGTGTTTTTAAAATTGGGGTTCGACCCTTTGATGCAAAGGGTCGAACCCCAATTTTAAATTTCTGAATAATTCCAACAATTCAAACATAAATTATAAGTATCAGGTATAGGTGGAAGAATATCAGTGGAAGAAAGGCAGTGATGGTATGCTGGAAGAGACGAAGAACAAAGCGGTTTCAGCCCTTAAGCTGCCAAAAGATGTGATTTTGGGAGAAGTTCTTGTATCCTTTCTCGGGCGCCATAGTGTTGTTGTGGAAAATTACCGCAGTATTATACTGTATACAGATAGTATGATTAAGCTTCAGGCAAAAAATTGCCGCATTAATATATGCGGAAGCAGATTGATGATTGAATATTACACCAATGAAGAGATGAAAATCAACGGATTTATCAAGTCCCTGGAATTTGAATAGGGGAATGTGACCCATAGGAGGTGTAATCATTGCTTACATGGCTGAAACGTCGTCTGTTTGGTTACCTGTTGGTAGAGCTTACCGGCTTTTCGCCGGAGCGCTTTTTTAATATGTGCAGTGTTCATGAGATAGAGCTTTGGAATCTGAGAGAATGCGGTCATAGCTGCCGTTTCTATATGACTGTGAAAGGGTTTCGAAAGATTAAACCGCTTGTACGAAAATCGAAGGTCAGACTTAGAATCATGAAAAAGTTTGGACTTCCTTTTTTTTTACACCGCAACAGAAAGCGAAAGGCTTACGCTGCAGGCCTCACCATATTTTTCCTTCTTTTATACAGTCTTTCTCTATTTGTATGGGATATTGAATTTGAGGGAAACCATATGTATACTTATGATACTCTTTTAAAATTCTGTGAAACAGAAGAGATACGGTATGGAATGCCAAAAGGTAAGATTGACTGTGATGTGCTGGAGGAATCACTGCGTACAGAATTCCCGGAGATCACCTGGGTTTCGGCAAGAGTATCAGGAACCAGACTTTTGGTTAAGATAAAAGAGAATGAGGTATTGTCCTCTATCCCTGTTAAGGATGAGTCTCCCTGCAATATTGTAGCGGATAAGGCTGGCATAATAACAGCCATGATTGTCCGCCAGGGCGTTCCAAAGGTAAGGGTTGGAGATACGGTAGAAAAAGGACAGGTGCTGGTCAGTGGAGCTCTTGAGGTCATTGGAGACGATGAGCAGGTTATGAATGTTCACTACCTTCATGCTGATGGAGATATTACAGCAAAAACCCAGTATCAAATGGTGAGAAATTTCTCTCCTTATAAAACCATTGATGCTGAAACCGGTAATATGAGAAATGGTTATTTTATAAAGGTGATGAAATATTCCCTGCTTCTCCTTCGTCCAAAACCTGAGGGGACCACATGGAAGCTGACTATGGAGGAGGAACAGCTTCATCTGTTCCAGAATTTTTATCTGCCTGTTTACATAGGGAGGATCACGGGAAAAGAGTTTATTTCCTATGAGCGTCCTTATACAGAAGAGGAGAAAAAAGAGATCGCAGAAACCATCAATGATAATATAAAAATAAATTTATTGGAAAAAGGGGTACAAATTATAGAAAATCATGTTAAAATACAAGATAACGAATCACAGTGTCAGGTTCATATGGATTTTGTAACAGAGGAAGCCATAGGTAAGAATCAGAGCATTGAGGTTAGAATGATGCAAGAAGAGCCAGAGGAGACGATAAATTTAGATGAGCGTAATTGAAACTATCATAGACATTCCCACAGAGCATGAGAGGAATGTATGCGGGCAATTTGACAGCTATTTAAAGAAGATAGAAAGGACTCTGCACGTTACCATGATCACTCGTGACGGAGCCCTTAAGATTATTGGACCTGAGCAAATGGTTGCCAGGGCAAAAAGCGTATTTAATAATTTAATAGAGCTTTCCAAGAGGGGGAATGCAATTACAGAGCAGAATGTGGATTATGCATTGTCTCTGTCATTTACAGAAAGTGATGCTCAGATTCTGGAAATTGACAAGGATATTATCTGCAGAACCATTACAGGCAAACCTGTAAAACCCAAAACTATGGGGCAGAAGCAGTATGTGGACTTAATCCGGAAGAAGATGATTGTATTCGGCGTTGGCCCGGCAGGAACAGGTAAGACCTACCTTGCTATGGCAATGGCAATCCAGGCATTTAAAAATGGAGAGGTAAGCAGAATTATTCTTACAAGACCTGCACTTGAAGCAGGAGAGAAGCTGGGCTTTCTGCCGGGAGATTTACAGAGCAAGATTGATCCTTACTTAAGGCCTCTCTATGATGCCCTGTATCAGATTATGGGAGCGGAAAGTTATCTTCATAATGCAGAAAAGGGATTGATTGAAGTTGCACCTCTTGCCTATATGCGGGGCAGAACTTTGGATAATGCCTATATTATTCTTGATGAGGCGCAGAATACAACACCTGCCCAGATGAAGATGTTTTTAACACGTATTGGATTTGGTTCCAAGGTCATTGTTACAGGGGACAGAACCCAGAAGGATCTTCCTTCCGGTGCTGTGTCAGGGCTGGACGTTGGCTTACGGGTGCTGAAGAAGATTGACGATATTGGCTTTTGCTATCTGACCAACACAGATGTGGTCCGTCATCCACTTGTTCAGAAAATAGTACAGGCTTATGATGATTACGAGGCCAAAGAAGCGAAAAAACCGGCAGACAGGAAGACAAGGTCTGTAGGGAGAAAGGCACGAAATGACGATTAACATTGAGTATGAGGCGGAGAAGAAGCTGGACCTGCCTTACGAGGATATTATTAATCAGGTGGTGGAGGAATCCATGGATTATGAGGAGTGTCCTTATGAAGCAGAGGTCAATGTGCTGCTTACAGACAATGAGGACATCTGCCAGATTAATAAAGAATACAGAAATATAGACAGCCCTACTGATGTGCTGTCCTTTCCTATGGTAGATTATGAGGAGCCTGCGGAATTTGATCATCTAGAGGATATGGTAAATGACTATTTTAATCCGGAAACAGGAGAACTGCTTCTGGGGGATATTGTGATTTCCGTAGATAAGGTAGAGGAACAGGCTGAGAAGTACGGTCATTCTCAGTCTCGGGAGCTGGCATTTTTAGTTGCCCACAGTATGCTTCATCTGTTTGGATACGATCACATGGAGGATGACGAACGCCTTGTGATGGAACGCAAACAGGAAGAAATTCTAAATCGGAGGGGTTACACAAGATGAAAAAGAGAGTATGGGTTTCTTTGATCAGTATGATATTTGCAATTACAGTTTTATCCGGATGCAGAAAGCACGAGGAGGTGGCTGTTACTGTTCCTGAAACAAGTGCCCAGACTCTTCCTGCAGAAACAAAAGAGATTGTGATCCAAAGTGAAACGGAGGAAACCACAGAGGAGGAAACTCTGGAAGAAGGGGAGTATTATACCTTTGAAGAGCGTGTGGAAAAGGACGGCAAGATTCGCAGTTATTTAACAGGGGAGCTGGTGGATACAGCCATAGGCAACAGAAGACCGGTTGCAGTGATGATGAGCAACGATAAAGCATCACTCCCTCAATATGGAATCAACCGGGCAGATATAGTCTATGAGGCGCCTGTAGAGGGGGATATGAACCGCTTTATGGCAATTTTTGAAGACTATGACGGATTGGATCGAATCGGCTCTGTAAGAAGCTGCAGAACTTACTATACATATTTTGCAAGGGAGTTTGATGCTATCTATGCCCATTATGGACAGAGCACCTTTGCCAAACCATATCTAAAGAATGTGGATAATATCAACGGGCTTGACGGAATTGGCGGTGTCGCTTATTATAGGACAAACGACAGAAAGGCCCCTCACAATGCTTACACAAGCGGAGAACGGCTGAATAAGTCCATTGCACAGCTTGGATACAGAGAACAGTATGATGCTTCCTATGAAGGGCATTACCGCTTTGCCAAGACCGGACGTGATGTGACTCTGGAGGGCGCTCCCAGTGTTACTGATGCATATACAGTCTATCCGGGATATAAGATGAATAAGCCATGGTTTGAATATAATGAGGAAACCGGTCTTTATAAAAGATATCAGTATGGAAGTGTCCATAAAGGCAATGAAGGTGAGATTACTGTAAAGAATATTCTTCTGCAGTATTGTCCCTCTGGCTACTATGCCACTACCCCTTATCTGGATATAGCTGTATATGGTGATTCCTATGGCTTTTTTATTACAGGCGGAAGAGGAATACCTGTCAAATGGTCTAAGGACAGTGAACTTGGCAAGACACATTATTACGACATGGAGAACAACGAGATCATCCTGAACCAGGGCAAAACCTGGGTCTGCATAATTTCTGCACAGGACTCTCCTAAAGTAGAATTATATGGAAAACAATAAGAGAAACAGAAGAAAAACTGAAAATAAGAATTCCTCCAACTTTTTGGTACAGGGTAGTATATTAGCAGCCGCAGGTATTATTGTGCGGCTGATCGGGATGTTTTACAGGATTCCTCTGGCTTCCATTCTGGGAGATGAAGGAAATGGATACTATGGTTCAGCCTATTCTATCTACAACATTCTGCTGATTGTATCCTCCTACAGCCTTCCTACAGCTGTTTCCAAGATGGTGGCAACGAAAACAGCCAGAAAAGAATATAAAAACACATTTAGAATCTTAAGGATGTCTCTTGTTTATGCAACCTTAGTAGGAGGAGTAACCTCTGCCGTTCTATGGTTTGGAGCGGATTTTTTTGCAAATACATTCTTAAATATGCCTTATACCCGGTATGCACTTAAAACTTTGGCTCCCACTGTATGGATACTGGCTTATCTTGGTGTACTCCGTGGTTATTTTCAGGGGCTTGGAACTATGGTTCCTACTGCCATATCACAGATATTTGAACAGATAGTTAATGCAGTCATCAGTCTTTTTGCTGCTCATAAGCTGTTTGAAGCAGGTTTAAAAGCTAATCTGGTTCATGGAGAAACATCATATTCCTATGCTTTTGGTGCTGCAGGAGGTACGATTGGTACAGGAGCAGGTGCATTTTCTGCATTGCTTCTTTTAATACTGATTATTATGCTGTACAGACCTGTTATGAAGAGACAGGCAAGGAGAGACCGTACTGGCAGGGTTGATAGCTATGGTGAGGTAACCGGTGTACTGATTCTGACAGTGCTGCCCATTATCTTCAGCAGTGTCGCTTATAATGTGAGCACAGTCATTGATAATAGTATTTATTCTCACGGGCTGGAGTCTTTAGGAGCTGCCCCCAAAGAGATCGCGGTTACATGGGGCTTATATTCCGGCAAATATCATTTGCTGTTTAATATACCTGTAGCCATTGCAAACTCCCTGGCATCCTCTTTGATTCCATCCTTATCCAATGCAGTTGCCAGCAAAAACAGATCACAGATTATCAGCAAGGTTTCCATGGTAATCCGTTTTTCCATGCTGATTGCTATCCCAGCAACAGTAGGGCTTACTGTGTTAGCAGGACCTATCTGTAATATGCTGTTTCGTCATGCGGACAATACAGCTCTCATTCAGATGATGATGTATGGAGCTTTGGCAGTGGTATTTTTCTCTCTGTCCACTGTGACCAATGCAGTGCTCCAGGGAATTAATCATATGGAAACACCTTTGAAAAATGCTTTGATTGCTTTGGTTATTCATGTTGCCATTCTCTGTGTTATGCTGTTTGGACTTCGTATGGGAATCTATAGTGTGGTTCATTCCAACATTTTATTTGCACTTACCATCTGCCTCTTAAACGGCAGGTCCATCAGCAAGTACCTAAGATACAGGCAGGAGTTTAAAAAGACCTTTGTGCTGCCTACCATCGCAGCAGGTATTATGGGAGCAGCAGCATTTGGGGTATACAAGCTTGTATTTCTTGTTGTGAAAAGCAATGATCTTGGAACCATTTTTGCAGTTCTTACAGCAGTTCTCGTATATGCTGTCCTGCTGCTGAAGCTTGGAGTTGTGAATGAAACAGAGCTGTCAGGAATGCCGGGAGGAAGAAAGCTTACAGGCATTGCAAGAAAATTCCACCTATTGTGACTAAAATAGCATAAGAAAGCAGATACTATACTTACATGAAGGAGGTACAATCTCATGAAGAAGTATATGTTCTGCTTTCTTTTATTTGTTGCAGCATCTGCAATTTGTCTGGGTGTGGGATTTATGATCACAAAGGACAGTGTGAGACAGGAAGAGGCAGTGCCCGGGGCCACCATGGAAACAGAAGAGGTGACAGAGGCTCAGATTGTAATTAATCAGGAAGATGTGGAGCCTGTGGCGGAAAAAAGCAGGAATCAGTATTATCTGGTATCGGAAGACGGATATCTGCTTGTTCTATATCAGGACAAGACAACCATCTGCCTTTATACCCATATGCCTGTAATGGATTTCCCGGAGGAAGAGAGAGGAAAACTGATGGAGGGTATCTGGTTTTCCTCTATGATAGAGGTATTTAACTATCTGGAATCCTACACAAGTTAGACTGCAATTAAGAAACAAATAAAAAATGCTTGAAATGGCTGCCTGAACCAGATACAATAAGTCTGTTCCATAGTATCAGCAGTAAACAAGGAGGAACTATGAAAAGACATGTAATTATCGTTGGCGGCGGCGCTGCCGGAATGACAGCTGCAATTGCTGCAGCCAGAAGGGGCGCTGCCGTCACGATTTTGGAGCATACAGCCAGAGTGGGGAAGAAAATTCTATCCACAGGAAACGGCAAATGCAATATAACTAATCTATCTATGCCTGAGGGCGCTTACAGAGGAAACCAGCCTGAATTTGCCCTGCAGGTTATAAAACAGGTATCCGTTGAGAAGACGCTTGAGTTTTTTCGGGAGCTTGGAATTTTAACAACAGATCGCAATGGATATGTATATCCTAATTCCGGTCAGGCTTCCTCTGTATTAGATGCCCTCAGGTTTGAACTGGAGCACCTTAAGGTTACAGTTGTCTGTGACTGTCAGGTGAAGGAGATCAGGAAAAATCTCACTGTGATTACGAATACAGGAACTTATAAAGGGGATGCGGTTATTCTTGCAGCAGGTTCTAAGGCAGTGCCTAAAACAGGCTCTGATGGCAGCGGCTATCAGCTTGCCAAATCCCTTGGGCACACCATAATCAAACCTCTGCCTGCCCTTGTGCAGTTAAAATGCAGGGAAAGCTGGTATAAACAGCTGGCAGGAATCAGACTAAATGCGGAAGTGCTACTAAAGGCTGATGGGAAAATAATCAGCAGGGATCAGGGAGAAGTTCAGTTTACGGATTACGGAATCTCAGGAATCCCTGTATTTCAGGTGAGCCGTTATGCTGCCAGAGGGTTGGAAGAAGGAAAAAAGATAAAAGCTGTTCTGGATTTCTTCCCGGATACAGGTAATAAAGAATTGCTGGATTATTTAATAAACAGGCAGAGAATATTAGGTTATCGGACTTCAGAGGAGTTTTTAAATGGAGTTTTAAATAAAAAGCTTACAACAGTGCTGCTAAAAGAGGCAGGAATCAATTTTAAGCAGAATACAGCACAGATATCCCGGAAGCAGATTGAACGGCTTACAGAGCTGTTAAAAGGCTTTACAACGGAGATTACAGGCGTCAATGGCTTTGAGCAGGCGCAGATATGCAGCGGAGGCATAGACACAGCAGAGATTCATCCGGAAACTATGGAATCCAAACTCATTAAAAACCTCTACATAGCAGGAGAGATTCTTGATGTAGACGGAATTTGCGGCGGCTATAATCTTCAATGGGCATGGTCCAGTGGAATTTTAGCAGGAGCTTCAGCAGCCATGGGAAATGCAGAGAAAGGCAGAATATGATCAGAATTAATCAAATAAAGCTACCTATCGACCACAAAGAAGAGGAGCTTAAGAAAAAGGCAGCCAAAGCGCTGCGGATTCCTGTGACTGAAATCAAATCATTAAAGATTATCAAGCAGTCCATCGATGCCAGGAAAAAAGAAGAGATTCTCTATATCTACAGTGTGGAGGTGGAGACTGCAAGAGAAGATGCTGTCATACATAAAGCGAAAAATGTCAATGTCTCCAAAGCAGATAAATCAGATTATAAATTCCCAGGCAATGGAACAGAGATATTAAAACAGAGACCTGTGATTATAGGAAGCGGACCTGCAGGTCTGTTTTGCGGAATTTTACTGGCCCGTCATGGATACTGTCCTGTTCTTCTGGAACGCGGCGAAGATGTGGAAAGCAGAAAAAAGAGCGTAGATGCCTTTTGGAAAGGCGGTTCCTTAAACCTTCAGTCCAATGTTCAGTTTGGGGAAGGGGGAGCAGGAACATTTTCGGATGGTAAATTAAATACTCTAGTAAAGGACCCGCTGTTAAGGGGGAGAAAGGTTCTTGAGCTATTTGTGGAATTTGGTGCGGACCCATCCATTCTCTATAAGAACAAGCCTCACATTGGAACTGATGTTCTCAGTAAGATTGTTAAAAATATAAGAACAGAGATTATTCGCTTAGGCGGAGAAGTGCGATTCGGAAGCTGTGTCACTGATTTTAAGATCACAGATGGCAGGCTTAAAGGTCTTATAATCAATGGAACAGAGACACTGGATACAGAAGCAGTAGTGCTGGCAATTGGACACAGTGCCAGAGATACCTTTGAAACTCTTTTAAAGCGGCAGGTACCTATGGAGCAGAAGTCATTTGCAGTGGGATTGCGGATTCAGCATCCTCAGAAGATGATCAATCTGTCCCAATACGGCACAGAGAACAGCTCTATTCTGGGTGCTGCAGATTATAAATTGACCTATAAAAGCTCTTCAGGCAGAGGCGTTTATTCCTTCTGCATGTGCCCGGGCGGATATGTAGTCAATGCTTCTTCTGAAGAGGGAAGACTGGCAGTAAATGGAATGAGCTATCATGCAAGAGATGGAGTAAATAGCAACAGCGCATTAATTGTTACAGTTACTCCTGAGGATTTTAAGGATTCCTCCCCTCTGGCAGGTGTTTTCTATCAGAGAAAGCTGGAAGAAGCTGCATTTGCCAGCTGCAATGGAAGAATTCCTGTTCAGCTTTATGGAGATTTTAAAGAAGGTAAGCTATCACAGGGATATGGAAATGTGGAGCCTGCCTTTGAAGGGCTCTATGATTTTGGAGATTTAAGAAATGTACTTCCTTCCTATCTGACAGAACCTTTGATAGAGGGAATTGAAGCCTTTGGCAGCCGTATTCCTGGATTTTCCCATTATGATGCCATACTGGCAGGGATTGAAAGCCGTACCTCTTCCCCTGTACGGATTCCCAGAAATGAGAACATGGAAAGTCAGATCACAGGATTATACCCCTGCGGTGAAGGGGCTGGATATGCAGGAGGCATTACCTCAGCAGCTATGGATGGTTTAAAATGTGCAGAGGCCATTGCCAAAAAGTATAAAAACCTTCTGGTAAAAATTGACGAATCAGCAAAATTGATGTAATATATGAGACAAAAAGTACTTGAGAAAGCGGAAGAATAGAATGAACAGATCAGAGCGTGATATGTTAAAGGATAAGAACAAAATTGTAATTAAAATAGGTTCCTCTTCTTTAACACATCAATATACAGGCGATTTAAATTTAATGAAAATAGAAAAGCTGGTTCGAGTCATCAGCGATTTAAAGGGACAGGGAAAACAGGTGGTATTAGTTTCTTCCGGTGCGATTGCAGCAGGAAGACAGGCTCTTGGCAGGCATACAAGACCGGTTACACTTGCAGAAAAACAGGCATTTGCAGCAGTTGGGCAGGCAAGACTGATGATGGTTTATCAGAAACTGTTTGCAGAGTACAATCAGGTAGCTGCCCAGGTTCTTATGACCAAGGACACTATGATCAATGACAGCAGCCGTTATAATGCGCAGAATACCTTTGATGAGCTGTTAAAGCTGGGTGCAATCCCTATTGTCAATGAAAATGATACAGTGTCAACTTCTGAGATTCCCTATGTGGATAATTTTGGAGATAATGACAGGCTTTCAGCCATTGTAGCTGCTTTAATCGGAGCAGACTTATTGATTCTCCTGTCAGATATTGATGGATTATTTACCGATGATCCAAGAAATAACCCTGACGCTGAATTTATTAGTCTTGTAAAAGAAATTACCCCTGAGCTGATGGCTATGGGGGGGGATGAAGCAGGCAGTGATATAGGTACAGGGGGTATGGCAGCCAAGCTTGCAGCAGCCCGCATTGCCACAGACAGCGGATCTGACATGGTAATTGCCAATGGAGAAGACATGGAAGTGGTTCAACAGATCGTTGCAGGAGAGGAAAAGGGAACTTTGTTCTTGGCCCATCCAAACCTGGATTTTGATCTGATGACATACATATACAACGAATATTAAGGAGATCATGCATGAAACAGGAAAAAATAGATAGAATCAACACTCTTTACCACAAAGCCCAGGCTGTTGGCCTGACAGAAGAAGAGAAAGCAGAGCAGGCTGCCCTTCGCCGTGAATATATACAGGCAATTCGTGCCAGTTTAAGAGGGAATTTAAACAACATTTCAATCCAGGAGGAGGACGGCTCCATTACCGATTTGGGGAAAAAATATGGAAAAGTTGGAGAAGAGTGAAATCAGAAGAAGAGTGAAAGAGAGCAGACTGGCACTGAATAAAGCCCGCAAAACCATGTGGGATGAAGCGATTTGCGAAAAAGTGCTGAATATGCCGGAAATCCGTCAGGCTTTCTGCGTATACTGTTACATATCATTTTACAATGAAGCAGGGACTGGAAAGCTGATTAAAAGTCTTCTGGAGATGGGAAAATACGTGGCAGTACCCAAAGTCGCAGGAAAACATCTGGATTTTTATGCCATTCGCGGCAAAAAGGATTTGGAAGAAGGCGTTATGGGAATTATGGAGCCTAAAAGCTCCTGTTTAAAGATTTATGATGGCGATGCACCTGTGATTGTTCCGGGAATTGCTTTTGACTTAGAAGGACACAGAGTAGGTTATGGCGGAGGTTATTATGACAGATTCTTTGAGTCTGAGCCGGGACATCCAAGGTTTGGAATTGCTTATGATTTCCAAATCTTTGAAAAGAATCAGATTCCTGCAGAGCCTCATGATAAAGGAATGGACCTGGTAATTACCCCATAGGTTATGTAAAAATGATAGAGAGGGAGGAAGCAGTTATGACATTAACAGACATTGGAAAAAGAGCGAAAGCTGCTGAGAAGGAAGTTCGGATTCTGGATTCAGACACAAAGGTTCAGGCTCTTAAGGCAGCAGCAGCAGCGCTGATTGAGGGAGAAGAAGATATCCTCACTGCTAATCAGGAGGATGTGATCCGCGCTACTGAGGCAGGCATGAAGGAAGGTCTTATTGACCGTCTGGTGCTGACACCTGATAGAATTGAGGATATGGCAGAGGGGCTGCTTTCCGTAGCTGCTTTAGATGATCCTGTAGGTGAGGTGCTTTCAATGAAGGTTCGTCCCAATGGACTTACCATAGGTCAGAAACGGGTTCCTCTTGGAGTTGCAGGAATTATCTACGAAGCAAGACCCAATGTAACAGCCGATGCCTTTGGCCTTTGCTTTAAGTCGGGAAATACTGTGATTTTAAAAGGCGGAAGTGATGCCCTTGAGTCCAATAAGGCAATTGTCAAATGGCTGCGTACAGGGCTTAAGAATGCTGGAATTCCTGAGGACTGTCTTCAGTTAATCACAGATACAGACAGGGCGGTAACACGGGAATTTATGCGGATGAAGGAATATGTAGATGTTTTAATTCCAAGAGGAGGAGCAGGTCTTATCCAATCTGTTGTGGAAAACAGTTTAATTCCTGTCATTGAAACAGGTACAGGCAACTGCCATATATTTGTAGATGAAACAGCAGATTTTACTATGGCACTGGATATTATATATAATGCAAAAACTCAGAGAATCGGAGTCTGCAATGCCTGTGAATCACTGTTGGTTCATAAAAGCGTTGCTAAGGATTTCCTGCCTCTGCTGCAGCAGCGGCTTGCAGATAAGAATGTGGAAATAAGAGCAGATGAGACAGCCTGTGCTATAGTGGATACCTTTGTTCCTGCAACAGAAGAGGACTGGGGAACTGAGTATCTGGATTATATTCTGTCTTTAAAAGTGGTGGATTCCATCGAAGACGCCATTGACCATATTGAGCGTTACAGCACCAAACACTCAGAAGCTATTATCACTTCAGACTATGCAAATGCACAGAAGTTTCTAAATGAGGTGGATTCAGCAGCAGTTTATGTCAATGCTTCCACCCGTTTTACAGATGGTTATGAATTTGGCTTTGGAGCTGAAATTGGAATCAGCACCCAGAAGCTTCATGCAAGAGGGCCTATGGGGCTGAAGGAGCTGACAACTACTAAATATATTATTTATGGGAATGGTCAGGTACGTCCATAAGAATATAATGATCCCCTCGTCTGACAATGCCAGATGAGGGGATAGTTTTTAACAATGAAATCCGTTTTATAATTTGGCCACGACAATTAACCGCCTACTGCTTTTGCTATATAAACTCATATCATAATCACCATATATTTGAATATCAGTAAATCCTGCTTCTATCAACAACTTCCGATAATCATCATCTAGCAGTATCCGATAAACAATATCATATTGATTATGTTCTAACCGATGAGAATTATGAAACAGATCCAACACGTGAATGGTCTGACAATGGTTATCATGTTCTTTTACAAATATTCTTGAAAAATCCTCCCGGTTTACTACCACCTCAATAGAGGGAAGTGTCAACGTATAATGGGTGGTTCCTGATGTGAATACCAGTAAGCCCCCAGGGTTTAATCGGTTTTTCATGGATTTTATTGCCATCAACAAATCTTCATCTTTATGCAAATGGGGTAAGGAGTTAGTAAGGCATACAATGGCATCAAAGTTAATATTAAATTCGCTTTCCAAGTAACGAAAATCACATTGAGATAGGGGAATGCTATTACCACGTTCTTGGAGGTTTTTCTTCGCTGTTTTTAACATTGATGACGAGTAGTCTGATCCCCAAAGCTGATAGCCTAACTGTGACAGCATATACAAATGCTGTCCTGTACCACAAGCACAATCTAAAATTGTTTTGACTCCATATTTCCTAAATAGCCCGTCAAAGAAATCTTTTTCATCACCCAAATAGTTTTCTATCCTGCCAAATTCATCGTAATCAAATGCAAATCTATCGTAAATGTCATTCATTTCGTTTCCTCCGTTTTTGTGGTCTGCTGTATTATTATAACATCACGGAAAACTCTGTTCAACCTAATGTGAAAGAGGTGTGTTTATCTTTCTCAAAAAGTCGTTTAACGTTGATTTTTGAGGTATTTTGTGATATATTTATAAAACTGTTTAATTTGATTGAAGGGAAGAAGAAACATTGGAAAATAGAGAAGAATTAGAATCAATACTGGAATCCATTAACTTGAATGAACCGGCACCGGAGCAGGAGCCTGGACGCCAGTATTACTATATGAAAAAGGCACGTCAGCATGTAAGCGAAATATCTAAAGAGCTGGGACGCCCCTTAACTGCCTGTATTACAACCTTTGGCTGTCAGATGAATGCCAAGGATTCTGAAAAGCTGCTTGGTATTTTAGAGGTGGTGGGATTTCAGGAGACAGATACAGAGGAAGCTGACTTTGTTCTGTACAATACCTGCACAGTTAGAGAGAATGCGAACCAGAGAGTCTATGGACGTCTTGGGCAGTTAAATGCCTATAAAAGAAAAAATCCCAATATGATGATTGCTCTCTGCGGCTGTATGATGCAGGAAGAGGAAGTAGTTGCTAAAATTAAAAAAAGTTATCGCTTTGTGGATATTATATTTGGAACCCACAATATCTTTAAGCTTGCAGAGCTGATCTATGAGCGTTTACAGGCGAAGAAGATGGTGGTTGATATCTGGGAAGGCACAGACAGCATTGTGGAGGAGCTTCCTGCAGAACGTAAATACCCATTTAAGTCAGGTGTTAACATTATGTTTGGCTGCAACAACTTCTGCAGCTACTGTATTGTTCCTTATGTGCGGGGAAGAGAGAGAAGCCGTAATCCCCAGGATATTATAGATGAGATTAAGAAGCTGGTGGCTGACGGTGTTGTGGAGATTATGCTTTTAGGACAGAATGTAAACTCCTATGGCAAGAATCTAGAAGAGCCTATGTCCTTTGCGGAGCTTTTAAGAGAGATTGGTCAGATTGAAGGTTTGGAACGGGTACGTTTTATGACCTCCCATCCAAAGGATTTATCAGATGAGCTGATTCAGGTTATGAAAGACTGTGACAAGGTATGCAGTCATCTCCATCTGCCTCTCCAATCAGGAAGCAGCCGTATTCTTAAGGCAATGAACCGTAAATACACAAAAGAGCAGTTTTTGGAGCTTGTGGATAAAATAAGAGCAGCAGTACCTGACATTTCTCTTACCACTGATATTATTGTAGGATTTCCGGGAGAGACAGAAGAGGACTTTTTGGAAACTATGGATGTTGTTAAAAAGGTTAAATTTGACAGCGCATTTACTTTTATCTACTCCAAACGTACAGGCACTCCGGCAGCTAAGATGGAGGATCAGATATCTGAAGAAGTGATAAAAGACAGATTTGACCGTCTGCTCACTGCGGTACAGACCATTTCTGCTGAGGTTTGCGGAAGAGATGAGCATACAGTTCAGAAGGTGCTGGTGGAAGAACCTAATGATCATCTGGAGGGTTATTTATCAGGACGAATGAGCAACAACACTCTTGTTCATTTTAAAGGAGAGGAATCTTTAATCGGAACCATTGCAGATGTATATCTGGAAGAATCAAGAGGCTTTTACTACATGGGAACACTAGAACACTAATTCATAAACATAAGAGAAAAGGGGATTGAAATGGCTTTATCACCAATGATGACCCATTACCTGGAAACAAAAAAAGAAAACCCGGACTGTATTCTATTCTATCGTCTGGGTGACTTTTACGAGATGTTCTTTGAGGATGCAGTGACTGCATCCAGAGAACTGGAGATTACATTGACTGGTAAGGAATGCGGGCTGGAGGAACGGGCGCCTATGTGCGGTGTTCCTTATCATGCAGTGGATTCCTATCTGAATAAACTGGTTCAAAAAGGTTATAAAGTGGCAATTGCAGAGCAGATGGAGGATGCCAAACAAGCCAAAGGTCTTGTGAGAAGGGAAGTAATCCGTGTGGTTACTCCAGGCACTATAACAAGTGCCCAGGCTCTTGATGAGACTAAGAACAACTATCTGATGGGAGTTGTTTACATAGGAGAAATGTTTGGAATCGCTGTCTCTGATATCAGCACTGGAGAGTTCCTTGTTACTGAGGTAAGCTCAAGCAGGGAATTATATGATGAGATCAACAAATTTACTCCATCTGAGATTATTTGTAATGATGCATTCTATATGTCAGGTGTTGATATTGATGAACTGAAAAACAGATATCAGGCAGTGGTTTCCTCCCTGGACAACCGCTTCTTTTCTGACGAAACCTGTAAGAAGGTATTAAGAGAACATTTTAAGGTGGGCTCACTGGAAGGGCTTGGCCTTGCTGACTATGATACCGGAGTGATTGCAGCAGGTTCCGTACTGGAATATATGTATGAGACACAGAAAAACTCCCTGTCCCATATGACAACCATTACCCCTTATTCCACAGGTCAGTTTATGATCATTGACACTTCTACACGGAGAAACTTAGAGCTTCTTGAAACCCTTCGTGAGAAGCAGAAGAGAGGATCACTTCTCTGGGTTCTGGATAAAACAAAGACTGCTATGGGGGCAAGACTGCTGAGAACCTATATTGAACAGCCCCTGATCCACAAAGCAGATATTCTAAAACGTCAGGCAGCCATTGAAGAGCTGAATATGAATTACATATCCAGAGAGGAAATTTGTGAATATTTAAATCCGATTTACGATCTGGAACGACTTATTGGACGAATCAGCTATAAGACAGCCAATCCAAGAGATATGCTTGCATTTAAGAACTCTCTGGAAATGCTTCCTCATATCAAGAATATACTAAAAGAGTTTACAAGCGATCTGTTTAAAGAACTGATGGAGGAGCTTGATCCGTTAGAGGATGTGAGAGATTTAATTGACCGTGCCATTGTGGAAGACCCTCCCATTCTTATTCGGGAAGGCGGAATTATAAGGGATGGCTTTCATGAAGAGGCAGACCGACTGCGCAGTGCCAAAACAGAAGGTAAGAACTGGCTTGCAGAGCTGGAAGTGAAGGAACGGGATAAAACAGGAATTAAGAATTTAAAGGTAAAGTTTAACAAGGTATTTGGATATTACTTTGAAGTCACCAATTCTTTTAAGGATCTGGTTCCTGACTATTTTGTGAGAAAACAGACCCTTGCCAATGCGGAACGCTATACAACAGATGAGTTAAAAGAGCTGGAGGATGTGATTCTGGGAGCTGAGGATAAGCTGTTCTCTCTGGAATACGAATTGTTCTGCCAGGTCCGTGATACGGTTGCAGCTGAAGTGGTGAGAATTCAGAAAACAGCCAAGGCAATTGCAGGAATTGATGTCCTTGCCTCTCTCTCCACAGTTGCTACCAGAAACAATTATGTAAAACCTCAGATCAATGACAAGGGAGTCGTAGATATTAAAAATGGCCGCCATCCGGTTGTTGAGAAGATGATGCGGGATGACCTTTTTGTTGCCAATGACACCTATTTAGACAATGGCAAAAACCGTTTGTCCATTATTACAGGCCCTAATATGGCAGGTAAATCCACCTACATGCGCCAGACAGCCTTAATTGTCCTTATGGCCCAGATAGGAAGCTTTGTACCTGCAGATGATGCTAATATCGGTATCTGTGACCGCATCTTTACAAGAGTAGGAGCTTCTGATGATCTGGCTTCCGGCCAGAGTACCTTTATGGTGGAAATGACAGAGGTTGCCAATATATTGAGAAATGCCACCAAAAACAGTCTGATTGTTCTTGATGAAATCGGCCGTGGAACAAGTACCTTTGACGGTCTCAGCATCGCATGGGCAGTTGTGGAACACATCAGCAGTACAAAGCTGCTGGGGGCTAAAACTCTGTTTGCAACTCATTACCATGAGCTGACAGAGCTGGAAGGCACCATCAACGGCGTAAACAACTATTGTATTGCAGTAAAGGAGCAGGGAGATGATATTGTATTCCTGCGTAAAATCATAAAAGGCGGAGCGGATAAAAGCTACGGTGTTCAGGTTGCTAAGCTTGCAGGTGTTCCTGAAACAGTAATCACCAGAGCCAAAGAGCTGCTCATTGAGTTAAGCGATGCTGATATTACAGCCAGAGCAAAGGAAATTGCAGAAATCAGCTCCAACATCACCCAGCACAAGGCGGTTCCAAAGCCTGATGAGGTGGATTTACAGCAGATGTCCCTGTTTGACACGGTAAAGGATGATGATATTATTAAGGAATTAGGAGAATTGGAGCTGGGCAGCATGACACCTATTGATGCGCTGAATACATTATACAGACTTCAGACAAAGCTTAAAAACCGTTGGCAGTAAAAGTAAGGAGCGATAAATTCTATGCCTAATATAACAGTACTGGATCAAAGCACTATTAATAAGATTGCTGCAGGAGAGGTCATTGAACGGCCTGCATCTGTTGTTAAGGAACTGCTGGAAAATGCAATTGATGCTAAAGCAACGGCTGTTACCATAGAGATTAAAGACGGGGGTACTACCTTTATCCGTGTCACTGACAATGGCTGCGGAATTCCCAAGGAGGAAGTAGCCCTCGCTTTCCTGCGCCATTCCACCAGTAAGATTAAGGCTGTGGAGGATTTGTTCACTATATCTTCCCTTGGCTTTCGCGGCGAAGCTCTGGCAAGTATAGCAGCTGTTTCCCAGGTGGAGCTTATTACTAAAACAAGCGTAGGACTGACCGGCACCAGATATCAGATTGAAGGCGGCGTGGAACGTTCTCTGGAGGAAATCGGTGCGCCTGAGGGAACCACCTTTATTGCCAGAAACTTATTTTATAACACTCCTGCCAGAAAGAAGTTCTTAAAAACTCCTGGAACGGAAGGTTCTCATGTGTCTGATCTGGTGGAGAAGATTGCACTGTCCCATCCTGAGGTTTCCATTCGTTTTATTCACAACAATCAGAACCGTCTCCATACTTCGGGAAATCATAATTTAAAAGATATTATCTATACAGTATTTGGCCGTGAAATTGCTGCCAATTTACTGAAGATTCAGGTGGAAAAACCTGAGGTTAAGGTAAACGGTTATATTGGTAAGCCTGTGATTGCAAGAGGAAACCGCAATTATGAAAACTATTATATTAATGGGCGATATATTAAAAGCAGCATTATAGCTAAAGCCATTGAAGAGGCTTATAAACCCTTTATGATGCAGCACAAATATCCGTTTACCATGCTTCATTTTACCATTGATCCCAAGTTTCTTGATATCAATGTCCATCCAACCAAGATGGAACTGCGTTTCAGGGACGGGGAAATGATCTACCGTCTTGTTTCCCAGGCAATCACTGATGCTCTGGCACATAAGGAGCTGATTCCTGAAGTGGAACTGGTAAAAAGGGACGATAAGCTACCTGTTAACAAAGGCCGGGTGCCATCACCAGAACCATTTGAAACAAGAAGAAGGGAAGTTATGGGGGAAGGTCCCCCTCAGATTCCTTCTTTCCCAAAACGTCTTGTGCCTGAAGGAAGTTCAGCAGCAGGTGATCTTGCTGATAAATTTCAGAACGCAGCAGCAGAAGCAATGCCAGGTTCTGTATTGCGGGAGAGAAATTCACTGGAAGAAAACTGGCTGAATTATAATCAGAAGGCGGCATCTGAAACTGCAGCAGGGAAATCCTTTGATGGGAAGACACATTTTAACGGGAGGTCATCTTTTGATAACAGACCTGCTTCAGGCAACAATTCAGGCTGTGATAACAATGCCGCTTATGATTCTAATGCATCGGGTATGCCTAAGACCGATAATTTGCCTAAGGTCGATAATTTGTCTAATACAGATGATATACCTAAGGCAGATCAGCCGCCCATGCAGCCAATTGGCAATCCAGAGCAGTTGGATTTATTTGACGGCAAGCTTCTAGAGCCTAAATCAAGGGAAATGCATAAGTTGATCGGACAGCTTTTTGATACCTACTGGCTGGTGGAATTTCAGGAGCAGTTATATATTATTGATCAACATGCAGCCCACGAAAAGGTGTTATATGAGAAAACCATGGCAACACTTAAAACAAGGGAGTATTCTTCACAGATGGTAAATCCTCCCATCATCCTCACGCTGAACATGAATGAGGAAGTGCTGCTGGAAAAATATAAGAAGTATTTTACAGATATAGGCTTTGAGATCGAACCCTTTGGGGGCAGGGAATATGCAGTGCGGGGTGTTCCTGCCAACTTATTCTCCATTGCCAAGAAGGAGCTTCTTATGGAGATGATTGACGGACTGTCTGATGACGGAGCTAACCACAGTCCTGATATTATCTACGAAAAAATCGCCTCAATGTCCTGCAAAGGTGCAGTAAAGGGTGGCAGCAGGCTGTCTGTTTCAGAAGCCAACGAACTGATTGACCAGCTGCTGAAGCTGGAGAATCCCTATGCCTGTCCTCATGGAAGACCTACTATTATTTCCATGAGCAAATATGAACTGGAAAAGAAATTTAAGAGGATTGTATAATGGAACCACTGATTGTATTAACAGGACCTACTGCAGTGGGAAAATCAGCACTTTCTATTGAGCTTGCAAAGGCAGTAAACGGCGAGATTATCAGTGCTGATTCCATGCAGGTTTACCGCCACATGAATATTGGCTCTGCCAAGGTAACGGAAGGCGAGATGGAGGGGATTCCTCACCATCTTATTGATGTTCTGGAGCCATGGGAGGAGTTTAATGTGGCTGTATTTCAGAAAATGGCTAAAAAGGCTGTCAAGGAAATCTATGAAAGAGGCAGGATTCCCATCATTGTTGGTGGCACCGGCTTCTATATTCAGGCGCTTTTATATGATATTGATTTTACAGACAATGGAGAGGACAAGTCCATTCGTCAGGAGCTTGAGCTTATGGTAGAGACGGAAGGTCCTGAAAAACTTCATGAAATACTGAAAGAGATTGATCCTGTGGCAGCAGAAGAAATTCATGAAAACAATGTAAAACGTGTGATCCGTGCCATAGAATACTATCGTCAGACTGGAGAGCGGATATCAGAGCATAATAAGAGAGAGAAGCAGAGAAAATCTCCTTATAATGTTCTATATTACGTTGTTAATACTGACCGGGATATTCTATATGAACGAATTGACAGACGAGTGGATCAGATGCTGGAAAATGGACTTGTAGAAGAGGTCAGAAGTTTAAAGGCAATGGGCTGCACCAGAGATTTGGTGTCTATGCAGGGGTTAGGTTATAAGGAGATTCTTGGGTATTTAGAAGGTGAGATGTCTCTGGAGGAAGCGGTCTATGTGCTTAAGAGAGATACCCGCCATTTTGCCAAAAGACAGATTACCTGGTTTAAACGGGAAAGAGAGGTTCGGTGGTTAAATCTTCCGGACTATAATAATGACAGAGAAGCACTGCTTCAGGCAGTTGTGGAGGAAGTAAAAACCACATTTGGCAGATAGGAATGGAGAAAATAAAATTGGACAGAATTTATGAAAAATTTGGAATCAGCAGTAAGGTGCTGGAATTTGGAAGTGAAATCGAGGCATCTTTAAAAGATAGATTTCTGGAAATAGACGAAAATGCGGAACACAATCAGATGAAGGTCATTGGAGCAATGCAGGAAAACCGTGTCAGCGATATTCATTTCGCAGCTTCAACCGGATATGGATACAATGATATGGGCAGAGATACTCTGGAGGATGTGTATGCAAGTACGTTTCATACTGAAAGTGCTTTGGTTCGTCCTAACTTAATCAGTGGAACTCATGCACTTTCCGTAGCTCTCTCTGGCAATTTAAGACCTGGTGATGAGCTTTTATCTCCTGTTGGAAAACCATATGATACTCTGGAAGAGGTTATCGGAATCAGAGACAGCAGAGGTTCTTTAAAAGAATATGGAGTAATTTACCGCCAGGTGGATTTACTGCCCGACGGAACCTTTGATTATGAGAATATTAAAAAGGCAATCAATGAGAAAACAAAACTGGTTACCATTCAGCGCTCCAAAGGTTATGCAACAAGACCAACCTTATCAGTCAAACAGATTGGTGAACTGATCGCTTTTATTAAAAACATTAAGCCTGATGCAATCTGTATGGTGGATAACTGTTATGGAGAGTTTGTAGAACGTATTGAACCTTCTGATGTTGGAGCTGATATGATTGTGGGATCTCTTATTAAGAATCCCGGCGGCGGTCTGGCGCCTATTGGCGGTTATATTGCAGGATCAATGGACTGTGTGGACCGGGCATCCTACAGGCTGTCAGCACCTGGACTGGGCAAAGAGGTTGGAGCCAGCCTTGGGCTGAATCAGGCGTTTTATCAGGGACTGTTTCTTGCGCCTACTGTGGTGTCAGGCGCTTTAAAAGGGGCAGTATTTGCAGCAAATGTCTATGAGAAGTTAGGGTTTTCTGTTGTTCCTAACGGCAGTGAAAGCCGCCATGACATTATTCAGGCGATTACATTTGGCAATCCGGAAGGAGTCATTGCATTTTGTCAGGGAATTCAGGCTGCGGCACCGGTTGACAGCTATGTAACTCCTGAGCCATGGGCTATGCCCGGTTATGATGCTCCGGTGATTATGGCAGCAGGTGCATTTGTACAGGGGGCCTCTATAGAGCTCAGTGCAGACGGTCCCATTAAACCTCCTTATGCAGCTTATTTTCAGGGCGGTTTGACCTGGTATCATGCCAAGCTTGGAATTCTTATGTCCATGCAGAAGCTGGTGGATATTGGTCAAATTAAGCTGTAACATTAAGAAATTTGTACTGAAAAAGGTGTATACACAAATTGGATTCTATGATAGAATAATTTGATAGGCAAAGTAGTACTCGGTGTATTACTGCCAATACAAAAGAGGGGTAAAGGTTAGGCAGATGAGACGAAAAAACTGGTGGATACTGCTTCTTCTGATGCTGACA
The DNA here is from genome assembly GCA_002409995.1 of Hungatella sp. UBA5385. Classification (GTDB taxonomy): domain Bacteria; phylum Bacillota; class Clostridia; order Lachnospirales; family Lachnospiraceae; genus UBA5385. The sequence goes on along the minus strand of DHOR01000040.1, from coordinate 164,749 downwards.
GGAATTGTTCTTGGAGGTTTTATGGGCAATCTGGCTCATGGAGTTTCCTGGCTGTCATGGCTGAACTTTGGACAATCCTTTGGTCTTGATTCTCCGCTGATTATTAATCTGGGGATTCTGGTAATCACGTTTGGACTTAACATTAAGATTACCATGGCAAGCATCATTGGAATGGTAATTGCCCTTATAACTTATCGGTTGATCTGATAGATACATATGTCCTTTTGAAAATACCTGGAGAGTAACAGTCAGGAGGCATATGAAACGAATAACAATGAAAGATATTCCTGAAGCTGAAAGACCTTATGAGAAGTGTCTTCAGTCAGGACCTGAAGAATTAAGTGATGCGGAGCTTCTTTCCATTATCATCCGCACAGGCTCAAAAGAGGACAGCTCCCTTGAATTAGCACAAAAGATACTGGCCTTAAACTATCCCAGAGAGGGTATTTTAGGGCTTTTACATCTTTCTATGCCGGAGCTTATGTCAGTGAAGGGCATTGGCAGGGTCAAAGGCGCCCAGCTGCTCTGCATTGGAGAATTGTCTAAGAGAATATGGAAAAGGGCGGCACTGGCTCAGTCCGTATCCTTTAAAAATCCCATAGACATTGTGAATTATTACGTAGAAGATATGCGGCATATGGAACAGGAACAGATTCGCGTTATGCTGCTGAATACAAAGGGGGTCCTGATGAAGGACGTAATGATCTCTCAGGGAACGGTGAATGCATCCGTTGTTTCTCCCAGGGAGATTTTCATTGAGGCGTTAAAGTATCATGCAGTTACTCTGGTGCTGATACATAACCACCCAAGCGGTGATCCCACTCCCAGCAGGGAGGATATCGCCCTTACCCATAGAATAAAAGAAGCCGGGGAACTGATTGGAATCCGGCTTTTGGATCATATTATTATAGGAGATAATACCTATATCAGTTTGAAGGAACGGGGAATCATATAGATGGAATCAAAGCGAAGCAAATATATACTCATTATTTTAACTGTATTTTGTGTTCTTTTAATCGGACTTACTTCTATTCATGACGAATGGCTGACACCTTTGCGGACAGGAGTGGGATACTTTTTAATTCCCATACAGTCAGGTGTCAATCGGGCAGGCTCTGTAATCTATGACGAGATTGTGGACTATTCCAAATTAAGAGAGGCATTGGAAGAGAATAAAGAGATGAAGGAAATCATCACTCAGCTGACAGAGGAGAACACAGCTCTGCAGGCTGAGGAGTTTGAGCTTGAAAGACTTCGTAAGCTATATGATCTGGACCAGGAATATGGCCGTTATGAGAAGATAGGGGCAAGAGTCATTGCCAATGATTCCAGCAACTGGTTTCAGATATTTCGTATTAACAAGGGCTCCAAGGATGGCATTAAGGTGGACATGAATGTGGTGGCAGGCGGAGGTCTTGTAGGTATTGTAACTGACGTAGGCGCTAATTATTCCACTGTCCGTTCGATTATTGATGACTCCAGCCGTGTCAGCGGTATGGCTATGCAGTCCGGCGACACCTGTATTGTAGCAGGTGATTTAACCCTGTTTAAGGAAGGGCGGCTGAGAATCACCACTGTAATGAAAGAAAGCGATGTAAAGGATGGGGATAAAATCATCACCTCCAACATCAGCTCTGTGTTCCTGCCTGGAATTTTAATCGGTTATGCTTCTGATATTACCAATGATTCCAATAATATAACAAAATCAGGTTATTTAATACCTGTTGCAGAATTTGACAGCATTCAGGAGGTTCTGGTGATCACAGAGCTGAAGGCTGATATGATGGTGGAAGAGGAGCCGGAATCTGTTGAAGATACCAGTGCTGAATCCCCTTCTGAGGAAGGAACCGACGAGAGTCCGTCTGAAAGCGGAGAATCTTAAAACAATGTGATATGAAAGGAACAATATGAGACGGATTATATTTAATGTGCTGATGATTCTTCTGGCATTTACAATCCAAAACTGCATATTTCCCCTGCTGCCATTTCTTTCGGCATCCCCCAATCTGCTTCTGATCCTGACATTTTCCTTTGGATTTATGCATGGGAAGGAAGCCGGAATGTATTATGGGCTGCTGGCAGGGCTTTTAATGGACTTATTTTATAGTGGTCCCTTTGGCTTTTATACATTGATTTTCGTTTATATGGGCTATGTAAATGGTATTGCAACCAAGTATTACTACGAAGACTATGTTACATTGCCTCTGATTATGAGTATTGCCAATGAACTGGTTTACAATTCCTATATCTATGTATTCCGGTTCCTCATCCGTAAGAAGATGCGGATTGGTTATTATTTTACCAATCTGGTGCTTCCGGAGATTATTTTTACTGTTGTAACAACGCTTTTAGTCTATAGGCTTTTCCTGATCCTGAACAGGCATCTGGAGGAGATTGAAAAAAGAGGAGATTCTACTATTGTTTAAGGACCTATTAGAAATTATACAGGATTTTTTGAAAAAAATTGTATCCTCCAGACTTTTTGTTTTGGGTATTATTTTTATTGCCATGTATCTGGGGCTGATCAGTAAGCTGTTTGAGCTGCAGATTATCAATGGAGAAGAAGCGCTTAGTGAATATATGCAGTTAATTGAACAAACTATTACCACCTCTGGTACAAGAGGCAATATCTATGACAGAACCGGTAAGCTGCTGGCGTATAATGAGCTGGCATATTCTATAACTGTACAGGATACAGGAGCTTACAGGAATGTTGCTGAAAGAAACGCCATGTATTTAAGGCTTGTTAAGATTTTGGAAAACCATGGAGAAGATGTTCAGGGCAAATTTGAAGTGGCAATTGATGCTAATGGGGATATGGTTTATACCTCTTCTTCTGAACCGGCCAGAAAAAGGTTTCTTCGTGATTATTATGGACTGAAAAGAGTGGAGCAGCTGGATGTGGATGGTGAGAATCCGTCCAATATCAGCGCCAGAGAGCTTTTTGAAAAAGCAGCGGAAGATAACGGCTTAAGAGAGATAAAAGATGAAAAAGGCCAATTAGTTGAAGTTACAGACCAGCAGGCTCTTGACATTATCAATATCAAATATGCACTAAGGCTGATGTCATACAGAAAATACGAGTCCACCACTGTGGCAGTTCAGGTTTCCGATGAAACAGTTGCTGATATTTTAGAGCATACAGCAGATCTTCAGGGTGTTAATGTGGAGGAAACCACAATACGCGCCTATAATTACAGCGTGCCATTTGCTCCTATTATCGGCTACATCGGCAAAATGCCGGAGGATCAGCTGGAAGACCTTCAGAAGATTCGCAGTGATTATGACATTAATGATATAGTCGGTCGTACAGGAATAGAGAATACCATGGAGCAGGACCTTCAGGGTACCAAAGGCAGGAAGATCATCTATAAGGACAGCGTTGGACGTGTGAGGGAAACAAAAGGCGAAGTGGAGGCCGGCGCAGGCAATGATGTTTATTTAGCCCTTGATGCAGACCTTCAGACAGGTGTTTATCATCAGATTGAACAGTCCCTGGCAGGTGTTCTCATCAATAAACTAAAAGACGGTGATGTGGAGATTACCAGCACCACAGATGGTTCCAACTTAGAGATTCCTATTAAGGATGCTTATTATCAGCTGATTAATAACAATGTGCTTTCTTTGAAGCACATGGAATCAGAGGAAGCTTCTGCTGTGGAAAAGAATATTAATTCCAAGTTTCTGGCTTCCCGGGATCAGATTTTTAATAATCTGCGCAATGAATTAATGAGCAGTCATCCAACCAACATCAAAGATTTGGGTGAGGATATGGCTGCCTATATGTTCTATATTTATTCCTATCTGTCTGATTCCACAGTGGGCATTATTAAAGAGGATTTAATTGATACTGCCAGCACAGAATATCAGGCATGGAAAGCGGATGAAATCAGTTTAAGAGATTATCTGTATTACGGAATTGCAAACGGCTGGGTGGATACCACCAAGTTGGAAACAGAGTCTAAATATGCAAGTGCAGATGACACCTTTAGTCAGATGGTTGACTATGTGCTTGACCATTTAAAAGAAGACAGAAACTTTACAAAGCGAATCTACCGTTACTTAATTAATGACGATGTCATAACCGGTCAGGAGCTGTGCCTGGCTCTCTATGACCAGGGGGTTATAGAATACAATCAACAGGATATAGATAACTTAAAGGCAACAGGTGACGCTTATAACTTCATCAGAAGAAAGCTGTCCACTCTGGAGCTGACTCCTGCACAGCTTGCCTTAAGTCCCTGTAATGCAGGTGTTGTGGTAACAGACGTCAAAACAGGAGAAGTACTTGCGCTTGTATCCTATCCGGGTTATGATAACAACAGGATTGGCGACAGCACTTATTTCAGCCAGCTTCAGGCAGATTTATCCCTGCCTCTATATAATAATGCAACCCAGACAAGAAAGGCTCCCGGTTCTACCTTTAAGCCTATTACTGCAGTGGCTGCGCTGGAAGAACATGTAATTACAACAGAAGAGAAAATTGCTGATGAAGGTATCTATTTAGATGTGGCACCTCCCATCAAATGCTGGATTTATCCAGGACACCATGACCCTCTTAATATGGTGGGAGCCATTGAAAATTCCTGTAACTTCTTCTTTGCAGAGCTGGGACGAAGAGTGTCCACAGATTCAGAGGGTAATTATTCCCAGGAACTGGGGCTTGATGTACTGCGCAAATATGCTTCCATGTTTGGACTTGATCACAAGTCAGGCGTGGAGATCGCAGAGCTTGAACCTCAGATCTCCAAGGAAGCGCCGGAGCGTTCAGCCATGGGACAGGGAAGCCATAACTATACCAACGTTCAGCTTTCTAGATATGTTGCTGCCATTGCCAACAGGGGAACTGTTTTTGAACTGAGTATTCTGGATAAAACAACGGATTCTGAAGGTAATCTGATTAAAGATTATACCCCTGAGATTTCTTCTCATATTGACGTGGCGGACACAACGTGGGATACTGTACAACAGGGAATGCGAGGTGTTATTGCAAATGGTACAGCTAAAAAGCTGTTTGCCGACTTAGAGGTGGAGATTGCCGGTAAGACAGGTACTGCTCAGGAGGCTAAGAACAAAGCAAACCATGCATTTTTCATTTCCTATGCACCATATGACAATCCGGAAATCTGTGTTACCGTGAATATCCCCTTCGGATATTCTGCAGCCAATGCAGCCAATATTGCCAAGAATGTTTATAAGTATTATTATGGCTATTTGGATTTGGATACCATTATAGGTGGCGGTGCAGTTGATGCGACCAACGTCAATATTCGCGATTAATGACGATAAGAGGTGATATGATGCATAATACCGTGGTGATTAAAAGCAATAAAGCAGGTATGACGATCATTCTTGATCCTGAGGTTTCCTTTGAACAGCTTCTGCTGGATGTGGGAGAAAAGTTTGGAAACAGTCAGAAATTCTGGGGCTCCGCTCAGATGACTTTGACACTGGAGGGAAGAGCGTTGACAGCAGAGGAAGAATTTGCAATTGTCAATGAGATTACAGAACATTCCAGTGTGGAAATTATCTGCTTGGTTGATACAGATGTGAAACGCATTGAACGCTGTGAAAAAGCACTGAATGAGAAACTGATGGAATTGTCCTGTTTAACTGGACAATTCTTTAAAGGCAGCTTACAGAGTGGAGAGACCTTAGAATCCGAAGCCAGCATCATTGTAATCGGTGATGTGGGAAAAGGAGCAAAAGTCCTTGCAAAAGGCAATGTCATTGTTCTTTGGAAGCTGTCAGGCACTGTATGTGCAGGGGTTGCAGGCAATGGAGGCGCAGTTATAGTGGCTCTTGAGATGGCACCGATACAGCTTCGGGTTGCTGATTGTACAGCCAGACTTGACGGAAGAGGGAAGCGTCTGGGACGGGGACCGATGATGGCAACTCTTGATGAAAACAAGGTCTCTATTAAACCAATGAAAAAAAGTGTGGAAATATTCCGAAAATTAATGTAGAATAGAATAAGTATTATAAGCAGGAGGATATTGTAATGAGTGAAGTCATTGTAATTACTTCTGGAAAAGGCGGGGTAGGTAAGACCACAACTTCTGCCAATGTAGGGACAGGCCTTGCAATTCTGGGTAAACGGGTAGTATTAATTGATACTGATATTGGACTCCGTAACTTAGATGTTGTCATGGGACTGGAAAACCGCATTGTCTACAATCTTGTAGATGTGGTGGAGGGAAACTGCCGTATGAAGCAGGCCCTGATTAAAGACAAAAGATATCCAAACCTGTTTTTGCTTCCATCAGCCCAGACCCGGGACAAGACTGCTGTAAAACCCGGTCAGATGGTGAAATTAGTGGAAGACTTAAAGGAAGAGTTTGATTATATTATACTGGACTGTCCTGCAGGCATTGAACAGGGCTTCCAGAACGCCATTGCAGGCGCTGATCACGCTCTTGTAGTAACAACTCCTGAGGTATCCGCAATCCGTGATGCAGATCGGATTATAGGGCTTCTGGAGGCAGCTGATATTAATGCCATTGATCTGGTTGTGAACCGGATACGAATGGACATGGTTAAACGTGGAGATATGATGTCCTTAGATGATGTAATGGATATTTTAGCCATTGACATTATCGGAGCCATACCGGATGATGAAGATATTGTAATATCCACCAATCAGGGGGAACCTCTGGTGGGCATGGGTACTCCGGCCGGACAGGCTTATATGGACATCTGCAGACGTATAGCAGGAGAGAGTGTACCTCTTGATAATCCGTCTATGCGTGGCGGCCTTTTCTTCAGGCTTTCTCACCTGTTAAAAAGAGCTTAGGAGGGAATCAAATGATCCTGTTTCCTGTATTCCGTAAGAAGAATTCAGGAGAGATTGCAAGAAATCGTCTGAAACTGCTTCTGGTTGCAGACAAGGCCGACTGTTCTCCTGAGATTATGCAAATGATAAAGGATGACATGATTCGTGTCATTTCAAGATATATGGATATTGATTCTGACAGAATAGAGATACAGATGACAAAGAAAAAGCAGCCGGACTGTGACAGCTTTATTCCTATGCTATATGCTAACATCCCTATTCGTGAGATTCCTGATAAGGGGATATACTGACTATGTTTTTTGATTATAATTTTAAATATTACAATTACCGATTGGTTTTATACATGCTGGCATTGTCAGTCACAGGAATTCTGGTAGTAGCAAGTGCTTCAGGCAATGACACTTCTACTGTAACAAAACAGATTACCGGTGTCATTGTAGGCTTTGCCCTGGCTATTGGTTTGTCCATTATAGACTACCATTATATTATTAAGTTATATGCAGTTGACTATATTGTCTGTCTTCTGATTCTTGCAGCAGTACTTGTTATGGGTCATACTGCCGGAGGTGCAACCAGATGGATTGATGTGCCTGGTATCGGGCGCATCCAGCCTTCTGAGTTTGTTAAAATCGGTCTTATCGTATTCTTTTCCTGGTATTGGAGCAAATACCAGGAAAAGATGAATAAGCCTCTTATGGTAGGTCTTGCTGCGATTCTTGCAGTGGTGCCTATAGTGCTTATTTTGGCAGAACCAAACCTTTCCACAAGCCTTGTGTTAACAGTTGTAATTCTCTGCATGGTATTTGCTGCAGGGATCAGCTACAAGTGGGTTTGCGGAGTGCTGGCAGTGGCATTACCTGTTGGAGCACTGTTTATCTATCTGCTGACTAAGGGGTTGGTTCCCTTTATTGAAGAGTATCAGGCAAGGCGTATCCTTGCGTGGATTTATCCCCATGCAGAGCAGTATGCAGAGAATATGTATCAACAGAGAAACTCTATTATGGCAATCAGTTCCGGACAGCTATACGGGAAGGGACTTTTTAATACAACTATCGCATCAGTAAAAGATGGAAACTGGCTGGGATTAACAGGAGAGACAGATTTTATCTTTGCCATCATCGGAGAGGAGATGGGATTCAGGGGAAGTGTTGTTATTATCCTTCTTTTTGGTCTCGTTGTCTTCGAGTGCATTCATATGGCAGCTAAGGCAAAGGATATGTCAGGCAGGCTTATCTGCACAGGAATGGCGGCTCTCGTTGGATTCCAGGCATTTGCCAATATTGCGGTGGCTACACAGATTTTCCCTAATACCGGACTCCCGCTTCCCTTTATCAGTTCGGGCGTAAGCTCGCTGATCAGTATCTTTATGGGTATGGGGCTGGTTCTGAATGTTGGATTGCAGCGTAAAATCGGTAATAATTAAGGAGGTATATCGTTATGAATATAGGATTAATCGCACATGACACAAAAAAGAAACTGATGCAGAATTTTTGCATCGCTTACAGAGGTATTTTAAGCAAACATGAGCTTTATGCTACAGGCACTACAGGACGTCTTATTGAGGAAGTGACCAATTTAAACGTTCACAAATATTTAGCAGGCCACCTTGGTGGTGAGCAGCAGTTAGGCTCTCAGATTGAACACAATGAGATCGATCTGGTGATATTCCTTCGTGACCCGCTTACAAGAAAATCCCATGAACCTGATTTAATTAATATAATGGGAACCTGTGATATGCACAATATCCCTCTTGCTACCAATCTTGCCACTGCTGAGCTTTTGATCAAATCTTTAGACCGCGGTGACCTTGAATGGCGCGAGATGTACAAATAGGAGTATATAAGTGAGAAGAAAAATTTTCGCCGGCTTTAGCTGTGCTTTTTTGAGTGCTGCATTTTTAAGCGGCTGTGCCGGCTTTGAAAAATTAGAAAATCCTTATGTGTATTCCGACAGAACATCGCTTTATGAATCTGCCTCTGTCTCTGGAAAAGCTGATAGCTTTGCCAGGGATATTTGTGTTGTCTTACCTGACACACCATCAGCGGACAATCTGGTTACTTCTGAGGCAGCTGCTTTGTTTGATTTGGACAATCATAAGGTTATGTTTGAGAAAAACCCTTTTGAAAAACTGTACCCTGCCAGTACAACCAAGATTATGACAGCTCTTATAGCAATTAAATACGGAGATCTGTCTGATGAGGTAACTGTTACAGAGGATGCAGTAATTACAGAGCGGGGAGCAACTCTCAGCGGAATTAAGCCGGGAGATAAGCTGACTATGGAGCAGCTTTTATATGGGCTTATGCTTCCGTCAGGCAATGATGCAGGAGCAGCCATAGCCGTACATATGGATGGCAGCATTGAAAAGTTTTCAGAGAGAATGAATGAAGAGGCAAGGAAGCTGGGAGCTACAGGGTCTCACTTTATGAATCCCCATGGGCTTAATGATGATGATCATTATACCACTGCCTACGATCTGTACTTAATCTTCAATGAGGCACTGAAATATCCGGAATTCAGAAAGGTAATAGGTACTTCTGCCTATGATACCTCTTATACCGATGCTTCAGGCAATACCGTAACTGCCAATTGGAAGGGAAGCAATCTCTACATGAATGGTGAGAGAAAGACTCCCGAAGGGCTTAAGGTATTTGGCGGAAAGACAGGTACAACCAAGGCTGCAGGCAGCTGTTTGGTTATGGGAAGCGAGGATGAAGCAGGGCATGAATATGTGTCAATTGTGCTCAAAGCTGCTGACCGTTCTGGTCTCTATGACAATATGACAAATATAATTAATAAAATTGTAGATTAGTCATTGCACTTTTTAGAGATTTGTACTATAATTACATTAATATTAATAGACTTTTTATACAAATCATATAACTCAAGGAGGAGATCGCTATGGTGCAGATAATAGCAGGGAAAAAGGGTAAGGGGAAGACAAAACATCTGTTGAATATGGCCAATTCCGCCATCAAGGATTCCAAAGGTTCTATCGTGTATTTAGATAAGAGTTCCAAACACATGTATGAATTGAGTAATAAAATACGTCTCATTAATGTAAATGAGTATCCAATTCTATCAAGTGAAGGGTTTGTAGGTTTTATATGTGGTATTATCTCCCAGGATCATGATCTGGAGACTTTGTACTTAGACAGCTTCCTTAAACTGGCATGTTTAGAGGGAGAAGATGTAGAAGAGACTATTATGACTTTGAAAAAAATAGGTGAAAAGTATCATGTAACTTTCGTCCTCAGTGTATCCATGGATGCAGAGAGTCTGCCTGAGAGTGCGAAGGCGGATGTGATTGTTTCATTATAATCATATAAAGAATATAAGGGTGCTGTAATTTGCAGCACCTTTTCTTATGCTATATTATAATATAGAATACTTGAATTTTTTGGGTTTTGCTCTTATAATAGCTAAAAGAGAAAGGAGGCGTCAGTTTGGCAAAGAAGAAATCAAAGCAGCCAGGTAAGAAGACAGCTCCACAAAAGAAGAATAATAAGATAATCCGGTACCGCCGGCCTTTGAATATAAATGTAGGAATGATTATATTTGCACTTATTTTCGTCTATATGGTATTCAGCGTATCTACCTATATCAGAAGAGAAAAGGTACAGTTTTATGAAGTGCAGGAAGGAAGCATTGTAAACAACAGGGACTATACAGGTATTATTCTGCGCAAGGAAGAGGTAAAGCTTGCTGATCGAACCGGTTATGTGAATTACTTTGTAAGAGAAGGAAAACGGGCTTCTCTGGGAACCAGAATCTGTTCTATCGATGAGACAGGTAATGTTGCTTCCTTTCTGGAGAAGAATTCGGGAGAGAGCACCACATTATCCAGTGAAAATCTCTCCACATTAAAAAAGCAGCTGACAGGTTTTTCCCTTACATACAATGATAATCAATTTCATACAGTATATGATGCAAAGTATACTCTGGAAGCTGAGGTTATGGAATTTATGAATTTTAATGACCTGGATAATTTAGATACTCTCATGGAGGAGGCAGGACTTAATTTTCAGCAAATAAAATCAGATCGGGCAGGTGTGCTTTCCTATGGAATTGATTCCTATGAAGGGCTTAATGCTTCCGATGTCAGTGAGTCTGTATTTGACAAAAGCAGCTATGCAAAGACATTTACAAAGTCAGGGCTGATTGAGAAGGGGGCGCCTCTTTATAAGGTGATTACCTCGGATAAATGGTCCATTGTCTTTCCTTTGTCTGAAGAGGATGTAAAGACTTATATAGATGAGACAACTCTGTCCATATCATTTGCAGGGCGTGATTTGAAAGCTACAGGAGATTTCACCATATTGACGGGTAAAGATGGCAATACTTATGGAAAGCTTGATCTTAACAAGTATATGGTTCAGTTTGTTTCGGACCGGTATGTGGATTTTGAGATTGACACAGACCGGGTAGAAGGCTTAAAGATTCCTGTTTCGGCTGTTACTTCCAAGGAATTCTATCTTGTACCTGTGGATTATCTGACTCAGGGTGGAGACAGCTCAGAGACTGGATTTAATAAAGAAGTTTATTCTGAAGAAGGAACCTCTGTTGTATTTGTACCTGCGGAGATTTATTATATGGAAGGTGATCAGTACTATATTGAGAGAGGCGGAGATGGAGACAGCGGTTTTAATTCCGGTGAGTTTATTGTAAAGAAGGATTCACAAGAACGCTATCAGATCGGGGCAAGTGCATCCTTACAGGGTGTTTACAATATTAATAAGGGCTATGCAGTCTTTAAACAGATTGATGTGCTGGTATCCAATGATGAATATTATACAGTTAAGAAGAACATGACCTATGGACTTGCTGTATATGATCACATTGTTCTGGATGCATCTACTGTTTCAGAGGGCGAATTAGTATTTAAATAAGAGGTGATATATCATGGTAAAAGAAAATCTGGCAGAGGTAGAGGAACGTATAAAGTTAGCATGTAAGCGGGCAGGAAGAGACCGAAGAGAGGTTACCCTGGTAGCTGTCAGTAAGACAAAACCGGTTTCTATGATAGAAGAGGCATATGCTGCCGGTATCCGGGAGTTTGGAGAGAATAGGGTTCAGGAGATTTGTGAAAAGTATGACAAGCTTCCTGAAGATGCCAGATGGCATATGATTGGTCATTTGCAGAGGAATAAGGTTAAGCAGGTAATCGATAAAGCAGTGCTGATTCACAGTGTGGATTCCTTAAGGCTGGCTGAACAGATTGAAGAGGAAGCGGTAAAAGCGGACTGTACTGTAGATATTCTGCTGGAAGTAAATGTGGCTGATGAAGAGAGTAAATATGGTTTTAAACTGAAGGAAGCAGAAGAAGCTGTACGTAAAATAGCGCAGCTGCCCCATATAAAAATCAAAGGCTTCATGACAATTGCGCCATTTGTTGAAAATTCAGAGGAAAATCGGACAATTTTTAAAAAATTATATCAACTTTATGTTGACATAGAAGAGAAAAACATTGATAATGTTAATATGAGTGTGCTCTCAATGGGGATGACTGGCGATTTTGAGACCGCCATCGAAGAAGGAGCAACTCTTATAAGAGTTGGTACCGGAATTTTTGGTACAAGATATAAGAATGGAGAGAACAAAGTATGAGCATTTTGGGCAAGTTAATGGACACCATGCGCTTGAATGATACAGATGATGATGATTACTACTTAGATGATGATTATGAAGATACAGAGGATGACAGACCGGTCAGAAAGTTCTTTTCTAAGAAAACGGATGATGACTACTATGATGACGAAGAAGAGTACGATTCGAAACCGCGTTTCCTTGCACGCTCACCCAAGGTGGTTCCCATTAGAAGGAACATGGAAGTATCCATGATTAAGCCTACTTCAATAGAAGATGCCAGAGAGATTTGCGACTGCATGCTGGATGGTAAGGCTGTTGTTCTTAATATGGAGGGAATGCACACAGAAGTGGCACAGAGAATCATCGACTTTACATCAGGCGCTACATACTCCATGAATGGAAATTTACAGAAGATTTCCAATTATATTTTTATAGCAACTCCGGAATCCGTTGAACTGTCCGGTGATTTTCAGGACCTTTTAAACAATGGAAGTCTGGATATGGGCGGCATGAATCTTCGCCTGTAATTTACAGATGAGAAATTATATTTGCAAAATTAGTACAAGCAGACAATTTTCCGGTGACCGGAGATTTACTGAAAGGGAAATCAACCGGATGCGGGGAATTGTTTGCTTTCTTTCGTAACAGGTTGCTGGTTACTATTTTGCAGATGTATAGGAAGAGGAGATATTATGGGAAAGAGAATTCCGGTCCACAAAGATGGGGCCTTTATTTATGACATTGTAATGGAACAATCCTTTCAGCGCCTTTTAGAGGAACTGAAGGTTTTTGATCTGGCAGAGCGAAAGCTTTGTATTGTAACAGATTCCAATGTGGCGCCTCTTTATCTGGAAGAGGTGGAGGCAATTGCCAAAAGCTGCTGCGGTCAGGTGGAGCATTTTATCTTTCAGGCAGGAGAGGAACAGAAGAATCTGGATACAGTAAAGGTTTTATATGAGAAGCTGATTCTGTCCCGTTTTGACAGACACGATTATCTCCTTGCCTTAGGCGGTGGTGTTGTAGGTGATCTCTGCGGTTATGCTGCAGCTACTTATCTAAGAGGAATTTCCTTTATTCAGGTTCCTACTACCCTATTATCCCAGGTGGATTCCAGCATAGGCGGCAAAACAGGAGTTGATTTTGATTCTTATAAGAATATGGTAGGAGCTTTTCATATGCCAAAGCTGGTTTATACCAATATTGGAACGCTGAAAACTCTTACTGATGAGCAGTTTTCTTCCGGTATGGGAGAGATTATCAAGCATGGTCTCATCAGAGATGAAGAGTATTACAGGTGGCTCTCTGCTCATGGTGAGGAGATCAATGCCAGAGATTTATCTGTCTGCGAAGAAATGGTCCTGATCAGCAATGAAATCAAACGGGGCGTGGTTGAAAAGGACCCTACGGAACAGGGAGACCGTGCGTTATTAAACTTTGGTCATACGCTGGGGCATGCAATTGAGAAGCTGGCTGATTTTAAACTGATGCATGGTCATTGTGTAGGGCTTGGCTGCATTGCAGCAATGGCAATTTCTGTAGAGCGGGGAGTGTTTGCTGAGGAAGAGCTTGACAGCTTGATAAAAATGATGAAGCAGTTTGGACTACCTGTTACAGTACAGGGGCTTTCCTGTGAAGATGTGATTGAAACAACAAAAAGTGATAAAAAGATGGATTCCGGCACCATCCGTTTTATTCTTCTCAACAAAATTGGCAATGCTTATATTGATAAAAATGTTACTGAAGAAGAGATGGCTATGGGTCTTCATAAGATATTGACGTAAGGAGAGCACCATGAATCAGAAAACAAAACAAAATATATTACTGGCAATAGGATTTCTGGCTGCTGTAGGGCTGGATCAGTGGACTAAGGTTCTGGCAGTGAAGCATTTGATGAATCAGCCGCCATTTGTGATCTGGGAGGGAGTCTTTGAGTTCCTGTATTCTGAAAACAGAGGTGCAGCTTTTGGAATGCTTCAGGGACAGAAGTTCTTCTTTGTAATTGTAGCAGTCATTGTATTATCTGCTGCCCTTTATGCAGTGATCCGCATGCCTGCAGGGAAGAAATACCTTCCTCTTCATTTTGTGGCAATGTTTTTGTCTGCAGGAGCAGTGGGAAATATGATTGACCGTTTTACAAGAGGATATGTAGTGGATTTTCTTTATTTTAAGCTGATTGATTTCCCGATTTTTAATGTGGCAGACTGTTATGTCACTGTTTCCATGTTTGTATTTATCCTCTTATTCTTATTGGTTTATAAGGAAGAGGACCTTGCCTGTCTTTCTTTTCCTAAGAAAGGGGATTCAAAATAATGATGCAGTTTTTTGTCACAGAGGAGGATGGAGGAATCCGCATTGACCGGTATCTGGCGGATCAATGTCCGGACCTTTCCAGAACCTATCTGCAGAAGCTTCTGAAGTCTCAGGAGGTATCTGTTAATAAAAAGTCTGTGAAAAGCAATTATAAGGTAACAGAAGGCGATGTAATTGAGCTGGAGATACCGGAGGCTGTGGAACCGGAGATTGTTGCTGAGGAGATGGATCTGGATATTATCTATGAGGATCAGGACATTATACTTGTCAATAAGCCTAAAGGAATGGTAGTTCATCCTGCTGCCGGTCATTACAGCGGAACTCTGGTCAATGGATTGATGGCGCATTGCCGCAATGATTTATCTGGAATTAATGGAGTGATGCGGCCGGGGATTGTCCATAGAATCGATATGGATACAACTGGAGTGCTGATTGTCTGTAAAAATGATATGGCTCACAGTTCTATTGCAGAACAGTTAAAGGTCCATTCCATTACACGGAAGTATTATGCGATTGTCCACGGTGTGCTTAAGACGGAAGAAGGAACTGTTAATGCTCCCATTGGACGCCATCCGGTAGATCGGAAAAAGATGAGCATTAATGAGAAAAACGGCAGAGATGCAGTGACTCATTACAAGGTGCTTCAGCATTTCCATCAGTATACCTATGTGGAATGTCAGCTGGAAACAGGAAGGACTCACCAGATCAGGGTTCATATGGCAAGTATTGGACATCCTCTTCTTGGAGATAAGGTCTATGGACCTGCTAAATGTCCATTTAAGCTTCAGGGGCAGACGCTTCATGCAGGAGTGCTTGGATTTGTCCATCCCAGGACAGGGGAGTATATGGAATTTACGGCGCCTCTGCCTGAGTATTTTAATGAATTGTTGAAGAAATTATAGGACTTTAGAAATATTGAATTATAGATTGCCGCTTAGAGATGCTCTGGGCGGTATTTTTAATCTTAAAATGATTCTTTGTATTATTGTCTGTATTTAAGCGGAAAATTCGTTAAATGTGAAAAAAGTAATAGATTTTTTCTGAATTTAGATGTATAATATAGATATAATAGATATAAGGAAACTGGAAGGAGCGATCTGTATGAGCGGAAATCTGGTAATTACAATAGGCAGACAATGTGGAAGTTCCGGTAAGGTCATCGGACAGAAGCTTGCCGAGGAACTGGGAATTAAATGCTATGATAAGGAGCTGCTTACACTGGCGGCAAAAAACAGCGGTATATGTGAAGAGCTGTTTAAAACCCATGACGAAAGACCTACAAACAGTTTTCTATATTCTCTGGTTATGGATTCCTATTCTATGGGATACACCACATCAGGTTATATGGATATGCCAATTAATCATAAGATATTCCTGGCTCAGTTTGATACAATTAAACAACTGGCTGATCAGGAATCCTGCGTAATTGTTGGCCGTTGTGCAGATTATGCACTGGCTGATTATCCCAATGTTGTTACCACTTTCATTACAGCTGATGATAAGGACAGAATTAACTCTTTAAAGGAACTGTATGAGGTTGATGATGCAAAGGCTAAGGATATTATGATTAAGACTGATAAGAAACGTATCAGCTATTACAATTATTACTCCAATAAAAAGTGGGGAGATATCAAGAGTTACGATTTGTGTCTTAACAGAAGTGCAGTGGGTATTGATGGCGCAGTTAAGATTATCCGCGCTTTTGCTGAGGCGAAGGTTGCATGGAATAAGGCAAATAGATAAGAGTAAGTAAATAAGTAGAAGTAGATAAGATGAAGTAAATATGAATTACAAAAGAACAGATCATTTGGCAGAGATGCCGGATAATCTGTTCTTTCTTATGGGTCTCACAGGCGGACCTGTTTCTATATTATTCTACTGTAACAGACTTTGCCAGATTCCTTGGCTGATCCACGTCCAGATTTTTACCTAAGGAGGCATAATAGGCAATGAGCTGAAGAACCACTGCTATAGGAAATACTGTAAAGTGGTCATCTATATCTGGGATGCGGACGTTGATATCTGCCACACCATCCTCTATTTTTGCCCCTTCTTTTGTCAGGAGTATGACAAATGCCCCTCTTGCTTTCACTTCCCGTATATTGGAAATCATCTTGGAAAATACTTTCTGCTGGGTGGCAATTGCAATCACCGGAACCTGATCTGTAATTAAAGCAATGGTGCCGTGCTTCAGTTCCCCCGCAGCATATGCCTCTGCATGTATATAGGAGATTTCCTTCAGCTTTAATGCACCTTCCAGAGAAAAGGAGTAATCAAGCCCTCTTCCAATAAAGAATGCATCAGGCTTATTGATTAAATGGGTCACCAGATGTTTGATGGTGTCCTTTTGTTTCAGCATTGTTTCCATGGCAGGAATGGAGTCCAGAAGCTTAGTCATAAAATCCTTTGCCTGGGAATCGCTGTATTTGCCCCTTATTGCAGCCATACGGCAGCCAATCATATAAAGGGCGGCTAACTGCACAGAATAGGCTTTTGTGCTGGCAACGGCGATTTCAGGGCCTGCGTGAGTGTAGAAGACGTAATCGCTTTCTCTTGCAATGGTGGAACCTTTTACATTTACTACTGACAGAGTAGAGGCGCCATAATTTTTGGCAAGGCGCATAGCTGCCAGTGTATCAATGGTTTCTCCTGACTGGGAAATAATGATGACCAGAGTAGTTTCATCAATCAGCGGTTCCTCATATCTGAATTCTGAAGCAATGGATACTGTTACCGGAATGCGCAGAAGAGGCTCAATTAAGGCTCTGGCAGCCATTCCTGCATGCATGGCGGTTCCGCATGCCGCAATATGAATCTGATTGCATTTTGCAAAGAGGGAATCTGGTATGCCATCATCTGTAAAATCCGGTATTCCTTTTACAAGGCGGGGCAGAATGGTGTTTTTTAATGCTTCCGGCTGTTCAAAGATTTCTTTTAACATAAAATGAGGGAAACCATTTTTCATGGCAGCATCCATATTCCAGTTGACTTCCATGAGCTGAGGCTGGGTTTCCTGTTTTTTAAGGTCATAAAGGTGAATCTGATAAGAGGTAAGGCGCACAATATGATTCTCAGGAACTACAAAGTATGTTCTTGTATAGGGAATTAATGCGGTAAGGTCTGATGCAACCAATGATCCTGAATGGGTGTAAGCGGCCACCAGGGGGCTTACGCTGCGGATTGCATATATTTCTCCGGGATAGTCTTCGAACATGATACAGAAGCTGTAAGAGCCCTTTACAAGGTTTACAAGGCGGGAAATGGCTTCCACAGGATCACCCTGATAGAGACTGTCTAAAACCCAGGCAGCCACCTCGCTGTCAGTTTCCGACAGAAGCCTGTCTTCCAGATGAAAATCACAGGTCAGCTGATGATAGTTTTCAATAATTCCATTGTGAACCAGAGTGACCCGTCCTGCCCGGTGAGGATGGGTGTTTTCAACTGTCACACCTCCGTGAGTTGCCCACCGTGTATGACCCAGACCGCAGTGTGATACCTCTTTAATATCTTTCATCGCTTCCTTTAAGTTTGCCACCTTGCCTGTACAACGTATTAAACGGGTATGGGACCTTTCTGTACAAAGAGCGGCTCCTGCACTGTCATAACCTCTGTATTCAAGCTGGGACAGGCCCTCCAGTATAATGTTTTTAGCATCTAAAGGTCCTGTATAACCTATAATTCCACACATAATTAAATTCTCCTTTTTATTGATTTTCGGTAATTCTAAAAAATGCAAACAAAAACCAGGCTGTCTCTGTTGGCTAATTAAAAAGACTGCTTTTTGAATAAATATTGATTCCGGTTCCAGAGTGGTTGTTTTGCAGTTGCCTGCATATTTCACGCTGGATCACATGCCCGGAGAAGCATGGAAGAGCATCCGCCGAATAGTTCGATAAACTCTTCACCTCGTTAACCTTTGACAGCGGTTTTCAAACCGTTCACGAGCCTGTCATCAGGTGCATGGCGCTTAGCTTTGCTATTGAATATTTATGCCTCCTTCATAAATTTAGTTTATTATAACGTTTGATTCTTTGTGCGTCAATATAAGATTTGTTCAAATTGGTTCAAATTATTTAAGGAAATATGATCTTTTGTGAATCTTAATAAACTATTAAATCTTTTATACTGTATTTCACCTGGCTATTATGATATAGTCATATTTTAGAATAAAACAGGAAGATTATAACCAATGAAATTTACGAGATTTGCGAAATTTACAATAGAAACGAAAAAACAGATGATAGCTGCCATTCTTATGGCTGTTTTGGGGGCGGGGGTCTGTATTTATTCCCGTTCCTTTGTGTCGGCTTATGATAAAACCATGGTGAATACAGAAGCAAAGCTGGTGGTAATGGAAGAGACTATACCACGGGAAACTGTGCCTGTGACTGAAGCTGAAACAGAGACTGAAGAGGAGACTACGGAAGCAGAAGATGATATACCAGTGGCTGCTCTTGATACTCTCAATCTTTCTCTGATTTATCCTGAGGAAGCAGATGTTTCTGATCCGCAGAATAGTTATGCAGCAGAGGCGCTTCGAGAGCTTTCCTTAAAAGATTCTGCCTGGCTTTCTTCCATCTATAGTCTGGCAGTGAAAAGCCCTGAGAAGGTTGCAGGTATTCCTTTAGAGCGGTGGACAAAAACAACCATTACTT
The DNA here is from genome assembly GCA_002409995.1 of Hungatella sp. UBA5385. Classification (GTDB taxonomy): domain Bacteria; phylum Bacillota; class Clostridia; order Lachnospirales; family Lachnospiraceae; genus UBA5385. The sequence continues at coordinate 145,402 of DHOR01000040.1, read as the reverse complement.
TTTATGATGAAAATGGCAGGAAAATAGCTGCTAATTCCAACAGCAGAGATATTATGGCAATGGCTAATACATATTTTTACTACTCTGATCCATGGGACTATGATGGGTATATGAATTATGCCATGGATTTGTGGGAAAAGTCCCATACGTTTCGATATACGGTATCAGAAGTTTATACTTGTGATGGTTCTTTGGACCATGTGGACGAGGATGAAGAAGATTTAGATGGGCTTGAGGACTTGGAAGATGTTACTGCAATTGCTGAAGCAGAGACAAATTCAGAAGAAGTTGTGGAAGCTGCTGCAGGACAGTCCGGTGAAGGCGCTGAAGTACTGGCAGAACCTGCTGCGGAAACATTGCCGGAAAGTGCTTTAGAAACTGTAGGAGCAGCGGTGGAAACAACAGCAGCAAACTCTGAGGCAATGACAGCAACTGCTTCATCAGAGGCATTGCCTGAAACATCTCCTGTTCCGGCAGAAACTGTATTAAGCAATGAAGCTTCCGGGGAAACAACGGGAGATACCACTGCTGCATATCAGCATGAAACGAAAAAAGAAATCGGTCCTGGAATTGCTTTGATGGAGGCTTCTATAGCAGCAGAGTCAGCAGCAGAGTTAGCAGCTTTGGAGGCAGCTTCAGAAACAACTGAGGAGGCAAGTACATGCCCCGGTCATGTAGATATTCAGATTACAGCAGTAATAACAGGTATTTCTGATTCAAAAGGAAGTCTTTTTAACAAGGATAAAACAGCTAAAGCGGAAGAGGGATCATGGCAGGGATGGACTCAGGAGAATAGAGGTTTTTCAAAGGCTTTGGTGGAGAAGGACTGGAAAGAGGCATATGGTCTTTTAGTTAGCTCTTCCTTTATTGCAAGCCCACTTTCTTCTGGAGAGATCATCGCTTATATGAACAGTCTTCCGGAGAACATTACAGGAGAACGGAGGCAGTTGATTCATTATGCATTAACCTCAGTTGGAACTGTTCCCTATTACTGGGGAGGAAAGCCATCTGTTCCTGATTATGAAGGCAATTACTTCGGTTCTCTCATTGCGCCGGATAAAAAAGGGCGTATGATGAAAGGGCTTGACTGCTCCGGCTGGGTAAACTGGGTATACTGGTCTGCTCTTGGCAAAAGACTGACCTATGAAGGCACCAGCGGTCTGAAAACTTGTGGAACAGAAGTGAGCCGGACCGATCTTCAGCCTGGAGATATTATCTTAAAAACAGGAAGTGATGCTCATGTTGTCATGTTCCTTGGCTGGGAAAATGACGGGAAAATGAAGGTGATTCATGAATCCAGCGGAATTGTGAATAATGTAACAATTTCAGTAACGGATGCAGGCTGGAAATATTACAGAAAACTGCTTGACTGATAAATGGCTGAGAAATGTAAGAGAAAAGCAAGACAGAGATGCGCTTTATATGGTAAGATAGAGAGTATTGTCAATCAGAAGAGAAAGGGTTGTGTATCAGCAATGGAGTATGAAGATGAATTAGACCGCATGCGTGCAAGAAAAAAACGCGGCGGCAGTAATCATAAAGAATCAGCAGGGCAAAACCGCCAGGTAGATTATGATGATCAGGAACAGGTTGTAGTAAGAGGAGACAGAACATATTACAGCTCAGGAGATGGAAGAAACCCAAGAGTGCAGTATAACAAAAACACAAGCCGGAATAACAGCCGGCAGGATTATATGCAGCAGAAGGTACAGGCAGAACGAGTGAAGAAGAAAAAACGGAAGAGACGTATTATTATAGTTGAAGTTATAGCTCTGATTATACTTTTGGCAGGCGCTTATATGTTCTTGGGCAGCAGAACCAATCAAAAGGGCTACTGGACTATTGCAGTGTTTGGTGTGGATTCCAGAGATGGAAAGGTTGGAAAAGGTGCTCTTGCCGATGTGCAGATGATCTGTAATATTGATAAAGCAACAGGGGAGATCAAATTGGTCTCTGTATATAGAGATACATATTTACAGATCGATGATGATGGCAATTATCACAAGATCAATGAGGCTTATTTTAAAGGCGGACATAAGCAGGCTGTTGATGCTTTAAATAGGAATCTGGGGCTTAAAATCGATGATTATGCCACATTTAACTGGAAAGCAGTTGCTGAAGGAATCAATCTGTTAGGTGGAATTGATCTTGAGATTACAGATTCAGAATTTAGATATATTAATGGATTTATTACGGAAACAGTAAATTCCACAGGAGTAGGTTCCTATCAGCTGGAACATGCAGGGATGAATCATCTTGATGGTGTACAGGCTGTTGCATATGCCAGACTTCGTCTCATGGATACAGATTATGCACGTACAGAACGTCAGAGAAAGGTAGTTACCCTGGCACTTGAGAAAGCAAAACAGGCTGATGCTAAGACGCTGTCCATTCTGGTACAGGCAGTTATGCCCCAGATATCAACAAGCATAGGACTTGATGACGGACTTACAATTGCAAAAGGAATCAGCAAATACCATATTGGGGAAACAGCAGGATTCCCATTTTCCAGAACAGCCATGAGGATCGGGAAAATGGATTGCGTAATCCCTACAACACTTGAAAGCAATGTAATTCAGCTTCATCAGTTCCTTTATGCTGATGAGGCATATACACCTAATTCCACAGTACAAAAAATCAGTGCAAGAATCTCTGAGAAGAGTGGAATCAGCGAACCAGGTAAGAATGCACCTTCCGGCAACAGTGGAGGAGGCTCAGGAGGCGGTAGTGCTGCTACACAACCACCTGCAGAAACATTACCACCTGAAACCATTCCTGAGACAAGTGCTGAGGAAATAATAGAGACTATTCCTGAGACAAGTATTGAGGAGACAACAGAGAAACCTACCAATGAGGATGGCAGTCTTATAGGACCAGGAGCCGGATTAGGTGAAACTGAGGAAAGCTCAGAAAAAGAAACGATTCCAAAGGAAAGTGAAACAGAAAAAGAAACAGAAAAAGAAACAGAAAAAGAAACGGAAAAACCAAAGGAGCCGGTAGCTCCTCCGGTAACTGAGGCTCCAAAGCCTGAGGCACCGGCTGGACCTTCTTCGGAAGGACCAGGCGAGGTTGGTCCGGGAATGTAGAAGGGGAGAGTTGACATAATTTTATTATGTTAACTCTTTTTGGATTTATGGTCGGTTGGAAAAACAATATATAATAAAAGATTGTATTGGTTGACATAAACATATTATGTCACCTTTGTTTGCTTAATGAATAAATATTTGTTGAGATTGAAAATTGGAGCACCAATGACCTCTGCCCTTTCGCATATTATTTAATTAACCGTTTATACTATTCTCAGAGGTGATAATATGGAGAAAGATAAACGGGAAGTTGTAAAAGAGGTGGCAGAGGAGCTTGAAACCTTTAATAACCACTGGGGAACAGGACATTTCCTGGGACCGAACACATTGAGACATGAGGAGAGCAGAGAAGTTTATGAGAAAGAGGACAGTGAATAGCTGTTCTTTTTCTATGCAAATTGTTACTTTACAATGTTAACTTAAAGTTGGTAGGTACCAGTGTTACCCAAATTTGCGATAAAAAGCTAGTAGTATATCCTTTATGGTTGTATAATAAGATCATTAATTTATCATTGGGGGTAAACATGAAGATAGAAGAAGTATTTGATCCTAATACAAAATCATTAATCTGTAGTAGGATTTTAAGAACTCTGCCTGATTGGTTTGCAATTGAAAAGTCAATCATTGATTATGCAGAAGAGGTACGAGACCTGAAATTATACGCTACATTTGACAATACAAATCCCGTTGGTTTTGTTGCGGTGAAAATTCATAATGAGTTTACCGCTGAGATTATTGTAATGGGAATTATGAATGATTTTCATAGGCGAGGAATTGGAGCATCGCTTATTGCATGTGTCGAAAGGTTCTGTGTTGCAAAAGGGCTGCAATACCTGACAGTCAAGACTTTGGATGCTTCTGCTGTAAATGAGCCGTATGAGAGAACGAGAAAATTTTATAAAAGCCTTGGTTTTGTGCCGTTGGAGGTTTTCCCTCTTTATTGGGATAAAGAAAATCCCTGCCTTTTTTTGGCAAAACACTTTTGATAAATCCTGGGGAATTTATAAATAATGGAGGAGTAAAATGGTGGAGTATAAATTGAAGGATGGAAAGAAAATAATTATCAGAGAACCTATGATTGATGATGCAGAAAACATAATTTCATTAATAACTAAGGCAGATATAGAAAGCTTATTTCTAGCAAGAGAACCAGGAGAGTTTTCCACTACTCTTGAGCGGGAAAAAGAGATTATAGAATCAATAATAAAGGATACTGATTCCATGTGGTTTGTTGCCGAGCATGATAAGAAAATTGTAGGCCAATGTTCTGTAGGATTAATTAAAAGATATTTGCGTTACAGGCACAGAGCAGAGATTGCTTTTGTTATCATTGATGATTACTGCAATCTTGGTATCGGTGGAAAAATGATGGAACAATGCCTGTCATGGTGCCAGATGCATAATATAGAACAAGTAGAGCTTAAAGTAGTATCAAGCAATGAGCGTGCTATTAAGTTGTATCAGAATTTTGATTTTAAAATCATTGCTACTATTCCAAATGCACTGAGATATAAAGATGGTACATATGTGAATGAGTATTACATGATTAAGATGCTATAGAAGGATATGTTAAGAGAAGAACTATTAACTATAAAATTAGTTAGTAGTTTTTTGTTTGTCATTCTATCAATAAAGTACTTGACAGAAGAATGGTGATATTGCATAATAGTTATTATCTAAATGATAATAACTATTTGATACTAACATAAAATAATTCTAATAGGAGAGTACTTACAATGATTTATAACCTACAAGCATTAAAAAAAGCCTATATCAGTGGAAAGAATCTAAAGTTTCTGTTTTTCTGGGGTCATACTCCTGCTGCAGATGGTCGTGTCACCGAAGCCTGTCTCAGTCAGTGGTGGAAGTGTAAGTTTACAGTAGACGGAATAACCTATTCCTGTACAGAACAGTTTATGATGGCTGAGAAGGCAAGGTTATTTCAGGATCAGGAGATGGAATCGATGATTATGAAAGCAAATGATCCAAAGGTTATGAAGGCTTATGGAAGAGCTGTACAGAATTTTAACAAGGAAACCTGGGATAATTCCTGTTATGAGATTGTCAAGAAGGGTAACCTTGCAAAATTCTCCCAGAATGAAGAACTTTGGGAGTTTTTAAAAACTACAGGTAAGAAGAGAATTCTGGTGGAAGCCAGTCCAAGAGACAGAATCTGGGGGATTGGTATGGGAAAAAATAATCCTGATGCTGAAAACCCTGTGAAATGGCGTGGGACCAATCTTCTTGGATTTGCTTTAACAGAAGTTCGGGATATTCTACTTGAAAGGGAAGGAAGTGCTGTTGATTGAAAAAGGAAATCAGAGATAAAAACGGACTGACAGAAGCTGAATTTTTACGAAGTTATAAAGCAGAGGATTATGTCCGCCCCTCTGTTGCTGCAGATATGGCGATTTTTACAGTTCAGGAGGCTGAGGAGGAGAATTACCGAAAGCTTCCTGAGAAGAAGTTATGTATTCTGTTGATAGAGAGAGGTGTCCATCCCTATCTGGGTACCTGGGCGCTTCCCGGTGGATTTGTAAGACCGGGAGAAACTACAGAGGAGACAGCCAAAAGAGAACTGAAAGAGGAGACAGGATTGGATCATGTTTATCTTGAGCAGCTTTATACATTTAGTGATCCTGACCGTGATCCCAGAACCTGGGTGATGAGTTGTTCCTATATGGCGTTGATTGACAGCAGTGGGGTTAAGCCGAAGGCTGGGGATGATGCGGCAAAAGCAGCATGGTTCAGCATTTCCTATGGATTAACTGATGACCATACAGAGTATCGTAAGAATCATAGATATGATGGGATGAAAACCATAAGAACCATGCGGTATGAATTGGTTTTGGAGCATGAGGATATCAGACTTACTGCTGTTATAGAAAAGAAAGTGACAAAAACAGAGTATGACACTAAGGAAGAATATAGAATCCTGAGCAATGATGGGCTGGCTTTTGATCATGCCAGAATTATCGCTTATGGGCTGGAACGTTTAAGGGGAAAGGTTGATTATACAGACATTGCCTTTCATCTGATGCCCCTTCAGTTTACCTTAACCCAGCTTCAGCAGGTTTATGAAGTTATTCTCGACAAACCGCTGTTAAAAGCGGCATTTCGCAGAAAAATAGGGCATCTTGTAATAGAAACTGATTCCTTTACGGAAAATGCAGGGCATCGTCCCTCCAGACTTTATAGAAGGAAACTTTAAAACATAGGAGAAATCATGAATAATAAAATATTTGCCATGTATGATGAAAAAAGCATCAGAGTTTATCAGGCATATAATAATACGATTGCAAACGAAGCGATTGAAAATGGTACATTTGGAAAGTCGTTTAAAATGGAGCGAATGACTTGGATTAAGCCTTCATTTTTATGGATGATGTACAGATCAGGCTGGGCAGCAAAGGAAGGTCAAAATAGAATACTTGCCATAGATATGAAGAGAAGCGGATTCGATTTTATCGTCAAAAACGCTGTGCTTTCTTCATTTTCCAGAGACGTATACGAAACAAAAGAAATTTGGAAAGATGCATTAAATAAAACTGAAATCAGATGTCAATGGGACCCCGAACGGGATATTTATGGTAACCCACAAATAGAAAGAACCATTCAGCTTGGGATAAAAGGAAAAGTTGTAGAAAAATATGTTAATGACTGGATTTTAAATATCACAGATGTGACACAAATGGTAATAGATATAAGAACTGCAATAAAAGAAAATAGGTTTGCAGATAGTATGCTGCCTGTGGAATTAGAGTATTACTTATAATATGGATTGATACAACATTAACAAAAAACAGTTAAGTAAACGCTAAAAATTTGTTAATTTTTGCAGAAAACATTGACTTGAAAGGTGAATGTTTTATATACTTATCGTAATGCACAAAATAGTTTTACAGAGTTCAAAACTGCATAGAATTAATGATACGTATAATGAGGATATGAGAAGGAGAAGAGGATATGTATTTTGCGCTTGGGCTGTTTTTGGTGACTTATGTTTTGCTGCTGATTTTTGGTAAGTACAGGGCTTATATAGCAGCGTGTTCTGCACTGTTGTTTGTTATTTTTCGTATTATACCGCTGGGACAGGTACCGGGAGCTATTGACTGGAACGTTTTAATGATGATTGCCGGTACTATGGGGACGGTTGTTTTATTTATAGAGTCTAAGATGCCGGCATTGCTGGCAGATATTATTATGGAGCATGTTCCCAATATTAAGTGGGCAGTGGTAGCTCTTGCCTTATTTGCAGGAATTATTTCCGCATTTGTGGATAATGTTGCCACTGTACTGATGGTAGCGCCTGTGGCTCTTGCGCTTTCTAAAAAGCTTAAGATCAGCCCTGTTTCTGTTATTATTTCCATAGCAGTTTCTTCCAATCTCCAGGGAGCAGCGACTCTTGTAGGGGATACGACATCCATTCTTCTGGGCGGACATGCCAATATGAACTTTATGGATTTCTTTGTATTCCAGGGAAAACCAGGCATCTTCTGGGTGGTTCAGGTTGGTGCAATCGCTTCAGCCGCTGTTCTGCTGTTTTATTTCCGTAAATATAAACAGCCTGTTAACTCAAGTAAGCGTACTGAGGTAACAGATTATGTTCCTACTATCCTGTTAAGCGGAACTGTTGTATTGCTGATTATTGTATCCTTTATACCCAATAAGCCTGCAGTAAGCAATGGTATCATCTGCGTGTCGCTGGCAGTGATTGGATTTGCACGCAAGGCATTTAAGGAACATTCCATGACTCCCTTTGTGCAGTTTTTTAAAGAGATGGACGGAGAGACATTGCTTCTTCTTGCCAGCTTATTTGTAATTATTGGAGGCATTACAGAGGCAGGAGTCATTGATGCCATCAGTCAGCTTTTTGTTAAGATAGCTGGTGATAATCTGTTTGTCATCTATACTTTGATTTTATGGGCATCAGTGTTCTTTTCCGCTTTTATTGATAATATTCCCTATGTTGCTACTATGCTTCCGGTAGTAGGCGGTATCGCTTCTTTGATGGGAGTCGAGCCTTACATACTTTATTTCGGACTTTTAATTGGTGCAACTCTGGGCGGTAACTTTACACCAATCGGTGCAAGTGCCAATATTACAGGTATCGGTATCCTTCGCAAGGAGGGATATACTGTATCCAATCAAGATTTTATGAAGATAGGAGTTCCATTCTCCTTAGTAGCGGTTTGTTCAGGCTATTTGCTCATATGGTTGATCTGGAGCTGATCTCAGATATGCAAATCAATCCCCTCTGTGGTTTCTTGCTGCAGAGGGGATTTTTATTATAGGGGGTTTCCAGTCGCTATATAGCAAGAAAAATACATTATGATAAGTTTAACACGATTATATCTTGACAATTTCTCAATAAAATTTATAATAAACATATTAATCCTATCAATTAACTATAGATTAAAACAAAGGCTGGAGGGATCGATATGAGTTATGAATTAGATACAGTTTGTATTCATGGAAAAGGAAAGAGAAAAGACGTGGAGAATACCGGGAGCATCAGCTTTCCAATCTATCAGACAGCAGCCTACGCTCATCCGGAAGTGGGAAGAAGTACTGGATATGATTACACCAGACTGCAGAATCCCACAAGGGAAGAGGTAGAGCGTATTATGGCTGATTTAGAGCATGGAGTTGATGCTCTTGCATTTTCTACAGGTATGGCTGCCATTAACGCTTTGATGGAGCTGTTTTCCCCTGGCGATCATATTATCTCAACCGATGATCTGTATGGAGGGACTATCAGACAGTTCAATTTTATTAATGAGAAAAACGGGCTGACCTTTACCTATCTGGATACATCTGATTTGGAAGCAATTGAGGCAGCGATTGGGGAAAATACAAAGGCGATCTATATTGAGACCCCTACCAATCCTATGATGCAGGTTACAGATATTCAGGCTGTCAGTGAGATTGCTAAGAAGCACTCCTGCCTTTTGTTTGTAGATAATACATTTTTAACACCTTATTATCAGAACCCCCTTGATCTGGGAGCTGATGTGGTTATACATAGTGCAACAAAATATTTAGAAGGGCATAATGATACTCTGGGCGGTTTCCTTATTACCAATCAGGATTCCATTGCTGAAAGACTGCGGTTTGTGATTAAAACTACAGGTGCAGGGCTGGCTCCTTTTGACAGCTGGTTAATTCTCAGAGGGATCAAGACTTTGTCTGTGCGTATGGAGAAACATCAGCAGAATGCATTTCTCATTGCTGACTGGCTGGAAAAGCAGGATAAAGTAAAGGGTGTTTATTATGCAGGGCTTCCGGGACACAAAGGGCTTGCCATTTCCAAAAAGCAAAGCAGAGGTTATGGAGGCATGATTTCCTTCCATGTGGACAGCAAGGAGACTGCAGAAAAGATACTTAAGAACGTGAAGCTGATTTATTTTGCAGAAAGTCTGGGAGGAACAGAAAGTCTCATTACTTATCCTCTGACTCAGACTCATGCGGAGGTTCCTGAGGAGATTAGAAAGGCAAAGGGAATTGACGAAACACTGCTTCGGATGTCTGTAGGAATTGAGAATCCGGAGGATATTATTGCTGATCTTGACCAGGCGATTAACAAATAATACATAAGAGGGAGTCAGCTATGAGTTATAATTTTGACGAAATCATTGATAGAAAAAATACAAACAGTTTAAAGTATGATTTTGCTGTGGAGAGAGGCAGACCTGCTGATATACTGCCTCTCTGGGTTGCTGATATGGATTTTCGGACCGCAGACTGTATTGTAGACAGGATAAAGCAGGATGCAGACCTTGGTATCTTTGGATACAGCGATGGACAGGAAGGATATTATCAGGCGGTTTCCGGGTGGTATCAGACTTATTTTGGGTGGTCAGTAAAGAAAGAATGGCTGATTAAAACACCGGGTATTGTGTTTGCAATTGCAGCAGCAGTCCGGGCTTTTACAGAGGAAGGGGACGGTGTCCTTGTTCAGCAGCCGGTTTATTACCCTTTTACAGAGGTGATTTTAGATAATAACAGAAAACTTGTTAATAATCCTCTTGTTTTAAAAAATGGTCATTATGAAATTGATTATGAAGACTTTGAGGAGAAAATACGATCGGAAAAGGTTAAGCTGTTTTTGCTGTGCAGCCCTCATAATCCTGTGGGGAGAGTGTGGACTGAAGAGGAGTTAAAAAGGCTGGGAACTATATGCAAAAAACATGGAGTGATTGTAGTTAGTGACGAAATCCACAGTGATTTCATATATGAAGAGTATAAGCATCATATATTCACTGAAGTGGATTCGGCTTTTGAGGAGTTTACTGTACTGTGTACCTCTCCCAGCAAGACCTTTAATCTGGCTGGTTTGCAGATATCCAATATCTTTATTCCCCATAAGGGCAATCGGGAAAAATTTCAAAAGGCTGTGAATCAGACCGGTTACAGTCAGGTGAATATGCTGGGGCTTACAGCGTGTCAGGCTGCTTATGAAGGCGGACGGCAATGGCTGGATGAATTGAAAATATATTTAAAGGGCAATCTGGATTTTGTCAGAAGCTATTTGGAGGAGTTTCTGCCTGAGATTAAGCTGATTGAGCCTGAGGGCACCTACTTAATCTGGCTGGATTTTAGAGCTCTGGGGCTTTCTGAGGAAGAACTGGAGGATTTAATTGTTAATAAAGCAGGTTTATGGTTAGACAGCGGTGCTATATTTGGCAAAGATGGGGAAGGTTTTGAGAGAATTAATATGGCGTGTCCCAGAGTTGTTTTAAAAGAAGCACTTGACAGGCTTAAAAATGCAGTATTAGAAAAAAGTGGAAAAATTGATTGACAGCGAAAGAATGTTATGCTATCATTTCAAGAAATCATACTAAAATGATATGAAATAAAAAAAGGAGGAAACCATGATGACTATCGTTAATAACAAGACAAATACAAATATCTGTTGTTGTATGTCAATGTGCATGTGCTGCGTGTGCATTTCTTGTTGTGGACATTTTTCATCAGGGTTTTCTGAATTTAGGCGCATAGTGTGATAGGCGGTTATTCTTAACAGGGTAAAAGTATATCTGAATATGTGATTTGGAAGCAGAAAACGATTATGTTTTCTGCTTTTTTGCGTTATCAGAATAAAGTATTTTAGGGAAAAGGGAGGATATAAAAATGGCAGGGAATGATTTGGAGAAAGAGCTATTACAGGAGTTTCAGTGGTTTCACAGAAATCCGGAACTGTCCTATGAGGAATTTGAAACAACGAAGCACATCAGAGAGCTGCTTGAGAAAGACGGCATTACCATACTGAATCTGCCTCTGGAAACAGGGCTGGTAGCAGAGGTAAAGGGAGAACTTCCAGGGCCGGTTGTTGCCATACGGTGTGATATTGATGGTCTGCCAGTTGAGGAAGAGACAGCACTCCCTTGGAAATCAGAAGTCTCAGGGAAAATGCATGCATGTGGTCATGATTTTCATACCACTGCAATCTGGGGAGCGGCCAGACTGCTGCAGGAAAGAAGGGAACACCTTCAGGGAACTGTTAAGATCATTTTCCAGCCTGCAGAAGAATCCTCTCTTGGAGCACTTAAGGTGATTGAAACAGGAGTTTTGGAGGATGTGGAGGCAATCTTTGGTATTCATGTTTCCTCTGTTTACCCTGTAGGAGCACTGGGAATCAGGGAAGGCAGCGTAACAGCGGCTGTGGACCGGTTTTCCATAGAGGTCAAAGGCAGAGGAACTCATGCAGCCCATCCGCAGGACGGAATTGACCCTATTGTAACAGCAGCGGCCATTGTACAGAATGTGCAGTCCATTGTCAGCAGAAATGTGGACCCTTTATCTGCCGGTCTTGTAAGCATTACTCAGATCAAAAGCGGAAGCACATGGAATGTAATTCCGGAATATGCATTTTTGGAGGGAACAGTAAGGACTTTGGATAAAGAGAACAGAAGCCTGATACCAAAACGTTTAAAAGAGATTGCAGAGTATACAGCAAAAGCATATGGAGCAGAAGCAGAGTTTCATTGGATACCAGGACCGCCGGCAACTGATAATGATCCCTTCTGGACCGGTTTTTCCAGAGAAGCAGCAGAACACTCAGGATATGATGTAAGGGTTGATGAACCGTCTCTTGGAGGGGAGGATTTTGCATTCTATCAGGAGATCATCAGAGGAGTCTATATCCGCATAGGAACAGGGGAAACCTGGCCCAATCACAATCCCAGATTTGAAGTTGATCCTAAGGCATTAAAGCCTGCTTCAGAATATGTGGCAGCCCTTGCAGAACAGGCACTAAAACGTTTGAAGCAGGAGGAAGCATTATGATCCGTATTCGAAATGTAAGTAAAACTTTTCACAGCAAGGAAGGAAATATCGAGGCGTTAAACAATGTTTCCCTGGAAGTGGATCAGGGAGATATCTACGGAGTCATCGGATTTTCAGGAGCAGGGAAATCCACATTGATCCGCCTTGTGAATCAGTTGGAAACCAATGACAGCGGTGAAGTAGAGGTAAATGGGGTGGATGTGAAGAAGGCATCTTCCAAAGAGCTTCGAAAACTGAGGAAAAACATTGGTATGATCTTTCAGCAGTTCAATCTGCTGGATACCAGAAATGTATATGAGAACATTGCAATGCCTCTTATTCTGGAAGGCTGGAAGAAAGAGAAGATTGAAGCCAGGGTAAAAGAGCTTCTGCAGTTTATCGGTCTTGAGGACAGAGGGAAAACACCTGTGAATAAATTATCAGGCGGTCAGAAGCAGAGAGTGGGTATTGCAAGGGCTTTGGCACTGAATCCTTCCATTCTGCTGTGCGATGAAGCAACCAGTGCACTGGACCCCCGTACAACGGAGTCTATCTTACAGCTGTTAAAGACCATTAATAGAGAGCTGGGAGTTACCATTTTACTGATTACCCATGAAATGAGCGTGATCAGCAAAATCTGCAACAAAGTGGCAGTGATGGAAGATGGAGAAATTGTGGAGCAGGGAGAGGTCATTGATGTATTCAGCAATCCTAAAAGTGAGATTGCCAGGAATTTTGTTCAGACTGTAATTTCTGACAGAATACCGGAAGAGATTTTTAACTCTCTTAAGAAGGAAGGTGGACTAAACAACATTATAAAGCTGACATTTAAGGGTGAAAATGCAAAATCAGCTTTGGTTTCAGAGATCAATAAAGAATACGATTTGAAAACAACCATATTATTTGCTTCTGTCAATGAGATTCAGAACCAGATTCTGGGAGTCCTGATTCTAAGACTTAAGGGCTCACAGGAGGAGATCGATAAAGCATTGGATTATATCAGAAGGACTGATGTGAAAATGGAGGAGGTGAATGTAAATGATTGAACAATTACTGGGAATATCTACTGATAGGCTGGTGAATTCAGCAGTGCAGACTGTTTATATGATGGGCTGGTCCTTGTTTTTCGGAGTACTTCTGGGAATACCTTTCGCGCTGCTTCTTGTGTTAACGAGAAAAGGGGGAATCCTGCCTCGTCCCACATGGAATTTTATTATAAATGGAATCATTAATCTGGTGCGGAGTGTACCTTTTGTCATACTTTTAGTGTTTATTTCACCATTTACTAAATTTCTGGTTCATACAAGAATTGGTACAAAAGCAGCAATTGTTCCGCTGACTCTCTATATTGCGCCTTATATTGCAAGGCTGGTGGAAAGCTCACTTCTGGAGGTAGACAGCGGTATTATTGAAGCTTCCAAGGCAATGGGGGCTACAGTTCCTCAGATTATCCGCTATTTCCTGATTCCTGAGGCAAAGGCGTCACTGGTTCTTGCTATTACAACAGGAACTATAGGGCTGCTGGGTGCTACTGCAATGGCAGGAACTATTGGAGGCGGTGGAATGGGGGACCTGGCATTGACTTATGGTTATCAGCGATTTAATAATCCATTGATGCTGGCTACTGTTATTGTTTTGATTTTATTTGTACAGATGATTCAGTCCATTGGAAACAGGATTTCCAAGAAGCTTAGAGGTTAATTAAAAAAATTATATTAGAGGAGATTTATTATGAAAAGAAGATCATTGTTATCAATCACATGGGTACTTTTGGCTGGTTTGGCTCTTGGTGGATGTGCAAAGGCAAGTGCAGCAGATCAGGGCGGCAAGGATGCTGCGAAAGAGCAGGAAGAGAAAACAGAGATTATCTACGGAAAGGCAGCAGGACCCTATACAGTTCTGTTTGAAGATGCCATTGTACCGATTCTGGAAAAACAGGGGTATACGCTGACCTGCTACGAATTTTCCGATCTGCTTCAGAATGACACTGCATTAAATGAGGGTGACATTGATGTTAATGTGGAGCAGCACACTGCTTATATGAAGAATTTCAATGAATCACAAAGTGGAAATTTAACAGCCATCAGTCCGATTCCCACAGTCCCTGCAGCTATTTTCTCTGATACCCATAAATCTCTTGAAGAGATCAGTAAAAATGGTAAAATAGCAGTCCCCAATGATGCTTCCAACACAGCAAGAGCTTATGTACTCCTTCAAAAGGCAGGCTGGATCACTTTAAAATCTGATGTAGACCCTGCAGCTGTAACACAGGACGATATTGTGGAAAATCCTTATGAATTGGAATTTGTGGAAATGGATTCTAACAATATTCCAAGAGTATTAGGGGATTTTGACTATGCAGTGATTACAGGAAGTATTGTATACAGTTCGGGAATTGATGCTTCTACCGCTCTTTTACAGGAAAGCATTCTGGAGCATCTGATTCTTCAGGTTGTTGTAAAGTCTGAAAATGCGGATTCTAAATGGGCAAAAGCCATTGCTGATGCTTACCATTCCGATGAATTTAAGAAGTATATGGAGGAAAATAATAAGGGTTTATGGTTTGTTCCGGAAGAATTGAAATAAATCCTATAGGGATTATATGAATTCTAAGATTGACACTGTTTTATTTCCATGGTAATATTTTTACTTGCAGGGAAATGCCTGTTAAACGATACAAAAACTGTCACATGTAAGGGTGGCAGTTTTTGGCGTTGATATAAATGAAAGAGGAAAACAGATGATATATTTGGATTATTCCGCCCACACTCCCCCTGACAGCCGGGTATTGAAGGCATATTGCGACGCATGTGAGGCTTATATTGGCAATCCCAACTCCCTTCATGTGTTGGGAGAACAGGCCAAGGAGAAGATGGCTGAAACAACAGAGGCGATTGCAGGGCTTCTGGGAGGAAAACCTTCTGAAATTATCTATACTTCAGGTGCAAGTGAAAGCAATAATCTGGCTTTAAAGGGGATTGCAAGAGCCAGAAGAAATTCAGGGAAACATATTATTTCTACATTTTTGGAACATTCCTCTGTCAGCGGAACATTGACAGCTTTGCAGGAAATGGGGTATGAGATCGATCTGGTTGGGGTCAACAGTGACGGTAGAGTTGATCTTCAGCAGTTAAGGGAGCTTCTGAGAAAGGATACCATACTTGTTTCTATTTGTGCAGTGGACAGCGAACTGGGGGTGATACAGCCTGTGAAGGAAGCTGCTGATATGGTACATGCCTTTAATCCGGACTGCATTTTTCATACAGATGCAACTCAGGCTATTGGAAAGATTCCTTTTATCATAGAAGGATTTGATTGTGTCAGTTTTGCACCTCATAAATTCTATGGTTTAAACAGCAGTGGAATTCTGTGGAAACGTGAGGGGATTGTTTTGGAGCCTCTCATTCATGGAGGAACCAGCACTACTATTTACCGCAGTGGGACTCCTGATCTGCCTATGGCTTTATCTGGGCTGTATGCTCTTAAATTGGCACAGGAACAGCTGGAAGAGAGAAGAGCCTATGTAAAAGGTTTGAATGGGATTCTGAGAGAGGAGCTGGAAAACTACCTTCTGGTGAAGATTAACAGCACGGAACAATCAGTTCCACACATATTAAATCTCAGTGTCAAAGGAGTCAAAGCGGAAGTGTTTCAGCAGGCTTTAAGTGAGATGGGGGTATGTGTTTCCACAAAATCAGCCTGTTCTGTGGCGGGACTACCATCGAGAGCAGTGTTCGCAGTGACCAGAGATAAGAAGAATGCCCTTTGTTCCTGGAGAATCAGTTTAAGCCATCTGACGACAGAAGAAGAATTATCTGAGTTTTTAACTATATTTGATACATGTTATAAGGAGTTGACCAAATGAAGCGGGAATTAGAACCATTTCAGTTAATAGAACGAAGTATTATTAAGAAATATAGAAAAGAATTGTGGGGGCCCTTTATTACAGCTGTAAAACAGTATCAGCTGATTCAGGAAGGGGATAAAATTGCTGTCTGCATTTCAGGGGGTAAGGATTCTATGCTGCTGGCAAAGCTGATGCAGCAGTTACAGAGACACAGCGATGTGGAGTTTGAGCTGGTATTTCTTGTGATGGACCCCGGATATAATGAAATCAACAGGAATAAGATTGAAAGCAATGCCAAGCTGCTTCACGTTCCTATTACAGTATTTGAGACCAATGTGTTTGAGGTTGCCAACAGCAGTGAACAGTCTCCCTGCTATCTCTGTGCCAGAATGAGAAGAGGGTATTTATATAGTAAAGCAAAGGAAATGGGCTGCAATAAAATTGCCCTTGGGCACCATTTTGATGATGTAATTGAAACCACTCTTATGGGGATGTTCTTTGGCTCCCAGATTCAGGCTATGCTGCCTAAGCTTCACAGCAAGAACTTTGAAGGTATGGAGCTGATCCGTCCTATGTACTGCATTCATGAGGACTCCATTATTGCCTGGAGAATCTATAATGATTTGGAGTTTATTCAGTGCGCCTGCCGTTTTACAGAGAACTGTACTATCTGTGACAATGGAGGCGGAGGTTCTAAGCGCCAGGAGATGAAGCAGTTGGTGAAACGTCTGAAGAAAAATGATCCGGATATTGATAAGAGTATCTTTAACAGCATTCACTCTGTACAGCTGGATACCATGCCTGGTTATAAGTGGAGAGGGAAGGAATATACCTTTTTAGATGATTATGAGGAAGAACGATAAGCAGTCAAGTATTTGAAAAATGTACAAAAAACAATACATTTTCCATTGATATCCGAAGATTTATTGTTAAATATTTACCAAAATGGAAATGTTTTGATAACAGTTATTGTTTTTAAATTAACAATGTAGTAAAATGAAGTCATCGTAAATAGAAGGGTAAGGAGGATTTTTTAATGGAGAAAGTAGTTGTAATCGGAGCTAATCATGCAGGAACCGCTGCACTGAACACAATTCTTGATAATTATAAAGACAAGGTGGTGGTTGCTTTTGATGCTAATTCCAACATCAGCTTCCTTGGCTGTGGTATGGCACTTTGGATTGGCAACCAGATTCCTTCTTCTGATGGTCTGTTCTATTCTGACAAAGAGACATTTGAAGGAAAAGGGGCTAAGATTTATATGGAAACTCCTGTTGATCGTATTGATTATGAGAAAAAGATTGTTTATGCAACGGAAAAAGACGGCACAAAGCATGAACAGCCTTATGACAAGCCGGATATATTGGTGTAGAGCTTGCAGAGGCATTTAAAAGAGATGGAAGAGAAGTAGTTCTTGTGGATGCGGCTGAGACTTGCTTATCCTGCTATTATGATGATATATTTACGGAGAGAATGACTAAGAATCTGACAGATCATGGTATTGAGCTGGCTTATAATGAAAGTGTTGTAAAAATTGAAGGTGACAAAAAGGTTGAGAGAATTGTGACAAATAAGGGCTCTTATGATGTGGATATGGTAGTTCTCTGTATTGGTTTTAAGCCTAATAATGCTTTGGGAAGAGATCATCTGGAGCTATTTGGAAATGGAGCATTTCTGGTGGATAAAAAGCAGCAGACCAGTGACAAAGATGTGTTTGCCATTGGAGATTGTGCCACTGTATTTGATAATGCAATTCAGAAAACCAATTATATTGCCCTTGCTACCAATGCAGTGAGATCTGGTATTATTGCTGCTCACAATGCCTGTGGAATAGAGCTGGAGTCAGTAGGTGTTCAGGGCTCTAATGGTATCTCTATCTGGGGTTATAATATGGTTTCTACCGGAATCACCTTAACAAAGGCTTTAGAACTGGGATATGATGCTGTGGCTACTGATTATGAGGATTTACAGAAGCCTGGATTTATCACTGATGACAATGATAAGGTGCTGATCAGAATCGTTTATGATATGAAAACAAGAGTGATTTTGGGGGCGCAGCTGGCCTCTCATGAGAATATCTCCATGACGATTCATATGTTCTCTCTGGCAATTCAGGAACAGGTGACGATTGATAAATTAAAATTGTTTGATGTGTTTTTCCTGCCTCATTTTAACCAACCTTATAATTATATTACAATGGCTGCTTTGGGGGCGAAATAGAATAATTATGACATATAGGTGGGGCTGTTGGGTAAAATGAATTTTTAACTCATGCGCCTCAAAATAAAAGCACCTTCGTATGAATCATGCTTTACAAGCATTTTTTACATTCGGAGGTGTTTTTATGTACTCATTTTTGTTCTATTTTAATTTTTAGGCAGCAAAAATAAATGCTCTTTCTTTATGAAGCATTCTCTCTTTTAAGCGGAACATGCACACTCAATCCTAAAGATGATTCGTTCCCCATTTATATATTTCGTAGTAAATTGGCATCAGATCGTTACCCTTCTCAGTTAAGGAATACTCAACATGAGGTGGTATTTCGTTATACTGTTTTCTTGTCACCAAACCACTACTTTCTAATTCGCGTAGCGTGTTGGTCATGGCGGTATTTGTAATCTGTGGCAATAACTTTTTCAATTCGCCGAACCGCAGTGTGCCATGCCGGCACATCGTAAAAAGAACATGGTTCTTCCATTTCCCCTGTATTATGCCCAAAACATCAGTAACGGGACAACTGCCTGTATTATCTGGTGAAATGATAAATTCTTCCTTGAGTATCCTCAAATATTCATTATAAGTTATATCGGTTCTCATATTGCCTCCTTTATACATAGTACAATGGAGTGTACTATGTAAAGAAAATTTCACTACTTGAACAATTTACTTGTTTTAGTATACTTAAAATACCATTATATATCAAGTATGGAAAATAAACTTTATAATAAGGTTTAAGTCATATTTGAGTTGGGAGGAAGAATAATAATGTCAGAGTTTTACATTCGAACATTAGTTGATGGAAAAGAACTATCAAAAAAAGATGTACAAGAAATTGAAATGAGTAGAATTCAACATGTTTTTACTGATTTGACCAACCTTGGCGGTGAGTTGGTGGACAAAGACGGAGTAAAAATATCACTGAGCAGTGCCCAAGCGCTGGATTTTTCAAGTGCCAAAAAAGCACTTATTCAAACCAAGATTGCATTGGGTTCTGAGAGACTATTAAGCCTCTATGAGAATGAACTGAAAAAAAGTGATGTTATGTGGCGCGAAATAGCAAGTAAATCAGAAATAGGAAAGAATACACGGGATTCTTTTATCGAATTTGAGGTCGAAGGAGTGACTTTAGGCGATTTTATAGCAAGTCTGCCGTATATAAGCTCCAGATCAGATAGAAATTTACCTTATCATATTCACCCTGAACATTTTGTAAACATAGATAAAAAAGATGGTCAGATGGTAATGGAAACTCTGGGTATGTATGGAGGGCCAACATATCTGTTTATCAAGGTTCATGGAAAAAAGCCGTTTCCAAAAGACCCTGACACAAATCTTAGTTTGGTAGCAGGTAATGCTACATTAATTTCAGATAATATGGATATACAGATGCGGGGTATGCACCAATTTAAAGCAAAAAAGAATGGCATGAAGATTAAACTAGCAATTATATTTCCGGAAGCTGCTCCTAGGGAAATAGCAGAAGGTCATAAGTATCATCTGGCCGTTGAGTTTTATAATATGATAGCCTTTGCTGGCGAAACAAAATCATTTGGTGGTAAAGTAATTAACTCCATCGTAAAGCATTTGAAGATTTAGTCTTTGAATTTTATTATGGGTGAGTAATCAGCAAAAACAAATAGTTAAGGATTTGTCAGAATATAGATTGCATTATTTCTCAAAAAATTATTGAAAGGTATGGTACATATTCTATGAATACTCAAAAAAAAGCAATTAATGCATTGCGTACAGTAATGCTGGTAGGCGGATTAACCCAGATTACAACCTCCATCATTGCCTACATAATGATGTCTTATCCTGATCTCTCATCAACTACAGTGAGGTCATTGATCACAATACCTGGCTTGGTTGGACTTATCATTTCTTTTGTGGTAGGTCCATTATCATTAAAAATTAGTAAGAAAATCATTATAATTGTCTCAATAGTATGTAATCTAGCTTTCTATGCAGCCTATGGTCTTGTTGGGGGTAATGGCCCGTTTTCTCTGCTTGTAGCCGCAACTATCCTTGCTGGGGTTTGTAGAGGAGCTCTATATCCGATGGTAAATGCTAGCGTTGGTGATTTTGTTACAGAGCCTGATAAGAGAGCTTCTTATATTGCGACTAATATGGCGCTTGTAAATGGAGGCTATGCAGTTATTACACTTTTCGCCGGCCAGATTGCAGCTAGGAACGAGGGCGCAAATTGGCCCAACGCTTACTGGTTTCTGTTTGCCATAACTCTGGTTATTATGATCGTATTTATAATTCTTATGCCCAAAGTAAAAAAAGATGAAGATGCTTCAACGTCAAAAAGTCCTCAGATGGAGCAAGAACAGGCTAATATAGTTCATAAAAGAAGTTTGCCTACAATTTTTTTCTTAATGGTGTTAATTGCATTCATATTTACAATTAGCTATTTCACTTTTAGTTTAAATTATTCCTCTTACATAATCACTGAGAATCAGCTTGGCACTTCTGTCCAAACAAGTTTAGCGGCCTCAATTATGACAGCCTTTGGTTTAATAGCAGGATTTACATATAAATATTGGGCTAAGCTTTTGAAAAAATGGCTTGTTCCAGTTGCATACTTAAGTGCATCCATAGGGCTATTCACTATGCTATTTGTTAATAAATCAATAATTGGAGTGTATGTAGCTGCTGCTTTAATCGGACTTGGTAACAATCTTGCATATCCATATATTACTGCAAAGATTATGACTCTTGTTTCACCAAAGCTCATATCTCTGGCAACTTCGCTGTATATGGCGTTTATCAATTTAGGAACATTTATCTCTCTTTATGTGATAGCATTTCTTGGCAACTTGGCAGGCGGGGGAATCTCTGGTTCAATCACTGTAGCTGCTTTTGGCGCATTAGCTTCTGCGGTAGCTGCTGTATTTATATATGTTTTTGCTCTTTAAAAAACAAAAAACGGAGGAAGCGCTGAAGAAGAGTAAGGATCTGTGGGGAGTTTTTCCGTTGGAAATATGATATTGGAAATCTTTAAAAAAGGTATTGACAAATGTGTTGGTTCCATTTATGATTAGTAATCATATAATTCATATATGATAAGTATGAAACAAACGCGGAGGAATATCTGATGAAAACTTCTAATACAATTAAAAAAGATATGATGAAGATGTGTTGCTGTATGAACTGTTGTTTTCATATGGATATTTTGGCATGCAGGCATTTTCATATTCCAGTTTAAATCCTTTGATTTATGTTGAATTATGATCGCGGTTATTAAGCGGATGCTTGTGGGCAGCCGCTTTTTCTTTTACCTGAAAACAGCCTGTATCAGCCAAAAGAAGCAGTACACTCCTGAAAGGGGCAATGAAAGATTATGGATTTTAACTTTATAAAAGAGTATTGGCCACATTATGCAGAAGCAGGGGTTCTCACCTTGCGGATTGCAGTGATCGGTATTCTGGCATCAATTGTCATTGGTTTTTTATGCAGTCTGATCAGGTACTATAAAATACCGATTCTAAGGAGAATTGCAGGAATCTATATCGAGATTTCCAGAAATACTCCTTTGCTGATCCAATTGTTTTTTCTTTACTTCGGACTTCCTAAACTTGGGATTCGATTAAGCTCTGAAAGCTGCGCCATTACAGGCCTTATTTTCCTGGGAGGCAGTTATATGTCGGAGGCATTTCGAAGTGGGATAGAAGCAGTGTCTGACAGCCAGACAGAGTCAGCTTTAAGTCTGGGGCTGACCAAATGGCAGGTGATGCGGCATGTGGTTCTTCCGCAGGCAGTTTCTGTATCAGTGCCTGCATTTCTCGCCAATATTATTTTCCTGATTAAGGAGACTTCTGTATTCAGTGCAGTGGCTCTGGCTGATTTGATGTTTGTGGCTAAGGATTTAATTGGACTTTATTATAAAACAGATGAAGCGCTTTTTATGCTGGTTATTTCTTACTTAATTATATTGCTGCCTATATCAGTAGCAGCTGCTTATGTGGAAAGGAGGGTTCGTTATGCAGGATTTGGGAATTAGTGTATTGTTTCAGGGACGTAATTTTGTCCGATTGATAGAAGGACTTTTGATTACACTGCGTATTTCTTTTATATCTGTTGGAATCTCTATCTTTCTGGGCGTTCTTCTGGGAATGTTGATGTCAATTAAAAATCCGGTTATAAAAGCGATCACAAGAGTTTATCTGGAGGCAGTGAGAATTATGCCTCAGCTGGTTCTTCTGTTCCTTGTATATTTTGGGGTGACAAAGGCATTTAAAGTTCATCTATCCGGAGAAGTATCTGCTATAATCGTATTTTCTATATGGGGAACTGCAGAAATGGGCGATCTGGTTCGTGGAGCACTGGCTTCCATTCCAAAACATCAGTATGAAAGCGGAATGGCAGTAGGACTGACAAAGCTGCAGATTTATCTGTATATTATCATTCCTCAGACCATCAGGCATTTGATTCCTCTTGCTATTAATCTGATAACCAGAATGATTAAAACCACCTCGTTGATTGCACTGATTGGTGTTGTGGAAGTGGTGAAGGTGGGACAGCAGATTATTGAAGCAGCCAGACTTACAGAACCAAGCGCAGCGCTGTGGATTTATGGAACCATATTCCTGCTGTACTTCCTGGTGTGCTATCCCATTTCCCTGTTGTCTGCAAAGCTGGAGAAGATCTGGCAGAATTGAGGTGATTATTATGAATAAATCAAATAACGAGATATTACTGGAAATTAAGAATTTAAAGAAAGAGTTTGATGAATTATCAGTAATCAGTGATCTGTCTCTGAAGGTTCACAGAGGAGAGGTTGTTGTCATAGTAGGACCTTCCGGCTGTGGTAAGAGCACCTTACTGCGATGTATTAACGGTTTGGAGCCGGTTCAGGGCGGTGATATTCTGCTCCAGGGCAATCCGGTTGGTGCTGATGCAAAGGAGCTTCATTTGATACGTCAGAAGATTGGAATGGTATTTCAAAGCTATGAGCTGTTTCCACATATGACAATTCTGGATAATATCCTTCTGGGACCTTTAAAAGCCCAGAAAAGGAAGAAGGAAGAAGTGACTAAGGAAGCAGAGGAACTGCTGGAGAGAGTGGGGCTTTCTGATAAACGGGATGCTTATCCAAGGCAGTTATCCGGCGGGCAGAAGCAAAGAGTGGCAATTATCAGAGCTTTGTGTATGCATCCGGAGCTGATGTTATTTGATGAGGTAACAGCAGCCCTTGATCCGGAAATGGTGAGAGAGGTGTTGGATGTTATGCTGGACCTGGCAAAATCAGGCAGCACCATGATTATTGTTACTCATGAAATGCAGTTTGCCAGAGCGGTGGCTGACAGAATTATATTTATGTCAGAGGGTGAAATTGTTGAGGAAAGCAAACCGGAGGAATTTTTCACCAATCCCAAAACTCAGAGAGCTGCACAATTTTTAAATATTTTTGAATTTGACGCCATTCACGGCGGAGAATAATATAGCGCACAATCATTTCAGAAGCAGATGGCGCAGAAAAGAGGAGATCATTATGAGAAAGTCAGGCAAAATGGTAACAGTAACAGCAGCAATTTTAGCAGCAGGAGTTCTGGCACTGACAGGATGCCAGGCAAATGCAAATGCAGGTGGGGATACAGCTGCCACTAAAACAGAAAGTGAAAGCAAAGGAACTGCCAGAAGTGTGCAGCAGATCAAAGACAGCGGAACCATCAAAATAGGTGTATTCAGCGATAAAAAGCCATTTGGATACGTAGACGAAAATGGGGCTTATCAGGGATACGATGTTTATTTTGCAGAACGGATCGGTAAGGATCTGGGAGTAGAGGTTGAGTATGTTCCTGTAGAAGCTGCCAGCCGTGTGGAGTATCTTGTGACAGCTAAGGTGGATATTATATTAGCTAATTTTACAGTGACTAAAGAGAGAGCAGAACAGGTTGATTTTGCCCTTCCTTATATGAAAGTTGCATTAGGTGTGGTTTCTCCAGATGGTGCTTTGATAACAGAAGCAGATCAGTTAAATGGAAAGACTTTAATTGTAAGCAAGGGTACTACTGCTGAAACTTATTTTACAGAAAACCAGCCAGAGGTAAAGCTTCTGAAATTCGACCAGTACAGTGAGGCTTTTAATGCTTTGTTAGATGGAAGAGGAGATGCACTTTCTACAGACAATACAGAGGTTCTGGCATGGGCAATTGAGAATAATGGCTTTACAGTGGGAATTGAGTCCCTGGGCTCTCTGGATACCATTGCTCCTGCAGTACAGAAGGGGAATACAGAGCTGAAGGATTGGCTGGATAACGAGATTAAGACTCTTGGTGAAGAGGAGTTCTTCCATAAGAACTATGAGGCAACACTGGCTCCTGTTTATGGAGAGGCTGCTGACCCGGAGAATCTGGTAGTGGAAGCTGGAGTGGTTGAGTAAGAGCTGCGGATTAGTAAGAGTTAATCCTGTAATGTGTAAAAGCCAACAGTTGTGATGAAAGAAATGATGAATACCATCTGTAGGATTGTTTTCTATAGATTGGTATTCATTTTTTGTGGCATTTTATTGGTGGAAGCATTCTAATAGCATCAATTGAATCATTTTGACAATATTAGATAGGAAGGATATAATAGTAGTTCAATAATAAAATAATCAAGAGAGAGATGTTATGGATATAAGAATAGAGAACTGGAAGAAAAACTTTTTTACCATCTGGACAGGACAGGCATTTTCCCAATTATCAAGTTCTGTACTTCAATTTGCTATTGTATGGTACCTGACAGACAAAACTGGCTCCGCACTGGTTTTATCGGCATCTATGTTAATGGGCTTTCTGCCACAGGGCGTTTTAGGACCATTTATAGGTGTATTTATTGATCGTTATAGCAGGAAGAAAATTATGATAATCTCAGATTTGCTTATTGCAGCAGCCAGCTTTCTTCTGGTAATAGCAGGTTGGATGGGGAATCTGTCAACAGGGTTGATATTAGTGGTTCTGCTGATTCGCTCTATAGGATCAGCCTTTCATACCCCTTGTTTACAGGCAGTAACTCCTCAGATAGTTCCGGAGGATCAGCTGACCAGATGTTCCGGATATTCTCAGGCTCTGGAATCTGTTTCTCAGATATTAAGTCCTGCAATTGCTGCTGTCCTATATCAGTCATGGAGCTTAAGCGGAATTATCTTTCTGGATGTAATCGGTGCTTTGATTGCAGTTTTTACACTGGGAATTACAGAAATACCTGTATTGGTACATGATGAAAACACAGGGAAAATACAGGTTTTAAAAGAGGCAAAGGAAGGATTTCGAATTCTTAAGACTAATAAGGGAATGCTTGGTTTAGTGTTAATCAGTACATTGTATACACTGGCTTTAATGCCTACAAGTGCTTTGTTTCCACTGATGAGTATGTCCTACTTTAATGGAACCAGTACAAATGCCAGTATTGTTGAGATTATATTTTCTGTAGGGTTATTAATTGGTTCTTTGGTCTTAAGCAGATGGGGTGGAACTAAAAATAGGATTTATACAATCATTGGTTCTTTTCTGTTAATGAGCTGCAGCTTATTTGTATCAGGGATGCTGCCGCCATCTGGATTTGCTGTATTTGTAGTTTGTGCATTTTTCATGGGAATCTCAGGTCCTTTTTACTGGGGAATGTATACTCCATTGCTGCAAAGCAGTTTCGAGGCAAAGTATTTGGGCAGAGTGATCTCATTATCCAGCAGCATCAGATTGATTACAGCTCCAATTGGATTATCTCTTTCTGGGGTGTTTGCTGAGGTATATGGGGTTGAAAATTGGTTTTTTATAGCAGGTGTGTTGGTTCTATTTGCAGCATTTTTGTGCTTTGCAGTGCCTGTAGTGCGTTATAGTGATCACAATGTAAAAATAGTTAAGGCAGGAGATTAATCCTGCCTTAATGTGTTTATATGGAGATTGTGGTAAAATGCATTTAGCTCTGCTGCCAGTTTTTCAGGGCTTTCTGTATTGGCTTCATGACCTGTGCTTTTTATAAGCCTGAATTTTGCTTTTGGTATATTGTCTGCTAAAATGGCAGCAGCTTTTTTGTTTGCACTGTCTTTTTCTCCGCAAAGAATCAGGGTGGGACAGGAGATGGTTTTTAGCTTTGGAGTAAAATCAAGATGAACCATGGAGCTGGTCAATTTTATTACATCCTGTTTTTGAAATCCTATGCTTTTGAAGGCGGAATCTGGCATAAAACGGAAGATGACATTTTGAAGCTTAAGAAGGGTTTTTGGCATTTTATATTGTGCGCTGATGAGAACTAAGGAGTGTACTTTTTCAGGATAGTCCATTGCATAGTTTAAGGCAAGAATACCGCCTAAAGACAGTCCGCAGAGATTGATGGGCTGAGTAATATCGTTGCAATAATTGGAAAAGGAGTGGTATAAGTTCCTATAGGTTACGTCCTGATTATTGAGAAGCTTGTGTAGATCAGGGCATGAGAAAGGAACTGAGGTCTCGATTAATGATATTGTGTTATTCCAGCTTGATGGCGTTTGTCCAAGGCCATGAACGAATATAGATTGCATGTAATTGAGCCTCCCTGATTATTGATTTTGTATGATTGTTGATATTGTTATTCTAATATATTGCCGGTATGATTATTTATATTTATTATTAATGATGATGATTTTATATAATAAAGAAACTGAAGAAAACTTTTCAACTATACACGGAGGTAATATCATGAAAAAAACATTCAAAACATTGCTTACATTATGTATGGCTGCTTGTATTTTCACAGTACCCATCCATGTGTTTGCCGCTACTCCTAAAACAATAGAAATTAAAGAAAGTTAACGGTATGTTTAAAAACACAAAAAAAAACACAGATATATTTTCTTATATACCAGCTTCACAATTATCTCTTACAGAATTAGAAAATATATTTTATCGATCAATCAAAGGACTTAACGAAGGACCATTTGAAGTTTTCTATTCGCAAAAAGACGTAACTCTAAATAGTATGCAATTACATGCCAGTAATGAGCTGAATACCTCAAAAAAATCTGTCGCTTACATAGTACGGGATCATGATGTAATAGCTCTTATCGGCTATTTAGAATAAATTATTTTATATAATCGAGGATAACATATTCTGGAGTGTTTGGGAATATAAATTCTACTGATTTCGAAAATTCTATGAATTATGTTCTTTGGTCTTTTGATTTACTTAACAGATACAATTTAAGGATTGAAGTTAGTGCTGATATTAATTATAATGGGAGAGTGCAGAATGTAGATTGTGAGAGGAGTCAATATGAAAAAACTAAAAAGTTTATCAGAGCCATCCAGCATGGAAGAGCGTATAAATGAATCCAACAAAGCCTTAGATAAAGCCTTAAACCAGAAGATCAAATCAAATAATCGCAAAAATAAAACATGCCTATTGAAGCGAAATATACATATGACCATTACAATATTGATAGCATTGATAGCTGTTGTTATATTGATTAGTGCTAAATACACATGATGGCTTACATGAATTTGGGGTCAGCTCTGAAAGGTAAATCACATGGAACATGAAGATTATTTATTATAATAGGAGGTCGTACCATGATATTACACTGTTTGAAACAATCAAGTTGGGAAGCAGTCAAAAATCAAGAAACTTGGGGAGAAGAACTGATCTTACAAGACGGCTTTATCCATTGCAGCACTATTGAATATTTTTGGAGAGTAGCACCTAATTTTCAAAGTGTTGGTGAGGACCTTGTATTGCTTTGTATTGACGAAAATGAGCTTGTTTCAGAAGTACGTTATGAAGATGGAGATAATTGTGGTCGTTTCTACCCACATGTATATGGAGTGATTAATCATAGTGCTATAAAAATGGTATTGCCTTTTTTGCGCAACAATTCTGGTGAGTATATAAAAAATCCAGAGTTTTCCCATATTGATGATAGATAAACAATCAAACAAAATGAGTATAATCCGTATATTAGACAGCAAATCCAGTCGTCCTTGTCAACAATAAAACGAACGGCTTTGCCGTCATTGAAAAGCCCGCCTGCCTCTGCTTTGTGGCAATCAAGAGGGCAAATGCAACGAGTGCTTTCACCCTCTCGACACCATGAAAAATAACGGAGAAGAGAGCAGAAACGGCGCAAAGCCTTGATACAAGCCACTTTGCGCCGATACACCCCAATGGATAATAATCTGTTTTAACCGATTCCATCTCCAGCAGATTCAAGCTGTATCACTTCTCCTGAAACTGCATCTAAATAAGCTGTATAGCAGCCGATTTCCGTATACTCTTCTTTATTAGTCGGATATAAATAGATGCGCCACATATGAGTATCCGGCTTAAGTGATGGATAATCAACATAGAAAATACTAGTTACGGTAAAGCGGCCGATGGTTTCATCTGTTAAAGCATATTTTTGTTTAATGGCACTGACAGCAAGTTCTTTAGCTTTCGGTTCCTGAATTTCATGTTCCAATGGACTCCCTTCCTGACTATTGTAATTTATAAAAACCCGGATTTCTTTTGTCTCATCGTTGATCTGGCTCATTAAACGGTATATTTTAGGGAAGTCAGACTGATTTTTAGGATAGTAAATAATATCCCAGTAAAGGGTATCATCTCCCAGTGAATCCTTAGAGCTGGTCAGGGAGTAATCAAAATTAGTCAAATCTTCTTTCTTTAAACCAAATTTCTGTGCCAATGTCTTTGCTGACATTTCTAAAACCTCTGCTTTGCTGAGCTTGGATTTTTCAGGCAGGACTTCCGGGCGGGATAGCATGAACCTCTTTCCTTCTTCAAGAGCATTATCAATTCCTCCATCAGTATTTTGAGCAGCCAGATAAGTAAAACCACCGGAACTCTGATAAATGCCTACCGCTTTATCACTCTCATAATTTTCCACCACTGCTTCAGTCTGGTAATTAGTGGCCTCTTCTTTACTAACAGGAATAGCCGGTTCCTTTTCTGTAGTGAGCAAATTTGACATAATCATAACATTAGCTGCCAGGAGGCCAACCACTCCAATACCTAAAACCCCTGTAAATCCAATTTTCTTATTCATAATAATCACCTCTATATAATATTTTGTTGTTGCAACAAGTATAGTTTAAACAGGCAATATTGCAGAAGTATCATCATGTTGTAAATTAGTTGTAAAATAAATAGTTATTTCAGTTCCTTTTTCCCAAATCATACTTTTATCATTAGAACGCACCCTGATTTCCGCCTGATGAATATCACAGATTTCCTTACATAAGGCCAGTCCCAGACCGGCACCGCCATATTTGCGGGCTCTCGATTTATCAACCCGATAAAATGGTTCGAAGAGATAGGGTATATCATCTGCGGGAATTCCAACTCCGTCATCAGTAATGGTAACTTTTTGACGACTGTTTTCCATTATAGACTGAATCATTATATTGCCGCCCTGACTGCAGGCTTTTACAGCATTTTCCACAAGATTCTGAAACAGGCACTGGAGTAAATCAGGATCACCGTATATGAGGTCACATTCCAATCTATAATGAAATTTAACATCCTTATGCTGATAGGCAGGTATCAGACCATCTTCAATATTTTTGAACATATTATTTAGGGATATGGATTGTTTGTCATAATCTTTCTTTTTCAGTACAGAAAGCTGCAGCAGCTTAGCTGACAGATTCTGCAGCCTTGTACCCTGATTCATAATATAGTCTAAGGCCATCAGGCGTTTATCTTCATCCAGCTCTGCATATTTTAATAATTCTGCATAGCCAACAATGGCAGCAACCGGCGTCCGCATTTCATGGGAGAAATAATCGATAAAGCGCTGTTTCTCTGCAGACACTTCCGTTAGCTGGTCAATATGCTGCTCAATATGCTCAGCCATAAGATTGAATTTTGCTGCAAATTCACCGATTTCATCCCGATTTTTTATGTTCACCCGCTGCTGATAACGGCCTTTGGTAATCTCATCGGCTCCTTTATTAAGCATACGTAACGGCCGGGTCAGCATTAGCAGAAAGAAAATGAGAAATGCAGCTAATACACAGGAGATAACAATGCTGATTCTTATAGCATAAACAGCCATTTCATGACGATAGTGGGAGAGTGCAGATTCATCCTTGATATATATAAATTGGATTTTGTGATTCTGCAAATCCATAGATTCGGATATCAGCAGATATGAATTGTTATTTATGTTCAGAAACTCAATATCTTCTCCAGGGGCAGGTAAGTCCATGTCTTCATGGAAATTATTATAAGACTGAACACCATCAATTGACAGAACCATTGAAATTCCCTGCTGTTCATAGTATTGGGCATAAGGGATAAGATACTGGGCGATATTATCGGCGTTAAGTTCTGTATAATATTTGGATGCAGATTTCAGCCGTTCTGAAATGGAATTTTTAATGATATAGTATTCATTTTTCACTGTTTGAATTTCATTAATCTGAAGCTGTTTTGTACTTTCTCTCACGATCAGCCAGGCTGTAAGATCAAAAGCAATAATGAATAAAACCATTACGCTGATAAATGTTTTCTGCCAGAATTTCATGGTTTAACCTCCAGCCTGTATCCGACTTTGAATATAGTTTTTATGTTATCTTCCAGATTAAGCTTTTTACGCAGTTTTTGAATATGAACATCAACTGTACGGGTTTCGCCTGGGAAATCATAACCCCATATCATTTCCAGCAATCGTTCCCTTGACAGTGCAATATTTTTATTCTTGACCAATACTTCTAATAGGCTGAATTCTTTAACAGTTAATTCAACGGGTATACCATCCATTCTTACGGAATGCTCATCAAAGTTAATTTCCAGATTGTTAAGCTCAAATGTAGAACTGCTTTTCTTGCAGCGCTTTAATACAGTTTCAATCCGCGTCAGCACCTCGATGGTGACAAAAGGTTTTACAATATAGTCATCAGCACCTAGTTTTAAGCCTGTGATTTTGTCATCCATTCGATCTTTGGCAGTCAAAAATATAACCGGGATATCCAGTGGCTTTAATTCTTTCATCAGCGTAAAACCATCTTTTCCAGGGAGCATAACATCTAGTAAAATCAAATCCGGTCTTGAAGTATTGAGCATTTCCATTAGCAGTTCTCCATTATCACAGCATACCGCTGAATGACCCACTAATTGTAAGTTAACTGCTAATAAATCGGCAATTGCCGGTTCATCTTCAACGATCATTATCTTTGCCATAGAAATCCTCCTGCTTTGTTTGTATTTCATTATATCAGAATTTGAAAGTGAAGTTATCATCAAGTTGTAAAATCTATAATATAATCATCATTAATGTTGTGTCCTTTTTTTGTTTTCTCTTGTAGGCAGATGAAAGATGTAGTACAATGAAACGAGAACATACATTCGGTAAATGTGATGGGGGTTGGAGATCAGTTTTGTGTTGCATGATAACATTTTAATATAAAACGTGTTCTGCGGAAAGGAAAATTATGTTTGATGGATTTAACAGCTCTACAATTAAGTATTTTGAGTTAATAGAAAATCACAATGATAAGCAGACTTTTAAACAAAATGAAGAGTTGTTTTTCGAAGGCATACAACAACCCATGGAGGAATTGTTTTACGAACTATCTAATTATGTTTCTGCAATAGATTTTGATTTATCCATTAATAAGAGGAGATGCATATCTTCTCCATATAACGATGCCAGATTTTGCCGTAACAGACCGATTAAGGAATATATTTATATTAGATTTAAAGTATATAATCATAGTAAAGAAAACACCATTGGCATTTTCTTTGATGCTGGTAAAACAAATTTTAAATATGGAATAAACATATATGATATGAACTCTCACGGTATGGAATTAATAAGGAAGAAGATATTAAATAATAGAGAAAAGGCAAGACGTTTAATAAATCAATTTGATAGAAATAGAACCATGCAATTAGCGGGAAAATCCTATGTGAAAGATAATTTTCCCAATGAAGATGTTGTTCTAAAGAATTGGCTGAATAAGCGTACCATGTCTTTTTATCATATGGAAGAAATGAATCCTGTTTTTTTTGAAAGAGCTTTACTTGAGAACATGATTTATGCGTATGAAGATATGAAGAAAGTTTATTTTTTTATAAAGGAAGCGCTTAATTAAGAAGTTATGAGATAAAGGAGAATTATGATAAACACATATTGGAAAGAGATTAGAGAGAATCGCGAAGTTAGACAGAACTTAAGTAAATTGAGACAAGAGATAAAGAAGAAAGAGGTTTTGGCACAGTTTTTGCTTGCGATTGCCGGTGATGAGGACAAGCTTATCGCCCAGCTTCAATCAGAGGATGCCAAGACTCGTAAGAATGCGGCACTGCTTATGGGAGAACTGGGAAAAGAGGAATTTCTGCAGCCAATATATGAAGCCTATGAGAAGGAGCAGCAGAGATTTATAAGAAGTTCTTATTTGACAGCGATGAAGAATTTTGATTACAGAGCCTACATGGACTCACTAAATCAGCATCTGGAAGAAATGAGCCATGAGGAAGTGACACCGGATAATGAGAAGCATCATATGGAAGAACTGCGGGAATTGTCGGCACTGATTGTTACTATGGAAGGTGTTTCTACCCATGCTTTTAATGGTTGGGAAGAATCATATGATATCATTTTGCTTACCAACCGTAATTTTGCAGAAGTAACGAGAAAAGAACTGACAGACCTTGAGCCGGCGACAAAATCAAAGGTATTTGGTGCAGGAGTAATGGCCCGGGTTCCCAATTTGCGTTGGCTTCCGGATATCCGCACCTATGAGGAAATTCTCTTTCAGGTAAAGGGAATGAATACTTGTGCCATGAATCCGGTGCAGGTGGCAGAGACATTGATGAGTTCTGATCTTATGGAATTTCTCCATAAGAGCCACAAGGGAAAGCCGCCTTATTATTTCCGGATTGAATTTAAAAGTAAGCGCCCGCTGGATGAGAGAAGTGCATTTGTTAAGAAATTATCAGGGCAGATCGAGAAGTTATCTAACCGTATGCTAATTAATACAACATCCAATTATGAGGTGGAAATACGTGTAATTGAAAATAAAGAGGGAAATTGCAATTTTCTGGTGAAATTATATACTCTGATTGATGACAGGTTTGCATACCGCAGGGAAGTGATGCCTACCAGCATTAAGACTGTGAATGCTGCCTTGACTGTATCACTTGCGAAGGAATATATGAAAGAAGATGCACAGGTTTTAGATCCATTCTGTGGTGTGGGAACGATGCTGATTGAACGGCACAAGGCAGTGCCTGCTAATACGACTTATGGAATAGATATACAGGAAGAAGCAATTTTAAAGGCAAGGGCTAATACCGAAGCGGCACATCAGATTATCCATTATATTAACCGGGACTTTTTTGAGTTTTCTCATAAGTATCTATTCGATGAAGTTATTACAAACATGCCGTTTGCCATTGGGAGGACAACAGATGATGAGGTGTTTGAATTGTATAAAAGATTCTTTGAGTCCATATCAAGGTATATAAAACCGGATGCCACCATGATACTTTACTCCCATGACTATGATTATGTGCGAACTATGGCACCGGATCATGGGTTTAAGATAGTAAAAGAGTATGAGATATCCAGAAGAGAAGGGACTTATGTATTGGTTTTAAATGCATTATAATAGTTTCTTTGAGAAAATGAGTCATGCTTTTTTGTGTTAGCCATACTGCTGCAAGGGGAAATTATTGTTAAAGACAATGTAATAGAAGATGCAGATGGAGGGGGTTGAATGATTTATGTAATGAGTGATATACATGGCTGTTTTGATGAGTTTTTAATGATGCTAAATAAAATAAACTTTTCAGATAGTGATGAATTATATATCATAGGTGATGTTGTTGACCGTGGACCAAAACCAATTGAATTGCTGCTATATATAATGAAACACAAAAATAATATCCATCTGATTAAGGGGAACCATGAAGATATGATGTTAAATTGTTTGATTCCACCATACTATTCCGATGAGGAGAAGACAGATTTTAAGAGCAGTTTTGATCTCAAGTCCAACCGGGAGCTATGGGTTATCTACAATGGTGGCAGGACTACTGCAAAGGGATATAATAAGCTGACTTATAAAGAACAGCGTGATATTTATTATTTCCTGGAGGGGCTAAAATTGTATCAGATCGTTGAGGTGGAAGATAAATCTTATTTACTTCTTCATGGCGGACCGCCTGCTAAATGGGATTTTAGTGATGGGAGTATTTTAACAGATGATGTTTTATGGACACGTATAGAAAGAGCTGACTTTGACTCTGATCTTGTTCCTGACTATCACATTATTGTTGGTCACACTCCTACCGTAATATATGGCAAAGAATATGCCGGAAAGATCATTGAAGGATATCATAAATACTTAATTGATTGTGGTTGTGTGTACGGCCATTCAC
Organism: Hungatella sp. UBA5385; assembly: GCA_002409995.1. Taxonomy (GTDB): domain Bacteria; phylum Bacillota; class Clostridia; order Lachnospirales; family Lachnospiraceae; genus UBA5385. The sequence goes on along the minus strand of DHOR01000040.1, from coordinate 110,635 downwards.
TTGGCTGTCTATGCCTAAATGATGGAAGTGAATTTTATATTAAAAGAAAAAGGCTTAATTTTTAGGGGTAAGAAGTCTGATACGCTTTTAGTGATATATAGTGGAAGAGGAGAGAGTATGGGAAATGCAGATCAATTATTGGATTATATAAATAGATATGGATTAATCGCCTGCAATAAGGACTCTTATATAAAATCCATTGATGATATAGGATGTTCCTGGCAAGATGCGGTAGCATTAATTGATGATAGGAAGATATTCTATTCGAAGATTTATAAACACAAAACGGTTTATTTATCTATTCGTTTATATAGCTTGTTGAAAAAATTTAATACTGGCGAAATTGTAAATGAAAATGCACGTTTGATTTATAATATTTTAGAAAATAATCCTCCTCAAAACACTGATATGCTTAAAACGGTAAGTCAATTGAATAAAAATGAATTTAAAAAGGCTCAGTTGGAATTATTAGAGCAGCTTCATATGACAGCGATCTCCAGTTACAAATCGATCAATATAAATTGGTCCTCTTTTTATTATACTACCAGTTCTAATTGGGAGAAAAGCATAAAATTTGAAGAAGCAGACTGCACAATGGAAGAGGCAAAAGAAGAAATCTTTATTCTTTTGGGAAAAACGATGAAAAGCAGTGAAATAGAAAAGCTGATCTCTTAATTATGTATAAGGAGTTTGAATTATTATGAATATCTATGTAGATGCGGATGCTTGTCCTGTAGTGCGAATTGTAGAAAGAATAGCAAAAAAATATCACATTCCTACAATTTTGCTTTGTGATACAAACCATGTTCTTACATCAGATTACAGTGAAGTTAAAATCATTGGTGCAGGAGCTGATGCAGTGGATTTTGCAATTATCGGTCTCTGTAAAAAGGGTGATATTGTTGTAACTCAGGACTATGGTGTGGCTGCTATGGCATTGGGAAAAGGGGCTTATGGCATTCATCAGTCAGGCAGATGGTATACAAACGACAATATCGATCAATTGCTTATGGAACGCCATCTGGCAAAAAAAGCCAGGAATGCAAGTAAGAAACATCATTTAAAAGGGCCTGCTAAAAGGACAGCAGATGATGATATGAGATTTGAAGAGTCTTTTGAAAAGCTGATTAAACTGCATGTAAAAGCAGAGTAGAGGTAAAGTGTTGATTTTCAGATAAGTAGTGCAAATGATAGTTAATTGTGGTAAAATATAAAAAAATCAGATAAAGGAAGGTAATAAATTATGGACAAACAGGTATTAGATTATATTGTTGAAAAAACTCAGGAATTAATGAGTGCATCTTCCTGCAGCGAAGAGGCAAGAACAGCAGCTCAGAGCTGGCTGGATTCTATTGGAACTGAAAAAGAAGCAGAAGAAACTAAAAGCTATATAAGTGAGTTGGAAGCAGATATTATGCCAATTGATAATTTAATCGGATTTGCAGAATCTGATGCCGGAGCTCAGGTTTTTGGAGATGCTGCGAAGAATGTTGCAGCCCATGCAAAGGAAATTAAGGCTGCTGGAGCGAAGTATTGCGATTGTCCTGCTTGTACAGCAGTGGCGGCGATTCTTGAGAAGAAGGATATTATTTTAAAATAAGAAAAGAGAAGCATCAGTCATTTTACATGACTGGTGCTTTTTTTGATGGAGAGTCTCTGCAAACTTAAAGTATAAAACTATTAACTGATATGGGAATTTTCCGCTTCAAGTTGTTTTTCTTAACATTTTAAGTTTAGATTATATGTTTCATGAAACATTGGTGTTTAATATAATAAGAACAATAGAAGGGAGGAGGTTACATGAAGTATTTTAAAGAACTAACACTAGGGGTCTGCTATTATCCTGAGCATTGGGAGGAGCATTTATGGTCCGAGGATTTAGAGCGGATGAGGAATGCAGGAATTTCCATGAAAAAACGGATATAAAAGTAATTTTTTGTACTCCTACAACCACACCGCCGGCCTGGTTGACTGAAAAATATCCAGAGGTTCTTGCAGTTGATATTCAGGGAAGAATCGACGAAGAGAAAGAACAAACTTTGGAAGGGGTTGTTCTTTCTCTTTTGTAGTTATATGAAAGATGATGATAAAGAATATGTGAAAATTTAAATAATTATATATTTTGATTCATGTAAAGTATCGGCAAACAAGTAAATATGTGATACAGTAGTGATTAATAAAGAGTAGTAGCCAATGCTTCATACTTAAAACACTATATAACAAAACCGGAATTTGCAGGAGAAAAATACTATGAAAAAGCTGTTTAAAGATATAAGACACAACGATATTGGCGCAATTCGGGCAGCAATCGCAAAAAGTCCCAATGTAGTAAATGAGTCTTTTGATGGGAAAGCACCGAAAAAAGACATTGGACAGTCACCACTTCAAGTAGCAATTAAGTGTGGACGTTTCGAGATTATTGAGCTTTTACTTGAAAACGGTGCAGATGTGGATTTTATGGAAGATCCTGTACTTGTTCCACCTCATAGTATCTGTATGTCAGTACTTCACGATGCCATTATCGGAGCTATGGATTCGTTGCTCTATGGAAATTATGAGAGTTCTGAAAAATATGTTAAGCTGATTGAAAAGCTGCTCAAAAAAGGCGCCAATCCCAACAAGGAAACATGTAGTAAAGATTATCCTGCTGATATACCCCCCGTCGGCACGCTGGTAACTCATGCGAGAGAAAATTTAAGACGTAATGCAAATACTGATATCACCATGTTTGAAATCTCGAAAAATCGCCTTTTTGAAATTCTCGATTTACTGAAAAAATACGATGCAGATTTCGACAAATGGCTCGATTGTAGGAATTGGGGAGGCGAAACCAATCGTGCGGCTTTTCTCGACGATTTTGTTCCCAAAGAGGACAAACCCTATGAAATGAAATATCATGGCAGAATTATCAAAGGGATTAACAAGGTTGACATAGACTTGAACAAGGAAATTCGTGTAGCACTTAAAGAGTATTTTGGAATACATGAGAAATGAATTACAGATATAAAAGTAAATTATAATTAAAGAAAAATATGCAGTGGGAAAATGCGGCAAAAAAAATGAAACGAAAGCAGGAGATTATGGCAGGACGATTAAGTGTTAAGGCGTGGCTTATAGGCATGGGAGTTAGTCTGACTTTGCTAAGTGCATGCAGTACAAAAGAGGAAGCTGTCATACCAGCAGCAGGAGAAGCAGCCGTTGAAACGACAGTGATGGCTGAAACGATACCGGAAGAAGATATCGATGCGGTTGATATTGAAGGTATTGCTTATGCTGCTTGTGATGTTGCATTTGTAAATGATTTGATCGAGACTCAGGATCTGACAATGCGGCATTACAAGCCGGTAGAGAAGGATAACCCTGAAACCTGGCCATTTGCAAATTGGAATAATGCAACGCCTAGACGGATTGAAGGTCTGCACTTGAGTACTGTAACAAGCCTTGAAGGTGAACTGGACTTAACCAGTTTAACAAAGTTAGAGCATCTGGATTTGAGAAAAACCGAAGTTTCAGCTGTTGATCTTACTGGATTAACAAAGCTGACCTATTTGGATTGCAGCAATACTTATATTTCACAGTTGGATGTTTCCAATATGAAAAACCTTAGAAAGATTTATTGCAGTGAAACAAATCTGACAGAGCTGGATATTGCTGACTGCCTCATGCTGGTGGAACTCAAATGTGATAATACCAATATCAGAGTACTGGACATCGCCCTACTGGATAATCTGAATATACTGAATTGTGATAATACCAATATTGAAAAAATTGACGTTTACGAACTTAAAAATCTCAGTTACTTATCCTGTGATTATACAAATATAGCGGAGTTGAATACAACGAAACTGGTTAATATGGAAAAATTGAGCTGTGAGGGCAATGGTATTACTGAACTGGATGTTTCGAATATGGATAAGCTGCTGGAGTTAAGATGTGGAATGACAAACATCACCGAATTGGACTTATCAAAGGCTCAGCTCTTAAACTATCTGAGTTGTGCATCCAGTAGTTTAGAAAAACTGGAATTGCCACCCCTGTCCTATCTGGAAACCCTAACATGCGCAAATACTCAATTAACCGAATTAGAAGTTTCTGGTTGTTTTCAGTTGGAAATCTTGAATTGTCGGAATACCGGATTGAAGAAATTGAATGTAACCGGATTGCCCAGACTGAAGTATCTGGACTGCTCCAGTACCGATATTGAGCAATTGGATTTATCGGATTTGAGTTCCTTGAAAATGCTGAAATGTTCCAATACAAAACTATTAACATTAGTAGTAGATAAATTGCATAGTCTGAGTGAATTGGATTGTTCACAAACCATTCTGACAGAATTGAACCTTTCTAACCTGACTAATTTAAAAAAAATCAATTGCCACAATGCTAATTTGATCTCACTGGAGTTATCAACTTTAACTGCTTTGGAAGAACTGAACTGTTCTTATACCTTAATTGAAGACCTTGATTTGTCGCAGTTGGGGAGTAATTTATTAAAGTTGAATTGTTCAAATACCAGAATTAAGAAATTAGCCACTCAGGATTTGTCACATTTGGTAGACTTGGATTGTTCAAGAACCGGAATAACTGAGCTGAATCTAAATTATACACCTTTTTTGAAAACTTTAAACTGTTCATACACTGATTTGAAAGTACTTGATATTCCCAGCGAAATACAGCTGACCAGTTTGGAATGCTATGAGACCAAGATAACCAGTCTGGACATATCACAGCAACAGTTTCTGACCACATTATGGGGAGCGGGTTTACTGCAGCGGCTATGTACTGAGAAGGGACAATTGGAACTGATACAGAGTGATGGCGGAAATGTTATATTCAGTTCCTATTACATTGATGAGGGACAGATAAGTATAATCGCAATACCAGAATTAGGATATGTCTTTGACAGCTGGGTGGGGTTGCCGGAATCCAGTGAAAGCTACGATGGTATGGCTTTTTTTGAGCTGATAGGAGAGTTACAGGTGGGAGCAGTGTTTCAAGTGCAGTCAGCTGATATTGAAGAACAATAAAAGTGCCGCATTTTTGATTATGTAAAATGTTGTAGGTTGAACCATTGAGATGCCTGGTGATATCATATAGATGGAAGTTTAAGAAAGTTATAACAAAATCTATATTAAAAGGAGGTTCCAAAATGTGTACAAGTTTTGCAGTATACAGTCAAAAAAAAGCTATTTATGGTATGAATTTCGATACTGATGATATTGATTTAAAACTAAAAGTCAATAGCTATAATGATATGAACTTATTTTGCTTTTCAGCCTTAGCAGGTAACAAATACAGGGATATCGCTGGATTTAATAGTGAGGGTCTTTTTATCTGTACTCAAGCAGTAAAATATAGTCCGGGTTTTAAATCAAGTTGTGACGAAAATGATTGGTTTGCTTTTGATATTTTTGATGAGGCGCTAAAGAAAACAAGAAAAACATCTGAATTTTTTGAAATTATTAATAGAAGAGTAATCTCGTATCCTAGAAATCCCTTATACCCAGATTTAGGGCTACATACTATTATCGCTGATAAAACTGGTAATGCATTTATTCTGGAAGAAGGAGATGATACAAATATAGTAAGTCCTATTCATAATGATTTTATTATTATGACTAATTTTCCAAATGGGGATTTTAAGGAAGCAAATTATAATAAAGTATATGGTATAGGTGCTGATAGATATATTTGTGCTCATGAATATATTCATAATAATATTAATAGCTTTGGAATAAATGAAGCCTTTGAAGTTTTAAGTAAAACTAGTCAGGGTAATACTCTGTGTTCAATAGTATATGAACCATTAAAAAATGAAATTTATATTAGTTTTAAAAAAGATTTAAGAAAAAAATGGAAAATTTCTATTATGGAAAAAACAATCGAATCATTGGATGGATTTTTAAACAATAATAAAATTCAATTTACAAATGAAGAAATATTTGTGAAGGATCTTATTAGTTTATATAAGTGAATACCATTTAAAAAAGAAGATTAATTGGTTAGAAAGATTTTTAGGGTATTCAAGAAAGCATATATTCTAAGGGAGACGTGGCGATTATACTAAAGAAAATATTGTTTGATGTATACTTATGGGAAAGGAATAAAATAATTGATAATGATTAAAATTAAAAAAAACAAACGCATAAGGCTTATTGCGTGGTTATCTATAGTATGTGCCATCAGTATGGGGTGTTCAAGTACTGAGATGCTGAAACAAGAGCAAACCACTATGGAACAGCCAAGAGAAGAAACTAAGATTGAGGTATCAGCGACAGACAAAGAACTATCTTCAGAAATCATCATGGACGAGACAATCCGTGATAATGCACACAATATTTTTATTGGTACAATAGAACAAACAGAGATAAAAATGAAAATTAGTAGAGAGGGTAACTCCTTGACCGCAGCGTATATTACCAGAACTGATGATGAAAAATTTTTTGATGGGGAAATGAAGAATTCGACTGAATTTGAACTAAATGACAATGAAGGGGGATATTTAAAAGGTACTATCCATGATGGCAGTTTTAGTGGTACAGGCAACATTTCCGAAAAAAATGTAACGATTACAATGCAATTAACAACCTTTTTTCCTATAGGATATGATTATGAAGATTATTACAGTGGAGTGTTTAATAAGAATCTTCCAACTTCATCAATAGAAGTTGAAAGATTTGCACAGCATATAAAAGACTCCGTTAAGGATAAAGAAAAGTTTATAAAATTGTTCAAATATCCACTGGATATTCGAATAAATGGTGAAGTTATTTCTGTAGAAAGTGAAGAAGAAATGGCATATCAATATGATACTTTGATCGCGGAATCAAACTTTCAAGAGAAGATAGAAAATATGTATACAAAATATTTATTTTTAAATTATGGAGGGGTATGTGTAGAAAATGGAATTTTATGGTTTGAAAAAGATGTTAATGGCGATTATAAAATCTGGTCACTTAATTATTGGTGATTTTGTGATATAAAGAAATTTAATTCTAATCAGTTTACAAAATTTCTTTATTAGAAGAGAGGAGTGCTAAACATGAAATAGTCCATCATATATGCCATGGGCGGAAATATCAATTGCATAATGAAAACTAGAGTGTCAGAGGAGCAATATATTTTCCTCTGCTTTTTCGTGTTATCTGGTTTCAGCATCGCTTTTTATCTGTGTAACTGGCTGAGGCAGGCTACATATATTACAAATCTCAATAAATTGCAGCAATGAGGGAAGAACATCTAAGCGAAGCCAAATCAATGCAAGAGCAAATTATGAATTTGCTATATAAATACAAGAGAGTTCCAACTATTCGCGAAAGTCTAGTTAATTGCGAATAGTTGTTATCAAAAAAATATCCGCAACTATTCACTAAGAGAGAAGTCTAAACGAGCAATATCAATATTGATTTTATTCTTAACAGACCCCATAATTTCAAGTTCAACTTCTAAAGTACCAATTTTACGTTGCTTTAAAACCACATCATCAGTATCACCAAAAATACGCATATTCTTAGCATAAGCCCTTTCAAGATAAGGAATACGCTCATCAACAAGTTGTCGAAGATAACACAATTCCAATTCGTTTAGTACCATCAATATCAACCTTTCAAAACAAACCTGTAGTCAAGGGGGCTGATGGTAGAGTGCGACCAACAGTCCCCACACCTGAGTATCTCTATCCAAGTTGTCAAGGTACACTACGTTCTCCGACCTTGACAACTGCCTACTTTTTTGGCTCCGTTAAAGAAACACTATCAACGCTACCATACCGATTAAAGTAAACCTCAACACCATCTCCCGGTACAATACCATCAACTCGTACACGCTCTGGGACATACAGACGTTCTACACGTGTTCCAGTTACCTTTGCATTTGTAGAATCATAATCAGCCGGATAGGTACAATGCAAATTCGTGCCCTTAACTGGTTGTCCAGTTTTACGACTTATGTAATCTACAACCTCTACTCCAACAACGTTCAAATACATAAAAACATCCTCCTTTAAAATAAATTAGTATTTTTATCAAAAATAGTAAAAACTATTAAAGACCTAAGAAACATAAGATTCCAACACACGCTTTAAATCAGACATAGCACGATAACAACCATCATCACCATAATTAGTATGAAAACGAATGTTATCTTGAACAGTACCAACAGTGTATCCAAACAAAACATAATGCTTTATAAAGCCCTTTAAAATTATTTCATCAGTTAAATTTCCATGGGCTAAATCAAACAGCCAAAGTCTCATTTCCTTTGTATCTCTTGCCATATTGAATACCCTCCTCTAAATCACATAACTTCTACGTCTATCATCAAGCCAGACAACCAATATTACGTCCTCTACTCTTTCCTGTGTATCCTTAGAAAACATTTCGCACAAAAACCATACAGTATTAAAATCGCTTACACAATTTTCCGTAAACCAACCAGTCATTACAACTGGTTTTCCTGCTCTTTTACTTGCAAAGCTTTCTGCTTTTCTGATTTCGCTTCTTAACAATTCAACCATGATATATCCTCCTCTAAATTAAAAAATATTAATTAAACAAAAATATTACACTCCTCTATAAATCGCCAACAAGTGATATACAAAAGTCCGCAATCATGATAAAATGGTCATACCCCTACAACCATAAAAACAATCAAACGGACTAACGGACAGTTACCAATGCACTGACAACGACAGAACCAACATAGTATACACAAGTGATACCACTTCTGTGCTTATTCATAGTATACACAAGTGATACCACTTTATCAAATTAAACTTACTTATAAGTTGATAAGGAGAACTAATAAATGGCAACAGATAGAAAACAAATAAGAAGTTATGTAGACGATAAAACCAAAGAAAAGTTCAATAAAATATGCAAACTTGAAAACCGCTCAGAATCTAACATGGTAGAATATTTAGTAAAAAAATACATTGAAGAATACGAAGCCAGACAAGAAAGAGCAGAACTCAAAAATAAGTTGGAACAATCATCAACTTCCAAAATTGGTTAAAAAATTAATTTTCAAACAAGAGGTATCAAATGGCATCCGATCTACCAAGATTCACATTACGATTATCAAAAGAAAAATTAAATAAAATAAAAGATATTGCAAAAAAGGAACATAGAAGCACAAACGAACAAATAAATTATATACTCGATAAATATGTAGAAGATTACGAAGCTAAGCAGAAACCAACCACAACACATCCAATGTGATCGGGTGCGATCGCCCGAACAATCCTAATCTTAGCGCTTTGTGTGCGCATTAGGATAGTACGGGCGATCACCCCCGATCACTTTCACCAACAGAACAGAAACCACTACCTAAAAGCACTTGATTATGCTTGTCGAGTTTAACAATCGAAAGGCAACGGCAAATCAGTATCTAAAACCTTCATAAATCCATCATGATATATAAGATCAGCATTGACATCACACACAACATCAGTTAAAATAAATTTATCATTAATTAATTGCAACAAATAATCCAGTATGTAATCATCAACTTTGAGCGATATCCCTGTATAGAGATATGGCTCAATTTTTTTCCTAGTCCGATAGTTTATCCGTTGTAGATAATGCTCAATATCAGCCCCTAGAGCCTTTAATTCAATAAGCATGTCCAAATATAAGTCTGCCTGTCCGGAAAGCGGTTCTAAGCCATTCTGGACGTTCACAGGAGCACGAATAAGAATATCATCGAATACCGGAATAGAATCACCACAAAACGTATACTCAATACGGGTAAGATCATAGGATAATTTTTGTTCTTCCTTTTTATCATAAATCTTACAGTATCCATGCTTATGCCTTTGACCCAGATAGCGAGTACCTTTATACAGACCTTTTTCTTTCCGTGAGCCAATAACGATAACATCATCAATAGGGCACTTAATATCTACCGCATAGTCATATCTTACCAAATAACCATCTTTACACCATTCCTTAACAAATTTTAAAACTGATTCCATTAAATCGGTTCCATCATGTTTATTAGGATTTACCTTTAAACGCATAATATCTAATTCCAACCATGTACCAGACAACTTATCATACTTGCCATACTTACCCAAGGAAAATGTAAATCCATCATGCCAAATAAGATTACGATAATACTCATACCGGAAAGAAGGCAACATATCCAGTTTACAACCACTGGTATGCGATACTTCATTTTGATCAAACCGAAAAGAGGAGAGGAGAGTAAGCAGACGATCTGTCACAGTCTTATAACCACAGACCAAGTAATAATCTATAATAACATTATCAATGCTGTGAATGAACCCATGGACATCAGAATAGGAATTATGATACAAAATAACCACCTCCCAAATTGTGTACAGATTTAATACAATTAAGACACAAATCAAAGACCGATTGTATTAATACAATGAAATCCCGTTATTAAGTAGCGGGATTTCTTTTTCTGACAATTAAGTAAATAAAAAATATAATCAACATACAGATAAGAGTACAACCACAGCGCACCTAAAGTGCACCTGTGGTTGTGTTGTCTGACAGCTTAGCGTTTTTTGAATGTTTTACCTTCCGTAATACGGCTAATACGATCTTGAATATATCCAGTAAAAGACTTATGCAACCGTATAAGAAAAGTGCAAAAACAAGATAATACATAAAGAACATGCTCCTTTCTGTTTGTATATGGCAATGGAGGAATAGGACAATACGTAAATTTACCAACATCAGGCAACGCAGGAGGATCAAAACTATTAAAATACTTTGCGTATCTAGGTATCCATGTAAGCTTTATAGAACCAGCCCAAAAGAGCAGAAGAGAATCAAAAGCTAAATCATCAGTGATACGACTTTCGCCACCACCACCAGCACTTGAGGCACTGACAATTGTAATTTTCCGATTAATACGACGAGCCACTGAATATACACTAAAATATGATCTCATAAGATACATAGCGTCAGTCAGATCACGCAACGTTTTATCAATATCAAATGCCTGAGAGAAAAGATAAACAGTATGCCTGTATTGCCTTTGCATTTTAAAATAAACACGATATTCTTCTTTGAACAGCTTGTAATTCCGGTTATTCCAGATAAGACCAACTTCATCAATAAAGACAACAGAATCTTCCGGTATATGTACGAAGCCCAAATCACGAGGGTTAAACAAAATAGCACCAGGGATTTTAACCGTACTGTATACAGCTCTGCCACGTTTTAAATACTGCATAGTAAGCTTTGTAAGAAAGGTAGTTTTTCCTGAACCTTTTTTACCAAAAATCATAATGAGTTTATAAGGATTACGGAACTTATACGCATAATAACAAACATACAGGACGTAGGCACAGAAGAACCAAAATAAAACCCTCAACGGAGACCCACCGCCTTTCTAAAGATCAGGAACATCATACTAAGAAGTATAAACATAACAGGAGCAGAAATAATGACATCATCAATAGTGATACTCCCTAAAAAGTAAAGAATAAAATCCATCAGCAAATCTAAAAATTCAACCATTATTTCCACTCCTTTTCAATTAGGCACTGTGAAGAATACGATACATCATACCAACAGCACCACCGATAATAAAGAGGGCTACATAGATACCGCCTAATTCGTTACCTATAAGCCATGTTGTAATGTCTGTAAAAGAGGTAATCATCCACTCCAAAACAGAAGTAACATTAGTTAAAACAGTAGACATAAAGACTCCTTTCCGGGCTATTTAAGCCCCCTAAATGAAATTTTAAGAAGGCTGATAAAGCCATCTAATATATAGAGAAAGACAAGGCACGCAACAATGTATACAATGTCTTCGCTACCATGAGGAACTTCGCCTATAATTGCCGTGAGCTTTTCCATAAGCATAAAATCACCAATCCTTCCATGAAAAGTATTGCAAGCGATACATAATAACTCCTGTAGTCAACGTCAAGAGAACGTTGAATTTCTATATCATCTACATAAAAATTACCATATGTAGTAGTAGAAGATAAGCTTGAACCACTCACATAATAATTAACTCGGTAAGAAAGCGAACCATAACGATAAAGATTATTAGCAGAATTACCAAGCATAGGTGTAAGAGTAAACAGATTGTAATTATAATCCGTATCGTTAAACGTTGTACCAGTAAATATACGACAGGTTATGTTGCCAGAAGATAAATTGTAGAGTATTCCGGAATCAGATACCCATAAATTAGCATAGTATTGCCGAGGAACAACCAAAGTATAAACCGTACTACCAAACCGCCCTTTAATATTTACGACATCATGATCAGGTAACGAATTAACAGCAAAAGGGCTAATACTAACATCATCATCAAAAGCAATCGTTTGAAAGTCTTCATCATCTTCCGAATACGGTAACGCATTTGACGGAGAAGCCAAAACACCAGATATGTATTCCACATTACGTAAAATCTCCCCTAAGATACCATCTTCTAATGGTCCATCTTCATCTATAAAACCCTCACCAACAAGATCATCAATACCAATATCGGAAGCATTGGAAGGAGTTGCAAGGTCACAATAGGCATTGAATGGGAGACTAACACTAAAAACAAAAGCAAACAGAAAAACAGCAAATATATAATATTTAACATTCATTATTTTACCTTTCTCCAGACATCAACAATTTTTCTTAACAGAGAAAAACCTATAACAGATACACCAAGATAACTCATACCATTTAAGAGATTATCAATAATCAAACTCCACCAATTAACAACATAATTCAACACAAGCTTTACAGGTTCAAACATAATATCAACGTCCTTTCTTACCACTACGTTGACGCATTGAAAGCCGTCTTGACGCTTTTACATCATTAGGGATCGAGATTCTTTCACTGTTATATCGGATAACAAGAGAGGAGATTAACACTGATAAAATCGTAATACCGACCATAGCGTCACCAAAAGTGAAGCCAATCCCTAAATCAATCGAGAACAAAAATGTTACAGCAATTCTAGCAAAGTATAGAATGAAATCAAAAAATTCCGCCATATTATTCCCCCTTATTCATGACTGTTACTATTACGGAAACCGCAATAAATAACATAACAAATGTAACAAGAAACGGTGGGAGATAAGAGACTGAAAGAGTGATAAAACCTAAAGCCTTCGGTATCTGGGTAATTAGCATAATCAACATTTTAAATGCATTGATTACGAAATTAATCACAAATCCAATCAACTGTATAATCGAATCAAAAAATTTAAACATAGAAACTACCTCCCATATCTAAAATAGCCAATAAGCATTAATACGAATGTAAGAGTTAAACCTAACGTAATAGGCAAATTAAAATCTCCAATGGATTCAAAAATACTCTGCAAATAGTTACCAAAGAAAAGGACAGAAGCAAGAGCACCAGAAGGATAACCAGAAATATCCTTATATTCAAAATCATCAAAGTAGGAACCCATGGATTCAGATATAGTATTTTCTAATTCATCATACTTAGTGAGAGTATCATTTAAATCGTTAGAACTATCATCTAATTTTGAAGAATCGTAACTGTTAAGAATTTTATCCGTATTTTTATCCTGATTTTCATTAAGTTTATCCGTATTTTCTTTTTGATTCTGCATAATCTTATCCGCATTATTATCCTGTGCCTGAATATTCTTATCATTATTTTCCTGTACCGACTGCAAGACACCAGATTTAACATCATCTAATTTATCAGTCAATTTACCAGTATTAGCATTTTGACTTTGTGTAATATTATCAGCACTTTGAGACACTGCATTGCTTATCTGATTAGCTGTATTTGTAATGGTATTTGTAATCGTTGTAGTAGTGTTCGTTATCTGGTTACTAATATTTGATACTATGTTACTAATGTTCGTAACAACATTTTTAATAACCGTTGTGTTGGCTGCTGTCACCTGTCCTTGTTGTCCAGAATCAGAAGCAGGAATATAAGTAGAAGAGGAACTAAGATAATAAAAAGCACCTTGCTTCTGAAAATTATTAGCACCTTTATATACATAAAACCAAAGGTCACCAGTATTCATATCATAATCAGGAGTGAACGTATAAGTAACATAGTTTCCATTTGCAACACCATGAGAAATGACCCCTTCATCACCTACAGTACGAAGATGATAGGGAAGACCAGTACCAAAAGTAGAATAAAATGTAAACGAATATTCATAACCCTTTTTTAAAATACCACCAGATGTCATGATATAACTGTAAAATTCGGATACGTTATAAACATAAGAACGTGGGTACATACTCTGTCCGGAATTATCAACAGTCTTAAGCCAAAATTTAGAATCAGAAGAATCATACACACCACCAATATATAACTTTTCAGGCGGAGCATAAGAAGTACTAACACCAACATAGATAGACGTATCAGCAGGAGACAAAGCAATATGTACATTCGTATGATATGGATTATGAACACCCAATTGAAACTTGCCATTATCATCAAAAAAATGAGATACGCTATCCGTATAAGACCCCATAAGCACATCATTAGCACCATAAACAGAAATTATCATGGATTTAAAACGTGCAAGGTCAGAAGAATCAATTAATAGCCTTAAATGCCTATTATTAGAGTTAACCCAAGCAACTTGTGTAGCATTACTAGGTATATAAACATAAGCTAACGAATTATCAGAATAATACAGCGTTTGCCAAGTGCCATTTACTAAAGCTTGTAAAGGAGAAGCAACAGTAGTAGCAAATGGAGTAATTTCTCCAGTTAACACTTGAACATTACTAGGAGTCGCAATAGCAAAAACAGACAACACATTAATAACAATGAACAAGCAAGAGAGAAACAGTGTAAGAGCGGATTTCTTTAACATAAAAAGCCCTCCAATTATTCAAAAGCGAATAATTAGAAAGCTCTGTTAAATTGCTATATAAATACAAGAGAGTTCCAACTATTCGCGAAAGTCTAGTTTAACGAATAGTTGGGGCTGTTTTATAGGAATATAAGGTTATATAAAACCTGTACACCAGAATATGTAGCTTTATGCAAAACCCTTAGTATTTAACTCTCTCATCCTCTCATCATCGATTATGTACCATTAGTCATCTTTTATATTGAAATGTAAACACCTATTCTTTTAAATTAGTTTGTTTGGATAGTAACATCATCGAATGTCATTTCGACTCTAATGATAATAACACCCCCTTAAATAACCATCTTAATACACTTATCTATCTTTCAAAATTTATATAAGAATCTTCTCAACTCTAATAATGTCTATATTATGATTATACCCATTTTTAACCGTTATAATAACGTACCATATAAAGTTTGTGTAATTTTCTATATTAATCGAATTTTTGCTCCGAATACACACAATATGTTCAACCTGCATTGAGAACTATTTAAACATAGTCTGATAAAACATTAAAACACAATCTGATAAATATTGTAATAATAATCCAAATCTGTTATGATGAATAAGGTATCCAACTATTCGTTAAATACCATAATTACTAATCCAATGTATTACTATTACATTTATAAATAAGCTATTTAGAAAGCTTTACAACATTACTTTACAACATTAAAGAAATCAGAAAAGAGGTTGATTTTACATGAGTACTACTCTCCCCTATCATCAGCAAAAGGATATTGAAAACGTCAAACACCTGCGTCAACTAATTCGTGATCTCCCACCCTTTTGTGCCGATTTTTTCCGTGGTATTGAGCCAAGAACCTCATCCAGAACAAGAATTGCCTATGCCTATGATTTAAAAGTTTTCTTTGATTTTCTTATGAAGGAAAATCCGGTTATTGGTAAGCTTGGAATTTCTGATATTACTCTGGATCATTTAGATAATCTGCGTGTGGTCGACATGGAAGAATATATGGAATTCCTGAAATACCGTTTTAATGACAGAGAACAGGAAGTTACCAACAAGGAACGGGGAATTATGAGAAAAATATCTTCTCTTAAGAGTTTCTATAATTATTATTACAGAAATGAACGCATTACCAATAATCCGGCTGCCCTTGTTCAGCTTCCCAAGCTTCATGAAAAAGAGATTATCCGGCTTGATGTGGACGAAGTCGCTTTATTATTAGATGAGGTAGAAAGCGGCGAATCTCTGACTCCAAAACAAAAAGCATTTCATGAGAAAACTAAATTTCGTGATCTTGCTCTCCTCACCCTAATGCTTGGAACCGGAATCCGTGTTTCGGAATGTGTGGGCTTAGATCTGGATGATGTAGATTTTAAAAATGGAGGAATCCGAATTCATCGAAAAGGTGGTAAAGAAGTTACTGTTTACTTCGGTACAGAAGTGGAGGATGCCCTTTTAGACTACTTAGAAGAACGTAATGAGATGGAAACTCAAAAAGGTCATGAGAACGCACTCTTCCTCTCTCTCCAGAAAAAGAGAATTACAGTACGAAGTGTAGAAAATCTGGTGAAAAAATATTCGAAAATTGTAACACCCCTTAAGAAAATAACCCCTCATAAATTGCGAAGTACTTATGGTACCAACCTTTATCAGGAAACAGGGGATATTTATCTGGTTGCTGATGTTCTTGGTCACTCTGATGTAAATACAACTAAGAAGCATTATGCTGCTTTGGAGGATGAGAGGCGGCGAAGTGCCAGAAATAAGGTGAAATTAAGAGAAATCTAAGATTAGTAAATATATGCTAAAAACTGGAGTGGTTCTGCCTAATAGAACCACTCCACAACCCCATCATTTTTCCATAGGATACACCAACCCCCATTTTCTCCTAACCTGGTCCATAATATCCATCACTGCAATGGACTGCTCCGGTGTCTGTATCGAACTTTCAAGCTGATTATTCATAATACAATTCTGTGCTTCCCGTATCTCATATTCAAATCCATTGATTTCCAAATCCATTTTCACATCGTACTCTGTCCCATTATTAAGTATCACTGTAAATTTGGAAGGGCTTTTAAAGTCATTTATCTGCATATAACCCTTAGAACCATAGATACAGCCCAGAACCGGCATAGTAGTCTGAATGGCAGTGGTCAGCTGAGCAATTGCACCATTTTCATATTGTAATAGAATACTGCTGAATTCATCGGTTCCCATATCGTTAAAACGAACCTGTGTCTCAATGGCTTTTGGCTGGTATCCCAGTATCATGGAGGCAAAACCTACAGCATAGACACCGATGTCCAGAAGGGTTCCCCCTGCCAGCTGTGGATCAAACTTTCTTATTCCCCTTTCAGTGCCTGTGCAGTAACCATACTGAGCTGTCACAAGACGGATATCTCCCAGGACTCCATCTGCAAGTACTTTTTCCACCTCTCTGTATATTGGAAGGAATTTTGTCCAGAACCCCTCCATAACAAATAGATTCTTTTCCTTAGCAGTCTTAAAAATGACTTCAGCCTGCTGGCGATTAACTGTAAATGATTTCTCACATAGAACGTGTTTTCCATGTTCTAAACATAACATCATATGATCGAAATGATGGCTGTGGGGAGTGGCTACATATACAGCCTCCACATTCTCATCTGATAGCATTTCTTCATAAGAACCATATGCTTTCACAATTCCATATTCCTCTGCAAAATCCTCTGCCTTCTTTAAATCTCTTGAAGATGCTGCATAAAGCACAGCTTCCTCTCCCATTGCTTTTATGGTTTTTGCAAATTTATGAGCTATGGTTCCTGTAGATAAGATTCCCCAGTTTAATGCTTTGTTCATAGTAATTTCTCCTTTTGATTTAGCTGTTTCAGTGAACGAAAATAAATTAATTTAATACTACATCAGGTAAATAGAGAAGTCAAACAGGATTCATTGACTTCCCCATATCCCTTCTCCTCACTTTTTCTCAAGATGCCTTGCCCATCTCCTGTCAATAAAATACAACATATGGCTGATTACAAGGAAAAGCAGAACTAACACCACAATATAGGTAAATGCTCCAGAACCAATGCGGTCATAATCAAAGAAGAAATAAGGAAATCTTACAGGTTTTCCATCCACAATGGAGATATTGTAAACATATCCCGAATACCCTGCAATGGTTGTCAGGAGCACATAGGATAAAGGATAGATCAGAATTGCATAAACATCCCTGTATTTAATCCGTCCTGTCTCAGCGAACAAGATATAATCCACCAGACAAAGAAGTGGTGTAATCATATGAACTGCCAGATTTCCAAATGTCCACAGGTTGAAACCACCATTCATGGAAAACGATCTTGGCGCAAGTAAAACCCAATACACAATAAAGGTTAGCAGCAGATCAACCGTACACACCATCTCAAATCTGGTAAAATAACCAGCTCTTCCATGGATTCCATCTTCTTTCAGCCCTTTTATAGTCCGCACCAGCAAGATTCCGAACATTATAAATGCAAGCAGATTACTCTGAATGGTGTAATACATAAATGATGCAAGGGAAAACTTACCTCTAAAGATTCCCATTTGTTCTAATAAACCAATTAATGCAAATAAAAAGCTTGCTCCTCTGAAAATCGTTGCTGTTAATCTGTTCTGTATCATAGTAAGTCCTTCCATTGTTAATTTTAAGTAATTTATTTCTCAGCCCAGGTATCCCCAATGCTTACCTCAACCTCAGCAGGTACATTGGTCAATATGGAGTCTGATGCCTGAATCATTGTATTTTTAAGCATTTCAGCATAATAATCCACCTTTTCTTCCGGACATTCCATGAGAATTTCATCATGAACTGTAGCAATGATATAGGCGTCTGTACCCTTCAATTGATAAGCCAGATCACCCAGTGCCTTCTTTAGGATATCAGCTGCAGTTCCCTGAACCGGAGTATTGCTGAATGTAGGGAGACCATACCACTGGGGCAGGAGAAATTTTCTTCCTGACAGAGTCTGTCCCTGCGTCATTTCCTGGTGGTTTTTAAGCAGTTCATTATGCCAATGCTTTACACCTGGATAAGCTTCGAAAAACAGCTTGCGGAATCGTTCTGCCTGTTCCAGAGTCATTTCCACACCATAGGATTGAAGGGCATACTGACACAATCCAGAAGCGCCCATGGCATAGATAAGCCCAAAGTTCACAGCTTTCGCATACTGTCTCTCTTCTTTATCCACCTCTTCTACAGGCTTATTTAACATAAACGATGCTGTTAAACGATGAAGGTCCTCTCCATTTTTATATGCTTCCAGCATTCGTCTGTCCTCAGTGATCTGAGCCATTACCCGAAGCTCAATCTGGGAATAATCAGCGATCAGCAGCTTTCTTCCTTCAGGAGCTATAAAACATCTGCGGAATTCCTGGCTTCTGGGAATCTGCTGAATATTAGGAGAATAACAGCTCATCCTTCCGCTATAGGCGCTGATCTGCCCATACCTGGGGTGGATTCTGCCAGTTTTGGGATTGACCATTTGCTCCATTGGATGCAAAAAAGCAGACAACAGCTTGGAAGCTGAACGGTATCTGGACACAGCCATAACCAAAGGATTATCTCTATAAGGTGCTAGAGCAGACTTGGAAGTATTCTCCACATCAATCTGATGTTTATGAAGCAGTGATAAAAGATAAGTATTGCTGTCAAAGTTATTATTGACAATTTCCTCATCTCCCCATAAGGTCATCTGTGTATAAGCAGGAGAATCTGTAAATTGATTCAGCTCAGCAATGGCAGCCCTCTTCTCTTCCTCCATCTGCTCTGTTAAGTGTTTCCAGGAATCAATATCTAACAATATACCATAGTATTCCATCTGAGCAACACTAAATATACAGCTGAATTCTATTCTTGCAATATCCATTAACCCCTTTTCATAAATCTGACCAGTTAATACCTTGTAGAGCTTCAGCAAAACAGCCGCATCTTTTCCGGCATATCGTATCTGATCCTCTGTTAAATATCTGCTCCAGTCACTTTTCTGCAGCTCTTTGTCCATTTCCTCATTTAAATAGTACCTTGATAACTCTCCTAAATTAAACTTTTTAGGGCCGCCAAGAGGTGCCAGAAGCTGAGCAGCAATCATGGTATCAAAGATATTGGGCGGTAAAATGTTCATGGCCATGAAAAACTGAAGGTCGAATTTGGCATTTTGAAATATTTTAAGTGACTGGGATTCCAGTATCTCTTTTATGATAGTATATCCCTCAGGCAGAAAGGAAAAACAATCAATGATGAGAATTTTCTCCTTCCATGCAAGCTGGATTAATCTGATTTTATGAATATGAGGATCTAATCCTGTAGTTTCCGTATCAACAGCAAGCAGTGGTTCCTGTTTTAAGGATTCTGCATAAGGGATTAGATCAGATATATTGTAAATAATAATTGTTTCCATATGATGCTCCTTAGTAATGCTCTTATATAATGGAATTCCTAATATGAGCCTCTGTCAGATTCCTGATTTGATTCATTAATTGAGGAATCTTAAGACCTCTTGGACATTGCTTCATACAGGACCTGTCTGTACATCGGTTACATGACTCTGCACTTTCCCTGATATTTAAATCCAGTTTTCGCAAAGCCCAATAGTTTTTGCCGAGAAAATAATAGTTAAACTGTCTGAATACAGTGTGAATCTCTGTATTATGTACACAATAGCATTTCTGACAGCGGTCACAAAGGATGGGAGAAAAGTTCTTTTTAAGCACTGAGAGAATTTCCCGATAATCAGGTCTGTGTTCAGAGGAAAAATCCCCTGTAAGAGCCTGATCCACCTCAGTAATGGTCCCAAGACCGATCAGAGCACTTGATATAGGATAGGAAAGAACTCCTTCGATCAAAGTCTCTACTGGAAAATATCCAGGAAGTATACCTGCTGCATAAACTTTATTAATTAGCAATCCCTTTGTGGAAAATGCAGACTCTCGCTCTATTCTATCCAGCATCCCCCGCTCCAGTATATTCCCGCTGCCCTGAAGAACATCGATTCTTGGGTCTTTTGCACCACGAAGAAGAATGTCGTAATAATGGGAAGCGATTCCTGTAAAACGGATTTTTCCTTCAGCTTTTAGCTCAGTCAGAGCATGAACAGCCCCATAGGGGCCAAAGGTGGCTTCTGCATTACCAGGATCTACCTGATGTGCAAAGTAGATGTCAGCATAGGTTCCCA
Organism: Hungatella sp. UBA5385; assembly: GCA_002409995.1. Lineage (GTDB taxonomy): Bacteria > Bacillota > Clostridia > Lachnospirales > Lachnospiraceae > UBA5385. The sequence continues at coordinate 89,616 of DHOR01000040.1, read as the reverse complement.
GATTTTCACAGGAGGTAAGGACTGCCTCATATATCTCGTTGCCTGTAAAAAATCTGGATTTATCAGAAATAATGATCTTTTCCCGTCCAACTCTTTTGGCAAAAGCCCCCAGTTTAATTTCAGCATCACCATATTCAGGCACAATGGCAGTGTCAAAGAGATTGCAGCCCAGATTCAGTGCATGTGTCATAATATTAATTGCTGTTTCTGTATCAGGGCTGTAGTAATCAGGAAGAACAGGCACATTGCCGCTTAAAATGGGGATTGTGCCAAATCCTATTTCCGATACTGTAAGCCCTGTATTACCAAGTTTTCTGTATCTCATAAAACAGCCTCTCTTCCATAACACCACGCAAACGTCCGCTCACCGGCTAATTCGACTCCTTCAGGCAGTTGAAGCTGTGGAAGCTGATAGCAGAAGGCAAAAGCTTCCTCTCCAATCCGTTTGATGGTAGATGGCAATGTAATTCTCTTTAATTGATGACAGCGATAGAAAGCCCGTTTGGGAATCTCCTCCAATCCTTCAGGAAGAATGATCTCCTCCAGAGCGGTACAATTCTCAAAGGCACGTTCTCCAAGATATCTAAGAGCAGTAAGCGGCTCCAGACTTTTCAAACGGATACAGCCGGAAAATGCCATAGCATGAATCTGTTCCAGCTGTGAGGTTTGAGATACGTGCTCTAACCATTTACACTGTTCAAAGGCATTGTTTCCAATGATTTGTGTTCCAGGAGCCAGCGTAATAAATGTAAGCAGATTGCTGTTTTTAAATGCTCCTTTTCCTATTACTTGAATGCCGTCAGGAAGGGTTAAACGGCTGATATTACCAGTACATTCCGTCAGAACTTGTTCCTCAGTTGTTTTAAAGCAGTTAAAACAGTCTTCAATAATGCGTGAAACAACAGGAGGCAGATCATCATCCTCTTCTGTTTTTCCTTTTAGAGGAAAAGTCTGTCCATCTGCAAGAACGATCTGTTTTAAATGAACACAATTGCGGAATGCATGATTATTTACTTTTATCCTGTCTGAAAGGAAAGTAATTCTTGTTAAATCAAGGCAATTGGCAAATGCCCAGCCTGCAATTTCTTTCACATCTTCGGGAAATACAAGATCACCACTGCAGAAAAGACCATCAATGATAATATGCTTTATAATGACTGGAAGTGCACCCTGTAAAGTACGTTGTTTCTCCAACCATAATGTCTTGTCAAATGCTCTGGCACCAATAGAGGTAACGTTGTCTGGCAGATCAATCTCTTCCAGACGTGATTTATCCTGAAATACCTGATCACCGATTCCTGTAACTCCTTCCGGAATCAACACATATCTTCCATTGTTGTGATATTCCAGAAGAACCAGATTCTCATCAATGGTAAAGCAGCTAAGTACACTTGAATATATTTCTCTCACAGCCTGAGGAATTCCTGGGGAGAATAAGGAATTGTATCCTTCCAGCTTCCATACATAACCATCTATAATCACTTTATTGATTGCCGTACATCCGGAAAATCCGTAGCTGCCCAGATGGATACTGTTATCTGAAGCCATACTGACAGTTTTTAAATGACTGCAATCCTCAAATGCATGAGCTCTTATTGTGACATCTTCATGAAAAGAAATCTCCCTGAGAGAATCACACCGCTCAAAAGCTCTGGCTCCTATCCATTGAACCTTCTCCATTGTAAATTTCTTAAGTGCTGCACACTCTGAGAAAGCTCCATTGCCAATTTTCTTTATATGAGGAAAATTCCAGTGTAAAAGCTCTTTACACCCAATAAACCCTTCATCTTCAATAGAAAATGTAACAGGGCAGGAAACCTCCCTGAGTTTTTCGCACCAGGCAAATGCCCTTTTTCCTATTATATTTACTTCTATTGTAACTTTTTTTAGGCTTATACACGCTTCAAAAGCCGCCTCTCCCACTGAGGTCAATTCCCCGGCAAATGTGATAACAGATAAATTCTTACAGCCAGAAAATGCATAGGCTCCCAATTCCTTAATACTGGCAGGAAATTGCACCTCCGTAATGGAGTCATTACCATAGAAAGCATAATCCCCAACCTTAATAGTTCCTTCCGGAATTACAACACCACCATCACAATCTTTTCCATCAATTATAGTGTTTCCAATCTTTACAAGAGAAGTTTGTTCTTTTAATTCAGAGAAGAATCTTGTACCATGAAATGCCATATCACCAATAGTTAAGCTGTGATCAATAGTTAAACCAGAATCACCAGTTAAACCAGAATCACCAGTTAAACCGAAATCAAATGATTTGCCCAACTCTCCCGGTTCTTTCAGCTGGACACATCCATAAAACGCCTTGTCTTCAATAAAAGAACATTTACCAAGATCAGGAATTTCCACCAGACTGCTGCAATCCATAAATGCCTGTTTGTGAATAGCCTTTATAGCTCCTCCTTTTACATACCGAAGAGAAGTACAGTAAGCAAATACACTGTCCTTTATCTCTGAGATGCAGGGCGGCAGTATAATTTCAGTAATATCTGTACAACTGCAAAATGCACCTGGTCCAATATCAGTTAGTGTATCAGGCAGAGTGATAGAAGTAAGTGTTTTGTTTTCATAAAAAGCCCCGCCGGCTATAGCAGTAACTGTATCCGGAATGATAACTTCACCGGACAGATCACTGCCATCTAGTAAGATGGAACCGGCCATTTTAGGTACAGGTAGATTCTGAAGATATTTTGATCTTTCAAAGGAATGTCTCCCTATAGTTTTTACGCTATCTGGAATTGTCACATAGGTAAGATTTTCACATTGAAAAGCAAGTTTATCACCAATGTGGAAAACTCCTTCTGTAAACTCCAGGATTTTAAGCTTTTTACACTTAGAGAATACATCCATTCCGTAGTGTTTAGGAGTACATGCAACAACAGCCTTTCGAAGCCCTGATAGTGTAAATGCATGATTTCCCAGAGATATGATATCAGAAGGCAGTTTTATTTGTTTTAAAGCGGTGCATTGATAAAATACCATATCACCAATATATTTCAAACTGTCAGGAAGGAGGATTTCCTTAAGCTTCTGACAGCCGTAAAATGCCATGGGACCAATGGTTGTTGTCTCGTTCCCCAGACTGACTTCATTTAACAAACCACATCTGTTAAAGGCTGATTCACCGATTATTTTTAAGGAATCAGGTAAAATGATGCGGATTAATTTCAGGCAGTTGATAAAAGCTCCCTTATTAAGTTCTTTCAACCCATCAGGAATCTGTATGGTCTGAAGTACAACACAGTCAGCAAAAGCCTCTTCTTCTATAACTGTCACTGATTCAGGGAGAATAACTCTGTCAATGGCTTCATTCCCTGCAAATGCCCGTTCTCCGATTACAGTAATGCCCTCGGGAACTACCACTCTGTCCTCTGAACCTCTATATTTTAAAAGGGTGGTTCCACTGATTAAGAAATTGCCTAATATCTGATTGTGGATTGTCTCAACCAGAGCCGGCACCTTCTCATCTGATATGGAAGTAAGCCCTTTTAGTTCATATTTCTTACCATCGGCTGTTCGGATATATCGAAGTGTGGAACAATTTTTAAATGCATCCTTATGAATGATCACATCATCACTGCCAAACTCCACCTGTTCTAAATTAATACAGTTGCGAAATGCTCTGCTTCCGATTTCCTTAAGACTTTTCGGCAGAGTAACTGTAATAATCCCCTTTTTATCAAAAAAACAGCTCTTTCCAATGGCAGTAATTCCTTCTGCAAGCTCCACATTCTTTAGATTGGTCAGAAATTTAGTAATGACTCCATCTTCCAGCTCCATCATTCTGCATACATCTGCTGCAATGGTTTTTACAAGAGGCGGGGCATCTGAGCCGGAAGAAATGGCAGCTACTGCATTGACCATATGGTATGCAGTTCCGTCAGAGAAATGGATATTCCTAAGGTTACCACATCCTGTAAAACAGTCACAGATACTTAAACCATCAAGTTCTGTGGAAATTTCTATTTCCCTTAGTTGAATATCATTTAAAAACACCTGTGCGCCCAGCTTCTTCACTCCTGGCATGGACACAGTTTCCAGACTGTCACAGTACAGGAACACACAGTTTCCCAGACTATCCACAGAGGGAGGCAGAATAATGGAGCTTAGACTGTGGCAGCGGTGAAATGCATAATCTCCCAGAACAGTCAGCATTTTGGGTAATTCAATTTGTTTTAAATTACGGCAGCCTTTAAATGCATCTTTTAAGATGGCAGTTACAGTTTCAGGGACAAATACTTCCTCTAAGGAGACACAGCCTTTAAAAGCACCTTCTCCTATGGTATGAACATCATGTGGTATTGTAACAGAGGTCTCCCGTGAATTGCATGCTGTCAGAACTCCATCTTCTATAGTCAAGTAATTTTCTATATTCACGATTCGATCTCCTCTCCTTCGTAAAAAATATCTTTTATAATCTCTCTCATCTCTGCAAGATTGCCGCATTGATAGAGTTTCAGTTTATACTGCTTTGTTCCCTGTCGTTTTTTCATACAATAGGAAGCGAGCTTTCTAATATAAGTCATGGTATAGGTTTCATCATAATATCTGGAAGTTAGTTCCAGCTGCTCAGAAATAATTCTATATTTGTCCTTATCTGTTTTCTTACCTGTCAACCGGCTGAAGACAAATGGGTCCTGCAGTCCATATCTGCCTATCATAATTCCATCTGCACCTGTAGCTTCCATCATATAAGAAGCCTCCTCTTCAGAAAATATTCCTCCGTTAGCGATTACAGGAATAGAGACAGCAGATTTTGCCTGCTCCATTTGATCATAATAAGGGATTCCTTCATACATCATACTTCGGCTTCTTCCATGGATGGAGATCATATCAGCGCCTGAATCTTCACACATCTTCGCCAGTTCAGCAGCATAGAGATAATCTTCCTTAATACCTATACGGAATTTTACTGTAACAGGTTTTCCGCTTCTTTTACAGCCTCTTATAATTGCCGAAGCTTTTCTTAAATCTCCTAACAGGGCACTTCCCTCTCCGCTTTTAAATACATTGGGAACAGGGCAGCCCATATTAATATCTATAATATCAAATTCTGACAGTCTCTCACTGCAGGCAGCCCGCTCCATAACTGCAGGATCAGAGCCTAATAGCTGGACTGCTTTGATCTTTTCTTCTGATGTTGTAAAAAGCAGTTGTTCTGTTGCTTTATCTTTATATTTTAAAGCATTGGCACTGACCATTTCCGTAAAACACAGTCCTGCGCCCAATTCCTGACACAGGATGCGGAAAGGATAACAGGTATAGCCTGCTAATGGTGCCATAAGTACGTTGGTTGGAAGCAGAATGCCTCCTACACGTATTGGTTTGCATTTAATCATTATATTTCCCCGCTGTATTCTTCAAAAGTAACCGCCTTGCAGACTACCGCATCGAAATACGGTTACTTCCTAATTAATAACAAAAGCCATCCATGTTACTGATGGCTATTATTATTCTAAGTTAAGGTTGTTATAAAATCAATGGAAATATGCATGAAATTGTATGTTTCATATAAAAGAGACAGCACGTTATATGTGCTGCCCCTGATGTGGCTTATTGTGTATTGCGTATTGTATATCACGTATTGCATGTCGCTGTTATCATTCTATTGTTATATAATTCTTAGTATCAGGATTTACAAGAATATTGATATCTGTAATTGTGGTCGTTGTGTAGGAAGCCAATTCCCGATTTTTAAGGTCTTCTAAAACCCGATCCTTGGAGTACATAAATATCTCAAAATCATCAACTTCATAGTACATATCAATACCAACATATCCCTCATTCCAGGTATTTAATATGGGTTCTGTTATTGCTGTGTTATAGGTTACCAGAAAACGGACTGTATCAGATGGAACCTCCTGACTGACAGTAATGTCTTCTTCTGTAAGATGCAGGTTATAGAGACCGCCAATTTTAAGTTTATGATTGTTCTGTGGTTCGAAAGGATAGTCAAGGACTGTAGTTTTCATATCCTCATTACCCATCTGCCTCTCTCCCACATAGGATAGTGAGATGAATTCGGAAAATGTAACTCCACAGCCGATTCCTGCTGATATAACACCAAAGCAGAAAACTGCTGCCATAATTTTTGTTAGTTTACGCATTGTGGACCTCCTTTGGAAGATTGGCTGTTAATACAATTTCTTCCTCAATCTCATTGTTGTCAGCTCTTCCTTTGTCATTATCTTTTTCTTTGCCCTTAACCCTCTTAAATGGAAGAAAACTTGCACAAAATACGGTGAAGGAACCACTGCATGCTACAGTGCCCATCATGATCAGAGTAAGTCCTTTGACTGGATATCCCTGAAAGATCAAAGTGATCATCAGAGCAAATACAAATAATGAAACTAAGGTACACATAACGCTGAATATAGAGATAAACAATAAAAAAGCATTCCATGCCAGCTTAATACACCAGTACAGGCACTTATATATAAAGATTACACTCAATTTTAATAAATGTTTCAATGAATAAAAGCATCGTTTTACAAAACCAATTACAGGATTAGGGCTTCGTTTGCTTTTTGTTGATTCTGCATTCATGTTATTAGTAACCGTATTAGTGGAATTTACATCATCAGCATTTATGTCGTAAGCTACGGATTTTCTTTCTTTGATTTTATTGTGCAGCTTTCCTGGGAGGGAAGGTATTGAGGCAATGGATCGAAATAAAGCTTTTATAAGCTTTAGGATCGATGCGCCAACAGTCTTACATTTCTGTGAAAGCCATTTCAAAAGGCGTACAATAGAGCCATATGCCTTTTTGCCCTCTTCTGTTGCCTTCTCTATGTTAGGTATGTACTTTGCCGACCTTACTTTTTGATACTCAGGATTCACATGATAAGCTTCCAGAATCTCTGCTGCCAGTTCTGACACACTGCCAAAATCTCTGGTAGCTTCCTCTTCACTTAAACCGTTGCTGATCTTCATATCAATATGCTGGGAATACTCTCCAAGTATATCCGTTTGTTCGTTACTATCTAATATAGCCAGGTGTTTCCCCAGCTCTTTTAAAAAATTGTCCTTATTCATATTTCTGCTCCTTTAAGAATTTGTTTACCCGTTCCTGAAATTCAGTCCACTCCTTCTTCAGCTGCTCACAATATAAGATACCGGCTGCAGTCAGATGATAATATTTTCTCGGCGGTCCTTCTGTAGATTCACGGAGATATGTTTCAAAGTACCGTTCATTAGTTAATCTTTTTAGTAAAGGATATATGGTGCCTTCGTTTACATCTATGACCTTCGATACCTCTTCTACCAGTTCATAGCCATACATATCCTTTTTACGTACCGATTCCAGAACAACCAATTCCAGAACCCCCTTTTTAAATTGTGGATTCATAATAAATCCTCCTTTGATACTATATTATACAAGGTACTATGTATTGTCAAGTACTATGAAAAACAAAATACTTAAACTTTCCTTAAGCAGGACTGTTAATTTCCTTTAGATTAAATTTAGCAGTTACCGGACTCTGTGAAAACAGGCTTAAATCAATAATCCCCAACCATGATACCGGTTGGGGATTTTCTTATCTTCGCTTTACTATATATTTATAAGTCATATTGGTTTAACTCAAATCACCTTAAAATTTAAATCACCTTAAAACTAAAATTACTCAGCAGGAACAAAATACATAACAGTAAGATACTGACCGCTGTGAATAATATCTTCTCTCAGCCCATTCATATTCTTCAGTTCCTTAACATAGTCTGCTGTGGTCATGCCACTGTTCTCTATATACTTTCCTGCAATACTCCAGAGACTATCTCCTCTTTCTATCTGAACACTTGTATAATACTTAACCATCTCTATCTGCTCTGTCTCATCTGCAAGAGCATTCATTAAGGAGTGACCAAAGAAATTAGAACCGATTAATACAACAAGTGCTAATATAGCTAATAACTTTTTCATAATAAATACCTCCCAATAACGATTTTTCTTTTGAATAGAACGTTTGTTCTGCAACTGTGTTTATCATATCACTCGAACAAACGTTTGTCAAGCGAAAAAGGTGATTTTTTCGAACAAAGGTTTGCATTTTTATCGAACGTATGTTACTATAAATGTAAGAAAAAAGGATTGAGGAGGCTGTAGATATGGCTCAGGAGAAAATTACACCGAAACAGCAGGAAATATTAGAATATATAAAACAGACGATTTTAAAGAAGGGTTATCCACCGGCAGTTCGTGAGATTTGCGAGGCGGTTCGTTTAAAGTCCACCTCTTCTGTCCACTCTCATTTAGAAACATTGGAGGAGAAGGGATATATAAGAAGAGACCCAACCAAACCAAGGACAATCGAGATTATTGATGACTGTTTTAATCTCACCAGGCGTGAGGTGGTTAATGTTCCGCTGTTGGGAACTGTAGCTGCAGGTCAGCCTCTTCTTGCTGACGAGAATGTTGAGAATTATTACCCTATCCCTTCAGAGCTGCTTCCTAATGCAGAGACATTTATGTTGAAGGTTAAGGGAGACAGCATGATTAATGTTGGAATCTTTCATGAAGATCAGATTATCGTAGAGCAATGCTCAACTGCCAGGAATGGTGAGATTGTAGTAGCACTTGTTGATGATTCTGCAACAGTGAAGCGATTTTATAAAGAGAATGGTCATTATAGACTGCAGCCGGAGAATGACGCTATGGAACCGATTATTGTGGATCAGGTGGATATTCTTGGTAAAGTTATTGGACTGTTTCGTATGGGGATTAATTAAGTAAGGTAATTTATTAATGGTAAAAGCCATAGTTTACATAAGATAATTATGTAAACTATGGCTTCATTTTTATAAAAGATTTGAAATTATTCTTTTTGTTATTTTCATTGTACACCTAATTGTCACCTGAAATACAATCCAGCCAGTACACAAAGAAAAATAGCAATTCCAGCTGCTACAATTATAAAGTCCAGCTGTTTCACACTGATATCCAGCCTGTCATACAATTTCTTTTTACTGTTTATCAGTTCCTGTTCTTTCTTCTTAATATAAGTCTCTCTTCTATTCAGTTCCTCTTCCCGTCTTAATAATTCCTGCTGATCCAATTTCTGCTCCTCCTTAAACCATTCCCTGAAGCAAAGGCAGCCAGTCCAGCACTTCCTTAATGCTTTGATCCCAGAATTCCCATGTATGGGCACCCGGACTTTCTTTATATACAATATCCAATCCATATTCCTTTGCTTTCTTATAAAAGCTCCGGTTACAGGGAAGAATAAAATCTTCTGTTCCGCAGGTCATCAGCATTTTTGGTAATTTCTTTACATCAACATTGTCAATCAAGTCAATGGCAGCCTCATGATTTCCTACTGCATTTCTGTAGGAAACAGGCATTTTCTCCAGATGGGCTTCACTCTTTAGTGACTTCATATCCAATCCTCCGGAGAGACTGGCTGCTGCAGCATATTTGTCCGGATACTTCATCGCCAGACTAAATGCACCACCTCCGCCCATAGACAGACCTGCAATAAAAGTATCCTCTCTTTCTCTGCTTAATGGAAGGGTAATATGCAGAAATTCCGGCAGTTCCTTTGCGATAAAGGTTTCGTAATCTTCTCCGTACTTCATATTCTGATACATGCTGTTTTCTGCTGTAGGCATAACAACTGCCACTTTTCTTTCCTGTGCATATCGCTCCAGACTGGATTTTCTCACCCATGAATGGCAGTCATCATAACTGCCATGAAGCAGATATATCGTCTGATATTTTTTCCCCTTCTGGTAAAATGGTTCCAGCTGCCCAAATAAATAATCATCTGGTTCAGGAGAAGGCAGAAATATATTAACATCAGTATTCTTCCTTAAAGAGCTGGAGAAAAAATTAAGTTGTATATGTGCCATAATCCTATTCCTCCAATTTGTGATTGTTAAGTGGCAGCCAGTCCATAGCTCTTTGAATATGCAGATCCCAGTAATCCCAATCATGAACTCCCGGATGTGTTTCAAAGGTATGTCTGATCCCCAGATCAGTCATCTTTTTATCTGCAGCAACATTGATGGAATAGAGAAAATCCTCTGTTCCGCAGCTTTGAAAGATATCTGGTATAGGTCTGTTTTGCTTCTGATTGCGTTCCATCAGATAGAATAGATCAGCTTCTGTATTACGAATACCTTCAGGATGTTCAAATATGTTATGCCATTGAAATGGTCCAGTCACATTTCCGCTGTTAACAGCTTCCATTAGCTGTTCTAAATCAACAGCTCCTGACAAACTGATACATGCCTGATATTTTTCCGGACACATCAGTGCCAAACGCAAAGCTCCATAACCTCCCATAGAAAGACCTGCCACAAAGGTGTCCTCCCTTCTGGTGCTTACAGGAAATGTTCGTTCTATAAAAGAAGGAAGTTCCTCAGTAAGGTATGTATAATAAGCAGATCCACGATGCATATCCTGATAAAAGCTATTAGAGGCTGAGGGCATCACAACAGCAATTTTATGCTTCTGTGCATAACGCTCAATCCCTGTCTGTCTTTGCCAGTCTGTATAGTCGCCATAAGCACCGTGAAGCAGATACAGTACTGGGAACTCAACCCCTTCCTTAAAATAAGAACTGTCTTTTTTATTCATCAATTCATCAGAATCAGGCGAAGGGATAATTACATGAAAACTGGTTCCAAAACAAAGGCTTGTTGAAAACAAACTGCATTGAAATAATGCCATAATCAGTAACTCCTTTACTCTTATTTATAAAGCTTTAATAGCAGAACAGATTTCATTGATACAGTCCTCTGACTGAGGGAATTCCCCGGGATGCTCAAAAAAAGCGTGTCCCATTCCAAGATACCGGTAGAATACCACATCAACCCCTTCGTCCTGCAGCTTCCTTCCATAATCCTCAGCTTCAGTCCGCAATGCGTCATATTCAGCAGTTACAATCATTGCCATAGGCATTTTGCCAAGCTCCACAGATAAAAGAGGAGAAACAAGTGGATTCCAGGCATCCTCCGGACTGTTAAAATAGGCTGCTTTTAAGATTTCACTGCCTGTTCTGGTGGAGTAAACCATGTTTTTCTTAATCTCTGTTTCTCCCTCCATAGAAAATACACTTTCATCCCATGTATCATATGATTCCTGTGTCTGAACCACAGTAGGATACAGTAAAACCTGCAATTTAATAAGACCATCTGTATCCAGAAGGCAGCAGCCTGTGGCAAGATTGCCTCCAGCTGAATCTCCCATAACTACAAGCTTATTTTGATTGCCGTTAAGAGTATGTCCATTATTATAAGCCCATTTTACCACCTCATAACACTGGTTCAGCCCTTGTGGAAACTTGTATTCCGGCGCAAGACCATAATCTACAGATATAACTGCTGCATTTCCTCTGTCAGCAATTAATTTGCAGCAGTTTTCAACCACTGCTGTATTGCCTCCATAGAATCCACCACCATGAATATAGACCACAATAGCTTCAGTCTTTTCTTTAGAAGGAGAATAAATGGATACAGGGACGATTCCATACTTTGTTTCGATTACTTCCCTTCTGGTGCTTATTCCATTTGATAAATCCTGGTTTTCACAGCCCATCCAACCTCGTATTGCTTTGATCTCTTCCAGGGTAGGGGCGCTGCTGACTGCAGGCTGGGGAAATGGTTTGCCATTTTGCTCCCATGCCAGTGCTCTCTCATCAATGGCTCCTGGTTCATCTGTTTCAGGAATGGGTTTCATACGGATGGTCAGCCCTCCATCATTTATTTTGTAAGTTCCATTTTGTAATCGATCTAAACACTCATTATAAGTCATTGCCCAAATTCCTCCTCCACTCACCTATGGTTTTTCCCATGTTCTTTTTAAAGACCTTACAAAAGTAAGTCACATTGGTATATCCTGTTTTCTGTGCGATCACCTGTAAGGTATCATTTGTTTCCTCTGCCAGTCTGACTGCTTCTGACATGCGCACCATTGTCAGATATTCAATGAAAGTAACCCCTAACTCCTGCTTCATGAGGCGACTTAAATAAAAGGGGCTGATTCCAATTTTATCTGCAGCTGTATCCAGAGAGATGGACTGTGCAAATTCATTTCTGATATACTCTACAGCCTGAGTCACATAGCCGGCTGAGACTGTTTCGGGTTCTTCAAAAAACATTTGGCTCAGTTGCTTAACTCTTGCTTTAAGAAGAGGCAGTAGTTCCTCTTTAGGTGTTTTCCGAAAAACAGACATAATGGAACCAGAGACAGCCTGGTGGTCAATTTTAAAATCCTTTTTATAATCAACTGCTCTTTTAATACATAAAGACATAAAACTGGCGTAATCCTCTCTGGAATGATCTGTATTCATAAAAAATCTCTCCAGAATCTCATCAGCCTCTTTGCTGCTTCCTGTAATCAGACAGGATATAATCTGATCAGCTAATTTGCTGAGGGTAATAAATCCGGGATATTGTTCTGTCATCTTCTCCTCTTTTCCAAAGAAGTTGATGACATCTTCACCTTTTCTTAAAGCGGCCAGACTTTCCTGATAGGATAGAGACAGTTCTGACGCCTTTTCCGTCAGCCTTCCAATGCCTGCCCTGTATCCATTCTTTTGCTTATTCAATGAATCCATTAAGATCAGAAGCAAATCTTTGACCCATTCCAATTGTTCTTCTTCCTGTGTGTAAAAAAATATCAGTATGGAAATACCTGCATCTGTTACCTGAACAATATTGCTGCACAACCCGTCTATGACACTCTTGATAAAGCTTTTAAGTTCTGACTTATGCTCCAGGCTGTTTGAAAGATTGATAATGGTAACAATGGCTCCCCCCTGAAAGTAACTGCCCCAGGATTTACAGTAAGAAGTCACGCTGTTTTCCACATTATCATTCATAAATATAGAGTACATTACTTCATTTTCCAGCACAGGGCGCATTTCCTGATAAAATCTCAAATACTTATTCTTATCTTCCTCATCCTTCTTTTGTTCCTCAATGCTTTTTAATAGTCTGGAGATTGTGTGAACCATATTATCTCGTTTTTCAGGCTTGAGAAAATAACCGTCAACCTCTAAATCAATGGCTTTTTTTACATAATCAAACTCGTCATAGGCGGTGTTAATAATATATCTGGTTTTGACTTCTTCAGCTTTCAGAATACTGATAGCATCTATACCGTTAATACCCGGCATATTCACATCTACTATGGCAAGGTCCGGCTTTTTCTCTTTGATCAGCGAAATCATGGAAAGACCATCTTCTGCAATACCAATAATAGAAATAGCAGGAAACTCCTTTTTTATAAATAGTTCAAAGCTTTTATATGCAATTTTTTCATCATCAGCGATTATCATTGTATACATCTACATCCCTCTTATCTCTCCGTTACGTTCCGGCAGGCTGATACAGATTTCAGAGCAGCCCGGCACACTGTTGATATGAAACTTCAGATCATCAGAATAAAATAGTTTCAGCCTCATGTAGATATTTTTCAAACCGATTTGTTTTCCACTTTCAGAATCTCTGATATGCTCCCAGAATTGTTGTAAAAACTGACTGTCAAATCCTTTTCCATTATCCACAACTTTAATACAGACTCTGCTATCCTCCTTATAGGCTTTGATTATCACTTTGCCGCCCTTAATCTTCTGTTGAAGACCATGTTTAATAGAGTTTTCTACCAGTGGCTGCAGGATCATACATGGCATAACCTGGGATTCACAGCTTTTTTCTATCTCAAATTCAAAGCTGAAACGACTATCAAATCTGATTTTTTGAATCATCACATAACTTATTACATTTTCCACTTCTTCTTTTAAAGTCACTGCTTTAGTCAGCTTCTCAAGATTATAACGAAGATACTCTGCTGTTTCTTCTATCAACTCTACTGTTTTTTCTGAATCTCCCATACGGGCATAGGAGGCGATGGAATTTAAGGTGTTAAAGAGAAAATGAGGATTAATTCTGGACTGCAGCAGGCGAAGCTGACTGGTCTGGAGGTCGTTATACATTCTGAGATTTTCAATTTCCACCTGTTTTAACTGTTCCTTAATGGCAACGCTTTCCTCCAGCTCTCTCATCTGATTTCCTATAATATCAAGAAGATCATTTAAAGTATCAGAAAAAATGGCAAGTTCATCCCTGCTTTTCAGATGAAGCCTTTCCTTGCTTCCGGGATTTTCTTTTATCTTTTCTACAAAGTCTGTCATCCTTTCAATGGCCTTTGTGATTCCTCTTAAGACTCTGTCATGATAGCGAATACTGATAAAAACAGCAGACAGCAGCAGAATCAGCTGGATGATCTGAATGAACCGGGTAACCTTCTGGATTTGAAGCTGTATGCTTTCTGTTTCCTGCAGCTTCTCAGAATAAATATCTTTAAAACTGATATTGATGTAAGAAAACAGCTTCTGTGTTTCAGTGTATAAATGATCCATTCCTTCCGTCATTTCTGGTAAATCAATCTCATTCTGTTCATAGGAATGAAGAAGTTCTTTTATAATTCTGCATTGCTCTAAATAGGCTTCCACCATGGAAACACAGTCTATAATATTTCGTGAATATTTCCTGTCCAGCGCATCTCTGACAATGGCTGCTTGATTCTCAGCCTCACTTAGATGCTGCTCCAACCCACTCCAGCTGTCATAACGGAGATAGAGATAGCAGTCATAGATGTCACTGTTTGTTGATTCTACTGTAATAAAGAGGCGGTTTATGGACAAAAGATTGTCTAGTGTATCCTGATAACGTTTGGAAAGCAGATTGTTTCCCAGGAAAGAGGACAGGAAAACCAGTATCAGCAATATCAGTAACAAAAAATAGCCATTGCTGTATTTTCTGCTGATGGAATCATTTCTTTTCATCGCTGTTCTCCCTGTCTAAATCCATAGCAGTTACAAAGCTGATATCAGTAAATATGACATCAGCATCATAAATGCCCTGTTCTGCTTTTTGTTTTGCCTGTTCCACTGCTAAGTATCCCATATATTCCTGCTGTTGAACAACCACCCCATATAGAATATCTTCCTCCAGAGCGTAAATGGCCTCATTGCTCAAATCAAAAGCCAATATACGATCATAGACCTTTTTGAGATTGCTGTTTTTTCTCCCAAGGGTCTGAGCTGCAGTTCCCTCCAAGCAGATCAGGGTATCAGCTTCCGGATGATCTTTTTTTGCCTGGTAATACTGTTCACTAAAACGAAGGGCATCATAGTGATCATATTCCAATGATAAGATTTTCATCTCAGAATAATCTTTAATGGCATCCTGAAATCCCTCATAACGCTGTTCCAGATTAGGATAGCCTTCTGCTCCTGACATGACGATAATATTTGCCTTTCCGCCTGTAGCTTCTGCTGCCTTTTCCCCCAGCATATATCCGGCTTGATAATTATCTGTTCCAATGTAAAGTTTGTTTGGGAAATCCTCCACATCTGTATCCACAAAAATAACTTGAATCCCCTTTTCCTCAGCTTTCTCTAAAGCCGCCAGATAACGGTCATTTGCAATTCCCTGAACAATGATGGCATCAACCTTAGCTGCGGTGGTCTTCTCAATTAGACTGGTCATCTGCTCCACATTATAGTTTAATTGGGGAATTTCCACCTTTACATCTACACCCAAATCCTTTCCTGCCTGGTTTACCCCTTGTCCCAAAATACTCCAATAGCCATAATCACTATGTGGCAGAATCATGGTAACCCGAAGGGGTTTTATTGATTGTTCTCTTTCGTTCCTGTTTAGAAACAGCAGGAATCCCCCGATTCCCAGAGAAACCATGGCAATAGCCAGGATCAGGTAATGAAATCTTCTTTTTTTCACCTTCTCAACCTCTTTCTTCTAACTTGATAAGAACATTATAATAGAGGCGAAAACAAGTTGCAAATTTATTGGGATCAATCTTTCCCAGCATATTTGCGGACATCAATTGCAACAGCAATGATGATAATAAGACCTTTTACAATGAACTGCCAATAGGAGCTGAGACCGATAAAGGTTAGTCCATAATTGATAATATTGAAGATCAATACACCAAAAACTACACCGCCTACAGTACCAACGCCGCCGCCAGCGGAACATCCGCCTACAATACAGGAGGCAATAGCATCAAGCTCGTAGGAAAGACCATAGGAACTGGAGGCTGATCCTGTCCGGGTGGCTTCCAGACAGCCTGCAAGACCGTAGAGGGCACCTGCCAGCATGTATGTAATCATGAGTATCTTAAATACATTGATCCCTGATACTTTGGCTGCGATTGGGTTGCCTCCCACTGCAAAAATCTCTTTTCCGAGACAGGTTTTAGTCTGGAGAATCCAAACAGCAACTGCACATCCCAGAGCAATAATAACCAGGTAGGGAACCCCTCCAATATTGCCTGTACCTAATTTACTGAAGCTTTTTAAAAACCCTCCAAGTGGCTGAGAATTATTAGGAGCTTTATTAAAATAAAGGCAGTTAACACCGTAAACTACCATCTGAGTGCCTAAAGTTGCAAGGAAAGCGGGAACCTTAAGCTTTGCTACAGCAATTCCATTAAATGCTCCTACTAAAACACCTACTAAAACTGCAGCCAGTACAGGAACTATAATAGGCATCTCAGGAAGTCCCGGCCAGAATTTAATATAATATTCACTGGTCTGTGCCAATGAACCGGCTACTACTGCTGTTAACCCTACCACTCGTCCGCCAGAGAGGTCTGCTGATCCAGAAACAATTATAAACATACATCCAAGAGCCACCAGGATACGGGTAGAGCTCTGGGTTAAAATATCTGTCAGAACTCTCAGGGACAAAAACTTTGGAGAAATAACTGCAATTGCCCCAATCATAAGGATCATAATGATATAAAGCGCATAATTCATCATGAGATTTCTTATATCTAATTTTTTACCGTTCATCTGTGTCTAATCCTCCCTTTTCTGTATCCGAACGTGCTTCTTCTACCATACTTGCCAGATACATGATTCTTTCTTCTGTCACTTCATTGCCTTCTATGATCCCTGACAGTCTGCCTTCGCACATTACCATGATTCTGTCCGACATTCCCATAAGTTCAGGCATTTCAGAGCTGATCATAATTACGCTTTTTCCTTCAGCCGCCATCTGTTCCATCAGACTGTAGATTTCATATTTGGCTCCTACGTCTATACCTCGTGTAGGTTCGTCCAGAATCAACAGATCTGGATTGATTAACATCCATCTTCCAAGAAGGGCTTTTTGCTGATTTCCTCCTGACAGATACTGAATCTGAGTTTTTAGTCCGGGAGTTTTTATAGAAAAGGAATCCACATATTTTTTTGCATCCTGAGCTCTCTTTTTCTTACTGAGAAATAGTTTTCCCCCTGTATACGCTCTCTTATGGGCACTTTGATTAGCGATAACAATATTATCTTCTACAGATAGCATTGGGATGATACCGGTGAATCTCCGCTCTTCGGTTAACAATGCCATCTTGTGCCTGATTGCTTCTGAAGGGGAATGTATGGTTACCTCTTTTCCGTCGATAAATATCTGCCCTTCTGCTATTTTCCTCAGACCAAAAACAGCTTCCATCAGTTCTGTTCTCTGAGCTCCCACAAGCCCTCCGATTCCCAGAATCTCGCCTTTTCTAACTTGAAAACTGACATTTTTAAAGGAATGGGGATTAGGAGAAGTTAAGTTTTTAGCTTCCATCTTGACAGTTCCAGGCTTATGGTTTTTCTGTGGAAATCTGTTTGTCATTTCTCTTCCAACCATGCGTTTGACGATTAAATCCATATTCATTTCTTTGGAATTCCAGCTTCCAACCAACATTCCATCACGTAAAATAGTAATTTCATCAGAGATCATTAACACTTCTTCAATCTTATGGGAAATATAAATGATTGCCACCTTTTGGGCAGTCAGCTGTCTGATAATCCGGAATAAAAGCTCTGATTCTGTTTCTGTGAGAGAGGAGGTGGGCTCATCCATAATAATAACCTTTGCTCCATAGGAAACTGCTCTTGCTATTTCCAATAGCTGGCAATGGGATACAGACAAATTACTAACCATTTCTCTGGGATTAATGGTAATTCCCAGATGCTCAAACAGCTGGACAGTTTTATCATACATTGTTTTATAGTCCACCCATTTGACTCCGCCAATTTTCTTATATGGAATTCTGCCCACCCAGATATTTTCCATTACATTTCTGACTCTTATAGGATGGAGCTCCTGATGGATCATGGAGATTCCTTGATCCATTGCATTTTTTGTGTCTGCAAAATGTACGTTCTTCCCGTTTACAAAGATCTCTCCTTCATCGGGATGATAGATTCCGAATGCACATTTCATCAGCGTTGACTTTCCGGCACCATTTTCCCCCATTAGGGCATGAACCGTTCCTTCTTTTACTTTAAGAGAAACTTTATCCAGGGCTTTCACACCCGGAAAGCTTTTGCTGATTTCTTTCATTTCAAGGATAACATCAAGTTGATCCATTTTGCGATACCTCCTTTTGTGCTGGAAAGAACATGCTGATTTTGCACGAAGCATTTTGAAAACCAGCATGTTCTGTATTCGCTGTTATCTGTCTTCAGCGTCTTTTATTTAAAATTCACATCAGTAATATCGTAATTGGCTTCTTCCACATTGTCCTTTGAGATTTTCTTATAATCTAGCCATACTCTGTGTCCGTCTACTGTAACGCCATCCATTCCCATAGAATCTGTTGTCACTTCTTCCCCGCTGTTTGTTAAATACATCACTTTGTATATAGCTTTGGATAAGGTCACAGGGTTGTTTAGGGCTGTTACCAGAAGAGTTCCTTCTTTTACAGCTTCACAGCCTACTACAGTTGCATCTACACCTGTAACAGGAATGTAATTATCTTCTTCATCAAAGAAACCGCCAGCTTTTAATGCTTCGATTGCACCAAGTGCCATGTCATCATTACATGCAATAATTGCATCAATATCATCTCTGTAGTTTGCTAAAAGAGCAGATACTTTTTCCTGTGCAGCAGCTCTGGAATATTCACAGACAATTTCTCCGCCAATGCTGTTCATTTCAATTCCTGCTTCTTTAATTGCATCTACAGAGTACTGGGAACGGACAATGGTGTCATAATGAGACTGGATACCCAAAAGCATTACATAATCCATTTTCCCGTTACCGTTTCTGTCAGCTTCCGGATGAGAATTCCAATATTCCACAAGAGCTTCTCCCATAATGGTTCCTGACTTTGGAGCGTTGGAGCTGACTAAATACAGCTTATCATTCTGTGCAAAATCTTCATCTTTGGGAGAGTCTGTATTAGCAAAGATTCCATAGCAGCCAGCTTCTTTCAGCTGCTCACATATTTCGCTGATTGCTCCGGTGTTAATATTGTTTAATACTAAGTAGTCCACGTCTTTTGTTAAGAAGTTATTCATGTTGTTGGTCTGGTTAGCTGTATCATTTTGACTGTCTGCATCAATTACTTTGATCGTTGCATCTGCTTCTGAAACATTTAACAGTGTCTGGCGTGCATTGGCAATGAAGGTATCTGCAAAGTTATACCAGCATACCCCTGCAACAATTTCTTTCCCGCTGTCAGCCTCTTCTGTCTTTTCCACACTGCTTTCAGCTGCCTTCTCTGTTGGTGCTGCCGCTGCTTCTGTTGGTTTGCTGGCGGAATTGCCGCAGCCACTCATAAGTAAACAGGTTCCAATAACAAGCATCATTAATTTCTTTTTCACTTTTTTTCCTCCTTTTTATAGTTCTTGTAAATTAACTATAGCATGGGGAGGATTTAGATAAAATTCTAATATTTTGTAATTGATACAGGTATTTTGCTGACTTTATTCAAACTATTCCACTATCTTGTCATAGTTGTAATATCTTGCAGTTTGGAAAAGGAAATATAAGAAGACCGGGAATATGCTAAATAAAATCAACATATTTCCAGTCTTCTTATATTCTAAGGGTATCCGCACTGATTAACAAGTAATGGAATTTTATAATGCATTCCGGCAATAAGTTGATAACTCATTATTTAGTGCATTGTTTTAATGTCAATATAGACTTTATCTAATAAAAGGGTTTGAAAATTATGCACTTTTCATAATTTCAAACCCTTTTACCACTATTTTTAATTAATTTACTATTAGATATCTTCAACCTCTATCATCTTCCCATCTCTCCAGATTCTCTCCAGATCATAGAACAGACGGTTTTCTCTGTCAAACACATGGACAATAATATCTTTGTAATCCATTAAAATCCAGTTGGCGGTCTGATATCCCTCCACCTGCTTACTGGTATAACCTTTTTTGCCCAGTTCCTCTTCTACATTATCAACCATAGCCTGTACCTGGTTTGCATTGGAACCGCTGGCTATTATAAAATAGTCTGCTAAAACAGACACATTGCGGATATCAATTATGCTGATATCTTCTCCTTTTTTATCTGATAAAGCTGCATAAGCTGTCTTTACCATATCAACGGACTGATTCATATTGTATTTCCACCCTTTCCCCGGCAAATTGCCTGGTTATGAAGCTGTTTATAGTAATCATATGCCTTATAGGTGGCAGAATCTACATTTCCACCTTTATTTTCTAAATATTCAAGAGTACTCTTTAATATCTCATAAACACACTTATCAAGATCTGTAAATGCCAGTTTACGTATCATAGAAAGTCCAGGAGCTCTGTCCCGACCCGGTTCTATATAATCTGCTGTAAATACGATTTTATCCAGAAGGCTCATCTCCGGTTTCCCTGTTGTATGATAACGTATGGCTGATAAAATCTCCGGATCATCAATACCATATTGATGTTCTGCCACCCATGCACCATATTTAGCATGGAGCACTGCAGGAGCCTTAATCTCCTCTTCACTGAGAGGAAGACCTTTCTCTCTGCATTTACTTATAATCTCCTCATCACTGTAATATTTGGCACAGTCATGTAAAATACCTGCCAGCTCCGCCTTATGAAGATCATAATCATACCTCATGGCAAGTGCTATACACATATAGGAAACGCTGATCGTATGTTCATATCTGGAAGGCTTTAAGAGCCTCTTTAACTCTGTCTTCAGTTCAATGATTCTCTCATTCATGTTCCGCCTCCTTATATAAACGGTGACGAATAATATACTCTTCCACTACCTCAGGCACATAATCGGATATAGATTCTCCCTCTTCAGCCAGTTTGCGTATCTCACTGGAGGAAATATCCATCTCCCTGCAGTGGAGTCTGCGGATATCAGCGTTATAATGGGTGGTCAGATATGCGATCTGAGCCCCAATAGACTTGTCCGCCTCCTCATATTCCCTGTCTGCAGCCAGAATAATTGCCTGACTAAGCACCTTTTTGGGTTCATACCACTTCTCTATTTCAAAAAGGGAATCTGCTCCGATAATAAAATAAAAGGTATGCTCTGGAAACTTCTCATGAAGAAGGAAAAGTGTTTTTGCAGTATAGGTGGTCCCTCCCAGCAAAAGCTCAAAATCTGAGCAGACAAATTCCTCTTGCCCTTCAATGGCAAGTTTCACCATCTGAAAACGGTAAGAGGCATCTGTTACTTTATGATCTTTTTTATGGGGAGGATGGCCTGTGGGCATAAACCATATCTTATCTAAGTTATATTCTTTTAATGCCTGTTTTCCCAATACAATATGACCATTGTGAATGGGGTCAAAGGTTCCTCCCATAATACCAATTTTACTCATATTATCTGACTCCCTGACTTAATCTGCCAATGAAACCTTAAAATCTTCCCTGCAAACCGATTATTTTGGAAGAACGATCTTTCGCTTCTTCTCATCTTTAGCCGGTTTATAAAGAACGATTTTCCGTCCGATCACCTGAACCACTTCTGAATGGGTTCTCTCAGCAAGAACGGCTGAAATGCTGTTTCCATCATCAAGACAGTTTTTCAGCACTGTAATTTTAATCAATTCCCTTGCTTCCAGAGCTTCTGCAACTGCAGCTGTAATCTCTGGAGTAAGGCTGGATTTGCCGATCTGAAAAATAGGTTCCAGATTCATCGCTAATCCCTTTAAATAAGACCTCTGCTTACTTGTCATCTTATTCTCCTCATCTATTTGTAATAGTCAAAGACAAGACCATACATACGTACTGTATCGCCTTCCTCTATGCCTGCTTTTTCCAGCTCGTCCAGAATTCCGTTATCTTTTAAGAATTTCTGGAAGAAGGCAAAGCCCTTTTCTGTTTCCAGATTGGTATACCCCAGCATTTTATCAATTCTAGGACCTTCCACTACGTAGATACCATCCTCAACCTCCACAGTATAAGGAAGTGTTGGGTCAATATGGGATCTGATATCAAATTCTTTTTCAAAGACAACCGGAGTCTGATCCACTGTCTGAAGAAGATTGTATACAGCGAAAAGCAGCTCTCTTACGCCCTTGCCGCTGACAGCAGAAATTCCATAAACAGGAATGCCCTCTGATTCGAACTCTTTCCTGATCTTCTCTACAGGGTCTTCTCCATCATCATATATAGCATCTACCTTATTGGCAGCTATAATCTGAGGACGTGTTAAAAGCTCCGGATTATATGCCTCCAGCTCCTTATTGATGGCACGTATATCCTCTACCGGATCACGTCCCTCAGTGGATGCAGCATCCACCACATGAACCAGAACTCTGGTTCTCTCAATATGGCGAAGGAAGTCATGACCAAGACCAACACCTTCAGATGCGCCTTCGATCAGACCTGGAATGTCAGCCATTACAAAGCCTTTTCCACCATCGAGATCCACCACACCAAGATGTGGATTCAATGTGGTAAAATGGTAATTGGCAATCTTTGGCTTTGCATTGCTGACTCTGGACAACAGTGTGGACTTACCTACGTTAGGAAATCCTACCAGTCCTACATCGGCAATAACCTTAAGCTCTAACTGTACCCATAGCTCCTGAGCTGACTGTCCTGGCTGTGCATACTTTGGCGCCTGCATGGTAGGAGTTGCGAAGTTCATGTTGCCCAGACCGCCCTTGCCACCTGTTAAGATAACTTCCCTGCGGTTTTCACCGGACATATCGGCAATGACTTTGCCGGACTCAAATTCCTTCAGCACGGTACCTTCCGGCACTTTAATCAGCAAATCGCTGCCATTTTTTCCATGACAACGTTTTTTGCCGCCCTGTTCTCCCTCTTGTGCCACATACTTACGGACTTGACGGAAATCACTTAATGTATTGAGACCATCATCAATCTCAAAGATAATATCTCCGCCTTTCCCGCCGTCTCCACCATCAGGGCCACCATTAGGGACGTACTTCTCTCTTCGGAAACTGACATGGCCATCGCCGCCTTTTCCGGATTTTATAAATATTTTTGCTCTGTCGGCAAACATGAATTCACCTGATTCCTTTCTTCATGGCAATCACTTAATTGCACTTAAAACTTATTATATCGAAAAGAAACGGCTTCATACGCTATAGTATGAAGCCGGTCTAATTACACGTTGATTGCTCTTGGATATACAGAAACCTGTTTTCTGTCTCTGCCTTTTCTCTCAAATCTCACAACGCCGTCCACTAAAGCGAATAATGTATCATCACCGCCGCGGCCTACGTTATTACCTGGATGAATGTGTGTACCACGCTGTCTGTATAGAATATTACCAGCTAATACAAACTGACCATCTGCTCTCTTAGCACCTAATCTCTTAGACTCGGAATCTCTGCCGTTCCTGGTAGAACCAACACCCTTTTTATGTGCGAATAATTGAAGGTTCATCTTTAACATCTTTTACACCTCCTTGAACCGAATTTTAATATATGGCTCTCCATATGATTCTTCTATATCCTGTAAACCGAATATTAAAGAATTCATCAGGAGTTTTGATTCTGAACTGATCTCTGAGGTAAAACGAAATTCAAACATTCCTGTCTGATCATCCTGATCCACTTCAAAAGAATCTTCTGTAAACTGCTCAACGCTGTTAGCCATGTTAATAGTCATTGCAGATACTGCAGCACAGACAAGTTCTTGCCCTTCCTGCGGATTATCTGCCATGCCTGCATGTCCCAGCATGGAAAGTCCTGTATAACAATGTTCTGAATCGATAAATACTGTGACATTAATCATAATTAAGCATTGATCTTTTCGATCTTAACCTGAGTATAAGTCTGTCTGTGACCAGCTTTTTTGTGATAGCCGGTTTTGCTCTTATACTTGTAAACAATAACTTTCTTACCACGGCCTTCTTTCACAACGGAACCTGTTACAGTTGCGCCTGCTACTGTTGGGCTTCCTACGGATAATTCACCGTTGTTTACAGCCAGAACCTGATCAAATGTCACTGCTTCACCAGCTTCAAGACCAAGCTTTTCTACTCTAATGATATCGCCTTCAGCTACTTTGTACTGCTTACCACCTGTTGCAATAATCGCGTACATATGGCACCTCCTATTATCATTACTCGCCAACTTCGGTGTTCCATTATATAATGGAAGCTTAGCAACCTCATTGTGCGGCATACTGTAACATAATACCATCCCTATTTTGGAATGTCAACGAGAAATAAGGAAAAAACTTGTTTTTTTATTTCTATCTTAGTATAATAGAACAAGTTTTGAAAATCAAGGGGGAAAGACCAATGAATGATAAAAATAAGCTTGGAATTTTCATACGCTGCTGCTATGGATATGCAGTCAGCGGTATGGCTGTTCTGGTTATAGGCGCAATCTTACCTTATATAATAGAAGAAGCAGGGATCAGTTTTCTGGCAGCAGGCGGCATTCTGTCCGTCATGGCAGTTGGTAATCTTTTAGCCAGCTTTCTATTTCCATTTCTGGCTGCTGCCCTGGGACGAAAATGGGCTATATTTGCCATGACAATGTTAACTCCGTTCTGTATTCTTATCCTTAGCTTCCTCCCTCCTCTTCCAGTGATGTATGGAGTGATGCTAGTGTATGGAATGGTACGGGGCTGTATTACTATATTAAATAATGCAGCTGTCAATGATATCTATGAAAAGGATGCAGTAGGCAAGTTAAATATTCTTCACTGCAGCTTTGCAATAGGTGCATTTCTCGCTCCATTTTTAACAGCAAGGTTAATGAAGATGGGCTTGGACTGGAGAACTGTTTTATATCTGATTCTTTTTTTAACTGCTACCTCTTCAATCTTCTATGGAACAATGAATGATACTCTTTTACGAGAAAAGGAAGAAAGCAGAAAGAAAGCACCCAATATAAAAAAAGGATCAGACAGTGGATTTGAATTTTTAAAGTCCTTTGGATTTTATTGTATTGCCCTGATTCTGTTCTTCTATTTGGGAGTGGAAAACTGTATTAACGGCTGGTTTGTTACCTATCTTCAGAATACAGGGGTAATGAGTGATGAATATGCCACAACCCTGGTATCCCTTACCTGGCTGGTGATCATGGCAGGCCGTCTGCTGTGTGCTGTACTTTCCAAACGCATCGCTCCGCCGAACATGATTCTGATTAATGCAATCGGAAGTGCCCTCTGCTTCTTCGTATTAATATCTACGAAGAATCTGTCTCTGGTTACCATTGCTCTGTTAGGCTTTGGATTTTTCCTCGCAGGAATCTATCCAACCAGCATTGCCAATGCCGGACCTTTGATTCATGGTTCTACTATGGGAATGTCTCTTCTCACTGCAATTTCAGCCCTTGGAGGAATTATCACTCCACAGTTAGTTGGTGGCGCTGCAGATCATATAGGAATTGTGGCGGCAATTAGCATTCTTGTTGTTAATATGGTTTTGGTTGTGCTCTTTTCTATGATTAATCTACGGATGAAAAAGAAGCCCCATTTGTAAAGAATTCCTTATTATATACATAGGAATTAAAATACAAGAAAATTGAAAGAGGCCAGGAAATCACATAATGAAGATTTCTTAGCCTCTTTTTAATAGAACCCATTAATTTTAATGTCTTCTCCAGGTAGATGGAGTAAAAAGCAATAGCATAGGGAATATTTCCAATCTTCCAGCCAGCATATCAAACATCATTACCCATTTGGACAAATGGGAAAATGCGGAGAAGTTGGTGGCAGGTCCAGCTCCGCCAAGTCCAGGTCCTATATTATTAAAGGTAGCAGCCACTGCTGTAAAGTGTGTAACAAAGTCAAAATTATCCAGACTTACAATCAGAACAGAAAGTGAAAAAATAACAATATAAGCGCCGATAAAAGTATTCACAGAACGAAGCACCTGATGTTCAATCGGTTTTTGCTCCAACTTCAACACTTTAACACTTCGCGGATGAACCAGGGAAGAAAGTTCCTTTTTCACTGTTTTCATCATAATAATGACTCTGGATACCTTCATACCGCCGCCTGTACTGCCTGCACAGGCTCCGATAAACATTAGAAGTACCAGTATGCTTTTGGAAAATTCCGGCCACAGATCAAAGTTCACAGTGGAATAGCCTGTTGTAGTAATTATAGAACCCACCTGAAATGCAGCATGGTGAAATGCATCAAACAGACTCTTAAATCCACCTCTGATATTAAGGGTGATCAGTAATATCGATACAGCGATAATTGCAAGATAGGTTCTTGCCTCTTCACTTTTAAGAGCTTCCTTGGGACGTTTGATTAAAAACAGGTAATAAACGTTAAAGTTTATTCCAAACAGGATCATAAATACTGTAACAACTCCCTGCAGATAGTAGCTGTCATAAAATGCCATACTGTCATTTTTAATACCAAAACCACCGGTACCTGCTGTACCAAAGGTGATTGCCATAGAATCAAAGAGATTCATGCCGCCTAAAAGCAGAAGTATAATCTGAACCACTGTCATGGAAAAATAGATTCCGTAGAGAATTTTAGCAGTGGAACGCACCTTTGGAACCAATTTCCCAACTGAAGGTCCAGGGCTTTCTGCCTTCATAATATACATATTATAACCGCCTGCCAGAGGCAGGATGGAAAGAATAAACACAAGTACTCCCATACCGCCGATCCAGTGTGTAAAGCTCCGCCATATGAGCATACAATGGGATAACGCTTCCACATCGATTAAGATACTGGAACCTGTTGTAGTAAAGCCAGAGATAATCTCAAACATGGCATCAGTAAAGACCGGAATCTCTCCGCTTAAGAAAAATGGCATAGCGCCAAAAAAGCTTAAGACAATCCAGCTTAGAGCAACCGAAACAAATCCTTCTTTTGCAAAGAATACCATATTATCAGGCTTCTTATGGGTAAATGCAAAACCGATACCGCCGCAGACTGCCATAACAGCCAAAAACCAGAAACCTGCACTTTCTTTATAAATGACTGCTACAACACAGGGCAGCAGCATGAAAACTGCTTCAATATTTAAAATCCATCCAAGCAGATAGATAATGACTTTTTTGTTCATTTTCTTCGCCTTTTCCTACTTTAGTATATCTTTTAAATCATTAAGTCCTGTTATGGTGGTGACAATAATAACTCTGTCCCCCGGTTCCAGTGTATCTTTTCCTCTTGGGCTGATAAAATGTCCTTTTCTGTTAATATAAGCAACCAGAAGATTATCTTTTAGCTTCATTTTCTCCAGAGGAATTCCTACAATTGCAGGTTCATTGGCAACTTTGAATTCCAGAGCCTCCACTCTGTTTGCAACAATTTTATAGAGAGTCTCCACATTGCTTCCCATAGAATTCTGCATAGCCCGAACATATTGAAGAATAGAATCCGCAGTAATCATCTTTGGATAAATCACACTTCCTAAATTCATGGAATTGATCACATCTTCAAAAGCAATTTTATTTACCTTTGTAATCAGCTTTGCACGGGAAATGCTGGCTGCATAGAGAGATAACATGATATTTTCCTCGTCAAAGCCTGTAAGGGAGGCAAAAGCTTCTGTCTGATGGATACCCTCCTGCAAAAGCAGCTCCTGATCAGAGCCATCACCATGAATGATCATGGCATTTGGAAGGAGTTCACTGAGTTCATTGCAGCGTTCTAAATTCTGTTCAATAATCTTAACCTGAATCTTTGTATTTTCCAGAAGCTTTGCCACATAATAAGTAATTCGTCCGCCGCCTACAAACATGGCAGTTTCAATTACATTATGTTCGATTCCTGCCTGCTTAAAGAACTTATTACATTCTGCTGTAGGGGCAATAAATGAAATCTTATCTCCTGACCTCATCTCTGCATTACCGCCTGGAATAATCACATCCTGCCCTCGCTCAATGGCACAGATCAAAACATTACAGTGAAGCTTATGAAGCACTTCCCGGACTTTCATAGTATGAAGTATGGAATTTTCAGGAACTATAAATTTAAGAATTTCAATTCTTCCTTTTGCAAATGTATCAATCTTAATCGCTGATGGAAAACGCAGAAGTCGGGATATCTCCATAGCAGCAGCCATCTCAGGATTGATTGCCATGGAAAGGCCAAGCTCATCTCTGATATATCCGATTTCTGAATTGTATTCAGGATTACGAATTCTGGCAATCGTGTGACAGTTACCTGCTTTTTTCGCAATGAGACAGCAAAGCATATTCAGCTCATCGGAATTGGTCGTTGCAATTAGTAAGTCCGTATCCTCAATGCCTGCTTCCATCTGTACCTTATAAACGGCTCCATTTCCCACAACTCCCATAACATCAATTCGTTCTGTAATGCTGTTTAAGGCATCACCATTCTTGTCGATTATAGTGATGTCATGGTTCTCGTTGTTCAGCTGCTCAGCAAGGGTGGTACCAACCTTTCCACAGCCTACAATAATGATTTTCATGATGAACTCATCTCCTTCATCTGTGCTATTTGCTCATATAAGGGCTTTCGAATCTTCTTTCTGGTGATTTCCACTAGGTTTAATTTTGTAATATCTACCACACTTGTTTTAACAGGGTCTCTGCTGAAGATAACATTCAGGCGATCCATAAGAATTGCTTTATCTTCTTCTGTTTCCATATCAATAAAATCAATGAGTATAATGCCTGATAAATTGCGAAGCCTCAGCTGACGTCCAATCTCCTCTGCTGCCTCCAGATTGATCTTCATAATTGTATCATGGGGAGTTTTCTTCCCAGCATATTTTCCTGTATTAATATCAATGACTGTGAGGGCTTCTGTATGTTCGATAATTAAGTATCCTCCGGATTTTAACCAAACCCGTTTCCCCAAAGCCTCAGTCATGGTCTTTTCTATGCTGTAAAGCTTACCAAGAGGAAGCAGGGGATCATCATAGCGTTTTAAAAGATTTAAATCCTCAGGCTGATTTGCTGTCAGGTATTTATGAATCTCCTCATAAATATCTGTATCATCGGTAATAATAGCTTCCAGGGAGTTTGATAAGCTGTCACGAAGACCGGATACATAGGCTGGGGTTGATTGATACAGCAGACTGTAACAGGTTCTGTGACGCCCGTTTTCCATAACGCCTTCCAAAGTTTCCTTAAGTCTGCGAATCTCAGCCAGCAGCACATCCGGCGGGACTTTTGCAGCATTGGTTCTGACAATAATACCAAAATCAGGCCCTTTTTCTATTTCAAGCAGCGGTTTTATCTCCTTTTTCCACTGTGTATCTGAAATTTTAGAGGAAAAACCAATATGATTTTTACCTGCTGTCAGAACACAGTATCTGCCTGCCAGATTAAGATTGCCGGTCAGAACAGGAGCCTTGGTTTTCACTGCTTCCCGCTCAATCTGCACCAGTATCTCATCTCCTGCCCTTAATCTGCCATCAGAAGACTTTCCTGAAGCGTGATGGATACAGGCATCGGTCAGACTGAAGTATCCAATCTGACCGTTTCCTATGTCAACAAAAGCTGCATTAATATTCTTAACAATGTTCTGCACTTTACCAATATAAATATTTCCAAGTAAGAAAGGACTTTCCTCTGATTCAGCACTTATCTCAATAATTTCTTTTTCTGAGCGTGTGATTGTGAGGACGGTACCTTTCCATTTGGTTATGATTATTTTATTCAACTGCCTCACCTATTAACCCCAAAGGAACCAGATTGACTTCAGTTTCACTGCCTGTATTGCCATATATCTCTTCTCTCTGTACCATAAAGGTAAATTCAGGATAATCTATATCGAGAAAACGGCAGTAAGCTTCTAAAACAAGCTCTGGCTTTAAATTATCTGTACTTCCTGAGGAGACTTTCATAAACAGCTTTTCTCCATCTACGTGAAGATCATAGATCAATGGCTTTAAATCCACTTCTCTTTCACTTTTCTTTGTCTTTTTATTAATTATGATCTGCTCCTGAGAGTAAAAATCCATAATGGAATTCCAAAAATCATTATAATCTGCCAATTCTTTTCCAGGGCGAATGGTGATTGTATAATCTGCTGCTGCCATAAGGGACATACAGTTTTTTGCATTGTCCGTCAATTCATGGCATTCCAGAACTTCAATTCCCTCTACCATTTCTTTGTTTAAACGTTCTATTAAATCCTCACGGCTTTTTATTTCGTTGACTTCAATATCCATATACTCAGCATTGCTTGTAAGTCCCAGCCCCAAAGGGGAGGAAAAGGACATAATCTGATGGGGGCTATAGCCTTCGCTGTATTTAATATCAATATCTGCCCTGCGGACAGCTTTCTGAAAATAACGCATAATATCAAGATGACCGATAAATTTAACAGGTCCCTGTTTTGTAAACTTAATTCTTAGCTTCATAGCAGACACCTCCTCCAAATTTCATTGCTCCGCAGGCGGAGCATTTCTGACGGCAGTTTGGAGTCTCTTCTTCATTGATGGCAGTCTGCCATTCCTTTATTAAGAACTCTTTTGATACACCGCAGTCAATGAAATCCCATGGGAAGATTTCATCAAGACTTCTCTCTCTTGTATTATAGAAGTCCATGGAAAGGCCGGTTGTCTCAAATGCTTCCATCCATACACCATATTTAAAATGTTCGGACCAGGAGTCATAGATGGCTCCGTTATTGTAAGCTTCTTCAATCAGCGCTGCCACTTTTCTGTCTCCACGGGCTAATACACCTTCTAAGACAGTGACATCTGCAT
The DNA here is from genome assembly GCA_002409995.1 of Hungatella sp. UBA5385. Classification (GTDB taxonomy): domain Bacteria; phylum Bacillota; class Clostridia; order Lachnospirales; family Lachnospiraceae; genus UBA5385. The sequence continues at coordinate 58,731 of DHOR01000040.1, read as the reverse complement.
CATGATAATTGTATTTTAAACTCTTCTTATTCAGCATCTGACGGAATTTATCCTTAACCAGATAAGCTTTTTCCAGATATTCATCCTTCTGGAACATAGAAGCCCACTGGAATGGGGTAAATGGCTTTGGTACAAAGAAGGATGAACTGGCAACAATCGATACACGCCCATTTCGTTCCTCCTTTGGAATCTTATAATAAGCTTCTGCAATTTTTTCAGCAAGCTCTGCAATTCCTTCCATATCTTCTACAGTTTCTGTTGGAAGACCCAGCATAAAGTAAAGCTTTACACGGTTCCAGCCACCCTGAAATGCATCACTGGCTCCTTTTAAGATCACTTCTTCTGTGAGACCTTTGTTAATAACATCACGAAGTCTCTGGGAACCTGCTTCAGGAGCAAAGGTTAAGCTGCTCTTTCTGATGTCCTGAACTTTACTCATAACATCCAGTGAAAATGCATCGATACGAAGGGAAGGAAGGGAAATGTTCACACCCTTTTCCTTAAATTCATCAATGAGGAAATTAACCAGTCCTTCTAATTCTGTATAATCACTGGAGCTTAAAGAGCTTAAGGAAATCTCGTCATAACCTGTGGCATTGAGCATTTTGTAGGCATAATCTTTCAGATATTCAAGGCTGTGTTCACGCAAAGGACGGTAAACATTGCCTGCCTGACAGAAACGGCAGCCGCGGATACACCCACGCTGAATCTCCAGAACCACTCTGTCCTGGGTTGCTTTGATAAATGGGACTACTGGTTTATCAATGTAGAGGGCTTCATCCATCTCAACAACAATCTGTTTTTTAATAGTTTCTTTTCCATGGGAGTTGTTAGGAAGGAAGCTTTCGATTGTTCCGTCTTCCTTATATATAACATCATAAAAGGAGGGAACATAAATCCCCTCTATTTCAGCTGCCATTTCTAAGAAATCATGACGGCTTCCGCCATTCTTTTTATTTTCATTATAACGGTCAATTAAATCAAAGTAAACAGTTTCACCTTCTCCAATATAAAAAAGGTCGAAGAAATCTGCAAGGGGTTCCGGATTATAGGCACAGGGACCGCCGCCGATGACGATTGGGTCACTGTCAGACCGGTCTGCTGTATGGAGAGGTATCTGGGATAAATCAAGTACCTGTAAGATGTTGGTGTAGCACATCTCATACTGCAAAGTGATGCCCAGGAAATCAAAATCCTTTACCGGGTCCTGGGATTCCAGCGCAAATAATGGGATCTGCTCTTCTTTCATTATTTTGTCTAAGTCGGTCCAGGGGGAGTAAACCCGTTCGCACCAGATGTCTTCCCGGCGATTGAACATGTCGTATATAATCTGCATGCCAAGATGGCTCATTCCGATTTCGTACACGTCGGGGAAACACATGGCGAAGCGGACGTCTGTTTCCGATAGTTCTTTCATAACTGAGTTGACTTCTCCGCCAATGTAGCGGGCGGGTTTTTCAACTTTTAGTAGTATTTCGTCTGATAACGCTAGTTTTCTCATAAATTACATCCTTATTGTTGTTAATATCTCATTTTTTTGATGCCCTGTATTGGAGGACCAAAACCTCATACAACATCATGCATAATTATAAGTGATATTCTGATATTAAGCAATACTTTTAACGTTAATCAAAAATAGACATGTTACAGTTCGGCCGTGCAGAAATATTTACCAGAGCAATAGCAAAACATTATAATACACTGTCATCAACCCACAGAATATCAATGACATGGGCAGCGTTTTCCGGATCAGCTCCCCCAGGGTAACATCAAAATAATCCGAAGCCACCACCAAACACACATGAGTAGGCGAAAGCTGGCTGGCCGCATGACAGATACACATCAGGTAGACCATCAGCGGCATCCCGCCAGGTATTGCTGCAAAAGCCAGAGGCGTAGCCATAGCGATTGCCCCTGTGGTTCCGCTGATAACCGTGGCTGCAAAAAACAATAACGCAAAGACCAAATATGTTGGCAGCGGCAGATTCGCCATTATATCCGGCAATAACGCCAGAACCCCGGTATAGGCGATAAATTCTTTTAATACCAATACCAGAAAGGTGTTTCCCAGCAATTTTTTCTCAAACGCAGATCGAAACATCACTGATAACTCTCCTGGCTTCACCCTGTAAATAAGGATTGATGCAACAATCGATATTAAAGTTGAAGACACCACTGATACGTTAAAACCCAAAATCAATACAAGGATTAAGAGCAGTGACCATAAGTGCTGAAACAGATGCAGCACATCTTTTGCCCGTGAATTACTTTTCGGTGTTCCCGGATTTTTGGGAAGCTTTCGAAGATACGGCAGATACCCCAGTAACACCAGTACAATCACCGGAATAATCATACCAACCATAAATTGCGAAATTGGTACTCCTGACAGACTCAGCATCAAGAGTACCCCTGTATAGGTCGGCAGCGTACTTTCAGGAATATGCCGGAACCAGCTGGCAACAAATGCCTGTTCTTTCGGATTTAAGTAACCCCTGGTGGCATCTTTTACAATATCACTGCACAAAATCATGGATGCAGCAGATGGGAGGAGACCGATAAATAAAGGTGTCCCCCCAGTATTAATCCGGCGGTTATGAAAGATTCTGTCCAGGTCCTGTTCCGCTAATTTAATCTGTTTACGGGATTCTAAAATACGCTGTAAAAAAGTAATCAGATAAAATGTTACCAGAACGGAACAGGAGGTCCAATTTGTAATAACCATCATCGTCCGCCGGCCCGCTTCTGCCACTGGAATGCGGTAAAGCAGGGCTGTCACAAGTAAGCCTCCCAGAACAGCCTGGTATAATGGACGGCGAAACGCCATGAGACCAATAATGACAAGAAATACGATTGCTAAATATATAATCTGCATGTTTTTATAATAACTCCCTCATAATCAGCAAAGCTCTGCCGCCTTCTGATCCTTAATCGTAATCCCCTCACGTTCAAGTCTTTCAATCACTTTTGCAAATGCAGGCAGGTACTTTTTATGTGCCACCAGCAGCTCGTCCATCACTCGTTTCGCTGTTTCTCCGCTCATAATCAGCGGATTTAATGCAAAAGCTTCTAATAAAAGATAATAGTTGCCTGTAACGGCTGCTTCACACACACAAAGTTCCATGTTTTTCATTACCTGAAGCCATCCTCGTTCCGCTGTGGGCAATGGTCCAAATGCCACAGGCAAAATATCATTCCTGCTGATAAATGCAGATACTTCAACCACACAATCTGCTGGCAAATCCGGAATAGCCCCCTTATTACGTGTAGAAACCACCATGTTTTTCATTTTATTTCCATAAATTGATGCAATTGCCTCACAGGCTGCGTCAGAATAGTATGCACCGCCACGTTTTGCAAGCTGTTCCGGCTTATGAACCAAGTCAGGATTTTTATACAACTCAAATAGTTCATGTTCCGTAACTTTTACCTGCTCTGCTCTGGTACCGATTGTCTCATACTCTTTAAGTCCATGCTTCAGCATCTCCTCCTGGCGGTAGTAATATCGATGATATGCACATGGAATCATCGTCATACTCTCCAACTGCTCCTTAAAAAAAGGCACATCAAATATATTGCTTGGTACGCCGATGCTGCCGTTCACCATACGTTCGGCTATCTGCTTTGTAACATTCCGGCCTTTATTATCCATAACCTTATGCCAATGAAAATGATTAAGTCCGGCAAACTGATAGATAAGCTCTTCCGGCTCATAACCTAAGGCTTCCGGTTCCCGGATGGTTGCCATTACCGGCACATTGCACAGACCCACTACCTTTTCCCAATTTCCATAGCGCATAACCGCCTCTGTTACCATTCCGCTTGGATTCGTAAAATTAATCAGCCAGGCATTAGGACACAACAACTTCATATCTTCTACGATATCCAGGATTACGGGAATTGTGCGCAATGCTTTAAAAATACCTCCGGCACCATTTGTTTCCTGTCCAAGCATTCCATAAGAAAAAGGAATCCGCTCGTCCTTGATTCTGGCCTCTAAAAGACCTACCCTAAACTGAGTTGTAACAAAATCTGCTCCCTTCAATGCCTCCCTGCGGTCAAACGTCATATGTATTTTCACATCATAAGGTGTAGCATCCCACATTCTTTGAGCCATATTTCCTACAATTTCAAGCTTTTCTTTTCCTTCTTCAATATCAACCAGCCATATCTCTCTAATGGGAAGCTCATCATAACGTTTGATAAAGCCTTCCATTAACTCCGGCGTATAACTGCTCCCGCCTCCGATTGTTACTATCTTAACTCTCTTCTGTTCCAACCCTTCACATCTCATAATTTATATCTCCTTCCATAATATTTATATTTACCAGATCATCTCCAAAGTGTACCTGTTTTTCCTTTGTCGGCCAAATGCTGTCAAAGTTGTTTGAATTGGAAATGATTACCGGAGTGACCACCTGATACCCCTCACTCTCAATAGCCTCCATATCAAACTCAAGAATGACCTCTCCCTTTTTTATATGGGTATCATTTTTAACTTTTGCAGTAAAATACTTTCCATCCAGCTTAACAGTATCCAGCCCCACATGGATTAATAATTCAACACCATTATCGCCAACCAGACCGATGGCATGTTTTGTCACAAAGACATTCACTATCCCATCAAAAGGTGCAATAACCCGGCCAATATCCGGTTTGATGGCAATTCCCTTTCCCAGAATCTCTGTAGAAAACATTTCATCATCAATCGTCGAAAGAGGTACTGTTTCTCCACTCATTGGGCTTACGATACTCATTGCTGCATTGTTGATGATCATCTTTTCTTCCGCTTTTACAGCAATTACATCTTCTGCTTCTGCAGGATCTTCAAAACCAAAAACCAAAGTAAGAATAAAAGCAGCCACAAATGCAACCACACAGGCCAGAATAGCAAAAATAAAATTTGAAACCGGGTCCCCAAGGTACACAGGCAGGGTCAGCAGACCAATTGGACCACTGGAATAGCGGCGTACACTGAAAATTCCTGCAAAAAGCCCGCCAAGACCACCAGCAATCAGCACTGCATAGAAGGGACGTTTCAGTTTTAAGTTCACACCATAGATTGCCGGTTCTGTAATCCCGCAAAGAGCGGTCACGCCGGCAGATGATGCAAGCTGCTTCAACTTGGAATCCTTCGTCCGTAAGGCAACCGCAAGTGCCGCACCACCCTGGGCAATATTCGAAGGCAGCATTCCCGGTCCTACAAGAGTATCATATCCCACTGTCGCCAGACTGTTTAGGCCAAAAGGTACAATGGCATAATGCATACCAGCCATAACCAGCAGTGGATTAAAGGCTCCAATCAGCATTGGCGTTAACCAGCCGGCACGAGTGTCCAGAAACGAGATGCCAGCCGCCACAACATTACCGATATAATTTCCCAGAGGACCAATTGCAACCAGCATAATTGGTGCGGTGACAAGTGTGGTTACTAAAGGTACAAACAGAAACTTAATAATCTTGGGTGATATCCGATCAGCCGTTTTGTATACAAAAGACATAAACCATACAGAAAGGATGATGGGAATAACCGATGAAGAATAGCTTACCAGAGGAATGGGAATCCCCAGTAAACTAAGGGGGTCTCCTCCTGCCTTTGCAATATCGACCATAGAAACAAAATTAGGATGAAGCAAAATTCCTCCCAGGGTCATTGCCAGATAAGGATTGGTTTTAAATTTTTGTGCTGCTGAATAAGCCAGCATCATTGGCATAAAATAAAAAGCTGAATCTGCAATAATATTTAGGATGGCATAGATCTGAGTCCCGGAATCAACCAGCTTTAAAACCACCAGAAATGACATCACAGCCTTTATCATACCAGCACCTATAAGGGCAGGCAGGAATGGCGTGAAGATGCCGGCGATAGTATCGAATACTGTATTAAGAACTCCCTGTTTTACATCTTCAGCCGCTGTCCGGTCTGTATTAAAATCGCCCAGTGTTGTGACTTCTTGAAATACATTTGCTACTTCATTACCGATAACCACCTGGAATTGTCCGCCTTTTTCAACTACCCCTAAGACACCTTCCAGTTTTTCCATCGCTTTTTTGTCTGCTTTTTTATTATCTTTTAAATTAAAGCGGAGACGGGTGGCACAATGGGTTACCATGGAAACATTCTCTTTTCCACCTATGTGTACCAAAATTTCTGTTGCAAGATTTTTATTACTCATATTAATAACTCCCTCTTCCCCCTGATCCGGGTTTTGTTAATCGTTGAATATGTACTGCTAAAAAGATGGTATCATCTTCCGAAATAATGACATGGTACTGTTTTTCTAAATAAGCAGTCACTTTTTCCGCACATTGATACGCCTTTGGGTATTTCGTCTGGACAAGCTCTCCCAAATCCTGGTAATCAAACTGTTCACCATTCCCTTTAAACATCCGCTGTCCAAGATATCTTAAGTGGGTTACAAACCGGCTATAGTCCAGTGAACTTTCATCAAAATCCATTTGAAAGTGAAAAGAAACCAGTTTAAGGACGTTACGTATCATAGAAGTAAGGTTCTTCATATCTTCCATTGAGGTATCCAGCTCCGCATTGACAAAATGAAGGGCAATAAAACCCGCCTCATCCTCATCAAGCTCCACGTCAAATTGCTCCCGGATCATCTGAAGTGCCTTCTGTCCGGCAGCAAATTCCGGAGCATAAAAACGCTTAATTTCAAACAACATGGCATTTTTTAAGATAATCCCCTGCTGATACCGTTCAAGTGCATAGCTGATATGATCGGTCAGTGTGATATAAATATTTTCACTAAACCGTTTACCAATGGACTGCTTTGCCATCATAATAATCTCATCTGAAATCTGCAGATGTTCAAAAGCAATACCTTCCAACAGCTGCTTAAATTTATCATTGCTTTGTGGTGTCAGGGAAAATACCTTTTCTACCTGGTGCTTTGGAACAATATCTCCCTTTTTCTTTGTAAACCCAATACTGCGTCCCATAATAATGACTTCCTCCCCTAAGTCATTAACAGCACTAACCACATTATTGTTAAAAATCTGCCTAATCCGCATATTATATTAAAATCCTCTCCTATAAATAAAAAAAGCCAAACTCAAGACATTCAACAAATGAATGACATAGGTTTGGTTTTGCCTGAATTACCAGTAACAAGCCAACGTTATTAATGTTATATAACAGTAAATAATAATATGTTTCCTTTACTCAATGGTGACAATATCACTATTTCTAAATGCTGAATCTGAGATTTCATTACCAATACCCGGAAGATCTGGAATTGCAAAGCTGCCGTTTTGCGGCTGGTAATCATGGATACACATCGCCCGGTTTGATGGAGTCAATGCCCAGACATTATGCTCATGAATGGTAAAATTAGGAATTGCACACTCAATATGCAGGGCAGCGGTAGTTGATATCTGGCTTCCGCAGGTATGAATCTGTACACCAACATCATGTACATAAGCCATATCGCATATTTTCTTTACTTCCGTTATTCCACCACAGGTACCCAAATCTGGCTGAATCACCTGCAGAGCATTGACTTTAAAATACTCATCATATTGCCAGCGTGAATAAATACGCTCACCACTTGCCACAGGCAGTCCGGTTTTATCATGTACATATTTTAAAAGCGGCGGTGTTGGGGTCGTCGGCTCTTCATAATAAAAAATCTGGTATTTTTTAGCCATATTGCCGATCTGTACTGCTGATTGTGCATCTGTATGTGCATGATTTTCCAAAATAATATCTACATCCGGTCCAACTGCCTCCCTGACAGCGGCAATCCGACTCTCAATTACCCGCATATTTACTGGCGTCACCAGCCCCAGCTGATCATCCGGACCAAACAACTCCGTCAGCTTTACCGGATCACCTTCCGGTTTATACATGAAGAAGTTATACTTCACACAATCGTATCCTTCAGCAACCGCTTTTCTTGCCTCATTGGCATACTGTTCCGGTGTCCTCATGGGCAGGTTATCGCCGGGTCCCCAGCCAAACTGAAGCTGGCTGGCATAAGCCCTGATACTGTCTCGCCGCTTTCCGCCCAGAAGTTCATATAAAGGTGCCTGATAGGCTTTTCCCTTAATATCCCATAATGCCAGATCAATGGCACTGATACCGGAAAATATTACCGGACCGCCATTTTGCGCCCAGAAAGAGTTGCGGTATAATTTGTCCCAGATCACTTCGTGATCCAATGGGTTCATTCCGATAATGCTTTTGGCCAAATCCTGAATAATCCCAAATGCTGCCAGCTTTGCTGAACCGAATCCCAGAGCTGCTTCTCCGTCACCATATATCCCTTCATCCGTATAGATTCTGCATAAAATTGGCGTTCGGTTCCGAACCTGTCCTTTCACGCGTAATACATCAACCTTCGTAATCTTCATCTATATCCTCCTTTTCTTATAGAGAGTATATCAGCGGTTGCTAATCCAAGTAAATATATTAGCAAAATTATTAGTCACTAATAATTTTCATAGTAATGCTGATAAATATCTTCTGGCTGGCGAGATAACAGAATTATTATGCTGCAGACCAGTGAAAAAAAGAGCTGAACATTAAATGAAAAGTCCGCTCTTTTTGTACTTCACGATATGATTGCTTTAAGTTAATAAATATCCCATTACATTGGCCAATACAAGACATAGGAAACCACTGACAACCGAAGATATGAATATATATTTATACGCCTGTTTTGCAGAGTAACCACAGGTATCCATGATAGTGATCAGCATTCCATTATGGGGCAGGCAGCTAAATGAAGCGGTTGCTATTGCAACAATCCTATGCAGTAATTCCTTCGACACTCCCATCGCCAGATACTGTTCTGACAACAAACTCATAGCCACATCACAGCCGCCGCCCCCATTGCCAGTCAGCAGACCGGCAAATGAAGCCGCTATACTCAGCGAGATCACCGGGCTTAAGGAAATTGCTGCAATAGCATCCAGAATAATCTTAGCACCGGAACAGGAAAGAACCGCCCCGCCAAATCCAACGGATGCAGCGGTTGTAACCATGGCAGAACCAACATTTTTAATCCCCTCATTGATGGTATTTAACTTATCAGGCAGATTTTTTCTACCAATAAACATGGCAAGTGCCGATGCACAGAGTACAGCATAAGAAAGATCCATGTGAAACCCATTAATCAGAATTATAATTAGAACCATTGGTAACGCAGAAAGCCATGGTTTTACATCTGTCTCCTGTTGAAAACGGGAAATCCGTTCCAAAATCTTCTCATCTGCATCAAAATGTTCACCTTTCGCTCTCGCCCTGTTAAACTCGTAGCGGAAATAAAAATATAAAAATCCCATGCACAGCACCGAACAGGCCATACCGATTGGAAAAGCCGCCAGCGGAGAAGTCCCCATATACTGTGACGGAATAATATTATTCAGCTGCGCCCCTCCCGGAAGCATGGAAAGAGGAAATGTGCAGGAGCTTGACATAATACATGCAGGAATTAGCTTTCTTGGTAAATCCGCTTTCTGAAATGTTGCAAGGAATATCGGATACACTGTAAATACAATAACAAAAACACTGATACCACCATAAGAAAGAAGTGCAGTTGCAAGCATTGCACCATATACGGCATTGCGATCACCAAATGCTTTGCCGATCATTTTAGAAAAAGCCGCAGCCAGTAAAGTCTCCTCCATAATTTTGCCAAACAGTGCATTGGTCACAAATACCATAAAGTATTTTGCGATAAAATCAGCAAGAGAAACTGCATAATGTCCCATGACCAATTCTGTAAAATTCATTCCATTTGTAACTGCCAAAACCAACACACAGATTAAAGTGGCCGGAATCAGACTAACTCTCTTATAGATCAGTATGATCAATAATACAATGGCAATCAATATGCCTGCAAGATTCATAAACCCACCATCCATTCCTAATAAACTCAAAGCAACCCAATTAGTATAACAAGGTCACTAATATTGGTAAATATATTAGCAAAATTCTTAGATACTAATATTTTTCATAGTGAAAGAATTGTGCCTGCAACATTTTATGCAAGAATTACAGGGGTTTAAAAAGTAAAGGATTTCATAAATATAGAACAAAAGAGAAAGAACAACCCCTTCCAAAGTTTGTTCTTCCTCTTCATCGATTTTAATAAATTCTTACTTCAAAGATACCTGCATTTTCACTTCCATAAGTAGAAACTGCTTTCACTCTCACCGTATCACCCCTGATACACCCCAGTGAAATCCGCTGCAGCCTCTGTCCCATAGAACGCAGTTCCCGATGTTCTATGATCTCTCCTTCCAACAAAACATCTATTTCATAACGATCAATTAGTTCTGATGGCGGCTGAAACTCCTGTCTTGCCAACACTGCATCGTCTATAGATGGCGTGATTTCCCTGCTTAAATTAGAATCAAGAGTTATCTGAAGCTCCTCTATCCATAGCGGCTCAGATAATTTCAACTCCAGAATTGGTTTATCTTTGGTAAGTGCCCGCCAGCAATTAGTCTCATCTCCAACCGTCCTTGCTACTCCGTTAATTACCTGCTCTGGTTCACACCCTTCCAACCAATGGGATGCCGTTACAACAGCTGTCCTGGCTCTGTCATCTGCATCCTGGTTTTTCACATAAGGAATATAACAGTCATCTTTTAGCAGAGTCTGCTGAAGTTCTTCAATTGAAGATAATACCTCTCTTGGAAGGATTGCTTTTTTCACTGCCAAAGCCGCCGCTGTACCTGCTGCCTGTCCGGCCACTGCACAGGTTCCCATCACTCTGGTAGAAGAAAATGCCACATGACTGCAGCTAATCACACGACCACCCAAAAATAGATTCTCTACATTACAAGAATACAGACAACGATAAGGTATGGAATAGATACCATTCACCTGATTCCATACCGTAGGGTTATCTGTTTCATTTAGAAAACCTTCTACCGTATGGATATCCATAGGCCAGCCTCCATAGGCAATTGCATCCTTAAACTCGGTTCCTTCCAGACAGTCCTTCTCCGTCAGCACATAATCTCCTATCAACCTGCGGCTTTCCCGCTTTCCAGGCAAGAAACCTACCCAATCAAGCTCCATCTGGCCGGCTCCATGATCTCCTCCATTTTTGATATGATCCCATACGCCATAAACCGCTTTCAACAACTCATCACGTATTTCTTCTCCATCACGAATTATCTCCTGCTCTCCGCCTCCCAGTTCAATCCACCAGTATCCAGATGATATATTGCTATGGTCACGCAGCTTCAATTGTTCTTCCGTATAGGTATTAGCCCAGAATGGCTTTATGAAAGGAACCTGATGCCCCATATCTCTGGCCTTAAACATCAATGAGCTCCCCATAGTAAAGGAGTCCTCCTGCTCCGGAGCCAGGCTTTCCCCATATTGGTTCCTTCCTTCTCTTCCAACCCGGAATTCCGCCCCAGCCATTGCCCCCAGAACACCATCTCCGGTTGCATCCATAAACATGGTTCCTATAAAGTGAAAAGTCTTCTCCGTTGTCAGCTGCTTGGCATAAATACCAGTAATTTTCATATTCTGACATTCCACTTCCGTCATATGAGTATTCAGATACAACGTAAGGTTTTCCTGAAAATGCACTTTTTCCCAAAGAACCGCATCAAATATAGGATATACCATCTCTGGATTTCTTCTTTTGTTCTCTAATAGGATTTCTTCCAAAACACCTGTTTCCCTGGCATTAGGCACAGACATGTGATGGTCTGCACCACAAATATGCATACGTATCTCAGAACTGGCATTCCCGCCAAGAACAGGGCGATTATGAATCAATGCGGTGGAGATTCCTTTTCTGGCAGCAGCAATTGCCCCGCAGATACCTGCCATCCCTCCACCAACTACAATAAAGTCAAACGTCATTTCCTGGACTTCCCGCATCTTATTCCTCCTGTTTACGGATTTACTCCTAGCTCCATCAATCGTTTCTGAACATTCTTAACATCCAACTGCCTGGGAGTCGTCTCACAAGCTGCACACATAGCAGCAGCAATTCCCACCGCCTGCCCCATATTGGCACAAATCGGCATAACCCTATAATTGGAATGGGCCATATGAGTGCCGGATATATTTCTTCCTGCCAGATATAGATTATCGATTTTCAAAGGTACAAAGGCTCCATAAGGGATGGTATAACCTTTCTTCTGCTTAAATTCTTTTTGTGCCCCAGTCTCATCCAGACCATCTCCTGTCAGATTGTGTACATCAAAATTAAAGCTGGCCTTTGTAACCACCCAGTCATCAAATATTCTGGCTTCCAGAATATCCTGCTCTGTAATAGTCGCTTCTCCTTTAAAATGCCTGGTTTCCCGGACACCAATTAAGGAAGCTGAACTGATCAGATAGCAGTTTTCAAATCCGGGAACAAAACCTCGCAGAAACTCTATAATTTCATCCATCTGCTCCCGGCAGACAATGGTGGCTTCTGTCAGATCGTCGGTATTGGTTCCATCGATACCGATGCAATTTGTCATATTGCAGGTCACTACACCCGGTAAAGTTGTTTTGTAAAGGAGGACATGACCAGCCGGTTTAGAGATATGTTCTCTCCCCAGCTCCTGGATATCCCCAGCCGGTATCTGGAAGGTTTCTTCAAACCCTCCCGGAAATACTCCCCGTTCCACATCTACTCCGGCAACCTTGAACATGATGCTGGCCGGCTGCATCTTCCCATCACTTTCTCTTCCCATAAAATATGGAACTCCGGCTTTTGCCGCAATATCGCCATCACCTGTTGCATCGATGACGATTTTAGCCTTAATTGCTTCTCTACCCGATTTACTCTCTATGATGGCCCCTGTGATTGTATTCCCTTCCATGATTGCTTCACAGGCAAAGGTATATAATCTCAACATCACTCCGGCTTCCTTCAACATACGTAGAAACACGGTTTTTAGCCTTTCAGGATTGATAATCTGCCGTTCGCCC
>DHOR01000040.1:29570-45638 GCA_002409995.1 Hungatella sp. UBA5385 | reverse complement strand
GATAATCTGCCGTTCGCCCCCATTAAAAGAATCCGGGTTTTCTCCAGCCTGGTCTGCAGAACGATTCAGTATTTCTTCATAAAACCCGCCGGTAGTATTACCGGTCCAATGGCTCATAAGTCCCACTGTTGCAATACCTCCCACATCACCGGCTTGCTCGATCAGCATAGTGCTTGCACCTTCTCTGCTGGCCATAATCGCTGCTGAAATTCCCGCCGGTCCAGCTCCCAAAACCAGCACATCCACTTCTTTTACTACAGGTATCTCCCTGCTTCCTTCTATTACATATTTCATATAAAACTCTCCTAACCTTTCACGGCTCCGGCTACCAGACCTTTCACCAAAAACTTTTGCCCAAGCAGGAACACGACAAATGCCGGAATCAGTGCCGATGCTGCTGCCGCCATAACCAGATTGTATTCTGTTACACTTTCTTCAATAAAGTTAGTAAGTGCGATGGGAATCGTGTATAATCTCCAATCACTTAAAAATACAAGAGGTTCCAGATAACTATTCCAGTTCCATAAAAATACCACCATAGCCAGAGATGCCATATTGGGCTTTGCAATGGGAACCATGATTTTTGCCCAGATCAGGAATTCATTGGCACCGTCAACTCTGGCGGATTCTCTCAGCTCATCAGGAATCTGCATAAAATACTGGCGCATCAGAAAGGTTCCTGTAATGGTTATCAGACCTGGCAGTATGAGAGTCATATGGGTTCCTGTCAGTCCCATCTTGTTAAACATAACAAATTTCGGAATCAGGGTGATCTGGCTTGGAATCATCATTGTGGCCAGATAAAATAGAAACAGAATATTTCTTCCCCTGAATTTAATTTTTGCAAAGGCATACCCCGCCAATGTACTGGTCAGTACAGAACCAGTCAGGTTAATGACTGCCACCTTGATAGAGTTCCAGTATGCCAGGCCAAAGTGATAATTCCTGGCTGCAATCCCGCCGATATTCCACACTTTTTTATAATTATCCGGATAAAAATACTTGGGTATCCATTCTATGGGAAGCTTCATCACATCAAGAGGAAGCTTCATGGAAGCAGAAATCATCCATAAAAATGGTGTAATCATCGAAACAGCCAGTGCCCCGACAATCACAGTAAAGATAATTTTAAGGCACATGCGCTTTGCTCTGTCACTGAGTATTCCATGAGTTTTTTCCATGATACAAAGCTCCTTTCCTTAATAGCTGACCCATTTTTTCTGACCATACCATTGGAACATGGTAATTCCAAAGAGGATAATGAACAGAATCCATGACATGGCAGATGCATAACCCATACGGTAGAACGTAAATGCAGAGGTATAAATGTAATACACCAGCACATTGGTAGATGTCCCAGGACCCCCTCTTGTCATAATCTGAATGGGTGCAAATATCTGGAATGATGTGATAAATGTAGTGATTATCAGGAAAAAGGTGGTTGGTGATAAAAATGGCACCGTAAGTTTGAAAAACTTAGTGATCTCATTGGCACCATCAATATCCGCAGCCTCGTATACGTCACCTGGAAGTCCCTGAAGCGCTGAAGTATAAATCATGTTGGCATAACCCACGCCAGACCATACTGTCATAAGCATCAATGCCGGAAGCGCCCACGTGGTACTTCCAAGCCACTGGGGAGGATTTTCAACACCCAGTGCCTTGACCAGCTGGGTAAATGGTCCCCAAGGGGAATACATCATAACCCAGACGATGGCAACTGCCACCACATTAGATATATAAGGCATAAACAGTGCCAGACGGATTGGCAGCTTAGCAAAACAGTATTTATCAATCACAACCGCCAGAATCAATGCCAGGAATACAGTAACCGGCACCACCCCCACTGCAAATACGATGGTATTGATCAGGGAGCTGGTAAACCACTCATCCTGCCACATTTCTATAAAATTTTTGATTCCCACAAAATTCCAGTTGCCAATTCCCTGGGTGTAATCCCAGTCCGTAAAGCTGATAATCAGTGAAAAAATCATGGGTATTAAGGTAAACAGACAAACTCCGATAATATTAGGCAGGATAAATGCATAACCTGTCAAATCAATTTTCGCCTGCTTACTTAATTTGAATTTCTTCAATTTTGCGCCTCCTGATCAAATTTTACTGAATTTAAGATATAAAACACCTCCGGTACTCACAAGAGTGCCGGAGGCCCTTGTAACCAGTTTATTCTTTATTTAATATTTCATCTGCTCTGGTCTTGGCTTTTGCCATACCTTCTTCCACGCTCTGCTGGCCGATAAAGATAGTTTCCAGCTCTTCAACTGCTACTTTCTTTACTTCTGCGATTCGTTTGGTAATGGATGGAACTGCATAATTATCAGCAGGTGTAATCAATACTCTCTGTGTGGATTCCAAATCCAGATACTCCTCTGCCCCTTTTACAAATGCCTCTGTTACCTCAGATGCCTCATAGGTGTTGGAAGCAGGAACACGTCCGCCCGCTACTACCGGGAGCATACCTTCAGTTGCATACCATTTTGCAAATTCCCATGCAGCATCCACGTTCTGGGATTTTGGATTAATACACAGATGATCACCGTAACCACCCTGGGTAAAGTTTCTCTGGCCTTCTTCCACAACCGGATATGGAGCAAATGCTGTCATAAAGTCATGAGGATAATTAGCTGTATCTTTAATGCTTCTAACCATCCATGGTCCTACGGTCATTGCTGATTTACCGGTCAGGAACATACCTTCCTGAGACAATTTCTGCGTAACGGAATCCGTATGGGTGGGAGAGGTTTTATCCACATTCATCATATTATTCAGCAGCTCTACTGATTTTAACACTACCGGATCAGCAAAGCTTGACTCTGTCTCACTTACATACAGCGGATCACCGCCATTGGTCTGAGCCACCAGATAATCAAACAGATAACACAAATCCTGCTGTGAATTCCAGAACATTCCATAAACTTTATCCTGTCCTTCTCCATGAGTCAGTTTCTTTGCGATTTCACGGAACTCATCATAAGTCCACTCTGTGGGCACCTCAATGCCTGCTGCATCAAACATATCCTTATTCAGTACGATTCCATACTGGTCAAGCTTGGTAGGAATAGAATAAGGGAGACCATTGATATAAAATGACTCTGCCATGGAACCAAAGTACTGGGTCAGTTCAAATCCATCTCTCTCAATCAGTTCTGTTAAATCTAGTGCCATATTGCCCTCTGCTCTTTTAGTCAGCACAGAAGGTGTATAAGTCATGTACAAATCAACGCCGGTACCAGACAACAAATTTGTTTCCAACTTTAAGTTTCCGGTATCATCATTTACAAACCGCTCATACTCCACCTGGATTCCTTTGTCCTTGTATAGTTCGTTAAAGTTATCACAGGCTTCCTGAGGACCGGCTTCTGCCGGAACACCTCCCCACATTCTCAGCACTACCGGCTCTCCACCAGTCTCTTTTTTTGTTTCCGGTGCTGCTGCTTCTGTTGTAGCCGTGGTGCTTCCCCCTTCTGCTGAAGCTGGCTGTGTCTCCTTGGGTGCACTCTGACATCCGGCCAGAGCCGACATCGTCATAATAGCTGCCATTCCCAATGATGCAAATCGTTTCATCTTTTTCATGTAGTACCCCTCCATATCGTTGTTTTACTTACTGAATATAATATAACAAAAATAGCAGAACAGATGAATTAACCCGACTGCTATTTTTCTTTGAATTCTCATGATTCATATAGACTATAAAACACCAACGAAAATTAATCTCCAAAATCTTACGATTTTTCTTTCAAATCCTGCGATTTCCATTATATTCTGCGGCTTTCCTTATATCCTGTTTAAATAATCCTGCCGATACTCCAGAGGTGACATGCCTGTCCTCCGTTTAAACTGGGTGCTGAAGTAATTCGGATTACAAATCCCCACCTCATCAGCGATTTCATTAATCTTTAAATCGCTGGTTTTCAGAAGATACTTTGCCTGTTCAATCCTAACCTGATTGATATACTCCCCCAGGCTGATCCCAGTCTCCTTTTTAAATATATGGGAAAAATGGCTTTCGCTCATATTCACCATGGAAGCAATTTCCGGCAGCGTCAATTCTTCTTTTAAGTGTGTCTGAATAAAGCTTTTTACCTCAGCGACTTCTTTTCTGCAGCCCTTTCCGCTTCCTGATTCATATTCGTTGATATATTGCTCCAGCAACTCCATCATAGATTGTCTGATTCTGTTATAAAAAGTATAGCCATTCACAGCAGATTCCATATCCGCCCCGTTCCGATCCACGAAAACATCAATATCAATTCTGCATTTAGCAAATGATACAGACAAAATCCGATAAACTTTCTTCAAGAGATGACGTACCTCTAAGGAATTCCAGCCCTTTTTATTTTCCAGGAACGAGAGGTACTGCTCCAGAAATGATCTTACCCCATGCCAGTCCTGATTGGACGCTAAATTCTCAAGTACAAACATCCGGAACTCTCCCGGCACTGCAACAGTTTCGCTTTTTTGTGCCTTACAGTAATTCAGCCTTCCTGTCTCTCCCCAGAAACGTTGTTCCAGTGCATCACCGGTTTCTCCGATTGCCTGTTTCAAAAATTCTACACCCGTAAATTTCCGACTCAAAGAACCACTCACTTCAATTCCACAATATTGCCATATATATTCCAAAAAGTTTTTAAACTCCTTCTCTATGGCTGCCACAAACGCCGCCCCGTCTTGGAGTTCATCTTCATTTATTACTATAATGAAGTCATAATCATTATCCTGAAACACCTCTGCTTTATAAGATCGGTTAAATAATTCTTCCAGTATATTTTCCATAGTAAACAAAAGAAGATCCAAGTTCATGAAATCACCTTTTTTCCGCGCAATAAGAAAATTATCTATTTTCAGATAGAGTACTCTGTAGGGCAGATCAAAATTTATATTTAACGGAAGCTGTTTCAACTCTTCCATACTGCGGTCAAAAGCCATTTCTGAATTCAGGATCTTACCAATCAGCTTCTTTTTAATAACGTCCAGATTCTTCCTGCTGTTTTCTCCTTTATCCGATTCCGGCTCCACTGCCTTGATCGCAGCACTGGCCTCCTGGAGAATTTTAACCAGTTCATCTGCCTTCACCGTCAGCTTGAATATGTAATCAAATGCTCCCAGCTTCATGGCAGCTCTCACATTATCAAAATCATTGTAGCTGCTTAAGACGATGAACTGAATCTGTGGATATTTCTCCTTTGTTTTTGTAATCAATTCAAAACCATCTATAGGGCTCATCATCAAATCTGTTAATACAATATCCGGATGGTATTGTTCAATCTTTTCCAGCGCTTCCTCTCCATTAGAAGCATCACAGATAATCTCATAGCCATAATCTTCCCATTTGACCAATGACTGGATGCCAATCCGCACCAGAATCTCATCATCAACAATCATAATTTTCTTCATCAGATATTGTCTCCTCTCTCAGAACCGGAAGCCTGAACTTCACGATGGTTCCCTGTTTTTCCAAGCTGTCCAGGGTAAGACCATATTTGCTTCCAAATGTAATCCTGATACACTCATCTACATTTTTCATTCCAATTCCGGTCAGTTTGCTTTCCTTTATCCTGGACTGTTTTGCAGATTCGAACGCCTCTATCATTTCCCTGGATATGCCTTTGCCATCATCTTCTACGTAAATGTTTAAATCATCGTCCTCAATCCAGCCATAAATCTGCACAATGATTTCTTCCCTGTTTTTGTCATAACCATGGATAATAGAATTTTCAACAATAGGCTGAAGAATAAATTTCATAGTCTTCAATGATAGAATATCCTCTTCCAGTTCCACCTCTAACTTACAATGGTTCCCATAACGGCAGTTCTGAATGTACAGATAATTTCTGATATTGTCCACCTCTTCCCCAATGGTCACCAGACTATTATCCCTGCTCATGCTGTATTTCAGCATATGAGCCAGGGCATCAATTGCATCCACGATATTATCCGCCCCGCGTATCAATGCCATCCACCTGATACTTGTCAGTGTGTTAAACAGAAAATGAGGATTAATCTGTGCCCTCAAAGACTCATATCGGTATCGTTCTTTCACCTCATGCTCACTTTCCAGTTTTTTAAATAAGCCTTTGATGTTTTCTGACATCTGAGCAAAAGAACGGTTCAGCTGACCGATTTCGTCGGCTCTCTCCGTATCAATTCCCGTAATTTCACTGTCCAACGTGTAATTCTGCATCTGACTGCTAAGCAGAGCGATAGGACTTACCAGCATCCTTATGGATATATAAAGAATCAGAATCAGCACACCAATTACAAGTACGATGATGGTATTCATCCTGCTGCTGATCATCATGACCTGATTGGTAACCTCCTGATAATCTGTAAAATGAAATACTTTCAACTGCTGTTCATTAAAGACCCATGGTTTTGGTATAGTGTAAAAACTGACCAGATAATTTTTCCCTCCAACCTTACATTTCAGACTTCCGCTGGCATCTCCCCTGACCTGGGAATATACATCATTTAATGTCTCCTCACTGACCAGTTGATCGCTGTCTTTTTCAAGCAGAACCATTCCGTCCTCAGTGCACACGTATGCCATGTCACCTTCATAGGCATATTCCATCAGAATATCGCTAAACTTCTGCTGACCAATACTGATGATGATGGTTCCAATGACTTCTCCCTCCGTCTTATCCTGAAGAAATGCTTTTGCCATGGAAATATAGGTTGTTTCCTCTCCTTTGATATATGCCGGGCTAAACATGGACCATACAACATGTCCCTTTTTTTCCATACTGCTTTTTACCCAGTCATGCTCCAAAAGGAAATCATAATTTTCATAATTCATGCTCCAGTTGGAATATACCCTGTCATAATTATCAAACAGAATAATCTTTGTATCCTGTACCATATCGAAACCATTGCTTATATACAGCCGGTTTATTATCTGGTCGAAATATCTGGCATTATCATACTCCGTAATCGATGGATTCATAATTCGTTCCTGCAGTTCATCATCATACACAAATGCATTGGTCAAAGCTGCTATACTTTGTAATGCATCTGAGATATTGCGTTCCCCTCTGGCGATATTTTGAATCACGTTCTCACTGAGTTTGTTCTGGATAAAATCCTCCATGCTCATCCGGATATATATGCATACACCGGTCAGAGGCATAACAACACAGATCAGAATCAGAAGAAATGTCCTGACAGAAAATTTCTTTATCTTACTTAATCCTTTCCTCCACAGCCCTTTCATCACATACCTCCACAGTATTCGCTTATAAGCAAAATCATTCTGTTGACATTATACTTTAGTTTTATATGAATTCGCAAGAATTTACAGATATAAAGAAAAAATCATCGGGAGAAAACTTAAACTTAAAAAAGAACTCACTGAAGAGTCCTTTTTGAGATGGAGCAAAAATCCCTGAAGGCACCATACTTCCGGTACGTTCAGGGATTACCTGTCACATAAAGGGAAACGTCTCCCATCAATTCTTATCTATCGTTTAATATGTAATAAAACCTTTAAAATAGCACTTCCAACCACAAAGCAGGCCGTTGCTTCAACTAATCCATTGATTCCTACAAACAATATCACAAATACAAATGGATTCGCGGCCCCCAAAACTGTAACGATTCCCTGAATGTAATCAGTTTGATAAAAGAACAGTATCAGGAAGCTCATGAAAAGCACAGTGTTTAAAAGTGGACAACTAAGACTTGCCAGATAAATGGATAAATTTTGTCCGGTTTTTTTCCTTAATGCTTTGTAAATCAATCCAGTGAATAAACCCACCAATACGCGGGCAGCTACGCAGGTAATAAATGTACCTACAGGATTAATCCCCAGCATCATAGCTCCAAATGGGGTTGTAAAACTTTGAATAAAGCTGGTAATACCAAAAATGGCTCCTAACACCGCTCCTCCTTTGGGTCCGAGAGCTACTGCTCCCACGGCTACCGGAACTACGATTAGCGTGATTTCCAGACCAAGGGTTTTGATATAACCGATTGGGGTAAAAGCCATGATCAAGATAATTGCAACCAAAAGTGCCAGCTGAACGAATTCCGTTGTTGTTGAATGATTGTCTTTCTTCATTTACGGTCTTTTCCTTTCCTATATGAAATTTTTTGTCACTTTCATCAAAGCTTTCATTATCATCACATTGTGGTCCTGGTATTTGTTATATATCCAGGCCGGCGCAGATAAAGCAGCATATCAGAAAGTTTATCTATCATATCATTTTTTCTGTTTATTTACCACCTCTTAAATAAGAATTCTTGTCCATATCTTCAAATTTATGGATTTGATCAGTGTCATATGTTATGATTAAGGGAAATAAATGAGAGCTGAAAGAGGATAAATTTATGAATTCACTTTTAAAAGAAATACCAATCTCTGTAATCGAAAACATAAGGATCGGACATGCCCAAGACTATGAAAATGCAACCGGCTGCACTGTTATAATGTGTGATCAGGGTGCTCCAACAGGACTCGATGTACGCGGCGGCGGTCCAGCCTCCCGGGAGTCACAGCTTTTAGACCCCGTAGCAGCAAACAATGGAATCCATGGGCTACTCCTTTCCGGCGGAAGTGCATTTGGCCTTGATGCCGCCGGAGGAGTCATGAAATATCTGGAAGAGAAAAATGTTGGATTTCCTGTGGGCATGACTGTGGTTCCCATCGTGTGTGCCTCCTGCTTAT
The DNA here is from genome assembly GCA_002409995.1 of Hungatella sp. UBA5385. Classification (GTDB taxonomy): domain Bacteria; phylum Bacillota; class Clostridia; order Lachnospirales; family Lachnospiraceae; genus UBA5385. Next base: position 36,955 of record DHOR01000040.1, on the reverse strand, counting down.
TCGATCTGCAGCTGGTTAATCATAAGGTGCGTCCTGATGCTGCTATGGCATATGAGGCCTGTCTGGATGCTGAAAACAGTCGTAGTGACTCCGGTAATATCGGTGCAGGAACAGGGGCTACTGTTGGTAAGTTTCATGGCAGCGATAGGATGATGAAATCCGGTCTGGGCTGCTATGCTGTGCAAATCGGGGACTTAAAGGTTGGAGCTATTGTAGCAGTCAATGCTGTAGGGGATATCTATGATGTACACACAGGCAAAAAACTTGCAGGATTACTAAACAGAGAGAAAACAGGTTTCCTTGATACAGAAGAGGAATTTTACCGTTCTTATGCCTCCCTGCAAAATCTATTTACCGGAAACACCACCATAGGGGCTGTGATCACCAACGGAAAATTCGATAAAATCCAGATGAAAAAGATTGCTTCTATGGCACATAACGGATATGCAAGAACCATTCGCCCCCTTCACACTACTGCAGATGGAGACAGTATCTACGGTATGTCTGTAGGTCAGGTACAGGCTGATTTGGACGTGGTGGGAACCATTGGCGTGCAGGTGATGGCAGAGGCTGTAAACAGAGCTGTTTTATCTGTTGAGAGCATGTATGGATTAAAATGCGCAAAGGATTTTTTATAAATGAAATTTTGTAATATTATAATGTCTTTAATGTAAGAAAAAACCGTCGGGAGAATTCTCCTGGCGGCCTTTTGCTTTATAAGCGAAATAATGTTTGACTCCAACCTTTATACCTTACTCTTCTCTTAATCCAGGACTTATAATTGATTTACCAGAAATACCCCAATCAATTATTCTCCAACATTCGATGCCTGTTGATGTATCAATAAAAGTTTCTAACAGATTTCCTTCTGATAAGTAAATTTTTATTTCCTCTGTTTTACTTATCTTTACTTGAGTGACTTTCATATTAGATCGATTTAAATCTAATTCTTCTATCTTTGTATCAAAACAGCTGGTCCCTTTTTCTTCCCAGTTAAATACTTCTCCTTTTTTAATTTTTGTATTTGGTTCAAAAATATCGTTTGATGCCAATAGGATATTATTATTCTTTCGTATTCTCCATGGGCATTGAAGATTCAGTTCAATTTGTGGTTTTTCTATTAAATTTTCCTCATGATCCTTCACCCATATCTGCTGACCAAAACCAATCCACAACATACTCCCTGTTCTTCCTATGCTATGAACTGTTTTTCCTTCTAATAATTTAAGCACTTTTTCTTTCATATTGGCTGTCTCTCCTTTTATATATCAGTCTGTTTTTTGAGTACCACTTCTTTATAGGTATATTTTTATAGGATTTAGATATGTCTGCCTTTTGCTGATTTATCTCAGATTGTCACATTGACACCCTCTCCATTTTATGCTACTCTAAAAATAACAACTGAATAAGTTCTTCGGGGCAGGGTGTAATTCCCTACCGGCGGTATAGTCCGCGACCCACGCAAGTGGTTGATTTGGTGAAATTCCAAAACCGACAGTATAGTCTGGATGAGAGAAGACGTATGATTGATATAGGATAATTGAATTATTTATATCATGAACAACATTCATCTCAAGCCCTTTCGGTTTGAGATTTTTTTATTTATAGGAAAGTGCTCCTATCAAATATCCAGGGAACTTTTTTCAGTGCCAAAATCGCAAATATATAAGAGGAGGTTTTATCTATGAAAACAAAATCGAACATTCAGAAACTCATCTACACAGGCATGTTGGCAGCTTTAGCTGGAGCTTTAATGTCCCTGGAATTTTCCGTTCCCATGATGCCGCCATTCTACAAGGTGGATTTCAGCGACGTGCCTTCCATTATCGCCTTGTTTCTCTTAGGACCGGCCTCTGCCGCCTGGGTTGAAATCATCAAGATTCTTATTAAGCTGATTACCGTTGGCACCAACACCATGTTTATAGGAGAATTTGCCAACCTTATAGGCACAGCCATTTTTGTAGTTCCCATGTGGATTGCATATAAGAAAATGGGTGAAAATAAAAAAGCTGCTATTACAGCCCTTTCCATAAGTGTACCTATACGCACGATCTTTGCCTGCTTCTGCAATGCCTTTATCACTCTGCCCCTTTATGCAAAGGCTATGGGTCTGCCTCTGAACAATATTATCACTATGGTAGCTTCCGTAAATCCAGCAATTAGTGATCTGCCTACTTTTATTATACTGGCAACCATACCCTTCAACATCATAAAACTGGGTCTTAACTGTGTGGTGGGTTACCTTCTCTACTCCCGCCTGTTGTCTGCCCGTTTATTTAATAAGACTATGTACAAGGAGGCTTAACATGATCCGTAATTACCGCGATTTAACAAGGCTTGAAATGGAACACATCGATAAAGAGGAAACCATTATCCTGATCCCCCTGGGTGCATTAGAGCAGCATGGAAATCATGCTCCCCTTGGAACTGACGACATTATCGCAGAAGCCATGACTGAATACATTGTAAAGGAACTGGAGACAGAGGACCCTGACTTCCCAATGCTTATATTCCCTGTGATCCCAGTGGGCCTCAGCACAGAACACCGGAATTTCTGCGGTTCTATCACCATAAAACCAGATACTTATTATCACATGCTCTACGACATCAGTACAAGCCTTGTTCATCATGGATTCAAGAAATTGGCTTTCCTGATATGTCACGGAGGAAATGCCCCAATTGTCCAGGTATTAAGTCGGGAGTTGAGAAGTGAATTCGGCATCTCTCCCTTTATCCTGTCCTCTGGTGCTTTCAGTCATCCGGATGTAGTTGCCACTATTTCTCCAGGAAACATTTGGGACTTCCACGGAGGAGAGATGGAAACCTCAATGGTTATGGCAGTAGACCCTTCCCTGGTTAAGCTGGAAACTGCTGAAGCCGGAATTCCAACATCCTTTAAAGATAACAAAGCCTTAAAACCCTATGGAAATGTCTCCATTGGCTGGGTTTCCGAGGACTGGAAAACTCCGGAAGGAAAACCTATTGGAATAGGCGGAGATCCTTCCGGTGCCACTGCTGAAAAGGGACGGATTATTCTGGAGACCAGCGCAAAGGCATTGATTCCTGGGTTAAGGGAAATAAGGGCGTGGAAGGGATAATTGTTTCTTAAAATAGCTTAAAAAGAGCATCCTGATTGATAGACCAGAATGCTCTTTTTGTAATTAAAAATTGTTTATACCATCTTTTGTTAACTTTTCATAATACTTAGACATGCCTGTCTTTTACTAATTTATCTGAACTTATCTCAAGAATCTCCGCAATTTTTTCCACAACTGTAAATTTTGCTGTTCCTAAATTGGAGTCTGCGGCTTCATATCTTTGATATTGTCTTAGAGAAATGCCAGCTTCCTTAGCTACAGCCGCCTGACTTTTCCCACTTAGTTTACGGTAATGTGCTAATGCGGTAGTCTTATTCTCTTCAATAAAATAGACTAGTGTTTTGGCTTTATAGATATTAACAATATCTTCGTCTTCTGATGATAAATCCTTTAGATTAGCCAGCTTTGCTGCAAGAATGGCTGCATATTCATATCGCTGCTTTGCAGTTTTCGTAGTTTTAAGTTTCTGCCTCTGTATCATTTCATCTAATAGCCTTAAGTATAAATAGGGCTTAACTTTTAATAAATTAGGATATTGATACTCCATTCTAATATCTGGACTATCTGTTTCTTTGTTTACACAGTACTGCTGAGATAGATTACACATGATCCCAATATAAACACCTAAAATAGCTGCTTCAGATAATGTATTAACTTCTATCTGAAAAGGATTGAAGTTTTCACCTAAATCATTGCCTGGTTGATCCTGTATTGTTTTATCATCATTATTTTTATTAGAGTTAACAATTGTTTGGCCCGATATGTACATATTACACCTCCTGTTATACGACATTTATGTCGCATATATATTTTACGACATAAACGGCATATAGTCAATTGGTTGATTCGATACATTGAAAGTCCTGAAAGTATCTTAAAGTATCTCAAAGTAACTTAATGAGTCTCACTAAGTTAATCACTAAGATTCTCGCTAAGTTTCTCACTAAGATTAATTACTTGGATATTTCACTCCAATAAGCTAATAGACACCGATTTATCCCATAGGTAGTAGAATTGGAAAGCTGGTAGAAATAATGGCTGGTTTAAACATATTATAAGAAATTTATTCTGTTTTACGATATTTAACGTACGACATTTATGTCATGTCACTTAAATAACGACATAAAAGTCATATATCTATGCAATAGAACAAGCTCTCTGTCAAGTGCAGGGATTCATAAAATCCTCTCCTCCACTTCACAAAGAGCTTATATAATAGACTTATCCTTATTTAATTGTATTCGATGCAATTAACGCTGCATCCCAGACCCCATTATATGGTGGTGAATAGGCTAAATCCATCATGCCCATCTCATCGACTGTTAATCCCGCATAAATGGCAATTGCATAATAATTTGCTCTGGGTACTACAGTCCCCTGACCAATTAACTGAGCTCCTACAATCACCCTTGTTTTTTTGTTATAAATAACTTTGATATCAAGCTTTTCACTGCTATAGTACGATGCATAGCTATTAGCAGTTATCTTATGCTCTTCTACATCCATACCGGCTTTTATTCCTTCGGCTTTTGATATTCCGACTTTTGCAATATCATAGTCAAATAATTTTAAGGCGGTACTGTGAATCAGTTTAAATGGTTTTGGCTTGATTCCGGCAAGAACGTCTGCAATGATGCGTCCTTGCTTATTAGCATTAGTTCCTAATGGAGCATAGGTTAGCTCACCGGTGATACCAGACCTCATAATACTGCAATCGCCTGCAGCATATACATCTTGCACACTGCTCATCATATGCTCATCAACAATAATCGCCCCATTTTGTGCCTTATCTACACTTGTGATAAATTCAGTATTGGTTATAGTTCCAATACTGCAGATAAGCAGATCACATGGTAATGTAAGTGATTCGCCGTCTACGGCAAATTCTATACCATCAACAAGTTCATTCTCTAAATGGAGAGAAGTAACCGTCACATTTTTATGAATGGTGATATGGTGGGCCTGTATAATCCCTTCCATCTTATCTGTAATATCCTCATCCATTACCTCGAAAATTCTAGAAGTTCCCTGAAGCAATGTTATATTTTTGCCATAAGCAGCACAAGCTTCCAACATCTCAAGCCCAACAAATCCTGCGCCAACGATAACTACATTTTTAACAGACTCGGTTGCCAGATACTCCTTGATCCTGCCAGACTCATAGACACTGTGAACACTTAAGTTGTTCTTAGCTGGCATATCTAAAGGTTTGACTTTTTTAGGTCTGGTCCCACTGCCAATGACTAAAACATCATAGGATTCTTCAAACTCTCTATTCTGTTTAATGTCTCTCACTTTTACAAGTTTTTTGTCTGTATCAACACTTATGACTTCATGAAAAACATGTAAATTAATTCCGCTTTGAATGAAATCATCTACACTTTTGGCAAACAAATCCTTTTCTTCTTTGATAGTATCAGAAATATAAAATGGAAGTCCACAAGCTCCATAAGATATTTCATCACCCTTTTCAAAAACATGAATATCGACGTTTTCTTTTAGATTTCTTTTTAATTTAGCGGCTGTTGACATTCCTGCTGCAACAGCACCAATAATAACTGCCTTCATTAATCTTCCCCTTTTGCAATATTAGCTTCATAAGCTTCTTTATTAAATGATCCCAGGGTTTTATCAACTGCTATAGCATTGCACATGGAACCGGTGACATTTAACAGAGTACGCCCCATATCGATCAGTGGATCAATAGCCAGAATAGGAGAAATCATTGGAAACAATGCCCCCATTCCCATACCTGATAGTGATACAGATGCAGCCATAGTAGCTGTTCCGGGAATTCCTGCTATTCCCAGGGAACCAATGGTGACAACAATAACAGCCATAATAATAAATGTTAAATCAATGGGAGTTCCCGTAAGATTTGCTACATAAACCAATAACAATGCCGGAAATACTCCTGCACATCCCTGCATTCCGGCAGTAGTACCAAAGCTGGCAACAAAACTGGCTGTGGATTCGCTGACACCTAAATCCTCAGTCAAAGCTTTAATTGTAACAGGAAGTGTACCTACACTTGACCTGGATGTAAATGCTAATATGAACACATGCAATCCTTTTTTCAGATATGATACCGGGTTAATGCCAAATAGTATTAATTGTATGATTTGAGCGATAAACATAATAGCGATTGCCAGGTATAATACGAGGATGAAAACACCCACATCTAAAATACTCTCTAATCCTCTTAGTGCAATGGTATTTGCCAATAGCGGAACTACTGCATATGGCATAAATTTAATGATTGTCATAGCTATGCTAATTATAATTTTATGAAGCGCATTAATCGAATCATAGAAAGGCTGTATGGCAGCTCTATGTTTCTCCCGTGAATGCATTCTTTTAGCGCCCATTCCAATGAACATTGCAAATATAACAATACCAATGACATTCATTTCGTTCATAGCTTTTACAGGGTTTTCAGGAATTAATTTAATCAATGTGTCTACAACCGGAGTGACTTCCTTAATCTCAGATGCACCTTCAATTGCCGCCATTCCATGACCAACTTTAAATATAATTCCTAATACAATACCAACAACAGCAGCCAGTGCAGTCATACCCAATGTGATTAAAATTGTATTCCGCACCAGCTTACCAATATGTGCTCCTTCTTTCATATTGATAATTACATGTATAATCGATACTAAAACAAGAGGAATAACCAGCATTTGGACTAGCTTCATGAACCCATTTCCAAATAATTTGTACCATGATGTTGCTTCATCAATATAACGAATTTCACTTGGATTAACCGGGAATCCGGCCATTATCTGCATTACAATACCTAAAACAAGTCCTAAAACCATTGCAATCAAAACCCGTGACCCAAAACTTACTTTTCTTTTCGTAAGAATGTGAACAATTCCAAATGCTGCAATTAATAATACAATCAGCACAATTGTTCGAATGTCACTAATTTTTAAAAAGCTTTGAAAAAATTGTTCATTCATAGATATCATCTCTCCCTTACTTACTATTAGGTTTATTTGTATAGTATAATTACTATTTTAACATATTATAACAAAACTTCAAATCTATTATATATTCTTGCTTTAAAACCAAAATAAGGAAACCCCTTTATCAAAAATTGATATAGGAATTTCCTTTCTTTATCATGTCAGCCTGGATCAAGATTCCGATCTGTGTTATAGTTGATTCCCATTAGAGGCAATCACCTGTTTATACCAGTGAAAGGATTTCTTCTTCCTTCTCTCACAGGTGCCTTCACCCAGATCATTTCTGTCTACATATATAAAGCCATAGCGCTTG
>DHOR01000040.1:0-29398 GCA_002409995.1 Hungatella sp. UBA5385 | reverse complement strand
ACATATATAAAGCCATAGCGCTTGCTCATCTCCCCTGTAGAGGCAGATACCAGATCAATACAGCCCCATGGAGTGTAGCCAATTACATCAACTCCATCCTGGTCAACAGCTGTTATCATTGCTTTGATATGCTCACGCAGATACTCAATCCGGTAGTCGTCCTCTATTTCACCCTTGTCATTTATTTCATCCTTAGCTCCTAGTCCATTTTCAACTACAAAAATCGGTTTCTGGTAACGTTCATATAAAACATTCAAAGTTGTCCGAAAACCATCGGGATCGATCTGCCAATTCCACTCACTGGCCTTTATATAAGGATTCCTCAGTGATTTCCTCATATTCCCGGATACTGTTTCTCCTCTGTCCGGGTCTGCTGAGGTGGTTTTAGATGAATAGTAGCTGATGGCAATAAAGTCCACTGTGTTTTTTAATAGTTCCTCATCCTCAGGCTCCATTAAAAGCTCTATACCCTCCCTTTCAAACTCTTTGATTGCATAGGAAGGATAATAACCTCTAACCTGGACATCTATGAGAAAATAATTTAATCGGTTCATTGTATGTGCATTCCACACATCCTTTGGATCGCAGCAGTATGGATAATAATACCCTGCAGCCATCATACAGCCAATTGAAATGCCGGAATCAATTTGTTTTGCCAGTTTTGTAACTTTAGCAGATGCCACCAGTTCATGATGTGCAGCCTGATATTTTACCTGATTTTCATTTTCATCAGGCTGGATGTAAATGCCTGCGCCTACAAATGGCATATGAAGAAGCATATTAATTTCATTAAAGGTTAAGTAATATTTTACCTTCCCCTTCAGCCTTCTGAACACTGCTTCGCAGTATTTCACATAGAAATCCACCATTTTCCGGCTTCGCCATGAGCCATAATGCTCTACCAGATGAAGAGGCACATCAAAATGACAAAGTGTTATAACAGGCTCTATATTGTAAAAAAGTAATTCATCCACTATTTGCTCATAGAACTTAAGCCCTTCTTCATTTGGCTCAGCCTCTTCCCCTGTGGGAAAAATTCTGGTCCAGGATATGCTGAAGCGGTAACATTTAAATCCCATTTCGGCAAACAGCTTAATGTCCACTTTATAATGAGTATACATATCAATTCCCTGGCGGGAAGGATAAATGCAATGATCAGGCAGTTGTGAATAATGTTTTTTTCCTACGATTACATCTCTGCGGTATTCCCCACAAGGAATCATATCCACATTCGATGGTCCTCTGCCCCCTTCCAGCCAGCCTCCCTCACATTGGTTGGCAGCTGTTGCTCCTCCCCATAAAAATGATTCTTTCATTGATTCCTCCTGTCTTAAATTCCCAATACGCTGCATACCTGGTCAATTACTTTTTTGCCGTCTATCATTCCATAGGCTGCCATATCAATAATTGCCATTGGCTTATCCGGGAAGGCTTCTGTTACCTTTCCTTTCTGATGGCGGATTTGAGGACCCAGAAGAATAATATCCGCTGTTGGTCCAACTACCTCTAGCTGAGTCATTGGATATGCCTCAATGGTTACCTCCAGCCCTTTTTCACCAGCTGCAGTCCTCATTTTATTAGCCAACAGTGAGGTTGACATTCCCCCTGCGCAAAATAATACAATATTAATCATAGTTTATCTCCTCGTTTGTTATTTAACTTTATTATGACTCTTCTAATAATGCCTGTTTATCAGCAACTTTAAAAAATGGGTAATACATTATAACCTGCAAAAGTATGATTACAACCTGCATAACCAGAACTGCAAAACCGCCTTCCAGCCAGCCATACAAAAGAACAGGAGTTCCAAGAGGCAGAGCCACGCCGCTTAAATACGGCAGAATTCCGGTCAGCTGAAGGACATAGGACAGAATAAATGAAACAATAGGCACAAACAAAAATGGAATGAAAAACACAGGGTTTAGTACAATGGGCGCTCCAAAGATAACAGGTTCATTGATATTGCAGATTACACTTGGAAGGCTGATTTTACCAAGTGTTTTATATCTCTGTGATTTGGAACAAAACGCCATTAAAATAGCAAGTCCCACCAAACCTCCACAACCGCCTACTGCAACAAATGTTGCCCAGTTATAATAACAGATAATGTTAGGAATTGTCTCACCTGCTGCATATGCTGCCAGGTTATCTACAGCAAGGGGCAGATATACCATCTGTAAAAACGGACGGATTACCATATATCCATGAATTCCTAAGCTCCACAGCAGCTGGCATACAAATATAAGTATAATAAAAGAAACAGGGCTGTTTGTAATTGCTGCCAAAGGCTTCTCTAAAAGTGCATAAAGCCAGCTGTTAAAATCACCAAAACTGGTAAAAGAAAATCCATACCGAATCAAAGAAAATATGAAAAGCAGCACAAAGCCAGGTATTAAAGCGCTAAAGGATTTTGCTACCGTAGGCGGTACAGAGTCCGGCATTTTTATAACGATTTTTCGTTCAATAAAGAATAAATATATAGTTGGTGAAATGATACCTACTAATATGGCAGTAAAGATTCCTTTACTTCCCAAAAACCCTGTAGACAGTGCGGCACCAATATTTACAACTTCCCCTGCTTCTGTCGTTTTGCTAACTCCCATAGGAATCAAAATTAAAAACATTACCATTGAAATGGGAGCTACAAAAGCAGCATCCTTTTGATAACCTCTTCCAATAGTGAATTGATATGCAATAGCATAAACTGTAAACAGCGCAAGCAAATCTGTAGTAAACGAACCTGCATAGCTAAATACAGTCTTTAGACCGGTTGCAGAGACGAAATCCTGATATGGTCCAATTTGCAGACTGGAAAGCAGTGTAAATATAGCTCCCATCATAATAATGGGAAGTATCATGGAAAATCCATTGGTAATTGCACTGATATAGCGATTTCCTTGTATTTTATCTGCAATTGGCAATCCGTATTTTTCAATCGTTTCCTGTAGTTTATTCATTTTATTACATCCCCTCTTATTTTATTAAGGCTTCATTTCTTCTAATATTCCGATAATCTGTTCCGAAAGATCCTTAACAGTCAGTGCATTCATTAAATGGTCCTGTGCATGTACCATGAGAAGCTTTACTACCTGCCCTTCCCCATTTAACTCCTTTACAATCATATCCGTCTGAACTTCGTGTGCTTTGGCAAGTGCTTTTTCACAGTCCATTAATAACTGTTTAGCTGCAGCAAAATCTCCCCTTCTTGCTGTCTGAACTGCTTCCAGTGCCTTGCTTCTGGCATCACCGCTGGATACAACCATTTCCATAACAATACGTTCCATATCAAGTTCCATAATCTTTACTCCTCTAATTGTTTTATTTTTTCCTGAAACCATGAATAACTACGGTTTTTAATAAGACCATTGATACATTCTTTATTCAGGAAAAATTCTGCGGTTGTGTTGTAAAAGGACTGAATACTTCTGTTTAAATCTCTTTCAATGGAAACAAGAAATACCACCTGTACCTTTTTATCTTCCCATAGAATGGGTTGTTCAAGAATTGCAACGCTTACAAAAGTTTCTTCTGATACATTTTCGCTTGGATGAGGCATTGCCACCAGATTGCCGAATTCTGTTCTGGCTGCTTCTTCTCTTATCATCACCAACTGACTGAAATTGTCCGGCACCTTTCTCATTTTAGCAATATGACGGCACATTTTATGGATGACTTCTTTTCTGTTCTTAGCCTTTAAATTAGAAATAAATAGTTCTTCAGGATAAAACTGCATCACATCATCGGATTTCTTCTCTTCAAATAATGCAGCCCGTAAGTTGCTGATCTCCTGTTCATCCAAAAAATATTGTACTTCCAATATTGGTCTTGGCACATTGACGTTTATGGGGACGGTTGTAATAACATAATCAATATGTGTATAGTCCATATCCTCCAGTTCTGTTACATCACAGCAAACTAACTGGTCAATACAATCCCCAAATTCTTTTTCATACTTATATTGCAGCAGCTTTGCGCTTCCCTTGCCTGTGGCACAGACCAGCAGTACATTTTTCTTAACCATGCTGCTGACGCTTCTCTCCTGGGCCAGGGCAAAGCTAAATGCAATATAACCGATTTCATGCTCACTGAGCCTTGTATGAAACCTCTGATTCAGCACTACAGATGCCTCAATTGCTATGGCAAATGCGGCCGGATAGCTTGTTTTTACCTCTTCAAGCAACGGATTTTTAAGCTCCATATGATATTTTGCCCTTACCTCCAATGCAATAAGATGTTGGCAAAGTGACATTTTAAGCTCTAAATCGGAACGAAAATCAAAATTAGTCTTTTTATATACCTCTGAAATCATTTCATCCACAATATCACTGATTTCCTGTTTAATCACCACATTGTTTACTTTATTCCCCTGCTGCATTCTTTTGCCTGCAAGATGAATGGTAATATAGGCGATTTCCGGCTCAGGAAATTTAAACATCAGCTCTGATTCCAAATCCTTTACAAGCTGCCCGGCAATCCCATATTCCGGCTGCATTTGCAGCTCGCTGATATTTAAGGCCTTTTCCGAAATATACTGGCTGTTTTCAATCCGTTTAATAGCCACATGTAAGTGTACAATAAGATTTTGCAAAGCATATTCTGTAATGGAAAAATTCTGCTTTTTTAAAGAATTTCGAATACACTCTGAAAGTTTTGTAAGGTCCATCTCCTGCTCTTTTAAAACTCTGGTAACAAAACTCCTTTTATAAAACTCGGTTCCCTTAATCCGAATACCGTATCTGGCCCGCCGTTCTAATGATAAATGGTATTTCTGTAAAATTTCCTCCACCTTTTTCATAGATGCTGAAAGAGTATTGCGGGAAACATACAATTCTTCTTCTAAATCAGACAGGCGAAGATAGCCTTCATTGTTGACAAGTTTCTTTAAAATATAGTGCACACGATCAGAAGAATCCGAAGGCAAAACATTCTGCTTCTGATTTAAAAATGACTGGAACTGTTCCCGGTTATCCACCTGCATCCGAAAACCTGTCCGGTGTTTCACCTCTATCCATGCACCATTTCCTTTTAATAATTCATTCAGCTCTTTTATCAGCTTTTGTACTGTTTTATTACTGATAGTAAGCTGCTCTCCTATCTCGTTAGAAGTTTTATAGTTCACCTCATCCAGAACGGAAATCAAATCCAGATATTTCTGTTTCATTTTAATCCCTCCCAATTTTGACTGCGCAATCATCTTGGTATGTGACAAGCTTAACATTAGTACATGAAACATTCAAACACCAGTTTTTCTTTCAAGGGAACAGGGTAAGGGATATAAATTGACAGGATGGATAAGAATCGTTTTACTATAAAACTAATATAAGGAAATTCCTCTATCAAAAATTGATATAGGAATTCCCTTATTTTATGATATTAATTATTAAGACAGGATTACTTAACCAGTAAAAGAGATTCCTGTTATATCCCTGACCTGGTCCATAATCTCCATCGCCAGAACAGAATCCTTTAAATATTCCTTACTTTCTTCTAACCCTTGATCGGACTTTACCAGCTCTATAAATCTGAGGATTTCATAATACATGTTATTATCTTTCTTGGCAATCTCATATATCTCTTTGTCCCCATTGCGATACTTTAATTCAATCTTTTTCGTATCTTGTATTTGCCAGATCAGCATAGTGGCATTTTCTCCCTGAATTTCACTAGGCTCAGCAGAATCAGTGATTTTAGAGTATCTGACCTCTCCCAGCATATTTCCATAATTCATAATCACTGTCCCTATTCCTTCCATGTGATTATCCAAAAAAACACTGGAAGCTGTGATACTCTGTGGTCTCCCAAATAAATGTACCATGGGATGGACACAATATACACCAATATCCATAAGTGCTGCATTGGAGAAAATGGGGTTAAAGGCATTTTCAATAATCCCCTCTTTGAATGAATCATATCTGGAAGAATATTGGCAATATTGAAACACAGCCCGCCTCACCTGTCCTAATTTTGGCAACAATTCCTTAATCTTTGCAAATCCTGGATCATGGACTGACCGCATGGCCTCTAAAAGGATTCTTTCTTTCATATGAGCTGCCTCTATCATAGATTCCAGTTCTTCCAGGGAAGAAGCAATAGGTTTTTCACATAAAATATGTTTTCCGCTTCTTGCCATAGATATAGCCTGGCTGCAATGGCAGCTGTTAGGACTTGCTATGTAAACTGCATCTATGCTGCTGTCATCTTCCATATCCTTCAGAGATGTATAAACCTTGTAGATACCATATGCTGCTGCAAATGCTCCCCCCTTTTCTTCTGACCTGGAATAAACCGCTTCCAGTTTAAAATCAGGTATTTTTAAGGCTGCATTCATGAATGTATGACTGATTTTTCCAGTTCCGATTATCCCAAAACGTATCATGTTTTACCTCTTTCTGCCAGTCATTGATTATACAAGATATACTGTAACTCCCTGCGCTCTTATTTCCTTAATGATATCAGGGTCAGCATTTTCATTGGTAACCAGAATATCCACTCTATTAAGTGGCGCAATTGTCATGAAATAGCTGATTCCTATTTTGGTATAGTCAGCCACAACCACAATCTGACTTGCCTGATTTACTAATGCTCTCTTTGTCTCTCCATCTGTGATATCCGGAACCGTAAAACCATGCTCTATATCCACACCTTCAACTCCAAGAAACAAAGTATCAATTCTAAAACCTTTGATAAACTCGCAAGTAAGCTGACCTAAGAAGCCATAGGTTTTTTCTCTGAATACACCAGGTGTGGATATCAGCTTTATTCCCTTAGAATGAGCCAACATCTGCTGAGCTACCAAGGAATGACTCATAACCAGCAGGTTTTTTTTCTCTACCAGGGCTTCAGCTATCTTCAAAGCAGTGCTTCCTGTATCAATGAATATTGCATCTCCCTCGTTGACAAATCTGGTACAAAATTCGCCTATACGGCGTTTTTCATCATTAAGCGTTTCTTTCTTATATAATAAGTTGTGTTCAAACAGAGCTCCGCGATTTAAAGCAGCCCCGCCATGGATCAGAGTAACAAGCCCATCCTTTGACAAGCTGTTTAAATCACGCCGTATTGTCATAACTGATACATTAAGCTGTTCTGACAGTTCCGTTGTCTTAATCATCTCTTCTTCTTCCAACATGGCAAGTATGTTTTTTCTTCGCGATATCGTACTCATTTAATTAATCTCCTGTATAGTTTTTCAACCAAATATCATTTGGTCTGAATATATTGTTTTTGCCACCCTCATTAGCAGCTACATAGATATGACACACATGATTTTCATCTGCTACTACAAAAGGAAATGCTGCTTTATTGGTAGCAGCACCAATGTGCCCCTGCTGATCCATGGCAATAACGGAAATACTTCCCGCATTGTGACCACATCTGGTAAGTCTATTTAAATGGTTGTCCAAAGTCGTTACACAAGCTGTCTGCACATCAACTCCCTGGTGCATAAGCCCTGTTATTGAATAAGAAAGGCATCCTTTCATAATATCCTCTCCCACTCCGGTAGCAGCAGCACAGCCTATCTCAGAATCAGCGTACAATCCTGATCCAATAATTGGGGTGTCACCTACCCGCCCTGGTCGTTTTAAGAACAGGCCGGAGGTGGATACTCCGCAAGCCATCGATCCCCTCTGATCTTTGCCAATGACACATACAGTATCATGGCCGCCATATGCTTCCAATAATTCTGCATTGACTTGTTTGTCCGACTCTTCATAACGACTACGGCTCTGCTCTGACAGCATATTCTTTAGTTCGTATCCATTTTGCCTGGCATAAGCCATGGCACCTTCTCCAGCCAAGAGACAGTTTCTCTTATAGTGACTGAGATCATATGCAACTTCAATGGGATTTTTGATATCCTTAACAGAAATCACACCACCAAAGCCCAGGGTATCACCGTCCATATAGGCGGCATCCAGTTCTACCTCACCATCAAGATTCGGAAGTCCACCGTAACCAACTGATACATAATTCTGATTATCCTCCACGTTTTTCACTGCAGTCAGAATAGCCTTATGAACCGGTTGGTTTTCAGCCAGCAAAGCTGCCCCTGCTGTTAAACCATCAAAGGACATTTTCCAAGTTGAAATCATTACTCCTTTTATCATAATCATATATGCTTACAAAAGTGAAGCAGCCTCCTCATCTATTATTAAAATAAAATTCGAATGTTGCTTTAAACGGGATGCCGGAACCGATGGAGTTACAGGACCTTCCACAAGCATTTTCACCGCCTGAGCCTTACTTGTACCTGATGCTGCTAAAACTACACAGTGCGCTTCCATAATCTCCTTAAATCCCATGGTATACATCTGCGTAGGCACCTCTTCGTCAGACATGTCAAATAACTTTCTGGTAGCTGCAATCGTTGATTCCTCGCTGTCAGCTACAAACATGGCTGATTCAAAGGGAGTCCCAGGTTCATTGGCACCTATATGCCCATTGGCACCAAGTCCCAGCAGCTGAATATCACGGGGATATTGATCCATTAATGCTTTGTAACGAGTCAACTCCTTTTCCTGATCATCTGCTTCCGCATCAAACATCAGTATTTCCTTTGGTTTTTTATCTATTCTATCATACAAATGATAATTCATAAAGTGATAAACACTGCAGTCCATACTTTTGCTGCAAACATACTCATCCAAATTGCAAAACACACAATCTGTAACATCCAGCCCCTCCTGTATCCTTTTTGCTAAAGCTTCTAATAAGCCTTTAGGAGTTGCTCCTGTTGTAAAGGAAAGAATGCTGTCCGGTTTCTTATGTATCTGACTCACAAAGATATCCGTTAATTCATCTGTCATCTCTTGATAGTTTTTTACTTTTATGATATTCAAGATTAGCCCTTTCTTAAGTCTTAATTGTTATTTATTCTTTTTAAGTTCTTTATTTACAGCTTCCCGGATCATGCCTACAGTTGTTCCATAAATAATCTGAATATTCACATCATCCGGTTTAACAATACCCAGACATCCAGTGCTTTTTAGTAACTGGTCATCTACCAGACTCATATCCGAAACACCTACACGAAGCCTGGACATACAATTATCCACTGTTACAATATTAGCGGCACCTCCCAGCCCCATAATAATTGCCTGTGCTTTCATAACTTTTGGATCATTGGTATTTAAATCAATAATTCCGTCTAACAGGTTGGCAGTCTCATCATAGTCACCGCCTCTGCCTGGAGTCTTAACATCGTATTTTAATATATACCATTTGAATACGAAGAATAGCACTACGGCAAATACAATACCTACAATTACAGTAATCCACCAATTGGCATCAGAACGTAAGAATCCAAAAATAGTAAGTCCAAGGATATTGCCTTCTGTACCGCCCAAGGTACTTCCAAAGACATAAATTATCATGTATGCCAGACCACAGAACACGGAATAAATCACATAGAGTACAGGAGCTGCAAATAAGAACGAAAATTCTAATGGTTCCGTAATACCAGCAATGATTGAAGTACATGCTGCTGTAAGCAATAGCGCTTTTACATTACTTTGCTTGTCTTTATCTACACATTTATACATAGCATATGCAATGGCCGGCAGTGCAAAAACTGTCATAGGAATCTGTCCGCCTCGAAGGAATTTGACCATGTCAACTAAATTTGTGCCTTCAGGCATAATGCCGGTTGACATATATGCCGCGAAACCTGCTCTCGCCCCCTCAATTGTACCAATGGTTCCCCCAAATTCATACACCCCTGAAACAGCCGTGTCACGAATAACTGTATTCCATATCTGGTGCATTCCGGTAGGGATTAGAATTCTCTCACCAAATTGATAGAAAAACGGCCCGAAAACTCCGGTATTAGCCACTGCATATGCAACTGAATTAATAGCATTGGATATAGGTGTCCAGATAAATGGAACAAGCTGCCCAAAAACGGCGAAGAATAAGGAAGTGGCAATTGATACAAATCTTACGCCCCCATAAAAGGAAAGTGCCATGGGAAGTTTGATTTTGTGTACCTTGTTATGTATCAAGGCTGAAAGAAGCCCCACTACAATAGCTCCAAGAATACCTGTGTTCACGGTCTCTATACCCAGTATACTTGTAACTGTACCTGCAGGCATACTCTCTTTAATTCCAGGGTTCACACGTAATAGAAAGCCCATACTCAGCAGAAATGATAAATATCCCACCAGTGCTCCAAATGCGCAGTATTCACGATCTTCATCTACCATACCGAAAGCAATGGAGACACAGTAAAGAATAGGCAGGTTGTTCATTACCACTTCAGCACAGGTATTCAACAAGTTGGCCAAATACTGTATCACAGGATTGGTAAGTATAGGAAACATGGTTCTCAACTGTTCATGCCACAGAAAAACTGATGCTATCCCCATCATTATGGAGGCGATAGATAGCAGTGCAATTGGCATTAAAAACGCTTTTGACATTCTCTGAAAATACGCTACTGTCTTCTTCTTACTCATATTATTTCCCTTTCTCCCTTTTTGGGTATCGATTATTGTAATTTGATATTATCACACTAGATGTTAAAATGCAACATAATATTAACACAAAAAGTTATAATTATATTTAAAATAACATATATATAACATTTCTTCTTGACTTCCAACGACAAATTGTTATAATCAAAGTAAGTAAACGAAGGGAGAAACAGCAAAATGAACAGATATGATAATCTTACCAATTCAATACCTTTTACTTTGCAAAAAGCAGCATATTTTCTTGCAGCAAATCCTTTGTAAGCGTTGCCATCGGATTTCTGTATGATGATAAAAAATTATCGCTGGGGGATAGCCTGGTAAGTTTTTTCCCCGAGTATAGTGACATCACTGATTCTCTTATGGCCCAGACTACTCTCCAACATCTTCTAACTATGTCTATGGGACAAAACTATGAGCCTGTACTCATATATGGAAAAGACTGGGTTAAGAGTCTGTTGACAAAACATCAGACATGGCCTGCCGGCAGCCGATTCTTCTATGCCAGCATGTGTACATATCTATTATCGGCTATAGTCACCAGAATCACTGGAGTTACAGTGGCCCAGTATCTTGATGAAAAATTGTTCTCAAAACTTGGTATTAGTAATTTTTATTGGGAAGAAGATGGAATGGGCCGCAATACCGGAGGCTGGGGTCTTCATATCAGCACTGAGGATATGGCACGCTTTGGCCAGTTTTTATTAGACAATGGAACGGTAGATGGAGCATCCCTGTTATCTGAAAACTGGATTCAAATGGCCACTTCTTTTCAGATCGAAACTGCCCCCGACTATCCGTTATCAAAAACTGAAAACCGCAATGGTTATGGATATCAGTTTTGGCTCTGCAGCCACGATGCATATCGTGCCTCCGGTCTGTATGGTCAATTATGTATGGTTCAACCTGTAAATGGATTGGTGCTGTCTGTCACAAGTGCAGCAGGTATAAACCTAACATCATTTATCATGGCCCTAATGAGTCTGATATATCTTTCACTTCAAGCCTGCCGGATTGCAGCATTAAACCAGCAGCAGGTATAAACCTAACATCATTTATCATGGCCCTAATGAGTCAGGTTAATTCCAAAAAACTCATTTTTATGGATAATGAGTTTTTGCTGGATTTTGTTATGCTGGAATTTTTTGAAGATACCTATAACAAACTTTTTTTGAAATTAAGTCTTAGCAGACGCGGAAAAGTCTATGAACTGAGGGCAGCAAGACATTCCTGGCAGCCCTTCCAAAGTAATTTTTATAAGTTCTCGCCCTTTGATCGATTAAATTACGCTACTGATCAGGTGCCCGGCTATAAGTCAGGTACTAGTTTTGCCAGTTTTGCCTGGCTGGATGAATGCACCTTGGAAATCATGATGCGTTATACGGATTAGGCTGCACGGTATCGCATTCTGTTTTATTTTGATGAGGAATATATAACAATGGAGTATCATGTTACAGAGCTTCAAAGCGATTTTGTATACGCGAAAGCTTCTGCATATAGAAAGTAAATCCAATAAAAAAATCACAAGTGACTGATTTCATGTCCCTTGTGATTTTTCGTTTTCTTACTTATTTTAAATAGTGCCCCAGAAAAACTCTGTCCAGACATCAACTCTCTCAAAACCTAAATTTCTATACATGTCCTTCACTGTGTCATCTTCATCTGTCACCAGATAGATTTCATCGGCACCTCGATTTAAGGCGTCTTTGACAACGGATTTTAAAAGCGTAGTTCCAATATACTGTTTCCTTAGATCGGTTTTTACATCAAAGTCTTCGATTTTAGCAGTACTTTTATGTAAAAATAAATCACATTTTCCTGCAAGTTCTTCATCATGATAGATGAGACAAGCATCAATCCTTCCTGGAGATAAAAATATTTCTCCTATACGATTTACTCTTCTTGTACAAAAATCTTCTCCTCGTTCCTCACCATAATTTGCAAGCTCTAATGTAAGCAGATCTTCGATATCTTGATGTGAAGCAGCTATCCTGGTTTTACATTCCACATTTTCTTTCCACTCTTCTACTCTACTACAGTCTAATAGATAGAATCCATAATGTGTAATACTGGGTTCACCTGGCAATGTCCCCAGACTGGACTCATCTATAAACTTATCACAAATGCATTTGCTAAAAGCAGCCCCATTTTCTGAAGCATTCTTAAACTCCGCCAAAATGCATGTTTCAATGTCAATTGTAGTCATTCCATGTGTCTTTATCAAAGTCATATTATGGTCATACATATCGGGTAATTCCGGATCAGAGAATCGAATTAATTGATCTGTTTCTGCCCATTTGGAAAAACACTTTTTAAAAGCAATTTCACAGCTTGTTATTGATTGATTCATTACCTCTTAATCCTCCACTTCCACACTTTGTTTCTTCAGGAGGGTGGCTGTCCCTGCAATTTTAACGGAAATTTCACCATCAGTCTCCCTTTGAGCAAATGTACGGCAAAATCCATCACGTCCCATATCCTGACCCTGCTCAATTAAAAATTCTGCCTTATCCAGTTCTGGATGCATATAACTGATATAATAAGCCCCCATAACGCCACTGGCTGTCCCAGTAACCGGGTCTTCCATAGTTCCCGCCCCTGAGCCTGAAAAATGACGGGCATGCAGAACACAGTTATCATGGAGTGTTTGCTCACAGAACAGATGTAGAGATGCCAACGGGTGCCCGGTAAGAACATTCTGGAATTCCGCATTGTGAGGAACCATTTTTGAAAAGTAATCCAGCCCCTTTATAGGAATTACACATGTCCAAAGACCAGTATTTCCATATACAATAGGATATTTAGTGTCCAAAGCATCTGCGGGCAGTTCAATAGCGGCCAATAAATCATCTGCACTTCCATGAAATGAATCAAATTTGGCATTGGTCTGTTCCATCAAGACCTCATTTTTATCCGCATCATAGTTAATTTCCATAAATCCGGCTCTGGTCTCAATACACAGCTTTTTATTCTCAACCAGCCCCAGCCTCTTTGCAAGGGCAACTGTGGAGGCTACGGTTGCATGACCACAAAGATCCACTTCATATCCAGGCGTAAAATATCGGAAACGATAATCTGCCGACTTGTTGGAGGGACTCACTACAAAAATAGTTTCATTATAGCCAATCTTTTTGGCAATACTTTGCATCTGCACTTCTGTCAGATGATCAGCATCAAAACAAATACCTGCCGGATTTCCCTTTCCTGCTTTATCGGTAAAAGCATCATAACATAATACGTCTACTTTCATTTTAATTTCTTCCTCTCATATACTTCAACCCTTTTTCTAATATTTCCTGGTAATATATATCATCTTTTCTTTTAATGCTACCATTCAACGTAATTTTACGCAATACTTGGAGTTTTAAAATACATAGCTAAAATACATACTCAGGAGCTTTTTTTGATATTTTCTTAGGAGAAATTTAATTCGTGTTTAAAAATGAGCTTATCATATGCTTTACACACTGATAAGCTCAGAATAATTTTATTGAATTAAAACGTTTAAATACAAGCATATACAATATCTTTTATCTAACATTTTCTTAACACCCATTCCTCATACGCTAAAACCCCATCTTTAAACCGTTTCATTCCATCTTTTAACAGTTCCATAGGACAGGCTATGTTCATTCTGACGAATCCCTCCCCTGCTTTTCCATAAATGGAACCTTCTGAGAGATATAAGCCATTATACTCTCTAATAAACTGGCACATTTCCGTCGAATTACCAATGAGGCTATTACAGTTGATCCATAGTAAGTAGGTTGCGTGAGAAAACGTTACATTTACCTGTGGAAGTTCTTTTGAAATAAAATCTATTGCATACATTTTATTAGATAATAAATATGTCCTCAAATCATCTAACCAAGCTTCTCCCTTAGTAAATGCAGCAATTGTCCCTTCTATTGCAAAAGAATTCGGTTCAGCAATTTCATCAGTATTTAATCCCCGCACTACTTTATGGCGTATATTCTCATTAGGAATCACAACTGCAGCTGTCTGAAGACCTGCAAGATTAAAACTCTTAGTAGGAGCGATGCATGTAATACTGTTATCCTTACATTTCTCTGAGACAGAAGCAAAGGGTGTATATTGGTATCCTGGGTCCGTCAAATCACAATGAATCTCATCAGATATAACAAGAACATGATGTTTATAACATAACTCCCCTATTTTCTCCAGAATTTCTTTCTCCCATATCTTTCCTACTGGATTATGGGGATTGCATATGATCATTAGTGTAGTTTGTGGATTTGAAAGCTGCTTTTCTAACTCTTCAAAGTTCACTTCATAAATTCCATCTATGTATTGGAGGGGACTTTCTATAACATTTCTGCCGTTGTTGATGATTGAATTAAAAAATATATTATATACAGGAGTCTGTATTAAGATATTCTCTCCAACTGTTGTTAGCTTTCGAACGATGCTTGATATTGCGGGAACTACACCGGTACAAAAAGTTATCCATTCACTTTCCATCTGAAAATCATGCCGTTTCTTCCACCAATTGATAATGGATTGATGCCATTCATCCGGAATGATACCATATCCCAGAATACCAAAATCTGCTTTTTCTTTTATAGCATCAATTATTTCTGGTGCAGTTCTAAAATCCATATCAGCTACCCACATGGGTAAATCCTTTTTAAGTACATCCCATTTTAAAGAATTGGTTTTTCTGCGATCATATATTGTATCAAAATCTGACATTTGTCATTTCCTCCCATTTCATCATAAGCATCCATTATGCACATTCTGATTCCTTGTCAATTCTTTTGCATATTATTTTCGTCTTCGTTGGGTCAACCTTATCCTTTTCCACTATTAATTCCTCAATATATTCCGCACGTATTATGCCACTGGCAGGATTCAACACGCTGTCTATTTTTCCTGTAATTTCAGCATCCACAGTAGAATATTCAAAAGCAAGATTGGTATTAATCAGCTTACAATTTTTCATCACAAGATTATCAATATAACACATTCCCTGTAAGCTTTCGATGGTACAGTTTATGAGAGTCAGATTTTTGGCATTCCAGCCCAGATATTCACCGGAAATAAAAGAGTCATAGACTGTTACATTTTCACTGTTCCAAAATGCATCCTTAGACAGTAACTTTGCATTATGTATTTCCATATTTTTCACTCCATCAAAGGAATAATTGCCTGCCAGCCGGAAGTCCCGTAGTTTCATGTTTCGGCTGTTCATAGCAAAATAATCGCCCTTTGCTGAGACCTGCTCCATAGTTACCCCATCACAATTCCATAGAGTCTCGGCAGCATCTGTGAACGTCACATTCTTAAGTTTTATTCCATGGCAGCGGCGGAAATTCTTAGGTGCTTCAATTACTGCATTTTCTACAGAGATATTGTCTGTATACCAAACTCCTGCACGAGCCATTTCAAACCAATAACAGTCCTTCACTGTAATATTTTTGCAGTACCAAAATGGATACTTCCATTTGAACATACTTCCGTGGAGCTCAATATCATGGCTTTCTTTTAACGGAGACTCTCCGTCTTCAAATGTAGAATCATATATTTTCAAAAACTCACTCTGGAAAAGAGCTCGTTCTCCTGTTAAGTTTTCCTGTCTTATTTCTTTTATCTGATTCATTATCAATATTCTCCTTAGCTTATTTAGGTTCGAAATAACTAACATAGTTGTCCGTATAGTTTGATTGTAATTTTTATTTCTTATTTATTGTGCTTGTATATTATAAAACTATAGGGTTACTATAGCAAATACTCAAATTGCATTTCTTTCTATGCTTTTTAGGCATGAAGGAATGTTTTATAACCATAACCATAACCTATAACCATAACCTATAACCTATAGACCTATAGCCCCAAAGCACCATAGCCCTATAGATCTTATAGACCTTTATAAAAAACTATAAAAAAATCACACCCCCGATTGAAATTACAATGCTATAAAGCATGTTTCATACGAGGGTGTTTCAATTTTTAGGTATACAAGCTGAAAATATCACTTTACCACTACACTTTTTATATGGGTAATTGGCATACAAAACTTCCCTGAAGCTCCACCGCCTCCGAAGCCACCGCCTCCGCCGCTAAATCCGCCGCCTCCAAAACCGCCGCCGGAACCTCCATGGAAGCCACCGCCAAAGCCGCCCATATAACCTCCTCCAAAGCCACGGTAGCCACCGCCGCCTCTTGGCCGCCTGAATATGAAAAGAATAATGATAAGCAAAACAATTAAAAATGACACTCTTGCAGTTGTATTATTTCCTTTTTGAGTTTCTTCATAGGAGCCGGGAGCTTCCAATTCCCTGATAACTAATTGATATAGTTTTAGGATACCTGAATCAAAGTTATCTGCGCTCAGCTCTTCGGAAGCTTCACGGATAAACCGACCTGACATGCTGTCTGTAATAGTGCCCTCCAGACCATATCCCACTTCCACCCTTATGCTTCTGTCCTCTACAGCAAGCAGGATTAAAACACCGTTATTTTCACTCTTACTGCCGATCCCCCATTCTCTTGCCATTTCCAGAGAATATGATTCAATGCTCTCTCCTTCTAAAGAGGTTACTGTTGTGACAACCACCTGCTGGCCGCCATTTGCCATATACTGTTTGCTGGTGTCAAAAATATATTTCTTCGTTTCTGCTGACAGCACACCGGCATAGTCATTGACAAAAAACTCCTGGGTTGGAGATGGAATTCCAGTTTTTGCATAGGTGAGAGTTAACAGGAGCAGGCTTAAGAACATGATTGATAAAATACACCATGATTTTCTTTTAAAACCGGAACTCATGAATTCATCACCTCTTTGCTAGTCAAAATTAACCTCGGGTACAGTCTCTGCGCCTTCTTGTGCAGCGAACAGGCTGTGTTTCTCAAATCCAAACATTCCACCTATAATATTAGTAGGAAATGAGCGAAGTTTTGCATTAAAAGAGTTGACTGCCGTATTGTAATCCCTTCTCGCTGTACTGATTCGATTTTCTGTTCCTTCCAGCTGATCCTGGAGAGATAAGAAGTTTTCATTAGCTCTTAATTGCGGATATGCTTCTGCAATTGCCAGCAAACGCCCCAGTGAGGCTGTCACTTCTGCATCTGCTGCAATAGTGCCTTCCATTGTATTTGCGTTCATCATACGTTCCCTTGCGTTTGTTACTGATGTAAATACCTCAGTTTCATGGGCAGCATAAGCCTTTACTGTATTAACTAAATTGGGAATTAAATCATTTCTCCGCTGCAGTTGAACGGAAATATTGGAAAATTCCGTATTTACTCTCTCCTCATCTCTTACCAGACTGTTGTATTTTCCAGCAAATAAAGAAATAATGATCGCTGCAATGAGGAGGATGCCTAATACTATTTTTGTAACAGTTCCTAAACCTGATCTTTTTTCAGCCATACTAATGTCTCCTTTTCATTATTATAAATTTATAATGATATAGGATGCATTATAACCAACTGCGGTGTTTCTATTAGAAAAAATCATTCTTTAATATTTTCACTTATTAGTTTAGCATATGGAAAATCTATTTACTCCCAACGCTCATAAACCGGAATACAGTCAAGCGGCGCCTCTGCCGTTACCCACTGTCCCCCATCATAAACCACTTCACTCTCTAATTCCTTCCATCTACTCCCCTTAGGAAGATAAACTGCCCTTTCCATAGCACCTGCCTCTAAAACCGGTGCTACCAGATACTGGCTTCCATATAGATACTCGTCTTCCACCTCCCAACAAACTGGATCTTCTGGAAATTCATAAAACAAAGTCCGCATCACTGGAGTTCCCTTTTCATGAGCCTGCATCATTACATTCCTCGTGTAATCACGAAGCTGTTCCCGCAGCTCCATATACTTCTTGCAGATTTCATATACCTCTTCACCATAACTCCACACTTCATTGGCAGCCCCAGAGCAGCAGTGGGCACCACCGGTTGTTCCCACCTGGGGCTGACGTGGTTCACGGTCTCCGTGAAGACGCATAACCGGGCAGAATGTTCCCCATTGGAACCATCGGACAAACAGCTCCCTAAATTCCGGATCATCGGGATTTCCACCATGAAAGCCTCCTATATCCGTTGTCCACCACGGAATCCCTGCAATTCCCATACTAAGACCTGCTGCCAGCTGATTCCTCATGCTGTCAAAACTGGAAGCAATATCTCCAGACCATACCAGCGCCCCATATTTCTGACTCCCAGCCCATGCACATCGAAGGAGATTTACAATGTTTTTCTGTCCCTGGGCTTCCATTCCCTCATAAAATGTGCGCGCGTATTCAACAGGATATATATTTCCAACCTCCAGATCAGTTCCAAGATAATAACGATAGTTGTCAAAATCATAAGCTGTATACTCCGGTTCCGCTTCATCCAGCCAGAATATACGGATTCCTTTCTCATAGTAGTTCTTCTTTGCCTTTTCCCATAGATATTCCCGTGCTCCGGGATTAGTGGCGTCATAGTGAATGGTAGCTCCTTCAAAATTGAGCCCCACCCGGAATCCCCGCTCTGTGCGGATTAAATATCCTGCTTCCAGCATTTCCTCATAATTTTCAGACTCCCTGTCTACAGTAGGCCAGATGGAAACCATAAGCTCAATTCCCATATCCTTCAGTTCACGTATCATTTCGTCGGGATCCGGCCAGTAAACTTCATCAAATTTCCACTCTCCCTGTTTTGGCCAATGGAAAAAATCAATTACTATTAAATCAATGGGTAGATTTCTGCGTTTATATTCCCTTGCCACTTCAAGCAGTTCCTCCTGAGTCTGATACCTCAGTTTACACTGCCAGAATCCCAATCCATACTCCGGCATCATAGGTACTTTTCCAGTCTCCTCAGCATACGCTTCCTCTATCTGAGCCGGTGTATCTCCTGCTGTAATCCATATGTCCAATTTCTTAGTAGAATAGGCTTCAAAGCTCATGACATTTTTTCCTAATACAGCACGCCCTATTCCGGGATTGTTCCAGAGAAATCCATAACCCAGGGATGAGAGGAAGAATGGAACACTTGCCTGGGAGTTGCGGTGTGCCAGCTCCAGATCCAAACCCTTTAGATCCAGATATGGCTGCTGATACTGACCCATTCCATAGATTTTTTCTCCCTTATCCAGTGATTCCATGCGGTAAGTCAGATGATAGTCCCCTCCTATATTAGGTTGAAACTCTCTTGCCTCCACTTCGATGGCACTGCATTTCTCATCAGTAACATCACGCCGGTTTCTCCAGTATTCTTCCATAAGCAGTTCACCATTTTGATTATAAATGGTCATCTTGCCGCCTTTTGTCAAATGGGCTTCTATGCGCCCGTTTGTAATCTTTCCACCGTTCTCCGTTAATTCCACTGTTCCTTCAGAAGCTTCAGTTCTTAATAATGCCCAGTTTTCTTCCGGCATTTGGCACATATTAGTTGCCCTGATGCGGAGAGAATCTGCGCCCCAAGGTTCTATCCATAACTCTTCTGCATCATAATGATATATAATACGATTATTTTCTATTTTCAACATATAAGCACCTATCCTTTCACTGCCCCGCTTGTCATGCCACTAATAATATATTTTTGCATAAAGATAAAAATCAGTGCTACCGGTATGATGGATACCACTGCAAATGCAGTCAGATAGCTCCACTTGGTTCCATATTGACCCATAAAATTAAAGATTCCTGCTGTCATAGGCCGTTTTTGCTGGTCAAGAATGAATGTCATACCATAGGCCAGATCACCCCAAGCATAGAGGAAGGAAAAGATGGCGCATACTACAACCCCTGATTTTGCTATGGGAATCAGCACCCGAATAAAAGCGGTAAAACGATTACAGCCATCTACATATGCCGCTTCCTCCAATTCCCTGGGTATTGATGCAAAATAATTTTTTAAAATGAGCACTGAAAATGGAATTCCTATGGTTGCATCTGCCAGAATCGCAGAGTACCAGGTATTATAGACATGCATATGTTTGAACATAATAAACATTGGTGTCAAAAGAACAGATACCGGCAGCATCTGCGTAACCAGAAAGCCAAGGAGCATCAGCTTTTTCCCCTTGAACTGGTACCTTGCCATTGCGTAAGATGCAGGCACTGCAAGGGTAACGGCGATGACCATAGCTCCCAAAGCGATGATCAGGCTGTTTCCAAAGGACTGAAACATATTGAAGTCCCCGGTTGCTATCTGAGCTGCATAGGATTTCGTATTCAGTACATGCGGATAAAAAGTTGGCGGTATCTGAAATATCTCCTGTTCTGTCTTCAATGAAGTCACCAGAATCCAAAACAAAGGGAACAACAGAACACACAATAATATAATTGCAAGAATACTGTAGATTATATTCTGTTTATTGATTTTTCTTTTCTCTTCCTTCATTATGTTTCCTCCCCTTTCGTTGTTGTTCTGATATAAAATGATCCAACAATCAGCAATACTACCAGCAACGCATTGGCAACAGCTGACCCTTTACTGTATTGAAACATCTCAAATGACAGTTTGTAGGAATAGGTAGATAACATGTGTGTGGAATTCACCGGTCCTCCGCTTGTCATAACATAAACCAGATCATAAACCTTGAAGGTATATATAAATCCCAGAATCAAAACTGATTCTATGGTAGATCTCAACATTGGCAGTGTAATTTTGATAAATGTCTGAAGCTTATTTGCTCCATCTATAGAAGCACTCTCATATAATTCCTTAGGAATGGTGGTAAGTCCTGTGGATATTAATATCATATTAAAAGGAATTCCTATCCAGACATTGGCGCAGATAAGAGCAGCCATTGCTGTATCAGGCTGTGTCAGCCATTCCACATTTTTTGAAATAATCCCTATGCTTTTTAATATATAATTTAAAATACCTACATCAGTTGCAAATATAAACTTAAAGATCAGGGCAGTTATGGTAATCGGTATCATCCAGGGCATCATCAGCAATCCCCTGACCGGTTTTGCCACCTTGAAATCTTTATTGAAAAACACAGCCAATGCAAACCCTATAACAAACTGTATTGCCAGACAACACACCGTAAACAAAAGAGTATTGAAAAATGCCTTCTTAAATACAGAATCCCGAACTAACTCTGCATAATTTTGCAGCCATATAAAGTGTTTTTCACCCCGCACTAAATTCTTCATGGTTACATCCTGGAAACTCAGGATGATATTGCTGATGATAGGATATCCTACAAATACCAGCATATATAGAAAAGCCGGAAATGCAAATAGCAGCCCTATATTATCATATTGAAAAAACTTCTTTACCTTTTTCACTATACAGCCTCTCAATCTGTTTTAATAAAGCGGAGTATACAGAATTAAATCCATATACTCCGCAGCTCCTATAAGTGATACTATTTCACAATTCCATCGATAGTTGTCTGCGCTTCTGCCGCTGCTTCTTCCGGAGTTGCAGTTCCGGTCATGGCTTTATTAAATGCCAGGGAAATAGCGTCAGATACACTTGGCCAATCTGCCAGCGGTCCTCTTGGCTGTGCATATTTTAACTGCTCTACAAATGGAAGGTATGGAGAATCTGCTTCAAACTGATTTTCTGCAATTGACTGGTCTGCAGATATGTAACCGAAGGAATTCATCATGAATTTCACCTGTTCTTCAGCTGTTGCATACTCAAGGAAAGAAAGAGCACCTGCTTCATTACCATCTGCGATTACTGCATAATTCTCACCGCCTAATACAGAAGCATATTCTGCATCCTTTGGAATCAGTGTTACACCCCAGTTTAAATCAGGTGCCTCAGACTGCATAGTCGGAATCTGCCATGGCCCATTGACCATCATAGCTGCATTTCCGGATATAAACTGATTCATAACATCTCCCTGTGTCCAGTTGATACATTCTTTGCTCATAGCACCGCTTTCCACCATGTTCTTCAAAAAAGTCAGGGCTTTGATTCCGCCTTCTGAACCCATCTCGTAAGAAGTTGCTCCAGTAGACCATAACCATGGAGTAAAGTTAAAGGTACCTTCTTCATTCTGCAGACAGCAGAAAGCCAGTCCTGTCACATTATCTTTTGTAAGCTTCTTTGCAGTTTCCAATGTCTCATCCCAAGTGGTTGGAGGGGTACATCCTGCTGCTTCCAGCATATCTGCATTGTAATATAATGAAAGGCAGTTAACACCAAAGGGCACACCATATAGAGCCCCATCGATAGTACAGGAATTTACCGCTCCTTCATAATACTGATTCACATCAAATTTACCAGTCAGATCTGCAAATATTCCCATAGATGCATAGGAAGCATGATCTGGAGAATCGATAATTACCATATCAGGCAGTTCACTTGCAGATGCTCCGATAGACAGCTGTTTCTTGAAGTCAGCAAATGGAACGTATTTAGCGGTTACTTCATAATTACTCTGTTGTCCATTATAATCCGTAATTACTTTATCTAAAGCTACCTGATGGCCTTCAGTTTCCCAGTAATACCAGATTGTCACTTTTTCTGCTTCCTGATTACCGTTGTCTGCTTCTTTGTTGGCAGCTTCTGTCTTATTACTCTCCTCTGCCTTAGTGGTGCTTTCTGTCTTAGTTGTATTTTCAGCTTTAGTTGTACTTTCAGCGGACTGGCTGTTGCCACACCCCGCCATAATTCCTGCTGTTATAACTGCTGCTGTTATACATGCCGTTAACCTTTTCAACTTCATAACATTTCCTCCTTCAATATGATTTCTTGTTGTAATTATCATACAATAGTTAAGGTTTCTCCATAATGTGAGAAACCTTAAAAAGGATTAATAATCTAAGCTGATCTTATTTATATGATTTTCGGTAATCTGCCGGAAGCTGACCTGTATATTCTTTAAATACCTGACTGAAATATTTGGGGTTGGAATACCCTACCTTATCCGAAATCTCATATAGCTTCAGCTGTGTTCCACATAACAGCTCCTTGGCTTTGTTCATTCTGCAGTTTCTGATATAAGAACTGAAATTCACTCCTATTACCTTGTGAAACTGTGTCCCTAAATATTCCGGCGTAATATTTAGTTTGGAGGCGATTTCTTCTAAGGTAATTCCAGTCTGATAATATTCATGAATCATAGCTTTCGCTCGCTTAACAGTTAAATGTGTGATTTCCTCATCTTCCTCTGACATCTTTAATCTGGAGAGCAGCATATCAGAAGCCATGTCCAGTTCCAATCTCGTTTTAGCACCCATAATCATATCCAGCAGCCGTTCCTGCTCCAGACCTTTATCGTCCAGGCACCCTATTTCTTTCGCTATCCCCATGACTGCCCACAAGAATCTCACATAACATTCTTTTATCTCTTTTGGCTCATATATTTTTCCGCTTTGGAAATATCTTCTGAATTCCCTTAAAATGTTCTTGATTTTCTCCCAATCACTCATACATACAGCAGTTTTTATCCGTTTTTCCATATCAACAGGATAGATACAGGGAACTGTCTGTACATGGGTGATTTTAGGATAAGATATGAGGATTTCTTCTTCCAGTGAAATATTCCAATCCATGTATGGATATAAATCATCAAATCCGGATTTTAAATGGTGAATAGATTCCACCTCAATCCAGCCCAAACTATTATTAAGTAATTGATTATTTAATATATGATATTGAAGCCAACGTTCCAGTTTATGGGAGTCCTGGTAGTTGTAGAGTACAGTAATCAGGGATTTCCGGTAATCCGATTCAAAAATGCAATGAGAAACTTCAGGCTGCATGGTCCAGAGATTTGACAATTCACGTTTCCATCTCCTTCCCTCTTCCTCATAGCCATTTCCAATGCATACACAAAGAAGAATAAAAGGTTTCTCCGCATCTATGTAGTATTTGTGTTTTAAATAATCCAGTATGTCCTTATCTGCCGTAATATTGCCAGCCACCAACTCTCGGAATACCTGTTCCAGGGTTGCCAGCTGATCCGGTTTTTTCGTCCGCTCCTTCTTTATCTGAAAAGTCACCTTATCCAGTGACTGGGAAAATGCATTCAGTGTAATAGGTTTTAAAAGGTATTCTGTCACTCCCAATTTCATAGCTGACCTAGCATATTCAAATTCCGAATATGCACTTATGACTATTGCCTTTGCAATGATGCCATTCTCATACATGGCCTGCAGCATCTCCAGTCCATCCATATCCGGCATCCTTATATCGGTAATCACAATATCCGGCTGCTTTTCCATCAACAGTTCCAGACCTGTTCTTCCATTGTCTGCCTCTCCTACCACTTCATATTCTTTATTCAGTTTACCAAGAAGTTTTATAATTCCTTCCCGAATTCTGATCTCGTCTTCAATCACTACAATTTTCATCTATTCCACCCTCTTAGGTATGGTAATATGGACTTTTGTAAACATGCCGGTTTCGCTTTCTATCCATACCTTTGCTTCACCCGGATAGTACATAGAAATCCTGGAAAATGCATTTTCCATACCAATATGATTTTTCTCTTTACTTTTTGGAAATTCGCCCCGATTCATCTTATCCAGAATCTCATTTGGAATCCCCTTACCATTATCATAAATCTCGATACTTAATTGGTCTCCTTCTGGAATAATGGTCACTTCCAGACATAGGGTTCCAGTTCTGCCTTCAAATCCATGCAAAATGGCATTTTCAACAAATGGCTGTAACAGCAGTTTATGGATCTTCCAATGGGAAACTTCCGGAGACACATGAATCCCACACTCAAACTGGTTTTTCAGTCGTGTCTGCTGAAGAAACACATACTGTTTCAGCCAGTCACATTCCCTGCTTACTGTTACCATACTATTGCTTTTATCGATTCCATAACGGAGAATCGTAGCCAGTGCTGTGATGGAGTTGCTTATTTCATATTCGTCCTTATCAATTGCCATCCAGTTGATGGTATCCAATGTATTATATAGAAAATGTGGATTGATCTGAGCCTCCAATGCCTCTATCTCCGCATTTTTCTGTTTCTCAATTGCCTCTTTCTCTCTGTTCATGGAGATTTCCACCTTATCAAGCATGCGGTTAAACTGGGAGGCTATTGTCTCTACCTCAGGCAGCATGGCCTGATTCATTTTCACACGAACAGACAATTCTCCTTTTTCTGCACGCTTCATCAGACCCACCAGCTTATTCAGGGAGTCAGTAAGGCGGTAAGTCAATACCATAATAATGGTAATTAATAACAGAGTGGAAAAGCACATAATCAGCAGCATAATGTTCTGCTGTCTGGAAAGCATACTTATCATCTCGCTGCGATCAGAGATCCTTACAATATCGCACCCAAATTTCTCATCATATACAGAGCTGACAAAGATGTGTTTCCCCTCTAATACATTCTGTTCTTTTACAAACTCCAGATACCCTGCTTCTCTTTGTTCCCTGACATCTGTCCATTCTATGATCTGTTCCCCCAGAAGCTCCTTGTTTGGATAGGACATCACGGTTCCCTGATTATCTACCAAAAAGGTCAATTCATTGGAATCATTCCCATCTCCACAGATTTCCTTCAGCATAGTTTCATCGATGCTTATGATAACAACGCCCAGTCGTCTGTTTACATTTTTATAATCAATGACACGGTGCCCCAGATGAAAGAGATAATAGGTCTCATTGGCAAAAACTCCTGCCCTCTCAGTAGTTATAACATGTGTTTGATTATCTTCTGAAATCATGTCATATAGATCCTGCTGTGTCAGTTTCAGTTCATCCAGCCATGTATTTTTAGTAGTGGACCCAGTCAGAAGATCATAAAAGACCACATCTCCATTTTCTGTTATTACTGTGATGGACTTAATATGCTCTTTTGTATAAAATAGTCCTCTCAGCGTTCTGCGTAGCTGCCCTCTTGTTACAAAAAGATCAGCATCATTTCTATTAATTGTATCAATCATTTCTACAATTTCATCATTGGTGTAAATCTGAAACAAAATATCTTCATAAGAAGCAACCCATACATCCAGACTCACCTTTGTCTGATTCAGATTATTGCGGGTCATCTCTTCTGCATTGCGCCGAATGATATTAGAACTGTTATAGTAACTAAACCAGATGATGATTGTAATTGGAATAATCGAAATCAGGACAAAGGCCAATATGAGCCTGTTTTTTAAGCTGATATTCCCCAATGCACTCTTCTCTTTTCTCATGACTGTCCCCCAATGTTTCTTACTTACTTCATTTTACCGTACTCTTCCCTATTTTGAAATAGGTCAGGGGAAGAAAGGTGTATTGGGAAGGTTCGTTTTTCTGGAAAAGGTTGACTTTTCTAATCTTTATATTAATATTCTTTTCTTTTGTTCCGTTCTTTTGTTCCATTGTTCCGTTTAAGTCATTTAAGCATATTCTCAGGCCTTATTGAACCTCTCAATCTAACATGATATAATTTTCTGTATTGTACCTGATGTATATCAAAGAGAAAAATCTATGGAGGGTATCATGAAAAACTGGTCAATAGATATTAGAATACGATTTATTAAGGGAGATCAAATCGTATATGGCAAGGGAGTTTCTGAATTATTACAATGTGTGGATGAACTTAAGTCTATTAGAGCTGCAGCTAGTCAATTGGGGATGACATATCGAAAAGCACTTAAGATTATAAGAAATGCTGAAGAGGGATTTGGCAGGGAAATAATGATTAAAAAAATCGGCGGCGAACATGGCGGCGGTTCTACTTTGACTGAATTTGGGAAAGAGTTGGTTTATCATTTTAAAGAGTACGAAGCTGATGTACTCAATTATACACAGAGAAAAAAAGAGGATTATTTTAATGATTTGTTTGGAGAACAATGTGAATAAATTATGTTGCAGTTTAGCCATATGATTATATCATTCTCTTTTTCCTATGTGCATATTGTCAAAAATACAATCTCATGATAATATATAACCGTTGTGCGTTTTCGTAACAACGACTAAATAACATTACAGGGGGATAAAAAAATGGAACATCAATTACCTGAGATATTCGATTCCTTTAGTGAAGCCAGACGCAATGGCTTCCTGCAAATGAAAGCACTAAAAGACAATGGAAAAAAAGTAGCCGGTACATTTTGTACCTATACTCCATTGGAACTATTTGATGCAGCCGGCATGGCTACAGTAGGGCTCTGCTCTACAAGTGATGAAACCATACCAGATGCAGAAACCGTTTTACCAAGAAACCTTTGTCCGTTAATAAAGTCCAGCTATGGCTTTGCCATAACCAACAAGTGCCCATATATGTATTTTTCAGACCTTGTTGTAGGTGAAACTACTTGTGACGGAAAAAAGAAAATGTATGAGTATCTTGGCGAAATAAAAAACACCCATGTAATGCAGCTTCCTCAAAACCAGGAAGATGAAATTTCCAAAGAGTTATGGTATCAGGAAATTATAAGGTTAAAAGAAAGAATTGAGTCAGATTTTGAGGTTATAATTACAAATGAAGACCTTGAAAATTCTATTAAGAGGAAAAATAAAGAAAGACGTCTATTAAAGGGAATCTATGAAACAAGCATGAATTTCCCACCTCCAATTACAGGTCTGGAGCAGCTTAAAATTCTGTTTGGCACACAGTTTAAATTCAATGAGGAAGAAAAGATCAAAGAGCTGGAGAATACTTTAGAAAAGCTTACAACAATCAATAATACAAACTCCTCCAACATCTCATTGGATTCAAAACGAATTGTAATAACCGGCTGCCCTATGGGCGGTGTAACAGAAAAAATAGTTGACATCATCGAGCAGCAGGGAGGTATTGTTGTTGCTTATGAAAACTGTACTGGTGCCAAAAAAGTGGAGAATTTTGTAGAAGAAAACACAGAAGATCCATTCAGAGCTGTTTCCGAGGCTTATTTAAATATCGGCTGTTCTGTAATGACACCTGACGATAAAAGATACGTTCTCTTACAGGACCTGGTACATAGATTTAAGGCAGATGCAGTGATAGAAATGACACTTCAGGCCTGCCACACCTATGCCATTGAAACCAATCAGGTTAAAAGAATATGTGACAGTATCAATATCCCATTTCTCACTGTGGAAACCGATTATTCAACCTCTGACATCGCACAGTTAACCACCCGGATTGGTGCATTTTTAGAAATCATTTAATACAGAAACTTGAGATAATGTTAACGACAGAAACAGTAAAGGCGGAACAATTATGAAACAGTATTCTATAGGAATTGACAGCGGCTCTACCTTCTGCAAAACAGTATTGATCCATAATGGTTCTATTATTGGTTCCGATATCAGACCAACCGGCTGGCAGCCTGCCGAGAATGCCCTGAAACAGATTAAAGATCTGACTGCCAGGTTCGAAGTTGATCTATCCCAGTGTGCTATTGGTGCAACCGGTTATGGAAGGGATATCATTTATTTTGCAGATAAGACTATTACAGAAATCACCTGTCATGCAAGAGGTGCTGTGTTTTTAGACAATACCATAGGCGGTGTCTTAGATATAGGCGGTCAGGACTGCAAGGTGATTAAAATATCCAATGGAAAACCTGTTGATTTCTTAATGAATGATAAATGTGCTGCAGGTACTGGGAAATTCTTAGATATGGTATGCAGCCGGCTGGAACTGGATTTTTCAGAGATAGACAAGCTTGCTAATCTTGAACAGCCGGAAAAGATCAATAATATGTGTGCAGTTTTTGCAGAGTCTGAAATCATTGGTCTGATTGCCAAAGGAAAAGACCGGGATGTGATTCTGGGCGGTGTATTGGAAGCTATTACGGCTAAGGTTACGCAGATGGTTGTAAGGATGAGTTTTAATAGAGATGTTAGACTGATTATGACAGGTGGGTTGTCTCATATTCAATCGTTGACAACGTTGATTGGGGACAAGCTGGGGGTTCCGATTGTTACCCATGATATGTCTGTTTTGGCTGGGGCTATTGGGGCTTCATTGGCGGTGGTTGCTGTGGGTGAGTGAGATAATTAAATTTAAGGTGTTTAACGAGGGTGTAAAATTTTTTGTGTCCTTGGAGTAATAAA
>DHOR01000041.1:15631-85603 GCA_002409995.1 Hungatella sp. UBA5385 | reverse complement strand
CACTTTTATAATATCATTTACAGAATACTCAACATACATTTATTTTTTTATATTTAGGATTAATTTAAAGATTGTTTCTTTCTCTTTAATACAAACTCCAATAAAATAAATAACCATCAAAAGCCATCTTACATACCATATATCAATAAAAATATAGAAAATAACCGTTGCTATAATAACCTGAATAATATAAGGAACAAATGTATTCAAAGGGTAAATATTAGGTTCCAATTTTAGTGCATAATTTGAGTGGAGTATAAATGAAATCAGATATGAAATTAATGTAGTATAAGCCGCTGCAACATATCCAAATCTCGGTATGAATAAATAATTTAAAAAAAGATTTAAAATAGCTGCAATTACTGTATTAATCGTAACATATATAGTCTTCTTATAATAGTGCTCAATATTAACGTACAAGGTATACATAAATATAACCAAATTCGAAAGTACAACTGGTGGTATTATTAATATACCTTCCCAATATGACCTGCTTGCTAATAATTTCACGATTTCAGGCGAAACCATAACAAGACATACCATTGTAACAGTCATTAACAGAATGTATTTTTTAGCAGCTATTTGTATAACATTAATTTCCCTTAATTTTAATTTACATAAGAACCAGGGAACCCATACCCCCTCCAACGATGTGGTAATTACCGTAGCTATCATACTAAAGTTATATATCAGACTATATATACCAGTCTGAGAAGCATCGGCCAACCAGGTGATCATCATTCGATCAGATTGCGACAGAATATTTAAAGCGATACCATGAATAATTAGCGGAGCCGAGATTATCATACCATATTTTACATATTCAAAATTTATTCTTAGCTTGCCTCTGTATACAATAATAACAAAAATCATAAAAGCAAAGACTAGGTTAACCAATGCGGTAGGGACAATTTTCCCCATATATAATTGACTTTTTGTCATCATCAGCATTGCCATAACAGAAAATATAACAGAAATTAAATTTGGTAAAATCATTATCATAGTTCTGACTTTATATTTGTATTGCATCATCAAATAATAATTATAATCTTGAATAATGGCCGTTGATATAGCCTGTATAAGGCAAAGAACCATAATCAGGAGATTAATATCTAATTTAAGACTATATGTAACAATAAGTACTATTGATGAGAGAACGGTTGAACTTAGCACAGTAAATATAATTATACTAGATGTAAATTCATTAAATTTTTCTTTATAATCAATATAAGCAATTCTAATGCCAGAATGAAGGGCATACCCCAACACCATAGCAAGTATTGTAACATATGAGTTATATGTAGTCACAATCCCATAATCATATGTACTCAAAATTCTAGTAAATATTGGTACGGTCAAAAAAGAGATACCTTTATTAAAAAGATTACCAATTAAGTAATATAAACTTGCCTTTTTCAAATTAACTGATTCCATAAACACCTCTGCGTATTGTTTCAGAATAAACAATGTATTAATATTTCTAATTCGTTCCAACTAATCCCAAAG
Organism: Hungatella sp. UBA5385; assembly: GCA_002409995.1. GTDB lineage: Bacteria > Bacillota > Clostridia > Lachnospirales > Lachnospiraceae > UBA5385. The sequence goes on along the minus strand of DHOR01000041.1, from coordinate 84,097 downwards.
TCCTTCCGCCATCAACAATCAAGTTGTGTCCTGTGATAAACCCCGCTTTATCTGATGCTAAGAAAATCACTGCATTAGCAACATCCTCATAAGTACCAATTTTATGTAAAATATTACTTTGAAAAAGCCATTGTGCCTTTGATTCGTTAAAATCAATTCTTTCTATGTACCCCGGAGAAATGCAGTTAACATTAATCCCATATATCCCTAATTCCTTAGCAAGAGACTTCGTTAAACCAATCATTCCTGACTTTACTGCTGCATAATCAACACATGTTTGCATTCCTTGAATACCTATAGAAGAACAGAAATTAATTATTTTCCCCTTCTCATACCTAATCATTATAGGTGCAACTTTACGAGAGCAAAGCATAGTTCCTCTTAAATTCGTACTAATTACATTATCTAAGATTTCTATATCCTGTTCATGTAAAGGTTTAGCATTTTCTCTTGCACCGCCACCTGCACAATTTACTAAAACATCTATTCTTCCCTCTTTACCAATAACTTCATCAAACGCTGATGAAATTGACTCGTTATTAGTAACATCCAACTTCAGTGAATAAACTTTCCCACATTTCAAAGAGTTGATTTCTGAAATTACTGTAGCAATCTTTTCCATATTTCTGCATGCAATATAAACAGTCGCTCCATAGCAGGCAAACATAATACTAATTGCTCTTCCAAGTGCACCCGAACCTCCAGTAACGATAACTACTTGGTTTTCAAATTCTCGGTATTCCTCTGTATTTACTAGGTATTCTTTCTTGAGTGAATATTTGATTTTATCCATTCCTAGTATCTGTTTTATTCTGTGCTTTATTTTGTACTCAATAGGCATAGTTTTATTCCTTTCAAAGACTAATTGAAAAATATAATGATTTTACTTTTTTAATACTGACTTGATAGTTCTCTTCAAAGGCTCTGGTATTTTTGATGCCTTTTTCATCATATTTCGTTTACTTTGAGGTTGATAGCCATTTAAAACAGTATTAATTGCTTTAATATCCAATTCTTTGTCTGTAAAAGCTTCGACCAACACCGGATTGTTAATTTCCAAATCAAGCAAATATTCAATAGCACTCTTTGCTTCTGTTTTATTATGAACGCTAATATACTTAAAACCTTTCTCTTCTGTCCAACCTTTAGCAGATGTTTCATGCTGTGCTGCTATATGTCGGTCAATATTATGAGTATCTTTTACATTATTGTAATAAGCAGAATGAAAAAGAGCTCCTCCTGAATTATTACACATAAGAATTCTAGTATTCTTAGTTATATAATGATTCCATAACGCATTCATGTCATAAAAGAAGCTCAAATCACCTATCACCAAAAATGTTGGTTCATCTGAACAATACGATTGTGCAACATAGGCCGACATAGAACCGTCAATTCCACTTGCTCCACGGTTAGCATAAACTTCTACTTTGTTGTGTATCCTCACGTAACTTGCGATTCTAATACTATTACTATTGGCAATATGTAATTTACTGTTTTGCGGCAACGCACGTAAAAATTCACTTACAATGTATGCACTTGAAAATTCAACATCTGAAAAATCTGGATTAGAAATCAATTTTGAATCAATTACGTTTTTCCATTGTTTATAATATGTATCTCTATTACTACTATCTTCTAAACCTAATTCTGCGAATCGTTTAAAAAAGTAGTTTGGAGAACATTCAATTATATCACTCATGCAACGGAACGGATCTGATACATTACCTTCTCTTGATATGTGCCAATGTCTAAATTTTCCTTTTAAAGAAAGTAATCTCCCTTTTAATGAAGTAATAGAATTACCATATATAGTAATTACAATATCCGGAGATAAACTCTTCAATTCCTCATTTGATAAAAAAGTGCTAATAACAGAAGTGTCCACAATCCTATCTCCTGATACATTACTTAAAATATCTTTTGATATAACACAGTTATATGAATTAATAAAATTAAAAAGATTTTTGTTTTCTTCTTGAGTTAAACTTCTATTTTGTCCATAAATAACCAAAATTTTAGATTTTTTTAATTCTTTAACTTTTTGATTCCATAATTCGATATCATCTTCTAGAGTCAACCGATTTATTTTATTAATAGCCGGAAGCTGTTGAACGTTAAATTTAAAAGTCCCCATTTCAACAGGATAATTATCATCTATAGGAAAATTAATATGAACTGGTCCTTTTTCCCTATGATCCAACTCAAGTAATGCTTCATTTATCAATCTGGAACAGTACCAGAAATCTTTTTCATCTCTAACTATTGGAAGATCAACTATTTTATTGCATGCTCCAACAAATAAAGTTGTTTGCGAAATACACTGATTTTCTTGCTGATTATGATAATATGGATTTCTATCTGACGTCAAAACAACTAACGGCAAATGTTGATAATAAGCCTCATTTACGGCAGAAACATAATTTGCGGCAGCTGTTCCAGAAGTACAGATAATTGCTACAGGTTCTTTAAGCTTCTCGATTAGACCAATGGCAAAAAAGCCCGCACTACGTTCATCTACAACTGAATAGCAATTAAAAAAAGAATCATCCTCAATCGAAAAGACAACAGGAATGTGTCTTGTTCCAGCAGAAATAACAATATTTTTTATCTCATATTTTTTTAATAAAGCTATTAAAATCTGCACATTTTGATGAACACTATACATGTTTTACCTACTTTCTCTTAGTAACCATACATTTTTTTAAATCAACTTTAAAATCTCCAAGACGACTAATCACTTTATTCATCGATCTCTCAATACAATTTGATAATTCACCTTTTGAATCAATATAATTCAAGGTAAGCACCAACGCTTCTTCTGTTGTAAGACTACACCCATTAATAATATATTTATAATCTAAACTTCCATATAAACCTGCAAATTTTCTACTATAAGAAAATGGTATGGTCGCAACTCCAGAAGAAAAAGCGGCAATTGTGGAATGCATTCTAGCCCCAATAAAAACATCCATGTTTGATATATATGATTTTGCTTCGATTGGTGTATTAAAAATCGGCACACCAATAAGCTCTGAATACTCTCTCTTAAGTTGCTGACACACCGCTATATCACCATCATGTGATTCTTCATATAGTTCAAGTACATGCGGAATGATATGTACTTCGTATTCAACGCAAGATATAAGGGTTTCAATAAGGGTTTTTATATAAACCGGATAATCAACACTCAGCTCAAATTGATTACTATTTCCCGGAAATCCTCCGTTCCACAGCAAACCAGAAACATTTAAACCTATTTTTGTTTTGTACCCACTCTTACCTTTAGTATATGGCAACGCAAATGCTAAATCTGTTGCTTCAATAGCTGTTCTGGAAGTCAGTTTCTTTACATATTCAGTAGAAAGGTAATCTCTAGAATAAACTCTCTTACTTCGTTTAATAACAAATGCGGCAAAACATTCAAGCCACTTATTTTTAAACGGGCCATATGTTTGAGGTAAAAGTATCAAAGGGCAATCTGATATAATAACAAACATTTTTTGTAATGTTGTCAGAAATACAAATTTCGTATTATAAATATCTGAAAAACCATCACCATATGTTATGTCAAAAACATAGTCTAGTTTTTTTAATAATTTAATGTTATTTAATTTAATATCTTTAATACGTAATCTTTCACTACTAAATTTAATACTCGGAAAATATTTTGGTACTATTCCGAGGTTGTTTGAGCTTAAATTAACAACCTCCAATCCACATGGATAAATATTCTCTAAAATACCTAAAAATGAATAAGTCAATGCTTCACAACCTTTGTTTTCATCTTGGAAGCAAAAACCAAGTAATCCGATTTTCATATGACACCTCTACTTATCTAGTTTTTAAATCTTATCCTTGAGAGTAAATTTTATTCGCATTATATGTGAATAATAAATACATATAGATATTGAATATATATCTGTCAGTTGCTTGATTTATAGCAAAAAACTGTATTAAATACATGACAAATGTTATGCCAACCACGAAATTAAAATCAAGTCCTTTTTCCCAGGCATAGGTTTTCGGTCTTATCCGCTTAAATGCAAGTCGTATCAAGCTAAAATACATCATTATCTGAGATACCATTGCAATAACACCATAATGGAACAAAGTGTATAAATATTGAACCTCTATACTATTTTTAATATGCATAGTGGTATAAATTCCGTTTGTAAGATTATAATGATAATCAAACGACTCACCGGTCCCTTTACCAAAAAGCATCGAACCTTCTATACTTTCTCTAACCCATTCATAAAGTTGTAATCTTTCACCAATACCATTTGTATTCTCCGAAATTTGACTAGACATCAAAGAAGCGATTCTTGAGTCAAACAGACCCAAAAACATTTTAATAAAATTGGATACTAGGTCAAACTCTGTATTGGGAAACAAAAATGATGTAAATAGCATAATAACCGATATTATTAGTATCATCAACGCGATCTTTTTCATCGTCTTTGCAATTCCCTTTTTGAATTGCAAAATAATTTGGGTTATTATAATCATTAAAATAGTCGATCTTGAAACTGTGCATAAGGCATTAATCCAAGCAAGTACATAAATAAATATATATACATTTTTTTTAATCTTGTTTTTGTTGTTGCTTAATCTATAGACAATTAATGAAAGCAGGAACATTAAGTATATACAATATGTAATAGCATGTGAGGTGAAACCAATAATTCTTGTCAATCCCAATCGCATTGCATTATAATTCGCTGTAGCCCCAATCGTATTAAATATAGTATAAAAAATATTGAATCCTGTAAGTTCCTCAATTATACCGAGAATACAAACTACCGCACCTGAATAAATAATAACATCTATAATTTGTAAAAAAAAATTTTTGGTTTTTATATTATCTATAAAAATCATCGTGGTTACTGGTAAAGATAATATCAACCAAATAATACTAGAAAATTCTCCATGTACTAGATAAACAGTAAACATTATGATTGTATATATAAAGCACATCATACAAGGTCTATATAATCTAACTTTAGAGTTATTACTTCCCAAAATATGAAATATAAATAATGCTAAATATAAAACACTTGACCAACTTAATCCTATTGAAAAACAGTCAGTTGCTACAGGAAGTAATGCAACAAAGACTAAAATGACAACTCTTTTATTTAATCGGAATACTCTATTTGATAAATTTGTTTGTATTAAATCATTCATTTTGTAGAATTTCTCCAATCGCAGATAAATATGCCATTTTATCTTTAGTATCTGGTTCAATATACATACCTTCGCCCCATTCATTCCATGCATTCAAAAAAATATATTCAACATTTTTTTGTTTTCCTATTTCAATAAGTTCCTTCAAATATTTTTTGAAAATTATTACGTTTTGATTTATAATTACAAATCCTCGATTCCCATGTCTACATGTATTATCCCAACCTGAAAAAAAACCAAAAATTATATCTTTTTCACTCTCAAATCCTTTACTGAACTGCACTAATGACTCCATAACCTTTTCATATGAAACTTTTGCTGGATAACAAAAAGGTATCAATTTTTGCAATTGAGGATATCTTTTAATTTTCTCATATATACGTAAATAATCGTATTGAGCAATATTCGGTTGTCTAAGTAAAACTGCATTTCCATATTTTGATGATTTATTATCTTTAGAATTGATCATTGATTCAATTATATAAATTCCGTCAAAACCAAATTCAATTGCTAAATTATTCCAATATGCAATCATTGCATCAAAATTTGGAATAACAGTCGATTGATAAATTCCCATCATAGGTTTATTATGTATTTTAATATATCTATTATCTTGAAAGAAAGGTAACATATACATAAAGTGTGATTTCCAGTCATCTTTTTCCCCATATATTTGTTTTTTTAACAATTCTTTCGTTCCATTCCAACTTCTAATCCAATCATGATTTGCCCAAAAAAACAAAAAATTCATATTTATATCTTTCCACTTAAGAAGATTTTCAGCTGGTTTTTCTAAAAGTAAATCACCTGAAAACCAGTAATGATAAAATGCCATGCCATAAATACCATGTTCATTAGCTTGATTAGCTTGACGATACATGGTATTCTTATCTAATAAATTATAATAACCATTTAGTGGTACTCTGGGTTGATTATGATTTTTAAACAAAGGCTTACCTTTTTTTACATTTGTCCATTCAGTAAATCCTTTTCCCCACCATCTTTCATTCTCAGCCACCTGATGAAATTGTGGTAAATAGTATGCAATAATTTTCATATATAATCCTCTCTATAAAGATTCAATTCTTTTTTTATATTCTTTATAAGACTCTTCCAAATTATATTCAGTTTCTATCAAATTCTTAGCCTCATTGCACATTTTTTTTGTATCAATATGACCAAAATATATTTCCCTAATTATACTGGAATATTCTTCTGAGCTTTCACAATGCAAATAATGCTTTTTATTTTCCATATTAATACCTTCTATGCCGATAGAATTGGTTAATACGATTATTCCAGAAGAAAGCGCTTCCAAAATTTTAACCTTTATCCCGGCTCCAAACTTTAATGGTGCTACCAAACACATCCCAGTAGAAAAGTATGATGAAATATCCTCTATAAAACCAGTTATTACTACACTCTTGCTTTGCTTTTTCAACAAACATTTTGGAGGTTTATTACCAATGACTATAAATCTAACATCTAAATCAGTCAATAACGGCATAACGTTGTCAATAAACCAGATTGCACTTAAATAATTTTCCTTCCTATTCATTGCACCATAGAATAAAATATCTTTATTTTCTGACCTTCTTATACAATCTTTAAAATTATCATAATAAGGTGATATAATTCCTAATTTTTTATTATTTATTCCATTCTCTAGGAGAAGATTGTAGTCTTTAAAATTATGAGTTACTGTCAAATCACATTTGTTTATGCATTGAAGTTCATGTTTTTTTATAGATTTATAGTATAAATATTTGATAAATCTCTTAAGTTTATTATTTTCATTTTGAAATAATCTCTGTTTTCCAAGAAAAGAAACATCATGCTCTGAAGAAACATATTTAGCATTAGGAAAATATCTTTTAACTACATCAATAAATAACAGCATTTCAGTCCATTCTAGAATCACAATATCTGGTTTATATCCATCAACTTTCAGCTTTTTTAAAGCTTTTTCGTATGCCAAATATGTAGCTTTTAATAAGGTGTTACCATATTTATAAAGAGGATTGACTTTTGAATTCATGCTCATTAGTATATCTAAACCTCTTTTAAGACCATGATTTTTTTCTATATAAATTTGTCTGTATTTAGTTTTAGATAAATTTATTTTTTCTTTTTCATCAGGCAACACTTTTGAAATTATAGTCACATTTAGCTCATCAGAAAATTTATTTATATAAAAATTTAATGTTTTCCCCCCTGCATGCCCCACATTATCAAATGGAGTACACATTGATATATATATAATTTCTCTCATAAATTCTCCATTCATTATATGTAATAAGCAACAATCTTTATTAGAACAATGTCAATGTTTTTAAGATACATAAAAATTTTCATTAAAGCACTATTTTTTTCTCCTTTAGTACTTTTCAAAAACAAAATTAAACGTCTTCTCTTTTTTATATCATTCATACTAAGCAGATTGTTTTTCGCAGCAATATCTAGCATTTCATTATCAGAACTTAACATATTTTTTAAATCATCTGATAAGTTCTCGCCAGTCATAGTGTGAATATATAATTGCTCACGATTTGTTTTAAATCTTATTCCACTGTTCAATATTAAAAGCCATAGAAAAAGATCATCTGATCCATTCTTATTCAATGGATTTTCAATCCATGCACAAGGAATGGCTGCTTTCTTAATTAAACACTGTCCAGGAGACACAATCTGATTAGCTGCCATTAAATATACTTCTTTGCAGTTAACTAGATTATGCTTTAATTTATCATGATATATAACCTTATCGACTCCGTGCAACTCCTTGATGCCATTACATACAACGATATCACCATGAACTCTCAATTTTTCATATTGAGATAATAAAAAAACATCCTTAATTTTATCATCTTGGTCTAAAATTAATATAAATTCACCAACAGATGCAGCAATTCCCTTCACTCTTGATACGTGTATTCCTGAATTAACAGAATTCATAATAACTTTAACTGTATAGTGCTTGGAAGTCTTTTCATAAAGTTCAATTTCTTCATTAGGATAGTCATTAACTAATATTAACTCAACATCTACATCATGTTTGATTTTTAGGATTTTAGCATTAGCCTCTACCATTTTTTGCAATTGTTTAACATATTTATTTCCTTTGTATAATGTTGAGATAACTGAGATCATCATTTTAGAACTCCCTCCCTTTTCAAATAACTATTCTTCTTTTTAAACCCGCAAAAACACTTCTAAATCATATGCCAACCATAAAACAATTGGAACTTTCCAATCTAAAACTAGTTGTAATATCTGTCTTATAGATAATATGAACTTTATACATATCCAAATCTTCGAGGTTGTCTGGAAGATTAATTTAGTTACTTTTCATTTTTCTACTAAGATATTATTAACAATCTCTTCAAATTCATTACAGAATTTTTCATTGTTACTATTAATGCGATATTTTATATCAGTAACAATAGAGTTATAATTTTCAATGATTTCACCAAGTTTTTCTATATCGACCACCGCAATGATTGTTCCCATTCTCTCAACAATAGTATTGGTGAACTCTAGCTGATGGTTATTCACATGTTCATTAAAAGCCTGTTGTCTTGGAACAACAATCGGAATCTTACCCATTTGAAGAGGCAAAATGAAACTCGCTGGACCACCATGAGTAATGACGATCCTAGCTTCCATCACATTTTTCTCTATTTCATCGTATGGAATTAACCTGCTCCACTTACAGTGCTTTGGCTCGTATGTACTGTAACCGGTCTGGATAAACACATCATCATCTATTTTTTTTTCTCTTTTTAAATTATCTATGTATTCCACAAGTCGGTTGAATGGTTGCTCATGTGTACCTACTGTTACAAATATCATTTTTTTACCCTCTATGCTTATCAAATTCCCTGTTCTTTTGTTGTCATCAAATTTACTTCTGCAGTCAAAAAATACTTCCCAAGTTAATCGCTTTTTTATAAACCTTCTTTTGTTCTTCCCACTGGACAATAAATTTATTTGCAACTGGATAAACTATTTTTCCCGTAATTGTCGGTTTATCTATTCTGTCAAACACTTCTATATAAATCATCTTTGCTCCGAATAGCTTTCCTAAATAGAAAAAGGGGACTGCCACAGCTGCCCCCGATGAAATGATTAGATCTGGCTTCTCTTTACGAAGCACTTTCCAGGCAAGTTTTGTGTTTTTAATAAGAGCTTTTATGTTTCGATTTGTAGGATAGTAGCAAGGATAAATCTTTTCATTTTTCAAAAGACTCCTCGCATCCTCCTTATCAAAGGTAACCCAAAAACGCTCCTTCTTCTGCCAAAATGGTTTCAGCATATATAAATGTGTAAGATGTCCTCCTGATGAACCCACTAAACATATTTTCATTGTATTCACTCTCCTCTCACGACATTATGCAATACTTTCGATATTACATTTAGCTAAGTAAATTCCAACAATTCACTTTTTATTATGTTCGAGCCAGTCTACAATTATAGTTACAAATCCGCTCGATATTTATTGACTTTACCACCTTTTTAGATCACCCAAACAAATAACGGTTTTATAACTTTACAACAAACAGCCTCTATCATTAGATGAAAAAGCTTTCATGTTAAGCTGATACAACAAAATGCTAATGCCAAATTTTCACAATGCACCATTCTGTCCCAACACCACCAGTATGGTTTTAGCTATAATCCTCAGATCCAGCCCAACACTCCAATCAAGGATATAATTCGTGTCCAGTTTTACCACTTCTTCAAAATCCGTAATATCGCTTCGTCCACTCACCTGCCAGGCACCAGTAATTCCTGGTTTAACAGCTAGTCTTGCTCTATGGTGAAGCGCATACTTCTCCCATTCATCTACAGTAGGTGGTCTTGTACCGACAAGGCTCATATCCCCTTTTAACACATTCCAGAACTGAGGAAACTCATCAATAGAATATTTCCTTATAAAATTACCAATACCTTTTCCATTCCCCTTCTCACTTCCAATAATTCGGGGGTCGTAATCCAATTTAAACATCATACCATTACTGATTCGATTCTTCTCCATAAGTTCTTTCTTCCGTTCTTCTGCATCCAAATACATGCTGCGAAACTTATAGATCTTAAACTTTTTACCATTTTGTCCAATTCGAGTCTGTGAGAAAAATATAGGACCAGGGGATTTTATGTAGATCAATGGAGCAAATATCAAAAATAAAACACCTGTTACAAGGCAACCAACGATACCACCACATACATCCATGGAACGTTTCATTACATATTCTCTATCTGTTGTTATATTTATACTAGTAGTCAGTACCATATAGGGTCCAACTTGCTCAATCAATTGCTTTTGACCAGTAAGTTTACCAAATTCAAGTAAATTTATATGTACCGTTACTCCCATTTCAGCCAGTTGATTTATCAACTCATCATATTGTTGAGTTTTTGTAGAAGGTTGAATAAACACCTCATCAACCCATTTTCTACAGATATAATTAATTACAGTGTCCTTCGTTGCAATAACTGGAACACCATCAATAATTTGACCCGTCATATCTTTGTCAAGTACCGCAACTCCTGAAACTCGAAAACGTCCATAATTATTTCTGTTAATTTCACTAATTGTATGATTTAAATTCTCTTTTGTTGTAAGTATTAATAGCGATCGCTTTCCAATTATTATGTTTTTTGATAATACAATTTTTTTCCATACTATTCTAACTGTATAGCCAACAATAAAATAAGTAACACCTGTTGAAACCAAGACAATCCTTGAGTGTTCCCCCCCTGTTTTAGAAATAAACAGATAAAATGTTGCGAAAAGCATAACTAGGCATACATGCTTTAACATCATCGTCCACTCTTTATAATACCCTCTTTTTAAGACATCCTTAAATAATTCAAAATACGCAATCAGAATAATGTCAACTAATAAAAATATAATACTCATACTACGATATGTGGATTTTTCATAAAAATCATGGAATCCATTTCTAAAACAATAAGCTATAAAATAAGATAGTTGAAGACAAATTAAATCAATAACCAAGAAATCAAAATGTTTCATCCAACCTTGAGCAACTTTTTTATACATACCCCCAACCTCCGATTTAGAAATTAATACAAACAATCTCACCACAGTATAAAGACTTCTTTGTATTCTGGTCAAATTGCTTTGGAAAAAGGGGAGACTGTATTGAGCCTGAGCTTCATTACAGAACTCCCCCTCTTTCTATTATCATACAATTACTTATGGATAATAGTTACTGTACCAGAACCAAACATATTGAAAGTAATAGTTTTGTTTGCAAAGTCAATTGCAGTAGGCTCAATAACCTTCCACTGACCTGTTGCATTCTCATAATAGAGAATCTTAACATTCTGAAGACCTTCAAGAAGGTTTGGAATGTAAAGAGTTACAGGTACTTCTTTGTTTGCAACTGCATTAGTAGTCTTATCATTTAAGACAACTGCAGCAGTTTTAGTCAAAGCTGCGTAACCCTCCAACTCTGCTTTGCCAACACTTGATGCTAAATTTGCACCAGAATTGATGCTGGCTATAGAAGCTACTACCTGCTCTGGAAGACCTGCTGTTTCAGCTGCTCCCTGAGCAAATACTGCTGCTACATCAGCTGCTTTACTTCCAGCACCGTTAGTGCTTAAAGACTGACCATCAGCAGTAACTGTTGGGTTTGTAGTAGTTACACTAGAACCACCTGTGCTGACACTACTAGCTGCAAAAGCACTAATTGGCTGAACTGCAACTAAAGCAGCTGTTAATAGAATTGCAAAAGCTCTCTTTTTCATTGGATTCTTTCTCCTTTCTTTAAGTTGATAAAGTTAAACTTTATCCTTATAACTGCACATAATTGTGCGGATCATAAGCTTTTTCATTACCTCTCCCGATAAAACAAATCCAGAACCATTTGTCGGGTTCCATCTGGGTCGTAATGATATTCATCAAAATAATCTGTAACAACCCCTTCTCCAGGAATTGTCAGAATATCATCCTGCCCTAATTTCTCATCGCTGTATAAAACAGCCTTACCTATATTCAAATATTGATCTTTGGACAAATTTGTTATCATATGATCTTCAATCATATTCATAATCTTAACGATTGTTTGGTCATCTCTGGCAGCCTGTTTCTGTATGGCCTCCATATAACCTTCTATGTATTCTCTCTGCTGCGACATTCTGTGGAGAGCACTATTATCAATAGTTATATCACGGTAACGAACAAATATTTCCGCTTGCTTACCACTTAACTTAACTTCATTCCCTTTTATTAAAGCTGGATCCCGATGTTCCATTCCGTCATTCTCAATATGCACGGTAACTCCACCAACCAGATCGTTCAACTGAGAGATCATACTGGTATTCATAGCCAGATAACCATCGATAGTAAGACCACCCAGAAGTTCAGATACTGCTTCTGCCATTCTTTGGCAGCTAAGCTCTCTACCATCTCCATAGCCATATGCTAAAGTAATATGCTGGACATCTTTCCCAAGTACATTACCACTCAGATCCGTCAACGTTATAGGAGTCATAGTATCTCTTGGTATCATAAGGATCTTAACTTGATCTCTGGCTGCATCGTAAGCAACCACGAACACTCCATCAGCTTGTCCTCCGTCCCCAGTTACCCGTTGCTCTAATTCTCCTGAGCTGTCGACACCAATACAGAGAAAAGCCTTAATAGATGGATCTCTCTCATATCTCTTACCATCATATAACACAGATGAATCTGTCGGAGTTACAATTTCATAATTGGACTCCTGAATGCTTTTGCTCATTTCTATTTTTCGCTGGTATAAAATATAAGAATACCAGAAAAACCAAACAAGTACTATGAGAAGAAAAATACCGGTCAGAATCTTAATCAGTTTCCACTTCTTAGTCATTTACACTCTCCGGTTTCTCACCATAGTATTTATCATATTTACCATATCGACCATACTTTCCATAGTATCCACTATATCCTCTTCCAACTTTATTCAACACTGCTCCAAGAATTCTGCAGCCGCTTTTCTCTAGTTGAAGTTTTAAACGTTGAGCCATACGATAGCTTATACCTCCACTTTCAATGACCATAACTGCACCATCACATTCCTTTGCGATAATTGCAGCATCAATTACATTGTTGATCGGCGGAGTATCTATGATTACATAATCATATCTTTCTTTAGCCCATTTTATCAAATCTTGAAACCCCGCTTCTTCTAAAAGCTCTGCTGGGTTCGGAGAATATGGTCCGGAAAATATCATATCTAAATTTTCGGTATTGGTGCTGTATAGAACACTATTCAAAGACACTTGTCCACTTAAGTATTGAGATAAACCGTGTACGTCTTTATTTAAGTGATATCTGGATACAAATACGGATTTACGAATATCAGCATCTATAAGTAAGGTCTTCTGACCCGTTTCTGCCAGAGAACTTGCTAGGGAAAATGTAATACTGCTTTTTCCTTCATTAGGAGTTGAACTGGTCAGCATAATAGTGCGGATATTGTTTCCACAAAAACGAATATTCGTACGTAACGTTTTAATAGCTTCATCAAATGCAAAATCATCTGACAAGTGATTATTTAATACTACATCTTGAGTCACAACCTATCCCCTCCCTTTCTTTCTTCTGCTTTTTTTACCTTTTACAGAGACACGCGCTTCTTCTCGTTCAGGTATAGCTGCCAATACAGATAGCTGCAGATATTTTTCCACATCCTCTTCGCTTCGAATGGTATCATTTAATACCACCTTAAGAGTTATCAAACCTGCTACTGCAATTGCTGCAGCCAATCCACCAATAGCAGCATTGCGGGTTACATTAGGGCTGCTTTTTTTCGTAGCCACAAAACCATCTTCAATAATTTTCGGTGGAGTCATCTCCATAATATCTCCAATATGCTTGGAAGAAACCTTAGCAACCGTATCCACAATTGCTTTGGCTTTGACTGGATCAGGATCTTCTATAGAGATACTCAATACACGTGTATCTTTAGGATTGTCAAAAATAAGAGATTCTTTTAAATCGTCATAATCACGATCCAGATTAAGTGTATCAATAACCTCCTGAAGTACCGGTCTGCTGGTAGCAACTACTCTGTAATCCTTGGTCAGCTGACTTCCTATCTGCAAATCTGCCAGAGAAGTCAATGTTGTTTCTTTAGAAAGTATGTAAACCATAGAAGTAGATGTATATTGGGGTATAAGTATGACTTTACAGTATAAAGTAGTTAACCCACCTCCAATAATCAATGCAAGACATATGAGCCACAATCGTTTCCATAGTGCATAGAAAACCTCGCGTAAATCAATTTCAATTTCATCCTCTAAATCATATTGCTTTTCCATAATAAATTTTCATTCCTTTATGTTTAGTAAGTTTGTAAACTTCAACGTAACACTTGATTTTCTATGATACTATTAGCATTTTGGCTTGTTATGGCTGATAAATACTCAGCATTCAGATTGCGTTTAAGCCAATCCATACTCTTATCAATTACTGGTGTTCGATAATTAATGTGATGCATATCAGTTGACAAAAAATGGATATATTGATTTATAAGGGCTTTTTTACACCATCTCGCATTGGCATCAAATATATTCCCCTGAACACTCCTGTAATTCATCTGTAAATAACAACCGATAGATATCAGTTCCTGTAAACGACCTTCTTTCTTCAAACAATGATACCGCTCTACATGAGCAATAACGGGTAAATATCCAGCCATAAGAATTTTACGAACCCACTGATAAAGGTTATTATAGATAACATCTGGCATAAATTCCACTAGAACATAACGGCTATTTGCCAGAGTTAGGGCTTTTCCCTCTTTAAGATAATCAACTAAACTATCAAAATATAAAAGTTCTTGACCAAGAAAAATCCGAAAATCAGGATCGATTTTCTTTGCTTCCTTAATCAGATCATTGATTAGAGCTTTAAGCTGATCTAAGTTTTGCTTTCTCTTGAAATGAGGGGTTGCAATAATAGTGTGTATCCCTTGGTTAAATGCTTTATCAAGCATTTGTGCAGATTCTTCCAGATTAGTCGAACCATCATCAATACCCGGCAATATGTGTGCATGAATATCAATAATATATTCTGTCATAATATATCCTTTCATAAATTCAAATCACATAAATTCAAAACCAAGTAATTTTATGCTTAATAGCAATTATATTACAAAACTCTTTATTTTGCCACCCCTTATTTTAAGTATTCTATAAAATACAAAAAAATATAATTTTTTGATGAAATTCAATTAGATAAATAATTATTTTTATACAACATCTATAGTTTTACAAAGAATTTGTTTGGTTTTCCATACTATTTTATACAGATTGACCAGAGTATATCATTCAAAAATCTCCATTACTTTCCATTACCTTTTTATACCAATAAGCAGAATCCTTAAGAATTCTCTCTTGTGTCTGAAAATTCACATAAACCAACCCAAATCGCTCCGAATACCCCTTCTCCCATTCAAAATTATCCATAAGAGACCACTGAAAATACCCCAGAATATCGGTTCCATCAGCAGCCGCCCTCTTTAACTCCCCTAAATACCGGGAAAGAAAATCAATCCTATTAGGATCATGAACTTTTCCATCCAGAGAGAGAACATCATGACAGGATAATCCATTCTCAGTAATTATAATAGGAAGCTTATATCTCTCATAGAGAAACTTAGGCCCCCAATACAGACATTCAGGAGTCACCGGCCACTGAGTTGCTGTTTTAGAAAAGCCTTCCTCACGTTTTATAAAATTAGGCAGACCATCATCTCCTGCACTGATGCGGTAGCCATTATAAATATTTTGGCCATAGAAGTCCAAAGGTTGGTGAATCAGCTTCATATCCTCCTGCTTAATTTCAGGAAGCCATGGTTCATATAACTTCAGTCCATCCTCAGGATAAGAGCCAAGAAGAACAGGATCACTCCACCAGCTGACATTCCAGCTCCATCTCTTAAGCTCCGGATTGGAGGCAAAAAGGGTATATCTGGCAGCTTCAATATCTTCAACGCTGTCTGTCTTCGGATAAAACATGGTGCCAGTTGGAGCATATCCAATCAATACAGGCTGTTTAGCAGCAGCACGAATGGCCAATACTGCTTTTCCATGAGCCATCATCACATGATGAGCCATTAAAAATGTATCAGTCATAGGGTTCTTAAGCCCTGGCGCATGGTCTCCTGTCACATGACCAAGCCCTATAAAACACTGGGGCTCATTAAAGGTAATAAAATGAGTTACACGGTCAGAATAGGCCTCTGTAACGATTCTGGCATACTCTGCAAACCAGTTTATGCAGTCTGGATTCAGCCAGCCGCCCCGAATATATAGCTGATAGGGGAAATCCCAGTGAAATAAAGTGATATAGGGCTCAATGCCATTTTTTAAAAGTTCATCAATGAGATTACTATAAAACTCCAACCCTTTTTGAGAAACAGTACCAATTCCATTTGGCAATATTCTTGCCCAGCTTATAGAAAAACGATAAGCTTTCAATCCCATTTCTTTCATTATCTGAACATCTTCTTTATAACGATTATAATGATCGCAAGCGATATCTCCGTTATGTCCCTCATAAATCTTTCCGGGTTCTTTACAAAACACATCCCATATATTAAGCCCTTTTCCATCCTCTTTTGGAGAACCTTCAATTTGGTAGGAGGAGGTGGCTGCTCCCCATACAAAGTCTTTGCGAAATCCCATAATATTTCATGCCTCCGTTTTTATTGTTTATTGGTAAATTTAATTTTCACATTCATTCTTTAAGTCTATTCCAGCTTGTATCAAAGACACCAGATAAAAAGGCGTCTCATCCTCTTCCACTCCATCTATAATTTCAACTGTCACCAGATGCTTTCCTGCTTCACCATGATGGAGAAGTGTTGCTATAGACAAACTATCTCCCCATGTCTCATTAAAGTTACCATCTAAAATCTTTCCATTGTCTCTGTCGTCATCAACGTATGCCAATGCAACAGGTGCAGGCTGGTGTATCGTACGACGGTACTGAATGGCAAGACAGAGTGCTTCCGCTTCAAAGCAGATAGAAGCCCCCTTTCTTACAGCACTCCAGCCATGTTTAAACACATCTGTAATTTCGTTTTTATATCGAAAATCAATCTCGAATCCATTACATACGATTCCAGAATCTCCATTTTGCAATCGCCTTGCATTTTCATAGGAACAACTAGTAAGGGGATTTGAAGCAATCGAACCTATAGGACACACCTCTATTTCATTATCTCCATTTAGACCAGAGCCCCCATGACTTTCATTATTCCTATCTTTACCAGAATCTCCATGACTTTCATTATACCTATCTTCTCCAGTATCCCCAGCCTTCCCACTCAACACAACCTCCAACAACCCACATACCACATCCGCAACCGCCCGATGCCCTCTATCATTAGGATGAAGCCCATCCGACGTAATCTCCTCAACTCTCATCCCCCCACACAACACATCCTCATACACCGTCTCCCCTATAGAAACATAAGGAACTCCATAATGCTCCAGCACTCTTCTATGCTGATCCATAGCTGATTTACCCGAATCATAATATACATTACAAAGAGCCATAACAGCAGGCTCACATTCATCTGACAGCAATATCCGTATCAGACTTTCATAAGTCTCCAGAAACAGCTCTGTATTTTCGTCATTAACAGTAAAATCCACCACAACAAAGTCCGGCTCATAAGCCAGCACATCTTCCCGCACTCTTGCACACCCAAACTGAGAGGTGGTTCCTCCAATCCCAGCATTAATATACTGAAATTCCACATCAGGAAACATCTCCCTCCACCACTGATACACAAGATATGCATAACATTTCTCAGGGCTCGAAGCCAGAGACCCCTGCGTAATAGAACCACCAAGAAAAGCCAGTACAACTGGCTTCCCCTGACTGGCTTTTTCCATCACTTTTTCAATTCTATCACTATTCCCCAAATGTATCCCACGAAGCCTATCTTGTCCCATAAGCCAAAACATCTTCTTTCAGCCTCTCAAGTCTTTCTTCTGCATCTTTCACAGAGCTTCCCTTTACACCAAAATAGAACTTAATCTTAGGTTCAGTCCCTGATGGACGTACACAGAACCAAGCATCCTCAGCCAATGCAAACCGAAGAACATTAGATTTTGGTAAACCTGTTGTTTCTGAAAGATAATCCTCCATTTGAAGAACAGGAAAACCTCCGGCAGTTTTTGGAGGATTGCTCCTCATCTCTTCCATCATAGCCTTAATCTTATTGGCTCCGTCTTCTCCCTTTAAAGTCACAGAAGCAAGATCTTCCTTATAATAACCATAGGTTTCATAGAGACGATCCATTTCCTCAGAGAGAGAACTTCCCTTTGTATAATAATAAGCTGCAGCCTCACATAAGGTCATAACTGCAGAAACAGCGTCTTTATCACGGACACACTCTTCCACCAGACAGCCGTAGCTCTCCTCGAATCCAAACTGATAGATGTAATCCCCTGTCTCTTCAAAATACTTCATCTGCTCTCCAATATACTTAAAGCCGGTCAGTACATCGATCAGCTTCATATTATAATGAGCAGCAACAGGCTCTGCCATTCTGGTAGTAACAATGGTCTTAACAACAGCACCATTTTCCGGAAGAATACCTAATTCCTGTCTTCTTGACAACAGATAATTCAGGATCAGAATACCTGACATATTGCCGGTAAACATCCTATATTCACCAGTTTTCTCATCCTTTGCATAAACACCAAGACGGTCAGCATCAGGATCAGTAGCAAGAACAAGATCAGCATCCTTCTCTTTGGCAAGCTGAAGGGCAAGCTTAAATGCACCTTTGTCCTCAGGATTGGGGTAAGGTACAGTTGGGAAATTTCCATCAGGCTCCATCTGTTCCTTTACCACATACACATTGGTAAATCCTAACTCAGCCAGAATATGCTGAACAGGCAGATTCCCTGTTCCATGAAGAGGGCTGTATACAATCTTGATCTTATCAGCAGCTTCCTTTAATTCCTTTTCGGAAAGCACCATTTTTTTCAGTTCTTTTCTATATTCCTCTTCCATATCCTCTCCAAGCAAATGAAAAAGACCCAGATCAGCAGCTTCCTGTTCAGATATGGATTTCACAGCAGCATAATCATCGATAGCATTAACGCAGGCAATAATTTCCTTATCCATAGGAAATGTAATCTGTGCGCCATCCTCCCAGTAAACCTTGTATCCATTATACTCAGCAGGGTTATGACTGGCTGTTATTACAATACCTGCAATACAGGACAGTCTGCGGACTGCAAATGAAAGCATGGGGGTAGGAGCCAGCTTATCAAACAGATAGGTTTTAATCCCATTGGCATTGAGACAAAGCGCTGCATATCTGGCGAATTCTGGTGACATATGTCTGGAATCATAAGCCAGTGCAACTCCCTTGTCACTGCCGCCCTGCTTCAATATATAATCAGCCAGACCCTGTGTGGCTTTTCCTACTGTATAGATGTTCATACGGTTTGTGCCAGCACCGATAACGCCACGCAGGCCGCCGGTTCCAAATTCCAATTCTTTATAGAATCTGTCGTTGATTTCATCATGATTATCTCTGATTGCTTCTAGTTCTTTTTTTGTTTCAACATCAAATACAGGGCTTGTACACCACTGCTCATAGCGATCAAACGCGTTCATAATTGCTTCCTCCTGTTAATTCCAGATTTCATCACCCAGTTGTTCAATAAAAGCGGATAATTCCTCTGCCATGTGTTCTGCCTCAGGGATTCTGATATGTCCCGGAGTGCCGCAGCCATTTTGACTGTAAAGAAAATGGTAGACTTTGGGGTCAGCCAGGCTTACCTTTATTTCCTCAATTGCCCTGTCCCAGTTTTTATCATGATTTAAAATGGTTGTTGCAAGGATAATAACTGATTCAGGATAAATCTCTCTTAATTTTTCTACAAATGCTTTATAATGGTTTCTCCAAACATCAGAAACATCCCCATAATAATCTTCTTTCATAAAATTAAAGGGATGACTGTCATTTTGTCCAATAGCAATAATTATAATATGTGGGGTGTATTTTGTAAAGTCCCAGGAGCAGCATCTTCCAATAGCCGGATGATACTGTATTTTATCATAAACTTCCTCCATTCCAATATAAGAAGGAGGCTCAAACCAGCCGGTTCCATTCATTAGGGCAATTCCTCCCTGGGAGATATTATGGATAGAGGCATTTAACCGTCTGGCAGTGATCCAGCTGTAAGAATACCAACTGTTGGAATATTCTCCCTGATGGTCAGGGTCTTCTTTTCCAATATACTCAAGTGCCTCTGATACCTCTCCTGCACTGACAGAATCTCCATAGACCTCAATTCTTCTCTCTGGGAGGGGATCCGGGGGAAGAACTGTCCCCTCCTCAGATAGAGAAAAACCTTTAAAAGAAAAGGTGTGACAGGAATCCTGCCTTTTAAACAACAAAAGGCGGTGCCTGCCTTCCCCCAGGTTTTCACCTAAAGTAAGACAGGCAGTTCCCTCTTGTTTTAAAAGGCATTTCCCCTGTATTCCGTCCAGAATCCAGCCAATGTAATTATCCCAGTATACATGATGATTTTCCAGGATAACACGGATGGAGGATCCTGTAAAATTGATCTTTACAAAGCTGGAGGGAAATACAAATTCGGGATATCCCTGATTGTCAACACCGATTCTTCCACAATATTGTAAAGAAGGATTATCAGGTAATACAGGGATTTCGAATCCTTTTTTACTGTTCATCTTTTAACAGCTCCAGATTCTTCCTGATAAGATCCACTCTCTGCTTCACACAATCAGGGCTTCTAAGAGGGTCTTCCGGTGTATTGAACACATAGTCCACCAGCTGATCAACGGTTGTTGTGGCTACATGGACACGCGTATCAGAAGATGCATAGTAAATGAATACTTCACCATTATCTTTTACAATTGCTCCATTGGTAAATACCACATTGGATACATCTCCAACCCGTTCTTCTCCTCTTGGTCCTATTAAAAGTCCGGAAGGCTCTGCAATTACCTTAGCAGGGTTGTCAAGAGCTGTTGCAAAAGCGTAGATTACATAGCGAAGCCCAGCCGCTGTATTGCGGACACCATGAGCAATATGAATCCAGCCTTTATCTGTCTTAATAGGAACTGCACCGGCTCCGTTCTTTGCTTCAGTAATGGTATGATATCTTCTTTTGCTGGTTATGATTTCCTCATCAATCACTGCATGACAGACATCATCACATAAACCAAAGCCAATACCACCGCCACTTCCTGTATCAATAAAGTCATCCATTGGTCTTGTATAGAATGCATACTTTCCATTGACAAACTCCGGATGAAGAACTACATTGCGCTGCTGTGGAGAACGAAGTGTTGTTATGTTATCCAGACGTTCCCAGGTCTTTAGATCCTTTGTTCTGACAATTCCGGCAGCTGCTACTGCAGAGGATAGATCAGAAGCTGAGGTATCCTTGCTTTCAGAACAGAACACTCCGTAGATCCAGCCATCTTCATGTTTTGTCAGTCTCATGTCGTAGACATTGGTCTCCTCCGGGCAGGTATCCGGCAGAATTACCGGTTCTTCCAGGAAACGGAATCCGTCAATTCCTGTCTCACTCTCAGCAACACCAAAAAATGACTTTCTATCATTGCCTTCAATTCTGGCTGCAAGATAGTATTTTCCATTAAGCTCAATAGCTCCTGCATTCATAACAGCATTGATTCCAATCCGCTCCATAAAATATGGATTGGTTTCCCTGTTTAAATCGTATCTCCAGGTAAGGGGAATATGCTCTCTTGTTAAAACAGGGAATACATATCTGTCATAAATTCCGTTATAAAAATCGGATTTGTGGTTTTTTGTGTTCAGCAGCTTTTCCTGCTTTTCCAATTCTATTTTGTACTGTGGGTGAATCATCTTACTCTTTATCTCCTATTCCTGGATTAACCTTGAAATCTTGCAATCAGTTCCATACACATACGTCCATTGTGGTAGGGGCATTTCCACGGTTCCACAATGGGCGCTCCCTCAACAGGGTCCCCTTTGCTGTCCAGCTTCCAGAACCATTCCGATCCTGGTCTGTGATCAGTCATTTTTGTTTTAATATAATTCCATATATCTTCAGCAGCAGCATAATACTGGGACTTTTCTGGCTGTTTCTGCCACTCATTGATAAAACCTATGACAGCCTCAGCCTGTACCCACCAGATTCTGTCTGTCTGATCAATACCATTTTCACATTCATTTAACAGGCTGTGATCTCTATAGGCTTTCTTATAGACTTCTTCTGCCAGCAGTTCTGTTATCTGTCCCATTCTTGCTGTATAAGCATCATTCTTAAGAACTTCACACCCTCTGTCTATGAGCCAGGAGGTTTCGATATCATGACCATAAGAATGAAGATCAATCAAAGAATTCCAGTTTTCATCAAAAAATACTTCCTGACGTTTCTTTTCCGGATTGTAGACTTTGTCTGCAAAGATATCCAGAATCTCTTCTAATCTCTTTCCTACTTTTTCATCATGATCCACTTTGTAAAGCTCAGTATAAGCCTCAAATACGTGAAGAAGGGTGTTCATAGTACGGGAAGCTATGACTCCGTTTTCAGACAGCTTCTCATTGGAAACCGGCTGAAAACCCACGTCATAAGCTTCTCCGTATCCTGTAGCTTCCTTACATCTGGTCTCAATCAATTGAAATAATTCATAAGCGTACATCAGAGCTTTCGAATCCTTTGATGCATTATAATAGGTAGAAAGAGCATAGATAGCGAATGCCTGGTTATAGGTATGCTTGGTTGTATCCTCAGGCAGACCATCATAGGTCATGGACCAGAACACACCGCCATTATCGTGATCCATACAGTAATCCCTTAAAAAGCGATAAGCGTGTTCTGCATAATGGAGCAGATCCTCCTGCTTCAGTGTCAGATAAGCATTGGAGAAAAACCATAGAATCCGGCTGTTTAAAATTACGCCTTTTACAGACTCTCTGTCAATTCTTAAATCGTAATCCATATATCCGTAAAAGCCCCCATAGGTTTCATCACGCAGTCCCTTCCAGAAAGGTATCAGTTTCTGATTCAGATGCTCTTTCATTTCTACTGCCATTTGATTTGTCATGATGTTCACCTCGTAAATTATTTACTGTCAATTAATACATAATTTATTTTACTTTATTTCAAACTCAAAATTCATTTCAAACTACAATCTTACCGTATCCCAACCTCACGGTCAGATTCTGTCAAAACACTATGTTCCTTAATATATGCTGCAATCTCATCAGCTCTTGTAAATGCAAGAGCAACATAACTGTCTGCTGCGCCATAATAAATAGCAATTCTTCCATCTTCCGGATCACAGATCGTAGCACATGGGAAACATACATTAGGCACAAAGCCTCTTTCCTCATACCACTCTTCCGGTGTGATTAAGAAGTTTTCACATCTGTATTTTACAATAGAAGGATTATCAATGTCTAAGATAGCGCCTCCGATGCTGTATACATAACCATTACAGGTTCCAGTTACACCATGGTAGAATAAGAGCCAGCCTTCGTCTGTTTCAATAGGTGCAGCGCCTCCGCCGATCTTTAAGGACTGCCACCACTCATTGCCTTTTCCCATCACATGTCTGTGTTTGCCCCAGTACACAAGGTCAGGGCTTTCACTTAAGAAAATGTCTCCGAAAGGAGTGTGGCCGCTGTCACTTGGTCTGGATAACATCACGAAGTTTCCGTCGATCTTTCTTGGAAATAATACAGCATTTCTGTTAAATGGTAAAAATGGGTTTTCAATTCTTACAAAGGTTTTGAAATCCTGGGTTTTTGCCATACCGATTGATGCACCATAGAAATCCTGACACCACATAATATAATAAGTATCTTCCACTTTCACAAGTCTTGGATCATAAGCATAGATAGGCATAAATGAATTGCCTTCTTCGTCTACAAAGGCAATCTTCTCTTTATCAAAGTTCCAGTGAATTCCATCTTCACTTCTTCCAAGATATATGTAAGGAATTCCTGTGACCTGCTCGCCTCTGAATACTCCGATAAATCCATCTTCATAAGGAATCACTGCAGAATTAAAGATTCTGGCTACGTTTTCAACGGGATTTCTGCCAATAATAGGATTTTCACTATATCTCCAGATGGGTGCTCCTGTTATGGCACCAGTGGGCTCCTGCCAAGGCATATGTTTGATTTTTTCAGTAATAATTTTCATGTTTTTTCTCCTTGTTATCCTTTTACAGCCCCTTGGGTCAGTCCGCTGTAAATCTGTTTCTGACAGCAGATAAATATAATCAGTGCTGGAATCAGGGTAATAATAACCCCTGCACAGATGTAGTTGTACTGGTTGCCTAATGGACCTGTAAATTTATACAGAGAAGTAGCCACAGTGACCAGACGGTTTTTATCCTGTAAATATAAGTTAGCCATATAATATTCGTTATAGGTACTTACACCTTTTAAAATCATAACTGTTACAACTGCCGGCTTTAATAAAGGCAGCAATATTCGGAAAAACACTCCGAAATAAGTACATCCATCCATAATTGCCGATTCATCAAGAGAATTGGGAATATTCTCGAAAAACTGGATGAAGATGTAGATTGATATAACATCGGTTCCCATCATCAATACAATATAACCAGGCAGACTGTTAATTAAGTGGAGCTGATACATGGTCTGATAGACAGATACCTGCATAGCAATTCCTGGAAGCAGTGTAGCAATGAGGAACAGATTCCTGATGAGACCATTACCGGGGAATTTAAATCTACTTAATATGTAAGCCAGCATAGAACCGGTCAGCACTGAACCAATGAGGACGAATACCATAATAATGAAGGAATTGCGAAATGCCAGTCCCATATTGGCCTGTTTCCATGCCTCAGTAAAGTTGGTAAAATATGTCCAGCTCTGCGGAAGGGTCATAACATTGGTGGAAGCATATTCTGCCTCTGTTTTAAAGGCTGTGATGACACAGACTACCACAGGTACAATGGAAATCAAGGAACCGATTACCAGTGATGCATATTTAATAAATGTCAGCAGCCAGTGTTTCAGTCTTAATTCCTTCATGATACTCCCCCCTTCCTGGCGGCAGCTTCTGCCAGACGTTTCTTTCTCCTGCGTTTATCACGGATTGCCTCTTCCTCTCCTTCACCGAAGAAATAACGGAAGAACAGCTTCTGCAGCACTGTTGCAAACAGTATGATAACAAGGAGAATCACTGCCATTGCAGATGCAAGACCTACCTTCATATTATCATGAGCCAGTGTATTCATTACTACAAAATAAGTTGCAGTGCCGAAATTACCTCTTGTAATAACATAAGGAGGTTCGAATGCACTTAAAGAACCGGTGATTGATAAAATCATATTGAGAACAATGATGGTCTTAATACTTGGAAATACTATATAGCGGAATTTCTGCCATTCATTGGCGCCGTCAATAGCAGCAGCTTCATACATGGTGCTGTCTACAGACATAATGGCGCCGATGAATAAGACCATATTCTGTCCCATGTAGCGCCACACGGAGGTGGCAGCTACTGAGATATTGTTAATTTTTGTATCCCTCAGCCAGTAAGGAAGATTTTCTAAATTAAAACCAAACCATGACAGAATGGTATCCAGAACAAATCCTCTGGTGTAGAAGAATTTGAAGATAAATCCGACTGCAATTCCACAAATCAGATAAGGGAAGAACATAAATCCTTTGAAAAAACTGCCGCCTCTGATTTTTGTGCTGAGTATTGATGCGAAATACAGCGCAAGAGCCAGCTGAATAAAGGAAGCCCCAATATAATAGACGCTGAGTCTTAATGCCTTAAAGCAGTCATCCCTTTTAAATACGTCAATATAGTTTTGTAATCCTACATATTCTCTCGTACCAACATACCCCATATTATAGAAACTGAAACCAATCATCTTGCCAAAGGGTATATAGGTGAAAACCAGCAGTAGCAGAACAGGAATCAGCATGAAGGTTATAATAACCAGCCATCTGTTTACTTTCCCTTTTTGAAGCCATTTGATAAGCTGGGAAAACTTATTCTGTGGCTTTGTCTTTTCTCCCATAATGATTTGTGCCTCCTTTTTTATTTACTGGATAGCGCCGAACTTCTCCTGGGAAGCAGTCCATTTTGCATTCCAATTAGCCATAATTTCATCTAAGGTAGGGCTGCCTGTGATAGCTGCCTCTACAATCTTGGATACTGTATCTGCTGAGCTTTCGATACCGATTTCGGAATCAGTGTTAATATCATTAAACAGATTATCTTCTCCTGCAGGTGCCGGATTGTTAATAACAAGCTCTACACCATCAAATGCTTTGTAAATATCTGGATATTCAGCTCCTGCAACGATAGGAATACCACCCTGATCATATGCGAAGTTAGAGTCTTCTGTCAGCCATTTTACATATAACATGGAAGCAATCTTGTTATCAGCGCTGCTGTTTACATTGATTGCATAGTTATAGTCTGGAGATGCGGTTGCATACTGCTTGCCATCTACTGTAATAGGGAATGTCATATATCCGATATCTTCCGGATGATCGCCAGCTTCCTGCATCTGTGTTACTGCCCATGAGCCAAGAACCATAGTTGCGATTTCGCCGTTGTTGATTTTAGGCTTGCTGCCTTCCCAGTCAGTTGTTGTTGGGTCATCTTCTGTCAGTCCTCTTGCAACTGCTTCATATAAGGTATAATAAACAGCGTAAGGTCCTGTCATATCATCTCTTTTGGTAAATGGATCTTTTCCGTGAACAAGATCGATATTCTTAAAATCAGCATCTCCTGTAGCAGAACCTGAGATGTAAGCATCCCATGCAGTCATAGTCCAGCCGGCTGCGAAGTTTGTATACAGAGGAATTGCATCTGTGTTATCTTTGATTTTCTGTAAAGCATCTAAGAATTCATCTGGTGTTTTTGGAAGCTCTGTAATTCCGGCTGCTTCGAATACCTTCTTATTATATACAACACCCTGAGCGCTTCCTACAGAAGGAATTCCGTATACATCGTTTTCAAATGATTTGTCATTGAGCATGATGTAGCTTTTCTCAAGTTCGTCTTTAGCACCAAAACGAAGGAAATAGGTTCCTAAATCGCTTTTCTTAACCTGCATAGGGATCATACAGATATCGCCCCAGTCTCCTGTGGACAGTCTTGTAATCATATCCTCTGCATAGTTGGTAATGCCTTCATATGTAATAGTAACGTTTGGATAAAGCTTCTGGAACTCTTCTACATATGTCTTGAAAGTAGTATCCACCAGGTCAGTTCTCTGGGTGATAAACTTTAAATCTGCTTTAATATCTGTGTAATCCTCTCCAACCTTTAAATCCTTAAACTCCGGAACATCTGACTGGGCCTCATTTGATCCTGCAGCTGTTGTTGCAGTATTGGCCTCGCCCTCTTTTGCTGCGCTTGTGTCAGCAGTCTGCTGGCTTCCTCCACATGCTGTCAGTGATACAGCCATCATGGCTGCAAGTGCGGCTGAAGTAAATCTCTTCCACTGTTTCATAATAATCCTCCTTCAATATAATAAGTTTTGCTTAAAATAGCCAACACCTTAAGTTGTTTTTAAACTTTATAAAGTGTTCTTATTAGCTTAAATTAAGTATATTTTAAACTTAATGTAAAGTCATCTATTAATCTTGCGTTTTATATATTAATATTGTAAAAATTATGCATTTTTTCTTTTTTAAGCCAAAATCATTTTTAGTTTGTATACAAAATATCTATAGAAAGACAAGCCACTCTCTTGCTTCAACCATCACATTTCATCATTTCTTGATTGATTTTACTTTAAAAAGGCTTATTTTTGTGGTAAAATCTAAGTAAATCTTTATAAGGAGACAAGTTATGAGTTTTTATCAGATTTTTTTAAGTAATTTATTAAGCAGTAATAAACTGACCTCTACCACAACTGTTTCTCAGAAACTGCCTGAGGAGGTTATTAACCTGCAGCAGGTGCCTTCTGAACTTCTCTCCCTGAGGGCAGCAGGCTATATCAGCTGTTCCTATCCATATCATTATGAATTACAGAATCTGCCTGCTTACTGTGTCATCTATACAGTTAAGGGACAAGGGGGCTGCAAGCTCAATGGACACCGCTATACCCTGACTCCCGGCACACTTCTCTTCTTTCACGGAAGAGAGCTTCATGAAATCCATGCAGAGAAGAACTCCTGGGAGTTTTATCAGCTGTTTTTAGATGAAAGCGGGATTTCCTTTTATTATGAAGAATATAATAAACGGCACAGCCCTTTGCTGCCTTTTCCTGAGTCTCCCTATATTCTCTCAATATTTGAACGGCTGGCAGCTGCTCCTTCCTCTGCAGACAAGGATTCCTATCTGATCAATCACAGACTGTTGACAGACCTTTTTATTGCGGCAATTGTCCGGGAATCTGATGCACAGGATTCCAGCGCTCCCTCCTATATCAGAGAGATGAAAAAAATAATGGACACCCAATATTCTGAAGCCCATTCCCTTTCCTGCTTTGAGGAAATATTTGGGATCAGTAAATATCGGTTGTCCAGAGAATTTCGTGATCAATATAAGGAACCGCCTATGAAATATTTAAACCGCCGCAGAATTGAAGAAGGAAAACGTCTGCTTCAGGAACCGGAGATGACAGTTTATGAAGCAGGCAGGCAGGTGGGAATTGACAATACTACTCATTTCATCCATCTGTTCCAGAAATATACAGGAACAACACCTGCCGTTTACAGAAGATCCCTGCTCACTTAAATCTCCCTGACGCTTTTCTTCTCCACAAGGCTGCCTGCTACAATCTGGATTCCCTGGATATAAGGTTCTCCATGGATCTTCCGGATTAGATTCTTCACAGCCAGCTCTGCCATACGGTCTTTCATGACATCAAATGTGGTGATGGGAACCTTAACTACCTTATCCCATTCACAGTTATCATAGCCTACTACGGATATATCTTCAGGAACTCTGTAGCCATGATCCTCCAGAGTTCTGATTACAATATCAGCTGTATAGTCACTGTTGCAGGCAAATGCAGTAGGCATTTCCTCAGGGAGATTAATAACTTCATAAGCTCTGTGTCCCTGTTTTGCATCTCGGTCAGGAATCAGCCAGTCCTGACGCATAGGGATTCCATGTTCCATCAAAGCCTTCTGATAACCGAAGAACCGGTCTGTGATACTGCTTGTAGACAGCGGTGTGCCAACATATGCAATCTTCTTATGACCTTTTCCAATAAGATAATCAGTCAGCTGATACATTCCCAGAAAACCATCTGAGATAATGGAATCATATTCCTGATTTGCCTCATAGAAATCCAGATAGATGAGAGGCACTGTCTGAGAGGACCATAAAAAGGCAGAATACTCCGGCTCTGCCTGTCCAATGAGAACAGCTCCATCTACCTTCCCATCCACAAACATCTTAGGCATCACAAGCCCCTTCTCATCTTCTGCATTTACAATCTCCAGAATACAGTAATATCCCCGCTCTCCTGCAGATTCTATAATAAACTGATACATATTCCAATAAAAGGAGTTGACAGTGTCCAGGAATCCGGCAGGTATTAATACACCGATATTACCGGTAGCACCTGCAGATTCCCTTTTGTTTCCTGATATTGGCTGATAATCCATTTCTGATGCTACTTCTTTAATTTTCTTTCTCATTTCCTCGCTGACACCACTTTTATCGGCCAGTGCCTTTGATACAGTCACGGCACTTACTCCCACTTTTTTAGCGATATCAGATAATGTAACAGACTTTGCCATACCAGCCTCCTATTTTTTAAGTTAATATAAGTATATTTTAACTTAAATTATTTGTCAACTTAAACTTAAAACCACTAATTGTATTCAACAACAAAAAAAGCTGATGGAAAACAAATTTAATCTGCTTTCTATCAGCTTCTTCTTAATTTAATTTCTATTTTTATTTTACTTAGAACTCATAAGTGGTAAATTTATCCACTATCTTAAGCAGCAGCTCCACTACCTTCTCCATAGAAGAAACAGGAATAAACTCAAACTTACCGTGGAAGTTATAACCGCCTGTACAGAGATTGGGGCAGGGAAGTCCCTGGTAAGAAAGACGTGCACCGTCAGTTCCTCCACGAATAGGAGTTACAATAGGCTCTACACCAATCTCTTCCATGGAAGCTCTTGCAATATCAATGAGATACATAAAAGGTTCGATCTTCTCCTTCATATTGTAATAGGCATCTACAGAATCCAGAATCACTGTTCCTTCTCCATATTTATGATTGAGAAATCCAACAACCTGCTCCATCAGCTCTTTTTTCTTCAGGAATTTATCCTTATCATGATCACGGATAATGTAATCCATATGAGCCTCTTCTACAGTTCCTTCCATAGAGTCCAGATGGAAAAATCCTTCATACCCTTCTGTATACATTGGATTTTCAAATGTAGGAAGCATTGCTTGCAGCTCCATAGCAATTAACAGGGAGTTCTTCATTCTTCCTTTGGATGATCCTGGATGAATGCTGGAGCCCTGAATGGTAATCTTAACATTGGCAGCATTGAAGTTTTCAAATTCCAGTTCTCCCAGACCGCCTCCATCTACTGTATAAGCTACCTCAGCTCCAAATCCCTCCACATCGAAGAAGTCGGCTCCTTTTCCTACCTCTTCATCAGGAGTGAAACCGATCTTAATAGTTCCATGGGGAATCTCCGGATGGGACAAGAGATACTCAGCCATTGTCATAATTTCAGCAACTCCGGCTTTATCATCAGCTCCTAATAGTGTGGTTCCATCGGTTGTTACAAGATCATGACCCTGATATTTTAATAAGTCAGGAAAACTCTCAGGGCTCATGGTAAGACCTGTTGTCTGATTTAATACAATGTCTTTTCCATCATAATTCTTAACAATTTGCGGTTTCACTCCTGTGCCGGAATAGGCAGGTGCAGTATCCATATGAGCAACAAATCCCAGAACAGGAATCTTCTTATCAGTGGTTGCAGGAATGGTGGCATACACATAGCAGTTATCGCTGACAGTCACATCAGAAGCATTCATAGCCCGCAGCTCAGCAGCCAGCTCCTTTGCCAGCTCCCACTGTTTATCAGTGCTTGGAACTGTATCCTGACCTTCCTTTGACTGTGTATCATAAGAAACATATTTTAAAAAACGGTTTAATACAGATGACATCTTGCAGTTCTCCTTTTAATTATTTAAACAGAGATTTGATGGTATGGAAACTGGACCATAAGGAAAGACCATATCCGATGGCAAGATCAACTAAGAATCCTCTCCATGCATCAATTTCTCCCATTAATTCAAAAAAATTAGCAAATACATAACGAATCGTATCAAAGCTGGCATCGAATTTAAGTAATTCTCTTGAGATAAAAATGGCATAATCTAATATATTGGCATTAAAGATCATAACAATAGCAACCAATACACAGACCATAGCCCCTTTTCTGTCAAAACCTCTGCCAAACAGAGTATAACCCTTTACAGCAAAGTTTAAAATGACCAGACCTGCAATACCTGCAATAAAATTAAGCTGACCGATTAATACCCACAGCGCAACGCCCACCAGAGAACCAAGAAGTGCTCCGATTAAACCTGTCAGTACATTGCTGTTCTGTTTAGTCTCAGCGTTTTGATAACTTTGAACAGCTGTTGCAGCTGATGCAGTTTCATTGACTGAGTATGTATCTATGAGTTCTTCCTTCTTATTTAAGATATATTGTCTTACTTCATCTGCAATCTGATTAAATGCATCGTTCTTCCGTTTGTTATTGGCAGCAGCAAGAACTAGGGTGTGTGTTTTCAAATCTGCTGTTTCAGCCTTGAGCCTTCGTATCCCATTTTCCATATTGGTAGTATAAACACGGGAAATAGTCTCATAAGGCAGGATGGTAAGTCCGTCCATATTGGAGATCACATAGTCCTGTGTTAAATATACCTGCTGTTTTTCATAAGAGATAGTGGCAGGGTGCTGCAGCTGACGATCAATAGCCAGAAGCTTATCATCTGTCAGATTAGCAAGAGTTTCGCGACCAGTCTTTGTTTTTCTATTATACCTGAGAAAGGTAAAAAAGGTAATTACTGCAAACAAAATGGCAATTGCAAAGGGAACAACAGCAATTTCTTCCATTGCTGAAGGAGGCTTTATGCTTGTGTTTAGAAAAGACTCTCCTATAAACTCAGAGAAATTCTCCTCAGTCAGGAACTCTTCTCCCCATATAGCATTGTAGTTCTCAATTGCAAGTTCCCTGATGTCATCTTCAATAGGCTCTGACATTCCCAGAAGCTGAACAGTAGGACCATCAGCAGCATCTATTTCCTCCTCACTGTAAAGGAAATCCTGAATTGCCTGCTGATCATCTGATAATTTACCATTGATCTGTACAATATAGGCCAGTATATCTTCATCATAAACAAAATAATAATTATTGGTTTCTTTGAAATCCGTTGCAAATGCCTCTGTCATAGCAACTGCTTTTAATTCGCTGTAAGTACCAGGCTCTGAATATACACTAAATATCTCTGGTTCTACATCACTTACATTCTTGCCAACCAGCTTTAACGCAATACCTCCAATTAAGAAGGCAGCAGTAATACTTAGTAACACAATCATAGGAATTACCCAGCTATAGATTCGTGTTATCTTCTTCATTTTACTACTCATTTCTTCATTCATACTTGTTTTCTCCCATTTGTTTTTCAATTTTTTATTATATCATAGACAAATACCTCTGTCCATATTGCAATTTCTCAATATTCCCTGACGGAAAACGGGCACTGATAAAATCCGAAGATTTTACAGCACCCTGAAACTTATAAAAAATTAAACCTTACACAAATCTCATAGAAATCTATCGGTTAGCCAGCTCTTTTGTAATGTCTTCCCAGGTAATTCCCTTATCTGCCATCAGCACCATCATGTGATATAAGAAGTCAGAAATCTCATACTTCACTTCTTCCGGATCAGGATTTTTAGCTGCAATCACGATCTCTGTGGCTTCCTCTCCCAATTTCTTTAAGATCTTATCAATCCCCTTATCAAAAAGATAATTGGTATAGGAGCCCTCCTTTGGAGATTCCTTTCTGTCCAGAATCACCTGAAATACTTCTTCGAACACCTTTAAAGGATTGGTTTCCTGATATTCCTTCTTCATGAGAGGCTGATAAAAACAGTTTCTGGCTCCTGTATGACAGGCAGCGCCTACCTGATTGACTTTGGCAAGTATTGTATCATTATCACAATCCAGTGAAAGAGACTTTACATATTGATAATGACCTGAGGTTTCCCCTTTTAACCACAGCTCCTGTCTACTTCTGCTATAATATGTCATCTTCCCGCTGTGGAGAGTGGATTGAAATGCTTCTTCATTCATATAAGCCAGCATTAAAACCTCCTGGGTTCTGTAATCCTGTACAATTACAGGAATCAGACCATCAGAATTTACTTTAAACTCATCCCAGCTTACAGAGCTTTCATAAGTATCAACTGATACCCCTTCTGCTTTTAACGTCTGTTTAACAGCCATATAATCTGTCTCACAGCCCTTTGGACTGAATATAAATCCCTTTGCCTCAGAGATTTCCAAAGTCTTCGGAATTTCTGTAATGTCCTCCAGACTGCCAGTGAGGAGAAAGTCCTGTTCCAGAGCTTTGATCTCCTCCATCTCAGCCTTTGTAATATTTTTATCTCCCATAATCATAAGAGAGGCACCTAACTGACTATACTCTTCTGTTCTTTTTAAATAGGAAGTATCCGGCAGATAAGCATAGATCTTGTCATCTCCAAAGCGGTCTGATGCTTCTTTCATCAAGTCCACATTTTCATCCACACTTACATCAAGAAATACTGCTTTCGCTCCTGAATAAAGATATTTCTTCACATCTTCCAAACGTTTCACGTTGCCGCCGGCAATCACAGGAATATCTGCCTGACGTGCAATCTCTTTTAATAAACCTATGGTATTTTCATGATCTTTGTCATTTTCAGAATAATCATAGAAAAAGACTTCATCTGCTCCACTGTCACCAAAAAAACATGCCATGGAAATCATATCTTCTTTATAGGTATTTTCCGGCATTCCAAGCATAACTGCCTTTCCTCTGCGGCAGCCAAAGCCTGCAATTACCTTTACGTATTCTGCTGTCATGGTTGGCTGGTCCCCCTCCCCTTATAGAGTCCTGTTTTCAAATTCACTGATTGCTTCTGAGAGCCTGATCCGGTTCTCATATAAAGCTTTTCCAATAATTGCTCCCTTTACACCAGCTTCGTAAAGCTGTTTTAAATCCTCCATAGAAGACATGCCGCCGGAAGCGATAATATTCAGACCTGTATCATCGGTCAGCTTTTTCGTATAGGCAACATTAGGTCCTGTCAGCATACCGTCTCTGGCAATATCTGTGTATACAATGTGCTTAACACCAAACTCTTTCATCTGACTGCATAAATCTGATGCTGACACAGTGCTGACTTTTTCCCAGCCTTCCGTTGCCACCATACCATCTTTGGCATCAACACCTACAACAATCCGGTCAGCGCCGAATTCTTCTATCATATGTCGGATAAAATCCGGCTGCTCCACTGCCTTTGTTCCAATAATAACTCTCTCCACTCCAAGAGACAGCATGGAAGCGATAGCCTCCCTGCTTCTGATTCCTCCGCCTATCTGAACCGGAATGGAAACTGTTTCTGTAATCTTTCGGATCACTGCCTCATTAACCGAATGACCTGCCAAAGCTCCGTCTAAATCCACCAGATGAAGCCATGTTGCTCCCTGGGATTCCCACTGAGCTGCCATCTCTTCCGGTGCATCGGAATAAACTGTAATATCGTTAAATGCTCCCTGTTTTAAGCGGACGCACTGACCATTTTTCATATCTATCGCTGGATAAAGCTGCATAATTATTTCTCCTCTTGTATAATATCATCTACAGACTGCCCTTGGTAGACAACACTCCTTCGATTCTTGTATCTGTCTGTGTTGCTTCGTCCAAAGCCTTTCCAAATGCCTTGAATATCCCTTCAATGATATGATGATCATTGTCTCCTGCCATCTGACGTATATGGAGATTCATCTGGGCTGAATAAGAAATGGCATAGAAAAACTCCTTAACCATCTGTGTTTCAAAGGCACCTACCCGCTCAGTTGTAAGATTCACATCATAAGCAAAATAAGGGCGGCCTGATAAATCAAGGGAACACAGAAGAAGTGCTTCATCCATAGGAAGTATCATAGAGCCATATCTTTTAATGGATTTCTTCTCTCCCAGCGCCTGGACAATAGCATTGCCAAGGACGATCCCCGTATCCTCTATGGTGTGGTGGGTATCAACCTCTAAGTCTCCCTCCACCTCCACCTTTAAATCAAAAAATCCGTGGCGTGCAAAGCTGTTTAACATATGATCAAAAAAACCAATGCCTGTATCTATCTCTGTATTTCCGCTTCCATCTAAATTAAGAGTCAGCCGAATCTTGGTTTCGCGGGTTAACCGCTCTAAAGAAACCATACGTTCCATAACTAATCCTCCTGTCCTACTCCTGATTCTCAAAACGCACTCTTACAGAATTGGCATGAGCAGTCAATTGCTCTGATTCCGCAAATGCTTCAATATCCTTATGAGCAGCTAAAAGAGCCTCTTTGGAATAATAGATAATGCTGGATTTCTTAATGTAATCATCTACACTGAGGGCTGAGAAGAATTTGGCAGTTCCATTGGTAGGAAGTACATGGTTAGGACCTGCAAAATAATCTCCCAAAGGCTCAGAACTATATTCTCCGATAAAGATAGCACCTGCATTCTTAACTCTTGTCATATCCTCAAATGGATTCTTAGTAATAATCTCCAGATGTTCCGGCGCAATTTCATTGACTGCATCAATGGCATCCTTCATATTATCTGCAACCAGAATATATCCATAATTATCCAGGGATTTCTGAATAATCTCTGCTCTGGATAACTGTTTTGTAAACTTTTCCGCTTCTTCTGATACCTTATTGGCAAGCTCCATGCTGGTAGTAACTAATATTGCAGAGGCCAGCTCATCATGCTCTGCCTGGGACAGAAGATCAGCTGCTACAAAACGTGGATTTGCAGTCTCATCAGCAAGTACCAGAATCTCACTTGGCCCTGCAATGCTGTCAATGCTTACATGGCCGTAAACAGCCTTTTTTGCCAATGCCACAAATATATTGCCAGGACCTACAATCTTATTGACCCTTGGAATGGTTTCTGTACCAAAAGCAAGAGCTGCAACAGCCTGAGCACCGCCCACTTTATAAACCTCTGTTGCACCGGACAGATAAGCAGCTGTCAGAGTTACGGGATTCACCTTGCCGTCTTTACCAGGAGGTGTGACCATAACAATTCTCTCTACGCCTGCCACCTCTGCAGGAATAATATTCATAAGAACAGAGGATGGATAAGCAGCTTTACCGCCTGGAACATAAACACCAACACTGGAAAGAGGGGTTACCTTCTGTCCCAGTATGGTTCCGTCAGGTTTGCTGTCAAACCAGCTGTACTGTTTCTGTTTTTCGTGAAATTCCCTAATATTCTTCATAGAGCGTTTCATAATCTCTAATAGCTCAGGGTCCACTTCCTTCATTGCCTCTTCAATCTCTTCTGTAGTTACCCGAATGTTGGAGGCGTTAATATCTGCCTTGTCAAATTCCTTTGTATAGGCAAAAACTGCAGAATCCCCCTGGTTTTTCACGGTATCTACAATCTTAGCCACAGTATCTGAATATTCCTCATAATTATTAGGATCTCTTTTCAGTAAATCAGCCAGAATATTCTGTTTTGATGTTTCATCTAATGTTACTATTCTCATTGGTTTTCCTCCTGAAGTAAGGTACGAAGATCATGAATCAGCTTCGTGATTTTATCATTTTCCCGTTTCATGCTTACCTGATTCACTACCATTCGTGCAGAAAGGGGACAAATCTCTTCCAGAACCGTTAATCCGTTTTCCTTTAAGGTGGCGCCTGTCTCTACGATATCCACAATGACCTCAGAGAGACCTACAATAGGTGCCAGTTCAATGGAACCGTTTAGCTTAATGATTTCCACTGTCTGATGCTTCTTGTTGTAGAAGTAGTCCTTGGCAATGGCAGGATATTTGGTAGCTACACGGATCAGCTCGTGATGGTTTAATAAATCTCTTGCTGACTCAGGCCCACAGACACACATCTTGCAGTTTCCAAGCCCTAAATTCATCACCTCATAAAGCTTTCTGCCTTCTTCCAGTATAGTATCCTTTCCTACAACACCGATATCAGCTGCTCCGTATTCCACATAGGTGGGAACATCACTGGCTTTTGCAAGGAAAAATCGCATTCCCAGCTCTTCATTGGTGAAAATCAGCTTTCTGGAGCTCTTATCCTTCATCTCTTCACAGGTAATTCCAATCTTTTCAAACAGGGCAAGAGTTTGTTTCGCCAGACGCCCTTTTGCCAGCGCAAATGTTAAATATCTCATAATCTCTCTCCTCCCCTGTTATTTCAAATATTCAGACAATGGTATCTCATCAGTGTGATCCATCATAAGATTTCTGATTTTCACAGAATACCCTGCCTCATCTAAATAAAGCATATTATAAAGCTCATGTCTTGCTGCATAGGTCTCATATTCTTCTATGGTTTTTGTATCCGCCTTCAGATGCAGCTGAACTGCCATTCCTGTATTTCTGAAATGATCAGCTAGTGTAA
This sequence comes from Hungatella sp. UBA5385, assembly GCA_002409995.1. Classification (GTDB taxonomy): domain Bacteria; phylum Bacillota; class Clostridia; order Lachnospirales; family Lachnospiraceae; genus UBA5385. Next base: position 46,202 of record DHOR01000041.1, on the reverse strand, counting down.
TCGCCTGTTCTCTGGAAGCTTCTTCATAGAGAATCATGGTATTGACCATAGGTACTTCTGTTATAATCTTCTGTCTTGAAAGAGCCAGAAGAAGCTCATCTACCGAGATTCCAAATCCAACAGCAGGAGCATCCTTACCAAACTGTGTCAGCAGCTGGTCATACCTTCCTCCGTTGACAATATAATCCCCTGTTCCATATGTATAGGCTTTGAATATAATGCCTGTATAGTACTGATACTGGCTCAGCATTCCAAGATCGTAGGAAACATACTCTGCCAGTCCATAACTCTCTAAGATGCTGTTTACCTCTTCCAAACGCTTAATCGCTTTCAAAGCCCTGGGATTAGAAGTCAATTCTCTTGCTATACGAATCTGATCCAGAGAACCAAACAGCTCCGGTAATTTTAAAAACACATTTTTCAGCTCATCGCTAATGGATTCCGCCATAACCAGCTCTTCCACACCAAAATAGTTTTTATTTTGAATCAGCTCCAGAAGCTTTTCTTCTGTTTCCTCATCCATGGCTGCTTCTTCCAGAATTCCCTTGAAAAAGTCTATTTCTCCCAGTTCAATCTGAAACTCAGTCAGCCCCGTAGATTTTAAAGCATGAATCACCATAGAGAGAATCTCAGCATCTGCATCGGCAGAATCATCTCCAATCAGCTCCACTCCGGTCTGGCTTGCTTCTTTCAGCCGCCCCTGATAGCTGGTATTATTAATAAAAGTCCGTTCCAGATAACAAAGCCGGATAGGAAGCTCTTCCTCCATAAAATACTTTGTTACACATCTGGCAATAGCAGGAGTTTCATCAGGCCGAAGTACCAGTGTATGATTGTCACGGTCGAAAAACTTAAACATTTCCTTTGAGGGTACACTTCCCCTTGATTCATTGAATATATCAAAGAACTCAAAGGTTGGAGTCTCAATATCCTGATACCCATATAAATGGAAAACCTTCAGTATCTTCTCCTGTATCACACGTTTTCTGGTGCATTCCACACCATAGATATCCCGTACGCCATCCGGTGTATGTAATAATTTCCTTGCCATATACTCCTCCTGTAAAACTATTTTACGCTTTTTTACGCTTTTCACTTTCACACTTTAAAGTGATATCCTGATAATTTAATAACGTGTAGTTAATTATAGGGGACAAACTCCGCCTTGTCAATCTCTTCTATCCAAATCTTTCTGTATCATAGCCAGATAATGGACAAAAATATCTCTGTGGCTATGGATTTGCCAGGACTTATCCACCTCATCATAGGTGAAGCTTTTCCGTCCGCCTTCCTCCATTCTCTGCCAGTAGCTATAGACATGATCAAAAGGAAGATAATATATCTCATCCTTTTGAGTATAGGACAGAATGATAAATGATATCCCACCCTGTTCCTCAAATTCCTTCATAAAAGCAATCTGATGGGCATGGATATTCTGAAGGGGATAAGTGTTAGCTGCACTTTCCTTTGCATCAAAACATATGGGGATTCCCTGAACGGTACCGATATAGTCAACTGTACTTTTCTGGTCAAAATAAGCCAGTGTAATATGGCGGCTCTGTTTATCTATGGTAATGGGAGTAATGGGAGTAGGTACTTTTTGAATCAGTGCCAGCTTCTTCTCTCTGTAACTTTCATTGCTGCGGTTAATCAGCTCTTCCAGCGTAGAACCGCGCAGACCTCTTGTATTCCATGTTCCCATAGCTTAACTCCAATCCCTGCAGATTTTTGAAAAGGATGACGGCAAAGGAGCCACATAGGATTTCCCTGATAAATAAGCTAAAGGCTCTGGAAGCTGGGGAAATACCACCTGATGGGAATGAAGCATCTGACTCTGAATATGCCATCTTCTTTTCGCTTCTTCATTCACTGCAGGATCACCGTATTTATAATCTCCTACAATGGGATGGCCTATAGAGGCCAGATGGGCTCTGATCTGATGAGTCCGTCCCGTAATAAGAGTTACCTTTAGTAAGGTGTATCCCTCCTGATAATCAAGAGGTTCATACTCAGTGATGATGGGAACACTGTCCGGTTTTTCCTCTTTGTAAATCACTACCTGATTTAGTTTTTCATCCTTTTTCAAATATCCGTTTATTGTTTGTTTTCCTTCAAGCTTACCTTTTACTGCACATTTATAATATTTATGAATACTTCTGTCCTTAAACACCTCAGCCATAATCTGCAGCCCTGGAAGGGATTTCCCTGCCACAACCAGACCGCTGGTATTCCGGTCCAGACGGTTGCATATGGAAGGGCGGAAGGAACGAAGCTGTTCTGTGGATAACTGTCCGCTGGTCAGAAGGTAGTCGATTAAGTATTCCACAAGGGATTCGTCGGTATCCTTTGCCTTTTGGGACAGCATTCCTGCCGGTTTATTAATAAGAACCAGATGATCATCTTCATATATGATTTTCAGCTGTACTTTTTTTACAGAGGGAATTTTTACTTCAGAGAACTTTTCTATTGTTTCATCGGAAAGAAAGAGACGGATTTCATCTCCCTCCGCCACCTTCTCTGAACCATCGCATTTTTTCCCGTTTAATGTTATGTTCTTTTTTCGCATCATCTTGTAGAGAAAGCTTTTCCCTGCAAGATTTAAGTATTTTGACAGCAGCTTATCTAATCTCTGTCCTGCTTCGTTTTGTGATACATGTAAAGACTGCATGTTTATCCTTTCTTACATCCCCCTACAGAGCTCTCATAATACGGAGAATCATTCCATGAGGAAGCAGCTTAGTGATAAGCCGGAACAGATTCATGGTGCCTCCATAGATTGATACAGGTCTTCCCATCATGCTGTCACGGATGGCAAGGCGTACCACCTTCTTAGGATTTGCCATCATAAGCCTCTTATAAAAAGGTATCTCACCGGTTGTTTCTGCAATATCGAAGAATTCTGTTCTTGCAGGTCCCGGACAGACTGCCGTCACATAGATTCCCCTGGGCTTTAATTCCTCGTTTAAAGCTCTGCTGTAGCTTAATACAAATGATTTGGTAGCTGCATAGATAGCAAAGTCAGGCTGTGGCACAAAGGCTGCTGCAGACGAAAACTGAATAATGCGGCTGTTGCCTGACAGATAAGGCAGAACCATATGGGTAACAGCACATAGAGCTTCACAGTTTAAAGCTACCATTCCTGTTTCCTCGGCAAGGCTGATACTTCCCACTGCACCAATTCTGCCGTATCCTGCAGCATTGACCAGCCATTTTACATCGGGCCGTTCCTCTTCCAGTGCTGTCTGAAGCTGCATCAGTTGTTTTCCATCTGTTATATCAAGAGCAAACTGGCGAAGCTTTACCGGAAGCTGAGGAACCAGCTCCTCCATACGTTCTTTACGGCGGGCTATTGCCCAGATCTCATCAATTCCTCCAAAACGATCTGCAATCTGCATAATGAATTCTCTTCCCAATCCGGAGGAAGCGCCGGTTACTATAGCAATCTTCATTATTATCCCTTCTTTTCTGGACTCAATTATTTGTTATTGGTTTTTTTATGGACATTACGAATTGTTTTCTTCTTACCGCTCTCTTTTTTCTTCCCAGTTCCTGTTGTACTGTAGGAATATTTACTTCCCTGAGAGGTTCTTCTTCCTGAAGAATCTTTACCTGAAAAATCTTTTCTTCCTGAAGAAGCTGCTGCTCCGTAGGAAGCTCCACTCCGCCCTGTTCTTGGTCTGATTAAGCATTTTTTATCATAACCGATTAAATCAGTTCTTCCCGCTTTTTTAAGAGCCTCTTCCACAAGTCCGTAATTCTTAGGATTACGATACTGAATCAGCGCTCTCTGCATTGCCTTTTCATGAGGATTGGTTGGAACATATACCTTTTCCATTGTCCTTGGATCATAACCTGTGTAGTACATACAGGTGGAAATGGTGGAAGGTGTGGGATAAAAATCCTGTACCTGTTCCGGCATATATCCTAAGTCTCTTAAATACTCAGCCAGTTCAATTGCCTCATCAAGACCTGATCCCGGGTGGGATGACATTAAGTAGGGAACCAGATATTGCTTCATTCCCAGCCGGTTGTTCATATCATTGTATTCTTTTACAAATTGACGGTAAACGGAGTTTTCCGGCTTACCCATCTTAGATAACACCTTATCTGCCACGTGCTCAGGAGCAACCTTTAACTGACCGCTGACGTGATATTGACACAATTCTTTTAAGAACTTTTTATTCTTATCTGCCAGCACATAATCAAATCGGATTCCTGAACGGATGAATACCTTTTTCACCTTTGGCAGAGTCCGCAGCTTACGCAGCAGCTCAATATAATCGGAATGATCTGCATTTAAATTCTTACATGGCTTAGGAAATAAGCACTGCTTTGTTGGGCAGGCTCCCTTTGTCATCTGCTTTTCACAGGCAGGGAAACGGAAATCAGCGGTAGGACCGCCTACATCATGAATATATCCCTTAAAATCAGGTTCTTCTATTAAAAGCTTTGCCTCATCTATCAGTGACTGATGGCTTCTGGACTGAATGATTCTTCCCTGATGAAAGGTCAGGGCACAGAAGGAACAGGCACCAAAACAGCCGCGGTTGCTGATTAAGCTGAATTTAATCTCCCGTATTGCAGGAACACCTCCCAGTTCTTCGTAGGAAGGATGATAGTTTCTCATATAAGGCAGCGCATAAACGTCATCCATTTCTTCCATAGTAAGAGGTTTGGAAGGCGGATTCTGAACTACGAATAAATTGTCCTTATATGGCTCTACCAGACGTTTGCCTATAAATGGATCAGTATTACAGGACTGTGTGTAATAGCTTCTGGCATATTCCAGCTTATCTGCTTTCATGGCAGAGTAAGAAGGCAGAGTAAGGGCATCATATACACTGTCAAGACTTGACGTTTTATAAACAGTTCCTTCAATAAATGTAATATCTTTAATATCAATGCCTGAATTTAAGGCATCTGCTATCTCTACAATGGACCGTTCTCCCATACCATAGGATATCAAGTCAGCCTGAGAGTCTATTAATATGGAATGTTTTAATTTATCAGACCAGTAATCATAATGAGCCATACGTCTTAAGCTTGCTTCAATACCTCCTATGATCACAGGAGCACTTTTATAAACGGAACGGATCAGATTACAGTAGACTGTAGTTGCATAGTCCGGCCGTTTTCCCATGACTCCGCCGGGAGTATAGGAATCCTGACTCCGCTTTTTTCTGGAAACAGAATAGTGGTTTACCATGGAATCCATATTGCCTCCTGATACCAGGAAGCCAAGCCGCGGTTCTCCAAGAACCTGTATACTTTTAGGGTCTTTCCAGTCCGGCTGGGCAATAATTCCAACCTTATACCCATGGGCTTCTAACAGTCTGCTGATGATGGCATGACCAAAGGAAGGATGGTCTACATAGGCATCGCCTGTCACATAGATAAAATCACATTGTCTCCAGCCGCGTATATTCATATCAACACGGCTAATAGGAAGATAATCATGCATCATACTCTTCTATTTCCTCATTTCTATCTAAAATATCATAATAATCATGGATAAACCAGTCTGATAAGCTGCGCTTTTCCGCTTCAATCTCCCTGGAAAAATCATCATCTATAGCACAGACTCTCATACCAGCCCGTTTTCCAGCTAATATTCCAGCAGGAACATCTTCAAATACAAGGCAGTTTTCAGGTGCAATCCCCAGATCATTGGCCACCTTTAAGTAAATATCCGGCGCAGGTTTACCGGAAGCTACTTCACAGGCTGTTGTAACTTTTTTAAAATATTTGCTGATATTTAAGGATTCCAGCACTGCCTCAACCATTGCTCTGCCATTGCTTGTGGCAATTCCTGCAGGTATGTTCTTCACCCTTAAAAACTCCAGAAAATCCTTTACGCCTCGTTTTAGAGGCACTTCATTCCTATACTTCTCTATAGACATCTCTGTCCAGATTTCTTTGATCTCATCAAGACTTTCTTTTAAATTAAATCTTTCTTTAAAATAAACTGCTGTCTCGGAAAAGCTCATCCCCTCAATCTCCCTTTGAAGCTCCGGAGGGCAGTCGAATCCGTAATTTCCTAAAAATTCTATATCAATGGCTTTCCACATCCACATGGAATCCACCAGGGTTCCATCCAGATCGAAAATCACCGCTTTTATCTCATTTAACATAAATAGCTCCTATACTTTTAATGCTGCAAGTTCTTCATCTGTCAAAGGTCTGTACTCTCCTGGTTTTAATTCAGGGTCCAGCACAAGCGGCCCCATTGACAACCTTCTTAAGTATACCACATTACAGTCTACTGTTTCAAACATCCGTTTTACCTGATGATATTTTCCTTCTCTGATTGTAAGCTGAACACGGGATGGCTTCTCTCCATTGCCATTTTCCAGAATCTCCAAATCAGCTGGGAGAGTTGGCTCACCGCTTAACAGTACAAGCCCTTGTTCCATCTGCAATACAAGGTCTTCTGGAAGCTTTCCCTCTATTTCTGCATAGTAAACCTTGTTCACATGCTTTTTGGGAGAGAGAAGGTTGTGGGCCAGGCCTCCATCATTGGTAATGAGAAGCAGACCCTCTGTATCAATATCAAGGCGTCCAACAGGGAATAAATCATTCCTTTTTCTGTCCTCAATCAGGTCAATAACTGTCTCATGAAGCCTGTCTTCTGTGGCGGAAACCACTCCCTGAGGCTTATATAGCATATAGTATTCAAAATCCACATAGGAAACAGGGATACCATCTACTGCAATACTATGAGTATCGTTGACCTTTCTATCTGTTTTCTTCTCAGGGACTCCATCTACTGTAATTCTGCCCTTCTTCGCCATTTCTTTGATCTGGCTTCTTGTTCCGATTCCCATTTCACCTAAATATTTATCAAGTCTTATATCTTTCATTATTGCCACCGCCATCCGGGATAATATTTGTTTTTCAAGGTCATTCCTGTTCCTTTTGCAAAGCCAAGAGGATATCCGTCCACTGAGATGAGACACCAGCCTGTGAGAGGTCCTTCCTCCTCGTTTAAGAAGATTGTTTCCCCTTTTAGATATCTGATTACCCTTTCATCGTTTCTGCTCCATACTATACTGTTTTTAAACTCTTCAGGCTTAAGAACCATGGCAAGTGCCTGTGAAGGTTCAAATCTGTCCTTCTTCATCTCTCCCAGAAGTAAACCTGTTCTTAAGAAGCGCAGGCGCTTCAGGTCATCTGTAAAACCTTCCGGAAGGTAATAAACCATGGAGTTTTTAATGGAGATTCTGAAAGGATCAAAGCTCCGGCTGATGAGAGTAAGAAAACGTTCCAAATCTTCAGGACGCTTGTCTGCCTTACCTGGCTTCTTTTTGTTTTTATTCATAAGCTGCCCTACAGCTCCCTCTTTTTTACGAAGTAAAGCCATAAAATGACCTTCGCCTTTGATCTTATGGGGGAAAAGTCTGATACAGCCCTTAAGTCCGATTCCATCTTCTGCGCCTTCAAATAAAGGCAGAGGAACCAGCTCCATATCCTCATAGCTGTTCAGTATATATCGAATGATATCCTCATCCTCACAGACAGAGAAGGTACATGTGGAATACAGCATCATACCGCCGGGAAGCAGCATGGGCACAGCCTGATCCACAATGGTTTTCTGAATCTCTGCATAATACTCAGGTCCGTGTTCCTCATAGCTTTTTACCATATCCGGGTCTTTGCGGAACATGCCTTCTCCTGAACAGGGGGCATCAATGAGTATTTTATCAAAGAAGGTTCCAAATACATTGCTCAGCTTCTCCGGTGTCTCGCTTGTTACACAGATATTGGAAATTCCCCACAGCTCTAAGTTCTTTAACAATGCCTTGGCTCTGGTGTTGCTGATATCATTGGCAACCAACATTCCCTGACCCTTCAGCTTAACTCCCAGCTCTGTGCTTTTCCCGCCTGGCGCAGCGCAGAGATCAAGAACTCTGTCTCCCGGATTAACAGGCAGCAGAAATGCAGGAGTCATTGCACTGGGCTCCTGCAGATAATAAAGTCCTGCATAATAATAGGGATCTTTGGCAGGACGGCTTTCTCCCTCATAATAAAATCCATTGGGAATCCATGGAATCGGGGTAAGGTTTAAAGCTGATTGTTTCTCAAAGGTTTCCTTTGTGATTTTGCTTTCATTGATTCGAAGCCCATAGACCCGTTCTTCATCAAAGCTATTTATATATTGGTTAAACTCCTCTTCTCCAAGAAGAGCTTTCATGTTTTCCAGGTATTCTGCTGAAAGTCTTAATTCTTTCACAATCTTACTCCTGTTCTGTCTTTAATAAGTATATTTCAATTTATAATGTTCCAGATAACGAAGAAGCCAGTATGGGTTCAGACTAAGTTCTTCGGAATGATCGGTTGTTATGTAGATTCCCACATGAAGGTGGACATCAAAGTTCCCAGTGGTTCCTTCCACTGCACTGTAGCCTGTATCTCCCATAAATCCCAGCAGTTCTCCTGCCTTTACCACATCACCTTCCTGCCATTGTCTACTGTAGCCGTACAGATGGGCATAGTAAAGATAGGAACCTCCAGGAGCCCGAATTCCGATTCTCCAGCCGCCCTTTTCCAGCCAGCCGGATTTTTCGATGATTCCGTCGGTGATGCTGATGACAGGATAATAACCTCTGGGCATTTCCGCTCCCATGATATCACAGCCTTCATGTCCACGTTCTCCGCCATAGGTTCTTTTGTCCAGCCAGCCATTTTCATAAGTCACAGGAGGAGAGTCAGGATTTAGATTGTCAGGGACAGGAAAATATCTTAAGTCCTTTAAAACCATTTCATAGGCTTGCTTCAGCTTCCTGTATTCCTCAGGCTTGGCAGTCATTAACCGGTCCGTATGGCAGGTTAAATCCTTGACCTTTGTGAGATCATAGCTGTGTTCCACCATAAGACTGGTGAGCACATCATAATCAATGGAGGGAGAATCAGTGATCAACTCTCCCAGCTGCATACTTCTGAAATCATCTGTTTCCCAGGTATAGGCATCAAGCTGATAATAGGTTGGATTATTATAGAGATAATCAATCATAGTCACATGGAAAAAGGATAACAGCAGGATAAAAAGAAGAATCACCATCATATCAATCAGACCTTTTCATATACTTATATAAAACAATCTATTCAGGTATTTATGAAAAAATCCTTGTTCCGTCTGCTTTCTGTAGCAGCCCTGATCCTGCTGCTCTTTCGCCCTTCCTATGCCTATGAAGGGGCTAAAAACGGTTTAATGCTCTGGGGTTCTGTGGTAGTGCCTACACTGCTGCCCTTTATGATCTGTTCCAATGTGATCGTGGCTCTTAATGCAATACATATATTAATATTTCCCGTAAAACGCATATTAAATGGGTTTTTCAAGCTGTCCGATGCAGGCAGCTATGTTCTAATATCCGGGCTTCTCTGCGGTTATCCCATGGGAGCGAGAAACTGCAGCGATTTTCTGGACATGGGAAGGATGACGGAGAAGGAAGCCAGATACCTTCTGGCCATCTGCAATCACCCAAGCCCTATGTTCCTCCTTGGTTATACAGCCTCTCTTCTGCCTGCTTGTGTACCTGTATGGCTGATTCTGCTGTCCGTTTATCTTCCGCTGATCCCTCTGTCCTGGGCAGCCAGAAGCTTATACAGAGTCCAGGAACAATCACCATCCCTTCCCGTTCCTTCCGGCGGAGGAAAAGCTTTTGATGACAGCCTGATGGATTCCTGTGAGGTCATGGTGAAAATAGGCGGGTATATTATGCTTTTTTCCATTGTGGTTCTCTATATTAAGAAGCTTCCCATCAATCTTCCTTATGAGAAAGCTGTTTTACTGGGGTTTGTAGAAATAACCACAGGAATGGAAGCTGTCTCCCAAACGTTTGGCGGAATGAAAGCAGGACTGTGGATTGCCGTCTCTGCAGCCTTCGGCGGTTTGTCGGGAATTTTCCAGACAAAGAGCGTTATAAAAAATGCCGGATTATCCATCCGGCACTATACAGCATGGAAAGCTGTACACAGCCTTCTGTCTGCAATGATCTTTATTCTATTGGCATACCTTCGGCTATTTCTTCTTCAGGCTGCTGCATAACTGCACCTGTCAGCTCCTGACGATTGGAACTTACGATATCATAGCTGGACTGCATAGAGGTCATAAATGCATCAAAACGGCCCTGAGCGCCTTCCATGGAATGGCTGATAATGGTCTGGAGACTCTTTAACATATCATCTGTGTACTGAACAGAGCTTTCGCGAATGGCATTGGCGTCAGCAACTGCCTGCTCTACGATTCCCTGAGCCTGCATATTAGCCTGATCAACAACCTCCTGAGCCTGGCTGTAAGCCTTCTGCATAATCTCATGCTCATTGACCAGTTCATTGGTCTGCTGGTTAGCCTGTACTAAAATAGAATCTGCCTGCTGACGGGCTTCATTCAAAATCGCATCCCGGTTGCTGATAATCTTCTGGTACTGTTTAATCTCATCCGGGACCCGCAGGCGCAGCTCAACTAAAAGCTCTTCCAGCTCATCACGGTTTACAACGATCTTGCTATTGGATAAAGGCTGATATTTGCAGCCGTCAATATACTCTTCAATCTCGCCTATTAACTGTTCAATTCTGCTCATCATAATGTATTATTTCTCCTTACTTTTTATTCTTTCTCTCTTCCATTCTTTCTTTTATGAGCTCAGCAATTTCGGGTTTCACAAAAGCGGTAATATCTCCGCCAAAGGCGGCTACTTCCTTCACAATACTGGAGCTTAAGTAGGAATACTTTAAATTTGTAGTTAAAAATACAGTGTCAATCTCAGGTGCAATCACATGATTGGTCTGAGCCATCTGTAATTCATATTCAAAATCAGTGATTGCCCGAAGTCCCCTGATTACAACATCAGCATCACACTCACGGACAAAGTCAACCAAAAGACCATCAAATGTTTTAATCTCTACATTAGGAATATCTTTTGTTAGGTTCTTTAACATATTAACACGTTCTTCCACAGAAAACAACGGCGTTTTCGAATTATTATTCAAAACTCCCACGATTAAACAATCGCACATACGGGATGACCGTTCTATGATATCAAGATGTCCCAGAGTCACTGGATCGAAGCTTCCCGGGTATACTGCCTTTCTCATAAAGACACCTCCTTTGTAATAAATATATGCTTATTGGTTTTATATATCTTTTCCTTCTTTACGCTGAAACCAAGTTCTTCTATATAACTGAAATCAGTTTCAAGAGAACCTTCTGTAATAATGGTAGAATCTTCGTTAATCAGAGAAGAATCTGCAAGGTATTTAAATATCTGCTGTTCCAGCTCCCGGTCATAAGGCGGGTCCATAAATACGAAATCAAAGATATAATCCTTTCCTTCCAGCCTCTGCAGTCCTGTTAACGCATCACAGCCCATAACAATGGCATTATCTTCTAATCTGGTGGTTTTTAAGTTTTCTCTGATGCATTCAGCAGCTTTGGGATTATTCTCAATCATAACGGCAAGTCTGGCTCCTCTGCTTAATGCTTCAATGCCGATCCCCCCGCTTCCTGAAAATAAATCTAAAAACAAGCAGTCGGGCATGTCCTGATTGATCATATTAAATAGGGTTTCTTTGATTCTATCGGTTGTAGGTCTTGTATCCTGACCTTCCAAAGTTTTCAATATTAGTCTTCTGGCTTTTCCTGCTATAACTCTCATGTCTTTCCTCATTTCTTTTGTTATCTTCTATTATATTATGGATTTGTCAGATATACAATCGGATTTTATGTATTAAATATTGGGATTTAAAGAATCCCCCAGCTTTTACAAGCTGAGGGACCCCTTCTTTTTTCTGCTATTTGCAGATGTTATTTGCTTCTGCTAATTGCAGCATTTATCTGTTTTTACAGATTATTTGCCTGCCATCTGTCTTTCCTGGGCCTCGATCATCTTTTTAACCATATAGCCGCCTACGGAACCATTCTGTGCAGAAGTTAAGTTACCGTTGTAACCATTTGTTAATGGAACACCTAATTCGTTAGCTACTTCCATTTTGAAACGGTCCATTGCTTCTCTTGCCTCTGGTACGTTAGTGTTATTTCTTCCTGACATAATAAAATGCCTCCTTTTCATCTATTCCCATGGGCTGTGTTGATTTTTATTATCTCGTCCATGGTTATTTTGTGCTACACTCATATTATGGCAGTAGACAAAAATAATAAACTAGAAGGTTTTTGTTAATCTGTTATTTTTTAACAATTAGAATATAATATCTTTTCTATATTGTTTTTTACAAGCTGAAAAGCAACTTCATTCATGCCGCTGTTAATAATAATATCTGCCAGAGGTTTGGTTGGTTCAACATAGAGATAATGCATGGGCTTTACTGTAGTAAGATACTGCTCCACCACTCCTTCAATATCTCTGCCCCGCTCTTTTACATCACGGATCACTCGGCGGAGAATTCGCTCATCTGCATCTGCCTCTACGAAAATTTTAATATCAAACATATCTCTCAGTCTGCTGTCTGCAAAAACCAGAATTCCTTCTACCAGAATTACCTTTTTCGGTTCTACTAAAACCACCTGATCAGAACGATTATATTCAGAATAATCATAAACAGGACATTCTATAGTCTCTCCCTCTCTTAATTTCTGTAAATGGGAAATAAGCAGCTCTGTATCAAAAGCATCGGGATGATCATAATTCATCTTCTTTCGATTTGTAAAAGTTTCATCCTGGTTTTTATAATAATTGTCATGATAAAGTACAGCAATATCATCTTTAAATGCAGCTTTTAAACGATTGCTAAATGTTGATTTTCCCGATCCTGTTCCGCCGGCAATACCGATTATCACACATTTCATCGAATATTTCCTCCAATTTGTATATAACCAACCATTATTGAATGATTGCAACCTTTTCGTTAAGCACCCGGTAATTATTAATGGGATTTCCTGTACAGGTAACGCTTTGCAGTGAGGAAAGTGATTCCAGAGGATTTAGATCAGTGATATAATTGCCGCTGATATCTAAATTCTCAAGTGCAGGAAGCTGAGCTGCAAAGGAAAGGTCTGTTAATGTATTCTCTGCAAGACTTAAGGTTTTAAGTCCTGGAAATTTAGACAGAAAATCCATGTGTTCCGCCAACGCAACCTTATCATAATCCACATATATGATTCCGCCGCCTCCGCTGATGTTTACATTGGTATATAGATTTACTCCATCCATTTCCAGTATTTCCAGATTTTCATTAGGTGATATCTGGTCAAAGCGAATTTCACATTCCGCGCCGTTTAAGTAAAGCTCTCTCAGTGCAGGACCGGAAAATATTCCGGAAATATTCTCATATGTAGAGACACCATTTAGATTAAGAACCTCCAGTGCCGGAATTCGGCTGACAAAGCTCCAGTCTTCAATGCTCTTCATATTGGAACAATCTAATTTCTTCAAATTGGAAAGTCCTGTGAACACACTGACATCTTTAATCTTACTGTATTTGAGAATCAGGGTTTCCAGCTGAGACATTCCAGCCAAAAACTGGGTGCTGTCAAATCCCGATATGGTTAAGGACTGTAACTCAGTAAGCGGTGATAAATCCGGCTCTGTACAGTTATAGGGAACCTCAATATTCAGTTCTTTTAAACCAGTAAGACTGCTGATGGCAGACATATCCTTTAATTCGTCGCAGTCCTCTATTTTTACAGAAGTTAAATTTGTTTTTCCAGCCAGACTGTTTAAATGAAGAACTTCTGCATCCGTCAGTTTAAATGTTACAAGTTCAGGAAGACTGTCTATAAATCCAATATCACGGACTGCTTCTGATTCTATGGATAATTCTGTTAAACCTGTCATAACAGAGAGTACAGAAAAATCAGTGATGGTATCACAGTCTATTTCCAGTGATTTTAAAGATTTTAAATTCACAAGCTCCTTTATATCAGTAATATCATAGCTGGAGAAACTAAAACGTTCCAGCCCACTCACCTGCCCGATTCCAGCCAGGCTTTCAAGCCCCGCTTCAATCTGGACATCTTTTATAGTATCTGTACTCTCAATCAGGGCAATCACATCATCAATAGTTCTTGCATAGCAGGTGATTCCTTCCAGAGGCAGTCCGCTGATCGTATCAGGAGAGACATACCCGGCAATGCAGAGTTTTTTCAAACCCTTAAAACGGGCAATCTGTTCTCCCCCTTCTGCGTCATCTCTCGGCAGAGTAATCCATGTAAGCTCTGCCTCACTGTCCTCATAAGGATTGGAAAAGCTGTATCCCAGCTTGATATATTCTCCGCTATAGCGCATCTCAACCCATTGAAATTTGGCAAGCTCCTGTTCTGTTATATCTGCAGCAGGTTTATACAGCACAGTTTCTGCCATAGCCGCAAACATACCGGTAAACGGTGTTTCTTTGATCACTTCCGCAGTAGTTTCTATAGTTTTATCTTCTTTTAAGGCAGATACCACTTTATGATTGTTTTCCTGCTGAAATATTTTAGAAATGCCTTTCCAGTTTAAAGCCAACACAGCAAGAATACCGGCTATGGTAACAGCTGTTCCTCTTTTCCAGCCATAAGGCTCCCAGCCTGTTTTTTTCTTGGGTGCAGCCGGTTTTTGAGGCTGGTACCAGTTTGTACCAACCTCCTGCCCAAGACGTATATTGTTATTGCCCACATCTTCGATCACATATCTGGTGTTGCAGTATTCGCAGACTGCTACATGTGGATTATTTTCATCGATGTTCAATGTACCGTTGCACGCAGTACATTTTAATTCAGTGATCTTCACTTTTGTTTCCCCCTGTGTATGGTATTTATGTTATTCAATGCCGGAAACTTCCTGGTACAGGGCTTCTCTTGGCTTAATATAATTGTAGAAATTGATTTCTGTAATTGTCATGTATGGCATTACATAGATACCAGCCAGCATACAGGTAAAAGGAACCAGCAGAGCCCATGGAATAAATGATAATTCCAGAATAAAGTACTCCAATTTATTGCCTTTCATCATCTGTCTGCTTTCTTTAATGCACTGCATCACTTTCTTGGAAGGATTCTCGATTAACACCAGCCCGGACTGTGTATAGCTATAGGATGCAATGATTGCAGGAATACCAGTTAGTAATGCCAGGAATACAAGGAGCAATGAGTCTATCACTAACCCTGCAATTGTAAGTATAATCATCGGCAGGCAGAAAAGTAAAATCAACAGGGATATCATCAGCTGCAGGCCTATTGCCTTTAAGCAGAAGCTTGCAGAAGGAAACAGGTCACCGTAAGAAACTGAACTATCCCTGTTTGACAGCTTCATGCAAAAAATATTATAACCAAACTGAATCCAAGTGGATATTATAAAATTCACCACAAGAAAGATCAGGCTGATTATTATATACTGACCTAAATCTGAAAAATCCTTAAATCTCAATATTATATTCTGCCATTCATCCAAAGCATATTGTATTCCGGCAAGTATCAGGCTGATACTCCCAAAAATTACAGTTGCCCAGTAAGGGCTGGCAGCTGCTTCCTTCATAGCTGCCTTGGCATCCATTTTCCAACCGATACGTTCCATACTTCCATCCTCCTTTTAACGCAAAATTTACAGGTTCAGTTTGTTATGACTTTTTTCTAAGTAGATTTGCAGCTTTTTATTAAGTTCCACATGTTCTTCACTGGTAAGTTCAGGGTCCTCTGCCAGCAGTTCATCTACCTCATCGGAAACCGTTTTTAAGATATTGGCATCTGTAAAAATATCAGCCAGCTTAAACTCCAAGTCTCCGCTCTGCCTGATTCCGAAGATATCTCCCGGTCCCCGCAGCTTTAAATCCTCTGATGCAATGAAGAAACCGTCATTGGAATGATTTAGAATATCCAGCCGTTCCTTTGTTCCATCCTGATCGGAGCAATTGACCATAATGCAGTAAGACTGATGCTTTCCACGTCCTACACGCCCTCTCAGCTGATGAAGCTGAGCCAGTCCAAAACGTTCTGCATTCTCAATCATCATAACTGTTGCATTGGGTACATTGACGCCTACCTCAATAACAGTGGTGGAAACAAGTACTTTGATTTCTCCTGCAGCAAATCGTTCCATAATGGCATTCTTCTCTTTTGCCTTCATCTTGCCATGAAGATACTCCGTTGCAATTCCCGGAAGCGCTGTCTGAAGTGTCTTGGTATAATCAATTACATTCTCAGCTTCAATCATCTCACTGGCTTCCACCATAGGACAGATTACATAAGCCTGACGTCCTGCAGCAACCTCTCTTTTTATAAAATCATAGGCTTTGTTCCTGTATCCTGTATCCACCACACAGTTTTTAATAGGAAGTCGGTTGGCAGGCAGTTCATCAATAATGGAAATATCCAGATCCCCATAGAGGATGATTGCCAGTGTTCTTGGAATTGGCGTAGCACTCATAACCATTACATGAGGATCACCGCCTTTTTGGCTGAATACCTCCCGCTGATTCACACCAAAGCGGTGCTGCTCATCAGTAATTACCAGGGCCAGTTTATCATAAACCACCTTCTCCTGTATCAGCGCATGAGTTCCTACTATAATATCAGCTTCATGGGAAGCGATTTTTTCATAGGCAATCCGCTTTTCTTTCGCTGTCATGGAACCCGTTACCAGAATTACATTCTTATCAATATGATTTTCCTCAAACAGCTCTATCATAGATTCATAGTGCTGTTTTGCCAGAACCTCCGTAGGAACCATAATGGCTCCCTGATAACCATTATATGCAGCCTGTAAAAGCGCCATCACTGCAACAATGGTCTTTCCTGATCCAACATCTCCCTGAATCAGGCGGTTCATC
This sequence comes from Hungatella sp. UBA5385, assembly GCA_002409995.1. Lineage (GTDB taxonomy): Bacteria > Bacillota > Clostridia > Lachnospirales > Lachnospiraceae > UBA5385. The sequence continues at coordinate 29,444 of DHOR01000041.1, read as the reverse complement.
ACCTTTCCTTCTGTCATATCCTTATAGACCTCTTCCAGAACCTTTTGCTGGGCATTGGTTAAGGAATAAGGAAGACTGTCCACCAGTTTGCGGACAACCGGCGACATCTCCATAGGATAGCTGCTCTGTTTATCCACACGTTTTTCCTTAAGCTGACGGACTGTCAGTACAAAAAGGAAAAACTCATCAAATACCAGACGTTTTCTGGCAAAGAGAAGCTCCTGACGATCTTTTGGAAAATGAATATGTTCTATTGCAAAATTATATTCTGCCAACTCATGTTTCTTACGCAGATCAGCAGGCATATAATCCCGGACAATCTGCCGTGTCTCCAGAGCCTGTTTCTGTGCCTTAACGATTGTTTTGTTGCTGAGTCCCTTAGTTTGTCCATAAACCGGCTGCATGGAATGAATTACACTGCTATAGGACTCGTCTGTAAATATCTCCGGCTGCTCCATGGTAAGACGGCCGTTTTTTTTCACAACACGCCCTCTGAATACAGCCCGGGTTCCTGCTTTTAAAACAGAATGAAGATATGGCATATTATACCAGGTAAGCTGCAGTGTCCCTGTTATGTCCTTTAAGGTTGCAGTCACTACCTGAATACGGCTGTACCGCTTCACATCAGGGGCTTTATAAAGCATTCCATAAACCGACATAATGGTATCAGGCTTCAGCTCTCCGATAGCTGCCGGCTCTTCATAGGCATCATAAGCCCTTGGATAATATTCCAATAAATCATTAACAGTGGAAATGCCCAGCTTTTCAAATAATTTTCCGGTTTTTTCACCAATTCCCTTAAGGGAAATTACCGGCTGCTCATTCATGATTGTTACCTCCCAAAAATCAGCATATCATAAAGAAAACCCGGACAGAAAATCAGGTTTCGGTTTCTGCCCGGGAATTATACTGTCTCTATTCTACAGATATTAAATAATAGTAAATCGGCTGACCGCCTGGGTGCAGCTCTATCTCACAATCAGGGAACTGTTCCTGAGCTTTATCATGAAGCACAGATGCCTCTTCCTCATTAATATCAGTTCCATAATAGATGGTAACCAGTTCGGAGTCATCCTCTACCATAGCACTCATGGCTTCCAGCGCCGTTGACTGAGTTTCCTTGCCTACAGCCAGAATTCCATCATCACCAAGAGCCATAATATCGCCTTCTTTGATCTCAATATTATCGATCATGGTATTGCGCACAGCATAGGTAATCTGACCGGTTTTCACATGTGCCATCTCATCTGTCATGTTCTTTTCATTCTCTTCCGGGGAGAGGTCTGGTGTGAAATTAATAATAGCTGTAATTCCCTGAGGAATGGTTTTGGAAGGAATTACGATAATCTGTTTATCTTCCACCAGCTTCTTCGCCTGCTCTGCCGCCAGTATAATGTTTTTATTATTCGGAAGGATGTAGATGGTATCCGCATTGACCTTATCAATGGCGTTTAACATGTCCTCAGTGCTTGGATTCATGGTCTGACCGCCCTGTATTAGATAATCAGCGCCGATTCCCTTAAATATCTCATCAAGACCCTCTCCCACTGAAACAGAGATAAATCCAAATGGCTTCCTCGGTCCGTTATTAAGCTCCTGCTGTTCTTCAGCCTTCTGCTGTGCAGCCAGCTTCTCTGAATCCTTAATCAGTCTCTCCTGATGTTCCTCCCGCATATTATCAATCTTCATACGGGAAAGAGAACCGTAGCTCAGTGCCTTCTGAATTGCCAGTCCCGGATCATTGGTATGGACATGGACTTTTACAATATCATCATCAGATACAACAACAATGGAATCACCGATGGATTCCAGGAAGCCCTTAAAATCATGTTCTGATTTGTCGTCATATGATTTTTCTAAATTGACTATAAACTCTGTACAATAGCCAAAACGGATATCTATATCCTCAGTTTTCACTGCAGCTGCACCTGCGCTTACAGAAGGAGTTCCTTCAACTGTTAAATCAATCTCCTTGCCCATAAGTCCGTCAAGAGCGCCCTTTACCACCTGCATCAGACCCTGACCGCCTGAATCCACAACGCCTGCCTGCTTTAATACAGGAAGCATCTCAGGTGTCTGGCTTAATACATAGTCACCATATTCAATTACCTTCTGACAGAAATCCAGAATGTCCTCTGTCTCTGTCACAAGCTCTACTGCCTTATCAGCCATTCCTCTTGCCACTGTAAGAATGGTACCTTCCTTTGGCTTCATAACAGCCTTATAAGCTGTATCTGCAGCCCTTACAAAAGAATTAGCCAGAGTCGTGGTAGTAATCTTATCTGTTGTCTTGATCTCCTTGGTAAATCCACGGAATAACTGTGATAAGATAACACCCGAGTTACCTCTGGCACCTCTTAAAGATCCTGATGAAATAGCCTTAGCAAGGGATTCCATCGTAGGTTGTTCCAGTGCTGCCACTTCTCTGGCAGCTGCCATAATTGTCATTGTCATATTAGTGCCTGTATCGCCGTCAGGAACAGGGAATACGTTTAATTCGTTAATCCATTCTTTCTTGGCTTCCAGGCCTTTTGCTCCGGCTAAAAATGCCTTCTGCAGCATTAAAGCATCTATATACTTCATACCCACAGGTAGTGTCCTCCTTAATCAATCACTCTTACACCTTCGACAAATATGTTGATTTTGTCTACCATCATGCCGGTGAATTCTTCTACTTTGTATTTCACACTCTCTATCAGATTATCAGCAACTGCTGAAATGCTGACTCCGTATGCTACGATGACATGGAAGTCTATGGTAATATGGTTGTCCTGTATATTCACATTAATGCCGTGTGTCAGGCTTTCTCTCTTCAACAGCTTTACAAGACCATCTTTCATGCTGACAGCCGCCATACCTACAATGCCGAAACATTCTACTGCAGTTGTGCCTGCGTACATGGCGATAACATCAGGGCTTATCTGGATCTCGCCCAGTTTATTCATAATATAACCCTTCATAAGTTCTACCTCCGTTCTTTCTGTCTGAATATGATTATACAATATTTTTCCAAAAAAAGAAACAAATTTTTAATTTTTACTTGCAAAACACCATAATTTCTGCTATCATACATTTGTTGTGGATTTTTACAACTATAAAATCCAAGTGTCGTTAAGGAGGTGCAATCATGGCTAAATGTGCAATTTGTGAAAAAGCTGCTCACTTTGGTAATGCAGTGAGCCATTCCCATAGAAGATCCAACAAGATGTGGAAAGCAAACGTAAAGTCCGTTAAGGTTAAAGTAAACGACAGCGCTAATAAGAAGATGTACGTATGTACTTCCTGCTTAAAGTCCGGTTTAGTTGAAAGAGCTTAATCATTGATTTTAAGAAAACTCCGAGCTGATATTCAGCCCGGAGTTATTTTTTTCTCAAACTGCTATGCTACCAATAACAGAACAGGTTATATCCTAGTACCAGACATCCGATAATGAACAATATTGTTAAAATGGTTGCCGGGATAAACAGCAGGAATGCCATACCTGCTCCGAAGCAGAATAGCATAAGTCCGCATACTCTTCTCATATGATCCCTCAATCCAAATAGGCTATATGATATCCTATGCGGCTTATCCCCTTCTTATTCTGGTTTTTCCTCTTTTTCCTCTTTTTCCTCTTCCTCAGATGCAGCCATCTCCTCTGCCACCTTTAAGGCATCAGGAGAAATCTCCTTTGAACCACCTGCAAACTTATTCACAAAGTCAGGAACCATATCAAGAATCTTAGTCATGGCATCCTGCTGTTTAATATTCACAAGCTTGGTCACTCCGTTTTGAATGATCAGTACAGCACTGGGGCTCATCTTGGCATTCATTCCGCCAGCTCCCTTTTGCTTGGAATTCTCAGCAAAGGAACCAGCTGCCATTCCACAGGTTACATCTACCAAAGGCAGGATAATGGTATCATCCACCTTTACCGCATCTCCTACCACAGTCTTAGTCGTTACAAAGGTATCCATTCCTTTGAATAAGGCTTCAACTGCAGCTGTAAAATTATTATCTGCCATGAAAAGCTAATCCTCCTTTATCCCATCCATTTCTTTAATAATACCCTAAAATTACGATTTAATAACAAACGTCCGCCAATTATTACTAAAGTGCCAAATCTTATTCTTCCTTTAAACCAGCCCTCTCCCTCCAAAACCTGTCTATCAAAAACTGGATACAGATCCAGGTGTTTGTGTACAAAAGGATAGATCAGGCTTGCACCTGTGAGAATCTGACCGGTTAAATAAGGATCATCAAAACCAAAGGTAAGAGTTCCCTTTCCCTTTCTGGGAGCTATGGCACGGACAAGCTTCTTCACCTGCCTGATCATCAGCTTAATAGTCTTCTGATTTTCTTTATCGGCAATCCATAACTGGATTTCTTCCTTTTTCTCGTTTATGGTTCTAAGTCTATCACAAATGTTTTGGAAAGAAAACTTAAGTTTTAATAAAATGGACTTTATTTTATTTACAATTGATGTTAGCCAGGTAAATATTTTGTTGTCTGATTGGGCAGAAGATGATTTGTTTTGTTCAGTTTTATCTTCTGCACTTTTATGTCGTGTTGAATCTTCTTTGATCGGTTCTTTATTTATAGTTTCTTCTTTGGCTGACTCTTTAATTGTTGGTTCTTTATTTGTTGCTTGTTCGTTTATCGATTTCCCGTTTGCTAATTCTTTATTTATCGGCTCTTTTGCAATTATCTTTCCCGCCTGCTCTCCTTCCGGTGGAAGCACCTCCATTGCCTGAACCAGCATATCCTCCTCTTCCGCCCTGGAAGGTTTCAAGATACGAAATCCAAACAAACGTATTACAATAGAAGGTTCTCCATCATAGGCGGCTGTTACAGAGAGTATATGAAGCAGCCAGGTAATCTTGGTTCTCCCCTTTAGCTCTCCGTAATAGGAACCTTTTAACTGATACCTTACAGGCACTAAAAGAACAAGAAGCACTATTGTCAAAAGCAGCCCCAGTATTACTAAAAGGATGATTCCTATGATTTTTAATATTAATAAAATTATATGAAGCATGAACACCTCACATCCTTCAGACTGATTTTATACCTTTAAAAAGGCCGCCAGTTCAAAACCACCGGTACTCCGGTACAAATCGTCAATAATCTTTCCCGCCACCTCCAGCGCTTCCCAATAGTCAACAGCTATTCCAATGATAAAAAAATCATTGTCCTTGTAATAAGGAGATGCAAGCTCCATGGCAGGATAGATATCAAGTATATTATTCCCATTAAAAGCAGGCGTAATCACATAAGCACCGGTTTGTATCCGTGCTTTACGTATAGCCTGTATAATTCTGTAACGTTTTTTCTTTGCTTTATCACCTACATATAGATGATCATACCAGGTTATTTTCATAATCCATCAGCTCTTCCATTAATTCCTTGCAGGTTCGTTTTTCTGCTTCATCCATACAGCTTGTAAGGCTTCCTCTGATGTAGGCTGAGATTTCATCAATCGAGTTAAAATACACCGGCAGGTCTGACAGCACCTTAGCCATAATGGAGCGCATTACCGGTCTGGTGGTTCCTGCAAATACTTCTTCAAGCTCTTTAAAATAGCTTTCCGCAGTCTCTTCTAGATATTGCCTGTCTACTGGTTGTGCAGCCATTTCTGCATCCATTTGGATTGCTTCTGTGCTGAGCTGCATAAGGCTTGCAAAGCTGCTTCCCGAAAGCAGACGGTCCACATTGACAGCCTTTACATAATCAGGATCATGTTTAAGTTCCTCATCCTCTTCCGGAAGCTCACAGCGGAGATACCGCTCATAATATGCTTCCTGACGGCCTTCCATCTGTGTCAGCCTGTCATAGAAACTAACTTCTGAACCTTCATAATCCTCTTTTGTCAATCGTTCAAGAATTTCAGAAACCAGAGATTCATATAAATCCTCTTCATTAACATCTGTTACTGCATCATCAGATGATAATATCATCACCAATAAATCATTGATTAAATCCTGAAGAGCCATATAAATGCCGGCTTCCTTCATAAGCTGGCCGCTGGATAAGTCCATAATGGCAGCCGCCTCTTCATATGCCTCTTTACTTATGTTTTTATAATCTCTTACACGGAATTGCTCCAAAGACTCAAACAGCTCCTTATGGCCCTCTGCCATATTCTCAGGAAGTCCTGCCATGGACTCTGTACGCAAAACATACATCATATCATGAAGACTCTCTCTGGGGGAGCCGATGTAAACAGATAAACCTTCTTTTATCAGAGAGAAGAATTTCTGCTTCGTCATTCGAACAGGAAGCTGGCCGATCACCTGTTTGATTCTGCCATTCATAACAACAGAATCCTTTGTATCAGTAATGAATGTCATCAGCTGATTAGCAAAGGCTTCATCATTATAATCTGTTTCCGGAAGGTCTTTGAATTTTCGTTCCAGACGGTTTAATATATATTCATAAATCTGAAAACAGTCCGTATAAACAGTGAGAACCTCAACTTCACCAATTACCTGATCTCTCAGCTGTAATAAATCGGCTTCTATCTTCTCTCCTGCATAATAACTGCCTAAAATACGGTTAAATGTCTCAATGGAACGGAGTGTCTGCTGGGGAATCTCTGTTTCCTCAGCTATAGTTTCAAAAAAAGTATAATAATTCAGCACCAGTCTTGTATAAGAATACTGGTAGGCTGCAGTCAATTGCTTTTTTAATAAACGGGTATCCAAATATTTATCCTCCTGATGTTTGCTTAAGTACCGTAATTATTGAGAACCTGTCTGCGCAGAAGGTCAAGGGCTCTGATTACAGTCTGTTCTCTGATCTGTTCCCTGCTTCCTTTAAAATGATACTCTTCCACTTTTATGCTGTCCTTCATGTAACAGGCAATGTAAACAAGTCCAACCGGCTTTGCACCATCAGCATCAGGGCCGGCAATCCCGGTAACTGCAATACAGGTGTCTGCATCTGCAGCAAATACTCCACCTGCAGCCATCTCCTTAGCAGTCTGCTTGCTGACAGCACCATAGTTTTCCAAGGTGGTTTTCTTTACATCTAAGGTTTTACGTTTCGCCTTATTAGCATAAGTTACGAAACCTTCCCGGAACACTTCAGACGCTCCCGGAACATTAACAATCCGCCCTGCAATCAGGCCACCTGTACAGGATTCAGCTGTTGTAACTGTAAGATTGTATTTTTTCAACAGACGCACAACTGACTTTTCCAGAGTTTCATCTTCCTCAGTTGTATAGACATCTTCACCAAAACGATGTTTAATCTCATTAACAACAGGCTCTATGAGAGCGTTTGCCTCTTCTTCAGTATCCGCCTTGGCAGTGACTCGCAGATGAACCTCTGCAGTTTTTGCATAAGTGGCAATGGTTGGATTGGTCTGTCCATCAATTATATCCAGCAGCTTGTCCTCCACCTGACTTTCCCCATGACCACAGATTTTAACCATCTGGGAACGGATAACATCAGGCTGCAGCTTAGCTAAGTAAGGAGTAACCTGCTCATGAAACATAGGCTTTAATTCGCTGGGAGGTCCGGGAAGAATAATTACATGTTTGCCGTCCTTTTCCATAATAAGCCCAGGTGCAGTGCCATTGTGGTTATCAAGAACAGTGGCCCCTTCCGGTACAAGTGTCTGTTTCCAGTTGTTATTAGGAATTTCTTTATAAATATTGTTTTTAAAATAATTTTCAATACACTGTCTGGTATGAGAATCTTCAACTAAAGGAAATCCCATAACCTCTGCACAGGTTTCTTTTGTAATATCATCTTCAGTCGGACCTAAGCCACCTGTGAGAATCACAATATCCGACCTGTCTAATGCTGTTTGTATGGTATCCTTAAGACGGTCCTTGTTATCTCCAACAGTAACCTGATAATACATGGTAAGCCCTAAAAGAGCGCATTGTTCCGCAAGATACTGAGTGTTTGTATTAACAATGTTGCCAAGAAGTAATTCTGTCCCAACGGAAATCAGTTCCACAACCATAATTACAGGCTCCCTTCTGTAAGTACTTGATGATTTTTCGCAATGTAGTCAACCAATGATATCACAGTAAGAATTAATGATATCCAGATCAGTGCTGTTGTTACAATTGACAGAGCCGGTATGTTAACAATTAAAAGTACTGACATAATCATCTGTGATGCTGTTTTGAATTTGCCCCAGTAGCTTGCTGCAATAACGATTCCATTGTCAGAAGCAACCAGGCGGAATCCACTGATAATAAATTCACGGCTGATAATAATAATCACAATCCATGCAGGCAGCTGACCCAGACCTGTAAAGCAAATCAGACCGGAACATACCAATAGCTTGTCTGCAAGGGGGTCCATAAATTTTCCAAAATTAGTGACAAGATTATATTTTCTTGCAATAGAACCATCCAGAAAATCGGTAAAGCTGGCCACAATAAAGATAACTGCAGCAATATAGCGGTAAGTCTGATTGCCACCGCCGTCAAGAAGCATAAAAAATACAAAAAAAGGAATCATGATAACTCGTAAAATCGTTAGCTTATTCGGTAAATTCATCTTCCAACTCTCCTATCAAATCATACTCCATAGCCCCTGTGACCCGTACTTTGGCAAAGTCTCCTGACATTAAGGCTTCACCGGTCTGAACGAAGATCATCCCATCCACATTGGGACCATCCATATAGGTACGTCCTACATAGGCATTTTCATCAGCTACTTTTCCTTCAATCATTACTTCTAAGGTTCTTCCGATCATAGACTGGGAGTGATCAAGAGATATCTCCTGCTGAAGCTCCATAATTTCATCACGTCTGTCTGCCTTTACCTCTTCTGGAATCTGATCTTCCATAGTTGCAGCCGGAGTATCCTCTTCTGCAGAATAGGCAAATACACCAAGTCGTTCAAACTCCATCTCATCTACGAATTCCATTAATGTTTCATAGTCCTCCTCTGTTTCTCCCGGAAAACCTGCAATTAAGGTGGTGCGTAAAGCAATGTCAGGAATCTCAGTTCTAAGCTTGTCTATAATTTCACGAAGCTGTGCCTGAGAGGTTCTTCTGCCCATCCGCTTTAATACAGAATCACTGGCATGCTGGATGGGAAGGTCTAAGTAATGACAGATCTTTTTCTCGCTTTTTATTGTTTCAATCAGTTCATCAGTGATCTCTTCCGGGTAACAATACTGGATTCTGATCCATTGAATTCCTGAGATCTTGCATAATTCTTTCAAAAGCTTGTGAAGTGACTTCTCTCCATAGATATCCACTCCATACAGTGTTGTTTCCTGTGCAACTAAAATCAGCTCTTTTACTCCCTGTTCAGCCAGGCTTGCCGCTTCCTTCACAAGGCGCTCCATAGGAACACTTCTGAAATTGCCTCTCAGACTGGGAATAATACAGTAAGTACAGTGTTTGTCACAGCCTTCTGCTATTTTTAAAAATGCATAATGACCGCCGGTTGTTATCATTCTTTCTGTTTCAATCTCCGGAATTAAATCAAGGTCATGGAAACACTGGACATGGGTATCTCCGCCTAAGGCTTTTGCCAGTACGTTGGATATCTCATCATAGGTAGATGTGCCAAGAATTCCGTCCACCTCAGGGATTTCATCGATGATCTCCTGTTTATACCGCTGGGCAAGACAACCAGTGACAATCAGGGCTTTACAGTTCCCTTCTTCCTTCATCCTCGCCATCTCCAGAATGGTATTAACACTTTCCTCTTTGGCATCGCCAATAAAGCAGCATGTATTAATCACAATCACATCTGCTTCCTGTTCGTTGTCGGTAAATGTATAACCGTCTTTATTTAAAAGCCCTAACATCATCTCGGTATCTACCAGATTCTTGTCACAGCCAAGTGAAATACACAATAATTTCATAAAAAGCTCCTGTCTTTTATTTCTCTTTTCCTAAACAGAAAGGCCATCTCTGCCAATGTTGAGATGGCCTTATTTGTCTTAATCTTCCTCTTCAGTTGCATCTGCCTCGCTTAAAATCTTCACTTTGCCTTCATATAATTCTTCAATAGCAATAGAAAGTGGTTTTTTACCCTCAGCTCCTGCTATCTCAGGCTCTGCGCCTCCAATAATCTGTCTTGCTCTTTTAGCAGCAGCAATAACAATGCTGTAACGGCTCTGTACAACCGGAGTCTCTCCTGGTTCTACCTCTTTGTTTACTACTTTAATTAAATCTGAATAAGATGGATGTAACATCTTCAATTCCCCTTTCTTGGTGCTGATTCTTATATATTCTTTAATTCTTCCCGGATTTGGGAGATAAATGCCTTATTATTGGAAACCCGATTGTGCTGTACCTGTATCAAACGGTGCATAACCTCCACACAGGATTCAACGGTATCATTAATAACGATATAATCGTAGGAGTCAATGCCTTCTGCCTCTTCCACTGCACGGTGAAGTCTGGCACTAATCACCTCTTCGTTTTCTGTTCCTCTTCCAATGAGTCTTCGTTTTAACTCTTCTGCGTTAGGGGGAATCACAAAAATCAGGATTGTTTCAGGAAAACGTTCCTTTACTTTTAAAGCGCCCTGAATCTCAATTTCCAGAATTACGTCCTTCCCCTGTTCCATCTGGTTAAAAACGTACTGTTTGGGCGTCCCATAGTAATGATTGACATATTGTGCATATTCAATCAAATCTTCCTGCTTAATCATATTTTTAAAATGCTCTTCATTGACGAAGAAGTACTCCCGTCCATCCACTTCGCCTTCTCTTGGATTACGGGTTGTGGCAGATATAGACAGCGCATAATTGTCATAACGCTCTAACAATGCCTTCATCAGAGTTCCCTTACCTGCACCGGAAAACCCCGAAACCACTGCCAGTATGCCATGTTCGTTCATGATTCCTACCTCAATTCATGTAATGTTATTCTATATTCTGGATCTGCTCTCTTACCTTTTCGATCTCAGTCTTTAAAGCAATGGCTTTATCGGAGACCTCTAAATCATTGGCTTTTGAAAGGATGGTATTGGCCTCCCTGTTCATCTCCTGAGCAATAAAATCCAGCTTTCTTCCTACACTTCCTCCTGCTGTAAGCTCTGATCTTGTATTCTGTATATGGCTTCTAAGGCGTACCGTCTCTTCATCCACACAGATTTTATCAGCAAAAATAGTTACTTCTGTGGCAATTCTTCCTTCATCAATGGAGGTGTTGGCTAAAAGCTCTTTCACCTTATCCTCCAGCTTTGCCCTGTACTCATCAATAACTCTTGGAGAACGGGTCTCAATAAATGTTACAAGCTTAATCATATAATCCAGTTTGCCAAAGAGATCAGTTCTTAGGTTTTCTCCTTCCTTTAACCTTGTTTCCACAAACCGTTTGGCTGCTTCTTCAATAGTATCTGAAAGAATCTTCCACATCTGCTCCTCATCCTCCGGAATCTCTTCCATTGTAAGAACCTCAGGACATCTGGCTAAGGTGGATACCTTCATATCATTTGGGATGGCGAACTGCGCTTCCATCTTCGAAAAATAATCCATATACTCAGCTGCCAGAGCGCTGTTGTATTTCAGGCACAATTTGTTCTCTGTATAATCTTCGTAACTAATAAAAACATCAACTTTACCGCGCTGAATATAATTTTTCAACAGATTCCGGATTCCTGCTTCAAAAAAGTTAAACTTCTTTGGCATCTTAATACTTAAATCCAGATATCTGTGATTTACTGCTTTCATCTCCACAGAAATCTTATATTCATCCGTGACGGTTTCAAATCTACCGAAGCCTGTCATGCTCTTAATCATTGCTTATGCCTCTCTTTCGCCATAGATACCTTTCATTATAAGTCAAAATAAAAAACAAGTCAAATAGTTTCAAATATGATATACTATTTAGGGTTACAGTTAAGCAATGCAGAAATATTTGCTGGGTTTTCGTGTGTGAGCTTGCTCACTAAGCAAAAATTCAGTGAATATTTCTATAGGGCGCACGCCCGATATGAATAATTTGGCAGCCAGAAAGGTTATTGTTAGATAATAAGTATCATCTGCCAAATTATGAATAGCATGGCTGAATTGTAACATTTAGAAAAAACTTAATTCAAGACAAGCAATGGAGGTATTTGCAGCATGGCATTTGATGGAATTGTTATGGCAAATCTTACAGCAGAATTAAATGATCGTCTGGCAGGCGGTAAAATCGCTAAAATCGCTCAGCCGGAAAAAGATGAACTGCTGTTTACTATTAAAAATCAAAGGAACACCTGGAGACTGCTGATTTCAGCAAGTGCAAGTCTCCCACTTATCTACTTTACAGAACAGAACAAACAAAGTCCTATGACTGCACCTAATTTCTGTATGCTTTTGCGTAAGCATATTGGTAATGGAAGAATTGTTGGGGTAAGCCAGCCAGGGCTTGAACGTATTCTCTGTATAGAAGTGGAGCATTTAGATGAACTGGGTGACAAAGCAATTAAAAAGCTGATGATTGAAATTATGGGCAAACACAGCAATATCATTTTCTGCAATGAAGAAGATATGATACTGGACAGCATTAAACATATCCCTGCCCATGTAAGCTCTATTCGTGAGGTGCTGCCTGGAAGAACTTATTTTATTCCTCAGACAGTGGAGAAAAAAAATCCTCTCACAATTACAGAGGCAGATTTTATAGATGTAATCAGTCATACTGCTGCACCTGTTCAGAAGGCACTCTTTACTAATCTCACAGGCATCAGCCCTATTATGGCAACAGAGCTATGTCATTTATCGTCTATAGACAGCGATCATTCAGCCAACGAGCTTTCGGAGCCAGAGCTGACACATTTATACCGAATGTTTTCCTATATGATGGAGGATGTGAAACAAAAGCGATTTACCCCCAATGTAGTATATTATGGAGAGGAACCTGTGGAATTTTCCTCATTGCCTCTTACCTGCTATGAAGGAAATGAGTACAGAGCAGAGTCCTATGAGTCCATAAGCACTCTTTTAGAAACTTATTATGCCTCCAGGAACACAATTACAAGAATCCGCCAGAAATCAGTGGATTTACGTAAAATTGTTCAGACAGCTTTGGAGCGAAATTATAAAAAGTACGATCTCCAGATGAAGCAGTTAAAAGATACAGAGAAAAAAGATAAATACAAAGTATATGGAGAGCTGCTGAATACCTATGGTTATGAATTAACCGGCGGTGAAAAGAAGCTGACCTGTCTCAACTATTACACCAATGAGGAAATTACCATTCCTCTTGATGATCAGTTAAATGCCACAGAGAATGCTCAGAAATATTTTGACCGATACAATAAGATGAAACGCACCTTAGAAGCTCTTACAGCTCAGACTCAGGAGACAAAACAGGAAATCGATCATCTGGAATCCATCAGCGCTTCTCTGGATATTGCTCTAAAAGAAGAAGATTTGGTGCAGATCAAAGAGGAGCTTATGGAATATGGCTATGTGAAACACCGCAGAGCAGGCGAGAAGAAGCCAAAGGTTCTAAGCAAACCATTCCACTATCTGTCCTCTGACGGTTTTCATATCTATGTAGGGAAAAATAATTATCAGAATGAAGAGCTGACCTTTAAAGTAGCTAATGGAAATGACTGGTGGTTTCATGCAAAAGGAATTGCAGGTTCTCACGTAATCGTGAAAACAGAGGGCAAGGAACTGCCTGACCGGGTATACGAAGAGGCAGGGGCTCTGGCAGCCTATTATTCCAAAGGAAGAGGCAATGATAAGGTAGAGGTGGATTACATTCAGCGGAAACAGCTTAAAAGAGTTCCTGGTGCAGCACCGGGTTTTGTTATCTATCATACCAACTACTCTCTCATAGCCGAACCGGCTGTAAATCTGGAAGAAATCCTATAAATTTCACTGAGGGGTTCGACCCTTTTCAAAAAGGGTCGA
>DHOR01000041.1:15242-15446 GCA_002409995.1 Hungatella sp. UBA5385 | reverse complement strand
TCAAAAAGGGTCGAACCCCTCAGTAAAAAAAGGACAGATTCTTCTTCTGTCCTTTTCAATATATTCATCTTATGACTGGCTCCTAATATAAGAAGCCACTTTCTTATCACAGACTTCAATGTGATTGACAAACCAGTCAGCCACATTCTTCTTCACAGCTGCTACGAAAGCCTCACTTGGGCCTTCCTCTTCTTCCAGCATCTC
>DHOR01000041.1:14703-15076 GCA_002409995.1 Hungatella sp. UBA5385 | reverse complement strand
GCCTTCCTCTTCTTCCAGCATCTCCTTAAGTTCTGAAACAGAATTCTCGAAATGTCTGTGGAGAGCCTTATGTGCTTCTATGTCCGGATATCCGGCTTCTGCCTGAAGCTTCTCCTCAGCTGAAAAGTGAATCTCTACATAATCCATCAGGAAATCCAGAGTCTGTATTGCTGCTGTCTTTTCCTTTCCCAATGTCACATCAGAAAGTCTGTTAATACGGGAGATCAGTTCCTGATGCTGGGTATCAATCAGTTCATTGCCTGTAAACAGGCTTTCATCAAATACGATGCCCATGCCCGGCCCTCCTTATTCTTCTACTGGTACAAATGAGCTCTTGTCAACACCGCAAACCGGACATACCCAATCATCGGGA
>DHOR01000041.1:12688-14529 GCA_002409995.1 Hungatella sp. UBA5385 | reverse complement strand
CGGACATACCCAATCATCGGGAATGTCTTCAAAAGCTGTTCCTGGTGCGATTCCTCCATCTGGATCTCCCTCTGCTGGGTCATAAACATAGCCACATGGCTCACATAAATATTTCTTCATAATATATACTTCCTTTCTTAATAATGATTATCATTTTTATAATTGGATTATAACAAATGATTATAAATAAATCAAGCATATTTCACAAGATATTTAGAAGAAACTGTTAATATATTCCTTTTTTCTAAATATCCTCTCCCATTATATCATGGGTATGAACAAAAATATACCTCTACTTATACATTTTATTAAAAAAAGTCAGCCAAATCTGGATATTAAAAATGGGTCCATAGTCATCTCAAGGTAATGACTAAGACGATTCCTATAATGAAGAATTGCAGGATCATCACAATCCTTTTCAATAATCCGGGGATTCATTTCATAAGGATCATTGACACTGTCATATAGATACTCCGTCTGAGGCTCTCCCGGCGAATAACCATTGGTAATCACATAAGTGTATCGTTTATCTTTAATTCCTCTCCAGCCATAGGATTTATGATTGAGACCAAGCTTTGAAAACTGTGCCACCATGTCTGCGCCTCCCGGATAAGAGCATATGAGCATATCCTCAGGTGAATCAGGATCATCTCCCAGGATTCCGGCTGCATGACTGTATCCTTCACAGGTATCAGGTATTGGGAAATCAAGAAGACCCAGAATAGTAGGCATATGATCAGGACTGGCAAAAATAACATCATGATCAGAACTATTGATTCTTCCTTTCTGACGGATCATCAGCGGGATATGAATGGACTCATTATACCAGATATTCTTGCTCATAAGCCCATGGGAACCCAGCATTTCTCCATGATCAGCAGACAGAACTACCAGAGTGTTCTCTTCCATTCCATTTTCCTTTAAATAACGAAGTATTCTTCCAAACTGCTGATCAATTCCATAGACAGCAGCATAATACTGCCTGGTCTGGGTTTCTAAAAGTCCGCCAGGTTTTCGCATCTTATCAGGCACATTGTCTCTGTATACAACTTCCAAATCTTTAAATTTCTCATAATACTGATCAGGTACCAGTTCATAGGGGAGATGAGGCGGATTATAGGAAAGGAACAGCGCAAAAGGTTCTTCACTGCCTTTTCCGGCTTCCATATATTCAATTGCCTTGTCTGTTTCATATTCTGCAGACCATTTACCAGGCTTGATCTGCTTCTCATCATTGTGCCAATAGTGCGGATTCAGATGATCATCCCAGGCACCATAGGATAGCCAGTAGTCAAAGCCCTGTCTTCTCTCTCCTGGCGGTGTATAGGCATCCCAGTCTTTTGCACCAGACTTTGGATGAGGATTAAAATTCAGTTCAGAGGCATCTAAATGCCATTTTCCAATATATCCGGTTCTATAGCCATTGTCCTTTAAAACATTGGCGATACAGGTTTCCTGAGGCTTCAGCATAATCTTCTCTTCTAGCCCGATCTTGCAATTGGTCCACATGCCCGCTGAAAATGGATATTTACCTGTCATCAGAGAAGCTCTGTGAGGAGAACAGAGGGGAAATGTGCTGTAAGCATTGGTAAAACGCATACTTTCTTCTGCAAATGAGTCTATATTGGGAGTTATTACCTGATCTTCCTTCCTGTATCCTACGGCTTGAGCACGCCATTGATCCGCAAAAACATATAAAAGATTGGTTTTCATTTATCTTCCTACTTTCTGACGGTGATTTTTCGGGTAAACCTTTCCGGTAAATTTTCCAGTAAAACTACCAGTAAAGCTTCCAGTCCTGTGACAGTCTTGTCAGCGCTTCCATATAGAAATAATCACCC
>DHOR01000041.1:12227-12504 GCA_002409995.1 Hungatella sp. UBA5385 | reverse complement strand
TTCCATATAGAAATAATCACCCCATGTATTACATTCATCCACTCCGCGGTTCGTACAGGTATTGTCTTTGGAATCCCTGGCATAGGTTCCATGAAGCAGCAAACCGTTGGATTTTTCATAATCAGTATTTGCACAGTGATCAATTAAGGCACGAAGCATTTTATCAGCAGCTTCTTTGTAGCGGTCTGCTTTCTCTTCGTCCAGATATTTGATCATTTCATAAATACCGCAGACAGCAATGGCTGACGCGGAGGAATCTCTTGGTTCTGTGCTTCCT
>DHOR01000041.1:11608-12042 GCA_002409995.1 Hungatella sp. UBA5385 | reverse complement strand
GTGTCAAAGTCAAAATCCCAGTAAGGAACCAGATCATCAGGAAGATGTTCTATAAAGTAATCCGTTACCTGTTGAAACATTTCTATATATTCCGGATTTTTCAAATACCGATAGCTTAATGCAATTCCATAAATCCCCCATGCCTGACCTCTTGCCCATGCAGAATCATTGCGATTGCCCTGATGGGTAACTCCATAGGTGGGTTCTCCTGTTTCCATATCAATAAAATGAGTATGATAGGTGGAGTGATCCGGTCTGAGGACACACTTCATGGCTGTTTTAATATGGTTTTCAGCTTTTTTAGCATACTCAGGATCTCCGGTTACTTCTGTTGCCCAGTATAGCAGAGGCAGATTTAAGAGACAGTCAATGATTAATCTGTATTCCTTTGGCTCTCCCGGATTTCCCCACGCCTGAAGGAACTGTCCCTTCTC
>DHOR01000041.1:11151-11406 GCA_002409995.1 Hungatella sp. UBA5385 | reverse complement strand
CGGTAACGTTCCACCAGATGGTCTGCTGCCAGGAGCGCAGCCTGCTTTCCATGCTCATTGCCGGTTAATTTGCAGGCAGCTACACAGGATAAACTGTATAAAAATCCCATATCGTGATGGTTAACATCAATCTTGTTCTCAATTCTGTGTAAAAAGCTTTCCACCTGAATCTCAGCAGCCTTACGAAAGCTGTCATCCTTTGTATGTTCATAGGCCAGCCAGATCACGCCGGTCCAAAAGCCGGTGGTCCATTCC
>DHOR01000041.1:8947-10981 GCA_002409995.1 Hungatella sp. UBA5385 | reverse complement strand
AAAGCCGGTGGTCCATTCCACATTCTCTGTTGGTTCATAAAATCCATCAAAGCTGTTGGAAGACTGGAATTTATCTGTAAAAACCAGAAGGTTTTTCTTAATAATATCCACCGCCTGGTCAAGACTCTGCTTTACCATACCCTCTTCTATTCCAGGATATTTACTCAAAGAATCAAATGTCTGTGCCATTGTATTTACTCCTTTCTTAGCCCTTAATACCGCTGGCAGCCACACCTTCTACGAAGAATTTCTGACAGCTTAAGAATACAATAACAACCGGAATCAGAGAGCATACAGATGCAGCCATAATCCATGCATAATCTGCGCCATACTGGGAGATAAACATACGGATTCCCAGCTGAATCGTCTTTAATTCCTTTGTTTTTAAATAGATCAGCGGCCCCATAAAGTCATTCCATACATTGGTAAATGTGAAAATGGTCAATGTTGCCATAGCCGGTTTACCAAGAGGAAGAACGATTCTTGTAAAAATTCCGAATTCATTGAGTCCATCAATTCTTGCAGCTTCACAAAGCTCATCAGGAATACTGATGTAAAACTGCCGCATTAAGAACACTCCAAATGCAGAAAACGCCTGCATCAGTATTAAACCAAGGTGTGTATCGTTAAGTCCCATTTTAGATATCATAATAAACTGAGGGATCATATACACCTGCCAAGGTACAGCAATGGTAGTCACATACATTAAAAATATTACATCGCGGCCTTTGAATTTTGTCTTTGTAAATCCGTAGGCAGCCAGACAGCTGGTAAGCAGCTGAATAATCGTTGTAATTATAGTCAGCTTAGCCGTATTTAAGAAAAATGTGAGTAGCGGCAGCTTCTCCCATATAATTTTGTAGTTTTCCCAATGAAGGGTATCAGGCCACCATTTCATAGGAATGGAGAAAACGTCCTTATTAAGCTTTAAGGAGGAAATCATCATCCAGTAGAATGGAACCAGCATAAACAGGGATAATGCAATTAGCAATAGATAGATAAAAACTTTATAAGTTTTCTGTTTTGTCTGCATGTTCTCTCCTCCTTTACATTAAGTCTTTGGACCATTTTTTCTCACCGGAAAACTGAATCAGCGTAATCACAAGCACCACTGCAAACAGTATAATGGCCCCTGCACTTGCAGGCCCTAACTGCCAGCTTGTAAATGCCTTTTCATAGATATAGTTAACCAATGTCTTGGTGGCATTACCAGGGCCGCCTCCTGTCATAACATAGACCAGGTCAAATACCTTAAAACACTGAATGGTCAGCATAATCAGCACGAAAAATGTAGTCGGTGTCAGCATAGGGACTGTGATATACCTGAATTTCTGCCAGCCTGTAGCACCATCTATACCGGCTGCTTCGTAGAGGGCGGAATCAATACCCTGAAGTGCAGCAAGATAAACAATCATATAATAGCCCATATATTTCCAGATACTTACAATGGAAATGGCTACCATGGCCCATTTCACATCTACCACCCATCTTGGCGGCTTTGCAATACCGATAAACTTAAGGAATTCGTTAATAGGCCCGAAATCAGGCTGAAACAGCATATTCCAGACTGCACCTACAGCAACAATAGAAGCAATATAAGGGAAGTAGATTGCTGTTCTGAAAATGGCAATTCCCTTTATTTTATTATTTAACAGAACTGCCAGAAGCAGAGACAATACCAGAGTAGGTATGACTGTCAGCAGGGCATATTCTATAGTGTTCCAGAAGGATTTGACGAAAAGATCGTCATTAAAAATCTGCACAAAATTCTGTAAACCCACAAATTCCATGGGAGCCTGTGAAGCATCCCACTTCATAACACTTAAAACAAATGAAAAACATACGGGAATAAAGATAAAAATCGCATAACCTATGAGATTGGGAAGGATAAATGCATAACCTACCAGGTTATCACGGATCACTCTTTTCTTTTGAGAAGAAAGTCCCTTTTTCTTGATTTCTTCCATTGAATTACCTCCTTGGAATTATTTTCCCCATAAGAAAGAGCGCTCACCATAATGAACTTATAGAGGC
>DHOR01000041.1:6710-8735 GCA_002409995.1 Hungatella sp. UBA5385 | reverse complement strand
TCACCATAATGAACTTATAGAGGCGCTCTTTCTGTCATCAGGAACTGTTAGGCAAATTAGTTCCAGCCCTTAATTTCTGCAACACGTTTGTTTAATTCTGCAATACCTTCATCAATGGAGTAGGATTTGATCATAATCATTTCATGTACTTCATCTAATGGCTTACGAATTTCTTCGATCTGTGGGTCTAATGGACGATCAAAAGAATAATGAGTATAGGTTAAAGCTTCCTTATTGCTGTCGCCTTCTGGGAAATACTCTGCAGAAGCGATGGTCTTAATGGATTCATCTGTCTGAATACCTGTAAATACACCCTGTTTAGCAAGAATATCTGCAGCCTCTTCAGATGAAGCAAACTTTACAAAATCCCATGCAAGATCCTTCTGATCTGTATAAGCACTGATTGAAATAGGAGTTACTGCACCTACTGTATAACCTGTATCTGTATTTTCCGGGTGAGGAATTCTTGCTACGCCCCAGTTAAAGTCTGTTTCGCCTTCTGCCTGTGCCTGCATCATAGTTGCGATAAACCAGGTACCCATTGGCATCATAGCTGCCTGCTGGTTTTTAAATACAGATGAATAATGAATGTTAGCTGTCTTTAAGGTGGAGTAGTCCTGAATATATCCGTTATCCTGAAGTGCAAGTGCCTCCTCATACCATGGCTTTAAGAAGCCATAATCCTTCTCTACAACTGTATGCTCCCCATCCTGTACTGCCCAGTTGGTAACAAGAGCCTGCCAGGTGTGATTATGGGAACCATAAACCTTGGCACTTCCTTCTCCTGAAGTCATCTTAGCTGCCAGATCATAAAATTCCTGCCATGTCATATCATTAGATGGATATTCAACGCCTGCAGCATCGAATAAATCCTTGTTGTAGTATAAAACGTACCAGTCTGAACGATATGGAAGTCCGTAAGTGGCATCCTTATACATTAACTGCTCTGCAGCACCGCTGTATACAGATAAATCCACATTGTCAGCTTTAATTAAATCATCTAATGAAAGCAGCTGGTTCTTGTCTGCCATTTGAAGCATGGAGCCCATATCCTTTACCCAGATTACATCAGGGTCTGCCTGAGCAGCGGATAAACTGATTCCCAGTGAATTGTTGTATTCATCTGCGGAAGTGTCAATAACCTTAATCTCTACATTAGGATTTTTCTCCATGTAGGCATCTACTACTGCTGAGAACTGAGGTGTTGTGTCATAATCCCAGGTAGTTACAGAAAGCACCTGTTTCTCACCGCTTGCCGCTTCTGGAGTCTCTTCCTTAGCGGCTTCCGTTGTGCTGCCCTCTGTTGCTGCAGGTGTTGTATCTGGCGCCTTTGTTTCTGCCTCCTTATTACCGCCGCCACATGCTGTAAGGCTGGCCGCCATAGCTGCTGCCAAAATAAATGCTGATACTTTTTTTAACTTCATTGTAAAAACCTCCCTTTTTTGTTTCTATCAACTTGGTGAATTAAGCATACCAGATTTAATAAAAAATCAAAATTAATTATTTTTATAATTCTGTTACTATTTCCTTAGACTTTGAAAAAATCAATCCTAAAAAATATATTATTTTTAGAAAGTTATACTATTTAAAGGTTTCAGAATCTTTTAGATTGAAATTAAAAAATATTACAGGTATGATTATTTTGATGGAAATGAAAGGAAATGAGGAATATGAATGAAAAGAAGAAAATGAAAAATAGCTTTCAAAAGCAGCTGATCCTATATAATCTTTTCCTTATTATCTGTATTGCTTCTGCAATCAGTTTTTATAACTATCACTCCTACCGCAAGGATGTGATTCTTAATGAAAGGGAGAATTCCGCCAATCAGATACATACTCTGTCAGACCGGCTTGATATTGCCTATAAGGAGATGGTCAATATTATTTTAAACTGCACAGAACGAAAATCCTTGTTTTTTGCAACCACCTTTAACAGCCCAAGTAAAACAAATGATGTTACTATGACCTTGTATGCTTCCGATGTATTAAGGGATTTTTGTGCAATTTCCGGTTACAGCGAATATA
>DHOR01000041.1:5648-6522 GCA_002409995.1 Hungatella sp. UBA5385 | reverse complement strand
CAATTTCCGGTTACAGCGAATATATCCATAAGCTTGTTATCTATCACCATGGTCTTGTACTGCAGGCAGGCAATTCCTACGGCGATCCCAATGATCCGGACAATATCATGGAGGCAGAATGGTTTATCCCTCTTCTCAGTCAACAGACTGCAAAATATGCATATACTTTGGCAGAGAATCCATTTCCCTATGGGAAAAGTACAAATGCAAAGCTTCTTCCTATTGTGAGACCTTTAAAATATAGCTCACGGAGTGAAGTTAAGGATTCCTGGATTTTCCTTGGAATCTCACCAAAACTGTTTTCTTCCGCTCTCTCAAGTCTTCCGCCGGACAAAATCGTCTATGCAGTCACTCAGGAAGGCGGAGTTATAGCCTCCACCAATGGAGATCAGTTTGATGTGTCAGAAGTGATTAAGGAACTGCAGGAGCTTCCCCCGGAAGAAGGAAGTTTGGAACGAAAGCTTGACAATGAACCATGTATCATCAGCTATGCCAAACAGCCTGTCAGCGGTTTGATTCTGTTTGAAGTGCTTCCTGTCAGCAGAATTGACTTAAATCACAAAATCATATGGAGTACAGTGCTGATTATCTTCTTTTTCTGTATTGCTATAGGTCTGACCTTATCCGTTCTTGTATCTCACCAGCTTGGAGCGCCCATTACACGGCTGACCAAACGTCTGCAGCTCATTGCAAAAGGTGATTTTGAGCCTGATCTCTCCATAGAAACAGATGATGAGGTGGGCATGATCGGTCACCAGATCAATCAGATGTCAAGAAGGATTTCACGGCTGATGGAGACCAGAGTACAGGACGAAAAAGAGAAAAAAGACATGGAAATCAAAATGCTTCAGGCACAGATCAACCCTCATTTCCT
>DHOR01000041.1:5158-5446 GCA_002409995.1 Hungatella sp. UBA5385 | reverse complement strand
GGCACAGATCAACCCTCATTTCCTCTACAATACACTGGATTCTATAAAATGGATTGCAACCATTCAGAAAAACAGCGGTATTGTACAGGTTGTCACTGCCCTTTCTTCCCTTCTGAAGAATATGGCTAAGGGATTTAATGAAAAGGTCACTCTGCGGCAGGAATTAGATTTTCTAAACAACTATGTGATTATAGAAAAAATACGTTATATTGAATTATTTGATATGGAGATTTCAGTGGATCAGGAAGAATTATATGATGCTAAAATCATAAAACTGACACTCCAGCC
>DHOR01000041.1:4624-4959 GCA_002409995.1 Hungatella sp. UBA5385 | reverse complement strand
AATCATAAAACTGACACTCCAGCCCCTTGTGGAAAATGCCATTTTCAGTGGAATTGAACCCAGCGGGCGGAATGGGCTTATTGAGATACACGCCTACACAGACTCCGGAGTTCTCTATATTGAAGTAAAGGACAATGGAGTGGGAATTTCCAAAGAAAATCAGAAAAAGCTTCTTACAGACACATCCCGCATCACCAAAAGCAATATGAGCGGAATCGGTCTCCCTAATGTGGACCGGAGACTGAAGCTGGTATATGGAGAAGCCTATGGTCTCACTATTGAAAGTGAACCGGATGAATATACTAAGATTACAATTGCTCTGCCTTTGGAATATT
>DHOR01000041.1:3867-4355 GCA_002409995.1 Hungatella sp. UBA5385 | reverse complement strand
TGAATGTATAGAATTGTTATTGTAGACGATGAACCTTTAATTCTTGCGGGGGTCTCATCCTTGATTACCTGGGAGGATTATGACTGCACCATTATTGGTAAAGCAACCAATGGTCCTACTGCCTTTGATATGATTGTGGAACTAAAACCGGATATTGTAATTACAGATATCAGGATGCCCGTGTTAAGCGGACTTGATCTGGTTGAAAAATGTAAAAATGCAGGCTGTACCTTCTCCTTTATCGTTTTAACCAATTTAGAGGAATTCCATCTTGTTAAAAAAGCATTGTCCTTAGGTGCATCTGACTATCTTGTGAAAATTGATTTAACTGCTGAGGCTTTGCTGCAGTCTTTAGAACGGGCCAAAGAAGCATGTCAGCTGTTGGTCAGACAGGAACAGCACCAGCTGCTTCATGATCTATTAAAAGATAGTGAGGAAATGGCAGACAAAAACTATTTTACCAATCTTCTGCTATTATCTAAAAAACA
>DHOR01000041.1:3166-3671 GCA_002409995.1 Hungatella sp. UBA5385 | reverse complement strand
TCTTCTGCTATTATCTAAAAAACAGGAGGAAATGCCGGATAAATTAGAGGCTGAATATAAAAATCCCTTTGTGATTTTATTTGCAGTAAGACCTGTTAATATTACAGTTGATACTGTAGAGGAAACCTATGATTTTCATCATATTACCAAACAACTTATTGATATTGCAGGGGGAATTGCTGCCAGAATGTTTCAATGCCAGACTCTTCTGGAATACAGACAGGATACCTTTCTTCTGGTTGCTTCTCTGGATGATAAAAGCACTTTTGAGAAAACAGTTACAGAATTCTGCAGTAAGGCACAAGCTGCACTTAAGACTTACTTTGAGTTAACAGGCGTGTTTGGAGTCAGCACCATACAAGATCAGATTCCTCTCCTGACTTCTGCCCTGACAGAAGCGAAGGAAGCTTTGGAATATTACTATTTCGACTCTGAATCTCCGGTGGTTTTTTATCATGGACAGGAAATTCATCTCAGCAGTGCAAAGGATTTTAATATTAATATT
>DHOR01000041.1:2390-2998 GCA_002409995.1 Hungatella sp. UBA5385 | reverse complement strand
GCAAAGGATTTTAATATTAATATTTTCAAAAAAGAGCTGGCTTCCTCTGTCTCGCAAAATGACAGCGAAAAGCTGAATTCTATTTTTGAACAGATCATTGATTTGTTTAAGGAGAATAAACCAGGCAAGGAACAGGCAAGCAGTGCATGTATTAATATATACACCTTTTTGTATTCCTTTTTTGAAAATCCGGATAATACCTACAGGGATATTTTCCCTTATACCATTAATATTGCAGATCAGTTGAATCAGTTTAACAGTTTGGCGGATATTCTCACATGGCTTGACAGCTTCTGTAAAAAGCTGTGCAGACTATTAGATGACAGAAAAAGCACCAGATCGGATAAATTGGTGGAACAGACTAAAACATATGTAAAAAAACATTACAGTGAAAAACTAACTCTGACAGATATTTCCGATGTGCTTAACATCAGCGCAGGACATTTAAGCAATACATTTAAAAAGATGACGGGAGTAACCATTTCTGATTATATTGCATCTGTTAAGATTGATCATGCAAAAGAGCTGATTGATACCCATGAGTTTCTGATGTACGAAATCTCAGAACAATTGGGCTTTGATAATCCTTATTATTTCAGTAAGGTATT
>DHOR01000041.1:1824-2160 GCA_002409995.1 Hungatella sp. UBA5385 | reverse complement strand
GTTGGTGGTTGGTGGTTGGTGGTTAGCTATTGCATCTTGTTATATTACAAATTACAGTATGCAACTATTTCACAGTCAGCAGGCAGCTGATAATTGATATCCGGAGCTCCCAGCACCCACTGAGGCATAAATGGTCTTCTCTCTTCAAGAACTGCAGCAAAGTTTAACATAACAGCTCCGCAGTTCAGCTTTGCGTCCACTTCATCTGTAAGAGGGTCCAGAATCTTTACAAAGAGCAGTTTTCCATCCGTCATAACCAGACGGAAGGACTGACGATTTAAAAATGTAGGTGCATAACTGGCGGCAAGTAAGGCATTGCGCAGACCGTCATCCACA
>DHOR01000041.1:1111-1614 GCA_002409995.1 Hungatella sp. UBA5385 | reverse complement strand
CTCACCAAGATCAGCAGGTTTGTGCCATGTATCTCCGTAAACCATCTCTTCCAAAGTGATTTTCGGTGCCACATGGCCTTCTCTTGTTCTTATCTCCACATCAGATTTGCTTTTTATATGAAGAGTCGTAAGAGTTCTCTGCTTTTTCCCATAACCCAAAGCAGTCACTGCCACAACGGCCATGTCAGTATCAAGCCCTAACTGTTGTTTTAAAGCTTCTCCCTCATTAACTGTGAGCCAGCAGCTGTCTATTCCCATATCTGTCATATGTAGAATCATATCTTCGCTTATATATCCTGCATTCTCTAAATACCCCTGTTTCTTAGCAGAAAGAAGAATCAGATAATAGGGGGCTTTAAAAGTAAGACCTTCATATCCTGCAAATTCCTCCAGGTAATTATATTTTGCCCCATCTGTTATAATAAACTCTGTTTCAAGTTCAGGAATTAACTTAAGACAATTTTTGCCATATTCCATCAGGTCTTCCCTGATATTTTCCGGTA
>DHOR01000041.1:0-935 GCA_002409995.1 Hungatella sp. UBA5385 | reverse complement strand
GGTCTTCCCTGATATTTTCCGGTATCTGCTTATCTGTAAATTCCCGTATGGATTTTCTTTCTTCTGCAGCTTTTCTGTAGTCCATTGGATATTCCTCCTTAATTAAGATACTTCAATCATAATATGCTTTGATATTATCTGTCAATACCAGACCATAAGATTATACTGTATACACATATTCTGTATCTGTTGAATATTCAGGACGGAATGTATAACCAAGGCGGTTGAATTTCTTGATTTCAGCAGCATCAGCCACTTGATGTTCAGACAGATAACGCACCATTTCTCCCCTTGCCATCTTAGCAGCTGTTGCCTTTACTTTTACCTTCCCATCTGTTTCCGTTCCAAAAACACAGGTAAGAAAGGTATCCTCTTCTCCCAGCCATGGTTCAATTGCCTTGCTGTATTCTTTAGATGCAAGATTAATGATGATCCTGTCCCCTTCTAAGACCAGCTGCTCATAAAGCCGTTTCCCCCAATAAGCATACAAATCTTTTTTACCATCTATAGAAAGCTTGGCCTGCATTTCCAGCCGGTATGGAACAACACCGTCTGCTGCTTTTAATATTCCATAAAAACCGCTGAGTATGTAAAGATGTTTTTTCACATATTCCCATTGATCCAGCGTAAAGATATCCGGAGCCATAGACTGATACTGAAGCCCTACATATGCCAGAACAGCGGGAGTCAGAGGTCCATCCAGATTCATCTCCTTCAGCCTGTTATAATTCTGCTCAGTTATCTTATCATTTGCTCCATATAGCTGTTTCAGCTCCGTAAATGAATATGTTTTCAGTAAATTGCACAACTTTTTAGCATCTTCCATGAAAACAGGTCTGTCTGCCATGAAGATATCTGTCTGAACCCGCATTTGCTTCGCTGGTGATACTATAATTTTCACAATTGTCTCCTTTTTTAAAAACGGGGTTCGACCC
>DHOR01000038.1:60964-61141 GCA_002409995.1 Hungatella sp. UBA5385 | reverse complement strand
TTAAACAGAGTAGGCTGTAATTATAAGGCAGCTTATGCCCTGTCTCTCACACTTCGGTATTTCCCCGATGTTATCAGGGATTATCAGGATATAGCACTGGCTCAGCAGAGCAGAGGACTGGATTTATCCAAGAAGGAGAAGCTGGGAACCAGAGTGAAAAATGTGATTAATATCTGT
>DHOR01000038.1:59068-60743 GCA_002409995.1 Hungatella sp. UBA5385 | reverse complement strand
ATTAAATCAATTCTGTCCAGGGTGAAAAATGTGATTAATATCTGTGTTCCTCTTATATTTTCCACCCTGGACAGAATTGATTTAATCAGTAATGCCATGGACCTTCGGGGATTTGGCAAGCATAAAAAGAGAACCTGGTATGTGGCAAAGCCTTTAAAAAAGGGAGACTGGTTTGCAATGGTATTTGCAGCGCTGGTATTTATAGGCTCCCTGTGTATCACTTTCTTTGTCAATGGCTCCAGATTTTATAATCCATTTGTTTAAATATAAGATATATTAATTTTAATAATAAAAGGAGAAAAGCATGAAACCAATTTTAGTATTTCAGACAGATTTTACTTACAAGGAAGGAGCGGTCAGCTCCATGTACGGTGTTGTAAAAACCGTAGACAGAGAACTGGAAATCATGGATGGAACTCATGAACTGCCTCAGTATGATACATGGAGTGCCAGCTATCGTCTGTACCAGAGCCTTCAGTTCTGGCCGGAAGGAACCATCTACGTATCTGTTGTAGATCCGGGGGTTGGAACCCACCGCCGTCCATGTGTGGCTAAGACTGCAGATGGCTATTACGTTGTAACTCCGGACAATGGTTCCCTTACCCATGTGAAGAAATTCATCGGTATTGAGGCAGTCCGGGAAATTGATGAAAAGGTAAACCGTTTAAGGGGAAAAGGAACTGAAGGTGTTGCTATTTTCCACGGACGTGATTTATTTGGCTATACAGCAGCTCGTCTTGCAAGCGGAATCATTGATTTTGAAGGGGTAGGCCCGGAATATCCGGTAGAGGAGATTGTGGAGCATCCTATCTTAGAGCCAGTAATTGGAGACGGAACAATCAGCGGTGTATTTGAGATCAATGATCCAAACTTCGGCAATTTATGGACCAATATTCCATTGAAAGATTTCCAGAATGCAGGTTTTGCATATGGAGATATGGTACATGTAACAGTGAAGCATGAGGGAACAGTTGCTTTCCAGCAAAAGGTATTATTCCATCAGAGCTTTGGATTTGCTAAAAAAGGCGATCCTATGATTTACAATAATGAGCTGATGAAGGTGGCTATGGCAGTGAGTCAGGGTAATTTAACTAAAGATTTTAACCTAAATTACGGCCCGGATTGGACTGTAGAATTTACAAAATAATTGCAATTCGGTTACAAAACAGGTTTTTTCGGAATTACTTGACAAATAATGGAAATTTAAGTACTCTTAATTCGTAATATACAAAATATAGGAGGGTATCATCATGAAAAAGTTATTTGAGTTTAAAACAAAGACCATCGTAGCTACAGGACTTGGCGCAGCATTGTTCACCCTGTTATTCATGTACGTGAAAATCCCTACCGGAATACCGGAAACCGCTATTCAGACAGCATATGGAATCGGCGCGTTCTTCGGTGCCCTGTTTGGACCTCTTGCAGGCGGACTGATCGCATTTATTGGTCATGCGCTTTCTGATGCCATTCAGTATGGTTCTGTATGGTGGAGCTGGGTAATTGCCAGCGGTATCTCCTGCTTTATCATCGGTCTTGTGTATCCTAAGATGCACGTGGAGGATGGGGAATTTGGCACTAAGGATATCATTCGTTTTAATGTATATCAGGTGATTGCTAATGTGATTTCCTGGATTATCGTTGCTCCTGTTCTTGATATTGTGATCTATGCAGAGCC
>DHOR01000038.1:58728-58904 GCA_002409995.1 Hungatella sp. UBA5385 | reverse complement strand
TGATATTGTGATCTATGCAGAGCCTGCCAACCTTGTATTTACTCAGGGGGTGGTAGCAGCTATCAGCAACGCTGTATCTGCCGGAGTGATCGGAACCATTTTATTATTACTTTATAGTAAGACACGTTCTAAGAAGGGCAGTCTTACCAAGGAATAAAAATTTACACGAGGGGGTT
>DHOR01000038.1:961-58573 GCA_002409995.1 Hungatella sp. UBA5385 | reverse complement strand
TTAGGGGTTCGACCCTTTGTATCAAAGGGTCGAACCCCTCGTGTAAATCTTCAAGCAATTCGAATAACTTCAACTATTCAAACAATATCTCATAAAGCATTTCGCACAACTCATCTACGTAAGACTGTTCAGGAAGATCATGATTCGTAATTAAGATATCCTGTATCAGATCAAATCGTTTCAAACTCCGTTCTTCTTCTGAGTAATTCTCATATTCTAAATCCAGCTGATTATCCAGGGCTTCTTTTGTATAAGAGGAAAGAAACCATTGAGTTATGGTATCAGTTTGTTTTTCTTTTTCCTCCAGCTCCCCTGATATGGCTTTGGCTGTTCTCTGTGTCATTACAGCGATGATGAGACTGCCGATTCCCATAACAGTGATCACTGTCTGTGAGAAATATTTGGAAGCACCTGTTCCTGGCATGGAGAATATACCGGTCCAGCATAGCAGGGCATAGAGGGTAATGAGACCTCCTACAACAAAGAAGGCGGAAGCAGATGACTTGTGGTCCTCATATTTCTGATGTATATTCATGGTTTTCTCCTTTCTTTTCCATCCTTATTACCATGATATCAGAAAAAGAAAATGCTGTCTAATGGAAAAACTCAGCCAGTTTACTACTTCCATTTCTAATGAAAATAGGATAGAATAGAGAAAGATATACTAAGAAAGGGTATCGAATGGGTATTACAATCAATTTTTCACTGGAACCAAAGAGAAAGCTGTTTGCCAGAAGCAATTGGAATCTGGAGAAAGCAGCTTATCTGATAAAAGGTCTGGCAGAGGAAAATGGGTATCATTATAGTGCCAGTCACGATCCTCTCATCATTAATATTTGTCTGGAAGGCAGTATGTGGTTTCGCTGGAAGAGACGCAAATTTTATGGGATGAGCAAGACCAATATTGCAGGGCCCGGCTTTCATGTGGCGGTGATTCAGTTTCTGGAGAAGCTGGCTGAGCGGGGTGATCTAAAGCTGCGGGTATTGGACAGAACCGGATATTACAGGAAGCGGGACTTCCTTGCTATGAGGCAGATGAGCTTTTATAAGTGGTTCAAAGAGCTGATGAATATGGTATCCGGCTGGGACGGCAAAAAGGATTATTTGTTTTGCTGGTTTCCCCTGCTTTACATTCCTGAAAATCAGAAAGACAAACTAATCAGCTATATCCGCCCCTATACCTTGAGAGAGATCAGAGGGCTGGTGAATTCCGGCCTTACCATGGCGTTTGCCAAGGATTTCTTTATATGGAATGAAATCGAAAAGGATGCTTATTTCTATCGCAACAGCGGTCTTGCCTTATTAAACCAGCATTGTTTTTTTATGCCGTCTGCACGAAGTAATGATGATAAATATATCAATGATTCTGTCATTGAATATTTGGAAAAGGCTTTAAAAGCCAATCCTAAAATCCCATTTCCTCAAAAGGAATATTTAGAGGTCTGTGCACTTGCAGGTCATGAGCCGGCTGATATCAGCCAGACTGAGGTAATGCCTGGAGATATTGAGATTGGATGCAGAAAA
This sequence comes from Hungatella sp. UBA5385, assembly GCA_002409995.1. Lineage (GTDB taxonomy): Bacteria > Bacillota > Clostridia > Lachnospirales > Lachnospiraceae > UBA5385. The sequence goes on along the minus strand of DHOR01000038.1, from coordinate 57,049 downwards.
CATATGGTCTTCAGACGGCTTGGCAATATGATCTTTGGTCTTCCGGGCCACTATCTTCATGAAGATAACAGGACGGATGTCCTGGATCACTATTATGATGGCGCTGATTATGGGGCCCATGATTATTATGTATATGCCATTGCTCTAGAGGGACGGACAGCGGAATTTAAGGATGCCTGGTTTCAAAATGGAGAGCATGCAGAGGTTCACAGGTTTTCACTTGGAAAAGCAGAGGCAAAGGCTGTGGTTTATAAACCATGGGAACAGGATGGAGAGCTTCTCTATGGTCTGTCTGCACAGGTTATCTATGGGGAGCAGCGTATGAATATTAATATTACCTGCAAAAAACCTGGAGAAGAGGATTGGGCATTGGGGCTTATTAAAAACATTAGAATACTGGAGTAGAGATTATTATGGAACAAAAGCATCAGAAAACGGGCACATTGTTAAAACGCTTTGTGCCCTACTATAAAAAATACACCGGGGTTATGGTGATGGACCTTTTTTGTGCGGCACTGACTACCATTTGTGAGCTGGTATTGCCGCTGATTTTACGTTACATCACCAATCAGGGCCTGCAGGATCTGGCAGCACTGAGCGTGCGCACAGTGGTTATGATCGGGCTTTTGTATTTTGGCCTTCGTATTATTGATGGACTGGCAAGCTTTTATATGGCTTATACAGGCCATGTTATGGGAGCTGCCATTGAAACAGATATGAGAGAGGACGCATTTGCACATCTGCAGAAGCTTTCTGATAATTATTTTAACAATACAAAGGTTGGACAGATTATGTCGCGGATTACCAGCGACTTATTTGATGTAACAGAGTTTGCACACCACTGTCCGGAAGAATTCTTCATTGCATTTTTAAAAACAGTGGTTTCCTTTATTATTTTGGCAGGAATTAATCTGCCTCTGACAGTGATTATCTTCGTTCTGGTTCCTGTTATGGCTGTATCCTGTTCTTATTTTAACATACAGGTGCGGAAGGCATTTAAGAAACAGCGTAATCACATCGGTGAGCTCAATGCAAGAATTGAGGACAGCCTTCTGGGCAACAAGGTAGTGCGTGCCTTTGCCAATGAAGATGTGGAAATTGAAAAATTCAATCATGACAATCGGGTGTTTTTTGATATTAAAAAAGAAACCTATAAATATATGGCTGCTTTCCAGAATACCATTCGTATGTTTGATGGTCTGATGTATGTCGTAGTGATTGTGGCAGGCGGCATTTTCATGATTAAGGGGCTGATTGGTCCTGGTGATCTGGTTGCTTATACTATGTATGTGACTACTCTGCTTGCTACCATTAGAAGAATTATAGAATTTGCAGAGCAGTTCCAGAAAGGTATGACAGGTATTGAACGTTTTACTGAATTAATGGATGCTGATATTGATATATTTGATGAAGAAGGTGCTGTTGAACTGAATAATATCGAAGGAACCATTACCTTTGATCATGTATCCTTTGAATATCCAGATGATCATAATCCGGTTCTGTCCGATATTAACCTGACTGTTAAACCTGGAGAAAAGCTGGCACTGGTAGGACCTTCAGGAGGCGGTAAGACCACTCTGTGCAACTTAATTCCAAGATTTTATGATCCAACTGAGGGTAAAATCCTTATTGACGGACAGGATATTAAGAATGTAACATTGGAAAGCCTTCGCAACAGTGTAGGTGTGGTTCAGCAGGATGTATATCTGTTTTCAGGAACTGTATATGAGAATATTGAATATGGCCGTCCTGGGGCAAGCAGGGAAGAAGTTCTGGAAGCTGCCAAAATGGCAGGAGCCCATGAGTTTATTACAGGCTTAAAGGATGGATATGACACCTATGTTGGAGAGCGTGGAGTGAAGCTTTCAGGAGGACAGAAGCAGAGAATCAGCATTGCCAGAGTGTTCCTTAAGAATCCTCAGGTTCTCATACTGGATGAGGCAACCTCAGCCCTTGATAATGAAAGCGAGCATCTGGTATCCCAGTCACTGGAGCGCCTTGCTTCAGGAAGAACAACCCTGACCATAGCTCATCGTCTGTCCACCATACAGAATGCAGACAGGATTCTGGTGCTTTCAGGAAGCGGCATTGAAGAAGAGGGAAATCATGAGGAACTGATGAGTAAACAGGGAATCTATTATCAACTGTATACATCAGCTAATATGGCAGAAGAGGAATAAGAGGCATAGAGATAAAGGAGATTAGGAATGAAGGTAGCAGTTGTAACAGACAGCAATAGCGGTATTACACAAAAGCAGGGACAGGAATTGGGAATCCATGTGATTGCCATGCCGTTTATGATGAATGGTGATACATTTTATGAAGATATTACTTTAAACCAGCAGGAATTTTACGAGAAACTGGCTCAGGGTGTGGATATTTCCACCTCCCAGCCATCGCCTGGTGATATTATGGATCTGTGGAACAGGCTGCTGGAGGAATATGATGAAGTGATTCATATCCCTATGTCCAGCGGGCTAAGCAGCTCCTGTGAGACAGCTCATATGCTGTCTATGGATTATGACGGAAAAGTTAAGGTGGTCAATAACCAGAGAATCTCCGTGACTCAGAGACAGTCTGTGCTGGAAGCAAAGGCAATGGCTGATCAGGGGAAATGTGCTGAGGAAATTAAGAATGTGCTGGAAGAGACCAAGATGGATTCCACCATTTATATTACAGTGAATACTTTGGAGTATTTGAAAAAAGGCGGCAGAATTACAACCGCCGCAGCCTTGCTTGGCACCTTATTGATGATTAAACCTGTGCTTACCATTCAGGGAGAGAAGCTGGATGCATTTGCAAAAGCCAGAACCATGAAGCAAGCAAAGTCTATGATGGTAGCAGCAGCCAAAAAGGATATGGAAGAGCGTTTTGGTGATCCAGAAGGGGAGAATATCAGCATAGCAGTTGCTCATACAGATAATTTGGCAGCAGCCCTTGAATTTAAACAGGAGCTTCAGGAAATGTTTCCAAAGACCGGGGATATTTATGTTGATCCTCTTTCCTTAAGTGTTTCCTGCCATATTGGACCAGGATCCCTTGCAATTGCATGTACAAAGAAGTTGAATTTATGAGAGAAGAAATGCAAAATGAGAATTGGCCGGCTTTATTCCGGGTTAAAAAATTAAAATGGAAATTAACTCCAAGTCTGCGGATTACTCTGATTATATTATTTCTTATTATCGGAGTGGTTCCCATGCTGATACAAAATTCAGTGATGAAGAGCGCATATCAGCAGAGTCTCATTGATGCTAAAATTCAGGATATTCAGAACCAGTGTTCCATACTGAGCAACCGGATGACAAGAGGCAACTATTTAAGCAGTGAACCCAGAGATACCAAGCTTGAAAATGAGATGTCTGTAAAAGCCGATATGTTCAATGGCAGAATTGTCATTGTCAATAAGAACTTCAGGATTATCGCGGATACATTTTCACTTTCTATAGGAAAGATCAATGTATCGGAAGAGGTGATCCGCTGCTTTAATGGAGATGCAAGCAGTACATACAATCCGGAAAAGCATTATGCAGCACTGGCAATTCCTATTTATTCCAATAATGAGGATAAGCTGATTGATGGTGTAATGATTATAACTGCATCTACAGAAGCTCTTCTTGGAACGGTTTCATCCACAGCGGAGAAGGCAAGCTTCCTTCATCTGATGATATTTTCCGTTCTGGCAATTCTGGTTGTTTTGCTGGTTAAGGTTTTAATGAAGCCCTTCCAGGATCTTCAGAGAACATTAAACAGGGTGGCAGACGGCAATTTAGATGAGGACATCACCTCCCAGTCTTATAAAGAAACAGCTAAGATTACAGAGTCTATCAGTACTACCATTGATAAATTAAAGGCAGTGGACCAGTCCAGAGAGGAATTTGTATCCAATGTATCCCATGAGCTGAAAACTCCCATAACGTCAATCCGGGTGCTGGCTGATTCCCTTATGAGCATGGAAGATGCGCCAGTGGAGCTATATCAGGAATTTATGGCGGATATATCAGAAGAGATTGATAGAGAGAGCAAGATTATAGATGATCTTCTCACATTGGTACGTATGGATAAAACTGCTGCTGCAGAATTAAATATAGCACAGGTGAATATTAACGGCCTTCTGGAGCTGATCTTAAAAAGACTTCGTCCCATTGCAGGAAAACGTAATGTAGAGCTGACCTTTGAAAGCATCCGTGAAGTAACTGCTGATGTAGATGAAATGAAGCTGTCCCTGGCACTTAACAATCTGGTGGAAAATGCCATCAAATATAACGTAGAAGGCGGCTGGGTCCGTGTAACTCTGGATGCAGACCATAAATTTTTCTATGTGAAGGTGGCAGATTCGGGAATTGGAATTTCTGATGAATATAAAGAACAAATTTTTGAGCGTTTTTACAGGGTGGATAAGGCAAGGTCCAGAAAAACAGGAGGAACCGGACTTGGACTTGCAATTGCCAAGAAAATCGTGTTAATGCATCAGGGGGCCATTAAACTTCAGAGCAAAGAAGGGGAAGGAACTACATTTACACTTCGAGTTCCTCTCACCTATATTTCATAGACAGGAGGACAAGCATATGAAATTATGGAAATATACCCTGTTCCTCCTGATCTGTCTTACCATTTTAACCGGATGCAGTACCGGAAAGAAGGGAACAGAAGAAACAGAAAATACTTATCAAATCTATTACTTAAATTCCACTATGACAAAGCTGGAGCCGCAGGATTATGTAATGCCTGCTCAGGGAGAGGACTACAGCCTTTCAGCATCAGATTGGGAAATTACCAATTTATTGGAGCAGTTAAGGAAGGTTCCCAAGGATTTAGACCGCCAGGCAGCAGTTCCGGACAGAGTTGTATTTGACAAATATAAGCTGGAGGACAATGTGCTGTATCTGTATTTTGACAGCAATTACTCTCTGATGAACAGCACAAGAGAGATACTCTGCAGAGCAGCTCTTGTAAGAACCCTGACTCAGGTAGAAGGAGTGGCTTATGTTATGGTCTATACGGCAGAGCAGCCAATTATGGACACCACAGGAATTCCTGTAGGCCCTATGGCAAATGCCGACTTTATCGATAATATCAGCAATATCAACTCTTTTGAAAAAACAGATTTGATTCTGTATTTTGCAGATGAAACAGGGGAAAAGCTGGTACAGGAGCAGAGAAGTGTTGTTCATAATGTAAATACCTCTATGGGAAAGCTGGTAATCGACCAGTTGATTGCAGGTCCCACCAGACCGGGAATCAATCCAACTCTACCCAAAGAGACTAAGCTGTTAAATATAACGGTAAAGGACAGTGTATGTTATTTGAATTTTGATTCGGAATTTTTAGATAATTCTTTAGATGTGGCGGATTATATTCCCATTTATTCCATTGTTAACTCTCTGGCATCTGTTTCTTCTATTAATAAGGTACAGATTGCAGTCAATGGCTCCCATGAGGTAATGTTTTGGGATTCCATTTCCTTAAATCAGTTATTTGAGAGAAATTTAGATTACAATGTGGAAAATGAAGAGGCTATATCGGATTTTGGAGGAGATTTACCATAAAACGCCCATTATGTCTGATTGCAGGGGGATTCGTACTTGGAGAGACTATCATTCTGCTATCTCTGACATCTTGGTTTTGGGTTTTGCTGCTTCTGGCAGCGGGAATTGGTGTAGTTTTATATTGTAAGAGAAGCAGAAGTGCAGTCCGTGTGATTGCGCCTCTGCTTTTTGTGTTCCTGGGTATGTTGCTTCTGGGTATGGTAAGAGGAAAGCAGTGCAGCAGAATGTGGAATCTGCGTCAGGAGACTGTGGATAAATGGGATCAGAGTTATGTCATTGTGGAAGGAACAGTCAGGGAGATCAGTGAGAAGGAAAAGGTATATTCCATTATTTTAGAAGAGAATATGGTGGAGCATGAGCGAAAAATAGAGATGGGACTGGATAAGATTCCGGTAATTCAGGTTTTTCTGTCAAAAGAGAGGGATACGGAAGTTGTGAAAATTCTTAAAATAGGGCAGCTGGTCAGGGTGGAAGGACAATTAACAGCCTTTGAAGCTCCCAGGAATCCCGGTGAGTTTGATTCAAAGTCCTATTATAAGGCACTTCTTATTGATTGCAGACTGGAAGCAGAAAATCTGGTGGTTGTTGATTGCAGCTATACACCTCTTCCTCAGTTGCTCTATAGTATCAGAAGGTATGCTGCTAATAGAATCAACAGTTTGGCAGAACCAGAAGATGCAGGTGTTTTTTGTGCAGCAGTTCTGGGGGATAAGACTGGTCTGGATCAGGATATTAAGAAGCTTTATCAGAAAAACGGCATCGCTCATCTGCTGGCAATCAGCGGTCTTCATATGTCGTTTATGGGTATGGGCCTGTATAAGATATTTCGCAGAATAGGGCTTGGATTCTTAGGCTCAGGAGTAACCGGTGCAGCCATGATATTCTGCTATGGAATACTTACTGGCAGTCAGCCTTCTGTGGTCAGGGCTGGAATCATGCTGTCTTTGGGATTCCTGGCAAGCTGGGCAGGAAGAACCTATGATCTTCTGTCGGCAGTAAGCCTTGCAGCTCTGATTCTGGGTTATAGCAATCCCTTCCTTCTGACTCAGGGCGGTGTCCAGCTGTCCTTTGGTGCAGTACTTGCCATCGGAACAGCAGGACCAATACTGAAGAAATGGCTGGGAGATGGGAAAATAGCCGGTACAGTAAGTGCTTCTATGGGAATTCAAATAATTACCCTTCCTATTGTGTTATATCACTTTTATCAGGTTCCTGTTTATGGAATTCTCCTTAATTTCCTTGTGATTCCGCTGATGGGGGGTGTTCTTTGTTCTGGACTTCTGATTATATTCCTTGGGGGGATAATGCCTCTGCTGGGAGTTGGCGCAGCTGGGGCTGGACATTATATTCTGGAGCTGTATCAGTGGTTGTGCCTGCAGACGGAGATACTTCCTTATCATAATGTGGTGCTTGGGAGACCTTCTGTTTTACGGATTGGTCTGTATATAGTGGTGGTATTTTGTATACTGTATGGAATCAGCAGGACTGGGAAGGCGGAGATAGGGGAGAACCAAAAGAAAACCAGAGTTTACATATACCGATATTTTTTAATGGCCTTATGCTATTGTACAGCCATTCTATGTTTTCGCCCTGTTCCTGTTAAAGATCTAAGGACAGTATTTCTTGATGTAGGGCAAGGAGATGGGATTCTGCTGCAGCATGGGACTCATACAGTTCTTGTGGACTGTGGGAGTACCAGCAATAAAGGTTTGGGAGAGTATACTCTGGAACCATTTCTCAAGTATTACGGAATCTCCTCTATTGACTATTCATTTATCAGCCATGGAGATGAGGATCATATAAGCGGGATTAAGTATCTTCTGGAACATAGTGAGGATATTAAGATCAAAGTTCTGCTGCTCCCCTGGCATGGCAGGGAAAATGAAAGCCTGATCCGATTAAAAGAACTTGCAGAGCAAAAAGGAACTCAGGTGGATTATGTAAAAACAGGAGATAAGTTTACAGCAGGAAATCTGGGAATTACCTGTTTGTATCCCGGAGAAGAGGATGTACCTTCTGATGCAAATGAGGAATCTCTGGTGCTGAAAATGGATTATGGAGATTTACATATGCTGTTTACAGGGGATATGAGCTTACAGGGGGAGGAGAGATTGCTGCGATATATGCAGGATATTAAAACTAAATCAGGATCAACTCAGCTCTCCTCAATCAATCTGTTAAAAGTAGCACACCACGGCTCCAAAACATCATCAAGTGAATCATTTCTTCAGGCAATGAATTTAAGATGGGCAGTAATATCCTGCAAGGAAGATAACAGCTATGGTCACCCGCATAAAGAAGTAACAGACAGACTTAAGAATCAGAAGATAACCACACTGATGACACAAACCTCAGGTGCATTACTACTGGAAAGTGATGGAAGGGAAATACGGTTTGATACCTGCATTGACGGACAGGATTTCTCACAGTATAATAAAAATCAGGAATAAAGGAAGGATGTACAATATGCAGACACTTGCTCAGGATATTAAGGATAAAAATTTTAAAACGGTCTATTTAATCTACGGAGAAGAGGCTTTTTTAAGAACCAGCTATAAAAATCAGATGAAAACGGCTATTGCAGGCGATGACACCATGAACTTTAACCATTTTGAAGGAAAGGGAATCAATGTTCATGAGTTAATTGGTCTTGCTGATACTATGCCATTTTTTACAGATAAACGCCTGATTCTGGTGGAGGATAGCGGCTTTTTTAAAAGTACTTCCGATGAGCTGGTAGAATATCTGCCCCAGATGCCGGACAGCACCTGTCTGATCTTTGTGGAATCTGAGGTGGATAAACGGAGCAAGATGTTTAAAAAGGTAAAGGAACTGGGATATGCTGCTGAAATGACAAGGCAGAGCAGCGCCCAGCTTGCCCGGTGGGCTGGAACCATTCTTTCAAGGGAAGGGAAGAAAATTACAGGTCAGACTATGGAGCTGTTTCTGGATATGACAGGGGAGGACATGGAAAATATCCGTATGGAGCTTGAGAAGCTGATCAGCTATACCCTTGGCAGAGATGTGATTACCAGTGAAGATGTATTGGCAGTCTGTACAGAACGGATCAGCAATAAGATATTTGATATGGTGACTGCCATTGTCAACCGTCAGACGAAAAAGGCTATGGACCTCTATGAAGACCTTCTGACTTTAAAGGAGCCTCCTATGAGAATTCTGTTTTTAATAGCAAGACAGTTTAATCAGCTTTTACAGGTTAAGGAACTGATGGGAAAGGGAATGGACAAGAACGGAATTGCTTCCAGAATAAAGGTTCCGCCATTTGCAGCAGGTAAGATGATGCCTCAGGCAAGAAGCTTTTCCAAAGAACAGATATTATCTTATGTAAATCTTTGTGTTGAGACAGAGGAAGCTGTGAAAACAGGGCGGTTAAATGACAGAATGGCAGTGGAATTGCTGCTGACGAGGAAATATTAGGGAATAGAAGAAAGAACACAATTGGGAGATACATTTGAAAAAGAAGAGATTTATAAAAAACTTAAGAAAAGCCGGAGCAGCAGTATTTGTCATATTAATCAGTCTATATATGTCCATTTCTCTGTCTGCGGCAGAAGATTCAGCAGTTGTTAAGGATCAATATGAGAACTATTGTACCCGTTTTGACCAGATAAAAACAAAAACGGATATAGAGGGAAATGGTTTTCATATCATTGATAATCATACGTTCCCTGTTTCTCTAAGGGATTACGGAGAAGTTTTATTTATCCCAGCCATGGACAGCGCTTACAACCGCATGGCTGTATTTTTGGTTAAAAATAATGGGGAGATTCTCTATAAAACAGATCAGCTGGAGACTAATAACCGCAGCCAGGGAGAGATGAATCAGCCAAACAAAGGTTTTGCTGCAGTTTCCTTTCAGGATGTCAATGAAGATGGGCTGACAGATATACTGCTGATTACATTTTGCGAAAATCAGACAGGAGCTTATGCAGGAAAAATCTATAAAGTAGGAGATGTGCTGTTTCAAAATCCCTTACATGGCAATACAACAGAACGTGAGAAGAAAGAGCCGGTGTTCTACAGGGATTACAGACTGTCCGAAAAGGTAAACCGTTACAATATGAATAAGAGCATCAAATTCATGACTTCCTATCTGGTGCAAGGTAATTCAACAGAATTTCTGTATACAGCCACTACTTTGGAGGAACTAAAAGATCACGGATTTCAAATTAGTACAGAACAAAGCTATCTGACTAATTTTGAAAAATGGGGTCGACTTTCAGTAGTTCCAGGCACTTACCGAATGGCGGAATATTCAGTATTCATGATTTACCTGGTCAATGAGCAGGGCTATATTGTATGGAGCTTTCAGCCTATGGGAGAGTATGAAAATCTGCGTGAGCTAAAAGGATTAAGCTGTAAGGATATTGATGGAGATGGTTTGAAGGATATAGTTATTATGGCACATTACAGCTTTGAGGAAACGGATAATGTATACAGCAGCCAGACGGATTACTCCATTTATTACCAAAGGTCAAACGGCTTTTTCCCTGATACAGAGGTAAAGAGCAGATATCAGTGCACAGAAAGCGATACTTTAGAGGAGATTGAAAAACAGGCACGGAATTATTGGGGGTGGGGTGAAAACAATGATTAAAATACTGATTGTAGATGATGAAAAACCTATTTGTGATTTAATTGATTTTAACCTGACTGCTGCAGGTTATCACTGTATGGCAGTTCAGGACGGAATAGAGGCCCTGGGGCTGATCGAAGAGAATCGTTTTGATTTAATTCTTCTGGATATTATGCTGCCTGGGATTGATGGATACGATATTATGGAATACATACGCCCTCTGGAAATCCCTGTCATATTTATTACGGCAAGGCATGAGGTAAAAGACAGAGTAAAAGGATTAAAGCTGGGAGCAGATGACTATCTTGTCAAACCATTTGATATTGTGGAGCTGGTGGCGAGAGTGGAGGCAGTTCTCCGCAGATATAACAAAACACAGCTTCAGCTGAGCGCAGGAGATGTGATGGTGGATACTGAGGCAAGAACTGTGACAAAAGCGGGGCGTGCAGTAGAGCTTACAAATAAGGAGTACGGTCTTTTAGTGCTGTTTATGAAGAATAAGAATATAGCTCTTTTCAGGGAAACTCTGTATGAGAAGGTCTGGGAGGGAGAGTATTTTGGCGATACCAGGACTTTGGATCTTCATGTTCAGAGACTTCGCAGAAAGCTTAAATGGGATCATGGAGACAGTGGCAGCGCAGCAGATTCTCCCCGCCTTGTTGCTGTTTACAAGGTGGGATACCGATTAGAGGTGATGCCATGAAGTTCTCCTTAAAGCTTCTTCTGTGCACTCTGGTAGTGATGGCAATCGGTTTTGGATTTAGTGGATATTACTTTGTTGATAACGTGTTTCAGACTTCTCTGGAACGAGAGGTTCGCCAGGCACTTGATGAAAACAGCATTCTCCGTTTTGCCCTTGAGACAGCAGCCCTTAATGTGCCTGCAAAATATGATGTGTTACAGGATCAGACTGTGGAGCAGATTGCTTATAATCTGGAAACCGGTGGACAGAGTACAGGGAGACTGCTGAGAATTACCGATGAAAATCATAAGGTTCTTTATGCAAGCCATGGATTTTTTGCAGATGAGGGGCTTCCGGCACAGGCTACAGAAGGTACCAGGAGTTATCGGCTGATTCAGGAGGGAGGCGGCTATTATATCCAGACAGGTGCTACAGTTAATGCTCTTGACAGAACCCTGTTTTTAGAGACTATGAAGGATGTGTCTGAGGTGTTTAAGGAGCGGTCCATGGGATTTTCCGTATACCGCAGAGTTACTGTGATTATGCTCATCTTCGGTATGATCGTTATGTACTTTATCTCCCTGTGGCTCACAAGACCTATTCGTCTTCTCACCCGTGCAACCAAGAGAATGGCACAGGGCAATTATGATTACAGGGCAAGACAGGTTACTAATGACGAGCTGGGACAGCTGACAACTGATTTTAACAACATGGCTAATGCGCTGGAAGATAATATCAGCATGCTGGAGGAGGAGATTCGCTCAAGAGAAGATTTTGTGGCAGCATTTGCCCATGAGCTAAAAACCCCTTTGACAGCCATTATTGGATACGCAGATATGCTCCGTTCCCGCAGGCTTGATGAAGAAAAAAGCTTTATGTCAGCCAATTACATCTATACAGAGGGAAAACGTCTGGAGGCTATGTCCTTCCGCTTGCTGGAGATTATGGTTACCAAACGTAGTGAGATTCGATTGCAGCCTGTTTTTGTAGACACCATGTTTCGGAATCTCTATCAGATGTATGTTGTAAATAAAAGGGTGAATATGCAGTTTACCTACGATAAGGCGATGGTGGAGGCAGACCCTGACCTGCTGTTGTCTGTTCTGATCAACATTCTGGATAACGGGTGTAAGGCATCTGAGCCTGGAAGCCCTATTAAAGTCAGAGGGATATTAAAAGAGAACGGCTATCGGTTTGCAGTGAGAGACTATGGAATCGGAATTCCTGAGGAAGAACAGAATAAGATTACCAAGGCATTCTATATGGTGGACAAATCCCGCGCCAGAAGCAAAAACGGTGCAGGTTTGGGACTTGCTCTCTGTGCTGAGATTCTGCAGCTTCATAACAGCAGTCTGGAAATAGAAAGCTCTCCGGGAAAAGGCTCCTGCATCAGCTTTGTCCTTCCGGTAGCCTATATAGACCGGACAGAAAGATGGGGAGGTTGATGGAATGAAGATTACGAGAAGAAGCCTCCTTCTTTTACTGGCAGCAGCCATGATTGTGGTATTTTCCATTATGGGACCTGAGCTGTTATCCGGTTATAAAGACAAGGCAATATTAAATGAACTCCACGCTGAGAATATAGAGATGGAAGAAGAGGGATACCGGTATGAACTGGATGCCGGGGAAAAGCTATATGTATTATCCAAAAGCTTAAGCACCCAGAAACAGCTGGACAATGAGGTAACTGGACAAGGCTCAGGAACTGATTTAAGCACCTTTGCATTTATTATCAATCACAGAAATCCTTCTGAACAGGAGATTACAGACGAGGAACTTTATGAAAATGTTAATCAGGAGCTGGTGGCTTTAAAGAAAATGAAGTTACTGCCTGATACATTAAGATCAGTGAAATCAGATACATATCAGGGTGTTCTCTATTCGGCAATTGATGTTTTAGAGCCAAGAAATAACATTGCAGTGTGGAAGATAAGCTTGTCTGATATTCAGATGAACGCAGATAAGAAAAATCGATTAATAGAAGCGTACATAGACGCTGACAGCGGTAAAATATATGAATTTTATGTGCGCAGTGAGCTGATGTGGGATGAGATTGATCCTGATAAGGTAATAGAATTATGGAGCGAATATATGGAGCTTCCTGCTCCTGTTCCCTATGAAGCAGATAATCCTCTTATGGAGACGGCAACTTATTCCAGAAAATATGAGTTTCCGGGAAGAGGGGAGGAGAAAACCATTGTGACAATAGGGTTTTATGAAGGAATTAATGAATATTTTTTGAGGATATCCAGATAAATATGGAACATGAGAAAGACTGATACGAAGCGGCTTTTTTAACTTAGCCACAGCGTATCAGTCTTTGCATATGAGCCATACTCATATAAAAAACCCCCATCCAGTGGGTTATTCTGAATGGGGTTCAAGTCTTTATAATTAAGCCATTGCGTTAACAGCCTTAGTGATTCTGGAAACTTTTCTGGAAGCAGTATTCTTATGATATACTCCCTTAGAAGTTGCTCTCTCAATTTCGCTGATAGCGTCTACTAATGATACCTGTGCAGCAGCCTTGTCACCGGCAGTAATAGCAGCGTCTACCTTCTTAACTGTAGTCTTCACTCTTGATCTGATCGCTTTATTTCTAGCAGCCTTAGTCTCGTTAATTAATATTCTTTTCTTTGCAGATTTAATGTTAGCCAATCTGTACACCTCCAATTTTATGATATATGATAAGTTCTTTGTTTTGCATCAAAGTCTGGACACGGACAGTTCAATGTAAACATACCATTGTATTTTATAGGATAACCTTGCTTATGTCAATACATAATTCCTGTATTTTTGCAGAAAATACCATAGAAATGATAGAAAGGAGGCAGAAATGGAAAATACATTCAAAGTAAGGACAGATCTTGCGGTAGAAGAGAGGGAAAGCTTCCCTGGAGACGGAGGAGAAATATCAGGTGTCTCTCTGCGGGAATGGCATCAGGCTGGCAGCCATATGAAAATGACTGAGGTTAAGATTTTGGATGAAAATGGGGTAAAAGCCATGGGCAAGCCCAAAGGATCTTATATTACTCTGGAGGCAGACAGACTTTCTGTAAAGGATGAGGATTATCACAGGGAGGTATCGGAGGAGCTTGCCAAGCAACTGGGAAGGCTGTTAAAAGACGTTGATTATACAAACAGAGATTTTCATGTTCTGGTAGTTGGACTTGGAAATCGTGCAGTAACACCGGATTCCCTGGGTCCAAGGGTTCTTAACCATATTCAGGTAACCAGACATTTAAAGGTGGAGTATGGAGATGAATTCTGGAAAGGCCGCAATATGCCCATAATCACCGGCATTACTCCTGGAGTTATGGCACAGACAGGAATGGAAAGTGCAGAGATTCTAAAAGGAATTATAAAAGAAACAAGCCCTGACTTAATTATAGCTATCGATGCTCTGGCTGCCAGAAGTGTAAGACGTCTTGGAACTACTATTCAGTTGACAGATACAGGCATTCACCCCGGTTCAGGTGTTGGCAACAACCGTCACAGTCTGACAAAGGAAAGCCTGGGTGTTCCTGTGATTGCCATCGGTGTTCCCACTGTAGTAGGAGCGGCAGCCATTGTCCTTGATACAGTTACTGCCATGATTGGAGCGCTTACAGAAGATATGGCAACAAAGGGAATGGGTGAGTATATGGAGAGTATGAGTACTGATGAGCAATATGCTTTGATCCGTGAGCTTCTGGAACCGGAATTTGGTCCTCTCTATGTAACACCTCCTGATATTGATGAAACTGTTAAGGAGTTAAGCTTTACAATATCGGAAGCAATTCATATAGCATTTTTGGGAAAAGAAGAAGCGTAGTAAATGACAGGCTCTTTGCATAGGATAGAATTAAGGGATTTTGCAGAAACAGCTATAAGGTGGAGTGATCTATGGAGCAGAAGGACGGGAGGATTTATGGGATTATAAGACGTATGATGATTGTAATCGGAATAATACTGATCGTTCTTCTGTCTGCCAAAGGCATTGTACAGACTGGGAAAGGCATAGATAAACACGCAGCTGCGGCATGGCTTGCAGACTGCACGGTAAAGAGAATTTCCGGTATTTGGGGGACTTACTATCCTTCGGTTTCCTGGCAGGAGAAGGGCAGCTCTGATTCACAGGAGGAGAAGAAACAAAAGGAGGAGTCCTTTGGCAGCTTCTTAAGCGGCCTGTTATTTGGCGGGTCTCCTATATACCGGTTTTTTGGAAATGATAAGCAGGCAGCTCTTCTATATGAAGAGGCTGATCCTGCGTTTCAAAGTTATATAGATAATGGACGCTTTTATGAAGAACATCAGTTTCTCATGTATGACGGCGGAGAGGAAAGCGGCGAAGATGGCAGCGGCAATCCCGGAGCTATGGCTGGAAGCGGTTCTGTTTTAACAGATGGGCAGATAGCAAATGAAGGAGCAAATGAAGCAGACGGCATAAGTGGAACAGGCGGAATCAGTGGAGAAGACGGTATCAATGGAAGCAGTGGTATCAATAGTCCCGGCGAACCTGGCGGATTACCTGCAATGGCAGGCAATACAGCCGGAACAGGAGCACTGCCCATTCATATAACTACAGCTCAGAAGGATACCTCCATGATCAGCGCAGAAAACACCTTTTGGCCTGTGACCGGGAAAATCTACAGGATAGAGCAGCTGGCAGACTATGATTATCTTATGAAGCATTTCTACAGTGTTCATACCTCTACAACTGCAGGAAGAAGTCTGATGAATGCAGAACAGTTTCTTGCAGAGGATTTCACATTAGAGGGAACCAATGAAAAACCGCAGATTCTCATATACCATACTCATTCTCAGGAAACATTTGCAGACTATGGCCCTGATAATCAGGGGGCCACTGTTGTGGGAATGGGGAATTACTTAACAGAGCTATTGACAGCCAAGGGGTATTCGGTGATTCACGATACCTCTGTTTACGATTTCAGAAACGGAAAATTGGATCGAAATAAAGCATATAGCTATGCTCTTGATGGAATTACAGATATTCTCCAGAAAAATCCCTCTATAGAGGTGGTTTTAGACCTTCACAGGGACGGAGTCAATGAAAAGCTTCATATGGTCAATGATGTCAATGGTAAACCCACAGCCCCCATTATGTTCTTTAACGGAATCAGCCAGACTCCTGAGGGGCCCATTGAATATCTATCCAATCCCTATAAGGAAAAGAATCTTGCCTTCAGCTTTCAGCTTCAGCTGGATGCAGATGCTTATTTTCCCAATTTAACAAGGAAAATCTATTTAAAAGGTCTTAGGTATAACCTTCATTTAAGACCAAGATCTGCATTGGTGGAGGTAGGAGCCCAGACAAATACATATCAGGAAGCCTTAAATGCGATGGAACCTCTTGCAGAAGTTTTGGATATGGTGTTGCAAGGGAATTAAAAAAATGGTATATTTTTAAGGATATCATATAATTGTGGCGGTTTTTGCAATTTTTAATAAAAGGGGCAAAAACTTAGCGCGTAACAACGGAAAAGAGGAATAAACTATATGGCAACTGTTGACCAGAGTAAGATACGTAATTTTTGCATTATTGCCCATATTGATCATGGAAAGTCAACCCTTGCAGACAGGATCATAGAGAAGACAGGGCTGTTGACCAGCCGTGAGATGCAGGCCCAGGTTCTGGATAATATGGATTTGGAACGTGAGAGGGGCATTACGATTAAGGCACAGACAGTAAGAACTGTCTATAAAGCACCCAATGGGGAAGAATATGTTTTTAACATGATAGACACTCCGGGACATGTGGATTTTAACTATGAGGTTTCCAGAAGTCTGGCTGCCTGTGATGGCGCCATTCTGGTGGTGGACTCATCCCAGGGAATTGAGGCACAGACACTGGCTAACGTGTATCTTGCCTTAGATCATGACCTTGATGTGTTCCCTGTACTGAATAAGATTGATCTTCCCAGTGCAGACCCAGAAAGGGTGGTTAATGAGATTGAAGACGTTATCGGTATTGAAGCTCATGATGCCCCCAGAATATCCGCTAAGACAGGAATTAACATTGAGGCTGTATTAGATGCAATTGTGGAGAAGATACCTGCTCCTGACGGAAATCCCCAGGCACCTCTTCAGGCTCTTATATTCGATTCACTTTATGATTCCTATAAAGGGGTGATTGTATTCTGCAGAATCAAAGAGGGAACTGTAAAAAAGGGCATGAAGATCCGCATGATGGCTACAGGTGCTGTGGAAGAAGTGGTAGAGGTTGGATATTTTGGCGCAGGCCAGTTTATCCCCTGTGACAGCTTAAGTGCAGGTATGGTAGGTTATATCACTGCAAGCATTAAAAATGTGAAGGATACTGCAGTAGGTGACACCATCACAGATGCAGCCAATCCATGTAAAACAGCACTTCCAGGATATAAGAAGGTAACACCTATGGTTTACTGCGGTCTTTATCCTTCAGATGGGGCCAGATACAATGATCTTCGGGAAGCGCTGGAGAAGCTTCAGCTCAATGATGCCTCTCTGTTCTTTGAACCTGAGACATCACTTGCCCTTGGATTTGGATACCGATGCGGTTTCCTGGGACTTCTTCATCTGGAAGTCATTGAGGAGCGTTTGGAGAGAGAGTATAACCTGGATCTGGTTACTACCGCCCCCAGCGTTGTGTATCATGTATACAAAAAAGATGGAACGAAGATTAAACTGACCAATCCTTCCAACCTTCCTGATCCGTCAGAGATTGAGTATATGGAAGAACCTATTGTAAGCGCTGAGATCATGGTTACTACAGAATTTGTGGGTTCTATTATGGCTCTTTGCCAGGAGCGCCGTGGTGTTTATCTTGGAATGGAATATATGGAGGAAACAAGAGCACTTTTAAAATATGAGCTTCCATTGAATGAAATTATATATGATTTCTTTGATGCATTAAAGTCACGGTCCAGAGGATACGCTTCCTTTGATTATGAGATGAAGGGATATGAGCGGTCTGAGCTGGTGAAGCTGGACATCCTTGTGAATAAGGAAGAGGTGGATGCTCTTTCCTTTATCGTTCATGCAGAATCTGCTTATGACAGAGGACGGAGAATGTGTGAAAAGTTAAAGAATGAGATTCCGAGACATTTATTTGAAGTTCCCATTCAGGCAGCCATTGGCGGCAAGATCATTGCCCGTGAAACAGTGAAGGCAATGAGAAAGGACGTTCTTGCCAAATGCTATGGCGGTGACATCAGCCGTAAGAAAAAACTTCTTGAGAAGCAGAAGGAAGGTAAGAAACGTATGCGCCAGGTGGGCAACGTAGAGATTCCACAGAAGGCATTTATGAGCGTACTGAAATTAGATGATGAATAAAAAGAAATTAGAGCTTTATATCCATATTCCCTTTTGCGCAAAGAAATGCGCTTACTGCGATTTCCTCTCATTTCCGGGAAATGTGCAGATGCAGCGGGAATATATGGAGCAATTGGGAGAGGAAATCAGACTGCAGGCAGCTTCCTGCAGCGAATATCAAGTGGTCAGCATTTTTATAGGGGGAGGGACTCCTTCTATATTAAGTGCATCTGATATTTTGGAGCTTATGGAGACTTTAAAGGGCAGTTTCACCATTTCGCCGGAGGCTGAGATTACCATGGAGGCTAATCCGGGAACAGTGAAGCTTGACAGTTTAAAGGACTACAGAGCAGCAGGAATCAACCGGATCAGTCTGGGCTTACAGTCAGCAGATGATACAGAGCTTGGTTATCTGGGAAGAATCCATACCTTTGATGAGTTTTTGAAAACCTATCAGAGAGTTCGTATGGCTGGATTTTCCAATGTAAATGTGGACTTAATCTCAGCCATTCCCGGTCAGACTCTGGATTCCTGGAAAAATACTTTAAAAAAAGTGACTATGCTGAAACCGGAGCACATCTCTGCTTACAGCCTTATTGTAGAAGAGGGAACCCCTTACTACGACCGCTATGGCGCTCATGTGGAGCTTAGTGATGACTGCCTGACCTCAGAAGAGAGAAGACGGCTTATGGCCCTTCCTGAACTTCCTGATGAGGATACAGAGCGGGAGATGTACTATTTAACACAGACATTGCTGGCAGAACAGGGATATGAACGTTACGAAATATCCAATTATTCCAGACCTGGTTTTGAATGTGCCCATAACATCGGCTACTGGACAGGAACAGAGTATCTGGGACTTGGGCTGGGATCGTCTTCTTATATAGATGGATGCCGTTTTCACAACACTCCTGATTTTAGAGAGTATACAACAGCTCATCTGGATCAGGAAGAGGATTTTCAGAAGTGCTTGAGACAGGAATTTGAAACTCTCACAAGAGAAGAGAGAATGGAAGAGTATATGTTTCTGGGGCTTCGGTTAATGAGAGGTGTTTCAGCTCTTGGCTTTATCACAAGATTCGGGCAGAGTATTCGAAGTGTATATGGAAGTATTCTAGATCAGCTGGCTGCAGACGGACTGCTGGAATATGTCAGTGGTTATTATCGTCTTACAGAAAGAGGCATTGATTTAAGCAATTATGTGATGAGTAAGTTTTTGCTGAACTAATAAAAGAATTAAAGGAGCATTAATCTGTGGATTGCACAGATTTAATGCTCCTTTGCTATTCAGTGCAATTTTACTGAACCAGGAAAACCTCTACATTGCGTTTTCCCCAGCTCCTTGTTTCTCCATGTGTATCAAAGAAGATATCAATATGATTTCCTTTAACTCCGCCGCCTCTGTCTTCTGCTGTATAAACAACTCCGTTGATCATTACCTTGCTTCCATAGGGAATGACTCTGGGGTCAACAGCAATGGTGTGATTAGAAGCTGCAATAGCTCCTGTGCTGGTACGGCGTCCCCAGCCTTCAGAACAGCCATAACATGGACAATAGCCTGTAGTCTTAAAAACTCCCAGAGAACGGACATTACCAGCTGTTACAGACGCAGCAGATGCAGCAGCAGATGTTGCTGTGCCTTCGTTTGTATTGTAAATTCTGGAACCGTTAAGCTTCTGACTGCCTGCATAGACATCAACCCGGTAAGTACCGTCTTCATAGGTATCCCATGGAACGTTGATCTGAAAACCATAATTGCCTGTTCCTCTGTAGGCTAAGTCAGAGCGGTAGCTATTGGCAAGGGCAGTGTATTCAGAAACTGTCTGGCCGGAAGACTGGTTGGTAACAACCACCCGCACATCAACGGAAGCTGCCGGATCAGAGTTGCTCCATGCCCAGCCTCTTACATTCTGGCTGTCTACAGTATCAATAATCCCTGTACCCTCCGCTGCGTAAGCTGTCATTGTACGGCAGAGCACCATGACCATCATAAGTAAGGTTCCAAAGAACCAGTGTGTTCGTTTTAATTGCATCATTGTATTCATACTTCCTTTCTTTTACAAACTGTAATAAGATTTAATATATTATAAATATATGTAACAGTTTTGTAATAAATGAGTACGAGTACCTATTTTACATAAATTTCCAGAAATGTCAAGGGATTTTATAAAAAAGAAATTCAAAAGACAGGGCTGATTGCTGTTTTATGGAGAAAAACAGGAGTTAAAATGTTACAAAATTAAGAACAGCATCGTGATCCTTCCGGGCTCCGATGCTGTTAAGGATTCCATATTCAGTTATTCTGCTACTGCGTATACTTCTCTTGATTTGGTGCCATACTTCAGTGCTTCTTCATGAGTGGCAAAGTAAATATCAACTTTATTACCATTGACTCCGCTTCCTCTGTCCTCTACAGTGTACACGATTCCATCGATCATAACCTTGGTTCCCAGAGGGAATACGGATAAATCGGCGGATAATGTATGATCTGCCTGGGGTACTGTGCCGGAATAGGTAAGTCCATGACCCCCGGAACACTTGCTGCAGTTACAGTAAGCAGTAGTTGTGAAGATTCCCAGAGATTCTCCCTTGGTATAAACGGGTTCTTCAGTTTTTACTTCTTTTTTAACAACACCTGGTCCTCCTGAGACATCCCGTTTGCCGGACTTCTCTGAAGAAAAAGAGCTGGTTGGCTTATATTCAATTGGATCAGGAAGAAGAGTTTTCTCTTCTCCGGCAATGGCGTATGCTTCTATCTTATAGGAAGTGCCGCCAAGCTCAGACCAGTTAACCTTGCTTTCAAATGCATGATAGCCGTCGCCAATGGACTTGCTTACATCAGCGTTGTAGCTGTTGGCCGGAACTGTGATAACCTTTACAGTGTCTTTGGAATTATCCTTATAAATGTGTAATTCCACATCAACTGTTTCGTCGTAAGATCCCTTATTCCATGCCCAGCCTCTGATACCGGAGTCATCCGCAGAAGTGAGAGCGCCTGTAGTCTCGTCAGCCATAGCAGTCATAGACAGCATTGCGGAACCTACAAGGGTCAGGATCATCGTCAGCAGTTTATGCCTTGATATTTTTTTCATGATTTACCTCGCAATAAATTGCTCTGGACCAATGGATAAATCTGATTGGAAAGAGCGTTTGTGATCTATCATTCCCATTATATTACAGATTTGTTAAATGTCAAGTTAGTTATGTCAACAGGTTTGTAACAATTAGATAAATCTTCGATAAAAAATCCAAATCTTAATAGAATCCTTAGAAAGTTCACAAAAATTTTCAACATAATGTATTGACAAAAGGAGAAAAAGAGAATATATTATGAAATGTAGGTATTAGCACTCCTAAGTGTTGAGTGCTAACAAATGATACTCGGAAAGGAAGTGTGGCAGATTGAGTAATAAGGATCAGTTGGGTGACCGAAAAGTCACCATATTAAAGGCTATCATTAAAACATACTTAGAAACTGGTGAGCCTGTTGGTTCCAGAACCATTTCAAAATATACTGATTTGCATTTAAGCTCAGCCACTATCCGGAATGAGATGTCTGATCTGGAGGAGCTGGGTTATATTATGCAGCCTCATACATCAGCCGGACGTATTCCTTCTGATAAGGGATACCGGTTCTATGTTGATCGGATTTTACAGGAAAAGGAAGATGAGGTTACTGAATTTAAGGATTTAATGCTTAAGCGGGTAGACCGTGTGGAGCTTCTGCTGAAACAGATGGCTAAGCTTCTGGCACAGAACACCAATTATGCTACAATGATCAGTGCACCTCAATTTCACAGGAATAAGCTGAAGTTTATCCAGCTTTCTAAAATTGACGAAGAAAAGCTTCTGGTAGTGATTGTGATGGAAGGTAACATTATTAAGAATACCATGATTCCAGTCAGTACACAGCTTAGCGATGAAGGGCTTCTGAATCTTAATATCCTCCTTAATAACTCCTTAAACGGACTTACTATGGAGCAGATCAATCTGGATGTAATCAGCAGAATGAAGGTTCAGGCGGGAATTCACAGCGAGGTGGTAGACAAAGTTCTGAATGAGGTGGCGGAAGCCATTCGTGCAGATAACGAGGATCTTCAGATCTATACCAGCGGCGCTACCAATATTTTCAAATATCCGGAGCTTAGCGATGGAGAGAATGCCAGCCGTCTCATCGGAACATTGGAGCAGAAGGAACTCCTTCAGGAATTAGTGGCTGATGTGAATAATTCCGAAAGTGATTCAGGAATCCAAGTTTATATCGGAGACGAGGCACCGGTTCAGACTATGAAGGACTGCAGCATTGTAACAGCCAATTATCAGCTTGGTGAAGGGCTGCGGGGAACCATAGGAGTCATTGGACCCAAACGAATGGATTATGAAAAAGTATTAGGAACACTGAAGAATCTGATGATGCAGTTGGACTTAATTCTGAAAAATGATGAAAGGTAAGGGATTTAACATTGAGCAGTGAAGACATCAAAGTAGACGAGCAGATGGCACAGGAGGCTTTAAGAGCAGAAGACATCAGTGACGTTGAAACAGCGATAAAAGAAGCAGAGGCGGAGGAAGCGATCTGCGACAGTAATCCTGAGGAGGAAGAATCCAAAACTGAATCTGAAACAGAGAAAAAGGGTTTCTTCGGTAAGAAAAAGGATAAAAAAGATCCAAAGGATGTAAAGATCGAAGAACTGACAGAACGCCTTCAGCGAAGTATGGCGGAGTTCGATAATTTCCGGAAGAGAACAGAAAAAGAAAAATCAGCAATGTTCGAGATCGGCGCAAGGGATATTATAGAGAAGATCCTGCCGGTTGTGGACAATTTTGAGAGAGGTCTTGCAACCATTTCCGATGATGACAAGGGTTCACCCTTTGCAGAGGGAATGGAGATGATATATAAACAGCTTATGAAAACACTGGAAGAAGCAGGCGTTAAGCCTATAGAAGCAGTGGGGCAGCCATTTGATCCCAACTTCCATAATGCAGTGATGCATATAGAAGATGAGTCTCTGGGTGAGAATATCATTGCGCAGGAGCTATTAAAGGGCTATATGTATCGGGACACAGTGGTAAGACATTCCATGGTCCAGGTTGCTAATTGACTGTAAGCACTTAACGAGGTCTCTCACGAGTTTAGTGCGAACGTCGTTCCCGATACTTAGCGAGGTCTTTTCGAGCTTAGTCGAGGGAACATGCCGAACAGCCAAACTCGTCACAAGACGGATCGAACGTCGTTCCCGATACTTAGCGAGTCGAGGAAACATAAAATTTTGAAATTAACTTAATTTATTAATAGGAGGAAACAAACTATGGGCAAGATTATTGGTATTGACTTAGGTACAACAAACAGCTGTGTAGCTGTAATGGAAGGTGGAAAACCGGTTGTTATTCCAAACAGCGAGGGTGTAAGAACAACTCCATCCATCGTTGCATTTACAAAAAACGGAGAAAGACTGGTAGGTGAGCCTGCAAAGCGTCAGGCAGTTACAAATGCTGATCGTACCATCTCTTCTATCAAGAGACATATGGGTACTGACTATAAAGTAACGATTGATGGAAAGAACTATACTCCACAGGAAATCTCTGCAATGATTCTGCAGAAATTAAAAGCAGATGCAGAGGCTTATCTTGGTGAGCCCGTAACAGAGGCTGTTATTACAGTTCCAGCTTATTTTAACGATGCTCAGCGTCAGGCAACCAAGGATGCAGGTAAGATTGCAGGTCTTGATGTAAAGCGTATTATCAACGAGCCAACAGCAGCAGCTCTTGCATACGGTCTTGATAACGAACATGAGCAGAAGATCATGGTATATGACTTAGGCGGCGGTACCTTCGACGTTTCCAATATTGAAATCGGCGATGGTGTTATTGAAGTACTTTCCACAAACGGTGATACACGTCTTGGTGGTGATGACTTTGATAACCGTATTACACAGTGGATGGTAGATGAGTTTAAGAAAACAGAAGGTGTTGACTTATCCGCAGATAAGATGGCTATGCAGAGATTAAAAGAAGCTGCAGAGAAGGCTAAGAAGGAATTATCCTCCTCAACAACAACCAACATCAACCTGCCATTTATTACAGCAACATCAGAAGGTCCAAAACACCTTGACATAAACTTAACAAGAGCTAAATTTGATGAGTTAACACTTGATTTAATTGAAAGAACAGCAGTACCTGTACAGAACGCATTAAGAGATGCAGGAATGACAGCTTCTGAGCTTGGCAAAGTACTGTTAGTAGGCGGTTCCACACGTATGCTTGCAGCACAGGAGAAAGTAAAACAGCTATTAGGAAAAGACCCTTCCAAGACTTTAAACCCAGACGAATGTGTTGCAATCGGTGCAAGTGTTCAGGGTGGTAAGCTGGCAGGAGATGCAGGCGCAGGAGATATTCTGCTTCTGGATGTTACTCCACTTTCCCTGTCAATTGAGACAATGGGCGGTGTAGCTACAAGACTGATTGAGAGAAATACAACAATTCCTACCAAGAAGAGCCAGGTATTCTCAACAGCAGCAGATAACCAGACAGCTGTTGATATCCATGTTGTACAGGGTGAGAGACAGTTTGCAAGAGACAACAAAACTCTGGGTCAGTTCCGTCTTGATGGAATTCCACCTGCAAGAAGAGGTGTTCCACAGATTGAAGTTACCTTTGATATTGATGCTAACGGTATTGTAAACGTATCTGCCAAGGATCTTGGTACAGGTAAGGAGCAGCATATTACCATTACCTCAGGTTCCAACATGTCAGATGATGATATTGATAAAGCAGTAAAAGAAGCTGCAGAGTTTGAGGCACAGGATAAGAAGCGTAAGGATGGCATTGATGCCAGAAATGACGCTGACTCCATGGTATTCCAGACAGAGAAGGCACTTCAAGATGTTGGAGATAAGCTGGATGCCAACGATAAGGCAGTTGTAGAAGCTGACTTAAATGCATTAAAAGAAGCTATTAACAGAGCTCCAATCGAAGAAATGACAGATGCTCAGATCGAAGATATTAAGTCAGGCAAAGAGAAATTAATGGAAAGCGCACAGACTCTGTTTGCTAAGGTTTATGAAGCAGCACAGGGCCAGGCAGGTCCAGGTCCGGATATGGGCGGTGACCCAGGTGCCGATCAGACTTCTTATCAGGACAGTGATGTAGTTGACGGCGACTACAAAGAGGTGTAAACTAGACTAGTTGTTAACAGGACTTTGGAAAAGTGTTGTAGGGATACAGCACTTTTTCCGCAGTTCTAAACATGTAAGAGATATGAGAGGTAAGGTAGACCTAAGATGGCAGAAAAAAGAGATTATTATGAAGTCCTGGGCGTTTCCAAAGATGCAGATGATGCAGAGCTTAAGAAAGCATACAGGGCATTAGCAAAAAAATACCATCCGGACACCAACTCTGGAGATGCAACAGCTGCTGAGAAGTTTAAAGAAGCTTCAGAAGCTTATAGTGTGTTAAGTGATCCCGATAAGAGACGTCAGTACGATCAGTTTGGCTCCGCAGCCTTTGACGGAAGCGGCGGCCCAGGCGGGTTCGGAGGTTTTGATTTTAACGGCGCTGATATGGGAGATATTTTCGGAGACATTTTTGGAGATCTGTTTGGCGGCGGTCGCAGCAGAAGCAGTGCCCGTTATACTGGGCCCCAGCGCGGTGCCAATATAAGAACCAGCATCCGCATCACTTTTGAGGATGCAATTTTTGGATGTGAAAAAGAAATTGAACTTAATTTCAAAGAGGAATGTGCATCCTGTCACGGAAGCGGTGCAAAAGCAGGAACTTCCCCTGTTACCTGTTCCAAATGTAATGGTAAGGGTAAGGTTATGTACACCCAGCAGTCTTTCTTCGGACAGGTGCAGAATGTTCAGACATGTCCGGACTGTGGCGGTACAGGACAGATTATCAAAGAAAAATGCCCGGATTGTTATGGTACAGGTTATATTACAAAACGTAAAAAATTCAAGATCACCATTCCGGCAGGCATTGACAACGGACAGAGCGTTCGTCTGGCAGGTGCCGGTGAACCAGGAACCAATGGCGGTGAGAGAGGCGATCTGCTTGTAGAGGCAGTTGTATCCAGCCACCCGATCTTTAAGCGTCAGGATACCAGCATTTTCTCCACAGTGCCTATTTCCTTTGTAAAGGCAGCTCTTGGCGGTCCTATCCGCATTAAGACTGTTGACGGCGAAGTGGAGTATGAGGTGAAACCGGGAACCCAGACTGATACTAAGGTACGGTTAAAGGGCAAAGGTGTTCCATCCCTTCGTAACAGGTCAGTGAGAGGCGATCACTATGTAACCTTAGTGGTATCTGTTCCGGATCGTCTGAATGAATCCCAGAAGGAAGCTTTACGAAAATTCGACGAAGCCATGGGCGGTGCTCCTGTAGAAAAGGAAAAGCCGGAAAAGCCTAAGAAAAAAGGTATTTTTAATAAATGAAGGTCATTGTTTCAATGAGATTTGGAAAGTTGAAACTTGAAAAAATGAAGAAATAAGATTTAAAGCCTGGAAGTTTAATAAACTCCCCGGCTTTTCTTTTTTTGTCAGCTTTTTAGTAAGATAATTATTTGACGAAAATTGTGAAAATATAGACAAAATTGTGACTTTTTAATAACAAACCTGTTATTTATTCTACTTTTGTGTAAGATATTGACAAGTTGTTCTGCTTCATGATATTCTTTATCTAAATAATATTCAGGTAGCAATAAATTTTTTTAGAAAGGAGATTTTTTATGAAGAAAGAAACTATGAAAGCACTGATTTATCACGGGAAAGCCAATGACATGTCCCTTGAGGATGTACCTGTACCAAAAATCGAATATCCCAATAATGCAATTGTGAGAGTAACCCTGTCCACTATATGCGGAAGTGATATGCATGTTGTAGGGGGACATTTGGGAGTTCCGGGTCCTACTCTGATGGGACATGAATTCGTTGGGGTTGTGGAAGAAGTTGGAGATGCTGTTATGGATTTTAAGCCGGGAGATCGTGTGGCAGTATCTTGTGTGGCTTCCTGTGGAGTGTGCGGTCCCTGTAAGGACGGTCAGCCGGTTCACTGTACCAAACAGAATGTAGGTTGTTTTGGCGTATCGCCCAACCTGCCTGGCTGTCAGACTGAGTATGTGAGGATTCCATTTGCAGATAATACTCTCTATCATATACCGGACAGTCTGTCTGATGAAGATGTCCTTTTTGTAGGGGATATTCTTTCTACAGGATATTTTGGTGCGGAAATGGCAGAGATCAAAACAGGTGACACTGTTTTGATCGTAGGAGCAGGTCCTGTTGGTATGTGTGCAGCACTA
This sequence comes from Hungatella sp. UBA5385, assembly GCA_002409995.1. Classification (GTDB taxonomy): domain Bacteria; phylum Bacillota; class Clostridia; order Lachnospirales; family Lachnospiraceae; genus UBA5385. The sequence continues at coordinate 29,633 of DHOR01000038.1, read as the reverse complement.
TGCGCCCGTCTCTTCAGCCCTTCTAAGATTATAATTGTTGACGGCATAGAGTCAAGGCTGGATACCTGTCTGAAGGCAGGGATCGTTGACCATGTGATCAACTATATGGAAGAAGATGTTCAGGCAAAGGTGCTTGAGTTAACCGGCGGTGAAGGAGTGGATCGTGCCATTGAAGCCATTGGTAAGGAATCCTCTATGCTGACCTGTATGGATGCTGTGCGTTACGGCGGTAATGTGGCATTCCTGGGTGTGTTCAGCGGTCCTGTGCAGATTCCTTTACATAGACTTTGGAATAAGAATATGACCATACGTACCGGATTTGTGCCTGTAAACCATATACCAGATCTGATTAAGATGATTGAAGCAGGCAAACTGGATACCAGCTTCCTGATCACTCATCGGGCTCCATTAAATGATATCTTAAAAGGATATGATTATTTTGGCAATAGAAAAGATAACTGTATTAAATGGCTTGTGACTCCATATGAGGAATAAGAATTAAAACCTTATATTAACTCCCCGTCTTGAAAATTTTGCAGAAAAAAGGTAAAATTAAAGAAATATCTATATTACAGGAAAAGGGGAGAAGGAAGATGAAACACATAATAAGGAATACAATCACCATAGCTGCAGCAATTTGTCTGATTGTTATGGGAGCAGCAACTGCATTTGCTGATGACGGACAGACGGTCTATGATTTTCCCGGTTTTCAGGGGTCAGGTACTAAGCAGACAGGTCCTATTGAGGGCAGTATCTCAGGTGACTGCTGGTATGATGATGACGATGATGAAGAGGAAGTAGGACCAGGCGGTTACACTTATAAAAGAGGCTGGCGCTACAGTCCGGGCGGCTGGTGGTTTCAGCAGGCCAATGGCAGCTGGTTATCAGGAGGCTGGAAGTATGTTGATGGACGGTGGTATGTGTTTGATAATGGTGGACATATGCAGACAGGCTGGTATACAGATGGAAGCGGCAATAAATTTTATTTGAATCCTACAGATGACGGAACTCTGGGCTCCATGAGAATCGGATGGCAGATTGTAGGAGGAAGAGCCTACTACTTTAATACAAAGTCTGATGGGACTCTTGGTAAGATGCTTGCAAACACCAGAACACCTGATGGATATAACCTGGGGGCTGATGGTGCTATGATTCCATGATGTGTTAAAATACAGCCATGCATTCATAATTTGGCAGATGTTACTTATGATCAAATAACCTATATGGTTTAACGGTAATACAAATGAAAAGGCTGACCTGTTATAAGCAGGTCAGCCTTTTCAGCTTCGATTACAATTCTAATTGCCTTTAGTTTGTAATTCTATGAAAATATTTTCTGTGTCTGTCTCCCATTGGTTCGGCGGGTGTGATGGTGTAATGCATCAAGGAATTTCGTTTACTTGATATTTTTTTGCCTTGCCAACTGGATAAGAGCAGAACTCATTTTCATCCGTTCAATTAGTTAATGCACTTAGATTTGATTTTATTGCATTTATTTTAAAAAAATATTATTTTTTTATTTTTTCTCCTATTTGGCTTTTCAATAAAAGGATGTTACCATTGAATATATACTTTTGTAAAGGGGAAAAATACTGGTTATTTCATTAGAACATGGGGGTATCAGATGAAACTTCATCAGCTATTATATTATTGTAAGGCATGTGAATATGAGAATATAACGAAGGCGGCACATGAGCTTCATGTATCACAGCCATCTGTTTCCATGAGTATTCGTGATCTGGAACAGGAATTTGGACTAATGCTGCTTCAGAGAAATAACAAGGGGTTTGTCCTGACCAGAGAAGGAAGATATTTTTATGAAAGGGCAAAATCTCTTCTGGAGCAGGCAGAGGAGCTGACTCAGATGATGTGTGATATGGGAAATCAGAGAAAGCGGATTAATTTGGGAATTCCTCCTATGATTGGAACATTTTTATTTCCCGATATGTATAAAGGATTTAATTTAAGGTATCCAGAGATTATGTTGAATTCAAGAGAAGGCGGAAGCAGAGAGCTGCTGAATATGTTAAATGACAGTATGCTGGACTTTGCTATACTTCCTGTGAATCAGCTTTCGGAAGATTCGTATAATATTTTTCATATTACAGAAACAGAGACTGTGTTTTGTGTATCAAGGGATCATAAAATGGCAGATAGAAAGACGGTCAGCATCTGTGAGATTAAAGATGAACCTCTCATTATGTTTAACGGAGGTTTTTATCAGAATCAGGTGATTAAAGAGCGTTTTGAGAAAGAGGGATTAAGACCCAGAGTTCTCCATTATTCCAGCCAGTTTTATACTATTAAGGAATTTATCTCAGGTGGGATAGCTGGCGGTTTTATGTTTAAGGACATTGCGGAGACTGTTCCTGAGATTAGGGGGATTCCTTTAGATGATCCCATCTACATTCAGGTAGGTTTGATATGGAAGCTTAATCAGCATATGTTTAACGATGCTGCCAGATTTTTAAAGTATTCAAAAGAATTTGCAGAATCTATAAAAGAAAAACACAGATAATGCATTTCATCACAGATAAAATATGGTAGAATAAAGAAAAACGGAGGTGCAGGGAATGAAAACGATTAAGGATCAGGTAGTATACAGTTTTTCAAAAGAGAATCAACCTGTTGTTCATGTGAATTCTGGAGATACGGTGGTTTTTGAAACAAGAGACTGTTTCGATAATCAGATCCAACATGAAGAACAGGGAATTGATGTATTAGACTGGGACCACATTAATCCGGTAACAGGCCCGGTATATGTTGAAGGGGCGCAGCCGGGAGATATTCTTCAGGTTAAAATAGATAAAATTCAATTAGAGGAATATGGTGTGTTGGCCTGTGTACCGGATAATGGAGTTCTGGGAAGAGATGTGAAGCAAGGACAGGTAAAACGGGTCAGGATAAAAGATAGAATGGTTCATTTTAATGATCATATCTCTTTCCCCTGCAATCCTATGATAGGTGTCATCGGTGTTGCACCGGCAGAAGGTGAGATCCCCTGCGGAGAGCCTGGCAGCCATGGCGGTAATATGGACAATAAAACCATAACAGAAGGAGCAATTCTTTACTTGCCTGTATATCATGAAGGGGCTTTGTTTGCATTAGGGGATGTCCATGGAGCTATGGGAGATGGTGAAATTATGGTATCAGGTCTTGAGATCCCTGCTAAGGTTACAGTTACCCTGTCTGTGCTGAAAGGTGAGACTATAGAGAATCCAAGACTGGAAAATGATTTCTTTTACTACACCATCGCTTCCCATGAAAACATAGAAGAGGCTATCTATATGGCAACTTCCGATATGGCAAAGCTGCTTATGAGAAAACTGAACATGCCTTTTAATGAAGTGGGAATGCTCTTAAGCGCAGCCGGAAATTTACAGTTTTGCCAGGTGGTTGATCCAAAAAGAACGGTACGAATGGAAATTTCTAAAAGTATATTAAAATAATGATGAGAAATGGCATGGAGCTTATTAGTTCCATGCCATTTCTATATTAGATTTGTCATAATTATTTTTGATGATAGAATAAGAAAAACATATTTTACTTATGATCAAATAACGGATATTATAAAAATATAGTAAAATAAAGATTTTAATAGAAGGAGGAGGTATGGTGGTCACTCACAAAATTGCTGTCATTGGCGGTGATGGCATAGGACCGGAGGTTGTAGAAGAAGGAATTAAGGTTTTAAATCAAGTTGCAAAAATGGATGGCGGTTTTCAGTTTGAGTTTACTCATTTTCCATGGGGCTGTGAATACTATTTAAAAACCGGAAGGATGATGGATGAGGATGGGCTGGAAAGGCTGAAGCAATTTGATGCTATTTTTCTGGGAGCTGTAGGATATCCCGGTGTTCCAGATCATATTTCTCTTTGGGATCTGCTGCTGGCTATAAGAAAAGGTTTTGACCAGTACATTAATTTAAGACCGGTCAAGCTTTTAAAAGGAGCCTACTGCCCAATTAAGGGGGTGGAAGAAAAAGACGTAGATATGATATTTATCCGTGAGAACAGTGAAGGGGAGTATGCAGGTGAAGGAAGCTGGCTGTTTAAGGGGAAGCCACACGAAGTGGTAATCCAGGAAGGCGTATTCTCCAGACATGGCTGTGAGCGGGTGATACGGTATGCCTATGAGCTGGCAAGAGAACAGGGGAAATCACTTACCAGTATCAGTAAGTCCAATGCCTTAAACTATTCCATGGTATTTTGGGATCAGATTTTTGGGGAGATAGGAGAGGAATATCCTGATGTAAAAACTCACACTTATCTCGTGGATGCAGCAAGTATGTTTATGGTAAAAGATCCTGGCCGCTTTGAGATTGTAGTAACATCAAATCTGTTCGGTGACATTTTGACGGATTTGGGGGCTGCTATTGCTGGGGGGATGGGGCTGGCAGCAGGAGCTAACTTAAATCCTGAAAAAGAGTTCCCATCTATGTTTGAACCTATCCACGGTTCTGCTCCTGATATTGCAGGACAAGGGAAGGCAAATCCTTTGGCAACTGTCTGGTCTGCCAGCCAGATGCTGGATTTCTTTGGCTATACTCAGTGGGGGAAACGTTTGGTTGACGTTATCGAAGAAATTCTGGTGGAAGGCAAAGTTACAACGCCGGACTTAGGTGGAAGTGCCACAACAAAAGAAGTAGGAGATGAAGTAGTAGCAAAACTAACGTAACAACAAAAGATATCACATGAAACGGAGGGGTATTTATGTGGAAAAATAAAAATTGGGGGGACTACAAATTTCATATGGTAATTTTAGCCTGCTGTGTTGTGGCAGAGCTAATAGGTCCAATCAGAATCCCGTTTGGCAAGGTTACAGTTACATTTTTACCGCTGTTATATTCTATGCTGCTTGTATTGATCGTGTATTTGATTAAGCCGGTTAGATTTGTAAAGGAGAGACAGGCAGAGATCGGGTCAGCCATGCTGACTTTAAGTGTGGCATTTCTTATGGCAAAGCTGGGAATAACCAGTGGGAGCTCTATCAAAGAGGTTATCAGCGCAGGTCCTGTTCTGATTCTTCAGAACCTTGGAAATGTTGGAACTTTGTTTGTGGCGCTTCCTATTGCTATTCTTCTTGGCATGGGAAGAGAATCCATTGGCATGACACATGCAATGAGCAGAGAGCCAAATGTAGCTTTGATTTCAGATATGTTCGGGCCAGACTCTGATGAATTTAAAGGCGTTATGACCTGTTATATTGTAGGTACAATTTTTGGAACGATTTTTATGAGCATTGTACCTCCTATTTTCGTATCACTTGGAATCTTTTCACCGGAATCAGCAGCAATGGCTGTAGGTGCTGGAAGCGCCTCTATGATGACGGCTGGATTGGCAGGAGTTATGGAGGCTTCACCTGCCTCTAATCCTGATGTTTTGACTGCATTTGCCAGCATCAGTAATGTAATTTCTTCGGCTATCTCTGTTTATTTAGGTCTGTTTATTACAATTCCTTTAGGTAATAAGATCTTTAAATTAATGAAAAAAGGGAAAAAGGAGGTTGCATAAGATGGGAAATGAGAAGAAAATAGCTTTTTCGGAACAGTTTTTTGATTGGATTATGACGTTTGTAATTGTGGCAATATTATCGGTTGCCTGCAATATTGTTGGATATGGGGGACAATTATTAGAATCGTTACCTGGGATGGCAATATTTGCGGTAATCAGCCTTATCGGCCTTACACTGAAACATTTTATACCAGGGGATCTTCCGGCTGTTGCCTATATAGCTTTGATTGGAATGATAGTTGCTTCACCGATTTCTCCAATTTCCGGATTTGTGGTTTACTGGGCAGAAAAAGTTTCCCTTATGGCCACAGTTACTCCCATCCTTGCATATGCAGGCGTGATTGTAGGTCGTGACTGGCGTGATTTTTTAAAAATCGGATGGAAGGGAATGGTTGTTTCTCTACTGGTTATCTTCGGAACATTTTTGGTTTCAGGAGGAATAGCGGAACTGTTGGCAAAAGTCTTTTAATCATTTTACAAGGAGGAGGATAAAATGGATAATTTCCCATTGGTAGAAATAGAAGGAACCCCTTATGAAATAGGATTTCAGCATGGAAAGCTGTTTAAAGATAAAATAGCAGGAAGTATTACCTGTTATGAGGAAATGTTTATGGACTACTCAAACTTAAGCTGGGAAAGAGCGAAAGAGCTGTCCAAACGGCTTATAGATGTGATCCGTGATTATAATCCTGATTATCTGGAGGAGATACGGGGCGTTGCAGAAGGCTCAGGCTTTGACTTTTTAGATATTCTTGCTCTGAACTGCCGCAGTGAGCTGGTATTTGTTGGCAATGAATTTGATAAAGCTGACGGTGGCTGTACCTCAATAGGAATCAGCAATGATGTGGGGCTAGAGGGAGATGCATTTCTGGCTCATAACTGGGATTGGAAAACCAGTCAGAGGTCTTCCATGATCATGATGAAAATCAGGCAGAAAAATGGCAAGCCGGACATTTTCATGATTACAGAAGCTGGAATCATAGGAAAAACAGGATTTAACAGCGCAGGAATCGGTCTGTTTCTAAATGCCCTGTCTACCAATCAGGCACCTAAAGGTCTGCCTCTCCATATGGCTATGAGAGGAATCCTGGATTGTGAAACACTGGCAGAAGCGATTAAAGCTGCTACAAAAGAAGAACTTGGCTGCTGCGCCAATTTTATGATTGGACATAAAAATGGAGAATGTATTGATATTGAGATTGAAAATGAAGAGTTTGATGTATTATATCCCAAAGACGGAATTATTGTACATACCAATCACTTCATAAGTAATCGTCTTCCTGCAGCACCCAGAAAGGACACCTCCAAAAGAAAATTTACAGACAGTTTTATAAGGCTAGGAAGAGCAGATAAGCTATTGAGAAAGAAAGGTATAGATATTGGAGAGAAGGATATTATGTCTGTTCTCACCGATCATGTGGAATATCCCTCCAGCATTTGCCGTCATGAAGACCCTAAGGTGGAAAAGGGAATGCGTATGGGCACTGTGTTCTCCATGGTTATCAATCTCACAAAAGAAACTATCTATTTCTGCAAAGGAAATCCCTGTGAACAGAAATATGAAGAATATCATTTATAAATAGAAGCAAACAAATATAAACCAGGAAGAAGCTTTGACTCTTCCTGGTTTATAAAGTTATCAGACAATAAATGCCATAGTCTTGTGAACCACCATCAGAAGAAGTATAATAAAGCAGTAGATGATGTTCGTGCTAATCAAATAAGAAAGGAAAGAAAAATGATAAAACTTCCATATGGCAATTCTTATATAGATTGCCAATGCAAAGATGCAGCAGTCATATACTCTGGTGTGAAAGAGCTGAAAAGTGATAAAGAGGGGCTGGTTATTGTAAGAGAGGCTATGGCAAATCCAATAGGCAGCAAAAGCCTTTATGAAATAGCCAGAGGGAAAAAAGACTGTACCATTATCATAAGCGACCATACAAGGCCGGTTCCAAGCAGGGATATCCTTCCGCCTATGCTGGAAGAATTAAGAAGAGCTAATCCTGAGATTCTCATTACATTGCTTGTAGCAACAGGCTGCCACAGGGGAACCACCAAGGAAGAACTGATCCATAAACTGGGCAGGGATATTGCAGAGTATGAAAACATTGCAGTCCACGATTCAGAGAACCCATTAAGCAATGTTGAAATAGGTATTCTGCCTTCCGGTGCACCTCTGATAATAGACCGTCTGGCAGCAGAAGCGGATTTGTTGATTGCGGAAGGATTTATAGAACCCCATTTCTTTGCAGGTTTTTCAGGCGGAAGAAAAAGCGTTCTGCCTGGGGTCTGTGATCAGGTTACTGTTCTGGGAAATCACTGCAGCAGTTTTATTGACAGCCCATATGCCCGCACAGGAATTATAGATCAAAATCCTATACATATTGATATGATGGCAGCGGTTCAGATGGCAAAATTGGCCTATATTGTAAACGTTATTATAGATGAAGAAAAGAATACGGTTGCAGCTTTTGCAGGTGATCCGAAGCTTGCTCATGAGGCGGGCTGTGAATTCCTGCGTCCATATTGTCAGAGAGAGCCTATATATGGAGATATTGTTATTACAACAAATGGAGGATATCCCTTTGATCAGAATGTATACCAATGTGTAAAATCAATGACTGCTGCTGAGGCTTGTGCCAAAGAAGGCGCAGTGCTGATTATCTGCGGAGAATGCAGAGACGGTGTTGGAGGGGAATCTTTTTACCAATTGTTAAAGGAGTGCCGTGATGCTGAAACGCTTTACCAGGAGTTTATGGAAACTCCACAGCAGGAAACGAAGCCTGACCAGTGGCAATGTCAAATCCTTGCCCGTATTCTTAAATATCATTCAGTGATTTTTGTGACAGAAAAGGAATTAAAAAATGTGATTAAAGATATGAAGATGATTTATGCTTCTACCCTGGAAGAGGCGCTGGCTATGGCAATGGCAGAGAAAACCGATCCGTCAATAACGATAATACCTGATGGAATTGGTGTAATCATTCAGGAACAAACAAAGGGTTGATTGCAGGACTTAATAGATGCATATAGACAGATTGAAAAACCGACAGAAGACAAGGCAGATCTTTTGCCGGTTTTTTATGGAGTTATATATGCGAATACGGTAGAAGACGGTAGAAAAAAGGCGGATAGACTGTTGCAACAGCAATTAATGTATGCTATGATATCATGTGGTTTATTATGGAATTTAGAGAGGAAACGAACGAAATGACCCAGTTTTTGATTGTATGTCCCTTAGTATTCCTTGCAGGATTAGTAGACTCTATTGCAGGAGGCGGCGGACTTATTTCTCTGCCTGCATATCTGGCAGCAGGGATACCACCCCATATCGCCATTGGGACCAATAAGCTGGGATCTACTATGGGAACTGTAATTTCTACAGCACGTTTTGCAAAGATGGGGTATATTAAGTTAAAATTATCGTTGTGGGCGGCTGTGTTTGCTATTATAGGCTCTGCTATTGGGGCAAACTTATCACTGCTTGCAAGTGAGACTGTTTTAAAAGGAATGATGTTACTGGCATTGCCTGTAGTTGCATACTACGTTTTAAAAAACAAAAATATAGGTGATAATGAAAAGACAGGAACTCTGCCCGAGAAGAAAATGTTTATAATCACCATGATTTCAGCCTTCGCTATAGGCTGTTATGATGGATTCTACGGACCAGGCACAGGAACCTTTCTTCTGCTGATTCTCACAGGGCTTGCAAGATTTGATCTTAAGACAGCTTCTGGAACTACGAAAGTGATTAATTTATCTTCTAATATTGCGGCACTGGTAACATTTTTAATCAATGAAAAGGTTTTGCTTCCACTGGGACTTGCCTCCGGGCTATTCTGTATTGCAGGTCATTACATAGGTTCCGGGCTTGTGGTGAAAAACGGACATAAGGTTGTGAGACCTGTTGTACTAGTGGTGTTAATGTGTCTCTTTGTTAAGATTGTGAAAGGTTAGGTTGAGAACGGAATATGAAATGGAAGAAATTTACACTGACAACCACTACTGAGGCAGTGGATTTAGTAAGCAGCATGTTTGATGAAATTGGAATAGAAGGAATTGAGATTGAGGATAATATTCCTCTGACAGATTCAGAAACGAAGGGAATGTTTATTGATATCCTTCCTGATCTTCCTCCTGATGATGGTGTGGCAAAAGTCAGCTTTTATCTGGAGCCTGATTCCGATATTGAAGGAATGATGAAAAAGGTGGAGGAAAGTCTTGAGGAGCTGTCCCTTTTTGTTGATCTGGGTGCCAGAACTATTGAAGAGAGTGAAACAGAGGATAAGGACTGGATTAACAACTGGAAACAGTTTTTTAAGCCATTTACAGTGGATAACATTTTAATAAAACCAACCTGGGAGGAGATTCCGGAGGAAGATAAGGACAAGCTGCTGATTCAGATTGATCCCGGAACAGCCTTTGGAACAGGACAGCATGAAACAACCCAGCTGTGTATCCGCCAGCTCCGCAAATACATCACTGAGGATACCGTTCTTCTTGATGTAGGTACTGGAAGCGGAATTCTTGGCATTACAGCGCTGAAGCTGGGAGCTAAGGAAGTATTTGGCACAGACCTTGATGAAAATGCAATTACCGCAGTGAAACAGAATATGGAAGCCAATGATATTCCTGAGGAGCAGTTTCAAGTGCTTCAGGGCAATATTATTGATGATACAGAAGTTCAGGAAACTGTTGGATTTGAGAAATATGATGTAGTAGTGGCTAATATATTAGCAGATGTTATTATGATGCTTCAAAAAGAAATACCTGTTCATTTAAAAAAAGACGGTATTTTCATTACCTCAGGAATTATTAATACCAAGGAAGAGGCTGTAAGAGAAGCATTTGCAGCCAATGAAGCATTTGAAGTGATAGAGGTGACCTATCAGGGAGAATGGGTTTCTGTAACAGCCAGAAAGCGATTTTAAAACACGCTCCAGAAAGAGGAAGGAAATGTACCATTTTTTTGTAACACAGGAACAGATCGGTTCAGATTCTATCTTAATAAAAGGATCAGATGTGAATCATATTAAAAATGTTCTTCGCATGAAAACAGGCGAGGAAATTCTTATCAGCAATGGAGTGGATAAAGATTATTTGTGTAAAATCACCTCCATATCCTCAGATGAGGTAGAAGCAGAGATTCTCTCCATCGATGAAGAAGGAACGGAATTACCTGTAAAATTGTACCTGTTCCAGGGATTACCCAAAAGTGATAAAATGGAACTGATCATTCAGAAAGCTGTGGAGCTTGGCGTCTATCAGGTAATTCCTGTGCAGACAAAGCGCTGTGTGGTAAAGCTGGATAAGAAAAAAGAAGAAACAAAGTTAAAACGCTGGAATGCAGTGGCAGAAAGTGCAGCCAAGCAGTCAAAACGTATCATCATCCCTGAGGTAAAGGGAGTGATGAGTTTTAAAGAGGCTATGGAATATGCAAAGGAATTTCATATCACTGTAATTCCATATGAACATGCAAAGGGAATGGCTGAAACAAAGGAGATTCTTGGGAGCGTAACTCCCGGAAAGAGCGTAGGAATCTTTATCGGACCAGAGGGCGGTTTCGAGGATTCCGAAGTGGATCACGCCGTTTCCTCCGGAGCAAAGCCTGTAACACTTGGAAAAAGGATTCTCAGAACGGAGACCGCAGGGCTTGCTATTCTATCTGTGCTCATGTTCCAGCTTGAGAAGTAACAAGGAGTAAGTAATGAAAACTATGGAAGTTTATTTTGACAATTCGGCAACAACCAAAGTGCTGGAGCCGGTCAAAGATCTGATGGTCAGGGTAATGACTGAAGATTATGGCAATCCTTCAGCCAAGCATATCAAAGGAATGCAGGCAGAGCAGTATATTAAGGAAGCAGCTGAGATTATAGCAGGGACCTTAAAAGTTGCTCCTAAGGAGATTATATTTACCTCAGGGGGCACTGAGTCCAACAATATGGCGTTAATTGAAACGGCTGTGGCAAACCGCAGAGCCGGAACTCATATCATAAGCACAGCCATTGAACATGCATCTGTATACAATCCTCTTGCAGCTTTGGAAGAACAGGGTTTTACAGTGACCTATCTCTCTGTAGATTCCAAAGGACATATCAGCCTTGATGAACTGGAGGCAGCCATCACTCCTGAGACAATCCTTGTTTCTATTATGTATGTAAATAATGAAATAGGCGCAATTGAACCAATTGAAGCCATTTCGAAAATTATAAAAAAGAAGAATCCATCTATTTTACTTCATGTAGATGGAATTCAGGCTTATGGAAAGCTGCAGATCCGCCCAAAACGTCAGGGAATTGACTTACTCAGCGTCAGCGCCCATAAGTTTCACGGACCTAAAGGCGTAGGTTTCCTCTATGTAGATGAACGGGTGAAGATTCGTCCTCTCATCTATGGAGGGGGACAGCAGAGAGGGCTTCGCTCAGGCACTGAGAATGTGCCCGGCATTGCAGGTCTGGGTCTTGCAGCTAAGCTGATCTATGAGGATCATGGAGCGAAGATCAAACACCTGCGTGAATTAAAAGACTATATGACAGAGCGGCTTGCTGAGGTAGAAGGAACAACAGTAAATAATCTTTCAGGGGAAGAATCCGCTCCCCAGATTGTCAGTGCCAGCTTTGCAGGAACCAAAAGTGAAGTTCTGCTTCACGCTTTGGAGGAGAAGGGAATCTATGTTTCATCCGGTTCTGCCTGTTCTTCCAATCACCCTGCTGTCAGCGGTACCTTAAAAGGAATTGGTGTTAAAACTGAACTATTAGATTCTACTCTGAGGTTTAGCTTTGGCATTTTTAATACAAAAGAAGAAGTGGATTATTGTATAGACAAATTGCAGGAACTGCTTCCAATATTGAGACGATACCAGAAGATGTGACGATTTTTAAAATTGGGGTTCGACCCCTTATATCAAAGGGTCGAACCCCAATTTTAAAAGAAAGGAAATTACCTAATGCAATATAAATCATTTTTAATAAAATACGCTGAGATCGGCGTAAAGGGAAAAAACAGATATGTTTTTGAAGATGCCCTGGTAGCACAGATCCGTCATTCTTTAAAGAAGATTGATGGAGATTTTAAAGTGAGAAAAGAGTCAGGACGTATCTACGCCGTTGCAGAATCAGAGTTTGATTATGATGAGGTGGTGGAAGCTTTACAATGTGTCTTTGGCATTTCGGCTATCTGCCCTATGGTTCAGGTAGATGACAATGGTTATGAGGATTTAAAAAAACAGGTGGTAACTTATGTTGAGGAATTCTATGAGGATAAGAATTTTACCTTTAAGGTGAATACAAGAAGAGGCAATAAAAACTATCCGGTAGACTCCAATCAGATCAACAGAGACCTTGGAGAGATTATTTTAGAGACATTTCCGGAGACAAAGGTGGATGTTCATAACCCACAGGTAATGCTTCACGTGGAAGTCAGAAATAAAATTAATATATACTCCCATATTATCCCTGGTCCAGGTGGAATGCCTGTTGGAACCAATGGAAAAGCTATGCTTTTATTATCAGGTGGTATTGACAGCCCTGTAGCAGGTTATATGATTGCAAAAAGAGGGGTGAAGCTGGATGCGGTTTATTTCCATGCTCCGCCTTATACAAGTGAGAGAGCAAAACAGAAGGTGGTTGATTTGGCTAAGCTGGTTTCTAAATATTCAGGAGCCATTCACCTTCATATTGTGAACTTTACCGATATTCAGCTTTATATCTATGATCAGTGCCCTCATGAGGAGCTGACCATTATTATGAGACGCTATATGATGAAGATTGCAGAACGGCTTGCAGAGGAAAGCGGAGCAATGGCTCTGGTTACAGGAGAGAGCATCGGACAGGTGGCTTCCCAGACCATGCAGTCTCTGGCAGCAACAGATGCTTCTGCTACTATGCCTGTATTCCGTCCGGTAATTGGATTTGATAAGCAGGAGATTGTGGATTTATCCGAGAAAATAGGTACCTATGATACATCAATCCTTCCTTTTGAAGATTGCTGTACTATATTTGTGGCAAAACATCCGGTGACAAAGCCCAGCCTTCGCGCCATTGAAAAATCAGAAAAAAAATTACAGGAAAAAATTGATGAATTGATGGAAACTGCCATTTCTACTGTAGAGAAGATTTGGTGTTAATGAAAATTCAAAGATAAAAAAAACCGACCGGAACGATGATCATTCCGGTCGGCAATAAATTTGATTAGTGATTAGTCAACAATGTAAGGTGCTAAGATGGTTAAAATCTCATCAGCATTGTTCTCAGAGTGTATATTTAAATCGATTGGCTTAGATAGATCAAGGCTAAAAATGCCCATAATGGACTTTGCATCAATTACATATCTGCCTGATACTAAATCAAAATCTGTATCGAACTTTGTTAAATCATTTACAAATGATTTTACCTTGTCGATGGAGTTTAAAGATATACGAACTGTTTTCATGTAAAAAACCTCCTTGGGAATATGAGTTCTATTATTAAAGGTTATCCCTTTTATTTAAGTACAATACTACCGATATATTCCTTAAAAGTCAATGGTAAAATTATATGAAAATGAATTTAAAACAAGATGTTATTTGAGATAGGAGAAACTATAATGAGAAAGGCAGCCCTGCATAACCTTGGTTGCAAGGTAAATTCCTACGAAACAGAGGCCATGCAGCAGCTTCTGGAAGCAGCAGGATATGAGATTGTGCCCTTTACGGAAGGGGCAGACGTTTATATTGTCAACACATGTTCCGTAACTAATATTGCAGACAGAAAATCCAGACAGATGCTCCACAGGGCGAAAAAGATGAATCCTAAGGCAGTTGTGGTTGCAGCAGGCTGTTATGTACAGGCATCTGGAGAAGAACTGAAAAAAGATGAGGCAGTGGATTTAATCATCGGCAATAATAAAAAAACAGAATTGGTAACGATTATCGAGGATTATTTTGCTAACAGCGGAGAAACTCAGGAAGAGACCGTAATTGATATTGGACAAACCCAGGAATATGAGAATCTCAGCATAGAGCGGATTGAGGATCATACAAGAGCTTTTATTAAGGTTCAGGACGGCTGTAATCAATTTTGCAGCTACTGCATTATTCCTTACACAAGAGGAAGAGTGAGAAGCAGAGAGCTTAAAGAGGTGGTAACTGAAGTGAAACGCCTTGCTGCAGCAGGATATGAAGAAGTGGTGCTGACAGGTATTCATCTCAGCTCTTATGGTGTGGATTTTCCAGAAGGGAAAAAGCTTACGCTTTTAGATTTAATTCTGGCGATTCATGAGACTGAAGGTTTAAAAAGGATCAGACTTGGTTCCCTGGAGCCTAGAATTGTCACAGAGGAATTTGCACAGGCACTGGCTGAGCTTCCTAAGATTTGTCCTCATTTCCATATGTCTCTTCAAAGCGGGTGCAATGCCACCTTAAAGCGGATGAACAGGCGTTATACAGCAGAGGAGTATTTAGAATGCTGTGGCAGACTTCGGAGAGCATTTGACAATCCTGCAATTACAACTGATGTGATCGTTGGATTTCCGGGAGAGACAGAGGAAGAATTTGAAGCCACCAAGGAGTATCTAAAGCAGGTGAATTTCTATGAAATGCATGTGTTTAAATATTCCAAACGTGCAGGAACCAAAGCTGCTGACATGAAAGAGCAGATTCCGGAGCCTGTAAAATCTGTGAGAAGCAATGTGCTTCTTAAGATGGAACGGGAAATGTCCCTGGAATACCGCCAGTCCTTCCTTGGAAAAGAGACAGAGGTGCTTTTAGAGGAACCATGGGAATGGGAAGGTAAAAAGTATATGATTGGGCATACTAAGGAATATGTAAAGGCAGTTGTTCCTTATGAAGAAGGTCTGAAGGGAGCTATGGTTTCCGGGGTGTTTACAGAGATGATTAATGATGAGGTTGGTCTTTTAAAATAGTGTATAGATATAAATATTATTTTTTGTCTTGCCGAAACCGTGTTTTTGGTTTAGAATAGAGAAGAACAGTTAAAGGACGTGATTGACATGGGTGATATTCATAACACACAATTTTTTAACACAGTACAGGAGAACAAACTGGAGGTAAGCCAGGTTTTGGAGCAGGTTTATATTGCCCTTTCAGAAAAGGGATATAATCCCATTAACCAGATCGTAGGCTACATTATGTCTGGAGATCCTACTTATATCACCAGCCATAAGAACGCCAGAAGTCTTATTATGAAAGTCGAAAGAGATGAGATTCTGGAAGAACTTATGCGGGTGTATATCGATACGAGGTTAAAGTGATAAAATCCGGTGCGGAGTCAGCGGTTATATGACTTGCAGTCAGGAATGAGATGCGTGGAAGAATATAAGAGGAATCGTAATTTCCCTTTTAGGGAACCACGCTGGGTATGAGAGTCTGCCTGGGCAGGCTCTTTGTTTTGATAGGAAATTTTAACCATTATGAATGAGTTTAGCTGTGAAACCCAGCTTTGTTTTGTTGCGTGAAAAAGGGTCAAATGACGGAGAGAATAAGAATATGAGAATCATGGGTTTGGATTACGGTTCAAAAACTGTAGGAGTTGCAGTCTCTGATCCCCTGGGAATTACTGCCCAGGGAATTGAGACAATTACAAGAGAAGACGAAAATAAATTGAGAAAAACCTGTGCCCGGATAGAAACTCTTATTAAAGAATATGAGATTGAAACCATAGTTTTGGGATATCCTAAGAATATGAATAATTCTGTAGGTGACCGGGCGGAAAAAACTGAAGAGTTTAAGGCAATGCTGGAGCGAAGAACCGGCCTCCCTGTGGTATTGTGGGATGAAAGGCTGACAACGGCTGCTTCTGAGAGAATTTTAATCGAGAGCGGAGTCAGACGGGAGAAACGTAAAGCAGTTATAGACAAGGTGGCAGCAGGTTTGATCCTGCAGGGTTATTTAGATCGTTTAACAGGAGATTGATATGAATAGTGACGAGAGAAAGATAACACTGACAACAGACACAGATGAAACTGTTGATTTTTATGTGTTAGAGGAAACCAGAATCAGCGGTATGAATTATCTGCTTGTAACAGATGCAGAGGATGATGAAGAAGGCGAATGTTACATCTTAAAGGATTTGTCAAAGAGTGATGATGATCAGGCTTTGTATGAATTTGTGGAAGATGATAACGAGATAGATTATTTATTTAAAATATTTTCCGAATTGCTTGATGGAGCAGATGTAGAGATAGAAAAATAACCGCAATGAGGGACTTTTGTATGGATCAGGAAGATTTTAAAGACATGCTTCGAAAAAAGAAACTCAAAGTGACGAATCAGCGCATGCTGGTTTTGGGAATTATGGCAGAGCGCCCGGGAGAGCATCTGACTGCAGAGGAGATATATGACCTTGCAAGGAAGAAGTGCCCGGAGATTGGGCTTGCCACAATTTACAGAACTGTGCAGGTGCTGGTAGACTTGTCTATTATTGACAAAGTCAGCTTTGATGACGGATTTGCCCGCTATGAATTAGGGGGCTTTGATGGTGAGTCCAAACACCACCATCACCATGCAATCTGTACCCAATGCGGTAAGGTATTTTCATTTGAAGGCGACTTGCTGGACACCCTGGAGCAGGCACTTTATGACACAGAAGGATTTAAGGTAACGGATCATGAAGTGAAGCTCTACGGTTATTGCCGGGATTGTCGCATTGCTATGGAAAAACAGGACGGAAAATAAGATGATGGAGGTAACAGATTGAAGAAACAAGACAGCAATGCGAAGGTAAAAATCATTCCCTTAGGTGGAATGGAGCAGATTGGTATGAATATCACTGCTTTTGAGAGCGAGGACAGTATCATAGTAGTAGACTGTGGACTTGCCTTCCCAACCGATGATATGCTTGGAATTGACTTAGTCATTCCAGATGTATCCTATTTAAAACAGAATATCAATAAAGTGAAGGGGTTCGTGATTACCCATGGACATGAGGACCATATTGGTGCCCTTCCTTATATTCTAAGAGAGGTCAATGTGCCTGTATATGGTACGAAATTGACCATTGCTCTTATTGAGAACAAGCTGAAAGAGCACAATTTACTGAAGAACACCAAGAGAAAAGTGATTAAGCACGGGCAGTCCATTAATTTGGGCAGTTTCAGAATTGAATTTATCAAGACCAACCACAGTATAGCCGATGCTTCCGCACTTGCAATTTTCTCACCTGCAGGAGTAATACTTCACACAGGTGACTTTAAGATAGACTACACTCCGGTTTTTGGAGAGCCGGCTAATTTGGAACGTTTTGCAGAACTGGGCAAGAAGGGTGTACTGGCTATGCTTTGTGACAGTACCAATGCTTCAAGACCAGGATTTACACCATCTGAGAAAACAGTAGGAAAAACCTTTGACAATATATTTGCAGATCATAAACAGAACAGAATTCTAGTTGCAACCTTTGCTTCTAACGTAGACCGTGTGCAGCAGATTATTAACTCTGCAGCCAAATTCGGAAGAAAAGTAGTAGTTGAAGGACGTAGTATGGTCAATGTAATCGGAACAGCCAGTGAACTTGGATATATCAATATTCCAGAGGGAACTTTAATCGAAATTGACCAGTTAAGGAACTATCCCAATGAGCAGACTGTGCTCATTACAACCGGAAGCCAGGGCGAGTCTATGGCAGCTCTATCCCGTATGGCCAGCGGCACCCATAAGAAAGTATCCATTAAGCCAACAGATGTAGTTATATTAAGCTCTCACCCGATTCCAGGCAATGAGAAGGCAGTTTCCAAGGTAATTAACGAGCTGTCTATGAAGGGAGCAGAGGTAATCAGCGATGATACCCATGTTTCCGGCCATGCCTGTCAGGAAGAGATCAAGCTGATGTATGCTCTGGTACGCCCCAAATTCGCAGTACCGGTACACGGTGAATTCCGTCATTTAATGGCACAGAAAAAGATTGTAGAATCCATGGGCATTGCCAAGGAAAACATCGTTACTATGACCTCCGGTGATGTGGTAGAAATGGGACAGGATTCATGGAAGGTAGTGGATCATGTTCAGGCAGGCGGCATTCTGGTTGACGGACTTGGAGTGGGAGACGTTGGTAATATTGTTCTCCGTGACCGTCAGAATCTGGCACAGAACGGTATTATCGTAGTTGTTCTGACTCTGGAAAAATACAGCAACCAGCTTCTTGCAGGACCGGATATTGTATCCAGAGGTTTTGTATATGTAAGAGAATCCGAGGATCTGATGGAAGATGCCAGAGCAGTGGTGGAAGAGGCTGTTCAGGATTGTCTGGACCGTCATGTCAACGACTGGAGCAAGATCAAGAATATTATCAGGGACAGCTTAAGCGATTTCCTCTGGAAGCGCATGAAGAGAAACCCAATGATTCTGCCTATTATTATGGAAGTGTAACTGACCCGGGAAGGATGGGGATTGTATTATGAGCCGGACAACGAAAGAAATCAACAAGATAACGGGTGCAATCATCAGTATTTCAGGTCGTCTGATCATCTATGCCTTAGTAGTGCTACTGTTATATGAGGGAGCCACCATAGGATATGAATTCGGACATGAGATATTTTATGCCCAGGCCATGGAGAAAGAGCCGGGAAGAGATAAGAAGGTCATCATTAAGGAAGACACTTCTGTATCAGGAGCAGCCAAAGCTTTAAAGCAAGCCGGTTTGATATCCAATGAATATTCATTAATTATTCAGGCGAAATTTTTTGATTACGACGTTAATCCGGGAGAGTATACCTTTAATACCTCCATGACGTCCAAGGAGATTCTTCAGATGATGAATGAAAACATCGAAGAAGAGGAAGAGAAAGAGAAAGAGAAAGAATGATTGTAAGAGAGAGAATTACGGATTATATCAATTCTCTGGAGCCGGACCGCAGCCCGCTTCTGGAAGAGATCGTTAAAAAAGCCAGAGCGGGCCGTGTTCCCATAATCCGGGATGAAACAGCAGCCTTTTTAAAGACCATGACAGTCTTAAAGCAGCCGAAAGCCATTCTGGAGGTAGGAACTGCAGTTGGCTATTCCGCCCTTTTAATGGCAGAGGTTATGCCTTCTGACTGCAGAATCACAACCATAGAGAAATACGAGAAACGGATTCCTGAGGCAAAGGAGAATTTCCTCCTTGCAGGAGAATCCAATCGTATCACATTATTAGAAGGTGATGCGGAAGAAATTCTAAAAGGATTAGCAGGTCCCTTTGACATGATTTTCATGGATGCAGCAAAGGGCCAGTACTTATCATGGCTTCCTGAGCTTTTACGTTTAATGGCTCCGGGAGGTCTTCTGATTTCAGATAATGTATTACAGGACGGAGATATTGTGGAGTCCCGTTATGCAGTGGAACGGCGCAACCGCACCATTCACACCCGGATGAGGGACTATTTATATGAATTGAAGCACTGTGACAAGCTGGAAACATCCATTATCCCTATCGGTGATGGAGTGACCATCAGTGTCTTAAAACAGGATTTACCAGAGAGGACTTAAGTTTTCATGAGAGAAACCGAACTATTAATTCCAGCAGGCAGTCTGGAAGTATTAAAAACTGCCGTTATTTATGGAGCAGATGCTGTTTACATTGGCGGCGAAGCCTTCGGACTTCGTGCAAAAGCCAAGAATTTCAGCAATGAACAGATAAAAGAGGGAATTGCTTTTGCCCATGAAAGAGGGGTAAAGGTTTATATAACAGCCAACATTTTGGCTCACAATGATGATCTGGCAGGAGTGGAGGAGTATTTTGAGGAGCTAAAGGAGATAAAACCGGATGCTCTGATTATATCCGATCCCGGAGTATTTGCCATAGCTAAGCGAGTGTTACCTGATATGGAGATTCACATCAGCACACAGGCCAACAACACCAACTACGGAACCTATTTATTCTGGTATGAGATGGGTGCAAAGCGTGTAGTGACTGCCAGGGAGTTATCTTTAAAGGAAATCAAGGAGATCAGGAAAAAGATTCCAGAGGATATGGAGATTGAAAGCTTCATGCACGGTGCCATGTGCATCTCTTATTCCGGCAGATGTTTACTGAGCAATTTCATGGTAGGCCGGGACGCCAATCAGGGAGCCTGCACTCATCCTTGCCGCTGGAAATACTCTATAGTAGAGGAGAAGCGTCCAGGGGAGTACATGCCAGTCTTTGAAAATGAGCGTGGCACTTATATATTCAACTCCAAGGACCTATGTATGATCGAATATGTTCCTGAGATGATAGAAGCAGGAATTGACAGCTTTAAGATTGAGGGGCGCATGAAGACAGCCCTCTATGTAGCAACCGTAGCCAGAACTTACCGCAAAGCAATTGACGATTATAAAAAAGACCCAGAGTTATACAAGGCCAATATGGAGTGGTATAAGGCGGAGATTGCAAAATGCACTTATAGAGAATTCACAACAGGATTTTATTTTGGAAAGCCTGATGAAACTACACAGATCTATGATAATAACACTTATGTTAAGAACTATACTTATTTAGGTACTGTGGAAGAGTTGGACAACCGTGGTTTTGCCCGTATTGAGCAGAAAAACAAGTTTACTGTGGGAGAGACCATAGAGGTAATGAAGCCAGACGGACGGAATCTGGAAGTTATTGTAAAGGGTATTTATAATGACAAAGGTGAACCCCAGGAAAGTGCACCACACCCGCAGCAGGTGCTGTATGTGGAATTAGATGCAGAGATGGAAGTCTATGATATTCTTCGCAGAAGCGAAATGTAAGGAAGTGAAAAACTTTGCAGATGAGGATAAGATCGTCGGCAAAGTTTTTTGTTATTTTGTAATGAGGGGTGTTAGCAGGTGTTAATGGTGGTTTAAATTTGGGCTTTGATAGTTCAATTATTTGGACTTGAAAGGTCAATTTTAGATGAATTTCATTATCAATAGAAGGAAGTTTTTATGGAATATCATTTTTCATTATGGTATGCTATACTAGGATATGGTTATTTTTGGATATAATAATGATAGTGCACTAAAAATAGCAAGGAAACGTGTGAAAGAAATCATAACATGGAGGCATATATATGACATGGATTTTATGGCTTATAGCCGTTGCCTGTATAATTTACTATGTGGTAATCGTGCTATACTCAGGGATTACCACTTCATTTTCTCTTATCTGGTTATTTTTTGCAGCGGTATGTTTTTTCTTTTCATTTGGCATAGAGAATTATGAAAAGCACAAGGACAAGATTCCGTTATATGTACCAGTAGCTGCCATTACAGTTGCCTGTGCAGGAATTGTAATATTTGCAGTTGTGGAAATACTAATATTTACCGGGGTAGCTGTTAGTGATGCATCAAATCTTGACTATGTAATTGTGCTTGGTGCAAGAGTGAAGGACGATGGTTTAAGTAAATCGTTACAGAATCGTCTTGATAAGGCAATTGATTATTTAGATGAGAATCCCGGGACTACCTTAATATTATCAGGCGGCCAGGGAGCTGATGAACCGGTTGCAGAGGCGATAGCTATGAGAGATTATCTAGTGTTTAACGGAGTTAGAGAAGAGCAGTTAATATTGGAGATGAGATCTACCAGTACTGTGGAGAATATTGCTTATAGCAGGGTAGAGATTGAGAAAGAGCAGGAGAGACGGAAGGAAAAGCGATCAGAGAGTAGTGTGTTTATGGAACCTGGGACATACTTGGTAGTGCCGGATAAGCCGATTAAGATTGGAGTTTTGACTAGTGATTTTCATGTGTTTAGAGCGATGAGGATTGCGGAGAAATGGGGGATTCCGGATGTTTATGGGATTGCTTGTGAGTCGGACCCGGTACTATTCATTAACTATTGTGTTAGGGAGTGTGCGGCGATTTTGAAGGATAGGGTTGTGGGAAACATGTAAAAGTGTAAAGCCATGCAGAGATATTCGTACAAGTAGGGTGTGTGAGCTTGCTCACAAAGCCCGTATTGTATGAATATCTCTATAGGGCGCACGCCCGTCATGAATAATTTGGCGCACAAAGCCTAAACTCAATAATAACACTAGCCGCGCCAAATTATGAATGGCATGGCTGGCTGGATGCACGTAGGAGTTACAAAGTGCGTATGTGAGCTTGCTCACAGAGCTCGTAGATAATCTCACAGAACCTGTAAACAATCTTCCACAGCTATTAAACACCCCATAATATATTTATATTTACCAATTTAAAATTTACCAACAATTTCAATACAAGAAAGGACCCACCAAACCATGACAAACTACACCATCCCCCCCACCTACGCCCTCATAGAGCAAAAGCAAATCAAAGAAATCAACGCCACCGGCACCATCCTCCGCCACAAAAAAACCAACGCCCGCATATTCACCATATCCTGTCCCGATGAAAACAAAGTATTTTCCATCGGATTCCGCACCCCCCCAGCAGACAGCACAGGCGTTGCCCACATCCTGGAGCACAGTGTCCTCTGCGGCTCCGAGAAATTCCCCGTAAAGGACCCTTTCGTAGAACTAGTCAAGGGCTCCTTAAACACCTTCCTAAACGCAATGACCTACCCAGACAAAACAGTCTACCCAGTAGCCAGCTGCAACGAAAAGGATTTTCAAAACCTAATGAACGTATACATGGATGCAGTCCTTCACCCCAACATCTACAACGAGCCCAAAATCTTCATGCAAGAAGGATGGCACTACGAACTTGAAACCCCAGAGTCGGACCTAATCTACAACGGCGTAGTCTACAACGAGATGAAGGGGGCATTTTCCTCCCCGGAAGAAGTTTTAGACCGCTACACCCGCAAAGCCCTATTCCCAGACAACTGCTACGGCCAGGAATCCGGCGGTGACCCAACCTACATCCCCGACCTAACCTACCAGTCATTCCTAAACTTCCACCAAAGATACTACCATCCCTCCAACAGCTACATCTATCTCTACGGAGACATGGACATGGAAGAAAAACTAACCTGGTTAGACAAAGAATACCTAAGCAAATACGAAGAACTAACAATAGACTCCCGAATCCTCCCCCAAGCTCCATTTACCCAGCCAATCGAGGAGGAAACCTTCTATTCCATAACAGAAGGGGAACCAGAAGAAAACGCAACCTACCTCTCTGTAAACACAGTAGTAGGAACCGACCTAGACCCTAAACTCTACATCGCTTTCCAAATCCTTGAGTATACGCTCCTGGACGCCCCTGGCGCCCCTCTAAAACAGGCACTCATCGATGCAGGAATCGGACAAGACATTATGGGCGGCTACGGAAGCGGAATCCTCCAACCCTATTTCTCCGTTGTAGCAAAAAATGCCAACAAACATCAAAGAGGAGAATTCCTGGCAGTAGTAAAAGGAACCCTCCGCAAACTGGCTGATCAAGGCATCAACAAAAAGAGCCTAAAAGCAGGCTTAAACTACTACGAATTCCGTTACCGCGAAGCCGACTACGGCTCAGCACCAAAGGGCCTAATGTACGGCCTGCAATGCATGGACAGCTGGCTCTACGATGGCGACCCCATGATGCATCTTGAGTACCAGCCAACCTTCGAATTTCTAAAACAAGCAGTAGACCAGGGCTATTTCGAACAGCTAATCAAAGATTACCTCTTAGACAACCCATTCGAAGCCGTAGTCATAGTAAGCCCAAAAAAGAACTTAACAACCGAAGAGGACATAAAAACAACCCAAAAACTCTCCGCCTATAAATCCTCCCTGACAGAGGAACAAATACAAACCCTGGTAACCCAAACTCACGCCCTAAGAGAATATCAGGAAACCCCATCTCCCCAACAGGAGCTGGAGAAAATCCCCATGCTGACAAGAGAGGACATCGGAAAAGACCCAGAGGACATCATTTGGGAGAAAAAAGAAGCCCACGGAGTAGAGGTAATCCATCACTCCATGCCAACTTCCGGAATCGGCTACCTAAAAGTCCTTTTCGACACATCCTCCGTCCCACAGGAAGACTTACCATACGTAGGTTTCCTAAAATCAGTCTTAGGTTATGTAGACACGAAAAACTACACTTACGGAGACTTATCCAGTGAAATCCACCTAAACAGCGGCGGAATCAGTTTTAGTGTCACCTCTTATCCTGACTTAACTAATAGTGACCATTTTACAGGAGTATTTATGGCAAATGCCAGAGTCTTATACGACAAGCTGGATTTCGGCTTCTCCATCTTAGGAGAAATCTTCGCCAACTCCATTCTTGACGACGAAAAACGTCTTGGAGAAGTAATCAGTGAAACACGTTCCAGAAGCAGAATGAAGCTTGAAGGCGCAAGCCATTCCGCAGCAGTGACCAGAGCTACATCCTACTTCTCACCTGTTTCCTACTATAATGATTTAACCGGAGGAATCGGCTATTATCATTTCCTGGAACAGCTGGAAAAAGACTATCCAACTAAGAAACAGGAGATCATAGCCAACCTAAAACGCATCATAACACAGCTGTTCACCACAAAAAACATGATGGTCAGCTACACTGCTGATGAGGAAGGTTATAAACTCCTCCCAGAAGCCATACTAAAACTCACCTCCATGCTCCCCGAAGGAAATGGAGTTAACTACCCACTGGAATTCCCGGCAGGCAACCGTAACGAAGGATTTAAAACAGCGTCACAGGTCAACTATGTAGCCCGCTGCGGATCATTTGCAGACAGCGGCTATGAATACACAGGTGCACTAAAGATCCTAAAGGTAATCCTAAGCTATGACTATCTCTGGCTGAATCTCCGAGTAAAAGGCGGAGCTTACGGCTGTATGAGCGGATTTGGACGTTCAGGAGAAGCTTACCTCACCTCCTACCGTGATCCAAATGTAAAAGAAACCAACGCTATATACCAGGGAATAGTAGATTACCTCAACAATTTCCAGGTAGAAGACAGAGATATGACCAAATACGTCATAGGTACAATCAGCGATATGGATGTACCTTTCCCGCCATCTTCCAAAGGAAGCCGCAGCCTCTCTGCCTATTTATCAAATGTTACACCCGAGATGTTAAAGAAAGAGCGGGAAGAGGTGTTAAATGCCACCCAGGCAGATATCAGAGCATTAGCCCCAATTGTTTCCGCGGTTCTGGAAACCGGCAGCCTCTGTGTCATTGGAAATGAGGATAAAATAGAAGCTGACAAAGCTCTGTTCGGAGAGATCAAAACTTTGTTTCATGCGTAATTACGAAGGAGAACTTTATGGAAAATAATTATAAATCAGGGTTTGTGACTCTCATCGGACGCCCAAATGTGGGAAAATCAACCCTAATGAATCATTTAATCGGTCAGAAGATTGCCATTACATCTGACAAACCACAGACAACCCGCAACCGAATCCAGACTGTGTATACAGATGAGCGGGGACAGATCATTTTCCTGGACACCCCAGGAATTCACAAGGCGAAAAATAAGTTGGGTGAATATATGGTCAGCGTTGCGGAACACACCCTAAAGGAAGTTGATCTAATCCTGTGGTTAGTGGAGCCCAGCACCTTTATCGGAGCAGGTGAGCGCTACATTGCAGAGCAGCTTCAAAAGGTAAAGACTCCCATTATGCTGGTCATCAATAAAATTGATACAGTGAAGAATCAGGACGAAATTCTCACATTTATCGACACCTACAAGGATATCTGTAATTTTTCCGAGATCGTACCTCTATCTGCTTTAAAGGGAAAAAACACAGACTTAATGCTGGAGCTGATCTACAAATATCTGCCTGCAGGTCCCCAATATTACGATGAAGACACAGTGACAGACCAGCCTATGCGCCAGATTGCCGCAGAGTTAATCAGAGAAAAGGCACTCCGCCTGTTAAGTGATGAGATTCCCCACGGAATCGCTGTCACAATTGAAAAAATGACAGAGCGCCCCAACGGATTGATGGACATTGAGGCAAATATCGTCTGCGAACGTGATTCCCACAAAGGCATTATCATAGGCAAAGGCGGTGCCATGCTTAAGAAAATCGGAACTGCAGCACGGAGAGAAATTGAAGATTTAATGGACACAAAGGTAAACCTGCAGCTCTGGGTTAAAGTCCGAAAAGAATGGCGTGACAGTGAACTATATATGAAAAACTATGGATACAACGGAAAAGATGTATAAAAGTAAATAGAAGCCTTATAGAAGCATATTATAGAAACGGTGATTGCAATTGAGGGAAGTAGTAAAGCTTACAGGAATGGTGTTAAAAGCCGCTCCTGTAGGCGAAATGGATAAACGCCTGGTTATATTAACCAGGGAACGGGGAAAAATTACGGCTTTTGCAAGAAGTGCAAGAAGACCAGGAAATATGCTGATGGCTCCCAGCCGTCCTTTTGCCTTTGGCACATTTACGCTGTATGAAGGCAGAGATTCCTACACACTGCAGTCAGCTGATATTACCAATTACTTTGATGAGCTGGCTATGGATATGGAGGGAACCTGCTTTGGCTCATACTTTCTGGAATTCACAGACTATTATTCAAGGGAAAATATAGATGGTACAGGGCTATTAAAGCTGCTCTACCAGTCAGTGCGGGCTCTCTTAAAGCCTGCGCTTCCCAACCCTCTGGTTCAGCGTGTATTTGAGCTGAAAGCTATGGTTTTCAATGGAGAATATACAGAATCCCCTCCAAGAGCAGTCAGTGACTCTGCCAATTACGCATGGGAGTTTGTCATCGCTTCTCCTGTAGAACATTTGTATACGTTCGCATTGACAGAAGAGGTTCTGGAGGAATTTGCCCGCTGCGTAGAAATCAATAAAAAGCGGTTTGTGGACCGGGAATTCCATTCTTTGGAGATTCTTGAGGCCATGAGGGGAACGGAACCGCTGAAATAATGCATAATAATGCATAAAGTAGCAGGGGAAAGTATTGAAATGAAGTCAGGCATTTGGTATAATGCTTTCATATGTGCCAAAAGCAGGAGGATAATGGATGAAAAAAAGAAAAGCATTTCTCGTCGCTGTCACAGCGGCAGTTCTTATAGCAGGCTGCAATGGGAGAGGGGGTACCAGTACACTGGATTCCCAAAGCAGCAGAATATTTGTAACCAATGAAGGGGCATTACAGACCTCCACAGTAGAGACCTACGAAGATCAGGACTATTACAGTGAACAGGAATGGAAGGCAGAATTAGAAACAGCAGTAGCTAAGTTTAATGCAGAGCATGGAGAAGGTGCAGTAAAGCTGAATTCCAGCAGCATGGGGAAGGGGACTGCCAGAATGGTGTTTGATTATGCCACCGGTGAGGATTTGGCAGCATTTACAGAGAAGTATCGTGATACTGCTAATTTAGTATCCGGCATTACTGTTTCTGAATTAAAGAATACAGCGGCCAGCTTTGCAGCAGAGGAAGTTACCTTTCTTAAAGCAGCAGATGGCAAAACAGCAACAACAGAGGAACTGGTGAAAAACGGTGATTATCATGTAGTCGTAATTGAAGGTGAGCATCCGGTTACTGTTCAGACAGAAGGAAGAATCTCCTTTATATCAGATAACGCTAAAATCGTAGATCACTATACTGCCCAGACAGATGGCGGTAAAAGCTACATTATTTTTAAATAAGAGAGGTTAAGATCATGGAAAAGACAATGGAAAAGATTGTGGCACTTGCCAAGTCAAGAGGTTTTGTATATCCCGGTTCTGAGATTTATGGCGGACTTGCCAATACTTGGGATTACGGCAATCTGGGTGTGGAACTGAAGAACAACGTAAAAAAAGCATGGTGGCAGAAGTTTATTCAGGAAAGCCCCTATAACGTAGGTGTGGACTGTGCAATTCTGATGAATACACAGACATGGCATGCTTCCGGTCATTTAGGCGGATTCTCCGATCCTCTCATGGATTGTAAGGCTTGTAAGGAGCGTTTCCGTGCCGATAAGCTGATTGAAGATTATATGGACGAAAAGGGAATTACCATTGAGGGTTCCGTTGACGCCTGGTCTCAGGAAGAGATGAAGAAATACATTGATGACAACAATATTGCATGCCCAAGCTGCGGCAAGCATGATTTTACTGATATCCGTCAGTTTAACTTAATGTTTAAAACATTCCAGGGTGTTACTGAGGATGCAAAGAATATTGTATACTTAAGACCAGAAACAGCTCAGGGTATTTTCGTAAACTTTAAAAACGTACAGAGAACTTCCCGTAAGAAAATTCCATTTGGAATCGGTCAGGTTGGTAAATCCTTCCGTAATGAGATCACACCTGGTAACTTTACCTTCCGTACCAGAGAGTTTGAGCAGATGGAGCTGGAGTTCTTCTGCAA
>DHOR01000038.1:0-764 GCA_002409995.1 Hungatella sp. UBA5385 | reverse complement strand
GCAGATGGAGCTGGAGTTCTTCTGTGAGCCTGATACTGACTTAGAGTGGTTTGAATACTGGAAGCAGTTCTGTATTGACTGGCTCTTAAACCTCGGCATCAAACCAGAGGAAATGCGCGCCAGAGATCATGCAAAGGAAGAATTAAGCTTCTACAGCAAGGCGACCACTGACTTAGAGTTCTTATTCCCATTTGGCTGGGGAGAGTTATGGGGAATTGCTGACCGTACAGATTATGACTTAACACAGCATCAGAATTTCTCAGGCCAGGATATGACCTACTTTGATGATGAGAAGAAGGAAAAATACATTCCATACGTAGTAGAGCCATCTTTAGGTGCTGACCGTGTGACACTGGCATTCTTATGTGCAGCGTATGACGAGGAAAAGCTTGAGGACGGAGAAGTTCGTACAGTGCTTCATTTCCACCCTGCGCTTGCACCTGTAAAAATCGGTGTGCTTCCATTGTCCAAGAAGTTAAACGAAGGTGCTGAGAAAGTATTTGCAGAAATGAGCAAATATTATAATTGCGAGTTTGATGACAGAGGTAATATTGGTAAACGTTACAGAAGACAGGATGAGATTGGTACTCCTTTCTGTATTACTTATGATTTTGACTCTGAAGAAGATCATGCAGTTACTGTTCGTGACCGTGATACCATGGAGCAGGTGAGAGTTCCGATTGCGGAATTGAGGACTTATTTTGAGGATAAGTTTATATTTTAGTTTTTTACCTGAGGAGTTTTTACCTAAGGGGTTCGACCCT
>DHOR01000002.1 GCA_002409995.1 Hungatella sp. UBA5385 | reverse complement strand
GATTTAAGAGAGTAGAATTTAAAACTTCATTTCAGGAAATATTAATGTTTCTATTTGCTATATTTAAATTATCCATATATAATAATAGAAAAGGCAGTGTATAGTGTTATGCTTCGGATGATACTTCTATGTTTTATAATGACTGGCATTGTAGATGATTTTATATGAAAAAGTTATTTAAAATAACAAATTAAAAGCCAGAAATATAATTTGAGAGGAACACTTCAAGTGGAAATTGAAATGACTGGATGCCTATGAAAAAGTGACTGAAGAAAGGATAGAAACTAAATGAACATACCTGATAATCTTATTTCAAAAATATTAACTAAAAAATGTATTTTATTTTTGGGTGCTGGTGCAACCAAAACTTCTGGCGGTGTTCTTGGAAATGAACTTGGGGATTATATATATAGGGAGATTGGGGATATCGGAATAGATTATAAAGATAATCTAGCCAGATACACACAAGCACTTGTAAATTCAGGGTACCGTGATAGTATCGAAAAAATTGTTCGAAAAAGGTTTTCTCAACTTCAGCCCAATGACAAGTTTAAAAACATTGCTTCAATACCATGGAAAGCAATTTATACTACAAATTACGATGACCTTATTGAAAAATCATATTATGATCAACATTTTTTCAACTGCGTTGTAAACTCATTTTCCAATACAACTCAATGTTTTGGTGAAGCAGATATTCCTTTATATAAAATCAACGGTGATATAAATACTCCTTTTCAAGAGAACCAGCCACTAATAATCACTTTAAATGATTTAAGATCCAATAAAGTAAATAACGAAAAAATGATCTCTCAATTAATGCAAGATATGAATGATACCTTTATCTTTATAGGGTATAGTTTTCAAGACGATAATGAAATTGTAACAGATATTTTAGATGCATTTCAAAAAAGTAACCGTTGGGAATCTGTAAAAGAAAAATATGTTATTCTACCAAATATATCTGATGATATTAGATTAGAATTAGAAAGTTACCGCATAAATTTTATACAAGGAACAGCTGATGAGTTTTTTAATATAGTAGGGCAAAAATCTCAAAATAATTATAAAATTAAGTTAAATGCTTTAAAGAAGACTTTTTCATCTAACGATTATCTTAGAGATTTACCACCACAAACTTTACAATATATTAGTGATTGTTTTGATATTTATGACTCTGAAAAATTATATCCTGTAGACGGAAAGTATTTTTATCGTGGTGGTAGACCTGATTGGGGAATCATCAAAGAACATTTTGATATCGCACGTAATTTAGAAATCCAATATAACAAAAGTAAAAAGATCGAAATTACTACTGATGATTTATACTCACATATTCAATCTCTTCTAGAAAAAAACGAACCTCAAAAGGTTCTTTTAGAGGGAACCGCTATTTCCGGAAAAACTACCGCATTGTATAGATGTGCTTATGATTTAATGGCAAATGGAACCTTATCAATGATATTTAAACAGCAAGCAAAATATAAAGATGGACTTTTATCAACTATCTATGAAAAAAAAGAAGAACCCTTTGTTGTTTTTTCTGATGATATTTTTATAGATGTAACGGAACAAATAAAAATGCAGAATGAAGCTAAAAGATGTAACCTCCCTATTATATTTATAATTTCAACAAGGCATTCTGATTGGGCTAATACTTTGAGTAATTATAATAAAAATGTTTTATCTCCTTTTGATGTAACTATAACTATGCGTGACTCTTTTAGTGCAGACGAGGCTTCTAACTTTGTTGACAAACTTATTTTAAGCAAAATCATATCAGCAAGCAACAGTTATGAAAAGAAAGGTTATATAAGAAATTTTCAAAAGAATAATAACATTATTCAAGTTTTAATTGAATTAATTGATAATAACGAAATTGTCAGCTCGCTAAGCAATGAGTATGATAGTCTATGTGATGAAACAAAGTATGCATACGGTATTGTCTCTCTTGTTTACAAATATGGTTTAAAAACAAAATGGGAAATTCTACAGCGTACAATATCAAAAAAATTTTTATTTAGCTGGGAGGATTTTATTGAAAAAATTCTTCACAATGATGCAAAAGGAAATTTGTACGATGATGAAATTCAAGGCAATTTTTATATTTTAGGACGTCACCGTTATATTTGCAATATGATTGTTCAAATTCATTTTGGGGGTAATTATTCTGATGAAATTTCAGTCCTAAAAGAATTAATTTCTTCGAGTACTGGCACGGAGAATGATGAACGTTTTATAGGCGGACTAATTCATTCAATCCTACAAGATGAGCAGTTATATTATACCAAAGAACAAATTATTGATTTATTAGATTATGCTATAAATACCGTTGAGAATCCAAACAATAGCTCTTTTATCAATCATATAAAAGGTGAATACTATTTAAGATTGCAAGATTATATCTCAGCAATACGTTGTTTTAATGCTAATGTCCATAATGAATTAAACGAAGAGTATTCTATTCATTCTCTTGGAAAATCGTATTTTTATTTAGCTCAACGTGAAAATATTTATTCTGCTGAATTTAGGATGCATATGGACATGTCAATAGAGAAATTAATGAATGGTGTAAAAAAATATAGAAAAAATCAATTTTACTATGCTTTGTTATTATCAATTTTTTCATATTTAAATACTCATCATAAATTAAGCGAAAAAAATATTCGTTCACAAAATGAACTTAAAGATATTGCTATATCAAGTGTAGGTATTGATACATATAACAAAATTCTTATAGATAAATCTAATGACGATTTATCCATGGAATAAAGTAGATATTATGCCCCACAAAGAGAGCCAAAAAATCCATTGTTTAAGTGGGTTTCTGGCTCTCTTTCTACTATTCCAACTCTATCGTCCCCGGCGGCTTCCCAGTCAAATCATACATCACCCGGTTAACCCCCTTCACCTCATTCACAATCCTCCTGGTCACAGTCCCCAGCACTTCCCAGGGCAATTCTGCAGATTCAGCAGTCATAAAATCAGAGGTCAGCACAGCCCGAAGCACCACTGCATAATCATAGGTTCTCTCATCTCCCATGCACCCAACAGACCGCATGTTAGACAGAGCTGCAAAATACTGTCCCAGCCCCTTATCAACTCCGGCTTTAGAAATCTCTTTCCGATAGATTGCATCAGCTTCCTGAACAATCCGAACCTTTTCAGCAGTTATCTCTCCAATGATCCTGACTCCAAGACCAGGACCCGGAAATGGCTGACGGTATACCAGATACTCCGGAATTCCCAGCTCCAATCCGGCTTTTCGAACCTCATCTTTAAACAAAAGCCTTAAGGGCTCAATAATCTCCTTAAAATCCACATGCTCAGGAAGTCCGCCAACATTATGATGAGACTTAATCACTGCAGATTGACCAAGCCCAGACTCAATCACATCTGGATAAATAGTACCCTGTACAAAATAATCCACAGCGCCGATCTTCTTCGCCTCTTCCTCGAACACTCGAATAAACTCTTCGCCAATAATCTTCCGCTTTGTCTCAGGGTCTTCCACACCTTCCAGCTTTTTATAAAAACGCTCCTGTGCATTCACACGGATAAAATTCAAATCATAATGACCTTCTGATCCAAAAACAGCCTCAACTTCATCTCCTTCGTCCTTGCGCAGCAATCCATGGTCAACGAACACACAGGTCAACTGCTTGCCAACTGCTTTTGCAAGCATAACTGCAGCAACAGAAGAATCCACACCACCGGATAATGCACATAAGACTTTTCCGCTTCCAACCTTCTGGCGTATAGACTGGATAGAGGATTCTACAAAAGAGTCCATTTTCCAGTCACCGGAGCATTGGCAGACATTGTATACAAAGTTAGAAAGCATCTTTGCACCCTCCTGAGTATGCATAACCTCAGGATGAAACTGCACTGCATAAAGCTTTCCCTCTTTATTCTCCATAGCTGCCACAGGGCAGTCGTGTGTATGAGCTGTAACTACAAAACCTTCAGGTTCTTTTTCTATATAATCAGTATGGCTCATCCAGCAGACAGTCTTAGAGCTGACATTTTCAAGAATCTTGCTGCCGGACTCTACATCAACCTCTGTCTTTCCATATTCGCTGACTGGGGCTGTGGCTACCTTGCCACCAAGCATATGAGCCATCAGCTGGGAACCATAACAGATTCCGAGAATCGGAATGCCCATTTCAAAGATTTCCTTCTCACAGTGAGGGGATGCCTCATCATAAACACTGTTTGGTCCTCCTGTAAATATTATCCCTTTGGGATTCATTTCACGAATCTTGTCCAGTGACAGTGTGTAGGGATGAACCTCACAGTAAACATTACATTCTCTGACTCTTCTGGCTATCAGCTGATTGTACTGACCGCCAAAATCCAGAACGATGATCATTTCTCTTTTCACGGGTATTCCTCCTATATTATCTTTGTTTAACTGTTTATACTTAGGGTAATATTATATTCCACATGAAATCTCTTGACAAGTATTTTCTTTTTGCCGTATAAAATGCTGTGAAAAATAAACTATACGCAGGACTTCACCATTATTTTCTTTAACAAATCAGTCAAAGTATTTTGCCTTAATTATCAAGCACATTTACAAAGCAATTTCCATTTTATCATTTCCATTTATCTTTCTTGTTTATCACTTTTATCATTCCTAATTTCCCCAAAAATATTATCAGCAAGAGAAATTCATCACAAATAGCAAACTATACTAATAACCTTCTGTACCCCAAAAAGATACGATCATTATTTTTACTCTCGAAATAACTTAGACAAATAGAAATAAAACCTATTTTACTTATTCTTCCAGATCATATATAATCATTTTACACAAGCACAACGTTGTAAGAATTAAAAGCTTTGTAAAATCTTCTGATCAAAGATTGAGTTTTAGTTAAATCAAACAAAGGAAACTTTTATTTTACCATTAAGATAAAATTTAGAAATTGGAGGAATAGATAATGGATGTAGGTATGCTAAGCTTAATAGGTATTCTATTAGCGTTAATACTTCTTGTTTTTGGATCATTTAAGGGATATCCTATTATGGTTATTGGACCTGTGTGTGCTGCAATTGTATTTTTATTTTCAGGTCTTCCGATTATAGAGAATATGAAAGGCGCTTATGCAGCTGATTTTGGTGGGTTTGCAACATCAAACTTCCTGTTGTTCCTGCCGGCTTGTATCCTTGGTGCAATGCTTGGTGACTGTGGTGCCGCTCAGGATATAGCAGTAAAGGTAGCAGGCGTTTCTCAGAAAATCGGCGGAAAGAATGCGAAATTCTGGGTATTAATGGGTCTTTCTGTAATTACTGCAATTCTTTCTTTTGGTGGTGTCAGCGGATTCGTTGTTATATTCACAATTGCTCCGATTTGTCGTTCTATCTTTAAGAAAATGAACATTCCATGGCACTTTGTAATTGCAGTGGCTGTATACGGAGGCACCATGTGGACTGCCATTCTTCCTGGCTCACCTGCAATTCAGAACCTGATTCCTATTGACTATTTAGGGACTAATCCAAAGTCTGCACCATTAATCGGTATTATTTGTGCAATTTCCTGTATCATCTTCGGAGCATGGTATATCTGGTTTCAGCTTCGCAGGAATGAGAAAAGAGGGGAAGGTTATGATGTAACAGGCGCTTTAATGGATAAGGAGTCTGGAGAATTAAACAATGCAATCCTTGATGCAACATGCTCAAATCTTCAGTTTATTAAAGCATTGGCTCCATCTATCGTGCTTCTTGTAACCATGAATATATTTAACGTTGAGCCTTTCCTTGCATTAGTATTTGGTTGTATCACCTGTTTCATTTTATATGCTAAGAAGTTTGACAATATTGGAAAAACATTCAGCTCCGGTTGTACTTCTACTATGAAGTCTATCATGAATGTTGCTGCAGTTGTAGGATTTGGCGCAGCCGTTGAACTTGCTCCCGGTTTCCAGTTTATGATTCAGAACCTGGACAAAATTCCCGGACCTCCATTGTTACAGTTATGTTTAGCTACTAATATTGTGGCAGGTATTACCGGATCAGCTTCCGGCGGTGAAGCAATTGCACTTACCGTTTTCGCTGACAAGTTCCTTGCCTTAGGCGTTCCTGCCGATGTGATACATAGAGTCGTTAATATCTCATGCTATGGTCTTGATTCTCTGCCTCATAATGGTTCCGCAATTAACCGTTTAAACTATACCAGAATGACCCACAAGCAGGCATATTATCATGAGTTTTTCCTGGGTGCCATATTCCCATTTATTAATTCATTCCTTGCAGTATTGCTGGCCAGTATCGGTATTGTATAAGGTCATAGTGCTTTCAGCAGCAACTGAATATGGTAAATAGAAAATAAAGAGAACCTTCACATTTACTTCACAAATTTGTCAAATTTTTGACACATTCTGGGGTTATACTTATAACTGTAAACAAGGTAGATACCTTATTTATATAAATAAAACTTTTTTTCATATTCGGCCGACAGAACCCCCCTTCTGCCGGCCGCCTCCCTTTTTCATTTTTCGACTGCTTTTGCAGTCCATACAACAAAGGCGTCAGTTCCATCCCCCCATGGATACTGACGCCTTTGTTGTTATCTATATCATATCAATTTTTCTCTTCCAAATACCTTTTAATATATTGACCTGTATAAGAAACCGGACTTTCTGCTACCTCTTCCGGTGTTCCCTTAGCAATCACAGTTCCACCATTATCACCGCCCTCAGGACCAATATCTATGATATAGTCTGCAGTTTTAATCACATCCAGATTATGTTCAATAACTATAACTGTATTGCCGCCTTCAGACAGCTTCCTTAAGATATCAATCAGCTTATGAACATCTGCAAAATGCAGACCTGTAGTTGGCTCGTCCAAAATATAGATCGTCTTGCCTGTACTGCGCTTGCTCAGCTCTGTAGCCAGCTTAATTCTCTGTGCCTCACCACCTGACAGCTGAGTGGAGGGCTGACCCAGACGGACATAAGACAGACCTACATCATTAAGTGTTGCAATCTTTCTGGAAATAGAAGGCACATTTTCAAAAAACTTCAATGCTTCTTCCACAGTCATATTCAAAACATCATAGATACTCTTTCCCTTGTATTTCACGTCAAGAGTCTCACGGTTGTAACGTTTACCGCCGCAGACCTCACAAGGCACATATACATCAGGAAGGAAATGCATCTCAATCTTAATAATACCATCACCGCTGCAGGCCTCACAACGACCGCCTTTTACGTTAAAGCTGAAACGGCCTTTGGCATATCCCTTTGCCTTAGCATCAGCAGTAGATGCAAATAAATCACGAATTAAGTCAAACACTCCTGTATATGTAGCAGGGTTGGAACGGGGTGTTCTTCCAATAGGTGACTGGTCAATGGCAATGATCTTATCCAGCTGCTCCACACCTTCAATGCTCTTATGCTTACCCGCTATGGTTCTAGCTCTGTTCAGCTTCTTAGCAAGGGATTTATATAAAATCTCATTAACAAGAGAGCTTTTACCTGAACCAGATACACCGGTAACACAGGTCATCACTCCCAATGGGAAGGTTACATCAATGTTCTTTAAGTTATTCTCTGCTGCTCCACGAACAGTCAGATATCCAGTGGGCTGTCTGCGCTCCTTTGGAACAGGAATCTGAATACGGCCGCTTAAATATGCACCTGTGATAGATTCCTTGCACTTCATGATCTCCTTGGCATTGCCAACTGCCACTACCTCGCCGCCGTGCTCACCTGCACCAGGACCTATATCAACAATGCAGTCAGCAGCCATCATAGTATCTTCATCATGCTCCACTACAAGAACGCTGTTGCCAAGATCACGGAGATGAATAAGAGTCTTCAGCAGCTTATCATTATCCCTCTGGTGAAGACCAATGCTTGGCTCATCTAAAATATAAGCAACTCCTACCAGACCTGAACCGATCTGAGTTGCAAGACGAATACGCTGAGCTTCTCCGCCGGAGAGACTTCCTGTCGCACGGGTTAAAGTAAGATAATCCAGTCCAACATTAATAAGGAAAGTAACTCTGGCTATGATCTCCTTCAGAATCTGATCTCCTATGGCATGCTGCATAGGTGTCAGCTCCAATTGTTCCATAAAATCACGGAATGTACTGATGGACATGTTGGTAGCTTCATAGATATTTTTATCACCTACAGTAACAGCCAGGGATTCCTTCTTCAGTCTCATGCCTCCGCATGCTTTACAGGGAGTAATCCGCATAAATGTCTCATACTCTGCCTTAGAAGCTTCGGAATAAGTCTCACGGTATCTGCGATTTACATTCTGGATCAGACCTTCGAATGCCACATCATAGATGCCTTCACCACGCTGTCCCTTATAATGAACCTTTACTTCCTTACCATTAGTACCATGGATCAGGATGTCGTGAATTTCTTTGGGATAGTCCTCAAAAGGTGTATCCAAACGGAACTTATACTCCTTGGCAAGGGCCTCTAAAATAGCACGTGTATAGCTGCCCTTATCAGTACAGGACTGCCAGCCCATAACTACAATAGCGCCTTTGTCAATGCTTAAGCTCTTGTCAGGAATCATCAAATCCTCATCAAATTCCATCTTGTAGCCAAGACCAAAACACTCCGGACAGGCGCCAAATGGGTTGTTAAAGGAAAAGCTTCTTGGTTCAACCTCATCAATACTGATTCCACAGTCAGGGCAGGAAAAGCTCTGGCTGAAGGTAATAGGCTGTCCTTCCAGAACGTCCACAATCATCAGTCCATTGGACAAATCCATAACAGTCTCTATGGAATCTGTGAGACGCTTCTCAATTCCCTCTCTGACAGTTAGACGGTCTACTACTATCTCTATATTATGCTTAATATTCTTCTCTAGTTTAATCTCTTCTGACAGTTCATACATATTGCCGTCAATTCGGATGCGGACATATCCACTTCTTCTTGCCTGATCTAAAATCTTTACATGTTCACCCTTACGTCCTCTGACTACAGGGGCGAGAAGCTGGATTCTGGTTCTATCAGGCAGCTCCATAATCTGATCAACCATCTGGTCAATGGTCTGCTTTTTAATCTCTCTTCCACACTTGGGACAATGTGGAATGCCTATTCTGGCATAAAGAAGTCTCATGTAATCATAAATCTCTGTTACAGTACCAACAGTGGAACGAGGGTTCCTGTTGGTGGACTTCTGGTCAATGGATATAGCAGGGGAAAGACCTTCTATGCTCTCCACATCCGGCTTCTCCATCTGGCCCAGGAACTGACGTGCATAGGAGGAAAGTGATTCCATGTACCTTCTCTGTCCCTCTGCGTAAATCGTATCAAAAGCCAGTGAGGACTTACCGGAACCGCTGAGTCCCGTCAGTACCACCAGCTCATTTCTTGGTATATCTACGGAAATATTCTTCAAATTGTGCTCATTCGCACCACGTATCTTTATATACTGCTTTGCCATACTAAACTCCTGTGTAATAAATTGTTAATTTCAGCTTCCCTAGTATACCACACCCCTTGACACTTTGCAAACATTTGTTCGATAAAAAGAAAAGTTTTCTATAATTTCCAAGCTTACTCAATAAAGAGAAAACTTTCCTGTTCTATCGCTTGTTTTGTATCTGCAAGAACCTCTGCCAGTTCCTTCAATCCAGTGCCCTCAAGCTGTCCTGATTCAACCATATTTCTTAGCTTCTCCACCTTGGAATCCTCCATTAGATAAGTGTGATTTCTGTATTTTCTCCACAGATCAACACTCATGTCCAAAGGCTTTAGCTCAGGGAAAATGCGGTTTTTCTCATACAGAAATATCCGGATTCCCCCATAATCCAGATCGCCTGAATGATAGTATTCTGTTTCTGATCCCAGCTTCGCTCTTAAGTCAATTAGAAACTGCCGTTCCATAGGCGAAAAATAGCCATGAGAAAAGATCACCAAAGTGCCTTCCTCATATGGATATGTCATATAATTGGCCTTATTTTCTACAGTGATCACCTTGCTGATATTCTGATCCTGTAAAATGCGGACCTTCTTTAACGTCTCATTATTTAAAACTGCACCATAGACAAAGGCGGAGAGGTCAATGTTTCTGCCCTCCAGTTTCAGATTTAAATTTCCCTTTAAATCAAGCTCCACTCTATATTCCTCAATGAATATCTGACTGAGGATTTCTGTATGAGTCATATCCTCATCGATCATATCATAATGCTTTTTGGCGGCAGCAATCACTTCGCTTTGGTACTCCATTTCAAATGCTTTTGAATCCTTTAAATACTGCTTACTGAATATCCGCTTATAAACAGATTCCTTTAGACTGTCAAGACCTGCAAAGCAGGCAAACAGCCCTTCCCGTTTCCCCTCAGTTAGAGCCTCCGGCTCCTTCCCTTTCTCAAGCTGCTGCAAAAAATGATCATAATATGCTTTGATCCATGCTTTTTCTGTCTGTTTCAGCTGCATTTTTACAGCCTCTGACATTTCTGTAATTCTTAGGCTTTTCGGTATTCTTCCTGTCCTTTCATAAAAAATGGGAAGGTCGGATAAAGAATAGGAAACTCTCTCAAGTATGGAATTCACTGCGTACCATTTACAGCGGATCAACCCTTCTGACTCCAACTGTTTCGCCTCATTGATAAACTGCTGATTTCCAAGCTGCTTCAGTTCCTTCTCCCCAACAGGAAAGCTCCGGTTCCCCGAAGCTCCTTCCCGCCAATCTGATTTGCTGTTATTTTCTGTTTTATTCAGAATGATATCAATTAAAGTCATAACTGTCCTCTTCATTATCATCCAAATCCTTCATTAACTGAGGAAAACTCTCCCTTTCAAACTCCTGAATGGAAATGGACTTTTTATTGGGATTGGCAAATACAAAGGTTTTGTCAACATTTTCCACGTAATTCTGAATCTTGTCATTGGTTGCACTGATAATCGCCTGAAAACCAAGTCCACGGATCAGCTCAATACAGCTTGCCACCTTCTCCGCATCCATTTTGGAAAATGCCTCATCTAGAACAACCAGGCGGATGGTGGGATTTCTCTGTATTTTGGGATTCATTGTGATACGGTATGCCTGGGCGAAGCTTGCTAAAAGCGCTACATATAAAGGATTTTGACCCTCTCCGCCGGAATTTTTCTTAATCATCTTGCTTAACCGAATCTTAATAACCTCATCCTCATTATGGATCAGCTGCTGCATATCAAAGGATAAATAAGTTCTGTAATCAGCATATTTATCCATATTCCGCTTTGCTTCCTCCATCTGCTCAGGTGTTGCATTATCAGGTGGAATGAAAATATTGATCAGTTCATTGATCATATCTCCATACTGGTCCTCGTGTTCCATTGTAAAAAGGTCCATTTGCTGGTCAAAGGAATGGCTTAAACTACTGGGATTGATCTCAAGAGAATCGTCCATAAACATATCGTAATATCTGCCGTCAGCCCCTTTATTCTTGCCAATAACGAACTGGTACTTGTCCTTACCAAAATCCAGTCTGCTGATGATTTTATTCAGCTCATCCTTTCTAAGAAGGGCATCTTTAATTGCACTTCTGATCTTATACATAAAATCATCTTTAAAATGCTCTACAGCAGATTTTGCCTGCTCTGAAGCAATTTTCTTATATTCCTCCAGATGATCACAGGACAGATGCTCCAAAAGCTGATTGTATTCTTCGTTATCCTTAGCTGTCAATGAAAAGCTGCGGTTTGGATATTTTCTGGCATACTCCCCTCTTGCATTGGTAAGAGTCTCAAATGCACCGTCTCTTTCCTCTTCAGCCTTATTGCACAGACCTGTGAAATAATCCTTCAGTTTATCATAGCGGGGATTTTCTCTCTTTTCCAGAAATTCCGAAACCAGAATCTCCAGATCATCAACCCTTTCAAAGCTTCTCTCTTTCTCCAGAAGCTCTTCCTGAAGAGACACAGTTGTCTGCTGCCAGGTCCTCACTTTATCATTAATGCCGAATATGATTTCTTCTATAGCTTTCTTCTCTGCCCGTTTCCCATCACACAGATTAACTATAGCTTCCCGTTCCTTCTGCCATTCCTCCACATTCTGTTCCATCAGTTTAACAAGCTTTTGCTCTAACCGCTTTTTATCCTTCTGCTTCTCCTGATATAGAGAAATATCCTTCTGCCAGCCTAAATATTCAGAAACTTCTTCATCAAGAGCTTCCAATTCCAGAATCGACTGACATTCTTTTACAAGGTCTTCCTGAGGTTTTTTCTCCTCTTCCATTTCAGTCAGATTCTTCTCCAACAGACGAATTCTTCTGCGCACACTGTCCTTGCCGATATAGGCAAACTTTGTGTAATTGTCCGGATTGATATATTGCAGACGGAAGGTATGATACAGCATACAGTCTGATGTGATACCGATTCTACAGCTTCGCAGCTCTTCAATGGATTTACATTTGATCACACGCCCAAGAAGCAGATCAATATAAGGCTGAAGATAGGATTCTCTCACCAGAACTTCCTCTGCAAGAGCTCCTTTCATCACCTCAAAGGTATTTTTGCTTACCTTTTCTGTATCCAGAACTGCTACATTATAATACTCTGTTTTATCCAGTTCTCCATAGATATTCATGGCAGTTTCCGCATAGGCGGGGGCTACTACTAGAGATAGCTTGTTATTACCTAAATAACCCTCTACTGCATTTCTCCACTCTTCGTCACGGATATCCATTAAATCTGCCAGAACATAGACCTCGATTGCCTTACCGGTCTCTTCCAGCAATCTCTGCTGGATATAGGATCTTGCTCTCTCTATATATTTGGGATAAGCTTTGTTGCCTGCTTTTAACTGGATAAGCTCTTCTCTTGTCTGCTTTTCATTTCGCCGAATATCCCTGAGAACGCCCTCGGTTTCCTTTTTGGTATCCTCTGTTTCCTTCCGCATCTCTGCTATGGATCTCTTTAAACGGATCAGCCGTTCTTCATTAATGGTCTGTTTCTCAAATTCCTCAATGTCCCAGATGGTCTGATTAGAAGTAGTCTCCTGATCAATCCATAGATTCAGCCGTTCTGCTGTCTGCTGCCATTTGGCACTGCTTTTACTTAAATGCTCCAGAAGCTCATTGACGGAAATCAGCTGATTCTTCAAATCCTCATAACCAGTGGAGGAAATCCGTTTCAGCAGCTCATCACTTTCAGCTGTCAATGCTGTAATCTGTTCTTCCAGACTTTGTGTCTGTGCCTCCTGCTTCTGCTTATCTTCCTGTGCATTCTTCACACGGTCTGCCAGTTCCCTGATTTTAGCCTGCAGATCAAGAAATTCCATTTTCCTCATAAAATAAGTGTGCTTTTCCATCTCCCTCTCATGTTCCTCTACAAGGGAGAATTTCTCCTCCATTGCTTTGAGAGTGTCGATTTCTATACAGGTATCCTCGATTTTCTTCCTCATTCTTCCATACTGCATTACACTTTCCTGCATATCTTCAATATGGATATCCTGCTCCATGCAAATGTATTCCTTTACAAAATCCTCCAGCTTGATGTTCATGCGGAAAGGAATGGCACGCTTAAACAGCAGAGGAAATTTTTCTGAATCCAAGCCACCTAAATACACATCATAAAGCCGTCTGCGGAACCCCTCATTATGGGAAGTGGCATAAAACTCTTCCTCTGAATAATGACTCTTTAAATAATTCATAATCTCTTCCACAGACATAGCACGGGTTCCGGTTCTATACTCATTTTCCCACAAAGGACCTGTATGCCAGAAAAACCTTCTGGTGATCTCATTGGTGGCAGTTTCCACATCAAAAACAATTCCTACACACTGGCAAACTTCAGTATCTGTTCTCTTTAATTCCAGCACAATGGTAGTGGAGAAATTCTGATTTCTTAAATAGGCAAATTCGTTGTTCTCCCCAATATTTACCATACCTCTTAGATATTCAATGAGATTTCTGTCTGAATCATCTGCAGCAGCCTTGTTAAAGAAACCTCTGCCGTCTGTATTGGCATATAATAAAATCTGCATTGCATCAATGACTGTGGACTTTCCGCTGCCCGAATGGCCTGTGAAGAAATTGATCTCCTGATGAAAAGAAAGTGTTTTCCTGCTGATATAGTGCCAGTTATTGAGACAAATTCTGGAAAGTGCCTCAAATCTCTGTTTCTTCATCGTTATCGTCTCCTTCTTCAAATGATTCCAGCAAAGCCCTAACATCATCACCAAACAATACTACATTAATGGTTGGATAGATAATCATACGGCTGTCAGCATCTAAATCCTCCATAATATCAAGAGGTTCGATGACCTGGTATTTTCTTAATAGGGTAATGGCTCTGCGAATGTCTGTGGGTGAGGGCTGTTTCTTAAACAGACGGTAATTCCCCAGCTTTTCATGAATTTCGCTTAAGGTTGTATACACATTCACACTGGTGGATACAGTTGCCATCTGTTCATCATAAATCAGCTTTAAGATCAATAGATAAAGGGTTGCAAGTTTGGGAAGTTTATCTCCTACCAAAGTTTCTCCCTGTATGTATATAACCCCCAGCTGGCTGTTTTCCGTAACAGTAATGCCGCTGAGCTCATAATATCTGCGTATAAATTCCAGATGTTTATTGCAGTCCCGGAATTCCTTATTATAGGTAAATCTCCCAGACCGTTTTTCAAATTTACGCTCCAACACAAAGGTCTGCCGAAGCAGTAAACGGATACATTCCGTCACATTCTGCTGTTCTTCAGGCATAAGAGCGTCATAGTAAGGGATGCTGTAGTTCAT
Organism: Hungatella sp. UBA5385; assembly: GCA_002409995.1. Lineage (GTDB taxonomy): Bacteria > Bacillota > Clostridia > Lachnospirales > Lachnospiraceae > UBA5385. Next base: position 36,898 of record DHOR01000002.1, on the reverse strand, counting down.
TCCCTGAGTTTCATCGTATGTCATAGCTTTCTCCATTCGTCTTTTATAGCCTTATTTTCTTCTGACAAATACCAGCTTTGGATAGCGGTATCTGCCGTTATCTATCATCTCTGCTTCAGTGTCCTCCACAACATAGAGACTTTTTCTTCTCGTGGAGTAGTCATAGGCAAGTATTATCTTTTCAAAATCCTCATCGCTGTTTATCGTATCTTCCTTCACTTCCATACGGCCATTTATCATATTAACGGAGATATAGCTTTCAATTTCTTTTCGGCTGTAACGGTTTTTTAGGCGGTTTAAGTTTAGAATCTCCTCTTTTGTCAGCTCAACCGGTTCTTCGTCAGGTTCCAGATTCTCTGTGAAATTGGCCTTTGGTTTACGCCTTTTATAAAGGGATTTTTCAGAAATAATGGTAAGCTGGGATAAATTCATGCGGTTTCCCACTTCTTTGATCTTTTCCTCAGGGTCCTCTGTCTGGGATAGATTGTTCAGCAGCTGGATGACCAGCCCTTTCATATTATCCTCCTGATTCAGCAGATAGTTAAGCCGTGTTACAGTTGCCCTGATGTATCTGGAATGTTCCTTGTCCATATTGGCAATTCTGTGCTCTATATCATCAAATCCCCGCTCAATCTGGTCCAGCCTACTGACAATATCTGCTACAGTCATAGACTGGCCGCTTTTGGCACTCATCTGCTCCAGCCACTCTGTATCCTCCCGCATGGCAGTGATCCAGCGTTTGATATCAGTTTTATAGAGATAAAAGTTATCTGAGGTTTTGAGAATATGGTATTTCTTTTTTACAATCTCTTCAACATAACCTTCCAGATGGTCTTTCAAAAGATTTCCATATTCCTTCTGCTCCAGCAGACTTGAGAAAAAGCGGTCCATATTATGAAGCATGTCCTGCAGTGTTTTATTGAGCCGTTTGGTATTGACAAATGCAGTATTCAGCAGGCTGATGCTGGCTCTTGGGTCATTTTTCAGAGAAAATAGTACAGCATAAATATTCTGGATGTAGATTTGAGTCTCATCCTCTCCGTCACTGGCAAGCTTTAAAAATGCCTCTATCATCACAGCCGCATAATCAGGGATTACGATGTTGACTGTCATAGAGGCATAGTCATCTACCTTCCTCAACCAGCCGGCTTTGAGCAGCCAATTCAGAACGCGGGTGGCAGGCGGCTCCAGGGTATCCATCTCGTCCTCCATCTCATCCTGCCAGATTACATAGCGCCTCTGGCTGAAATATTCACTGAGAATCTGGATGCATACCTCCCGGCTTAGAAAGTAGTTGCTGTATTCATATTCTTCGTTGATCTGAAGCAGGGCTTCAATATAAACAGACCGGTTAACAGAACGGAATAGTCCCCAGAACCGGTCAGGTATTTCATTCATTAAAATCATTGTGTTTGATCCTCTTTCCCATGGTAACTCTTTCATTATTATAGCAAAAAAACCTTGCTGTTACAATAAAAAACCATATTCAAATCCTTACGTTATTGAAGATCAGGTAGATTCTCTTTCAGCTAGAGAGGTTTGAAATACAATGTGCTGCAGACTTGGTTTCTCCGAAAGAGGTAATTCAATATTTTCAATTAATAGTTTTGTAGCTGACTTTCCCATTTCTTCACCGGGCATTTCCATAGAAGTCATAGAAGTTTCCAACATTCCTCCAATGCTGTGTCCTGTGAGACTCATAATACGTACCTGATCCGGAACAGGGATTTTTCTTTCTTTTAATGCACGAATAGCACCAAGCCCCTGCAAATCCACTCCAACCATAATCGCCTCCAGTTTAGGGTTCTCATCAAGCAATGCATTAGTGCCATGAAAACCAGTCTCAAACCTATCGGGATTAAATGCTTCTGACCGGTATATATATTCCTGCAATTTATATTCCTTCATTGCACGATGATAGCCCTGATACCGCTCCTGAAAAGGAACAATGCCTTCCGGCTCCTTAATAAATCCAATCGCCCGGCATCCTTTCTGATATAAATACTGAACTCCTTCATACCCACATGCAAAATAATCGGCAATTACGCTGCTGATCTTCTTATCCTGTTTTCTTACAACCTGAACAACAGGGATTCCATCTGCTTCAATATCACGAATCAGCCTTTTATTCTGTCCTGTAGAGGCAATAATAATCCCGTCAATAAAACCGGAACGCAATCGTAAGAGACATTCTTCTTCTGTATCCGGATTGCCGTTTGAGTTACATATCAGAGTTTCATATCCCTGTTTCTGAGCCTGCTGCTCAATTCCCTGCATAACCTCTGCAAAAATAGTCAGATGAAGATTGGGCATAACGACTCCTAAGGTATGCCTTTTCCCCTGACGTAATCCCTGTGCAAGAATATTAGGCTTATAGCTTAGTTCCTCTACTGCTGCATAGATTCTTGCTTTTGTTTCAGGATGAACCAGACCAGAATTATTAATTGCACGGGATACTGTACTCACATCTACATTTGCTAATTTGGCAACATCTCTAAGAGTAGCCATATATTTATCCCTCTCTTTCATTTTATAAATAAGTGCCTGCTTTGCAGACTCCCGCGCCGGAGCGCGGTTGATTTATAAAAATTATACAATATTTTGTATCTATCTTCAATTATTTTGTATTTTATGCAACATTTTGCAGGTACTTGTAATTTCGTTGACTTTGTTTTTATCAAATGATATACATATTACATGATAACACAAACGTTTGTATTATACGAAAACACTGATCCAATGCCAGGCCGGGCTGAAGGACTTACAAAAATAACGAATATAAGATTGGAGACAACATTATGAGTAAAGTAAAAAATTTCAAAACAATTTTTCCTGCTATTTCAATTCCATTTTTTGAAGATTCCACAATTAATGAACCTCAGCTTCGCAAATATGTAAAATGGCTGGCTACCTTTGACGAAATCGGAGGACTGGTAGTTAATGGTCATACAGGTGAAATTACAGGCTTAACCAGAGCAGAACGCAAAAGAGTAATTGAGGTAGTTTCTGATGAGGTTGGCGATGAATTAACCATTATTTCAGGAATTAACTGTGAAAACACTATTGAGTCTATTGAAATGGCTAAAGAGGCTAAAGAGGCCGGTGCTGATGGAATTCTTTTAATGCCTCCTCATATGTGGCTGCGTTTTGGTATGAGCGAAGATGCTCCGTTCCAGTACGTAAAAGAAGTAGCTGAGGGCGCTGATATTGATATTATCATTCATTTATATCCTGCAACTTCCAAAGCTTTCTATCCTGTAGAAACACTGGTTAAAATGTGTAAAGAAATTGATCATGTGAAATGTATTAAAATGGGTACCCGTGTTACCTCAATTTACGAACATGATATCAGAGTACTGAGAAAAGAATGTCCTGATATTTCCTTAATCACATGCCACGATGAAACCCTTTGTACTTCCTGGCTTCCTGGAATGGATGGCGCTTTAATCGGCTTTGCAGGGTGTGTTCCTGAAATCATCTGTGATGCATGGAAAGCATTTAAGTCAAATGCTCCTGTTAATACCATAAGAGAACACTCAGATAGAATTTATCATATTTCACAGGCTATTTACGGAGGCGGACAGCCAAGTGGTGAAGCACATGCACGGCTGAAGGAAGCCCTTGTTCAGAGAGGTATCTTTGATAATGCCTTAATGCGCCGCCCTGTTCTTCCATTAGATCAGGAAGAAAAAGACTGGGTAAAAGAAGGTTTGGAGAGAAGCGGCTGCGGCAGAGTAACTTTATCCTAAAACTTAATTCATATTAACAACATGGGAAAGGGGAACTTATGGGAAATGATACAACTAATGTACTGGGATTTGACCCCGCAACTGTGAAACGTCTTCCATTTACAGAATTATTAAAGAAAGTAGGTCCTGGGTTTATACTGGCAGGCATCGTTTTGGGCCCCGGCTCACTGACTACATCTGCCATGATCGGTGCTGAGTATGGCTACCATCTTCTATGGATTATGATACCTGTTCTGTTTATGGGCACTACTTTTATGTTTACAACTTATCGGTTATCAATGCTGACAGGCATGCCCTCTATTCATGCAATCAGGCATTATTACGGCAAACCTGCAGCCGGTTTTGTTGGCGGAGCAACATTTCTTGCCTGCATGTTCTTTACCATTGGAAATATATCAGGAATCGGTGCCGGAATGCATCTGATATTCGGAATCAACTGGAAGCTGGGGGCTATTATTGTTATGGCAGGGGTCGTTTTCTGTTATTTTTCTAAAAATGTATATAATAAAATTGAAAAAGGGATTATCGTTGCGCTGTGCGCTATGACTGCAGCATTTGTTATTGTTTTAGCCATGTCAGGAGGACCTGATGTCAAGGCAGCCGCAAACGGCCTTACTCATTGGCAATTCCCTGCTGGAAGTCTGCCTGTTATTATCGGTTTCATAGGCTCCAGTGCCTCTCTGACAACAGGTATTTACGGTACTTATCTGGGGGATGAAAAGAAGTGGAAAAAGCAGGATTTATTTAATGGGGTTATGATTACAGATGCTATTGCTCATATAGCAGGTGTAGTTATTATAAGCACTGCAATTATTCTTGTTGGAGCAATTGTACTGAATCCTGTAGGAGCAGTGATCAATGCACCTGCTGATCTGGCTGCAATGTTAGTTCCTGTACTTGGTAATGCTGCTCCTTATGTAATGGGCGTTGCTCTTCTCTCAGCTGCATTTTCTGCTATCCTGGGAAATACATCAAGAGGTGTTGTTCTCCTTAGCGCAGGAATTAATAAACCTACCGGCTTAGAAGAAAAGAATATTAAGATCGGTTCCATGATCGTTCTTCTTATTGGTACTGTAATCTGTTTCAGTTATGGAAAATCTCCTGTACAGTTAATTTATTTTTCCAATGTAGCAACTGGAGTTGCCACACCTGTTGCAGGATTTTACATCACTCGTATGATCTGGAGAAAAGATGTTAACGGCGGTATGAAGCCACCGAGAATTCTTCAAATTTCCATGACTATCAGCTACATATTTTACCTTTTTGTTACTATCTATGCATTATATGGAGCAGTACCTAAATTAATTAATTCAATTTTGACGTTGTTTTAATATAGAAGAAACGTGCACCGTCTTGACACACTATAAAAAGGACAGACAAAGTAATTTTTGCCTGTCCTTTTTATGTATAGTTATATCTACTTACTGCCCGGAAAAGAGCTTAACAGCTTTATCTATTAAGCCTTTCTAATATCCATTCCAACCCGAACCATCCGAAACAACCTGTCAGCAGCACCACTATAAAGCTCCTCTGCCCGTTCCAAAGCCTCTTCAATATCCATAGCTCCATTAATAGTGGAGATCATGCTGTCAACGCCAAATTCGTATATCTTTTCAGCACCATCCCCCATACCTCCAACAAGAGCAACTGCAGGCACATTCATTTTCTTGCACCGCATTCCAATACCGCTTGGAACCTTGCCAAATGCAGACTGCCAGTCGATTCTGCCTTCTCCGGTAATAACCAGATCCGTTCCCTCTAAAAGAGTATCAAAATCAATAAGATCAAGCACAGTCTCAATTCCGGATTTTAATTCTGCCTGAAGGAATACACAGAGGGCTGCTCCCAATCCACCAGCTGCTCCTGATCCTGCAATCTTGTCCACATCAATTCCCAGCTTTTTCTGAATCACTGAAGCATAGTTTTTCATTCCATGCTCCAGCTCTTCTAAAATCTCCGGTGTACCACCCTTTTGTTTTCCAAAGGTGAAGGTAGCACCATCAGGGCCAGTCAAAGGATTGTTCACATCACACATCACTGTGAATTCAGCTTCTGATACAGCAGAATGAATGGAGCTTATATCAATATCCACTACATTTACCAGATCAGAACCTGTTCCTTCCAGCTCCTGACCATTGCTGTCAAGGAAACGAATTCCAAGCGCTCTCATAGCTCCCATGCCGCCATCATTGGTGGCACTTCCGCCGATTGCTATGGAAATCTTTCTATATCCGCTGTCTAAAGCATCCTTAATCAATTCCCCAGTCCCGTAGGTTGTTGTATGGAGGGGATTTCTCTTATCTCCCGGAACCATAGGAAGTCCGGAAGCTGCAGCCATTTCAATAATGGCGTGATCCTCATGAAATACACCGTAGGATGCAGTGACTTCCTCCATCAGCGGACCATGAACAGCAACTGATTTTCTCTGTCCTTTTGTAACAGATATCACCGCATCAACAGTTCCCTCTCCGCCGTCAGCAATGGGAACACCAACTGTTTCACAGCCTGGAAATATCTTGTTGGCGGACTCTGTCAGAAGCTCAATAATCCGCTCTGATGACAAGGTTCCTTTAAATGAATCTGATGCAAATAATAGCTTCATAAGTTTCTCCTTTAGATCAGCCCTGCCTTCTGCATTTCAGTTCTGATTCTGTCAAGTACAGGTCCTTCAGGGGTTGCCAGGTTTGGTGTGTATGGAACGCCAATATCTCTTCCTCTTAAGTTAGCCATATCCTTAGCTGCTACAGGGAAGCTGGCTGGGTCCATAGAAAGTCTCACTGGATTTAATTTAAACTGAGCTTCTAATGATCCTTCTAAATCACCTGCTACGTATTTGTTATAAACATCAGTAATCAGCTCAGGCATAAAGTTAGCTGCTGTACAAACACCGCCTACAGCGCCATGACACATGGAAGCATATAACAGTGTATCCTTACCGCCGAATACCTTAAAATCAACATCTCTGGTTCTGCGGATAAATTCACCGGTCTGTGTAATATCACCGCTTGTATCCTTCATTCCTACAATGTTTTCCACCTCATGAGCCAGACGGTCAACCAAAGCTGCAGATAGTGTGTAATTGGTACGCCCTGGGTTGTTGTAAAGAAGAACCGGCATTTCAGGTACATATTCTGCAATTGTCTTAAAATGGAGGAACAGTTCTGTTTCTGTTGGTTTTAAAAACATTGGCTGAAGAATAGAAATACCTGATGCACCGTTAGCCTCTGCCATCTTAGCCAGTCTGCAGCATTTTTTAGTGCTGATTGCACCAATTCCAAAATATACGGGAACTCGGCCTGCTGCCTGATCTACCATAATCTTTAAGCCCCGCTCCATCTCATCTTCTTCGATTACATAGAACTCGCCGTTGCTTCCAAAAGCCAGAATCCCAAGCACTCCGCCTTCAATGACGTAATCTACCTGTTCTCTTAATTTAACTTCATCAATTAGCTCATTTTCATCAATCGGTGTTAAAATCGGTACTACTACGCCCTTGATAAACTCTGTATTCATCGCAATTCTCCTTATTTTCTAAGCTTAAAATCTGTGATTATGATTCTACAATTGTATTAGCGATCTTCTCGTAGTACTTCACGATAGATGAATGATCCTCTGTCTCCAGACCATCAGCCTTTAAGCCCTGCATAATTTCCATTAACTGACCTGTTAAAGGTACAGGAGAGCTGATTGCATGAGCTGCATTTAAGGCGTTGTTTAAGTCTTTGATATGCAATTCAATACGGAATCCAGGTTTGAAGTTTCTGCCTAACATCATAGGTGCTTTTGCATCCATAACTGTAGAGCCTGCTAATCCACCGCGAATAGCCTGATATACAAGCTCTGGGTCTGTTCCTGCTTTTTTAGCAAATGTCAGTGCTTCAGAAACTGCTGCAATATTAACAGCAACTACAATCTGGTTTGCCAGCTTAGCCACGTTACCTGAGCCCAGCTCACCAACATAAACAACTGATCCGGCCATTACCATCAGCATATCATAGAACTTGTCAAATAACTCTTTCTTACCGCCGCACATAACAGATAATGTTCCGTCAATTGCCTTTGGCTCTCCGCCGGAAACAGGACAGTCTAACATCTCAATCCCATGTTTTGCAAGCTCTGCACCGATTGCTTTGCTCTCTGTAGGATCAATAGAACTCATGTCAATTAAAACTGTGCCTGGCTTAGCACCTTCTACAATTCCGCCTTCTCCTAAAGCTGCTGCTCTTACATGAGGAGAGTTTGGAACCATGGTAATAACAACTTCACACTGGCTTGCAACCTCTGCACTGGTTGCTGCAGATTCTGCACCTGCTGCAACAACTTCTGCAACATTCTCTTTGTTAAAATCATTTACTACCAGCTCATAACCTGCCTTTAATAAATTCTTTGCCATAGGCTTTCCCATAATTCCTAATCCAATAAATCCAACTTTCATAGTTTACTTACCTGACCTTTCTTAATCTCTGTTTGTATGTTTGTATCGTATCAAATGATTTCAGCCAACACCTGCATTTTCCTGCACAGTACTGGACTCTGACTCGATTATATAGTATTGGATAGTCAAGCTGCAATGGACGAATTGTAAGAACAGTCCCACCTTTTTTATACAAAAATAACAAGGTTTCATTATTTGAAACCTTGTTATCAAAAACGTTTCATTCCATTTCACATAATCTCATATTTCTTCATGCGGCGCCATAGGGTTGCTTTGCTGATTCCCAGCTCTTTGGCTGTTTTTTCCCTGCTGCCTCCGCATTTTCTCAGAGTTTCTGTAATTAGTTTCGCCTCTTCGTTATAATAGGGATTTTCAGCTGCAATCAATTGACTGCTTCCATCTTCAGAAGGGTTGGTCTTTTCAAATTCAGGATAAAGAGTCCTTATAAGGCGTTTTACTGCAATCTCATCAACAGACCGCTTTTCAGCAGTGAGAATCAGGCGTTCAAAGAAGCTTTCTATCTGAAGCAGATTGCCTTTCCATGAATAATCCATCAGAATCTTTTTTGCGCCTTCTGTCAGCACATGATATCTGGACAGCCACTGACAGCAGTTTCCAAGACAGAGCTCCATTTTTCTTTTTAAATCCTCCGGTCTTTCTCTCAAAGGCGGAATCTGAAGTTCCAGACCTGACAGAATGTAGTAGAGTTCAGGAACAAGAAGTCCCTTCTCCATCAGCACTGCCAGAGGTTGTTCCAGAATCACCATAATTCTCACATCAATTTTCCCCAGCCTTACTATATCCTGTCCGCTGATTCTGCCATAACGGATGAGCTGGCATAGAAGATTCTGATTAGACTCACTGAGATTTTCTATTGACTGCAGCACCAGGGTTCCACCCTTGGCCTGTACAGCCAACCCTCTGTCACCAAACAAAAGCTGTCTCTGGTCCCCAGAACTGATTCCTGTACAGACAGCCTCCACAAATGGTCTCTGTCTGCGAATACTGCTGTTGTGAATTCCCTGAGCTATCATACCGGTCTCTGTGCCCGTCTCTCCTGTTATAACCACAGGCTGTTCCGACAAGGCATATAACTTTGCCGTTCTGATACAGGCTTTCATGGATTCCGATTCCTGAAGTATATCTTCAAACCGGATCAGAGCAGGCAAACCCTGCGGCTGATTCTTGTCATCAGTCTGCCGCCCTTTGCTCTTCTTCATTCTGTGGCAGGTGATAATGGCACCATCCACTCCCCTGTCATAGAGAACAGGTGCCACCACAGCAAATACAGAGGTATGATTCAGTTCCAGAAATAATGAATATTCTTTACCTTCCTTCAACACCTGATTTAAAACAGTTGTACCTATCTCAGGCATCACTTTTGTAATTAACAGCCCTTTTAATTCCTCCTGACTTTTCCCAATCATATCCTCCATGAGAGGATTCACAGTCTTAATGGTCCCTTCACCGTCCAGATGTACCACACCGCTAAAGGTATAGTCCAGTAAGGTTTCCATCTGGGCTGCTGACTTCTTTTCCACGCTGACGGCATAGTCCATGCTCTGTGCTATGGAAAATGCATTTCTTAAGGATTCCTCTGTAATCGAGAGAAAAAGAGAAGGAATGGATTGTTCCGTAGCAGTTGCAACAGCAGTATCTCCGCCTATAATCAGGTCAGCACCTTCCTGGATTGCCTTCAGTGCCTGGGGTTTCAGCTCCTCTCCCTGTCCGGCATAGTAGGTTCTCAGCTCTATATCGTACAATTCTTCAAAGTAAGTCATATCGCTGAACATATTTTTAAAGCCTATGACTGCAATCACAGGCTTTGGTTTTTTAATGATCTGTTTGGCACGCATAACCAGAAGCGCCATCTCCTGAGCAGTCAGTGTGATTTCAACAACAGGTATATCAGTATACTGCTTAATAAGAGAAGCCTGAAGGCCACGGGCTATGATAATAGAAGCACCGGCTGCAATTGCCTGTCTCGCCTCCACTACTGCGTCCTCTGTATGGATCACCTTCATCTCATGGATGGGATATTTCTTCTCCTGAAGAATATTATGGGCCTGATAAATCATCTCTTCCCTTGATACTAACAGTACAATTTTCCCCATAGTGTTTCTCCTTTTCGTTTCATCTTATTTCAATATAACACATTCTTTGGGGAAAATGAAACATATATTTCAATTCTTTCAGTAGTTCTACGATCCATGAACCATAATTTGTATAATTTCAGACTGGCTGCCAATCCTCACAGGTGGAATAGCCGAGCAGGTGCCTGAACTGACAATGGAATACATGCTGCCATATTTTTTGCATCCGTGATAGTGGGGAAAGAATCGCCGAACGATTAAATGAATAGGGAAAAATTGACCGCCGTGAGTGTGACCGCTCAGCAGAATATCTACTCCCGCCTTTGCTGAATCTTCTATATCACAGGGCTGATGATCCATTGCAATGAGCAAATCTTCTGAATCAATATCTGCCAGACAAGCTTCGATTGTTTTCCTGTTTGGAGTCAGCATATTCCCCTGCATAATATCTCTTCTGCCCAACAGGGTAAATCCTTCCATGGAAATGCATTCATCCTTCAGCAATGTAATACCCGCACTTTCAAAAAATGTGACCATCTTTGGAAATTCATTGCCTGCATCGTGATTCCCCAGACAGGCATAAACTCCATACCTGGCATTAAGAGAACGGAGTGCATCTATGATCTGATTCTGATTTGGCACGGAATGAATACTTTCTGTGAAAGTATCACCTGTAATACACACAAGGTCAGGCTTTAGTTCATTGACCTGATTCACAACTTTTCTGATCTCCTTTGCATTGTTGATGCTTCCTAAATGCAGGTCGCTGAGATGGGCAATGCGAAGGGATTTCCCCAGAAATGTTTTCTTTTCCACAGAGCAATCATAGGTTACCAGACGAATCTGTTTTCCATGAATGATCCCTAAAACCGTTATGATCCATGTGATAAGAAACAGGGCCAAGGAAACATAAACCAGATGATTCCAATCCATTATCTTCAGCCAGTCTGCCAGTATTACTTTTATAACCCACTCTGGCAAAGCTGTAAAAAATGTGGTCAGCTGCAGACAGAGCCAATAGTTTCCAAGCCTGTCCAGCCTATGGTCAGATAGGAGAAAACCTATGGGAAGCAGGGAACAAAGAAGGATACAGACTCCTGTATATATTGCTGCTGATAAGCCTGGGAAGAATGTTTTCAATACTTTAAACACCCGCCAGCTCCCAAACCAGGTAATGATTCCATATAATATCAGAGATATCCATGTGATCTTTTGGTCGGTTAATGTATCTTTTGGTTTCTGTTTTTCTCTCATATTCATATTATGCCTCACTTTATACTGCCTAATTGTGGTGATTTATAATTAGTACAAACGCCCTCGCTCTGTCTGCTGATCTCTGCAATATCAATACGCATTTCAACAATCTGATCAACCAGAACATTGATTCGTGCTAATTCCGCTTCTGCTGCTTCCAATATAGTTTTTCCCGCTTCATAATAGTAGTTATGTAAACTTGACTCCATCTGTTTTAACTGCTGTTCCTTCTGTTTTATATATTCTAGAACGTCTATTTGTTCTAAATCTTCTGCTTGATTTAAGTCTTCTGCTTGTTCTAAGTCTTCTGCTAATTCTAATTTTTCTGCTAGCTCTAATTCTTCCGATTGCCGCCTCATGGAATTTCCTCCCTTCCGGTTCCTTTGATATTTGTATTTGTATCATATCTCTTTTTTATAAGACAAACAATCTGCAAAGAAAGTCGAAACGTCTATTACTGGACATTTACAGGACAACTGTCCATTAAATCATTGAGTTTGATATCCAGCTATGATAAAATATTATAAATAAATCTTGTACAGGGAGGGTGTTATGTGTGATACAGTGCAGCAGGATATAAGGGTAACCAAAACCCGTAAAGCCCTGACGGAAACCATGCTGAAACTGCTGCAGCAGAAGAAATTTCAGAAAATTACAGTCAATGATATATGTCAGGAGGCAATGGTCAGCCGATCCACCTTTTATCTGCATTTTGAAGATAAATACCAGCTGCTGCAATTTTGTCTGCAGGAAGAAAGAAAATCTATGCGCAGCATTGCCAATTCCATGGAACCAAAGGAATTTTTACATACTGCAATTCAGGGAATAAAAGATAATCAGAAAATGTATTATAATCTTTTTCAGTCTAATATCAACGAGGAGCTGCTTCAAATGTTTCAGCAGCATTTCAACTCTTTTTTTGTTGAGTATCTGGAGAAAGCACAGGACAAGGGTGCTAAGCTGACTGCACCTATCCCCATGCTTGCCACCTTCTATTCCAGTGGTGTGGCAGGTTTGATCCTGTGGTGGATAGAAAGTGGGTTTCAGTATTCAGTGGAGGATATGGCATCATGCCATTATCAGCTGCTGACTGATATTATTTCGGAAAAATGATTTTATATTATTTGGGCATAAAAAAACACCATAAGAGGTGTTTTTTTATGATACTACTATTTTAATAAGAAACGGCTAAGCTAAATATCACTTGCACCTCTCCATTTCCAAGGGCACCGGCTAGTCCTGAAGGATTCTCAATGTAACCAAGTCTGGTGTAGCTATAAGAGGTTTCATAATCCTCATAGAACAGTACCAGACAATCAGAGCCATAAAGCAATAGATCGCCTGCATGAATATTTCCAATTCTCTCACTTGCTGTAGGAAATGATTCTGAGAAAAAGTAATACTTTTCATTTCCATTCAATTCACTCATATCAAGTTTCAATGGCATTTTTGCTGCCAATGCCTGTGTGGACTCATTGTCAAATAGTTTTGCAGAGAAGTTCATTTCTCCAATCTGTATATTTAAGGCTATCATAGAGGTATCACTATCATCTGGTTCATTAGAGTCCTTTGCAGCATCTTCCAAGCCCTCCTCAGCAGGAGATGAAATGAGAATCTCAGAAGACGAATTACTTTCAGATTGCATTACAGAAGTCTGCAATATAGCATTGCTTTCGCAAGCAGTCAGCAACATTGAGAGCAGTATTGAACTTATGTAAAACGGTATTTTGCTCATATGTCTCTCCTTTTATTATAAACTCATAATCAGACATTCTTCCCCATCTCATAAGCAGTTGTTAATGCAGTAATATTCTTTTGAATATCTCCTTTAACTACTGAATTAACACCTCTGACTACACCTGCCAGCTTTGCCTTTCCAAAGCAATCAATCCAGCCCTGTAATCCATGAACCGTTCCATCCACAGAATGTTCTTCCTCTTCACCAGCTGCAGCCAACAGATAAATCTCCCGGAACTTATAATCAGTGGGAAATAATGGATTGGTTCTATCCAATAACGTTTTCATCTGACCACTCATCTCAAAGAAATAAACAGGTGTGGCGAAAACCAAAACATCTGCATGAAGTATTTGCTCCACAATGGCATTTGCATCATCTTTTATAACACATTTTCCAGTGGTTTGGCATGCAAGACAGCCGCGGCAAAAACCAATGGTTTTGTCATGTAATGTGATTTTTTCAACGGTATTTTCTGTTTCCTTTACACCACGCAGAAATTCATCTGCCAGTAAATCTGAATTGCCGCCTTTTCGCGGACTAGTGGAGATAATTAGTATATTTTTCTTCATATTATATTCATCCTTTACTTTTCATCAATCATTCTTAATACTTTTGCGGGAATACCGCCAACTATGGTATTCTCCGGAACATCTTTTGCCACCACTGCGCCTGCAGCTATTATGGCATTATCGCCAATTATCACACCTGGAAGAACCGTGGCATTGGCACCGATCCAAACATTTTTACCTATTACAATTGGTGCCGGGTAAGTGGTGCTTCGATCTTCCGGCATAAATCCGTGGTTAAGAGTTGCCAGAACCGCATTATGTCCGATCAGTGCTCCATCCCCAAGAGTAATGCCGCCCTGATCCTGAAATCGGCAGCCGCTGTTTATAAATACATCTTTTCCCACAGTCAGGTTTTTTCCAAAATCCGTATAAAACGGCGGAAACATTGTAAATGATTCATCTATTTGTTTACCAGTGAGCTTAGTAAGCAGCATGCGTATCTCATGGGGCTCATGGTATGTGCTGTTTAATTCTGAAGTAATCCGCATTGCTTCATTGCTAAGACTAACCATAAATGTATGTATCTCTGAGTTTGCAGGAATTGCTTTGCCTTGTTGAACATGGGCTAAAAATTCGCTGAGATTCATTCTTCTTTTCCTTTCTTTTACTTTTCTAAAGTATAAAATAAGAACGCATTAATAGCAAATACCTATATTAAATATGTTAACATGCCTTTTAAGCATATGAGTTGCTCTGAGTAACCAGTAACCAGTAACCAGAGGAACCAGCAGGAACCAGTAACCAGAGGAACCACAGAGTAAAACCACAGAAAAACCTATAGTAAAAGACAGACGCATAAATAGAAATAGGATGCCGCCATTTAGCGACACCCCATATTCATTTTCCCTCCCCAGCCGGGAAAATTATTTTAAATACAAAGAAGAAAATTATCATAGATACTCCGCCTGTAATAAACGTTACCAGCAGATTGTAAATAGCAGGCGCCACATATACCGATGCAATGGGCATCCAGAGATTATTGAATCCGTTACAGATCAGGGAAATAACAATCCAGGCGATAAAATACCAGAATGCCTGATAAACAGGGTTTCCGTCACTCTTAAAGGTGATATTTCTCTGCAGTGGAAAATTGATGCACTGTGCCAGGAAAGATCCCACCTCATAGCTGATAAAATAGCCAAGACCGCCACCGATCAGCACAGCTCCTGCCGTATCTCTTAACACATTATAACCCAGCAGGCTCCATGTAAATTCCACCCCAAAGATGGTTAACGGCACCTGAGGCCACATAAACTCTGTTGCTGCCAGTTTCTCCCCCAGCATCCCAGGCATGAAGGTAAAAACCAGATATTGAAATATAGTAACTCCCATGCTGAACACAAAGAAATAAAAAATCTGATAAACCCATTTTGCCAGTTTGGGGTTCTTTTTTTCAAAACGTTTCCAGATAGAAATACAACGTTCCTTTATTTTTTCCATTTCCTATCACCGTCCTTTCCCTGATAGCTTAGCTGTATAAGCCCGGTTCGCCCGTAGATTTGCAAAGAACCCTCTTATAATTCGCCCCATACCTTTAAAGAAATGCCCATTTACAACAAGCAATAACCCTTTAATCATATCCATACTCACCATACCTCCGGTCATTTTCGCAATGGCCCGGAAAGGGATATTATACTGAAATAACAGGTTTAAATCCGGGGTTCCTTCCGCCTCGTTTTTATTCTTTTTATCCGTCAATATCTTATATACCAGCCTGGCAAGGCCGCTTTTGGCATAATATAGCTGACAGACCGCATCATTGATTCCCAATTCACCGCTCCAGCGGCCGTAGGGAACCGGATATCCTAAAAGTAATTCATATTCTTCCTTATTGACATCATGAATAAAACCGGTACGGTATGACGGCATATCAAGCCCTTCATATGGCAGCTTGTCTGTACTGGCTTCCATAGAAATGCTGCCGCTTAGTCGAATATCCAGCACACAGGAGCCCACCAGAATCTGATAGGTTCCGCCCTCTGTCTCCCAGCGGTTTGTCCGGGTATTCCAGTACCGGAAAGTCTTATCGTCAAATCCAATGGTAACGCGTTGTTTCTCTCCTGCCTTTAAATATACTTTTTTAAATCCCTTCAGCTCTTTCTCAGGCCGGAACACTCTGCCATCAAAACAGCCCACATAAAGCTGTGCCACCTCGGCACCGTCACGGTCTCCAGTGTTTTCCAGAGTAAAGCTGACACCCTCTTTGGTCACCTCTATCTCTCTGTATGCAAAGGTTGTATAGGACAGGCCATATCCAAAAGGAAACTGTACCCGAACCCGTGCCGTATCATAATACCGGTATCCTACATAAAGGGATTCACGATATTCACTATTTCTCTCCGCACTGGGGAAATAGCGGAATGCCGGTGTATCTTCGTATCGAATCGGATAAGTCTCAGCAAGCCTTCCGGACGGGTTGATCTTCCCTGTCAGCACATCAAGCATGGCACCGGCTCCTGCCTGACCTCCCAAATAACCATGGAGAATGGCCCTGCAACAGTGCTGCCATGGCATTTCCACCGCAGCCCCACCGCTTAAGACTCCTACAATATTGTTATTTACCCTAGCAAGGGATTCCAGAAGTTCAATCTGATTCTGGGGAATCCGCATATGGCTGCGGTCCATTCCCTCTGCCTCATTGATCTCATTAAGCCCAAAGCAGAAAATTACCACATCCGCATTTTGTGCAAGGTCAAGAGCTTGTTTTTTTATAACTTCGTCCGTCTCACCGGTACGCTGGTAGCCGGAAACACTGCCGATACAATGAACCGGATAACGGTCAATCAGACTGCTTAAGGCCTCCACTTCCCTTACAGGATTTACCATGGAGGAACCGGCTCCCTGATAGCGGGGATTAATAGCAAAATCTCCAATAAGCGCTACATTACAGTTCTCTTTCAGAGGAAGCAAAGGCTCCGGTTGTTCCGTGTTTTTCAGCAGCACGATACTCTCTGCCGCCGCCCTTTCTGCCAGCCTGTGATGAGCCTCCCAATCGATGTCTTTCGGCTTCTGAGGGTTTTCTCCGGTTAATTCAAGAACTGCATCCAACAGATCATCCACACAGGTGTTAATCTCCTCCATGGTCAGTTGTTTGTCCTCCACAGCCTTTATAATCTGTCTTGCAGAATCCAGACCCGGATTAGGCATCTCTAAATTGGATCGGACCGCCACTCCACGGACATGGTCATTAGAACCGCCCCAGTCAGTGACTACCATTCCGTCATAGCTCCATTCCTCTCGGAGGATATCCTTCAAAAGGTGCTCATTTTCATTGGCATAGATTCCGTTCACCTGATTGTAGCTGGTCATCAGAGCTTTCGCCCCGCCCTCTTTTACAGCTATCTCAAAGCCAGTCAGATAAATTTCCCGCATGGTTCGTTCATCCACTACTGCATTCATAGCCATTCGCCGCAGCTCCTGGCTGTTAACGGCAAAATGTTTGGGGCAGGCGTAGACACCCTGTTTCTGAATGCCCCGAACATAGGCAGCAGCCATCTTGCCCGACAGATAAGGGTCTTCGGAAAAATATTCAAAGCTGCGGCCACACAGGGGACTTCTCTTGATATTAAGACCTGGTCCCAAGAGAACATTCACCTCCTGAACAGCGGCTTCTTCTCCCAGTGCTGCCCCCACTGCCTCTCCCAGGTCCTCGTCCCAACTGTTCGCCACTGTGGCGGCTGTGGGAAAGCAAGTTGCAGGAAGAGAGGGATTTAAGCCCAGATGATCCCCCGCACCCGCTTGTTTGCGGATGCCGTGAGGGCCATCTGACAGGAAGATGGAAGGAATCCCAAGACGGGGGATATCCCGGCTCTGCCATTCATTTTTGCCGCTTAAAAAAGCTGCTTTTTCTTCCAATGTCATCTGATTTATTATTTTTTGATGCTTCATATTACACCTCTTTAATCGGTATTATCATTCTTCAGTTTTAGGAACCACTTCAATACCTGATTCCCCTATGCTCCTTCTTTTTTTGAAATATCGTACATATACCAGAATCAGGATTCCAAGGGAAAGAATTGTAACAGTACCATCAATCACGATAAACAGCTTAGTCATATTATCCATCTTGCCCTCATTAGGATTTTCGATGGTGTAATTTCCACTGTTAGCAACCGTGTAAAGAATGTTCTTGCACGCCTGGCGCATAGCCAGTACCATAGTTGCTGAAATATTGTTAATCTGATTGGACTCAGCACTGAAAAATCCCAGCATGGCATCATTGCCGTTTCTTACTGCATCATCTGTATTCTGGTAGCCGTAAGAACCGTTCCAATCCGTCAGAACCATACCCCTAAATCCCCATTCTCCGCGCAGCACCTGATTTAAAAGCTTTGCATCCGCACCGGTCCATGTATCTCCAATAAAATTAAAGGAGGTCATCACTGCCAATGCATCACCTGTAAAGTTCTTTACACAGATTTCAAAAGGCTTCATATAAATTTCACGAAGAGGCTGCTCATCTGTATAGGTCAGAAGAAAACTGCAGCGATTGGTTTCCTGGTCGTTGAGTACAAAATGTTTGATATAGGCATATACCCCTTTGACAGCCAGACCATTTACCGTATTGGAAGCCATGTGACCTGCCAGCACGCCGTCCTCTGAATAGTATTCGAAATTACGGCCGGTAAAGGCGGAACGGTGGGTATTCATAGCTGGTGAATAAGTTCCAAAAATACGGCAGTCTGCATATTCCGCGCCCTGAGCTTCCCCAATCCGGTATGCCAAATCCTTATTCCAGGTCTGGGCAATCAGAAGTTCCGTGGAGTAAGCGGTGCCATAGACACCGATGTACCAGTCATTGAGTCCGGAAGTTCCGTCGGAATCCAGTGTACCTGCTTTTCCTATGGATTTAACAGCCACAGTCTGGAACCCGGCCAGGTTCACCATATTAATCATATCGTCCACTGATAACTGATCCAACAATTGATCCCACAGAGGATCATCATAGGATTTACCTGTCAAATCTGCTACTACCGTACCATTTCTGGCCTTTGTAACCGGCATCACATCTTCCGGGTTATCGTATTTAGTGGAATCATAATAAGCAAAAGATTTCTCCTTGATAAACTCCCTTGTTTCCTCGTCCATCACATATTGTTGTTCCGCAGGAGCTGCGGTTGCTTCTTCATAGTTAGCAAATCCATCTGCTCTGGACAGGTAAGTTACCTCTCCTGTTGAGCGGTCCTGGAACTGGTTCACTGCTATTTGCAGGTCGGAAGCACGGCCGTTAACGCTATAATCTATATCTTCCTCTACATGAAACACCGTTTCGTCCAGCACCCTATGGGAATCGGACCGTATGGACAGAACATAATCCCCAGCTTCCAGCACGTAACCACCGTCAGCAGTCATGATCCCGTTGGAATCATAGGAGGCAAAATCCTCCTTTGCAATCTCAAAAGAGATGGTTTCAGACATATTTGGCTCTAAAACCTGTGTTTTACCAAACTCAATCAGATTCACTGAGGCCTTCTCAATGCCGCCATTTATATATGGTGGATTGTAATAAACCTGAACCACATCCTTGCCCTCAACAGAACCTGTATTAGTTACCTCCACATCAAAAGAAACTGTATCGCCGTGATCAGCAAAATTACTCAAGGTCTGTTCAAAAGTGGTATAGCTGATTCCATAGCCAAAGGGATATTGAACCTTATCTTCATAGTTAATGAATCCTTCGTCTGCTGCAGTCTCATAGAAACGATAGCCCACATAGATACCTTCCACATAATTCACAAAGGGAAGCACTCCCTGGTAGGAGATATCTGATTCTGTAAATGCTGCTTTTAAATCATCTACATTATTGTATAGAAAACTTCCGTAGTTGTTGTAGGTAGGAGTATCTGTCAAATCATACACATAGGTATCTACCGTTCTTCCTGACGGATTTACCGTTCCATTTAAAATATCACCTAAAGCTGCCATTCCTGTGGCACCGGTACCTGGCGCTAAAATCACCGCGCCAATTGAATCATATTCATCTACCCAGCCAAGCTCCATTGCATTATTGGCATTGATCACCACTGCAACGTTATCAAACTGGGAGCATACCTTTTCAATCATCGCTTCCTCGGTGTTAGACAGCTCCAGATAACTTTCGCCTGGATCAAAATCATCATAATCTCCATTGTTTGTATAATTACAAGCAAAATAATTGTAATTCTCATTTCCGTCTGCAACTTCATCACGGGTATCATAAGTTCCATGAATAACAGCATTCATATCGGTGGGAACATCCTGTCCCTCTCCGCCTGACCTGGAGATGACAATCACCGCCTGATCGGAAAATTCTCTGGCCTCATTCATTAATTCCTCTGTGTAATAATCCAGTCCGGGCTCCGGCAAAGACCAGTCGGTATATGTAACGCTGACTACATTGCCACCCAGATTACGTGTTGGACTGTACTCAGTATACATATCCACAAGACTTTGATTTACCTGAAAGCCTGCATCAGACAGTGAAGTCAGAACATCAATGGCAGTAGTGCTGTCTGCGGAACCTGACCCAGTGCCTCCATAAATTGGATTGGTAGATGCCCAGCCAAATACATTTAAGTTAGTTCCTTGTGCAAAAGGTAAGGTGCCTTCGTTCTTTAACAGAACCAAACCTTCCTCACCTGTTTCCCGAATAATTTCCCGGGAGGCTGCTGCGGATTCCTCAGATACGGAACCTTTGCCATTTAAAATAGGCGCCATATTGTTGTACATTGGCCCAAAGCTGATAATGTTGGCAAGCACCGTTACAATCAATACATAAGCGATGCCGGCACTCCAGCGCACCACATGACGGGTTCCCTTTTTTACCAGCCAGTGTGCGGCGGCCATGACTGCTAAGGTAACCACCAGAAGACCTGCGATGGCATAAATGTAGCCGCTCAGTGAGTTTACATACTGCTGTACATCAGTTGGAGCTACTCCCATATTGGTAAATATAGGTGTTAAAAAATCAATTAAAAATTGTAACATAACTTCCCCCTTCTTTCTCTGGTTTCAGAGTCATCATAATATTTTCAGAATTAGTTCTGAATTCTGTCTCCATTATATTGAAAAAAAAGAGGTATTTTAAAAAATGCGATAATCGGTCGTTTTTTTGCGAAAACCGGTTATTTGCCACAATGTTTATATTCCAGGCACAAAAAAAGAAGCAATCCCGCTGACCCGGAACTGCCTCTTATTCTATATTTATATATCTTTTAATTTGTTTCCCGGACATGAAATAATATATCCAGATAAAATCTTCCATTTCTGGCGCTCATAAACAGTTCACCATCATATTTTTCTACGATATAGCGAATGCTCCTCACGCCAAAACCATGCTGATTTTTATCACTTTTTATAGTAACCGGTAACCCGTCCTGAAATTCAGGTTCCCTGCTGCAACGGTTTTCCAGATGAATCAGTACCATTTCATCCTTACGCCGAACCTGCAGGCTGATGACACGCTCCCCTTCAGCCTCTTTCACCACACTTTCCAGTGCATTATCCAAAGCATTGCCCATAAGTGCGTACACATCTGCCGGGGTCATAAAATCAATCAGCCCTCCGTCTGCCATACAGCTGAACTCTACCTGCCATTCATTGAACAGAAGTGTCTTTTCCCTAAGCACATAATCCAGTGCCTTGCAGCCAGTATGATAAGTGGCGTCGTATATGGACACAGCTTCCTGAATCTCCATCATATAATCGGAGCGGGTCTGTGCATCCTCCATTTTTACCATTGCCTTTATCTGATGCTTTAAATCATGGCATTTAATGTTGATGATGTCAATTGCCTCTTTGGCGCTTTTCTGCTGGGAATCGGACATCTGCAGGAGCTGCTCCATCAGTTCCCGCTCATGCTTCAGATTATTCTCACGGAGAACATAATATTCCATCAGCAGAACAAGGGCACAGCAGAGGAAGCTGTAAGCCGGACATATTAATTCACCAATCAGTGTGCCTGTGTATTCCTCCGGATAAGACCAGTATACACTGAGTCCGATAGCTGCAAACATCAGCACCAGACCAAGGACTGCTATCCGCATATCTCCTGTGCGGAAGCTGCTCCTGCTCCGGTTTCCCCGTATTATCAAGGCATAAACAAGAATTGCTCCCACTATATAGATCAGATAACGTGTTACCAGCAGATGGACAATGGAGCCATAGAGCTGGTAATCCACTTTGAGCAGGTACAGTACAATCTTGCTCACTGTAAATGTCATGTGCTCCGTTGCATAACCTCCTGCCAGAATAAATATCAGTTCCAAAGGTTCTGTGTCAAAACTGATCAGAATCGGAAGAACTGTTAGGAGTGCATAACCCAGATACAGCAGCACATAGCCAAATAACGCCTCCCCAAACCATATTTCATTTCCATACTTCCATAAAAAGGACAAGGCAAATTGTAACATGACAGCCCCTGCAAACCGAATGGTAAAATGCTCTTTTTTCTGCCGTCCAATCAAAAACACCGATTCTGATACCAACAGTTGAAATGGAAACTGCAAAAATTCATTAAAGAAAAATGTGTATATCATATCAGCCCTCCATCCCCACAAAGTTTATGTACTCCTGCGTAAACTGCCTTTTCAGCCTTCTGGAAAGAGGCAGCTCCACTGATCCCGTCAAGGAGATGCTATCCTTCCCTACCCGCTTCACACAGTTTAAATTCACCAGACATCCGGAGGTACATTCCTCAAAGGGCAGTCCTGCCAATTTTTCTTTCATAGCCTTAATACTTCCACGCTCTTCAAACACCTCTTCCCTGGTATGAAAAATCACATTATCCCGGTTCTTTTCAATATACAAAATATCCGATACATTAATACGCCGGATACCGTCTTTGCTGCTGATGAGAATGTCCGGCGCCTTTCTGCTCTGGTAAAACCGGAACGCCTTTTCCAGCTTCAGAGAGAAATTATAATATCCCACTGGCTTTACCATAAAATCTATGGCATTGACTTCATATCCTTCAATGGCGTACTGCGCCATACTGGTAACAAAGATAATTCCAACCGCTTCGTCCCTTGATCGTATCTCTCTTGCCACCTCAAGTCCATTGCTCCCCGGCATCTCGATGTCCAAAAAAACCACATCATATTGCCCGTTATATTCTTCCAAAAAATCAAAACTGGCATAATAAACCGTCGTTTGAATGGTAATGCCCTGCTCTGCCTGAAATCGTTCCAGATACTCCAGAAGCTGGCTGGCATCTTCCCTGGAATCATCCACTACGGCTGCTTTCATTATAACACCTCCTCGCAGCTCCTTTTTGTTATAGTTTAAACAACATTGATTCAGAAATCAATAGTACAGGTTCCTTTTACCTTTGGAATACTAAGTTCCCATACTTGAAAAGTATTACAATTTCCCATATAATAAAGCAAGTGCTTTCACTATATAAGGGGGAGTTTATATGGAATTAAGAGTTTTACGTTATTTTCTTGCGGTTGCAAGAGAGCAGACTATATCAGGAGCGGCAGAAGCATTACATGTTACGCAGCCTACTTTATCACGCCAGCTTAAGGAATTGGAAGAAGAACTGGGAAAAAAGCTATTTATTCGGGGAAACAGAAAGGTAACTCTTACAGAAGAGGGAATATTTCTCCGCAATCGCGCACAGGAAATCATAGATCTGGCTGATAAAACGGAAGCTGATTTTGCTGCATCCGACGAGATAATCAGCGGTGATATCTATATTGGCGGCGGCGAAACAGATGCCATGCGGCTAATTGCAAAAGCAGTAAAAAATCTGCAGCAGGATTATCCTCACATAAATTATCATCTTTTCAGTGGAAATGGTGATGATGTAGCTGAACGGCTGGACAAAGGCTTATTAGATTTCGGCATTCTGATAGAGCCTGCGGATATTACAAAGTATGATTATCTGCGCCTGCCTGCAGTTGATACATGGGGGGTATTGATGCGTAAAAATAGTCCCCTTGCAGAGCTGGACAACATCAAACCCGAAAACCTCATGGAGCTTCCTCTGCTTTGTTCAAGGCAAACCCTGGTTAGAAATGAAATATCAGGCTGGCTGGGAGACGATTATGAAAAGCTTAATATCGTTATGTCATACAATTTGGTCTACAATGCTGCCCTTATGGTTGAAGAAGGGGTTGGCTATGCACTGTGTCTTGATCGATTAGTTAATACTACCGGTGATAGTAATCTATGCTTCAGGCCCTTAGAACCACCTTTAAGATCAAGCCTTAATATAGTATGGAAAAAGTATCAGGTGTTCTCTAAAGCTGCGGAGAAATTTTTAATGTATCTGAATGAAACCATCTCTTCTGTATCTGGTTAGAAGATCAATTTTTTGCTCAATAACTTGTCCAGCAGCCTATTTTTGCTAAAAAACAATCCTTCTATATGCTTTCGGTGTCATCCCAACACTCTTAGTGAAGATTCTGCTAAAATAGCTTACGCTCTCAAAACCAACCGCAGACGCAATATCCGTCACCGTATTATTGGTTGACTGTAATAACTCTTTTGCCCTGCTTAAACGATATTCAATCAAATAATTAACCGGGGAGGTCTGAATCCCTTTCTGGAAACATCTGAGCGCCTCGCTCTTGCTTATACTAGCAGCATTTGCAATGTCTTCAAGGGTAATTCGATTCATATAATGATCACTGATAAATTGCAGCATAAGGTGCAGACGAGATTGCAGCGTTATATAGCCGGTAGGCTTTTTCATAGGAAATAGAATCTGAATATTCTCAAAAAAATCACTCCACATGGTGGATATCAGGATCTGGATGTGGATTTCCATCATTGGTTCATTCATTTGAACCACTCGATATATTTCATTCAATCTGATTAGTAAATCTTTTTGCCAATGCTTATCGTTACAGAAAACCATATAATCACAACCCGATAAGAGAACCGGCAATACATGTTTTTTATAAACAGCAAATTCTTTGGGAGCGATAAATTCTGGTGCAAATAAAATATTAGGTAATAATCCTCCATCTTTTGATTCGTAACGATGAATGACTCCACTATTAACAAATAATCCACTGCCTTGATTCAGTTGAATTCGTTCCATTCCAATCAGACAATCAATGGTCCCTGAATCAACAGAGACAAATTCAAATTCATTGTGCCAATGCCATTCCACAAGATGATTGTCAAATTTTTGAAAATCATCATAATAATATTCAAATGGGAAATCCTGATTACCATGCATTTTCATTTCTCTTAAAGTATCATCTGTAATAATTCCCGTATTTTTCATAAGATCATATCCTGCCTTTTTATTCTGGAGATATTTTATCATAAATAGAATACAAAGTACAAGTAATTAGAAATGGATAGTGATATACTACAAATAAATGCAGCTTCAGGAAGCGGAAAGAATGTGTGACATATGAAAAATAAGTACCAAAAAACCATCTATGCCTGTTTTATCGGATACATTGTGCAAGCTATTGTAAATAACTTTATCCCCCTGCTTTTTGTAACCTTCCATCAGGGGTATGGAATTCCTCTTTCTAAAATTACCATGCTTATCACCATCAATTTTGGGATGCAGTTATTAATTGACTTACTATCAGCAGGTTTTGTTGATAAAATCGGTTATCGGGCCTCTGCTGTAATCGCCCATATTTGTACTGTTTTGGGCTTAATTGCCCTTACTATTTTACCAGATTTATTCCCGGATCCGTTTGTGGGACTGTTGATATCTGTAATTATTTATGCGATCGGAGGCGGACTATGTGAAGTATTAATTAGTCCGATTATGGAATCCTGCCCTACTGATAATAAAGAAAAAGCAATGAGTCTGCTGCATTCTTTCTACTGCTGGGGTCATGTGGGAGTGGTGCTTATTTCTACTTTATTTTTTACAATATTTGGCATTTCAAATTGGAAGATTCTCGCTATAATCTGGGCAATTATTCCCTTTGCCAATATTTTTTTATTCGCCAAAGTTCCCATCGCTCCATTAATCGAAGATGGGGAAAACGGGCTGACAATGAAACAAGTCTTTGGTCAAAAGATATTCTGGGTGCTAATGCTGATGATGTTAAGTGCTGGTGCCAGCGAACAGGCAGTCAGCCAATGGGCTTCTACTTTTGCGGAACAGGGACTGGGTGTCAGTAAGACAGTTGGTGATTTAGCGGGCCCTATGTCTTTTGCTGTTTTAATGGGATTATCAAGATTATTTTATGGAAAATATGGTGATAAAATTAATTTAGATCGGTTTATGACTTTGAGTGCTGTTTTATGTATGGTTTCCTACTTGTGCATCTCCTTAGTTCCCATTCCATTGGTTGGGTTAATCGGATGTGCCATATGTGGTTTGTCTGTAGGAATTATGTGGCCTGGAACATTCAGCAAAGCATCGGCTTCTTTAAGAGGGGGCGGTACTGCTATGTTTGCTTTGCTGGCTTTAGCTGGGGATTTGGGTTGTTCAGGTGGTCCTACCCTGGTAGGCGCTGTTTCCAGCGCTTTTGGGGATAACTTGCGAATTGGTATTTTATCAGCACTTATTTTCCCGGTTTTATTAATCTACGGCATCGGCATGTGTTATAAGTTAAAAACCGGCTTAACTTTTATACCTGTTGGTTCTAAATCATAATTAACATTAACTAAATAAGAGAGCACTTTCCTATTAAATAAAAATGCTGCAGTGCCGCGATCCCATCGCCAGCACTGCAGCACTCTATTTATCTTAAATCAATTCTATTACAACTTATCTCTTCACTTCCCCAAGATCCAATACCGATAAATCAGGACCTGGAATATCAGAATCACTACTGTTGGCTGTATCAGCCTTTCCAGCAGGTTCTGCTTCAGGTTTTGCCGCTGCAGATCCATCCGATTCAGTCTGTCTAAAAGCTATTCTGCCTTCCTTCTCAGCTCCATCTTCCTTTTCCGGAGGCTCAGGCAATCCCTTCATCTCACGTAATATCTTCATGAATTCCTTACCTGTAATGGTCTCTTTTTCAATAAGGAATTCTGCAATCTTATCCATTACATCACGATTGTCCATAAGAAGGCTCTTAGCTTCTTCATAAGCTTCCTTCAACATTCTCATAACTTCGCCATCTACCTCTGCAGCAGTGGCATCGCCACAGTTCATCACTGCACGACCGCTTAAGTACTGGTCCTCCTGTGTTGCCAGTCCCATAAGACCAAATTTATCTGACATACCATACTGGGTGATCATGGCTCTTGCAATCTTGGTTGCCTGCTCAATATCGTTAGCTGCTCCTGTTGTTACAGTGTCAAAAACAATCTCCTCTGCAGCACGGCCGGCCAGATAACCTACAAGCATTGCATGAAGCTCCTTCTTGGTATTGAGGAACTTCTCTTCTTCCGGCACCTGCATAACATAGCCAAGAGCTCCCATAGTACGCGGAACAATGGTAATCTTCTGTACAGGTTCGGAATCCTTCTGTAATGCGCTTACTAAAGCATGTCCCACTTCATGATAGGATACAATTCTTCTCTCTTCCTTCTTCATGATGCGGTCCTTCTTCTCCTTACCAACCAGAACCACTTCCACAGCTTCAAACAGGTCCTTCTGGGCAACAGCCCTTCTGCCGTTTTTAACAGCTAGTATTGCAGCCTCATTGATCATATTGGCAAGGTCAGAACCTACTGCGCCTGAGGTAGCCAACGCAATGGCATCTAAATCTACAGTGTCATCCATCAGAACATCTCTTACATGAACCTTTAAAATATCAACTCGGCCTTTTAAATCCGGCTTATCGACAATAATACGGCGGTCAAAACGACCTGGACGTAAAAGTGCAGGGTCTAATATCTCAGGACGGTTAGTAGCAGCAAGCACCAGCAATCCCTTGGAGGAATCAAATCCATCCATCTCAGAAAGCAGCTGATTCAAAGTCTGCTCTCTCTCATCATTTCCGCCTCCAAATCTGGAGTCACGGCTTTTACCGATTGCATCAACCTCATCGATAAATATAATACAGGGGGCTGATTCCTGTGCCTGTTTAAACAGATCACGAACACGGGAAGCACCTACACCTACAAACATCTCTACAAAGTCAGAACCAGACAGAGAATAGAAAGGAACGTGAGCCTCTCCTGCAACTGCCTTGGCAAGAAGGGTCTTACCAGTTCCCGGAGGTCCTACTAACAGCGCACCTTTAGGAAGCTTGGCGCCAATCTGAGTGTATTTCCCAGGATTATGAAGGAAGTCTACAATCTCAGTCAGGGATTCCTTGGCCTCATCCTGGCCTGCCACATCCCGGAAGGTAACTCCGGTCTCCTTCTGTACATAAACCTTGGCATTGCTCTTACCAACACCCATAATACCGCCGCCGCCTGAACGACGCATCATAAAGTTTAATAAAACTCCCATAACGACGAATAATACTACATAGCTGGCAATGGCTTGCAGAAAGTAATTCCCGCTTTTGCGGATACGAAGAGTCTCAACATCTGCATCTCTTAAACGTTCTGCAAGATTTAAATCGTTCTCCATACGAACCGTATAGTAAGTAACGCCAGGTTTATATTCCTCCCATGATTTCTTGGGATTAATAAAGATTTTTGAATCCTCTACATTGACTGATTCCACATAACCTTCATCTACTATATCCATAAATTTGTCATAGCTGATCTCGTGATTGGTTCTCTCTACTATAGCACCACGAAGATATGACAGGGCTGCCATTGCAAAGAGACATGTAATAATCCAGATTCCAATAGTCTGAAAATTCTTCGGAATCTTATTACTGTTATTTGGTTTATTATTGTTATCCATATGTGTAAATTCTCCGTTCCGGATATTTGATATTTTGTACCTATTCTATATCATTATAGTGTCAGTCTCTCCATAAATCAAGAAAAGAATTATAAAATCCTTATAAACACCTTGACCAAAGATGGGTTAATTTGTTAAATTTTACACTTAATATTTTTAAGTTTTTTCATAAAGTACTGGTTTTTTGGGATGAATAGATGTATAATGTCGTTTTTAAAAAACCAATTAAAGGAGGCATCACTTTTATGTCAGTGAAATACGTATTTGTCACAGGCGGAGTTGTATCAGGACTTGGCAAAGGCATTACAGCGGCATCTCTGGGACGTCTGTTAAAAGCCAGAGGCTGTAAGGTTACCATGCAGAAATTCGATCCCTACATCAACATTGACCCTGGAACCATGAATCCTGTTCAGCATGGAGAAGTTTTTGTAACAGAAGATGGAGTGGAAACCGATCTGGACCTGGGTCATTACGAAAGGTTCATTGATGAAAATCTCACCAGGAACTCCAATGTTACCACTGGAAAAGTATATTGGAACGTACTTACCAGAGAACGCCGGGGTGATTATGGCGGAGGAACTGTACAGGTCATTCCACATATTACCGATGAGATAAAAAGCCATTTCCATAAAAATCCGGAGTGCTCTTCTGCTGAAACTGAAATCGCCATTATTGAGGTAGGGGGAACTGTAGGTGATATTGAAAGCCAGCCCTTCTTAGAGGCCATCAGGCAGTTCCAGCACGAAGCAGGTCATGATAATGTAATACTGATTCACGTTACCTTAGTTCCCTATCTGAAAGCTTCCGGAGAGCTGAAAACAAAACCTACCCAGGCAAGTGTCAAGGATTTACAGGGTATGGGAATTCAGCCTGATATTATTGTCTGCCGTTCTGAGCTTCCTTTAGATGATGCTATTCGCTGTAAAATTGCACAATTTTGTAATGTTCCTAAAACCCATGTCATCCAGAATCTAGATGTGGAGGTTCTCTATGAGCTTCCTCTTATTATGGAAGAAGAACATCTGGCTGAGGTAGCATGTGAAAGCTTAAAACTGCCCTGCCCAAAACCGGATTTAACTGACTGGATCACTATGATCAACAACTGGAAACGACCTTTAAATGAAGTTACCATTGCCCTGGTAGGCAAATACATTCAGCTTCATGATGCCTATATCTCCGTTGTAGAGTCCTTAAATCATGGCGGGGTTGCCAATCGCACCAGAATCCATATTAAATGGATTGATTCTGAAACAGTCACCGATGATAATGCGGAAAGCCTGTTTTCTGATGTCAATGGGCTTCTGGTTCCCGGCGGTTTTGGAAGCAGAGGGATTGAAGGAAAGATTTCAGCTATCCGTTATGCCCGCCAGCATAAGCTTCCCTTCCTTGGACTCTGCCTTGGAATGCAGCTTTCCATAGTGGAATTTGCAAGGAATGAAGCAGGTCTTACAAATGCGCACACCGCAGAGCTGGAGCCTGATACTCCCGATCCTGTGATTCATCTTATGCCTGACCAGAATGGAGTGGAGGATATTGGGGGAACTCTCCGCTTAGGCTCCTATCCCTGTGTTCTGGACAAAACCTCCAAGGCTTATGAAATCTATGGAGAAGAGCTGATTCATGAACGTCACAGACATCGTTATGAAGTTAACAATGATTATCGTGAGATTCTGACTCATGCAGGAATGAAGCTTTCCGGTCTCTCTCCTGATGGACGAATCGTGGAAATGATAGAGATTCCTGATCATCCATGGTTTGTGGCTACACAGGCACACCCGGAATTTAAATCAAGACCTAACAGACCTCACCCATTATTTCGTGAATTTGTGAAAGCAGCTTTGGAGAACTCGTGAAATCATCTAAACACGTAAACATCTAAACACACAATAGGATGCCCTGCCTCTATAAGCAGAGCATCCTTCCTCATTATTACAATTGTTACTGCTATGGCAGCACACGCCTTATTCTTACAGGCTGTCTGTAGTTCCAGGTGGATATTTTAATTCCGCTGCGGCTATTGGCGGCGTGAACTATTTTCCCTTCACCAATATACATGGCTACATGGTCCACCACTCCTTTGCTGGCATAGAACAGCAAATCTCCAGGTTCCATCACTGCAGAGGACACTTCCTGTCCCTCCCTGGACTGCATGATTGAAGTACGATTCAGTTTTACTCCGGCAGAATGTCCCATAACATACTGGACAAAACCGGAACAATCCGCTCCTGTATTAGGATTTGTACCTCCCCAGCGATAGGGATTGCCAACAAACTGTACAGCATAATTGACCACTCTCTGACGCAAATCATTGCATTTTACGGCTTCCGGAATTGTATAGGCAATGACGCCATTATCCGGTACATAGGCATAACCTGTCCCGCCTTTATACCTTATTTTGGCCCAGCCGTCCCTTGCAGACAGAAAATCAATGGTTTCCCCTTCATTGATTCTTCCCAGAATCTCTGAATCCGTATCAGGTCTTTTTCTGACACGAAGGGTATCTGTATTTACGCGCAGCATCAGCTTCATATCATAATAAGCAACGGCTCTGGCTGCTTGTCCCACTCCTAAATATCTGGCAGACACATAACCTGTCACCTGACCGGAGCGGATCTTATACCAGCCTTTTTCCGTTGCTAAAATACTGCAGCCTCCATGGCTTTGCAGCTTTCCTATAATTTCCGAATCGCTCTTTGGTTCTTTTCTGATATTTAGGGAATCTTCTACCATTGCAACTCCAAGGTTGTGAAATATGGAAGTAAAGGTTCCGTAACTCATTTTCTCCTGCGTAAGACCGGCTGCTGTTTTCGTAGTTCTCACATTGCCATTATAATGTTCCATGGCAACTCCCATTCCTGCTATTGAGAATTGGGAAGTCTGTGAATCCTCCTGACGCGCTGCCTGTACATCTACTGCTCCCAGCCATAAGGCAATGCCCCATGCCAGGCATAAACCAAACAGTTTCCATGCCTTGTCAGTCATATGCACTTTCCTTCGCAAGTTATTAAAGTTTTCTATTTCAGGGCTGCCAGATAATCACGGGCATACTCCCTGTCCTTTCCGATTTGAAGTTTTAACTGCTCCAGTCCGTCAAATTTACGCTCCGGACGTATAAAATGAAGCAATTGTACTTCTATATTCTTTCCATAAATATCCTTATTTATACCATAGATAAAGGTTTCCACCCCAACAGGTGAATTGCCGGTTACTGTAGGCTTCTTACCGATATTGGTGACACCACCGTAATAAGTACCATCCACATAGACTCTGGATACATAAACGCCAAATACAGGCAGATGCTTCTCAGGCGGAGGAAGGATGTTGGCTGTAGGAAATCCCAGGATTGCCCCTCCTATGTGATTGCCGTGTACTACGGTTCCATGGATGGCATAAGGCTCTCCTAATAGTTCATTTGCCTTCTCGATATTTCCTAAATCTAACTGCTCCCTGACATAAGTGCTGCTGATATCCCTGTTTTTATCCTGTTCCTTATGGATCACTACAAGCTCATAGCCGTATTTTTCCTTCCACTGCATAAGCTTGTCTACATTGCCTGCTCCTTTGTAACCAAATGAACAGTCTGTGCCTACCACAATCACCTTGGCATTCATCTGGTTTATGAGTATAATTTTCACAAAATCCTCAGGAGACATATGGGTGGTTTCCCTGGTAAATGGATACTCCACTAAATAGTCTATGCCAACTTTTTCCAGATTATTCTTTCTTTCCAAATTAGTAGTAATAACAGTCTGGGGGCTTCCCTCAACAAATACTGCTGGTGACATATCAAAGGTAAATACAGCGGATACATAACCGGTTTCCTTTTTGATCTCGCCCATTTTCTTAAGCAGCTTCTGATGCCCTCTGTGCCTGCCATCAAACTTTCCCAGAGTTACAATGGCCGGCTCTTCTATATGAAATTCTCTGGTTCCGGTTATATATTTCATGTATGATTTCCTCCCAGAAATACCTTTTGCGGCTTTAAACGTGTGGAACTGTCTGATGGTCCATAGATTCCAATGAACACACCCTCACTGTCATATACCTTCACAGGGCCATCAGCTGTCTGATAACTGCCCTCTGCCTGATTCACATCAATGGTATTGCCGTTATGAACCAGTTTGTCATACTCCGGTTTAACAGTCAATACAGGATATCCTTCAAATGCCTGTTCCACCGGCATAATATGGGATTCCAGAGTTCCCTCATCTCTGCAGTCCTCTATCTGTTTTAATGTGAGGCTGTCCTTCAGCAGGTATCCGCCCACTCTGGTTCTTAACAGCTCTTCCATACAGCCGCCGCATCCCAGTTTCTTTCCTATATCATAACACAGAGTGCGGATATAGGTTCCTTTGGAACAGCTGACTGTCATGGTAACCCGGGGAAGCTCTATGGATTCTATCTGAATTTCAAGAATCTCAACAGGTCTTGCTTTTCTCTCCACTTCTTTACCGGCTCTGGCCAGTTCATAAAGCTTTTTTCCATCTACCTTCAGAGCGGAGTACATAGGAGGAATCTGGTTATAGGGTCCTAAAAAGCTTAGCACTGCCTCCCGGACCTGATCTTCTGTTACATCTACAGGGTATTCAGCAAGAACCTCTCCAGTTGTATCCTGAGTATCTGTTTCCTGCCCCAGCAGCATAACTGCACGATAGGTTTTGGTTTTATCCGCCAGCATATCGCATAGCTTGGTTCCCTTGCCAAGACATACAGGAAGAACTCCTTCTGCCATAGGATCAAGAGTTCCTGTGTGTCCGATTTTTTTCTGCTTTAAAATACCCCTCATTTTCGCAACAACGTCATGAGAGGTATAACCTTTTTCTTTATATACATTGATAATTCCGTCTGCCATAGTCGGTATTCTCCTAATTCATCTGTTTTACAAGCTGATCTGACAGATTACTAATTACATCCTGGATATTGCCTGAAATGGTACAGCCGGCTGCTTTGATATGACCGCCGCCTCCAAAATGTACAGCTATCCGGCTGACATCCAGACCTTTGGTGGACCGAAGGCTGACTTTATATACATCAGTTTCTGTCTCATAGATAAAAATGGCACATTCCACTCCTTCAGTAATCCGGAGCTGGTCTACAATTCCATCAGTATCTGCACTTGTAATACCGTAAAAATCCATATCCTTTTTAGAAATCACACTATAGATGCAGGTTCCATCTAATATAGTTGTGCTCCCCATCAACGCTTTGCCCAGAACCTGATTCTGAACAAATGTTTTTCTATAAAAGCTGTTATCAATAATATTAGGGAAATCAATACCCTTTGCCATCATCTTACCGGCTATTTCCATGGTTCTTGCAGAAGTACAGTCATATTTAAAGACTCCTGTATCATGAACAATGCCTGTATAAATGCACTCAGCCACTTCTTTTGTAATTCCTTCCTCTTTCAGAAGACCGTAAAGGACTTCGCAGGTGGAACTGGCTTGCGGCTCTACCACATTTTCCTGTGCAAATTCTAAATTTGTCACATGGTGGTCAATACAAATACTTGTTTTGGCATTGTCTAAATAATTCACAGCTTCCCCAAACCGCAGCTTGTCACTGCTGTCCAGACAGATACAGAGATCAAACTGCCTGTTCTGGGTGAAATCATGACAAATCTTCTCAAAATTCTTCAAATAGTTAAATTTGGAAGGAATTTCCTCCAGATAAACAACCACTTCTATCTCCGGATGGATATTCTCCAGATAATTGTACACAGCCAGACAGGAGCCCACACAGTCTCCATCAGGATGAATGTGTCCGATAACAGCTGCTGTTTTAACTCCTGTAAGCATAGATTCCAGAATACTCATGGGCGCACCTCCCTGCTTCTTCAGTCCTTAATATCTTTTGTTACTTCGTCAATCAGTCTGGACATATTTACGCCATATTCAATGGACTGATCCAGAATAAACTTGATCTCGGGTGTATTACGGAGGTTCACTTTTCTAGCCAGTTCACGGCGGATAAATCCTTCTGCGCTTTTTAAGCCTTCAATGGTTGATTTACCAGCCTCTTCATCACCGAGAACACTGATATAAGCTTTACAAAACTTTAAATCAGGTGTTACCTGGACTGCAACTACTGTAGTCATAGGATGAATTCTTGGATCCTTGATTCCACCGCGGATTATCTCACTTAGTTCCCTCTGAACTTCCATGTTAACTCTGGTGTTCTTAATACTGTTTTTACGCATGTCATTCCTTTTCTTTCTGCAGCTGCGCGGCAGAGGGTTCCTTAGCGCGGAACCTCTACCATAGCATATGCTTCAATCATATCATCTTCTTGAAGGTCATTGAATTTCTCAAATACAAGACCACATTCATAGCCTGTTGTAACTTCTTTTACATCATCTTTAAATCTCTTTAAGGAAGCCAATGGTCCCTCATAAATCTGTGTTCCATCACGTGTGATGCGGACACTGCAGCCTCTCTGGAACTTACCGTCCATAACATAGGAACCTGCAATGGTACCTACGCCGGAAGCCTTAAATGTCTGACGCACAATGGCATGACCGATGATCTTCTCTTCAAAGATCGGATCAAGCATACCCTTCATAGCTGCTTCCACGTCTTCAATTGCCTGATAGATAACCTTGTAAAGTCTCATATCTACCTTTTCACGTTCTGCAATGGATTTTGCAGTAACATCAGGTCTTACATTAAATCCGATAATAATAGCATTGGAAGCAGATGCCAAGTTTACGTCTGACTCATTGATAGCACCTACACCGCCATGGATTACCTTAATCATAACTTCTTCATTGGATAATTTTACAAGACTCTGCTTCACAGCTTCTACAGATCCCTGTACGTCAGCCTTAATAATAAGAGGAAGCTCTTTTACATTACCTGCTTTAATCTGTGTAAATAAATCATCCAGTGATAATTTAGCTTTTGTATCTTCAATTAATTTATTTCTGCCTTCAGAGATAAATGTCTCTGCAAAGCTTCTTGCTTCTTTCTCACTCTCTGTTCCAACTAAGACTTCACCTGC
Organism: Hungatella sp. UBA5385; assembly: GCA_002409995.1. GTDB lineage: Bacteria > Bacillota > Clostridia > Lachnospirales > Lachnospiraceae > UBA5385. The sequence continues at coordinate 1,342 of DHOR01000002.1, read as the reverse complement.
ATTTGGAACATCATTGAGTCCAAGGATTTCAACAGGTGTGGAAGGACCAGCCTCTTTAACCCTGCGTCCCTTGTCATCCATCATCGCACGAACTTTACCAAAACAGGAACCTGCTGCAACAGAGTCACCTACATGAAGGACACCCTTCTGTACCAGTACAGTAGCAACCGGACCCTTGCCCTTATCAAGCTCAGCCTCAATGATAAGACCTCTTGCGGCTCTGTTTGGATTAGCTTTTAATTCCTTTACCTCTGCTGTCAGAACAATCATCTCTAGCAGCTCCGGAATTCCTTCTTTTGTATGTGCAGATACAGGTACGAAAACTGTGGTTCCGCCCCAGTCCTCAGCAATGAGTTCATATTCGGAAAGCTCCTGCTTTACACGGTCAACATTAGCACTTGGCTTATCAATTTTGTTAATAGCCACAATAATCTCTACACCTGCTGCTTTGGCGTGGTTAATAGCCTCAACAGTCTGAGGCATAACACCGTCATCAGCTGCTACTACCAGAATAGCAATATCTGTAGACTGTGCACCTCTCATACGCATAGCTGTAAATGCCTCATGGCCGGGTGTATCCAGGAAAGTAACCTTCTGTCCGTTTACATCAACCATATATGCACCGATGTGCTGTGTGATTCCGCCTGCTTCTTTTGTTGTTACATTGGTCTGACGGATTGCATCGAGAAGTGATGTTTTACCATGGTCAACGTGACCCATAACGCATACTACAGGAGGTCTGGCAACCATATCTTCTTCTTTCTCATCATCTTCTTTCAGAAGCTCTTCAATCACATCTACCTTGATCTCTTTTTCACAGAGTACTTCATATTCCACAGCAATTTCTTCTGCCTGAGCAAAATCGATTTCTGTATTGAGAGTTACAATCTTGCCCTGAAGGAACAATTTCTTAACAATAGCTGAAGGCTGAAGCTTCATCTTCTCTGCCAGCTCTCTGATTGTTAATATCTCAGGAAGTGTAATGGTCTTAATCACTTCCACCTTTGGTTCCTGATGAACCGGAGGTGTTAAAGGTGCTTTTAACATCTTGCCGCCCTTACCAACTGCTCTGGACTTACCATCTTCCACTTTATCACGTTTATCAAAACGTCCACTCTTATAATTGTTTTTGTTGCCTCTGGTGCTCTGTGGCTTTGCCTGGATAGGAGTATCAAAGGACTTAGGTGCTCCGTCTCTGCCTCCTGTACGGCCGCCCTGACCCTGTGGTCTGCTGCCCTGATAGCCGCCGCCTGGTCTGTTACCATCACGATTGCCCTGATAACCGCCCTGACCCTGTGGTCTGTTACCCTGATAACCTCCCTGACCCTGTGGTCTGTTACCC
>DHOR01000021.1 GCA_002409995.1 Hungatella sp. UBA5385 | reverse complement strand
CCCAATTTTAAATGTTCAAACAATATATACAAATCAAATAATTCTTATAGATGAAACCGTCTCTTCAACTCTGTTTTAACGCTTCTATCCCCCAGAACAATTGTAATAATCAGGATTAAAACAGTAATCACAACAGTCCCAAGCGCCAGCCATGGTCTGGTTATCAGCCCTACAGCCCAGAGAATAATGGGAATAAAGCTGAAGATTGTAATTGCCAGCTGATACATAAAATAGCTCTGCCAATTTAACCGGTTTACAATAATTAGAAACACTACCGCCAGATCGGCAAACAAAATCGTGCTTGGGATTCCATAATTCACTGACCAGCCATTATATACTGTGGCGTAATCCACTGCAATCAGCAGAAGTCCTGCAGCAAGGGTCTGGTCTACAATTTTTGACGCCAGATTCGCATGGCGCATAATGGAATATTCTACAGTCATGGTAACGTAGGCAATGAGACCAATAGCTATAAGGGACCACATAGAGCCGGAATAGGTTGCATAATTAATTATGCCCAAAAATGCCGCTACAGCAAACATCACACCATAGAAAGATCTCACCAGCTTCTTCCAGACTGTTGTATCATATTGAATGGCAGGATACATGCCTTTGTTGTCACGCTCATCAGGAACACCGTTGCTCTCCAATTCTACAGGGATCTCCTGTTCTTTTAAGAAATTAAAAAAGCCGTCCTGAAGTTTTGTATCCTTAAATACTGAGGTAAATGTTACAATCATTTTGTCCTCATAAGAACAGATGGCGCATTTGACAGGCTGTCTTTTGGAAACACCGATCATCAGATGAAACTGCTTAATTCTGTCTTTGTACTCCTCTTCAATCTGAATTGGGCCGATATTTGAAAGGGTCATGGTGTAAGCTTTGTCATTTTTTCGGAAAATTAGATTGAGGGCGCCCCATTTTAAAAAGAGAGGGGCAATACGAAGATACCATTTCTTCTCATTGGAAACATTGTAGGAAATGATTTCTTCCATTTTTTCTCTTGTAATATTGGTGTCCATACAGGTACTGACTCTCCCAAGAACCTCCTCAAATGTGTGGTTATTGCCTTTGGAGAGAAAGTCAATTAAGGTCACAGCAAAAAAATTCGCCATTGTTTCAGAGCTGAAAAATGCTCTTAAATTAATCGGAATACTGATGCCAATTGGGTATTCACAGGGTTCTTTATCCAGATACTCCTGATAAATGGTCCAGATCAGCGCCGCTGTCAAATACTTGGTAAGGCTGACTCCATAGGACTTACTGGCTGTTTTTAATGCTTTTATATCAACATATCCGTGGATAATATTTTCTTCATCAAGGGTGAGCAAATCTCCTTTTAAGGAATAGGCTCTGGATGAGCTGTATTTCCGTTTGGTGGTCTCTTTGTAGTTTTTCACATAGCTGTCTTCCACATTCATGGAAATGTCTGAAGAAATCTTCTGTTTCACAGGGTGAGCCAGGCTTTCGTCCTCTCTTAAATCCAAATACCGGTAAACCAGCGCCTTTAAAAAGTTCGTAGCTCCAAGACCATCTGTAATAGCGTGAAATACCTCAAGATTGATTCTCTTTTCATAATAAGATACGCGAAATAAATACAGCTGATTACTGTGGGGATCAATGTATTTACATGGATATGTTGTTTCCCGTTCAATCACAGGCAAACGCTTATTTTTCTCAAAATAATACCAGAAAAATCCTCTCCGCAGTTTTACGGAAAAGCCCTCGAACTGGGGAAGTATTTCCTCCAAAGCCCTCTGCAGAATTCCGGGAACTACTTCCTCACTTAAGGTTGCGGAAAGTCTGTAAACATTGCTAAAGTTCTGATTGGTAATAACCGGGAATAGCTTGGCCGTATTATCAAGCCGCCTCCAGCTATCGCCCTGTGGACCTTTCAACATAAAAATCTCCTCATTTCCGGGAAACAGCTTGTACAACTGGCTCCACCTCTAAACCTAAAACTCAAGAATCATATCATACCAGACGGCTCCGCCATGTACAGACTTGGATACCCCAAGATTCCTGTATCCGAATTTCTCATAATAGGTAATGAGCCTGTCCTTACAGGTTAAAATTATGCCTTTTCTGCCGCAGCTTCGGGCCTCTTCTATCAAACGTTCCATAAGTCCGGCTGCAACACCCTGCTTTCTGTATTCCTCTATCACATCTAATCCAAAGACAGCCTGGTATGCGCCTTCCGGATTATGTAAACTAACATCTTCAAACATCTCGTCCTCAATGGTCTGCCCATCTGTTACGCAGCCATTAATAAAGCCGATGATCTTACCTTCCGTTGTTTCAACCACAAAGAAGCTGTCGGGATAAGCCTGAATTCTTGCCTGGAAATCCGCTCTTCCTGCAGCCTCTGCTTCTGGAAAACATTGTGCCTCTACTGCTGTCACTTTGTCAATATCATTTATTGACACTTTTCTGATTGTATATTCCATTAAATCTCCTTCATAAACATAGAAAACGAAAGAAAAGGCGGATTCCGCATCCTTAGACGCAGATATCCTCCTCTTCCATATTGTTACTGTGCGCGGAAAAAATAACCTACGCCCCATTTAGTATGAACATATTTAGGATCACTTGGACTTGGCTCTATTTTCTCTCTTAAACGTCTCACATGAACATCAACTGTGCGGACATCACCGGTATCTGATACCTTGTTCTCCCATACATCGGCAAGAAGCTGCTCTCTGCTGTAAACCTTATTGGGATTACATGCCAGAAGCTCTAAGAGATCAAATTCCTTGGCAGTTAAATTAATCTCCTTCTCTCCAATAAAGACTCTTCTGCTATCCTGATCCAGCTTTAAATCACCGACTCTAACAATTCTGCTCTCATCTCTGCCATTGCGGTTTTTCTTGGAGTTGCGGCGGAGAATCGCCTTGATCCTTGCCTTTACCTCCAGAATATTAAATGGTTTCGTAATATAATCATCAGCTCCATATTCCAGCCCCAGAATCTTGTCCATATCATTGCCTTTGGCAGTCAGCATAATAATAGGCATCTCGGAGAACTCACGAATTGCCTGGCACACCTCGTAACCATCAAATTTAGGAAGCATCAGATCCAGAAGCACTACATCATATTCCTTCTCCTTTGCATAATTAATAGCCTCTTCTCCGTCATAGGCGCAATCCACATCATGCCCATCCTGCTCCAGACTAAAACGGATTCCTTTTACAATTAACTTCTCATCATCAACAACTAAAATACGAGCCATGTCACACCTCTATCTTCCACTAAACAGTAATATCGTCCTTAATTTTCTCAAATGCAGCATTCTTAATTCCGGATATTCTCATAATATCCTCAATCTTTCCAAATCCTCCATGCTCTTCCCGGTACTTTATGATGTCTCTGGCCTTTGCCTCACCAACACCACGAAGAGTCATTAATTCCTCCATAGTGGCAGTATTTAAATTCACCTTCTGCTTCATACTGCCGCCTTCCGGATTACCTGCCCCGGTACTGCCGCTCCCAACACCTCCGGCAGCTCCAACACTTCCGGCACCTCCAGGCACTACTCCTCCGGTCACAACACCACCAACCACAACACCGCCAGTGACAGCTACGCCAAATTCCGTCTTGCCTTCAGGCTCAAGTTCTTTAATTCTGCGGATATCAGGCACTACAATCTTCATTCCATCCTGAACACTTTCCGCCATGTTCAAATACTGAGATGCAGCAAATTCAGTAAATCCGCCGGCAATATCCACAGCCTGAAAGATTCGGCTTCCTTCTTCCATCTCATAAACACCGGGAGAAATAACCTCTCCGCAGATATGTACAAAGCAGGCCGAAACCTGCTCCTCCTGCTTCCCATTCTCCGTCTCTTTCTGAGAAACAGAGAGCACTTCTTCTCCAGCTTCCGGCTCTCTGTCTTTCAGCTTTCCCGCTTCAAGCTGTCTATCTTCCAGTTCACCAGCCTGACTTTCGTTTTCGCTTTTGTCATTGCTTTTGTCTTCGCTGTTCTCTGAGCCTTCCAACTGAATCGTCTCTGCCAGCAGATACTCCCCGCCTGCAGACTTATCATATGGAACCTTATTATTATTTCTACTGTAACTGTAACAAATTCCTGCAGCCAACAGGAAAATCACAATTACCACAATTTTAAACTTCTGGTTTTTCATGATACCCTCCTTAGAAAACTTTATCAAATAAGGATACCATCTCCAGCCTATAATACTATTCTAACTAAAATATCCAGTAAACACAAGCTTTATTTCAAATTAGTTGAATATAATAATTCCAATAATTGCAACAATTGCACCAATCATTTTCTTCCATTCAAATCCAGCTTTTTCCACTCCAAAAAGCCCAAAAAGTTCAATCCCATAAGCAACAATTATCTGAGAAACAACAATAATAATAGCCGCCTTGGCAGGACCTAAATTGTCCATACTTCTGACAACAGTATAGGTAATAAAAGCTCCAATCACACCGCCCAGAAGCATATACTTAGGCTGAACCTCAAAAATCCCCGCCACATTCTCTCTCCCTGTAAAATACCATATAATAAGACAGGTTAAAAATGCCGTCAGCTGCACCCAGCCGGCAGACACCCACATACTGGTCTGTTTTGTCACCCCAGTATTTAAGACCCCCTGCAAACTCATAAGTGCTCCCGAAATCAAAGCTATCACAAATCCAGTCATAAAAAACCTCCACACTATGTTTCATAATTTGTCAATAATTGTATAGTGTGCAAAACCGAACCATTTTATACTCTTACAGAAAGCTGTCAAACCCTTTTTCCCAGCTGTCTGTATTCACTAGGAGTTTTGTCAGTCAGCGCCTTAAATTTAAGCGAAAAATAACTTGGAGACTCAAAACCGGACAATTTACAGATTTCAGTAATATTGAAATCAGAATTAGTGAGCAAACCTGCTGCCACAGATATACGATGACTTAACAAATATTTCATAGGCGTAGTCCCCAAGACTTTATTAAAACACCGCAAACACTCCCGTTCACTGACTGCCGCTGAACCGGCTATGTTTTTCAAACTGATCACCTCTGCATAATGCTCATGTACATATGCAAGCATTTCTTTCACTCTCACAGTCTCCGTATTTTGGGAATTCCGATACTGTGTAAGCTCACTCCGCTGATTAGAAACAATCAAAAACCACAGCTTAGAAAGGCACACTCTCACCAAAATTTCATACCCAAACTTTTCTTCCTCATAAAGAACAAATGCCTCCTCCATACACCGAATCACTTCCCTATGCCATTGAATATCCTTCTGAAAATGAATGGCAGAAAGCTGGGGACAATGAATCAGGGGCCGCACGTATTTCTGCTCAACAGCACTTTCCAATTCCCCATATATAAGCCGCGGAGCAAACACAAAGGACTTAATTTCACAGACACTCCGCCCCACATTAACAGCAGTATGGAGCACACTGGAATTAATAAACACAGCCTCCCCTTCTTCCAACACCATAGTTCTGTCAGGAACATCCAATTTAAGAGCACCGCCTGTAACCACCATGATCTCAATTTCCTCATGCCAATGCCAGGGCAGACGTTCTGTGATATGATCCCCTACTGTAGTAACATATCCTCCACACGGAAACATAGGCGTTCCGCGATTATCATTTTCATATTGCCCCCTGTCAATCTGAAGAGAACAGGATTTCACACTCATAACCACAGCTCCTTTTGTCGCTTTTCTTATAGTATATGGCAATATTTTGATTGTTTCAACCCTGTAAAGGCGATACTATTATATTAATGTGGGAATACGATTAATCAATGCAAGAATTCTGCAGATCAATACAAGATTTCTGCAGATCAATACGAGAATCCAGCAGATTCCCCACCCAATATCCACTATAAAAGGAGAGATCACTATGCAGCATACCATAGATTTACATATTCATTCCTGTTACAGCGAAGACGGCGAGTATACCCCAGAAACATTGGTAGAGATGTGTGCCGATGCTAATATCAAATTAATGGCAATTGCAGACCACAACACTGTAGCCGGCGTAGAAAAAGCCATCAAAAGAGCTGAGCAGCTGGATATCCGCTGCTATCCAGCCATAGAAATTGACTGTACCTACGAGGACATTAATTTTCACGTCCTGGGTTATGAAATAAACTACAAAAGCCCAGATTTCCAAAACATTGAGAAAAACATAAGAACCCAATGCATCAAAGCCTCCTATGAGCACTTAACCCTCATAAATAAACTGGGCTTCTCCCTGGCAGAAGAGGATTTAATGAAAATTACCGCAGGCAGCTATTGGAGCGAATACTGGACCGGTGAAGTATTTGCGGAAGCCCTGCTAAACAGCGATAAATACCTGACAAACTCACTTCTCTCCCCTTACCGCAAGGGTGGCGAAAGAAGTGACAATCCCTATGTAAACTTTTACTGGGACTACTGCTCACAGGGAAAACCCTGCTACGCAGAAATCAAATTCCCAGATATGAAAGACATCATTGACCTGATCCACGCTAACAAGGGAACAGCAATCCTGGCCCACCCAGGAATGAACCTAAAAGGGAGATACGAACTTCTGGATGAACTGATCCCCCTTGGCCTTGACGGCTTAGAAGCCTCCAGCAGTTACCACGATGCCGCCACTACCAAATATTTTTATAACAAAGCCGCTGAAAAAGGAATCAGTATTACACGAGGAAGTGATTTCCACGGTAAAAATAAGCCATCGATTAAATTAGGACAGTATTATTTAGCATAAATTAATATTACTCAATATCCGCATCAAAAACAGGGCATATTCCAAAAGATATGCCCTGTTTTTCTTCACATTTATTTAAAACACTCAATTTAAAACTCTCACTCCAAAACACTCATAACCTGATCAAATTTACTTTCATACAAAACTTTACTTTTAGTAGAAAGCTTCTTGAAGCTTCTAATCAATTTATTCCTAACGAATTCTCTACCCTCATCAATCCCCATTTTTTTATTAACATAAGCCAAATACAGCAGACCAGGAACACTATCAAAATGAGAAATAGAATCTGCATCTGCAATACACAACTCTTCCACAGTCATTTTTGAATGCAGAACACTCCCTCTATGATTCCGGATACACTGCTGAACAAGCCTTATTTTATCAGAATCATAATCAAAACCCGTCAATATCTCCTCAGCCATTACAGCCCCATGAATATGATGATCCTCATATAAACTATAATCCGTAATAGAAGCAACATCATGTAACCAAGCTGCAATAATCACAACTTCCTTATCTGCATTATAAATATCCGCTAGCATTTCCGCATTTTTAGCCACAGCCCGAATATGATAAAAGCACCCAATCCCGAAATGATTAGCCGGCAATTGACACCTATGTTCAATCTCACTTTTCAAATAATCCACAATATCGTCCCGCATATTAACCTCACTTTATCTATTTATTCTCTCACTATAATATCTGAAACCCCTCCAACTCTCAATATAATTTTTACAAAATATTCCCCCGAGTTGCCGATACCGTAGCCGGAAAAATAAAATGGCATCACCGGATTTGAAGGAAACCGATGAAGACTGTTGCCATCAAACCTTCGTGAAACAATCCTGATTTTGTCTTTGATGCATTGAAAAAATCACAAAATAGCGATACAATAAATAAAAGGATATGATCTGAAATTAATGGGAGGTTTGAGGCTATGCAGGACCAGAAATTTACTAAGAAGGACTGGACGCTTTTTAGAAATAAAATTGCTGATTGGCAGGAAGCCTATATGGACAGGCTCAATAAGGAATATATAGAGTTACTAAGTGAAGACACTAAACCATCGGAAAAGTTTTGGGGGCTGAGCAAGAGAATAAAGGAAGATAAGAAGAAGACTGGTGTTCAATTAGAAATGAGCCGGTCGAACCTTATTTATAACATTATTTCGCTTATAAATGAAGGTGCAATCAGCATTGAAGACCTGGAAGAGTTCAGTGATGAGCTGAAAGATACTATAAGTACTTTTTTTGAGATATGTAATCGGAACAAATGATATAGCAGGTAGGGGAATAAAAACAACCTGGTGAAAACCGTTGACATCAAAACCTTCGTGAAACATCCCTGTTATTTTTTCACATTTTTTCCGAGCTGTCAATACCGTAGCCGGAAAAATAAAATGGCATCACCGGAGCTGTTTCATGGGTTCGGCTGGGCTGCTTCTAAGAATATTACAGCGCTGCGATAACGGAATCAGCTCCAGTCATTGGATTTTCTGATGAAAATCCAATTCCAGTCGCTTTAAAATCTGACTTGGAAGTCAGATTTTATCCGTTCTCTCCACACTGTAATATTCTAAGATGCAGCGACAGCCTGCACAAATCAACAGCTCCGGTGATGCCATTTTATTTTTCCTCACCCCCTTGACAGCCTCAAAAATCCAGAGTATACTCACAAGTGTAAACAATATAAAGAAAAAGACACGCTAGGGGAGCCCAACGGCTGAGAATGGTACAACCTGACCCTCACTACTTGAACCGGATAATACCGGCGTAAGGAAGCCTTAATTATTACTTCGTAAAGTAGTCCCCTCCTGTGTAAATGCAAAGGAGGATTTTTTTATGTCATTTTTCTTAACTTACGTTGCCGAAGACAGCGAATATATCTTAAAACCAGCCGGCTATGTCCTGATGATTCTGCTTCTGGCTGCTTTTCTGTTTGGCATTCACGTAATCAGTAAATCAACAGTCAGGACAAAGAAGATGCAAACCAAGCAGCTGGTATTCTGTTCCGTGGCTATGGCACTTGCAATGGTAGCTTCCATCATCAAGTTTGCCTCACTGCCATTTGGCGGTTCCATTACTCTGTTCTCCATGATGTTCATTTGTCTCATCGGATATATTTATGGAGCAAAAACAGGACTAATGACAGGAATTGCTTATGGTATCCTTCAGTTTATCTCAGAGCCCTACATATTTGCCCCACTTCAGGTGCTTATGGATTACCCCCTGGCCTTTGGCGCTTTGGGACTTTCAGGATTTTTTAGCAATAAAAAGCATGGTCTGATTATTGGTTATATTGCAGGTGCTTTGGGACGTTACGTATTCCATGTGATTTCCGGTTACATATTCTTCGCTTCCTATGCGCCGGAAGGCATGAATCCATTTCTTTATACCGCTGGATACAATGCCACCTATATTTTCCCGGAGCTGATACTTACTGTGATCGTTCTCTGTCTGCCACCTGTGGCTAATGCCATCGCTCAGGTAAAACGACAGGCTGTTAACGAATAAAGTCATATAGGAATTGTTTTTGATATTTCTCCTATGATATAAAAAAACATCCAATTCGAAGGTAACTTGCCAGCCTTTTAATTGGATGCTTTTTATTATTTTATGTTTCTGACTCCTGATCTTTCTCCATAGTCTGAACATTTCCAGGTGTTATGGTAATATCAGGCATACCTGATACATTGATATTTCTGTTTACCTTTGCATCATAGGTTCCTGCTTTTACAATCTCTGTTAAATCAATTCCTGTTGTTTCCTTCATGGACTCAAAAAGCTTTGCCATAACTGCCGGAACATTACCGGAAACTGCATCAAGACTACCATTGCTGTCACCGCCGCCAATAATCGTGATCTTATCGATCTGGCTAAGTGGTTCTGCAATCTTGCCTGCAATATCAGGAAGAACTTTGATAATCATTTCAGCAACAGCTGCATTGTTGTACTTCTGGTATGCCTCTGCCTTCTTCTCCATGGCCTCCGCTTCTGCAAGACCTCTGGCTTTTACTGCTTCAGCTTCCGCCTCACCTACCATACGGATCCCCTGAGCTTCCTGTTCCTTTGTAAAACGCTCAGCCTCCGCTCTGGATTTCTGAGCCTCTGCCTCCTGCACAACCTCAAACTTCTTGGCTTCTGCATTCTTCTGGCGCTCATAAAGCTCTGCCTCGGCCTTCTGCTGACGTGCAAATCGATCAGCCTCCGCTTTTTTCCTGATCTCTGCATCAAGAGACTTCTCCATTACTTCCGCCTCTTTCTGTTTGATCACAACTTCTTTTTCCTGTTTAGCAATATCAGCATCAGCAGATGTAACCTCAATGGTTCGACGCTGCTCTTCCTGCTGAATCTGGTAAGCAGCATCTGCCTCCGCTTTCTTAACATCTGCATTCTTCTTTAACTCAGATTTCTGCATATCCAGCTCATTGTTCTTAATGGCAATCTCACGCTCTGCATTGATCCTTGCGTCATTAGCCTGCTTATCAGCAGATGCTTTGGCAATAGCAATTTCCTTATCTGCCTCTGCCTTTGCAATGGCTGCTTTCTTCTTAATCTGGGAAATGTTATCTATACCAAGGTCATCAATCACTCCATTGGCATCAAAGAAATTCTGTACATTAAAGCTGACAATATCAAGTCCCATGGCTGCTAAGTCAGGCATTGCATTTTCCTTAACCAGCTCCGCAAATTTTATTCTGTCACTGACCATTTCCTCCAGCCGCATGCGCCCAACAATCTCACGCATGTTACCTTCCAGCACTTCTCTTGATATTCTTCCTATGTAATCGGTATCCTGATTTAAGAAGTTTTGAGCTGCCAGGGAAAGTCTTCCCGGATCACTGCTGATCTTAACGTTAACGGCAGCATCTACCTGAATGTTGATGTAATCTGCTGTAGGTACTGCATTGGAAGTCTTAACATCAATAGGAATCAGCTTCAGACTCAGTTTATCCATTCTTTCCAAAAATGGTATCTTAATACTTGCCTTCCCTATTACAGTTTTCCTTCTGAGACCCGAAATAATAAATGCGGTATCCGGTGGTGCTTTTACATACCCTGATGCCAGAATAAAAATCACTGCAATTACTGCAATAATAATTAGAATTTGGCCCATGTTTTCTGCTAAAAATCCAAACATCTCATACCCCTTCTGTCTGTTTACAGACGCTGTTATAGTTACTATATTATTATGACAGATTCTTTGGTACATTCAATACAATTTTTCTTAAGTAATGATTACAAATTATTTAACAGCACTCATTTATTTTGTAACCATGCTTCTTATTGCAGCCTGCTTCTTTTTACAGCCTGCTTCTTATTGCAGCCTGAACCAGATGTTTTGCCAGAACCGCTGTTGTTACAGCTCCAATACCTCCGGGAACAGGAGTTGCCATGGAAGCAGTTCCTTCAAGAGAAGAAAAATCCACATCACCACAGAGCTTTCCATTTTCATCCACATTAATTCCTACGTCAATGACAATTGCATCCTGCCCTACATAAGATGCATCAATCATTTTAGCCTGGCCTGCTGCTGCAATAAGGATTTCTGCCTGTTTACAGGTATCTTTTATATTAATTGTCTTTGTATGGCAAATGGTGACCGTTGCATTTTCTTTTAACAGCAGCATTGAAAGGGGTTTCCCCACAACCATGCTTCTCCCTACAATTGTGACCCGTTTTCCTGTCAGGGAAATGTCATTTGCCTTCAGCACTTCCACAACAGCTTCTGCTGTACATGGAGCAAACCCCGTATCATCACCTGCAAACACTCTGGCAATATTGTCCGGAGAAATACCATCTAAATCCTTTAAAGGATCTATCATTTTCTCTATATCCTTTTCACAAATCTGGTTTGGAAGGGGACGAAGAAGGAGAATTCCATCTACGGAAATGTCTTCATTGATCTTCTGAAATGCCTCTTTAAAATCCTCATCACTAATATCTGCTGGAAATGCATAGCTTTCTGCCAGAAGACCAAAAGCCTCCATTTTTTTTAGTGCCCCACGCTCATAGGATAAATCATCGGGATTTTCCCCTACACGGACTATGGCTAATTTGGGAACATGGCCTTTGCAGTCGTGAAGTAGCTCTTGAACCTGTTCCTTAATTTTTGCAGATACCTCTGCACCTTTTAATGTAATCATTGTCATACCTCCCTATTTCAGTGCGTTTGCAACATTTTCATAGATTTTGTCCGCCTTAGCACTTCCTTCTCTTACCATGTGTTCTGCATAGTGGTCAAGTTCCTCTGCCTTTTTGCGGTTTTTCATGGATTTTGTATTAATGGACACATTCATCACTGCACCTAAAAGAGCACTGCGGATAAACTGAACACCAACTCCTACATCACTGATTGCCATTGTGCTTCCCTTTTCTCCCAGAATCTCCAGAATAGCAAGAGCTTCCATGGACCGCTCCATTACAGCAATGGGTACAAGGCTGGCTTCCAGAAGGTGTTTTTCCAGCACTTTTTCTTTGTGAGCTTTTTCTTCCTCTGTACCTGTTGGAAGACTGTAGGCTGCTGCCAGAGGAGTAAATACTACTGCATCTTCATCTGCAAGCTTTAGAAACTGTTTGCGTAATTCTTCTAGTTTGTGTAATAGTTCTTTTACCTCATCTTCTACTTCTGCATATTTCTTCTTTCCTATGGTTAGGTTTCCTACCATTTCGCCTAAGGCTGCTCCTATGGCTCCGCCAAGGGCGGCGGCTCCACCGCCGCCTGGGGTGGGGGACTTGGAGGAGAGGGCTTCGAGGAAATTGGTGGTTGTCATGTCTTTTATCATTTTGATGCACTGCCTTTCATAATAAGATTTGGTTTATAGGTAAATTGAAATTTAATTGAGTTTATTATAATGGGGATTTTTATAAAATGCAACAAAAGCCAGAAAAGCAGAGCCAACAGGATCATAAAATCCTGTCTGCCCTGTTAGGAGAAAATTACTACTATCAAACCTGATTTTAAACAAAA
>DHOR01000010.1:175513-176148 GCA_002409995.1 Hungatella sp. UBA5385 | reverse complement strand
CTGATTTATTTAAAAAAGCAATAACAGGAGTCCTGTTAACAGAACCCCTGTCTATCCTTTATATCATATAGGTTCCCACACTCTCCCATTGAAGTGTATGGTCAATCATAAATTGCTTAATACTGTCTTCCTCTTTTGCAGGCATAGCCCAGGATAAACCGCATCCTGAAGAAATCTGGCGTGGAACAGGAATCAGCCTGCCGGACACCTGATTTTCCTTACATGCCTTTTCCATAGCAATTGCTTCTGCTGTGGTATGAAAGGTAATGACTAGTTTTAATTCTTTTTGTCTCATTTTAATTCCTTTTATCTCATTTTATTTCCTTACTCTACGATCAGTTCAAATTCAGAGCCTGTCTCTTTAACAGTCACCTTTTTCCCCTGGTTCTTTACATATTTTTCTACATTGGCTTTGGAATAAGGCTCACTGAGAAGTACCTGAATCTTTTCTCCCGGATGATCCTTAATTGCTGCCGAAACCATCATAAGAGGCTCCGGACATGATAATCCTCTGGCATCTACTAACAGCATATGTTTTTCCTCCCTTATCTTTGTTCTCCACGTTTCCCTTTCATAAATCCAATTATAAACAGGATAATGATACATGCAATCACAGCTATTTTCCCTGCTGCAGC
>DHOR01000010.1:174748-175317 GCA_002409995.1 Hungatella sp. UBA5385 | reverse complement strand
ACAGCTATTTTCCCTGCTGCAGCAGGTCCTCCTGCTGTAGCAGGAGCTGCGTCAGTTGCTGCAGCTGCTGCTGAGGCCGCAAGTCCAAAGTTATGACAAATAGCTGCACCTACAAAAAGTCCTAAGAATGTCACTGCTGCATCAGAAGATCCCTGTCCTGCCAAAACCAGCTGGCGCAGAGGACATCCTCCTGCTAAAACAGCTGCAAACCCAACTACATACATACCGAGGAAATTCCAGATATGTAACGAATGTGCCACAGGCTGTCCGCCAAAAGACAGTTTAAATCCTCCGGAAGCCACATTATAAACCAGCATCACTGCAAAAAATACTCCAATAATAGTGATTAAATCAAAGTTCTTCATGAGAATCACATCCCTGAAGCTTCCTGCAAAACAGGTTCTGCATCTCTGGGAAATGGCGCCAAATATAAGTCCTGCAACAAGTGCCACAATAACAGGTGCATGCATACTTCCCGGTCCTTTTTCGCTGACAACCATTAAGCTGGTGGTCACACTGAGAATCAGAATGATAACAAGAATAACCGGAAGTACATAACCGCTTCTATT
>DHOR01000010.1:174372-174577 GCA_002409995.1 Hungatella sp. UBA5385 | reverse complement strand
CGGAAGTACATAACCGCTTCTATTCTGTGTTTCATGGGATCTTCCCAGACTAAATCCTTTTTTCAGAGCTATGGTACCAGTCCATACACCACCTACAAATCCGACTAAAGCCACATAGGAATTTAAATCTCCTGCAGACATACGGATCAGCATACGAAGCGGACAGCCCAGGAACACAAGAGCACCAATCATCATCATAACGCCT
>DHOR01000010.1:171843-174159 GCA_002409995.1 Hungatella sp. UBA5385 | reverse complement strand
GCACCAATCATCATCATAACGCCTAATGAAAAGCGGATCATGGGAGATGATCCTGAAGTAGATCTGTATTCTTTTGTGATCATGGAAACCACAAATGCTCCTACTACAATTCCAACAATCTCAGGTCTTACATACTGTACAACAGCAGCCTGATGAAACTTCATGGCTCCTGCTGTATCGCGGATAAAGCAGGCAATACAAATAGCCATATTCTTCGGATTACCGGCAAATGCCAGAACCGCTGCCAGAATTCCCAGCAGAGCGCCTGAAAGCGCCAGTGTTTTTTTATTACTTGTTAAACTCATAGTGTCCCCCTTTTGGTCTTTTCTTCAAGTTTAGCAAAGAGGGGATAAAGTGTCTAATTGATATTTTCAATTTCATTTATAGATAACATCTATAAGTAATTATTCAATTCCCTTACAAACTGGATAAACAATCTTGCCGCTTTTCCAGGCTTATTATTCTTATTCCAGACCATATATAATTTTCTGAAAACATCTCCTTCTCCAAGCGGAAACTTAAGAAGAGTTCCCTGTTTCACACAGTCTTCCACTGCTGCACTGGAAATAATGGAGATTCCCATATCGGAGCTCACTGATTTTTTAATGATTTCCTGATTGCTGATGGTGGCCACAATTTCCATTCTGTTTAAATCCAGTTCCATTTCTCTTAAATAGCGTTCCACTTCTTTCCTTGTTCCAGAACCTTCCTCTCTCACAATCCAGCGTTCCTTATAGAATTGCTCTATTGGAAATCCATTGTCAAGAAACTGCTGATATCTTGGAATATCAGGAGTGATCACCACCAGACGATCTGAGTAAAAAGGCTCAAACACACAGCCCGGTTCCACAATTTTCGTTCCAGTAAAACCTATTTCAACCTGTCCTTCCTGTACCATGCGAACCACCTCTAAGCTGTCCGCTTCCTGAAATTCCAGCTGATTGCCTGGATAAGTTCTTGCAAACAGAGCCAGAATCTGAGGCAGTATGTACTGCCCTGGAACAGTGGAGGCGCCTACAACAATCTTCTTCACTTCTGGGGAATCCTTCTGAGTAAAATCCCGGATAATATTTTTCTGCAGCTGTATCATTTTTCTGGCATTGACAAACAGCTTTTCTCCGTCAGAAGACAGCTCCACCTCTTTAGTCGTACGGGTAAACAGCCGCACTCCCAGCTCCTTTTCCAGTGTGCTGATATGAGAGCTGACTGTAGGCTGGGTTAAGTAAAGCTTCCGGGCTGCTATAGAAAAGCTCTTCTCCTCTGCAACACAGACAAATGCCTCCAATTGCTTCAGATTCATAAATGTACCTTCCTATTCTTATGTGATCTATTCTTATGTGCCTTATTCTGTTGCAATTTTTTCTACTGCCTTAATTGCTGTATCGATCTCTTCTTCTGTATTAAAATGAGACATGGAAAAGCGAACAGCTCCCTGGCTAACTGTCCCCATAGCTTTATGCATCAAGGGCGCACAGTGGGCTCCTGCTCTTGTATAAATCTCATAGGTATATGACAGTTCATCTGCAACTTCCCCGGAATCATAATCCTTGATGTTCAGTGCAACAATAGGTGCTCTATGTGAAAGCCTGTCCCCTGAAAAATCACCATATACTTTTATTCCAGGTATGGAAACAACGCCTTCATAAAACCGTTTCATCAGCATCAATTCTCTGTCACGTATGTTCTCCATACCATAGGTATTAATATAAGAAAGAGCTGCATGAAGCCCGGCGATCCCATGACCATTTAGGGTTCCTGCTTCTAAAGCCTCCGGCATATTCTCAGGCTGAATCCTGTCATAGCTGTGAACACCGCTTCCCCCAACAATCAACGGTCTGATGACAATGTCCTTCTTTACACAAATTCCGCCGATTCCCTGAGGTCCCATAAGTCCCTTATGCCCTGTAAAACATAAAACATCAATTCCCATAGTCTCCATATTAATATTAAACACACCTGCTGTCTGGGAAGCGTCCACTACAAATAACAGATTATGTTGTTTGCATATTCTTCCTATACTTGCCAGATCATTGATGTTTCCTGTCAGATTAGAAGCATGAGTACAAACAATTGCCTTTGTATTACTTTTGACAGCCGCTATAAAATCCTCATAGCAAATATTCCCCTTCTCATCAGCAGGAATAATGGTAATCTCCACTCCCCTCTCCTCCATCAGGTAAAGGGGTCTCAGCACAGAATTATGTTCCATCATGGTCGTAATCACATGATCACCAGGCTGAAATAATCCCTGAATAGCAATGTTAAGGCTCTCTGTAGAGTTTGCTGTAAAGGCAACTCTGGAAGGGTCTCCTGCAT
>DHOR01000010.1:133816-171669 GCA_002409995.1 Hungatella sp. UBA5385 | reverse complement strand
GGTCTCCTGCATGAAACATTTCCGCCAAAAGACTTCTTGTATCATAAATAAGCCTGGAAGCATCAAGAGAAGCTGAGTGCGCTCCACGACCGGAATTACCCATATGGTTCATAGCTTCTGTTACAGCAGCAATAACATCTTTTGGTCGGCGGTAAGAGGTGGCTGCATTATCAAGATAAATCATCAATCTATTCTCCCGGTTATCGAAGTTTAACAAACTTCTCTTCTTTTTCAAGTACTCTGCCTATGATTCCAAAGGATGTCTCCAGGCCCGCTTCTTCCAAATCCTTTAAAATCTTATCTGCATCTTCCACTGTGACACTGACCAAAAGTCCTCCTGAAGTCTGAGGATCGCAGAAAATATCACACAGATATTCCTCAGTGGTTCCAAAATCCACTTTCGCCTCTGTATAGGAGCGGTTTTTGTAAGCGCCTTCTGGTATTAAGCCCATCTGTGCCAGTTCCACAGCTTCTGACTGCAAAGGAAGATCAGCCATAAACAGCTCTATAGTCACATTGCTTCCCTCTGCCATCTCCATGGAATGACCTGCCAGACCAAATCCGGTAACATCTGTACAGCTGTGAACATCATAGTTCTCTATGACCCGCTTTGCCTTCTGATTGAGAGAGGTCATCACCTTTACCACCTCTTCTTTGGCTTTCTCAGATGCCATATCTGCCTTTACTGCTGTATTGATAATTCCTGTTCCCAAAGGTTTTGTTAAAATCAGCACATCCCCCGGTCTTGCACCGCAATTTTTAAATACCTTATCAGGATGAACAAATCCTGTAACACTAAGCCCATATTTGGGCTCATCATCCTGAACAGAGTGGCCTCCTGCCAGCACTGCACCTGCTTCCAGCACCTTGGAAGCGCCGCCTTCCAGAATCTTACCCAGCAGCTGAGGATTGACACAATTGGGCCATGCCACTATATTTAACGCAATCTTAGGTTCTCCGCCCATAGCATAAATATCGCTGAGAGCATTGGCTGCTGCCACCTGTCCAAAGGTATAGGGGTCGTCCACAACAGGGGTAAAAAAGTCCAGTGTCTGGATGAGTGCCAGATCGTCACTTACTTTATAGATTGCACCATCGTCTGAGGTCTCTATTCCTACTAAAAGATTAGGGTCGTGAAATTTAGGAAGGTTCTCTAAAACTCCTGCCAGAGTCCCTGGTCCTATCTTGGCTGCACAGCCTGCGGTCTTAGTCATTTGCGTCAATCTTACTTCATTATCTGGTATCATATCTATCCCTCTCCTTTTTTATTTATAGATATTTTCTATAACTATTTTAGCATAAAATAACCAGATAGCAATAGAGTGGCGGGAAAATAAAAACCCCCTCTATAAGCAAATCTCCTTCTGAAGTGCCACAGAATAAATAATCTTCTCAGACACTGTTTTCCCAGTCATCTGTTCCAAAGCCCGTTTATAGTATTCCAATTGCACATGATATCTATCAATAAGAATCTGCTCCTGACCATTACCCACTCTGTCCGTTTTATAGTCCACAATCACTAGTTTCCCAGCTTCTTCCATATAAGCGTCAATAATTCCCTGAATCAATACGAGCTCCTGAGAATCACTGATATCCATTTCTCTTGCAGGGATACCGATAACAAACTGCTGTTCTTTATGAAGGCGTCCCTCTTTCTCCGCTTTTGCCATACGTTTTCCAAGAGGTGAGGTAAGAAAGCCTAAAATTGTCTTTGGATTTAGAAGAGAGAGACTTTCCTGATCCATGCGCCTCTCTTCACCAAACCTCATAAGGGCAGCTTCAACCCCTTCCAAAGTTGTAACAGAAGCAAAATCAAGAAGCTCCAAAACCCTGTGATAGGCAGTTCCACGAAATGCACCGCCAACCGATTCCTCTTCCTCCTCTTTCTGTAAAAACTGAGGAATGGTAGGTAAAAATGCGGACTCCTCATCATCAATCATTTGCCCTTGTTTCTTAATCTCTGATACAGACAGCTTAGTATGAAGACCAATCTCAGATAGATATGGATATACATAGGCAAATGCCTCCTGCAGCCCTTTGGCATACTCTGCATCATATGTTTTATCCACATCAAGACGAAGCAGCTCCTCTTTTGTCACCCTTTTCTGTGCCTGCCGCTCCACTTCCCTGCCTATGAGTTGGGGAATGGAATATTCCTTTACAATGAGATGTTTCATCTCCTGTCCATTTTCAGTTAAAATCTTAACATCTGACAGAACTCCAGACAGACTCATAATAATCCAATCCAGATATGAGTCACCTGCTGACAATATGGTAAATGGTATCTGCCTTCCGATTCTGGGAATATCCTGATAACGCTCCAGCTTCTTATTTAAATACCTGTCTGTCCCTGTCATGATCAGCTTCTCTTTCGCTCTGGTCATTGCCACATAGAGAACGCGCAGCTCCTCCCCCATAGCATCTAACTCCATCTTCCTCCGAAGGGCATGTTTTTTCAAAGTAGGAGTCTTTGTTCTCAGCTCCAGATCAAGATAATCCGTTCCAATGCCAAGCTCAGGATCAATTAATATCTTGCCGTATACATCCTGCTTGTTGAATTTCTTCCCCATACCAGCCAGAAAAACCACAGGGAATTCCAGTCCCTTGCTTTTATGAATGCTCATAATCCGCACCGTATTTTCCTCACCTGCAAGAGAAGCTTCTCCAAAATCAGTATCATACTTTTTCAAATTCTCTATATATCGGATAAAGTGAAACAGCCCAGTATAGCTTGTTTTTTCGTAAGCAGAAGCTTTTTCCACAAGCATATCCAAATTAGCTCTCCGCACCTCTCCGCCAGGCATTGCGGAAATATAATCATAATAACCGGTTTGTTCATAAACCTCATATAACAGCTCATGAATGGATAAATAGGAAGATTTTAAACGGAACCTTCCAAGCATTGTCTGAAACTCAAGAAGTTTTCCAGGAAGCTCTGGATAATCCTGATCCTCTCCCATTGCTTCATAGCTTTTTATCGCACCGTACAGCCCTCTGTCCTGACCTTTCTGGGAATTCTTTTTCCAGAGTGCCATAATATGTGCCATCTCTTCATCAGAAATGCCCACAATGGGAGACTTTATCACTGCTGCAAGCTGGATATCCTGCATAGGGTTATCAATAATGCTCAATAAACTCAATACAGTTTCCACCTCTGCAGCGCTGAAATAACCGGTCTTTCTCTCAGCAGAAGCAGGGATTCCCTCATTCATCAAAACATTGACAAATTCCTCCGCCCAGCCGCTTAAGCTTCTTAAGAGAATTACCATATCTCCGTATTCTGCTGTTCTGTACTCCTTCTTTTGCTTGTCCCATACAAGAAGCCCCTGATCTTTGGAGGTCATTTCCCTGATCCTGGCTGCTATCAGCTTGGCCTCAAGCTCTCTGCTTGTATAATCTGCAGTTTCCCGTTCAGATTCCAGCCCCTTTAACACATCGCTGTCCATATGTACCATCAAAAGTTCTGTTTTTTTTGCAGCATTGCCATCACAGGGTTCAAAAAATGCTCCCGGATGAAGGGCAGTATCATTGGTATAATCAATATTTCCCAGATTCTGTGTCATAATCTGATAAAAGACTTCATTGATTCCGGACAGCACCTCTTCCCTGCTTCGGAAGTTCTGATGGAGCTCAATTTTCTGATAAGTGCTTTCTGCAGATGAATAGGTGTGGTATTTTTCCAGAAACAGCTCCGGCCTTGCCAGACGAAATTTGTAGATACTCTGCTTCACATCTCCAACCATAAATACATTAGGCTTTCCCATACGCTCTCTCGAAATACTGTTAATCAGCGCTTCCTGAACATCATTACTGTCCTGATATTCATCCACCAGAATCTCTTCATACTGTTTACTCAGCTCATCTGCCACATCAGAAGGAATACGCTCCCCCTCCTGTTCTGTCAGAAGTATTTCCAACGCAAAATGCTCCAGATCATTAAAATCCACCAGATTCTTTTCCTTTTTCTCCTCCTGAAATCTGTCATGGAATTCCGCAGCAAGGGACAGAAGCATAGTTACCGCTTCCTTAGTACCATGTAAGTCACTGACAACCATTTCTAAGGAATCAAAGCAGTATAAATCCTTCAGCTTAGTGATGGCTTTTTTAACTCTGTCCCTGCAGCCTGTTACATATGTCTTCTTATCCTGATCAATATCCTTTCCCCTGATAGAGGCAAGACGGACAAAAACAGCGTCCTTCAGGCACAGATTCAGGCTTTCATAATCCTCTGCCCTTCCAATGCTCCCAAGCATCCGGATATCCTCCGTAATCATAGGAATATAAGCTTCAGGACCATTCTCCTCTTCACAGACTTCAAGGGCTTCCTTCATCTGGCTGATCAGCTCTTCTATCTGAAGGGATACATCCTTCATTAAAAACTTCATCCAGACAGTATCCATTAAATGACCGGTGTCACAGGCAGTCAGCTCCTCCTTACAGGCTTCAATCCATTTCTCCGGAAATGGATTGCTCTGGGAAAAGGTATACACCTGCATAATATAATCTTCAATACCTCTGTCTGATTTACCAGTTGCGTAGGTTTCCACAAACTGCTCAAACTGTTCATCGCCTTCTTCATAATGATCCTCCAGCATCTGCTTCATCACATCGCCTTTCATCAGAAGCAGCTCCCCTTCATCACCAACCCGAAAGGCAGGATCAATATCCAGCTTATTATAATGCTCCCTGATAATATTTAAGCAGAAGCTGTCAATGGTTGTGATCTGGGCATAAGGAATCATGGCGGCCTGCATCTGTAAATGGCTGTTATCAGGCTGTTCCTTCAGCTTATCATCAACTGCTGCCAGAACACGCTCCCTCATCTCATCTGCTGCTGCCTTTGTAAATGTCATAACAAGAAGCTGATCTATATTCAAAGGGGATTCCCCCTCTGTAATCATGCGAATAATCCGCTCTACCAAAACTGCAGTTTTACCGCTTCCTGCTGCTGCGGAAACCAGTAAGTTCCTGTTTCTGCTTTCAATCACTGACTTCTGTTCAGGAGTCCAATTAATTGCCATGATTTCCGCCTCCTTCCTCTTCTCCTTCAATCTCTGCCCATATCTCATTTGACTTCAAAGCCTTAAATTTCCGGAAGCCATATCCCCCAGTCTTAAGATCAAATCCACAGACTGCATGGTAAGGGCAGTAATCACAGGCCGTTCTGTTCCCCTGCTTGTATGGGTTCACATCAACAGCTCCGCTTAAAATCTCCAGCCCCTCTGTCTTCAGCTTCTCATGAACATATTTCTTCAAATAGGAAAATCTCTCCCCGTCTGCTACCGAGGACCTTGACTCCTGAATGATACCATTTTTTAATGCAACAGGGATTACATCAGACTCTGTTTCAATTTCATTATCCAGATGGGAAATCACCTCTAAATCGCTGTTTACCAGACCATTCATTCTTAACTGTTTTAATATCTTTCTGTCAATATCCTCCTGTGACATTTCTCCTTCTCTGTCCACCATAGGATCATTGATATTATAATAGAAGATACCCGCAGGAATTACCTGTTTCCCCGGGTTTTTCCTTTCCTCCATCTCAATAGCTGCATCCATATAGACCACCAGCTGAAGCTGCAATCCATAATAAAGCGCTGCTAAATCAAAGGAAGTGCTGCCTGATTTATAATCTATAATCTTTACATAGATACTTTCCTCATCTTCACATATATCCAGTCTGTCAATTCTTCCCTTAAGATGAAGTGCTTCCTCATCAGACAGAGTAATCTTCATAGCTTTTAAATTATCAATAGCAGAAAATGACACTTCAAATCCCACAGGAGTAAAATCTCCTTTTTTCAGCTGTTCTGCCAAAGCCCACACTGTTCTGTCTGTAATCCGCTCCACTTTCCCAGCAAGATAAGCATTTCTGGCAGAGCTTTTTAAAATGGTATTGCCATATTCCTCAGTAACTTTAGTCACGCAGTTATGTACCAGCTCCTTACGATCTGCTTCTGTCAGAGTCCTCCAGTCCCTTTCCTGCTCCTTCATAGTAGTAAAACACAGATCAATGGAATCATGAAACAGATTACCAATATCCATGGCTGCCAGCTCATACTGCTGTCGCTCCATCAGCTCCATTCCATAATTAAGAAAATGGGCATAAGCACAGGAAGCATACTGCTCTAAACGGGTAACGCTTCCGCTTAGAATACTTCCATACAAAGCTCTTGCTGCTATTTTACCGATTCCTCTCTTTTCATAAGCGTAAAAGGCAGCTTCTGTCAGCTTTAACACCTGGTCTCTGTGGTCCTCAGACCTGAGGAATGTTTTAAACAGTTCCAAAAATCTCTCATCCTCCACAGATTCCTTATAATTGCGCAGCCCTTCTGTCAGACAATCCTTTGCCTCCCTGACAGACAGAGGAATACGAATTCCTTCCTGGAAAACAGGAGTAACAGGAAGCATAGGAAACAGCTTTCTAAGCTCTCCGATTAAGGTGGAGGCACGCATGCTTTTTCCGCTTCCATCCATGGCAGAATAGGACAATACCAGCCGTTGTTCAGGCTTAGTCAAAGCCAGATAGAGATAAAAACGCTGACGAAAGCTTTCTTCCCTGGCAGTCGGTGCCAGCTCTATAGAAAGGCTTCCTAAAAACTCCCGTTCCCTGTCAGTAAACAGACTTCCCTTTGCCTTTTTCACAGGAATGATTCCATCATTAACTCCAATAAAGAATAAAAGCTTTACATGATCAAGCCGGGTTCTTGTAATATCACCAATTACCACACGATCTACAGAGGCAGGAATCAGTCCCACCTTAATCTCTGAAAATCCTGCATCCAGAATATCGCTGTATTCCCTGCGGCTTACATGTTCTTCTCCCAACAGCCCTACAAGTCGGTCAAATAAATCCATAACAAGACCATATACCTGGCTGTATTCCTTTGCAAGACTAAACTCAGAAGCCTCTGAAAAAGCGGCCTCATAACCAGCCATCTTCTCCTCTATACCTGCTTCCATTAAAAGCTCAGTCACTGCAGCAGTCAGGCTTTTTACATTGGATTTTTCCTCTCTGAAAGCATCCCGCAGCTTTATGAGAGGTGCCAAAATCTGTTCACGGAAAGCATTGATCTCTTCCAGATTCAATTCCTTCGCCCCTCTGTACCAGCCTTCCCAGACAGAGTTCCACCGTTTAAAACCTCGGATTCCCATAGCAATCACATAGTTTTCCAAACGGTCCAATTTCTCCCTGTCCTCCTCCCCGGTAATCAGACCTGTGCGAAGATAACGAAATACACTTTCATAGGAGAAATCCTTTATAATTACCTCCATGGCAGCCCGAATCAGCTCTACCATGGGATTTTTCAAGATACTTTTCTTATCATCCAGGAAATAGGGAATACCCAGAGAATCAAACTGATGGGTAATCTCATTGGAATAGCTACCAATATCCCCTGTAACCACTGCCATATCCCTGTAACGAAGCCCATCTTTTCTAATTGCCTCTTCCATACACCGGATTACAAAGGCGATTTCCTCCGTTGGATTCATAGCCTGACGAATCTCTATGGACTGGGGAACCTCTTCATAAATCCTTCCTTTATAACGGTATAGATTCTGCTCCAGAAAATCCAGAGGACTTTTTCCCGTTTCAGAGTCCACATCTCCATATCGAATTGCCGGATGCTCAGTCAGCAGAATATCCCTGTCTCTGCTGACTGACAGCTTCTCTGCCAAATCTGTAATCTTGTGGATCATCTGATAGCTCATATGAAACAGCTCCTGAATTCCCCATTTCCTGTTTAAATTCTGAGAAGGATCGATGGTTACTGTCACCACCACCCTTTTGCTGTAACGGAGAAATAACTCCAGCAGTCTATATTGAACCGGTGTAAACCCTGTATACCCATCCAGAGTAATCACACTGTTTCTGATAATCTGTGAATCAGGAAGAACCCGGCACAGCACATCTAATATCTCTTCTGCTGTCACATATTTTTCACTGATATATTCCCGAAATGCCTTATATATTACATTAATATCCATAAGCTTCTGTTTCAGCATAGGACTGACAGTCAGGGGAATCTGCTCATCCAGCATATCAGGTGTAATTCCATACTGATACAGCTCAGAAAGCATAGATTTTAATTGGGAAATAAACCCTGTCCGGGACAGATGATCTTTATACAGAACCAGCTCCCGCTTCTTACCTGCGGTGACCTTCCGAAGAACCATAGATTTTCCCATATCATCTAAAATGGCAGGATTTAAAACAGCCAGCTCCTCAAACACCCGGTAGGCCAGACGTTCAAAGCTGACAATATCGATATTCATCACACCATGCCTTGGATGGAGAGTCACAATTTCCTTTTGTGTCTGCATGGTAAACTGTTCCGGTACAATGGCAATAAACTGGGTATCCGGCTCTTCCATAGATTCCCGGATTAACTCTGTATACAGGCGGTAGGTCTTGCCAGAACCGGAACCGCCTAAGATAAATTGAAGGGACATGTATTTTATGTTCTCCTTTTCAAATAGTCTGAGTATTACCATAACATTGTAACATAAAATCGCTTTCATTT
The DNA here is from genome assembly GCA_002409995.1 of Hungatella sp. UBA5385. Lineage (GTDB taxonomy): Bacteria > Bacillota > Clostridia > Lachnospirales > Lachnospiraceae > UBA5385. Next base: position 163,141 of record DHOR01000010.1, on the reverse strand, counting down.
TAATACATTATAACAAAACTGTTGGGAGGGCTTTTATGAGCTCGAAAACGAAAATCGTCGTTTTACGTATGAAGGAAATCATTTACACTGCAATATTCATAGGCCTTGGTATCCTCTTAATCACTCTATTTTTAGTGATGTTCCGCCCTAAAAAAGATGCTGTCACGACCTCCGGCGATGCGGTGCTTTATGTTCCCGGTGTCTATACCTCCGCCATAACCTTAAGCAGTCAGGAAGTAAATGTACAGGTTACCGTGGATTCCGACAAAATCACCTCAGTATCTCTGATACCATTAAGTGAAGCAGTTACCACCATGTATCCCTTAATGCAGCCCGCTATGGATTCAATATCAGAGCAGATTCTAAAGAATCAGTCCACTGAGAATATTTCCTACTCTCAGGACACACGCTATACCTCCGGAGTGCTGTTAAAAGCGGTGGATCAGGCACTTCAAAAAGCACAAATTACAGAGTAATTTAATATCCGAATCAGCACAAAAAAGAGCACAGAAAAGGCACAGAAAAGAGATTAAATTTCAGGATTGTCTTTTTCCATATTACATTGTATAATCAGGTCATAATACATAATAAAATACATTCTATGGTTGAGGACAATGAGATGAGTCAAAGTGAGTTTACGCAGGATGTGATGGAACAGAATCAGATTACAGAGGGAGTGATATGGAAGCAGCTTCTTCTGTTTTTCTTTCCCATTCTATTTGGAACATTTTTTCAGCAGCTATACAATACGGCGGACGCTGTAGTTGTTGGAAGATTCGTTGGAAAGGAAGCCCTGGCAGCCGTTGGAGGTCCAACAGGAACGCTTATCAATCTTCTGGTAGGTTTTTTTGTAGGACTTTCTTCGGGTGCAACCGTTATTATTTCCCAATTCTATGGTGCCAGACAGAAAGAAAATGTGAAACAGGCAGTCCACACTGCCATCGCATTCTCCATTGCAGGCGGTCTGGTCCTTATGGTCATTGGCATAGCAGCAGCCCCATATGCTCTAAGAGCAATGGGAACTCCTGACGACATTCTAGGACATGCAGTTCTCTATATGAGAATTTATTTCCTTGGAATTATCGGCAACCTGATCTACAACATGGGAGCCGGAATCTTAAGAGCAATCGGAGATTCCAAGCGCCCCTTATTTTTCCTCATTGCCGCTACATTTACCAATATTATTTTGGACCTTTTATTTGTAGTAGTATTCCATATGGGCGTCATGGGAGCCGCACTTGCCACCATCATCTCCCAGTTTATCAGTGCAGTCTTAGTTATCCGAATTCTGCTGACTACAAAAGAAGCTTACCATCTCATCCCCAGAGAGATTCGCATAGACAAAGAAATGATAAGACGAATCATTCAGATTGGTTTCCCAGCAGGGCTACAGTCTGTGATGTATTCCACTTCCAACATCATCATCCAGTCCAGCGTCAACTCCCTGGGCACAGACACCATAGCCGCCTGGACAGCCTACGGAAAAATCGACAGTGTCTTCTGGATGATCCTTAATGCCTTCGGAATTTCCATCACCACCTTCGTCGGCCAGAATTACGGCGCAGGCAAAAAAGACAGAGTCCACAAAGGAATCCGGGTATGTATGGCTATGAGTGTAGCCGCCACAGTGCTGCTAACAGCGCTGCTATACTTTTTCGGCGGCTACATCTATCTCTTATTTACAACCGATCCTGCAGTCATAGAAAAGGGCATGGAGATCCTCTACTATCTGGTTCCCACCTTTATCACCTACGTCTGCATAGAGATCTATTCCGGCTCTCTCCGAGGTGTAGGAGACAGCTGGATCCCCATGATCATAATAAGCGTAGGAATCTGCCTCCTAAGAGTCATCTGGCTCTTCATAGCAGTCCCCCTAAACCCAGTGATTACCACCATCCTCTTCAGCTACCCATTTACCTGGGTAATCACCTCCATCATGTTTTTCATCTACTTCAACTGGTTCAGCAAACTGAAAAAACACTCGTTCAGATTGCCAACCCCAAGAACCATCAAAAAAAGATACAAATCATAAAATATAAAAAACTAAATCAAAAAAGGGAGTCGTAAAATGGATTTATTTTACGACTCCCTCTATATTAATGTGTTTATGTTTTTACGCTTTTACGCTTTTACGCTTTTACGCTTTTTATCTTTTAGCCCCTATCAAGCGAACCGTAGCTTATTGGGCTGTGTGAAAAGTGAATTTTATGTAGGTCAAACAAAGTGTCGGAATAAAATTCACTTTTCACACAGCCCAATACCCCACGACTCCCCCCCTACTCCATGGGTGCCCGATAAAACCTCCCATAAAACTCCTTAGTATTGAACATATTAACAATCACATGTTCATCCACAGACACCAAAAGCTGAACAATATCCTCCACTTCATAGGAAGAAACAACAGTATGAAGCAGATACATATCCTTCTTGCTATAGCCGCCCACTGCATCCACACAGGAAATCCCATGACGAAAGGTGCTGACATAAGCGCTGGCTATCTCCGGTCCTTTTGTTGATGTGATCTGCAAAGTCACACGGTTATACCGATGATGAAAGGTGGAAATCATCATAGTTGATACAAACTGAAACAAGATAGAATACCCTGCATAATCCCAGCCAAAAATCGCCCCAAATATACAAAGAAGAACTACATTTCCGCAGAATACATAAGCCCAGATAGAATTCCCCGTTTTATTAGATACATATAATGCTATAAAATCAGTTCCACCGGAAGATGCATTGCCCCGCAGTGTAAGAACCAGGGCTAATCCAAAGAGCACACCGCCATAGATCACATTTAATATTACATCTTCAAAGATAGGCGAAAAATTCAGCACTCTCAAAAGTCCACTAGTCAAAAAAACCTGACATAAAGAAAAAAATGTAAACCGTTTACTGATGGTCTTACTGCAAGCCCATGCAACCGGAAGATTTAAAGCGATCATGCCAAAAGAAGTGGATATATTCAATCCAAATAATGAAGTGATCCTGTCGATCAGTATGGCAAGACCTGTAAATCCTCCTGATAAAAGTCCTGCAGGTCTGATAAATGCCTGTATTACAAAAGTCTGTATCAGTGCAGAAAACACCACAGCCAATGAAGTCAATACATTGCGGAACCATTTTTCCTTCCTAAGCTTTTTCCACGTCATTTTATTTCTTTCCATTCCCTTTCGTTTTCAATAAATACCGTATTCATTATATGTAATCCTGTATAAACTTTCAAGGAGTATTTTCAAATAATACATATGAATAAAAATGCATATGAAAAGACTGCTTTTCCCCCACAGAAAGCAGTCCTTCGTCACGATCTCAAACCGTCACACTATTAAGTTCCTATAATTTTCACAGCCCCCATGAGAAAATTATAACAGCAAGACACCCCATCGTGCTTCTCACAGGGACAATCATAACATTGAATTTTTAAAAAGTCAATTATTTTAGTGCATTTCACCAAAAATCGACTCAATTCGAGAATCATTATCATCTTTTTTTATATAATGTACTCAAAATCCGCTTTTTCATCATCATACTTTTCTACAAAATATAACCCAATCATTTTCACGCATACTGCTCTTCATAATAACGTTCACTGTTAGGTGCACTCAACCTTTCACCGCTCCTACAGTTACCCCTCGTATAATAAACTTGGATAAACATAAATAAACAAAGATAACAGGTACAATCGCAATAGCAATCAGCATATATACCTGCCCCATATCAAACTTTAAAAAGTCAGCACTACGCAGCTGGGCGATTAAGATTGGGAGCGTCTTCTTATTGGCACTTTTAATGATCAGTGACGGAACAAAATAATTATTCCAGCCGCCTACGAAGGCAAAAATCCCCTGAACTGCCATTGCAGGTTTTATGATAGGCAGAATAATCTGATTAAAGGTGCGGAATTCACCAGAACCATCAATCCTGGCTGCTTCAACAATTTCAATGGGCAGACTGGCCTCCATATAGGACTTCATAAAATAAAATACAACCGGTGCTGCAATGGAAGGCACAATAAGGGGAATCAGACTGTCCATCAGTTTCATTTTCCCCATAAGAGAAATAAAACCAAGAGTTGTCACCTGATTAGGAATCATCATAATCATCATGATAAATAAAAACGCAGCTTTTTTCAGTTTAAATTCGTAAGCATGAATCGCATACGCTGTCATAGCCGAAAAATAAGTTGTCAGCAAAGCCGTACTTCCCGAAACAATAAAACTGTTTGCAATTCCATGTAAAACAGGAAGATTCTTATTCTTTAAAATACTATTTAAGTTATTAAGCATAGACTTACCCGGTAAAAAAGAAAATCCTTTTTGAATATCCGGATGAGCCCTGGTAGCATTTATAATCAGCACATAAAAGGAAAACAGGGAGAGCACTGTTAAAAACGCAAGAAACAGGTAGCAGAGAAACCGCTCAATTTTTAATATAATTCTGCTTTTTGATCCATTATCCACGATTTCTACCTCCCATCCTTATCTGGACTCCCAACAAGACTTTTAAATACAATCAAGCTGAGAATACCGGTAATAATAAACAACAGAGTTGATAAAGCTCCTGCCATACCATAATTTTTGCTGAACAGGTGGTTATTCAAAAACATAATCAGAGTCATACTGGTTCTATCCGGTGTTCCTTTACCATTGGTTAAAATCTGAGGAACATCAAACATCTGCAAACCGCCGATCATAGAAGTAATAAGCACGTAAATCAAGATAGGCTTAATCGAAGGAATCGTAATATATTTAAATATCTGTGAGGATCTGGCTCCGTCAATCTGAGCTGCCTCAAATAAATTAATATCCACTCCCATAATAGCAGCCATCAGGAGAATTGTGGTGTTACCAAACCACATTAAAAAGTTCATCAGTCCAATCAACCCTCTGGTTCCCCATATTTCTGCAAGAAAGCGAAACGGTTCTTTGAAGAATCCATTCTCTATCATAAAAAGATTCACAGGTCCATTATCTGAAAATAAAGCAAAGAACAGCATGGAAAAGGATGCCGCCATAATAAGGTTAGGCATATAAATTACTGTTTTAAAAAAGCCTGTGTACTTTAAACGAAGTCTGGTATCTGTAAACCATACTGCGAGCAGCAGGGATATCAGGATCTGGGGAATAAAACCAATGAGCCAGAGTATAACCGTATTCCTTGTATATTTCAATAAATCGCTGCCAAAAATCGATTTAAAATTATCAAACCCTACAAAATTAGGCCCAATCTTAGTTAAGCCGGACATATAATTCTCAAAAAACGCATTATAAAATGTTGTAACCAACGGAACAAATGAAAAAATAAAATATGTTATAAAAAATGGAAGCAGGAAGAAATATCCCCATCTTGAATAATTGACTCCTCCTTTATGGGCTTTCTTTTTTACCGGTCTCGCCATTTCCTTACCTCCTTTCTCTTGAAAGAAGGCTGCTGCAAGCATTATGCAGCAGCCTTATAAATTATATTATTTGGTCAGTTCCGGATACTTCTCAAGTGCGGAGGTATAGAAAGTCTCAAGTGCAGTCTCTTTGTCAACGACTCCATTGAAATAATCTGCCATAGCGCCCTGGAAGGATTCATTAAGACCCTGATCGTATGGAGAACAATTGCTCATGTCAATGTTAGGAGCTGCTTCTGCAAATAATGCAATATGATTCTGTCCGCCTAAGAAATCAGACTTGAAATCGCTGTTTGCAAGCTCATTCATAGCTGCCTGATTGTTGGTATAGTCCTGAGTATCTTCTGTGATCTTCTTCATCGTTGCCTGATCACAGGTTAAAGTTTTCATAATAGAATTAATGGTTTCAATATTGTCGGTTCCTGCTGCTGCACAAAGCCATGTTCCGCCCCAGAAATAGTTCTGTGGTCCTTCACAAACTGCCCAGTCACCAAAGCATCCATTACCTACTTCTGCCTTGCCGCCATCAGCTTCAGGAATCTCTAAGGAGTTGCCAAGTAATGTGAAGTTAATTCCCCATGTTGAATAGAAGAATCCAAATACCTTTCCTTCTGGTCCCTGATCGGAAGCCCATTCCGGTGCCCAGAGTGAAGTTTTATTGTTGTAACCTTTGTCTGTATAATCCTTTGTCTGATCAACCCATTTCATCAGGTTATCATCAATTACAATCTTTGTTCCGTCAACCCATGGAGCCGCTACATTATTGGAGAAGGTACGGTAAGAATCATCATATCCGGACAGCATCTTATATCCTTTTCCTGCTGCCTGCTCTGCAACTGCATCAAATTTATCCCAGTCACTCAGTGCATTCTGAACTTCTGTAGGATCATCAGTTCCAAGAACAGCCTTTGCAATTGAGCGGCGATATGCAAACAGACCAGGAGTTGCCTGCCATGTGGTTCCCTTCTGGACACCACTTGAGTCTGTTACAATATCTTTGGTATACTGATACTGCTGAGATAAATCAGCATCTGTAAGGCCTACATCACCCTTTACATCCAGAGAGTATTCTGAATTAACATACTTAAGGGCATAATCTGCTTCAATGAGGAACATATCTACCTTATCATCCTGAGCTGCACTGTCCTGATTCAAAAGTGCCTCATCAAGAGCATTCTGGTAGGCATTATTTTCGTTTGGAGTAATAATGAAATTCACTGTGATTCCATCAGGAAGAAGACCCGGTGTTGCAAAATAATCTTCATAGCGTCCCTGGAATTCATCATTCCAGCAATAAATATTCAGCACTTTACCTTCTGTAGACTCAGCTTCTGTCTCTGGTGCCTCTGTAGCTGCTTCCGTAGCTTTAGGTGCTGCTGTTGTAGGTGCTGCTGTGGTAGCTGCTGTGGTATCACTTGGGGTTTGCGTTCCCCCACAAGCTGCCAGAGATGTAGCTACCATAGTAAAAGTCAATAAACCAGCCCAAATTCTTTTCTTCATAAATATAATCCTCCTTCATATATTAGTTTATATTTTTTACTGTACTGCCTTTATACAACTTTGATGGTATCGTTTGAATCTTTTGCAATGTAGTTTTTGGTCTTTCAATGAGCCTGATTAACTGGTTTGCCGCCTTTTTGCCAAGCAGCTCCCGGTCCTGGCTTACGGTGGTAAGTGCAGGTTCCATCACTCTCATCATTGGAATCCCGTCATATCCTGCTACGGAAATGTCATCCGGAATCTTTAAACCTGCCTTACGGATCACATTAATTCCTCCAATGCTGGCGTAATCATCAGGATACAGAATACAGGTAGGTGGTTCCGGAAGCTTCAGCAGCTTTTCCGTAATAGTACTGCATTTTACCGGATCATTGTACTTTCCTTCTAAAATGTACTCCTCTCTCACCTCAATGCCGCGTTCCTCCATAGTTCTATAAAATGATGCCAACCGGTCTCTTGTAACCGCCGAGTTATTACCATGAATATAGGCAATTCTCGTGTGTCCCTGATCCAGGATATATTCCATCATCTCCTTCATTCCCTGGACATTATCAGAAATAATTGAGGAAGAATTGTTAAAAATGTGATCAATGGTGACAATCTTCATGTCACTGTTAATAAGTTCTAAAACCTCCTTACGCTGAAAATCAATACAGGCAATTACAACACCGTCTACGCCTCTGTATCTGCAGTGCTCATAATATGTCATCTGGGTCTGACCAGCCATACTGCTGTTATTGATAAAAGTAATATCATACCCTCTGCTCTCTGCCTGTATCTTAAAGCTTTCCAGTACCTCTGCAAAGTGAGGGTGTGTCAGACCACTGTTGGTTTCATCTGTAAATAAAATTCCTATGTTATAACTTCTATTGGTCTTTAATGTTCTGGCAGCAAGATTTGGGAAATATCCCATCTCTTTTGCTTTATCCTTTACAACTAACTTTGTCTCTTCGCTGATATCAGGCATATTATTCAGTGCCTTGCTGACAGTAGCTGCCGATACCCCGCAGGCAGCAGCAATATCCTTTAGCGATACCATTTTGAAACCTCACCCCGCTTTGTTCTTTCGTTTACTTAATCGTTTTCGTAATTCAACTATACATCATTCGGTTATAATGTTCAATATATATTTGATAAAAATAATTATTTTGTAACTTTTTTACATTTTTTCACTTAACTTTTGTGTATTTTTACATTAAGAACATTGCACATCATCACTTACTTATGCTCTATCATATGATTTTATTCCTTTTGTGCTCTCGTCAAAACATCTGATTTACACTCTGCTTTTTTGTTTATTATGCTGATAATTACACAAATAAGGCTCTAAAGCTCTATTTCCACCCTTTTATATCTTGATTTTACAAAAACAATGGATTATACTAAGCCTATCAGATAATGCTAATTTTTGCTGTGTTCTTTTACTTAATCGTTTTCGTAAAACTTCAGAACTAGCAAACCAACTAATAATAAGCTGATAGAAAAGGGGATAAACATGAAGTTTGGCCATTTTGATGATATTCAAAAAGAATACGTAATTACTACCCCAAAAACGCCTCTCCCCTGGATCAATTACCTGGGCTGCGAGGATTTTTACTCTCTGATTTCCAACACAAGCGGAGGCTACTCTTTTTATAAGGATGCACGCCTTCTCCGACTGACCAGATATCGTTACAACAATGTTCCCACAGATACAGGCGGCCATTATTTCTACATAAAAGACGGTTCTGAGATATGGAATCCCGGTTGGCAGCCTGTGAAAACAGAGCTTGAGGAATACAGCTGCAGCCATGGGCTTGGCTATACCCGCATACAGTCAAAAAAGAATGGTGTCAAAGCAGAACAGCTTGTTTTCGTTCCTCTGGGAGATTCCTGTGAGATTACAAAGCTTACTGTTACCAATGATTCCGTAGAAGCAAAGAGTCTGGACCTTTTTTCATATATAGAGTTCTGCTTATGGAATGCAATGGATGATATGACTAATTTTCAGAGAAATCTAAGCCTGGGAGAGGTAGAAGTAGATGGATCAACGATCTATCATAAAACAGAGTTCAGAGAACGCAGAAATCACTATGCTGTTTATCATGTAAATGCGGAGATTGCCGGCTTTGACACAGACAGAGATTCCTTTTTAGGAGCTTATAGAGGCGCAGATGCACCGGCGGCTGTTGTTTCTGGTCTTTCCGGTAATTCTATGGCAAGCGGCTGGTCCCCCATTGCCTCTCATCACATAAAAGCTGACTTAATGCCTGGAGAATCAAAAACTTATCTTTTCTTACTAGGATATGTGGAAACTCCTAAAGATGAGAAGTGGGAAAGCAAAAATGTAATCAATAAAACACCTGCCAGGGAAATGATCCAGAGATACGACACTGTGGAAAAAGCAGATCAGGCTCTTATTTTATTAAAAGAGCACTGGAATCAGCTTCTGTCAAAATTCCAAGTTAAAACTGCAGATGATAAACTGAACCGAATGGTCAACATCTGGAATCAATATCAATGTATGGTAACCTTTAATATGTCCCGGTCTGCCTCCTACTTTGAGTCAGGAATCGGCAGAGGTATGGGATTCCGGGATTCCTGCCAGGATTTGCTGGGCTTTGTCCACTTGATTCCTGAAAAAGCGAGGCAGAGGATTCTTGACATTGCCTCCACTCAGTTTGAAGATGGCAGCGCCTATCATCAGTACCAGCCTCTTACCAAGAAGGGGAATTCAGATATAGGAAGCGGCTTCAACGATGATCCACTATGGCTGATTGCTGCAGTTTCCGCCTATTTAAAGGAAACAGGAGATGATACCATTCTGGAAGAAATCGTTCCTTTTGATAATGACGAGACAAAAGCAGTTTCCCTGATGGAACACTTATCCAGATCATTTCATTATACAGTGAACCATTTAGGTCCTCATGGTCTGCCTCTCATCGGGCGTGCAGACTGGAATGACTGTCTGAATTTAAACTGCTTCTCTGACTCTCCGGGAGAATCCTTCCAGACATGTGCCAACTTTGAAAGTGATAAACCAGAATCCATCTTTATCGCTGCAATGTTTGTCAAATACGGAAAGGAATATGCAAAGATCTGCAGCCTCACAGGGAATCCACAGGAAGAGCAGAAAGCACTTGAGCATGTCAAGCTTATGTATGATAAGGTTCTGGCCCATGGCTGGGATGGAGAATGGTTCCTCAGAGCTTATGATGCCTTTGGAGATAAAGTTGGATCAAAGGAATGTACCTATGGTCAAATTTATATTGAACCACAGGGATTCTGTACCATGGCTGGAATCGGAGTCAAAGAAGGGCTTGCAGAAAAAGCCTTAGACTCTGTAAAGGAAATTTTGGATACAAAATACGGAACGGTTCTTTTACAGCCTGCCTATGAGGAATACGATATCAAACTGGGAGAAATCACCTCATATCCTCCAGGATATAAGGAGAATGCCGGTATTTTCTGCCATAACAATCCATGGGTTTCCATTGGAGAGACAGTTCTTGGACGGGGAGGGAATGCATTTGAATCCTACCGCAGAATCTGTCCTGCCTATGTGGAAGACATCAGTGAGGTTCACCGTACAGAACCCTACGTTTACTCCCAGATGATTGCCGGTAAGGATGCCAGAAACTTTGGAGAGGCTAAAAACAGCTGGCTCACAGGCACCTCTTCCTGGGCATTTGTTAACATCAGTCAGGCTATCTTAGGTGTTCAACCGGATTATGATGGTTTGACCATATCCCCCTGTATTCCTGCAGGCTTCGGAGATTTTGAGATAAGCAGACATTACAGAGATGCTGAATATCATATTCTTGTTAAAACATCTGAACAGGTGGAAAAGGGAGTTAGAGAGATTATTGTAGATGGTGAAAAGTTAGAGGGAAATTTAATTCCTTATGAAAAAGGAAAGACCTTCTATGAAGTAACTGTGATTATGGGAAATTAGTATTAAAATAGGAAAAAGCCTCAGAAGCTTCTGAACTGATTGTTTGGTTCTGTTTCTGAGGCTTTTATGCTATGCTTAATACGATTGATCTTATTGCTGATTATACAAAATCTTTTCTCATTGGAGTAAAGATGTCAAGGAGCATCGTCTCTTCCAGAGTCACTATTCCATGGGATACATCAGGCTCTACATAGTAGGTATCACCTGCCACCAGAACCTTGTCCTCTTTCCCCTCTTCTTTATAAATAAGAGATCCTGAGATAATATATCCGATCTGCTCGTGTGGATGAGTATGCATTGCCCCAACAGCACCCTTCTCAAACTTCAGCTCCACACTCATAATGTTTTCGCTATATGCCAATACCTTCCTTACTACTCCGCCGCCAAGATCTGTCAATGGTACATTCTTATTCTCTACATACATGAATTACGTCCTCCTATTGATTTCTGGTCATAATTATACTACAATTATATACAAATCGCAAACATCATTAGGAGAATCCCATATGAAAATTATAGTTATAGACGGTCAGGGCGGTAAAATGGGCCATACCGTTATTACACAGCTTAAAAAATCCCATCCGGAGCTGGAGATCACAGCCATCGGAACCAATTCCATAGCAACCTCTTCCATGCTGAAAGCAGGCGCTGATGCAGGAGCCACAGGGGAAAATCCGGTTATTGTAGCAAGCAGGGATGCTGATATTATTATCGGCCCTATTGGAATCGTAATTGCCAACTCCCTTCTTGGGGAAATAACACCTGTTATGGCTGAGGCCATTGCCTCCAGCAATGCATACAAGATACTGATTCCTGTGAATAAATGCAATCATTATGTGGTAGGCTGTGATAAGCTGAGTTTAAATGAATCCATTCATGAAGTCATTGAGCAGGTGGAGATGATGATCCCTTAATGGTCAGCCTTAATAATAATAAGGACATATCTCCTTCCCTGGAACTACCACTTCAAACCACACATAATCAATATGATCACCGGCTTTCATTGGGGAAACAATATGGGGTACCTGATTAGGAATGCAAATCCAGTCCCCCTCCCTTACCTCAATCTGTTCATTCTCCGCCTTAAAAAGGAACGGATCTGTTCCAGGAAGTCCGTAAAACCACTGGTATAATTCAGGATGAACATGAGGTTCCAGTCGTACCTCTCCAGGCCCCTTCACCTCACCCAGGCTCATCCTGCTTAAATAATACTGGTGCAAAACTGCATATGATTTTAATTCCGAGTCCCGAAATCCCTCAATGTACAAATGCCAATTGGAAAAAGTATTAAACCATGGAAGAACAATATGATACATCTCATGATGCTTCCAGTCTTCTTCACTCATCTCCTGGCTCAGTTCCAGATATTCTATATCCGTGTCTGCTTCAATCGTATATATTTCATTATCAAAATCCGGGCAAAACAGACAACGTTCTTCAATTTCAAAGGTTTTATCCCCACTTATAATTGCTCCTGTGCCCTTATATATAAAAAGCGAAACTGCACGATCAGAATAACGCTTGGGAACAGCTGAAGTACCTGCCTGTACCATAAATTTGCTTGTATAGACTCCCTTCATTACTTCAGGCAGCATCTCTCCCTGATGAACCCCTTCCGCAATCTTGACAAGATTAATATCTTCTTTTTTTACATATGTAATAATGTTCATACATTATTCTCCTTTCCCTGACACTTCTTAAGCTGTGCAGGATATATGACTCCGATCAATAATAGAGATACCAGCCACGCTGCTATATTCGTATAGAATAATCCCTGATACCCTATGAGCATTGGCAGATACCAGGCAGTCAATATTCTTAACGCCAGCTGCAATACACCTGCAATGAGAGGAATCCATAGATTACCCAATGCCTGTACCGTCTGTCTGAGGGAGTACATTGGATACATGATAATAAGTCCAAAACTGATGATGGTCATGTCTGATACAGCATATTGTAATGCTTCTCCTTTTACATATAAAGTGAGAATTCCTGGGCCGAATAACAACAGAATCCCTCCTATTCCCACAGCTGCAGAGACAGCCAGAACACATGCCTGCCTCACAGCCTTCTGAATACGCAGATATTGTTTGGCACCCACATTTTGGCTGACAAAGGTTGCACATGCCTGAGCTAATGCAACAGCACCGGTTTCTACCACAGAAAATATACTTTCTGCTGCACTGATGCCTGCTGCAAAAAATACGCCATACCGATTCACACAGTGCTGTACAAAGATACCTCCCATGGCAATTACAAGGCTTTGGGTGACCATAGGAAGGCAGAGACTTACGTACTCCTTCATAATGGATTTATCAAAGCTTATATTTTTCCTGCCAATTCTGAACTCCTTATATCTCCATATCTTTTTTATGCAAATAAGTGCTGCTACACTCTGAGCAGCCACCGTTCCAATGGCTGCTCCTTTTACACCCATATGAAATCCTGCTACTAAAACTATATCAAGTGCAATATTGAGAAATGCAGAAATCGTAATTGCTATAAAAGAGGTATAGCTATCCCCAACAGAGCGCAGCAGTGAAGCCAGCATATTGTAAAGAAGCAAAAATACAGTTCCACCATACAGAATACGTAAGTATTGTACTGCTTCTTCCATTACTGCCGAAGGAGTATTCTGAAATTTCAGCAGTGGTATAACCAGCCACTGAAATCCCAGAGTCAGCACTATACCTGTCACAATAGAAATCAGATAAATATTACCCACTGCTGATTTAAATCCGCCCTCATCCTTTGCACCGAAACGAACTGCTGCAAGGAGACAGGCAGCCTGTCCAAAAGCTGTCAGCACACTTATCTGAAACCATATAGGCCAGGAGCAGGTGCCCAGAATCGCCAGACCTTCATTCCCACCGAATATTCCTAATATCATGGCATCTGCCAGAGAAAAAAGCTGTTGTATCATGCTTCCGGCAGTCAGTGGTATGGCAAATGCAATGATAGTATGAAGCGGTTTGCCCTTTGTCATATCTCTCATATGATTCTGCCTGCTTGCTCCTTTTAGCATTTATATCCTCCAGACTTGAGAAACCCTTAAGCTTCTGTAAAGTTTCCGTTATTAATCTGGTATTGATAATATTTTTCCAAATCCTCTTCTGTAAAATATTCTACCCAGACATAAAATACTTCTTTCCCCGGCTCTGCCAAAAGCTTATGATCCTTACCTGCATAGATAAAACTCCAGTCTCCTGCCTTTTGAGGTCTTGTTTCATCCTCTACAGTCAATGTAAAGTCAGAGTTGCCCAGGCAGTAATTCCACTGATGCAGAAGCCCATGGCCTTTCTCGTCTGTGCCTTCTCCCACTGCCTTAACCACTCCTATGGAGATATGTCCCAGCTGGAACGCCTGAATAATGCTGAAGGACTGAGTATTAGGTCCTTTGCAGTCCTGATCATACTGTACTCCATCAGAGTATTTACTGAAAAACGGACAATGAATGTGCCATCTTTCATAGAAGTCCTTGTCCCACTCATTCATAGGAAAAACAGCCATAATATACTCCACATCCTCAACTGCATGTACCATATAGGGGACACGGTCAAAATCCGGTATAAAGAAAGATGGTTCTGTCACATGATACATATCATCAGGTGTAGTTATATATCCCTTTTTACCATTAAAAATCAGCACTATAATCATTTCTGAATTTAATACAGGCGAAACACAACAGCCGGCTTTTAATGAGCAGCGGTAAAATTGCCCTCCTATCTCCTCTGCTCCCGGAGAAAGCTCCTCCTGTCCATATCCAAACTCATTATATTCTCTTTTTGCATCTTCTGAACTACATACAAAATCTACGCTCATCCCACGTTCCTCCTATCTTCTGATTCCCTTCTCGCCGGTATATAGCTCCACCCAAACATAATATAATTCTTTTCCTTCCTCAGCGCAGAGACTATGATCAAGTCCAGCAGGTACAAAGCTCCAGTCACCTGATTTCTGATTGATTTTCTCATCTTCTACAGTTAAGATAAAGTCAGAATCACCTACACAATAATTCCACTGATGAACTTCTCCATGCCCTTTTTCTATTGTTCCTCCATCAGAGGAACCACTTCCATGAACCACTCCAATGGTAAGCTTACCCAGTCTGCCACAATCTCCAAATAGCACTGACTTTGAACATGTGCCTTCGGTTTTACAGTTCTGGTCATAGGCATAACATTGTTCGATTGTTCTGAAAAATGGTGTATGTACTCTGCAGTCCTCTGCCCGTAATCTATCATAGTCATTCATATCAGCCACACACATAGTAAATTCCAGATCTTCTATAGCATAGATATAATACTCTGAATTCATAAAGTCCGGAGCATAAAAGCTTAATCCATCTATCTTGAAGCCCCCATCAGTTCCTGCCACATATCCTTTTCCTTTACCGAATATAAAGACTACTGCTTTATCTGCAAAACGTTCCGGACTTACTTTTGCTCCTGCTTTTAGATAGTACTTATAGCTCCTCATGCCTGCCACTGCTTCCGGAAGCACTTCCACCATTGATACTCCATCATTTCCATATTTTCTTTCAAAAGCTGCATCCTGGAAATTTAAAATAGCCATATCTGCCCTTCCTTTCTATATCCACCTAGTTATATTTTCCTTCAGAATAATCTTTAAAAATCTCAGCGTATCTATTAATAAATTCTTCTCTGGATACCTGTTGATTCACATATCTGGACCAAATCTCTTCCAAATCAGTTGCAAGAACAGCCGGTGTGAAATCCACCATGGATTCACTTGCCTTACCTGATGCTACATGTTCCAGCACATCCGCTGCAATGCTGGGAAGCTTATCTGATATTTCAAGAGCTGTAATTGAAGTAGGGCTTCCCATGGTTTCCTGATGCCATACCCTTGCTTCTTCTGATGAAATAATAAAGGATAAAAATTCTTTTGCAGCTTTTAAGTTCTCTGACTGTTCAATAACACCTGCACACATGGTCTGTATCTGCATATGATTTTTTTCTGCTGTGTTTGAGCAGGGTAGCACTCCCTGTTTTATATGATTCATCAGATCAGGATTCACATTCATAATATTGGGATATTCCCAGCTGCCTTCCCCTGTCAGCATAGCTGCCTCTTCCAGGAAAAATGCATTTCTTGCTGTCCACTTATCGGTTGCTGCAGCATTAGGCTGTGCATACTTTATTGCAAGATCATAATAATCCAGAAATTCATTCAGCTCTACATCATTTGCAAGATCCATATCCTGTCCTTCCAGCATCTTCGTTAAAAAATCCAGTCCGCCGTTCTCCTTATTCCCCAGCCATGTTGGACCTACCCAGTTAAATAAATTTAAATTAGTCTCTGCCCACTGGTGCATAAACGGCTGGATGCCTGCTGCAGTTAAGTCCTCACACAGCTGTTCCAATTCATCTCTGGTTTCAGGAGTCTTGTCCCAGCCCGCTTTTTTAAGTAAATCAGTATTATAGAGAATTCCCGTTCCCTCTATATACATTGGTGCAATAGCAATTTTGCCATTAATAGTTCCCAGTGTCTTCTGTTCTTCTGTCATCAGATCAAAGGCCGGAAAGTCAGTGCTTAAATCTGCCATGTAATTATTCCATTCCTTGAACGACTCTCCATAACTGGTGCCTAGAATATCCGGAAGCTCACCGGCTGCAGCTGCAGCCTTTAACAGATCATTGTAATCTGAAGTTGAAGGGAAGGTAGCTTCTATTGTACCGATCTCCGGATGCTCTGCTTTATAGGCATCAATCAGTATATCGAAGTTATCCGTCCATTGACCAAGGGGCATCATTACCGTTAAATCAATAGTTCCGTCTCCAGGCTTCTCCTCTTTTGCTTCCGCTGTACTGCTCTGCTGTTCTGCTTTTGTTTCAGCCGGTGCACCACTGGTTTCCCCAGTCTTATCACCTGAACAGGCTGTTAACAGTGTAACCAGCAGCAAGGCTGCTGACCCCAAGTACCTTAAGCTTTTCCTCATAGATAAAACCTCCTTTTATTTTTACAGGACTTCATCCTGCAGTATCTCTTCATCCCTTAACTGCTCCTGCCGCCACCCCATCAAGCACCTGCTTCTGCGCAAATATAAAAAATAAAAACAGAGGAAGCATAGATAGGGAAATGGCACCTAATGCCGTATCCCATGCAAAGAATGCTTCATTAAACAAAGACTGCATTGCAATCTGTATTGTTCTAAGCCCCTTCTTCGTCAACAAGAACTGGGTCATCAGATAATCATTCCAATAGGTAATAATATTAAGGGAAGCGATGGTAAAAACAGTTCCCTTAATCAATGGAAAGACAATAATCCAATAAGTTCTCAATGGACCGCAGCCATCAATCCTTGCCGATTCCTCAATATCATAGGGCACTGACTTTACAGCTCCTGCTGTAAGGAACATGCTCATGGGCATGGAAAATACCCAGTTGCTGATCACTGCACCATATAAATGATTGGTAATCTTTAAGAAGCCTGCCATTTTAGCAAAGGTAATCATAATCCCCTGAAATGGTACAGACATACCTGCAATGATGAGGAGATACCATACCTTAGTAAATCTGCATGGATGTCTGACAATCCAGTATCCTGTCATTCCGGCAAATATAATACTGCCTATATTAGAAAACACTGCAATAAACAGTGTGTTTTTAAACACAGTAGGAAAGTTTAAACGCTTCCATGCCTGCTGATAATTCCTAAGAGTAAACTCCTTTGGCAAAGCGCTGATGTTTTCTGCGATTTCAGAATAGGGCTTAAATGAATTAATCACTACCAGAACAAGTGGTATGATTACAATCGTTACACTGATAATCAGTATCAAAAGTGAGAATCCGATCCTTAAGTTCTCTGAACGTTTCACTATAACTCCACCTCCCGTCTTGAGGTTATATAAATCTGTACCATAGTAATTGCCACAATAATCAGGATAAATATACAGGATTTAGCCGCTCCATATCCAATCTGATTGGTACGGTAAGCTGTTGCGTAGATATTCATGGTCACACCTTCAGAAGATCTATAGGGGTTTCCATTAGTTAAAGAAATATTGGTATCATACAGAAGCATTGTCCAGTTAATTGCGATAAACAGGCATTGCGTGATAGAAGGCATAATCATGGGTATGATTATATTTTTCAATATCTGAAAAGAAGAAGCCCCATCTACTACGGCAGCCTCAGAAAGCTCTCCTGGAATTGCTGCAAATCCTGCGCTGTAAATTAACATCAGATATCCGGAAAGAGTCCAGGTGAATACAATTACCAATGCATAAAAGGAAGATTCCGGTGTAGAAAACCAGTTCTGTGCAAACCAGGAGATATTGGTCGCCTCTCCGAATTGAACAAAGGCGTTCTGAAAAATAAATCTCCATAGATAACCAAGAACCACTCCTCCAATAATACGGGGCAGAAATATAATAGCCCGCCAAAAATTCCTGAAAGGAACCGGCTTTGATAAAATATACGCCCAACAAAAAGCAATCAGGTTGGAAAAAATTACGGAAAGAGCTGAAAAGCTAATGGTAAACCACATTGCTCTCCAGTACGCGTCATCCTGAAATGTTCTGAGATAATTATTGATTCCTATAATTTCATAGAAGTTATCTATCCCATTCCAATTGGTAAATGAATAGTAAATCTCTCCAATAAAAGGGATGATAAACAGGATTGTAAACAACAAAATCGCCGGTCCCATAAATATAAAATAGTATTGAAACTGTTTCAAAGTTTTTTCCACACTTTTCATATGCACACCTCTGCTTTTTCATCAATCTGTTTTCTATTTCTAATCGGATTATATAATAGCCTGTTTTTATCCTGTACTTCCTATTTTTACCTTATGGTGAAGAATATTGACATTGCCTTGAACTAGTAATTTCAGTTTACTATAATAAGATTCAACAATAAAAAGGAGAGAGACTGTAATGACCAAACGTTTTATAAGCATAAATATCAGATTTATCAGCAGGCTCGCCTTATGTACAATTATGCCTATGCTGTTCTTTTCAATCTATTTCTTTTCATATGAACGGTCCAGAGCATTAGAGCAGTATAAGCATGATTCAGAAGTCAATATATCAATAGCCATTAAGAACATGGAATACTATATCTCCACCTGTGTTGCCTCTGCCAGAACTATTTATTCCACCCCAAACTTACATAATATTTTGTTAAAAAGCAGCCCTCAGAATTTTGTGTCACAGGAATTTACCGATCCCAATCTCATCTTCAGTTACATGCAGAGCATCTACGCAGTTGCTCCCAACGCCAAGCAAATCAGGCTCCTTTCCTTCCGGTTAAACAAAAGCTTTCTCCTGATTACCAATACTCTGCAAAAATCCATGATATCTCTGAATGCAGCGGAAGCTGAGCAGCCGTCTTTTTCTGACTATACTGATGTTTATATAGAGCCAATTCACCCAATGACCACTTATGACCACAGAACTTACTATTCTTCCGGCAGCCAGGAATCAGAAGAGGTCTTTACCATATGGCTGCCTATATACAGTTTTTCAGCAGAGAAGCAGCTATTAGGTATTCTTTCCATCGATATGTCATCAGCTTTTATATACGATAACTGTCAATCAGCTTATAAAGAGGGGGAAGCTATATACATTGTGGATAGCAATGGAGATATGATTCTTCCAGTCGGGTCACCAATTTCTGAAGCACATCTTCCATCTGAAGTTTTAAGCAATCTTCCAGCCTCTGGAAACAGCACCTTTACCACAGCAAGTGACGGCAAATACTTGTACCTTACTTCCGGCTTTTCATCAGACTATCTTAACTGGTCTATGATAAAAGCGGCTCCCTATACCAGTGTCTACAGCAGCACAAATCTCCAACTGCGTTTTTTAACTACTATGTTCCTGTTTGGAGTTCTGCTTGCAATTCTTCTCAACTCCATTACACTGACAAAGCTGACTTCACCGTTAAAAAAGGCAACTAAGTATCTGTTGAAAACAAAGGAATCCAAGGAAGATTTTTCTCACTTCCATCTGTCTGACTTTCTCCATTATCAGCAGAATGATGAGCTGAAGATGCTGTTTGATTCTATTCAGGAGATGATGAACTCCATAGAGCATTACACCATACGCCAGTATAAAATGGAACTTCTGCAGCAGGATACTGAATTAAAGATGCTGCAGGCTCAAATTAATCCTCATTTTATCCATAACACCCTCCAGTGTCTGGCGAATAATGCATTGCGCCAGTATGACACAGAACAATATGACTACATAACTGCACTTGGTCAGATGATGCATTATGCCATGGATATCTCCCAGTCAGTTTCCCCCCTCAGTAAAGAACTGGAATATATCTCCAGATACTTTATGCTTCAGAAAATGCGGTTTCATTCTTCTGCACAGCTGATAATAGATACAGTTTATCCCAGACTCTTCCTGCTGCCTAAAATGACATTACAGCCATTGATTGAAAATTGTATCTATCATGGTGAGATTATGAAACGAAATGATGGTTTTATTAAGTTTAAAACAACATCAGAAGAAGGGTATTTAATACTGATTTTAGAAGATAACGGACAGCCCATTCATTGGAAAAAGGCATTGGAGATGAAAGAAAGCTTTGCTTTACAAAAAGACTGGTTTGTAGAACGGTGTACACAGATAGAAACAGCCTCCAATTATAAGTCTCTGGCTCTGGGATATTATAACAACGGACTTCCCAAGGAGCATATCGGAATTAATAATGTGTATATGCGTCTGCTCTTTCACTTCGGATCAGACTGTAATATTGATATTTTTCCCAATCGGCATCAAGGCACTACTGTAGTATTGAAGCTTCCCAATAAATCCCAGAATTCTACACCGAATATTATTACTTTTTAGGAGGTATTTGTCGTGAAAGCACTGATTGTTGATGATGAACTCCATTTGATTCATACCATAAAGATGCTGGTTCCCTGGCAGCAATTAGGCATTGACAAAGTATTTGCGGCCACAACAGTTTCAGAAGCCAAAAAACTATTAAAAGAGGAAAAACCGGAGTTGGCTTTTTTTGATATAGTAATAGGGAATGAATATGGAACAGATTTGATGAATTATGTTGTAGAAGAACAGATTCCGGTAAAAGTACTTGCCATATCAGGTTACAGCAATTTTGAATATGTTAGAAATATGCTGCTCCTTGGCTGTGTAGATTATTTGCTAAAACCCTTGGAGCGTGCCCCTCTCATAGATGCAGTTAAAAAAGCCATAGATTCCTGGGAAGAGGATTGCAAAAAAAATGCTGAAGCCAGAGCACTTCTGCATCAAATCAATTATTTAAGTTCCGAGCACAAATATACCCTATTCTCCCAGCTGCTAATCCCCAGTACCAGCGGCAGCGCATACAGGGAACTAAAATCTCTAAGCAGTGATTTTGCTGCTGCACAAACCTGCCTCATTCTATATAGTGACTTAACCTTCTATCCTATGAGAAATCGTAATTTTAAGCGTGATTTCACTATGTTTTTTGATATTCTGCGAACAGATTTGGAGAATAAAAAGCTGGGAACTGCCATTTTAAGACCTTTAAATCAAAACGATGCAGTGATCATACTCTATGGGCATACAGAACAGGGGTTATGCTCTGTTCAGACGGCTATTTTGCAGTTCAGAATCCAGAGCCAATACCCACTGCACTTTGGCAGCTGCTCCTGCACCAACTTACCATCTGATATATTGGAAGCTTATTACACTGCCAAGCAGGGATTTTACAGTGCAGAATTGTATTCAGAAAAAAAACGGCCTATGATCATTAAATCAGGAAACAAAATATCCTCTCCAGCCTCTGTAAACCATACCGGTCAGGCACAGATATTTTCTGCTCTTTTGTTAAAAATAGATGATATGATATATGACAGCACCCAAAAATGGGTTATGAATATGCTTTCTGACAATAATCTCACTTATGGTCATATTAAAAGGATGAATACTGAATTTGAAACTCTGTATTCAGACTGGTGCAGCCATTTCAGAACATATTATCCGGCTTTTCAATATAAAAAGCAACTATATTTAACCCCTTATTTATTTTTTGATGACACATACAGTTTTCAGATTTCCAAAGTAATTCAGTGTTATGGAAAAATTCTTACAACAGTCAGTGAAGAATTAGGCAAAGCCACACAATCCCATGATATTATTCAAAAAATCGGTGATTATCTGGAAATCAACTACAATCAGCCTTTCAGCCAGACAGAATATGCAAGAATTTTTCATTTGAATAAGGATTATATGTGCAGAAGGTTTAAAGAGTTTTATGGAGTAAGCATGGTAACCCGCCTTAATGAGATCCGTATTGAACAGGCCAAAAAGCTGCTTCGCTTCGGAGATGACAAGATCGCAGATATTGCGCTTCAGATAGGCTATAACGATGAGAAATACTTTATACGTACCTTTAAAAAACATGTTGGAATGACTCCAACTGAATACAGACAAAAAGATTTGTAAGAATAATATTAAAAAGCATTTGTTTGTAAACCTTTCCGTTTACAAGCAGCTGCTTTTCAATATTATTCATTTATTTCTATTTTTCTAAGGGTTCCGTACTACCTATGGCTGATGCCATTAAGATAAGCATCTCAAAAAAACTCCTAAAGCTCTGCTGAAGCTTTCCTTCTCTCCAATAGATTTCTCCCTGTAAGGTAGAATATTCCCTGAATCTGACTCGTATGACGAAAGTAGCATTTCTGCCTCCCTTTCTGTATGTATTCCAGTCTTCGTCAAAATTCACCTTACTGTCTTCTGTCCGATTTTCACTGCCGTCTGAGATTCCCATTTCAATGGTCTTCTCCAGACTTTCAGCCATATCAACTAAACCAAAAAAACCGTGGAAGTTGTTTTGAAGGGGGTTTTGAACACTTCCCTCTATAGCACCATTGCCAAAGGAATCAATGGCCACCTGGCAGACATTCACTGCCTCTCCATGTTCCCCCATTTCTTCACTTCCGCTTAAAATGCGATCCATAATCTTCACTAATTCCAGATAACTCTGAAAACTTTTTACTTCATCGGTTTCCAGCCACGTAATCTCTCCCTGCCAGCTTGCATTGTATCGATATTTAACATAAATCTGAAATGTTGCCAATTTCCCTGATCTGATCTGATCCTCATCGACACAATTACGAATCACTGGTTTGGGATATTCAACCCCCTCAAAGGTTCTCATCTCCATAGTCTGCTTTGGACAATCCATCTTATTAAAGATGTAATCCATGTCAAGTGCCATCTCCAGTAAACTACCGAAACGAAATCCCGGCGTTTTCCCATGATAAATAATTCCTCTCATACACCGATTTTCATATCCGTCTACAGCTATTGTAAAATAGCGATAAGAATTATTTACCATACTCATTTTTGAAATTGCCATAATACGCTTCGCCCCTTTTGTATTTGTTTTATTATAATGTATTCCAATTACAACTCAGTTACATTTTAATACATAATAATTATTAATTCAACAAAAATGAAACTTATTATTACTTTTTACCCATTGTAACCAATGATAAAACAAATTTAGTTATAAAGAAAGGAAATCCGCCACAGCAATACTATGACGGATTAAACCATTACTCTTCAATACTATAGTTAGGAGCCTCTTTTGTAATATGAATATCATGAGGGTGGCTCTCTTTTAAGGAAGCTGCAGAAATTTTTACAAATCTCCCGGTTTCCTGAAGTGTTTTAATATCGCCTGCACCGCAGTAGCCCATACCTGATCTGATACCGCCAAGCATCTGGAATACAGTGTCTTCCACCATTCCCTTATATGCCACACGGCCTTCTACACCTTCAGGCACCAGCTTCTTAGCATCAGACTGGAAATAGCGGTCTTTACTTCCATTTTCCATAGCTGCTATGGAACCCATTCCACGGTATACCTTATACTTTCTTCCCTGATACAGCTCAAATGTTCCAGGGCTTTCATCACAGCCTGCAAACATGCTGCCCATCATACAAACGCTTCCGCCTGCAGCAATTGCCTTTGTTAAATCGCCGGAATATTTAATGCCGCCATCTGCAATAATGGGAATTCCATATTCTCTGGCAACTGCATAACAGTCCATGACTGCAGTAATCTGAGGAACACCAATACCTGCAACCACTCGGGTGGTACAGATGGAACCAGGTCCAATACCTACCTTAACAGCATCTGCTCCCGCTTCAATTAAATCTCTGGTTGCTTCTCCGGTTGCAACATTGCCTGCAATTACCTGAAGCTTAGGATATGCTTCTTTGATCATTTTAACACATCTTAAAACATTTTCAGAATGACCGTGGGCGGAGTCCAGAACTACAACGTCCACCTTTGCCTCTACCAAAGCTTTTACACGATCCAGAACATTGGCTGTAATTCCTACAGCAGCGCCGCAAAGCAGTCTTCCCTGCTCATCCTTGGCAGACAGAGGGTACTTAATCTGCTTCTCAATGTCCTTAATAGTTATAAGACCTTTTAAATTAAAATCATCATCTACAATAGGGAGCTTCTCCACTCTTGCCTTACCCAGAATCTTCTTAGCTTCCTTTAGAGTGATGCCTTCCTTTGCTGTTACCAGATTTTTAGAAGTCATACTTTCTTTGATCTTCTTTGTAAAATCCTCTTCGAATTTAAGATCCCGGTTGGTAATAATACCAACAAGCTTCTTTCCCTCTGTAATGGGAACGCCGGAAATACGGTATTTAGCCATCAGTTCTTCTGCATCTTTTAATGTATGTTCAGGAGAAAGATAAAATGGGTCTGTGATTACACCGTTTTCTGACCTCTTTACCTTATCAACCTCTTCTGCCTGCTCCTCAATTGTCATGTTCTTATGAATAATGCCAATGCCGCCCTGTCTTGCCATAGCAATTGCCATACGGTGCTCAGTAACAGTGTCCATGCCGGCACTCATCAATGGAATGTTCAGCTTAATGGTCTTTGTAAGGTAGGTGGATAAATCAACCTGATTTGGTATTACCTTGGAATAGGCTGGGACTAAGAGCACATCATCAAAAGTAATTCCATCGCCAATTATTGTACCCATTAATTTTTCCTCTCTTTCTGGTAGTTGTTATTAACTTTACTTATAAGTTTCACTTGTTAATTACATAGTTTAGCAAATTTTGCCACTGTTGTCAACGGACATTTTATCCCTTTTTCCGTCAGTGAAAGACACTCTATTTGGTGAAAATAGTGGTATATATTACCAGCCTTAAGTACAGAAAAACCAGACAGTAGGATAACTGTCCGGTTTCTATCTATTCTCAAATACGCTGTATAATCTTACGGGGTGCTGTCATTCTCATACATTTTAAAATCTTTTCATTAGGTTCAAAAATCACCTTAGTTGCAGTAGACCCTGCTTGACTGATTAAGGTATATGTTTTAGCATCTGGCTGATGTGAGGAAAAGTCCAGTACTTTCATATTGCTGGTCTCGTGATCTTTGGCTTCTGTAGAACCGGTAGGTGCAACAATCTGAATCTCATCGATAGTACCTTCCCAGGCTTTTTTTCTCTTGGCTTTTCCATAGATTCTGTCAATGCTTAACTGCTTGTCCACATATAAGTATTCAAATTCCACTTCGCTGTTTCTAAATACAAAATAAGCACCTGCACCTACAGCAAACAGTATAACCACTCCAAGAATTCCTAAAACAGGGGATGTTGCCAGGAAAAATGCAATTACACACAATATTACCATTGCAATCTTTACCAGCAGCATATAAGCCGGTGTTTTTCGCTTTACGAGCCATTCTGCATACATTTCATTCATATTGATACTGGTTCCTTTCTTCTTTGAAGGGAGATGCCGGTCGTAGTGAAGTAAATAGAAGCGGCACGAGTCTGGACTCATGCCGCTTAAACAGCTATCTTCTTCGGCTAAACTACAGTTATCCGTTCCCGCCTATTACATCATGTCCATTCCACCTGGAGCTGGAGCTAAAGGTGTTTTCTCTTTAATATTAGCAACTATCGACTCTGTTGTCAATAAGGTAGATGCAACACTTGTAGCATTTTGTAATGCACTTCTAGTCACCTTGGTAGGGTCTAAAATTCCGGCTTCAACCATATCTACATACTCTTCCTTGTATGCATCAAAACCTACGCCTACTTTGGCTTCCTTTACTTTATTAATAATAACGCTGCCTTCCAGACCTGCGTTTGCAACAATGTGATACAGCGGAGATTCCAGAGCCTTTAATATAATTTTACCGCCTGTCTTCTCATCGCCTTCCAGTGAATCTACAAGACCTTCAATCTCTGTTACTGCATGAACGTAAGCAGAACCACCGCCTGCAATTACGCCTTCTTCTACTGCTGCTCTGGCTGCAGATAAAGCATCTTCCATACGAAGCTTTGCTTCCTTCATCTCAGTCTCTGTAGCTGCACCAACTCGGATTACTGCTACACCGCCTGATAACTTGGCAAGTCTTTCCTGTAATTTCTCTTTGTCAAATTCTGATGTTGTCTCTTCGATCTGGCTCTTAATCTGGCCGATTCTTGCTTCGATGGCTGACTTCTCGCCTTCACCATCAACAATAACAGTGTTTTCCTTCTGGATCTTAACAGATTTTGCACGTCCTAACTGATCCATAGTAGCGTTCTTTAATTCAAAGCCTAATTCTTCAGAGATCACTGTACCACCTGTTAAAATAGCGATATCCTGTAACATCTCTTTTCTTCTGTCACCATAACCTGGAGCCTTAACAGCAACTACGTTAAAGGTACCTCTTAATTTATTAACGATTAATGTAGTCAGTGCTTCGCCTTCCACATCTTCTGCAATAATAAGAAGTCTTGAGCCTGACTGAACGATCTGCTCTAATAATGGAAGTATCTCCTGGATGTTGGAAATCTTTTTATCTGTAATGAGAATGTATGGAGTATCTAAATTAGCTTCCATCTTCTCCATATCTGTACACATGTAAGCGGAGATATAACCTCTGTCAAACTGCATACCTTCAACAAGATCAAGCTCTGTCTTCATTGTCTTGGATTCTTCAATTGTAATAACGCCGTTGTTGGAAACCTTCTCCATAGCGTCAGCTACCATCTCGCCCACTTCATCATCTGATGCAGAAATAGCTGCTACTCTTGCAATGGATTCCTTTCCATTAATTGGCTGGCTCATCTTATAAATTGCTTCAATGGCTGCATCTGTTGTCTTTCTCATACCCTTTCTTAAAACAACTGGGTTAGCGCCTGCTGCCAGGTTCTTCATTCCTTCAACAATCATAGACTGAGCTAAAACAGTTGCAGTTGTAGTACCATCACCGGCTACATCGTTGGTCTTGGTAGCAACTTCCTTAAGTAACTGTGCTCCCATATTCTCAAAGGCATCTTCCAGTTCAATCTCTTTTGCAATGGTAACACCATCATTGGTAATAAGTGGTGTGCCAAAAGACTTATCAAGTACTACGTTTCTTCCTTTTGGTCCCAAAGTAACACGTACAGTATCTGCTAACTGATTTACGCCAGATTCAAGTGCTTTTCTGGCATCTACACCATATTTAATCTGTTTTGCCATGATTCATTCCTCCAGTTTTCTTCTAAATTTATCCGTTATTATTCTGTCTTGTTTTATATCTGATTCTACTTATTGAATAATTGCAAGAATATCATTCTGCTTAACGATAACCAGCTTCTCATCCTCATTCTCAGTCTCAATCTCTGTTCCTGAGTACTTGGAGAAGATTACCTTATCGCCAACCTTAACTTGCATGGTAACCTCTTTGCCATCTACTACTCCACCTGGACCTACTGCGATTACTTCAGCCTGCTGTGGTTTTTCTTTTGCCTGACCTGGTAACACAATTCCGGATTTTGTTGTCTCTTCTGCTACTAATGGTTTTAATACAACTTTGTCAAATAAGGGTACTAATTTCATTGCAATTCCTCCTCATAGCTTTCTGTTTGTTCTTTCCTCGTGTTCTCTTTCAAGAACATTTTGTTCACATATTATGTTATATCACTCATTATTAGCACTGTCAATAGTTGAGTGCTAATTTTATGATTTTTTTACAATTTTGCCATATCCATACTAATTTACCCCTTTCTTACATAGTTTATAGAAATTTTCTTATATTATACCTTTCTTTTTTTTGAGTTACGTATTACAATAGGGAAAGAATGAAAGGAGTGTTTCATATGTCTAAAAAAGGTAATGGTTTTGGGAAAATTGTGGCATTCGCTACTATTGCCGGTGCTGTAGCAGCCGGAATCTCTTATTTTACAAAATATAAATCTTTTCACAAAGAGCTGGAAGAAGATTTCCACGATTTTGAAGATGATGGAAATGATGATATTTCTAAGATTGACAGCACTATGAGCCGTAATTACGTTTCTCTTAATGCCAATAAGGATGAGCTGAAGGTTGCTGCATCCGATATGGCAGATGCCGCCAGAGATGCTGCATCCGCAGCAAAGAACATGATGAAAGATGCCGCAGGAATTGTAACTGATACAGCCAGAGAAGCAGCCAGCGCTGTTAGTGAAACAGCCAAGGATGTAATGGAAGCTTCCAGGGAAAGAGACGATGACGAAGAGGAAGACATCACAGAGGACGGCGGTCTTGATTTTGCAGCCGGTGTGGCACATGCGGCCAAGACTGCTAAGGATAAGGCTTCAGATTTCGCAGAAGATATGGCTGATCAAGTAAAGGATAAAGCGGAGCAATTCGTTGATACCATAAAAGATAGGGCAGAGGATATTGCCGATGATTTAGAAGATGTTGCTGAAAAAGCTTCAGACAGGGCTGAAAAAGCCGCTGACACCATAAAGGATATGGTGAAAGAAAGTACTACGATTATAGAAGAAGATACTGATGAGTCATAAGTATACGATACTGATGAATTATTAGGTATTATAGGGTTGTTAATTTTAAGCTGGTATCATTTCGATACCAGCTTATTTTATATTAATAAATTGATTATTATGAAAATAAGTTACCAGCATTGATGATCGAATACGTGAACTTTTAAATGATATGAAGAGTTATTGAATTTATAGAACTCTAAGTAAAAAAAAGCACTAAAAACAGGCACAGCAGCCATTTATCCAACATGCTGTGCCCGTTATCCATTATATTCTTCTAAATTCCATTTTACCCAATCCTATTTCTCATATAAGAATTCTTCAGGTAATGTAACTTTAAAATCAACTGCTAAATCTCTGAAATTCTGTGCAGTAATGGTCTGAAGCTTATCAGGGCGGATAGACAGTACCTTAACAAGAATTTCTGCTGATTTTTCGGCTGTATGCATTAAACCAAAAGTCAAATCAAAATCTTCTCCTGAGCAGAACATTCCATGATGAGCCCAGATAGCCACATCATATTTCTTCATTAATTTACTGGTCTCCACTGCGATATCCCGTCCACCAGGAACCATCCAGCCTACAACACCAACTCCATCAGGGAAAACAACCGGACATTCTGTTGCCATTTCCCATAACTCCCTTGTAAATACCTTGTCCTCCAGAGGCAATACAAAGGTCAGGGCAATAATATTGGTAGGATGAGCATGA
>DHOR01000010.1:133179-133653 GCA_002409995.1 Hungatella sp. UBA5385 | reverse complement strand
ATAATATTGGTAGGATGAGCATGATAAATGACTCTGTGACGTCCATCTGTCACTTCTTTCTTCACTTCATGATTCATCAGATGGGAAGGAAGCTCACTGGTTGGGCGGCCTCCACCAATAAGTCCCCAGCAGATCTTATAATTCTCACCGCTTTCATCCACCTTAATAATACAGGTATTAGCCTCAGCATCCAGAATTACATTGCGGAAATATTTACCGCTTCCTGTTACCATAAAATATTCCCCTGCAAGTCCAGGCACGCTTGTACCAATTGGCTGCCATGGGTTGTTGTCAGTTAACTCTTCTTTTACTGCTTCGATTTCTTCATCTTTAATACGATAACTTAAGTTACCGCCATTTCTCTCATGCCAGTTCTGATGGAAACCGTCATCACAGAGACGGATAAAGCCTTTTACAAATTCTGCATCTAATACTTTCATGTATTTTCTCCTTTTTTTACCTGAGGGGTTCGAC
>DHOR01000010.1:131624-133026 GCA_002409995.1 Hungatella sp. UBA5385 | reverse complement strand
GGGTTCGACCCTTTGTATCAAAGGGTCGAACCCGGAATTTAAATTTTGGAACATTCGGAATTTTCAGAAATTATTGTCTATTTGATAAAACTTCCTTTTCGTAGGAAAGTACTTCTTTAAACCAATCTTCTTTTCCAGCTACATTGTTGATTTCACAGAAATAATTCCACACATCGCCTAAAGGATAGAGCTTTAATTCTTCCTGAAGCATCATCTGCTCTGTGAAGTTTCTCTCCTCCTGTAATTTGGCAAGCTTCTCATTCGGAAGAAGGAGGGCATTTAAAAGTGCTTTCTGCATATTGCGCATTCCAACAACCCAGGCACTGATTCGGTTAATGCTGGCATCAAAGAAATCAAGAGCTAACAGTACTCGATCTGATCCACCACGGATTATTTCCTTAGCAATCTCCTTAATTTCATCATCTAACAGCACAACATGATCGCTATCCCAGCGGACCGGTCTTGTTACATGAAGAGCCACTTTATCAAAGAACAGTAACATAGAAGAAATCTTATCAGAAACTACTTCTGTCGGGTGGTAATGACCGCTGTCAAGTAGACAGAGAATATCATTTTTAGCAGCGTAGTTCATGTAGAACTCATGTGATCCTACTGTACAGCTTTCCATACCAATGCCAAATACCTTTGACTCAACAGCTACATAAACTTTGGACTTATCATAATCAATAGAAAGAATCTGATCCAGGGAGTCTTTCAGTCTTGCTCTTGGTGATGTACGGTCAGCTGGAACATCCTTAAAACCATCAGGAATCCAAATGTTCATAGCACATGGAGTTCCAAGTTCCTCAGCAAAATACTGGGAAATGCGGATACAGGCTTTTACATGATCAATCCAGAACTGACGGATTTCCGGAACTTCACTGGAAAGAGTAGCGTTCTCAGCCTTAGGATGGGAAAACAGAGTAGGATTAAAGTCAATTCCCAGACCTCTCTCTTTTGCAAATTCTACCCATTTTGTAAAATGCTTTGGCTCCAGCTTATCTCTGTCCACCCACTGCCCCTCTTCAAATACAGGGTAGCTTGCGTGAAGATTAATTCTATGAGTACCTGGAATCAGACTCAATGCCTTATCCATATCAGCCATCAGCTCCTGAGGATTTCTTGCTCTGCCAGGATAATTACCAGTGGTCTGAATACCACCTGACAAAGCCCCTGCTCCATCAAAACCTATTACATCATCTCCCTGCCAGCAATGCATGGAAATAGGAATATTCTTTAATGCTTCCACTGCTGCATCTGTATCCACGCCAATTGCCTGATATACTTCTTTTGCTGCTTCATATCTTTCTTTTACTGTCATCATTATATTTCTCCTTTTAAATTTTCTTTATTGTTTGAATTGTTTGCACTTTTGCTCTTGGGGTTCGACCCTTTGTATCAA
>DHOR01000010.1:58694-131466 GCA_002409995.1 Hungatella sp. UBA5385 | reverse complement strand
AGGGTCGAACCCCATTTGTAAAAAATCTAATCCAGATGAAACACCGGCTTTAAATCCACACTGACCGGACTGTTATCCTGATTGGTTTCCATGATATCAGCCATAAAATCCCACCACTTTCGGTTGATGGCTGTATCAGCAGATTTTGCCCATCTCTCTTCGTCTTCTATCTCTATGTAGCCATATAATACATTAGTTTCCTCATCAAGAAAAATGGAATAGTTATGTCCGCCGTGTTCATGAATCATATCCTGCATCTCAGGCCATAACTCATTGTGGCGTTTTTCATATTCCTGTGCCATTCCTTCATACAGACGCATTTTAAATGACTTACGTATCATCTTTTCTTCCTCCTGCTCTTATAAAATCTCACATATTAATCTCACATATTAATCTTACATGTTATTCATACTTCTTAATCTCAAATGACCGATAAACTGCCTCTCTGGCACTCTTTAAATCCTCAAAAGTTCCATCATACATCATCTGAGCCAGAAGATTGCCGATTGCTGTTGCCTCTCCAGGTCCTGCATAAACCGGGCGCCCTGTATACCTGGCAGTCAGTTGATTCAAATACTCAGCATTAGAGCCTCCGCCTACAATACTAATAGACTTGTATGTTTTCCCTGTAATTGATTCCAACTCCCCAATAGTATCGCCATAACACTTTGCAAGGCTGTTATATATGACTGCTGCAATTTGCCCTGGACTGCGGGGTATCTCCAGACCTCTCTGCTGACAGTACTCCTGAATTGCCTCTATCATACTGGCAGGCGCTAAAAACACATCATCATTACAGTCTACTATGGTGGGAATCTTCTCTTCTGAAGCCATGGTGCACAGCTCTGCAAAGGAATAGTTCTCTCCTGCTTCCTTTAGCTCCTTTTTCACTGACTGAATCATCCACAATCCCATAATGTTTTTCAAATAGCGGAATCTGTAATCATAACCGCCTTCATTGGTTAAATTGGCTTCCATGCTCTCCATAGAGCAGTTTGCTTTTGCAAGCTCCGTTCCCATTAAGGACCAGGTTCCTGAACTGATATAGAGGATGTCACCGATTGTGTCTTCACTGCCCGGCACAACTGGAACAGCCATTACTGCAGAACCAGTGTCATGAGTTGCAGGAAGAACCACCTGACAGTTGAAACCAATCTCCTGCCTTATTTCCTCTGTAAAATCTCCAACTACAGTTCCTGGCATAGAAAGTTCTCCAAATAACTTCTCTGGATAACCGAGGCTGCGGATCAAGTCATAATCCCACTGATTTGTGTCCGGATTTACCAATTGTGTGGTGGTTGCGTTGGTATATTCCTGTTTCTTCACACCTGTCAGAAGGTAGTGAAAATAATCCGGTATCATGAGAAATGATTCTGCCTGATCAAGCATCTCCGGCTGCTGTCTCTTAACAGCCATCAGCTGATAGATTGTGTTAAATATCTGTTTCTGAATTCCTGTTCTTCCATAGAGGTCATTTAAGGAAATAGTCTCATAAACGGCCTCATCCATTCCCTTTGTTCTGTCATCACGATATCCTACTGCATTGCCAAGGACCTGATTCTGTTTGTCCAGAAGAACAAAGTCAACAGCCCAGGTGTCAATTCCCATATAGGCAGGAATCTTACCAAGCTTTTTACACTGCTTAAGCCCTTCCTTAATTTCCCCAAAAAGAGCTTCAATGTCCCAGCACATATGCTGATCCATCTTCTTCATCCCATTGTCAAACCTGTAGATTTCCTCCAGATGAATCATGCCGTCTTTTACAGTACCAAGAATATGGCGTCCGCTGGAAGCGCCAATATCCACTGCAAGATAGTATTTCTCCATTTGTACCACTCTCCCATTATTTTCTAACTATATCATACAGGATTTTGAGCAAAAAAATAAGGACGGAGTTTATTTAAAACTACGTCCTTATTTGCAGCACTGCTATTCTACAACACCTTATTATTATCCCTATATTCCTTCGGCGACATCTGATAACGGGTCTTAAAAATCCTATGAAAATAGCTGGTATTATCATATCCTACTGCCAAACTGATATCTGTAATGGATATTCTGGTATTTAAAAGCAAAAATGCCGCCTGATTTAACCGTTTAATCTGAAGCAGCTCCTTATATGTACGCCCTGTCAGCCGCTTAATCGCTCGGCTTAACCAGTAGATATCATACCCCAGCATTTCCGACAGCTTGGTCAATTCCCCATCTCTATAATTCTCATCAATATATTTCAGCACCTGAAATGTCAGCTTCTGATCAAAGCTTTCAGTGGTATGGCTGATCTTATCTGTAAAATGCATCAGCTGGAGAAATAGAAGTCCCATGGTCACCTGATTAATACTTCTCTTATTGGGCTGATCATTTAACAGAGTCCATACCATATTTTCCACCAGATTCTGCACAGGAAGAACGTCTGCAACCTTAAAATGCAGATAGCTGGCATAACGGGGATCATTGCAGAGACAGCCTACTAAAAAATCACGAAGAAGGTTTTCCTCCTCCCCCATCATCTGAAACACAGCATCAAAAAACTCAGGAATAATTATAAAATTCACCGCCACATCAGCTTCCTCTGCAGGCATAATCTCCTGAGTTGCATGCTGATTCAAAAACAGAAGCTCTCCCTGTCGAAGCACCACCTTTTCTCCATCTACATAATGGGTTGTTTCTCCTTTGCACATATAAATCACTTCTACATAGTTGTGTTTATGCTTTGGAAAATGGACAAACCGGGTGTGTGGGCGGACGCGGATCATTTTCCCATGATCCAGCATTTTCCTGCTGTCAATAACCAGTTCTCTTCCTTCTGTATATCTGGCTCTGTCAATTTCCGTGCGTCCGTCTAATATCTCCCGTTCTTCCTCAGTTATGACACTTAAACGATCTATGATCTCCTGATTCATCCTGAACCTCCGTTATTCCTGATACTGCCCGTTGATACCGTCGCTAAATTTCCGCAGATACTATCTGCTAACACCGCCTTTTAATACTCGATCAAATTCTTCCATCTATACTCTTTCATAGCACTTTCACTGACTGTATAAACATGGGTCTCCTGATTATCAGCCTTAAGCCTGTATACAATCGCCCCATCCTCACCAGTATCCTGTACCCAGCGGTCATCCTGAACAATCACACCATCAGATACTTCAAATGTCCAGGTAACCTCCTTGTCATCAGAACCTCTGCTTGTATATACAATTGAACCTTCCATAGTGTTATCTTTAAACTCACCTTTTTTAGAAGTCTCTTTTGCACTTTCATCAGAAACGCCTTCGTAATAATTATAACCGCACTCTCCTGTGCCGTTCATTTTACCATTATTCCAGCTTCCTGCAGCATAATCATACCGTTTACCTTCTTCCAGCTGAAGAGCCTGGAGAGCAAGACAGCTTCCCTCTGGTTTTCCATCTTTAAATTCACCATAGAAAACAGTGGTTGCTCTGGTAAATACAAGTCCATGACCAGATACCTGATCTACCATTGTATTTCCATCATAAATGCAGGGAACATCTGCCAATTTCCCGAAAAACAGACTGTTAAACTCTTCTTCTCTCTCAATAAGCAGTGCTGCTGCCTCCTGCATCTGACCTGCATCTAAGTGTTCCTTTAGAAGGTTAAGAAGCTGAATTTCTTCATCAGACAACTCAATCTCATGAACAGCAGTTTCCTCTACTTTGGAAGCCTCTATAGATTCCTCAACAGAAGCTGCCACAGATGCCTCTATGCTTTCCTCCTCAGACTGTTTCACAGCTGCTTCGACCCGTGATTCCAGAGAGTGCTCCATAGATGCCTCAAGGCTGGATCTTACATAGCTATTATTTTTCACTGTTCCGGCAATACTGATAACAAACAACAACACTGCCGTCAGAGCAATTACTCCTGCCAAACGCAGATTCCCATTTTCAAAAAATGATCTCTGATCCTTTTTTTTCAATCTAATAACTCTCCTTTTCTATTTCAAGGACAAATCGCTTATTCAGCAACAACCCTCTCATTCCTCCACACCCCAAGCTTCCTTCAACAACCGAATTCCCTGCACAATTGCCTCTTCCTTCAAATTAGCATACCCTAACACAACTGTAGCCGGATAATTCTCAGGCTGTGATTTAATAAAATAAGTAGAAAACCCATAAACCCGGACCCCTGCTTCCTTCGCCTTAAGAATCAGCTCCTCTTCCGATCTGCCGCAGCGGTCAGTCAAAAGCAGGTGAAGCCCTGCATATTCCCCTTTTATTTTAAACTGTTTTTCAAATAGCTTCAATTCTCCAAGAAGCACATCATGTTTTGCCTTGTATATAGCCCGCATACGGTTTAAATGCCTTTCATAATATCCCCCAGTCATAAACTGATACAGCACATTCTGATCAATTCGTGATACTGTGGAAGCATAAAAGCTGACCCGTTCCCTGTAAAGAGCCAGAAGCGGCTTAGGCAGCACCATGTAACTGATACGGATAGCAGGAGCAATTGACTTGGAAAAGGTTCCAATATAGATGACCCTGTCATTGGTATCCATGCCCTGAAGAGCTGGAATTGGCTTTCCCTTATATCTGAACTCACTGTCGTAATCATCTTCAATCAGGTAACGGTCTGTACCCTCCATTGCCCATGCAAGAAGCTCCTGCCGCCTTTTCACCTGCATAACAATTCCGGTAGGAAATTGATGGGAGGGCATAACATATGCAATCTGTGCTTCGCTTTTCTTCAAAAGCTTGACAGCCATACCTGAATGATCCATTTCAACAGGAACAACCTTATGACCAAGCCTGTCAAAGACACGGTATGCCTGTTTATAGGTGGGATTTTCCATAGCAATAATCTTATGTTCCCCCAGAATCTGAGAGAGCAGCATTAAAAGATACTCACTTCCTGCACCTACAATAATCTGATCTGCCTCACAGTTTACACCTCTTGCAGAGTGAAGATAGTCTCTGATTGCCTGACGAAATGCGGGTTCTCCCTGATGGTCTCCTGTGGCAAATAATTCTTTTTTATCATCTACCAATGTATTTCTTGATATCTTTCTCCATGCATTAAAAGGAAATGCCTCCAGATCAATACCACGGGGCGAAAAATCCACCTGATAGGTTGGGCTCTGTAACTCCGCTTCTGAGGAATCTGCCATAGCAAATAGTCCAGGCATTTCCCCGGTAGTCTCCTGACCAATATTCACCAGCCCATCGATTTCAGCCACATAATAACCTTTATAAGGAACAGCTATAATATACCCTTCGGAAACCAGCTGTTCATAAGCCATCTGAGTGGTACTTCTGCTCACCTTCAGATGGTCTGCCAGCAGACGGGTGGAAGGAAGGCGAAGAGAGGGTTTTAAATTCCCTTTTTTAATCTCTTCTTTAATATAACTGTAAATCTGTTCATAATAGGGAATTCCTGATTGGGACTTTAACGGAATCATCAGTTCCATATTGATCTCCTCCTTTCATGGTTAGATTTTATAGTTAGATTTCCAAATAATTGAAATTCCGGAAAACAGGAAAGGCCGCACGCTTTCTCATCTCAGCCATGCCGCCCTTCCAACATTTTATTATTTTGTGATTTTAAATGAACTCTTCAGAGAAACGATTCTGTTAAACACCATGTGCTCCGGTGTGCTGTCCTTGCAGTCCACACAGAAGTATCCATTTCTCACAAACTGGAAGCTGTCATATGCCTTAGCTCCTTCAAAGCTTGGCTCTACATAACATTCCTTTAAAGAAATAAGTGAATTGGGATTTAAGTTAAGACTTCCGTCCTCATTTAATTTGCCCTTTTC
Source organism: Hungatella sp. UBA5385 (assembly GCA_002409995.1). GTDB lineage: Bacteria > Bacillota > Clostridia > Lachnospirales > Lachnospiraceae > UBA5385. Next base: position 125,690 of record DHOR01000010.1, on the reverse strand, counting down.
CTCATCAATAATATTCTCATAGAGACGACATTCTGCCTGCTGTGCAGTCTTGGCTGCAACCCAGTGAATAGTACCCTTTACTTTTCTTGCATTAAATCCGGAACCGCTTCTTGTCTCCGGATCATAGGTACAGTGAACCACTGTTACATTGCCGTCTTCATCTTTTTCACAGCCTGTACATGTTACAAAATAAGCGTTCATCAGGCGAACCTCATTGCCTGGGAAGAGGCGGAAATATTTCCTAATAGGTTCTTCCATAAAATCTTCCCGCTCAATATACAGCTCTCTGCTAAATGGTACCTTTCTCTCACCTAACTCCGGATTCTCCAGGTTATTAGCTACATCCAGGTATTCAATCTGATCCTCAGGATAGTTGTCTATTACTAATTTAATAGGATCAAGAATTGCCATCACTCTGGGTTTCTTAAGTTTTAAATCCTCACGGATACAGTATTCAAGCATCGCATAGTCCACAGAGCTGTTGGCCTTGGAAACACCTACCAAATCCACAAACATTCGTATAGATTCCGGTGTATAACCTCTTCTCTTTAAAGCAGCAATGGACACAAGACGGGGATCATCCCAGCCATCTACAATTCCATCCTCAACCAGCTTCTTAATATAACGTTTACCGGTAATTACATTAGTCAGATAAAGCTTGGCAAATTCAATCTGGCGTGGCGGATGATCGAATTCACACTCCTGAACCACCCAGTCATACAGCGGTCTGTGATCCTCAAATTCCAGAGTACAGATTGAGTGAGTGATCCGCTCAATGGCATCTTCAATTGGATGCGCAAAATCGTACATTGGATAAATACACCACTGATCACCTGTATTATGATGATGCATATGTGCCACACGGTAAATAACCGGATCACGCATATTAATATTAGGAGAAGCCATATCAATCTTGGCACGAAGCACCTTCTCGCCATCCTGATACTTTCCTTCTCTCATCTCTTCAAACATCTTTAAGTTATCTTCCACACTTCTGTTTCTGTATGGGCTTTCCTTGCCTGGTGTTGTAAAATCACCTCTGTATTCCCTGATCTCCTCTGCTGTTAAATCACAGATAAATGCCTTGCCCTTCTTAATTAATAAGACTGCACATTCATACATCTTCTCAAAATAATCAGATGCAAAATAAAGACGATCCTCAAAATCTGCTCCCAGCCACTTTACATCCTCTATAATAGATTCGACGAATTCTGTCTTCTCCTTGGTAGGATTCGTATCGTCAAAACGCAGATTAAACTTACCGCCATACTTCTGTGCCAGACCATAGTTTAATAAAATGGACTTAGCATGTCCGATATGCAGATATCCATTTGGCTCCGGTGGAAATCTGGTCTGCACATGGTCGTACACACCCTCTGCCAGGTCCTTATCTATCTCCTGTTCAATAAAGTTTTTAGAAACCACTTCTTCCTTTTCTGTAGTCTCTAATACCTCTTTAATATCTTCCATCTCGCTTCCTCCATCGTCAATATTCCCAATATTACATTATCATACCATATTTCCTTGCTTTCGAAAAGGGGGACACTTAACTATTTCCTTGCTTTTTCATCCCACAAAGCCCGGCGGCTGTCATACTGTTCATTAATCCAATTCACCACCTGACCTCTTCCCTCTTCTGTAAAAGGAAATGAGGTTCTGGTTTTATCCTCTTCAGGCGTAGCATCATAACCGTAAGGTTCAGGATAGACCACAGCTTCAAAAGCGTCTTCTTCCTTGCTCACTCTGTAACGCATCCCTTTCATGCTTCCCGTATATGCTTCCTTTTTAAAAAATGCCATCGGCACAAAATGTTCCTTTTCTAACACTGCTTACCTCCGAACTAAACAAACCTATTGCAGATTATGATAAATCTTACCTATGAGACCAGCCAGCAGCTCCAATTCTCCTTCAGAAAGGCCTTCCATCATCTGCTCTTCCAGTATTTCAAATTCCTTCTGCACATTTTCTGCGCTTTTCTGTCCTTTCTCAGTGAGAGTAATGAGAAAAGACCTTCTGCATCCCGGATTATCATTGCGGACAATATATCCCCTCTCCTCCAGACGATCAAGTGCCCTTGATAATGTGGCCGGTTCTATACAACATGCGTCTGATAATTCCCTTTGTGTCATGTGACCCTTTAGTGTCAGCTCACTTAAAACCCGGGGCTGGCCTGCTATCAATCCCATATCGTTCCAAATGGGCTGAATCCGCCGTTTCCGTTCCATTTCCGTACGAAACAACAGGTCTCTGACCTCTCGTTTCCTATTCATTCTGATACCGCCTTTCTAAGTAACTGATGCTTTGTATGATTTATGATATCTGTTTTCATGAATCTATATTCTGATATCTCTTTTCTTATTTATTATGCCTTTTTTTTAAATGGATTTCAACAGTTTTAAGGAATAAATCCGCTGTGTATCTTACAAAGTTACCATTTACCTCCTGCCATTTTTCTGCTACACTATGAATATAACTCAAGATAAGGTAAAAGGAGGCACTTATGAAACAGGATATGATAGTTATTCTGGACCTTGGCAGCGCAGATAATACAGGGCTGGCACGTGAAATCCGCTCCATCGGAGTGTACAGCGAGATTTATCATCATGATATTACAGCAGAGGAACTTAAATCTCTGCCTAATGTAAAGGGCATTATTATTAACGGCGGTCCTCACCATATGGTCGACGGAGTACGCATTGATGTACTGCCTGAAATATATACAGCAGGTTATCCGATTATGTCTGTAGGTCACGAACCTGCCACATGTGAGAACAAGCTGACCCAGTGGTCTGAAACTGAATCTGACAGAATTGATGTTATTAAGAAATTCGTTTTTGACACCTGCCATGCAGAAACCAACTGGAATATGAAGAATTTTGTAGCGGATCAGGTAGAACTGGTACGCAGACAAGTTGGAGACAGGAAAGTACTTCTGGCTCTTTCCGGCGGTGTTGACAGCTCCGTAGTAGCTGCTCTTTTAGTGAAAGCCATTGGCAAGCAGTTATACTGCGTTCATGTAAACCATGGCCTTATGCGTAAAGGGGAATCTGAATCTGTTGTTGAAGTATTTGAAAATCAGCTGGATACCAACTTAATCTACGTTGATGCGACTGATCGTTTCCTTGGTAAACTGAAAGGTGTTGCTGATCCTGAAGAAAAGCGTAAGATTATCGGTGCTGAATTTATCCGTGTATTTGAAGAAGAAGCAAGAAAACTGGAAGGAATTGACTTCCTGGCTCAGGGTACTATTTATCCTGATATTGTAGAAAGCGGAACAAAGACAGCCAAGGTTGTTAAATCCCACCATAACGTAGGAGGACTTCCAGAGGATTTACAGTTTGAGCTGGTAGAACCACTTCGTCAGCTTTTTAAAGATGAAGTCCGTGCCTGCGGTAAAGAGCTGGGACTTCCTGATGATATGGTATACCGTCAGCCATTCCCAGGTCCAGGTCTGGGTGTTCGTTGTCTTGGTGAAATTTCCAAAGATCGTCTGGAGGCAGTTCGTGAATCCGATGCCATTTTAAGAGAAGAATTCCAGAAAGCTGGTCTTGATAAGACTGTATGGCAGTATTTTACTGTGGTTCCTGATTTTAAATCTGTCGGTGTACGGAATAATGAAAGAAGCTATGACTGGCCAGTAATTCTCCGGGCTGTCAATACCATTGATGCAATGACTGCTACTATTGAGCCTATTGATTATGAAGTGCTGGGTAAGATTACTGATCGTATATTAAATGAAGTGAAAAATGTAAACAGAGTTTGTTATGATATTAGTCCGAAGCCTACTGCTACGATTGAGTGGGAATGATTTAAGGGGCCCGAAAATTCCAGTGTTTATGCGGTTTTGCGGCACTTCCGAAAGTCTTTTGATAACAAATTGATAACAGTTATAAAAGAGCGATTATTCTCGCTGTCCAGTGGTTTGTGGGTAGCAGCATGAGTAGAAGCGGTTTTTAACTGTAAAAATCCAACTTAAAACGCCCATAGCTGTGGGTATTAACTCATAGCTAAGGGCGTATTTTGTTAAAAAGGGTGGCTTTCCATCCTGTACCCCGTTTTTGGCGACAAAATGACACGGTAAAAATCTAGACGGTCTGGATAGTCAGAACGGAGTCAGAACGGACGGCATTTGCCCGTTGTTTTGGGCGTGGGTTTGTGGTAAAATTGGAATGAAAATTAGTTCGGTTTTCAATATAAGGCAGCTAAAAGGAGTTATATATAATGAGCGAGCGACCAACCTTAAAAACAGATATGGATGTCGAGACATTTCGCAGTTACTATTATCTCAAAGAAGAATTGATAGCGTTTTGCAGAAGCAATGACCTATCTACTTCTGGCAGTAAAATCAACATAACAGATAGAATCACCCATTACCTTGATACGGGCGAAAAGTTATCCAGTCAGCATATCTCCAAAGCTAAACCAGATATTGGGTTGATTGAAGATGATACCTTAATTGAACCAAACTTTGTCTGCTCGGAAAAGCACCGTGCCTTTTTCAAAGGCAGGATTGGCAAAGGGTTTTCATTCAATGTTGCTTTTCAGAAATGGTTAAAAGAAAACACAGGAAGAACTTATGGACAGGCAATTGAAGCCTATTGCACAATCATGGAAGAAAAGAAACATGGCAAAACCACAATTGATAGGCAATTTGAGTACAACACTTATATCCGTGATTTTTTTACCGACAATCAAGGTCATGATTTGGGCGATGCAATAAAATGTTGGAAATATAAAAAAGGGTTAAGAGGCCATAACCGATATGAAAAAGCAGATTTAGTAATATTGAACACACAACACAAATAAGATGCAAGAGCGATTATTCTTGTTATCCACTGGTTTGTGGGTAAGAGCATAAGAGAAAAAGGCTTTTAGATATAACAATCCATATTAAAACGCCCTTAGCTGTGGGTAACACGGCTAAGGGCGTTTTTCTGTCCTTTGTCTTTGTTGACCTTTAAACAAACCTCTTCGTCTGCTTCGTATTGAGCCAGATGCACATCAGCGCTACTTGACAGGAGAAGAAATAGCATCCGCCATCGGAATACGGGCCAAACTATATGGCGGATATGATGACGGTAAGAACATATCAAAGCAAGTACGGACTTTCTGTAGATATGGATTTTGGCGATGTGATCCGCATACTGGCAACTCCGTATTATTCATTTAACGAGCTAAAAAATTCATTCATATTCAACCAGTTTAATGTGTTTAATGATCAAGGTGGCATAGTGCGGTTTTTAATGAATGAAGCTGACATGAGAAATTACGGAACTGATTATCAAGTTCCGGTATACTACATAATGGGGGCAAATGATTATAACAGCCCTTATCTTTTGGCAAAATCTTTTTTTGATGAAATAGTGGCGCCAGATAAACATATTTATTCAATTCCAGATGCAGACCATATGCCCTTTCTTAGTAGCAAGACAGAATTTGACCGTATATTGTTAGAGGAAATCGCGCCGAAATTAGCAAAATCGTAGCTAGGACAGTAACGTGGATATGGAGGCAATTTCTTTTGCTAGACGATAATAGCTGAAATGTACTTTTTCTTTGATCGGATTCGCTTTCTGTATCATGGCAACCTTCAGGGCATTTGTCTCAGAACAAATTGTATTTAATCCAGGAACATTTTGACAGAGACTTAACTGTTATGCTAAAATCTTTCCATAGGTCAATTTAGAGATAAAAGGGGGAAACAATCTATGGGAACTAATGCATTTAAGATTTTCATTGCAATGTCCAGTTATATGCTCATTGTCATTGGCATCGGACTATATTATGCAAAGCAGGCCCAACAAAGCAGTGATAACTTTTTTTTAGGTGGTCGTTCACTAGGTCCGTGGGTGGCGGCAATGAGCGCTGAAGCTTCTGATATGAGCGGATGGCTTCTCATGGGATTACCGGGAGTGGCTTATTGGTGTGGAGCAGCAGATGCCGCATGGACAGCCATTGGTCTGGGAATTGGAACTTATCTCAATTGGTTGATCGTTGCTAAACGGTTGCGGCAATATTCTACTGTAGCCGGAAATGCAATAACCGTACCAGATTTTTTCAGCAACCGTTTTCATGAAAAACGAAAAATCCTTCTGGGTATTTCAGCAGTATTCATTTTAATTTTCTTTACAGTTTATGCAGCCAGTTGTTTTGTAACTTGTGGAAAATTATTCAGCACATTATTTAAATTTTCCTATCACTCCATGATGATTGCAGGTGCAATTTTTGTTATTTTTTATACAGCATTGGGTGGCTTTTTGGCAGAAAGTGTATCTGATTTTATGCAAGCCATTGTCATGATATTGGCATTGATCAGCATATTGGTTTTAGGGGTCAGCGCCGCTGGCGGTTTTGGTACCGTGCTGGAAAATGCTAAAGATATACCCGGGTTTTTTTCATTGATCCAAACAGCGACTCCCATGGTGGATACAAACGGTATGCAGCAAATTACCAACGGAACGCCTTTATTTGGACAGCCAGCAGCATATGGTTTTCTGACCATATTATCAACCCTTTCATGGGGACTTGGATATTTTGGGATGCCTCAGGTTTTGCTTCGTTTTATGGCCATTCGGAAGGTAGATGAATTGCCAAAATCTCGTCGAATAGCCATCACATGGTGCATTATTTCGTTATTTACCTCAGTTTTTATTGGGATACTGGGGCGCTCATTAGCTCCCGCCGACAGTGCTCTCATTTCAGTCAGCAGCGCTGAAAATGTCTTTGTTGTTTTATCTCAAAAGCTTCTTCCTCCGCTTTTAGCAGGTGTTGTCATGGCCGGTATTCTGGCGGCTACTATTAGTTCGTCAGATTCATATTTGCTTATTGCCGCTTCAGCTGTATCTAAAAATATTTATGGCGGAATTCTAAAAAAAGAGGCAACTGATAAACAGATTATGAGGGTTTCTCATATTGTATTGTTGTTAATTACTTTGGCAGGGATCGTAATTGCTTGGGATGAGAAAAGCATTATTTTTACAATTGTGTCTTTTGCATGGGCTGGTTTTGGGGCTACCTTTGGACCGGTCATGTTGTTTTCATTGTTTTGGGAACGGACCACTCATATGGGAGCCGTTGCCGGTATGCTTTCCGGTGGAATCATGGTCTTTGTATGGAAACTGCTGCTCAGACCTCTAGGTGGTGTATTTGGTATTTATGAACTGCTGCCAGCCTTTTTAATATCTTGTATCCTTATTGTAGCTGTATCACTGGCAGGCAAAGGTCCTTCAGATGAGATGATCAAGGAATTTCGTATTGCAAAAACATATAAAGATCAAACTGAAAATTAAAAGTTACCAGTGAAAATAGGCGAGGAGATAATAGGAGGTAATTATGGAAATTGTTAAAGTATATAAGGAAAATTTACCTGGTGTGAAATTAGTCGGTAAATGTTACACCAATAAAGACCGCGATGAATCTGGTACATTTGGGCGTTATTGGCAGCAATGTTTTCAGGAGGGTTGGTCTGATATTCTTAAGCAGTGTATCGGTATCCCCGAAGTTAGTGATGATTTAATAGGGGCAATGCGCATGGCTGGCGGTGATGGTGATTTTGAATATTGGATTGGTGCTTTCCTCTCACCTGGTGCCGAGGTTCCCCATGGTTTTATGTCGGTGGAGATTCCTGCTGGAGAAGTTGGGGTTTGCTGGCTTTATGGCAACGATGATAGCGGCGAGTTGTATAGTATGGAGGCTTCTGACTTATCTATGGCAGCGTTTAATGAAAAAGGTTGGAAGTTTGCTGAAAAAGGTTGGTTTTTTGAACGATATAATTGCCCCCGCTTTACGTCACCTGACGAAAAGGGAAATGTGATTTTGGATATTTGCGCCTACTTGGTTTAGAGAAACAGAAGATCACCAGGTCTAAACAGAATTTAGAGAGCTGAAACCTATTTTGTATCAAGGGGTTCAGCTCTTTCTTTGTTTTGATTTTATCACAATAAAGCCGCTGCCTGAGTTCCAAATACACAGTTCTTGTTAATATCATCTATAACTCCTAATTCTGACAAAGGAACTACTAAATATATTCGCCGTAAAAATCGTTTAATAATAATCATTTATCGTTGTAAATGTATATCGATGTTATAATGCATCTATAAGCCGATTAAAATCAAGTTAAATCAGCCATGCGGAGGTGATGCCCTATGTATCGTAGTGCAATCGTGCAACTAAATAAATGGAAGCAAAAAAGTAATAAAAAGCCCTTTATAATCCGAGGGGCGCGTCAGGTGGGGAAAACATGGCTCATGAAAGAGTTCGGCAAAACCGCCTATAAAAATACTATCTATATTAATTTTGACAATAATCCGCAGATGAGAACGCTTTTCTCTTCTGGCATGCGTATTGAGCGGATCATTACAGGGCTTGAACTTTATATCGGGCATAAAATAGCGGCCGAAAACACTCTGCTTATCTTTGACGAGATTCAGGAAGTTCCTAATGCACTAACCTCATTGAAATATTTCAACGAAACTGCACCACAGTATCATATTATCTGTGCAAGTTCGCTTTTAGGTGTGGCTCTACATCAAGGCACATCTTTTCCAGTGGGCAAGGTGGAGTTTATGGACTTATACCCTCTGTCCTTTACCGAGTTCTTGCTGGCGATGGGTAAAGACCAGTTTGTTAACTTGCTTGAGAAGGGTGATTTTGAGATGGCTGCCACATTTAAGCAGGATTATATTGACCTTCTCAAGTATTACGATTATATCGGCGGTATGCCCGAAGTGGTGCAGAACTTTGTAAACAACCGTGATTTCAACGAAGCACGGGAGATACAGGGTAACATTCTGGCGGCATATGAGCAGGATTTCTCCAAGCACGCTCCCAACGAGGTTGTGCCGCGCATTCGTATGCTATGGAACAGCATTCCAGCGCAGCTTACTAAGGAAAACAAGAAGTTTATCTACGGTATTATCAAAGATGGTGCCCGGGCAAAGGACTATGAAATGGCTCTTATGTGGCTCTCCGATTGCGGGCTTGTTCATAAGGTGCATAGGGTTACTGCTCCTAACATTCCCTTAAAAGCCTATGAGGATATGAAAGCTTTTAAACTTTTTCTGTTGGATGTGGGCTTGCTTGGCTGTATGGTACGGCTCAACCAATCGGTTCTGCTAGATGGAAACAAGCTTTTCAAGGAGTTCAAGGGTGCACTGACTGAGCAATATGTATTACAGCAGCTTAAAACCCTCAAAGGCATAGAGACTTACTACTGGACCAACGACAGAGGCAACGCAGAGGTAGATTTTCTGATTGATACAGGGAAAGAAATAGTTCCTATTGAGGTCAAGGCTGAAATAAATCTTAAGGCAAAAAGCCTTAAAACGTTCTGTGAGAAATATAACCCAAAAACAGCAATACGTACGTCTATGATGGACTATAAGCGAGAAGATTGGTTGTTGAATTTGCCGCTTTGGGCTGTGGAAACCATGGGAAACTTATAGAAGTTGTAAAAAAGAAAAAGGCAGCCATTATGACTGCCCCATGGAAATATTGTGGTATTCCGCTTGTTTTTCCCTGTCCGTTTTTAACTCATTGATTCTTTTAGAATCTACAAAATGAGTGCTGTATGACTTTTCAATTTCTGGGGCTCCGCTCTTGCTGAAGCGGAGAGGCGTCCCATTGTTTTTTCTCTTGCCCTACCGCTTGTAATAGCACAAAGAGGGCTTCAAGTCTTCCTTTTTCGCATAGACGCGCATCTGACGCATAATTAAGGACAGCTTGTTTAGGTTGGTTGTGCAGACCATTTCCAAATAGTTAATACATTTGTTCTGACCAGGCTTTATGATGGGCAAAACTGCGAATATCTAAACCTCCAGTGTCATACTGAGAAGCCCACTCAATAAAATCCCTTTTGGTTGTAAACGGAGGGTCTGTCTGCTCCCAGAAAAAGTCATCTGTACTAACTATATCACTAAGGTACTATTGAGGCTATTACTATTTAGTAGATTCAAGGCTTTGTTGATAAATCAGAGGAAACTTAAGTGTTTTAAGATTGACACCAAATGACTACTGTGATAGCAATTAATCTATAACAGAAAATTATAAGGCATCGTATAAATTAATAAATTACATTTTTTTATGAAAATAATATAACAGTCAAATTCTATATGTTTGGAGGTCTATATATGAAAAATTTTAGAATAAAAAACATAGTTTTAGGAATAGTTATCGGTTCCGTGGGAATTACATCTGTATTTGCAGCAGGCGGAATCAAACATGCTGCTTTTAGTAATACAGGGGTAACGCTTAATGGAGTTTTAGTTCCCCTTGGTAATTCATTAGTCTCAATTCAAAAAAATGGCGAAAAAGATGCAAGCTTATATATGCCAGCTAGAGAGTTATTGGAATACCTTGGATACAATGTAGAATTTGAAAGTAAAACAAACATGATAAAATTAATTTCTCCTAAACAAGATAATGACAAATCTAATTCGTCGTCTATATCCAGCAACTATGAACTTCCGGAACATTTTAACTCCGGCGGTGTCGCAAAAACTATACAAAATAAAAACACCTATACTTATGAGGGGATTATTGGTGTAGCCCAGTATCAGTCTGGCGAAGCTTTCACAGCAAATATAGACGAGCAATTAACATTTGAAATAAATGCTTTGGAATATACTTCTGGCGAATCAATGGAAGAAGATGAATCTATTTTGAGAGTAGTTTTAGAAACTAATAGTGGCTTCACCGAATTTAGTTTTGTACCTATTACTCCCAACGGACTTTCTGCAACCTTTCCTGCAACTCGTACAGGAAAGCATAATATAACAATTTTAAATGAAACCAATAAAGAAGTAAAATATAACTTCACACTAACAGTTAAATAATAATTGTTTAGGTGTTTATTACATACGCTTTAAAGACTGCAAAATACCTGAGTATCTATGCTACGCATGATGAAAGCATAACAAGCAAAAGAAGCGTAATATTGATACAGATTAACACACAACAAAATTTTTGTAAAAAGAGGCAGGTGTAGCAGCATTCGATGGAATCTGCTTATATGCACATGATGACGAATTACAGCGACAGTTTTACCATTACGGTTTTGGATTACGCTGTATGGATACCATTCTGTTTATCCGCTTGTACTTGCACTGAATTACCATGACCGTGAAAGCCCTTTTATATGAATCATATCTATACTGAAAGCCAAAGGCTATACCCAGCTTGGTGTGGACTTTGAAAGCATCAATCCTACTGCTTATGGATTCTGGCTGAAATATTTCGCTGCTTATACTCATGGCGTGGTGCAGAGAATTGACGAACGTATTCTAACTCTTATGTAAATTATGGCGGGAGTAAAATGATCTCTTGACTTACATAGAAAAAAGCAGACCTGATTTGATCTGCTTTTTTTAATATTATCCCGGCCTGGTAATCAACCTGCAGGCGATAGCAGCCCGCTTCTGCTGACCGCCCAACTTAGTTCTCTGCTTCACGCAAACGTTCTACAATGGAGCGTTTTGCTACAAAATGATAACTAACCAAAGGCAGCAGCACACCTAACAGGGCAAATACAGGTATCACCAGCAGCACCGGCATAATCGTGAACCGATAGGTGAAGAACCAGAAGATATTACCCAGTGCTGAACTGAGCAGCGGCGCAGTGGCAAGACACAACAGCAGGGATACAACCACTGAGCCAAGGGTGTAGTAAATACCCTCCCAAATCAGCATAGACTTTAGCTGACGCCCTGTCATACCGATAGATTGAAGTACTGCAAATTCCCTGCGGCGGGTGAGGATACCGGTGAGGATCGCATTGAGAAAGTTCAGCACCCCAATCAAACTGATGATGAAACACAGCACCCCGCCCAGTATGGTAAACATACCCCGTATCGATTCAAACTCTGCAGCATAAGTTTCCTTGCTCTCGTAGTCGTACCCGGGCTGGATATTTTCAGTATAATCGCGTAAAAATGTTTCCATATCCCTATTAGTCTCATCTGTGGTATCAAAAGCATAGTACATCACCGAATCTGTTCCTGTATCCTGAACAAAGGTCTGATCATTTAAAACAAATTCATAATTGACGTAATACCGATAGTTGAGAGCCAGAGGAATCGTGACAAGTGCAGCGACCTGGTAATCCACATCATGATATTTCCTGGCGCGCAGGGCCCAGGGTATATCTTCAGAAACGCCGTCCCTGCTGACCTCTCCTGTGTTTGGGTCATAATATTCCAACTCATCCACATATCGCATGGTTATGGTCTCACCCACCTGCGCCCAGTGACTATCCAATTCCGGGTTGTTATAATCGTCAAGACGATAGACAGCGGCCACATATCGCCCACCAGGTTCATGCAGCTTAGAAATGTCCCCCTCCACTACCCCCAGCTTATCAAGTGCAAACCGTTCCATGCCATAAAGCTGTGCATCGTCTGCCAGACGGTCTTCCAGCTTTTCATGATCTTCCACCACAATGTCAAGTTCTTCAGGCGAATACCATCTACTGTACTTAGTCCGGAAATATTCCTCAGGAACAAATTCCTGTACAAACGAAGTCAGCCCGTAGGTGCGCCCGGCTGCAGTGATTCCTCCCTGTTCATTGATACTTTCAATCACCTCCTCACCAACAGACATGTCGCTCCAGCCGCTGCTTACCTGAAAGTACCCGGCATCCGCCACAACGAAATCAGATGCCATTCGTCGGAGGTATTTATCCATATCAAAGCCGTTTGTGAAGGTTACAGTCAAATTCAGCAGCACCACAGCCAGCGACAGGGATATGATGGTAACATTGGTTTTCCGGCGGTTACGGCTTAAGTTTGCTCTGGCCATTGTAGGAAGAGAAGCACCCTTTTGTCCTTTGCGCAGGGTTTTTTTACCGCTGCTGCCCTCTGTGTAGCACACTGCTTCCACCGGCGATACCCTGGCAGCCATACGGCCGGGCTTGCGGCAGGAGATCAGCACTGTAACAAGGGAAAAGAATGCTGAGAATAAAAATATAAAGGGACTTGCCGATATGGCATCCACAACAACGCCATCGAGCCGGGACAGCACTACCGGCGTAAGCTGTACCCCAATCAAATAACCTGCCAGCAGGCCAAGGGGAATGCCCAGCACAGACAGGGACATCGCCTGGATACGGATTATCCGTTTAAGCTGGCGGCCTGTCACGCCTATGGTTTTCAACAGTCCGTAAAACCGGATGTCGCCTGACACTGATATCTGAAACACATTGTAGATGATGAGATAGCCGGTGAACACAATGATCATCAGAAGGGCTGCTATGGCTATGACGGTTATAGGATCAGCGCTGCCAGAGAGCTGCGCCCCTGTATAACCCCAGTTAACACCTGTGGAAATATAGTTATCCATATAGCTGTCTTCATTCTGAAAACCATGATTTTCAAGTACTGTGTTTACATCTCGTTCAATGTTTATGGCATTCCGGAACATCACATCCATAGTCCAAAAGCCTGTCATGCCGTCCTCGCCCTTTGTTCCCAGCTTATCAAAAATACTCTCTGTACGGCTTATGGGAAGCAGTACATTACTGGCTGGGATTGCGCTGTCATACTCCCACCAGCCACACAGCGTAAAGGTCTCAGTGGTCTCCTCCCCATCCACCTGGAAGGTTAAGGTAAACTCAGTACCCAGTACAGGCTGGATTCCCAGCAGAGAAAGCACCCGGGTATCGATGGCTGCTTCATTGGTACCCTCTGCTGGCAGGTGCCCCTCCACGGGATCAATGAATGCCCATTTGGCATTATTGGCATCGCTATATCCCAACTCTACATGAGTCTTGTTAAATGGGACGTCATGGGGCATACCCACAATGCGGCGCAGGCTGTATTCTCTGATCAGTGGGTCGCTCCGAAGTTCCTCCACCTGTTCCATAGTAAGGTATTTAAAGGAGCCATGGGCATAGCTGCCGGCCTGCCGGAAATTAGCCTGTTGGAAGGCATGATTGAAGGAAAGGGCAATGGTGAACAGTGTGGTAAAAAGGATTGTAGTCAGGGCAATCGCCACAACTGCAATCAGATTACGGCTCTTTGCTGCCCACATGCTTCGGATACTTAAGCGGCGAACGCATTTACGGTTGGATACATTCATGATTCAGCCCCCCCCCCTTACCCTGTCACAATCCGGCCGTCCTCGATGTGGACGATGCGGTCTGCCATCTGTGCCAATTCTTCGTTGTGAGTGATCATTACAATGGTCTGGCTGAATTTCTGCCCTGTTACCTTTAAAAGCCCCAGCACATCAAGGCTGGTTTTTGAATCCAGATTACCAGTGGGTTCATCTGCCAGTATAATGGCGGGTTTGGTTGCCAGAGCACGGGCAATCGCCACACGCTGTTGCTGTCCGCCGGATAAGTTGTTAGGGAGATTCTGAAGCTTTGAGCCAAGTCCCAGAGTCTCTATAATGCTGTCGATATATGCGGCATCGGGGATCTGGCCGTCAAGTTGGCTGGGCAGTACAATATTTTCATATACATTCAGCACAGGCACCAGGTTGTAGTTTTGGAACACGAAGCCAATCTTTCTGCGGCGAAAAATGGTAAGGGCTTCTTCTTTTAGTGAGAAAATGTCTTGGTCATCCACCTCTACCACTCCGCTGGTGGGTCTGTCCAGACCACCCAGCATATGCAGCAGCGTGGATTTTCCACTGCCTGAAGTACCCACTACTGCTACAAACTCGCCTTTGTCTATCTGCAAATCAACCTCATTCAAGGCGTAAACTGCATTTTCACCTGAACCGTAAACTTTTTTAAGTTTTTTTGTCTGTAAAATATTCATTGAACTGCCTCCATTAAAAAAAGTCTGTATGATATCTCTACAATACAGACTTTAACATATAAATCTTACCACAATCTTTCCAGAAGCCATTAGAATCTATCAGTTTTGTAAGAATTACCGCATCACAGGCAAAAACATGGAAAATACACTGCCTTTTCCGGGGCTGGAGGAAACCTTGATATAGCCGCCCTGCTCGGTAAGAATCTGCCTTGCCAGATAAAGGCCAATGCCTACACCCTCTTGTTTGCTCTGGGAAGGTGAGCGGTAAAAACGTGAGAAAATACGGGGCAGTTCATCCTCTTTGATGCCTGCACCAGTGTCTGCCACGTCAATGCGGAGAAATAAATCATAAGACTTTACACTGACTGTCACCACGCCGCCTGGCTGGGTATATTTGATGGCATTGTCAACTATATTCGCCAACGCTTCAGCTGTCCATTTAGGATCAAATACAGCTTTGCTTTTGGTGGGGACAACAGTAAAAATGACGCCTTTTTCCTCCGCTTTGGGCGTAAGCTGACCTTGTATATCCTGAAGCATTGGCTGGAGCATGGTTTCCATGGGATTCAACGTCAGAATACCAGCCTCCAGCCGGGAAAGTTTTACAAGGGCGGCAATCAGAAAGTTCAGCTTTTCAGCCTGGCTCTGCAGGGACTGGACACAAGTACGGCTTTCGTCAGTCAAATCCTGTTCTCCTAAAAGCTGTGAATATAACAGGATGTTGGCTATGGGTGTCTTGGTCTGATGAGAAATGTCTGCTATCAGCTCCTTGATTTTATCCTTCTCTATAGTAAGATTGCGAGAGGACACCGCAGATGCGGATAGGTAATCATTGAGTTTGCTTTCTACCGAAGCCAGCAGGGATTCATCAAATGTCTGCTCTGCAAAGGTGCCGTCAATGGCTGCGTCCAGCATGGTATGGATGTTGCGGATCATGAGGCGCATATTCCTCCGCTGCCAACTGATTATAACAACTGCAATTAGAATTACAATGAGGATGATAATGATATATTTCCATTCCCATATACCCAACTACTTCACCACCCAGCTATAACCAAGGCCGTACACCGTCTTGATGTATTCTGATGCTTCCAGCTTGTCCCGCAGGCGCTTGACTGCCACAGAGAGTGTATTTTCGTCCACATACTCGGTGCCATCCGGCCAGATGCGGGTGAGAAGAGTATCACGGCTCATGGTTGCACCCCGGTTTTCAACCAGCAGCCTCAATAGTTTTTGCTCTGTTTTGCTCAGTTCCACAGCCGTTTCATCAATAGAAAACAGCATTTTCTCAAAGTCAAATACATAGTGATCTATTCTGACAGGCTGTGTTATACCCTCCTGACGGCGGAGCTGCGTATTTACTCTGGCACGGAGAATGGCCAGACTGAAGGGCTTTGTTATATAATCGTCGGCGCCATTTTCAAGACCAAGCACCACATCCATTTCCGTATCATTGGCAGTGAGCAGAATAACCGGTGTACTGGATCCGCGCTTAATCTCCCGCAGCAGATCAAGGCCGCTTCCATCAGGCAGATTGATATCAAGTATTACAACATCAGGTGCAGCGGCGGCCAATGCGATACGGGCATCCCGGAGCGTATGGAACTGATTGATTGTACTTTTTGTTTCTTTAAGTGCAAGGCAAAGACCTTCACTTAGATTAAGGTCATCTTCAACAATATATATGAGTGCCATCTAAAACCTCCGATTCAATTTCATTTAAGTATTATTATCTATAATGTCCTGTAATTGCACCTTGCTGCAATATGTGCCCATGCATAGCTTGTATTACATCTTTTTTTCTTGATTTACCTGGTAAATCCAGTAATTTATCTAAAACATATACATTAAACTGATATTCGTGAGACCAGTTGAAAGGCGGTTTTGGGCCTCTGTAACGATGTTTCCCGTATCCTATACCTTGCTGGGCGCCGTCTAAAGACTCAACATCTTTTCCATGAGGGATGCTTGAAGGAATCACTGACATTACAGGTATATTCCAAATTACCCAGTGGTTGTAAGCTGGTATAGGGTGCCCCATATCGTCCATGATTATAACAATTGATTTTGCAGTTTCATCTAAATTTGTTAATACTAATTCCGGTGATATGTCGCTGCCATATCCGGTGTATTCAATGGGTATCAGTCCTTTGTTTTCAAAAGCCGGTGATGAGACAATCAAATTATTCATAGTCATCCTTTCATAATTTATATATTAGTCATTAAAAGTATAAAGCTTATTACCATGCTCAGTTGATTCCAGCCCTCCAGAACAAACCTTCTGAATGAGCCAATGCAGATGCAATCCTTTGTACATCAGCATTGGGATTATATAAAGTTAAATCAAGTGTGCCACCCTCAACAAAAAGCAATGCATTTTCATTAGCAAATAAGATATTCATATAACCGTTTTTACTTAACACCATATCTCTGACTAATGTTGAAAGCTGGCTGCATTTAACTCGGCTGCCAGTCCATTGATCCGTAAAAATATCAGCTTTAAAATAACATAGAAGTTTTAAAATGATTCTTGTAAATTTATCTGCAATATTTACTAACTCCTTGCTATTCAAAAAATACTCCTCTATTTCAAAAAAGCTGCCTTGAAAGCTTTGTGGTACTTGTTCCGGCAGGAAATCAATTACAAAATAAGGTTTTTGCAAAAGGGCCTCTATCTGCTCCATTTCCTTCATTTTTTCACCTCGGTCATTTTATAAGTACATTTATATCATTGTAAACCATATAATGCTTATCCTCAATAGATTATACAAAATTTAGACGGACTCGTAATATTGAAAGGTCATCTACTTGTAAGTCCAATGGCTATAGTAATTTGTAACATGGAGGCATGTACGATTGCTTTTCATGGTATTCTATTATATAATTTTTTTAGTTAAACATAACGAAACAATCATATCTTAATAGGAGAAGACTAATGGATTTTTACACAATTGAGAAAAATTTAAAAGCACTTGGTTATATTGTTTCCTGTTTTGATACAGCAGAAGATGCTGTATCTTATCTTGACACTGAAATTGACAAAAGATCAATCGGTTTTGGTGGCTCCGTCACATTGGAACAGATGAATTTATACGAAACTCTAAACAAACATAATGAGGTGTTTTGGCACCAAAGGATACCTGATGGAAAGACAAGTAAAGAGGTTAGAGTGCAAGCGAATGCTGCGGATATTTACCTATCGTCCGTTAATGGTATAGCGGAGACGGGCGAGGTTATTAATATTGATGGTACTTGTAATCGTGTGGCTTCTATCTTTTATGGACATGAAAAAGTTTATTTGATTGCCGGTGAGAATAAGATTGAAAAGGATTATGATAGAGCTTTGCATCGTGCCCGTAACATAGCAGGTCCATTAAATGCAATGCGTCTTGGTGTAAAGACACCCTGTGCTATAAAAGGAGATCGCTGCTATAATTGTAAAAGTTCAGAACGAATTTGCAGGGGACTTTCTGTACTTTGGAGCAAACCTATGACAGGTGAGATTGAGATCATATTGATTCATGAGAAATTGGGGTATTAATAAATGTTGGCCGCCGTTATGGGGATTCCCCATAGCGGCGGTTTTAGTATTTATTCCTTATAAACAAAATGCTCTACACCCTGATCCAGTTGTAATATAAGTTTTCCTGCTTGTGGAGGATATACCTCATGTTTGTTTAATTCAGATACCGGAATCCAATGAAATTCAATATCAAAACTTCTGCCTTCTAAGTATTCCCCACCTATAAAAACTGTCTCTGGAAGAAATTGTTTTTCATCACTTAAATTCACAATATAATAAAGACATATTTGATGACAAAGTTTTCTTCTTATAGGGAAAAATATCTCTGCTACCCATTTTAAGTTCTTAACAATAATATCAACATTGAGTTCTTCTTTAAATTCACGAATTAATGTTTGTTCATTGGTTTCGCCAAATGAAACATGACCACCGGGAAATGCATACCCCTCTTCATCTGTAGCTTTTTGCACCAGGACTTTATGATCACGAACCAGAATGCCGGCAACCCGATAACTAAATTTAAAATTTTCTGTATCAAACAATATGTCAGTCATGATAAAATACCTCCATCTGAATTATTGAAGTACTAACTATTCTGCATATTTCCCAATCTAAATGCCATATGAAAATCAGAAATTGTTTTATACCTTGAATTTCTCTCAATGCTGACTGCCTGTGAAACAACATCATAGCACTTTTCATTCAGTTCCCATTTATCCAAAGTACATGGAACAAATTGATTTGTCAAATATCTGTTTTTGATTTCCTTGTGACTAAACTCTCCAAACAAATCAAATATCAAAGCTCCCAAAGTAAAAACATTGGTTATTTCATCAATACAGGAACCGTAAACATACTCTTCTGGAGCCTTCAATCGTTTGGTTCCCCAAAAGTTTTCACCAATATCGTTGAATGCCGGTTGCTTTCTGAAAAGATCTATATCACAAATAGTGATTCTTTCTGTGTTAAAATCATAGATTAGACTTCCATCGTAAAAATCAACTGCTACATAATTATTATCAGCAACTGTCTCTAAAAATGAAAAGATACCTTCCAATGAAGATAATTTCTTTTTTACAGATAATTCTTTAAATCTGATCTTTGGATTTTTTAAACCTGGCTCCTGTGCATACTTATCAAAATTCCAATAATCAAATAAACATTCCCCTTCTACCCACTCAAATACGGCAACATAATAGTCCTTATATAAATAATGATCCAGCAATCTAACAAGATTAGGATGGCTAAGAGTTTGATAAAGTTCTACTGCATTTTTAAGAACTTCTACAGATTCTTCTGGGCTCATTTCAGCTTCAACAGTATCTACCCCAGCAATTTTAACAAAATATTTTTCAATGTTATCTCCTATTCCAAAACAAATACAACCCGAACCAGTTGCATCGATCACATCAAAAACAGTCCCATATCTTTTTACCCATGTTAAATCACACTGTTCTTTTAGTTTGAATTCTACTCCATCAATTTCTTGTATAACCATAATAATCCTCCGTTTTAACAGGATAAGTTTTCGGAATCTACAGCCCTTATTCTATAAGGGGAGCGGAGAGACGTCCCATTGTTGTTTTTCTTGCCTCTTATCACTTTTATTAAATTATATACTAAATTTCTTCATAAAAGTAAAGCATTTGGTTTTCTAGTCAGCGTAGAAAGGTGCATTTTAGTGGTTTTTATAATCGCCCTAATAGTATTTGACAGAACAGTGTGATAAAATGGAAATAATGGTTTTAAAGACTTAGCAAATAAGAAATGTTGGGGTATTTTTATGAAATTTGGGGTATTTACAGATTTACACTATGATGTTATTCCTGACGGGGATAAGCGGCTTGACAAATTGTTGCAAAGTTTTAGGGAAGAAAAGGTGGATTTCATACTTGAATTAGGAGATTTGTGCAATCCCACCGAAAAGAACCAGACAATTCTAAAATCACTTAAGAGTCTGGGCGTTCCATGTTATTATAGCTTAGGAAATCATAATATTGACTTCTGCTCTCCTGAAACAGCATTGAACTTTTTAGGTCTGCAAAAAGGTTATTACTCTGTTGTTAAGCAAAATGTAAAGTTCATTTTTTTAGATGCCAACTACATTAGAACTAGTTCAGGATATTTACCTGAATGTAAATCTAATTTAGCAGATAAAACCGGTCAGTTTCCCTATATTCCTCCTGAACAGATTCAGTGGCTAAAAAATGAATTGAACGATGATAAATTCTATGTTATTTGTTCCCATCAGAGTTTATCAAATGACCATATTGTAGGATCTCATTCACGAGGTGTGGTAAACAGAGAAGATATCCGCAATATTTTAGAAAAAGCAAACTCAAATGGCAATAAATTACTTTTTTGCTTAAATGGAAATGATCATGGTGATTCTATAAGGGAAATTAATGGTATCTATTATTATTCTCTGAATTCAGTCTCGTATATATGGCAGGGAGTAAAAGAAACCTTCAATTACAGTCTGGAAATACACAAACAATATCCTCACTTGAAGAATTTGATTTTATATAAAGAACCACTCCATATCATAGTTACCATTGATGAAAAAATGAATATTATAATTCAAGGTATGAATGGTCATTACCAAAATGTTACGCCCAAAGAGATTGGTATTGGCGATACTTGGAATGGAGTGAGCATCAAACCGCAAACATCGTCACTGACTATAAATAGGAGAGGTTGAAACTTCGGCTGCTTTTGTTTTAAAGCAATATTACAGGCTAACTCATCCATACAAAATCAAATACAAACAGCACATTTGATAACGACTTCATGTCTGCCGAAATGACTTACAAATATTATAATAACTTCATGTGGAATGGCAGATATGCTAAATGTATCCCTTTTGAGGAAACCCTTGATTTGATGAAACAGCAAGTAAAATGAAACAGCAAGTAAAATCAAGCAGCAATCTCCCTATTTCTATATAATAAACCCAGGGTGGTTGAAACGAGGTGAACAGACGAATGTATGAGTGGCAGAAGCAAATTCAAATAATCGTTGATGAAATTGATAAATGCATTATAAATTATAATGACGAAGCCCTAACCCTGCGTTTTCTTTCCCGCAGGGTTGGTTATTCCGAATTTTACACAACGAGAAAATTCAAGGAAATATCGGGTATGCAATTCAGGGACTATCTGCGGCTTAGAAAATTAGCATTTGCACTAAAAGAGGTTCGGGATAGTGAAAAAAGCATTTTGGATATTGCTTTTGATTATGGTTTTTCATCACATGAAGCTTTTACCAGGGCTTTCAAGGGAACATATGGTATCACTCCAAGTGAATACCGGAAAAATCCTAAGCCTGTGATTCTCCGTACAAAGATAAACCCTTTCGACCGCTACTTTTTAGGATTAGGAGAAATTGGTATGATAAAATCAACAGATGGCATTAAGATTTATTTTGTAACCATTCCCGCACACAAATTTTTGCACATTAAGAACTATGAAAGTAATGGGTATTGGGATTTTTGGCAGAAGCAAAGTCTTATTCCGGGACAGGATTATGAAACAATCTGCGGACTGCTGGATAGTATCAAAGACAAATTAGATGACGATGGCGGGAGTGAACCCAACAGCGGCAGCGGTCAGATTATGGCGTACATCAATGATCCGGACGGCAGACTCTGCGATTGGGGTATTCCACGTACAGAGTGTCATGGGGTACGTCTTCCTTCTGATTATAAAGGCGATGTTCCACCACAAATGCTTATGGTCGATATTCCCGAAGCAGAGTATATTGTATTTGAACATGGGCCATTTGATTATGAACAGGAAAATCGCAGTGTTGAGGAAAAAGTCGAAAAGGCAATGTCAGCCTTTGATTTTACAGACACCGGTTACTGCTTTGATACTTCTCCTGGCAGAATCATTTACTTTTATTTTAATCCGGAGCGATATTGGAAGTATATCAGACCGGTACGAAAGAGTGGTTGAATTTATTAGAAACAATAATTGTAAACAATAATCGAAAATAATAAATCAGTTGAAGAATCTGTTATAAGGGCGGAACGCACCATATGTTCCGCCCTTATCTTATTTTATGCCCCTTAAAACTGAAGCAGTAATACTATTTTTTGACCGTAAGACTTCCTCCGGTGTTCCCGAAGCGATTACCTGACCTCCCTGATAACCACCTTTTATTCCCATATCAAGAATAAAATCCGCTTGAGAGATGATACTCAAGTTGTGTACAATTACAACAACACTGTTTCCCTGGCTGACTAATTTTCTTAGTATACTTATGACTTTAAACACATCATGCTGATGTAAACCGGTTGTAGGTTCATCAAATAGATAAAGATGGTTACTTTTTTCCTGATTCATCAGCTCTTTTGCTAATTTGACTCTTTGAGCTTCACCACCTGATAAAGTGGCTGTGGTTTGTCCAAGGATTAAATAGCCTAAACCAATCTCATCTAAAATTGAAAGCTTATTAAATATTTTTTTATTTCCACGGAACACTTCTTTCGCCTGCTTAATGTCCATTGACAATATATCCGATATATTATTTCCCTGATATTCAACTTTGAGAACATTTTGTTTATAACGTTTCCCTTGACATACAGGGCAGGTCATCTCTACATCGGGTAAAAAATGCATTGGAATAGAGATAAATCCTTGCCCCTGACAATCTTCACATCTTCCGCTAACTGTATTTGTAGAAAAATCTTTTGCAGTAAATTCATCTGATATATTGGAGAAGATATTTCTAATATCATTGAATATATCAGTGTAAGTCGCAATATTAGACCTGGAAGAGCGGCCAACAGAATTGTGATTAATTACAACAACATCTTCTAATTGGTCAAAGCCTTTTACAACTTGATTCTCTTGTTTCCTATTGGATTTAAAATACTTTTCTGCCAGATCAGCAATAACATTAAAAACCAGGCTGGTCTTTCCACTGCCGGAAACACCGGTTACTGTTACAAATGAATCGAGAGGTATTTTGGTTGTAATATCTTTAAGATTATTTTCGTTGGCATGTGAGATTTCTAAGCAGCGCTTAAACTCAACTTTTTTAGTAATTAAGCTGCTAAATGGAGCATTTAAGTATTTTCCTGTCAGGGAAATATTATTGTTTCGAATGTCTTTTTGGCTGCCCTGTGCTATTATCTCCCCTCCATTTTTTCCTGCTTCCGGTCCAAAATCAACAATATGGTCTACATTCTTTATTATTTCCAGATTATGCTCAATAACGATGACGGTATTTCCTAAATCTCTTAATTTTTTTAACACTAGAATCAACTTGGATATATCAGAATAATGCAATCCTGCACTTGGTTCATCTAACACATACAAGACTCCGGTCAGACCATTGTTAATGACAGAAGCCAGTTTGATTCTTTGCCACTCTCCGGAAGACAGAGTTCCTGCTGTTTGCTCCAGTGTCAGATATTCAACCCCCACATCTATGAGACTTGTTGTTTTTTGTTTAATGGTTTCCAGCAGTTGTCCAATTAGAATTCTTGTTTCATCATCAATGAAATCTTCCAAATATAACGTCCATTCTAAAAGCTCTGACAAAGATTTCTTTAACACAGTTCGAATATTATCTTCTGCTACATAAACATCAAGAATTTCCTTGTTCCATTTGACACCACTACAAACCGGACATTCTGATTGACTAAAGAATTGTTCTAACTTTCTTTTTTGCTGTGGTGAAATATTCTGTTGTGAATATCTGCGCAATAAATTAGTTACAACACCTTCAAATCTTCCTTCCGGTACAGTCTTAGGTGGCGCAATATCAGGGAAATGAGCAGAGAATTCCTTGCTTAAAACACCGTATAATAGTAAATCCATTTGAATTGAATCATACTTGCTAATTGGTTGATTAATATCCAGCTGGAAATTATAGTGCTTTGCCGCAGCCAGCAATGAAGCTCCATATCTGTCAACATAGGCCTGATCCCAGCCATGGATCGCAAATTCACTAATGTTCTTGTTCATGTCGATAACAGTTTCAACATTTATAGTATGAACACTTCCGACTCCATTACAGTGAGGGCAGGCACCTAAGGGATTATTGTAAGAAAAGTGATTTGCTGACAATTCTTGATTGCTATTTTCCAGTGTTCTTGATTTTCCCATTTTAGAATACAAAATCCTTAAATAGAGAGCTAACTCGGTAATTGTTCCTACTGTTGAACGTGGATTATTATTGGATTGATGCTGGGTAATGCTGATAGCCGGACTTAATCCACTGATTGAGTCTACCTTTGCCTTATTCCCAACATTTAAAGTCATTCCCAAAGACTCCATATAAAGCCTTTGGCATTCTCTTTGGATTGTATCCAGTGCCAATGTTGATTTCCCACTGCCTGAGACGCCGGTAAAGGCAATTAATTTGTTTTTGGGCAATGAAAGATCAATGTTTTTCAAATTGTTTTCATAGGCATTTTTTATCTTAATATGCATCTTTTTCTTCTCCTGTTTCAAAATTCAAATATTAACAATTAGTTACCGGAGACAAAAGAATACTATCAAATTAAACATTGGTGGTATAGTGGAGGGTTAATCTACAGCAATGTTTATATCTTCATGGATACCAATCTCCTGCATCCAGGTACGTCTGGTATACGTCTAAATACCTCTTGACATGTATTTAGATATTTGTTAAATTATATTTAGATAGATATCTAAATAACAAAATGAAATTAGGTGATTGCATGGGAATGACCGAAACCCTAAAGGCCCTCTCTGACCCAGTACGGAGAAAAATCTTGGATATGCTAAAAGAAAAGTCCCTCACCGCTGGGGAAATCGCGGCGGCCTTTGACTTAAGAGATGCAACAATATCGCACCACTTATCTGTGCTGAAAAAGGCAGGGCTCATTGACAGCACCCGAAACGGAACCTTTATTATCTATACCCTGAACACTTCGCTGTTTGAGGATGTTATGAACTGGATGATTAACCTGAAGGGAGATAATTAAATTATGAAAAAAGCATTTATTATATCAATGATTATAACTGCGTTGGAGTTTATAGCGGCAATAGTTCTTTTTCCTTATTTGCCGGAGCAGATACCCATCCACTGGAATATATCTGGTGCTGTTGATGGGTCTGCGGGCAAAGAATTTATATTTGCTTTGCCCGTTTTGTCGCTTGTATTAACTCTTTTGTTTCATTGGGCACCGAGAATCACACCAAAAGGTGAAAACATAGAGAAATCCGGCAAAATTTATCCTGGACTGATGGTTTTACTGTCTCTGTTGATGGCAGCACTTCTCACTATTACCGCAGTAACGGCATTTGGCATTTCGGTGCCGACAACCGAAATTATATTTGCTATACTTGGAATTCTAATGCTGTTTATTGGAAACTATATGCCAAAGGTCAAACCAAATTATGTTTTGGGCATCCGTCTCCCATGGACACTGTCCAGTGAAGTGGTCTGGGTAAAAACGCATCGCTTCAGCGGTTGGGTATTCTTAGTAATTGGATTGTTATTTTTAGTTGGGATTTTTCTCCCTGCGCCTGTTAATTTCATTCTGCCGCTGGTGGGATTGTTTGCAGGCATACTTGCCATAGTGTGGTTTGCATGTATTTCATATAAGAAAAACAAATGAGTGAGGGGGAAACGTAATGGAGTATAAACAAAGAGAATATCCGCTTTTTTCTGCCTGCGGTCTAAATTGTGAACAAAGAAATATCTCGCTGAAGCTGCGTAATAAAACACGATAAAACCGGAGATCCTAAGCGAAGATAACATAATACAATTATTACTCTTTTATACAAAAAATAGCGCCCCCACTCTGACAAAGTAAGGCGCTATTTTAAATATAGTAACACTTTGCCAGCGACTGATTTGCCTCAGTCTCCGGCTCTCTTGTTAAGTATCATTATTCCCCTAAATAGCTCTGCAAAGTTTTCCGCACAGCTCCCGGACCTTCTAACATCTGTTTCACCATGGTAATTATAATCTCTGATAATCCAGCCTCTGTCAGATCAAGTCCAAAGAGAGCAGCATTTGATAAGACAGACTCCAGCTTACCATCACAGCTGTCAGGATTTCCTAAAGTCACACCGGATAGTTTCTCTTTTAACTCAGGAAGCATTGGATCACTGCTGACTTCCATAACATTTCCTTCATCATCAACTCCAAGAAGATAGCGCAGCCAGCCGGCAATTGCCAGAGGTATAGCCTTTAAGCTCTTCACATCCAGTTTCTCATCTGCCACATAGGATTTAATTGTCTCACCAAAACGAATAGGAATCTTCTGGCTAGTATCAGTGGCAATACGCTGAGGCGCATCAGGAATAAATGGATTAGGAAGGCGGCTGTCAATCACCTCATGAATAAAATCCATGGGGCTCAAGATTCCCGGATCAGTTACTACAGGCATTCCTTCTTTATAACCAATTGTCTCCACCAGTTTAACTAAATCCTTGTCCTTCATCTCTGCTGCAATGCTTGTATATCCAAGAAGACAGCCATAAACTGCAAGTGCTGTATGGAGAGGATTTAGACAGGTGGTAACCTTCATACGCTCTGTTTTATTAACTGTTTCACGATCTGTCATGTATACTCCCGCCTTTTCCAGAGCAGGACGACCATTAGGGAAACGATCTTCTACAACCAGATACTGTGGAACCTCTGCATTGACAAATGGAGCGATGTAAGTATTTTTAGACGTAATAATAGGAGCCATGTCCTCAATTCCATCTGCTTTCAGGGCTTCTTCCACCACTTCAGCAGGACGTGGAGTAATCTTATCAATCATGCTCCATGGAAATGAAACCTTACTCTCATCTTCCAGCCATGTTAAAAAGCCTTCCTCTACAAATCCCTGATTCTTCCATTCCTTTGCAACCGTAATAACGCTGTTTCTCAGTTTCTCTCCGTTATGGCTGCAGTTATCCATGCTGACAACTGCCACAGGTACTGCGCCTGCGTTATATCTTTCATTGAGAAGAGCTGCTGTAATGCTCATTGCATGGCGTGCTTTTGCAGGTCCCTGTTCAATGTCATCTTTTACAACTGGGAAATAATTTCCTTCCAAATCCTGAAGAGCATATCCTTTTTCAGTAATGGTAAAGGAAACCATCTGAAGAGAAGGATTTCTAAATACCTTCTTCAAATATTCAAATTCCTGTTCATCTGAACTATCAGCTCTAACCCCTTTTGCCACGCTGGCAATGATCTCACGGTCCATGGTTCCGTCAGGCTTTAAGCTGACCATCATAGTCATGCTGTCGTATGGAGCATAGATTTTATTAATAATATCAAAGTCAAAGGTATCCGCTGCAATAATACCGCTTTCTGCAAGTCCTTCATTAAGCAGATGCTGCTGCAAAGCTGCAATGTAGCCCCGGAAAATATTTCCCGCACCAAAGTGTACCCATACAGGTTTTTCTTCTGTGGTTTCACACATCTTCTTCCAATCAAATTTAGGCAGTTTTACGCCTGCTGCGTCCCATAAAGATGTTTGTTCCAGACTCAAATGATTCATTTTCATTGGATTTCCCCCTTCTTTTTATAACTCTTATCAATAGCCTCCCAAAGCCCAAGCAGATAATTGGCGCCAATGGCTCTGTCATACAGGCCATACCCAGGACGTGCCTGCTCTCCCCAGATCATTCTGCCGTGATCAGGTCTGATATAACCATCAAAACCTGACTCATACAAGGCTTCCATAATCGCATACATATCTAAATCACCGCAGGCAGACAGATGAGCCGCTTCATCAAAATCCTTCTCATTTAAATGATGAACATTACGAACATGGGCAAAATGAATTCGTTTCATAGAGCCAAATTCTCTCATCATGGCAGGAAGGTCATTGTTTAAATCGCTTCCAAGACTTCCTGTGCAAAGAGTCAGACCATTGTACTGGCTATTGTTTAAATCCAGAAAAGTACGGATATTCTCCGAATTGGTAATCACTTTGGGAAGGCCATATAAAGGCCAGGGCGGATCGTCCGGGTGAATTGCCATTTTAATATCGTATTCCTCAGCATAAGGCACAACTGCATCCAGGAAATACTTCATATTATCCCAGTACTGCTCTTTTGTCATGCTCTGGTAAAATTCAATATCACGTGCCATGGCATCAAGACGTTCTGGTTCCCAGCCTGGCAGGGAATAGCCTCTTGCCTTGCCTTCCATAGCCTTTGCCATCTTCTCAGGGTTCATCTGAAGAACTTCTTCATGGCGGTATGCCATAACAAAGCTGCCATCATCAAGGGGTGCTGCCAGATCGCTTCGAGCCCAGTCCATGACTGGCATAAAATTATAGCAGAGACATTTTACTCCTGCTTTTCCCAGATTTTCCAGAGTCTTAATATAGTTGGCAATATATTGGTCTCTGGTTGGCAAACCTTTTTTAATGTCCTCGTGAATGTTGACACTTTCAATTACTTCCATCTCAAGACCTGCTGCATTCACTTCATTCTTCACAGCCAGAATCTCTTCAAGGGGCCATACCTCTCCTACCGGAATCTTAGGCAGACAGGTCGCTACCCCGCTGACACCGGGAACCTGACGAATCTGTTCCAGTGTTACACTGTCGTCTCCATGGGGAAACCAGCGCATAATCATCTTCATATGGATATCCTCCAAAATATTTATAATATTTGAAAATTTGTTTCCTAATATACAGTATATAACTTGTATACTAGTATTTCAATATCTTTTTCACAAATTTTCACTTTCTTTTTTATCTATAATTCCTAAGTTACAAAAGGAAGGGTTAACAAAACTTTTGGTTTTGCATCACCCTTCCTGTGTTCTAAATTGGATTCTATTTTTATTCTGGCTTAAAATACTGATTATATTCACTTCTCAGCGCCTGTTCATCAATTTTATATCTGGACAAATGCTTTTCCATCTCATTTTTGGCAGTTTCTTTATCTCCTGCCTTAATGGCATCTACAATTGCCCTGTGATCAGATACCAGCTTTAGCTCCTTCACTGTAGATAACGACATGCTTCTCACTCTGTCAAAATGAATGGTAATACTTTCCATCAGCAGATAGATCTGAGGCTTGTTTGCCATATCAAAAAGAATCTGATGAAATTCATTATCCAGCTCCAAAAGCTTAACAGGAGAGCGGTTTTCCAGATAAAACTCCTGCAGCTTTATATTTTCCTCCAGTTTAGCAGACCACTCCGGAGTTATCATTTCGCAGTTCAGCTGTACCACTGCACATTCCAGAACATTGCGCATGAAGCGGGCTTCTTCCACCAGATTATAGTCAATAAGAGATACCACACTGCCTCTCTGAGGATAAACCTCAACTATTTTCCCCTTTGCCAGCTCAATTAACGCCTCTCTCACAGGGGTTCTGGACAGACTAAGCTGTGCTGCCAGCTCATTTTCACTGATCATGCTTCCTGGAACCAGATCAAGATGAATGATATTGTCTTTTAATACTCTAAGGGCATATTCCCTGCCGGTTTCCCTGGGCAAACGTTCTAATATACGCATGGCATCTAGTTCTCCTTTTTCATCTATTTCTTTATTATAGAGAAAAGATCAGTGGCGGTCAAGAGCTGGTATACAAGTATGGTATTTTTATTATAGTCATCCTTTAAATTTCCAATCATATAAAGTACGCGGTATATGGCCTCCATTTACAGGAAAGAACCACATGCCGCGTTATTGTGATGAAGTTTATTAATTATGAGAGAAACCCTTCTTATTCTACTGAACCATATAAAGTGTAAACAGCTTCATAAGAAATCTCAGGCAAACGCTCCCCGCTTGTCACTTCGCCAAGACGTTCTCTATCCGCATTAATATAATAGATGGTTCCGTTATTGTATTCATAGCGGTATTCTCTATCTGCCCTGTAAGCGCGATTGGAATCCTGGAATCTTCCGGCTTTATTCACAAGATAGAGTCGCCCATCAACCTCAAATACCTGGATATCCTCTCCATCCTCTGCCTGTACCAGTTTTCCCTGGTTATATAAGTAACCGCTTCTCGCACCGGTGTATCCACCTGTTGTAGTAAAATAGAATGTAGAACGTACGCCATCTTCTTCGATAACATTCGTCTGGCGGTTGTTTTTCATCGTTCCATCAGAATCATCTGAACCAAAGTATGCATTGATAACTGTTCCGTCTGGCTGTGTAAATCCAATCAGACCACTCTTCATGCGTCCATATTCATCAAAGAAGTATCTGTGACCATTAATTCTGGTTGTTGCATTGGTTAAAGAAGTAGCATTCTCGTCTAAATAAGCCGGAACACCACTGTTATTAAAATAATACCATGCTCCATCTCCATCAAATTGTGCATTGTTTGGAGTTGCATTGCTGGAAGTTGCTACACCGAAGCTGAAATCCTGATCATTATCACTAGAATCTTCCGGATCATCGGTTAAGTATCTCCAACCTCTTGCCATCTGACCACTGCTGCTGTCTCCAAAATACTTCAGGGTACTGATTCCGGTCATATCACCCTCTTCACGTTCCCCAATGGCTACCCAGCCAGTTGCCATGGCACCATTTTCATCAAAATAGTATCTGAAACCATTGATGGTTCTGTTTATATAACTGTTATCACCCGTTGCTTTTACAGCTCTGCCATTGGCCTGGAAATAATACCAGGTTCCTGTACTGCTTTGTTCTGCCACAGTCCCGTCCTCCTGGCCTTCATCCTCATCATATTCCAGATTCAGCCAGCCAGTCTTTGCTGCTCCATCATTCTCATCGCCTAAATAATACAGGTTATCCTCGTCATTGAACCAACCATACTGCATGGTTCCATCAGAGTCAAAATGATAGCGCTGGTCGTTAATAGTTCTCCAGCCTTCTGTGACCGCACGTCCATTGGAATCTAAATAATACCAGCCGCCATCTGAATTTGGAGCATCTTCTGTTCCTTCTTCCACCTGCACCCAACGGTCTGATACACGCACTCCGTTTATATCTACATAATAAGTATCATCCACCCAGCGGTCAGTTGCCATGATACCATTAGAATCCAGATAAAAATAATTTCCACCGGATTGTCTCCAGCTGTCTGTCACCCTGTTCCCTCTGTTATCCGTGAAAACCCATCTATTGTCTTCCTGCTGCCATGCTGCCATTGAGGTGAAGGCTGCCCCCATTGTTAATACCACTGCTGCACTAAGTACTGCTGCTGCTTTTGTTTTTTGTTTCATAATATCAAATCACTCCTTTGTTTATTTGTTTTACTTTGGGTGTACCGATATCATAAAGTATGAAAATAACAGGGATATAACATCCCCATAAACAATTTATAAACTGTATTTACATTTTTCTTACGAAAAAGCCATGACTCTTATGATAGAATCATGGCTTTTAATCTACTATTTAATTGAAATATACAGATAACAATACGCTTTCCCATCTCCTGAAAATTCTGCCGGAACACTGTATTCATAATCTTCTCTATATGACCGGATAACAGAATCACTCCATGCCTCTTCCCATACCTTTTCCGTACACAGCCCTACATTTCCATTGTCATCAGATGCCTGGTATTTCTTATAAATCCCTTTACTTACGCCCTCTTCCAGACCTTCTAAGAATCCGGAATCAGCACTGATAATGGTAAGATCATAATCATCTGTATGGTCACTTACAAAATTGCTGTATCTGGCTACAGGGAAAACATCCTCAAGCAATGTATCCTCACTGTCAAAAAGCACAGGCAGATTTCCATTCATAACTGCCTTCCACAGCTCACCGATTTTCTTCATGCCTTCCTCTGTATTATTAGTTCTGATCGTTACTTCCTTTAATTGATATGCCATATTGTTCTCCAATCTATATTATTTTTTATCTATAATATAGCAGTCTTAATATGACATCTGCGTGTCAGATTATGAAAACAACTTATAAATATGTATTATTCTTCTTTCCTATCTCTCATAAACTCAATATACTCATTTCCCCATGCTCCCAGCGCATCCAATACAGGCTGAAACTTCTCCCCCACTTCACTGAGGTAATATTCAACCTTAGGCGGTATCTGGGAGTACTCCTTCCTTACAATCAAGCCTTCCTCCTCAAGGGTTTTAAGCTGTCTTGATAAAGTGGTATGAGTCATCTCCCCAGGCATATTCCTCTGAAGTTCATTAAAACGAATGGGGCCAAATGACAGTAAATAGATAATATACATGGACCATTTCCCTGATAAAACACGTTGTGATGTTAAATATGGACATATTCCAAACAAATCTTTCTTTTCCATTGCACTATCCTTTCTGATACCAGTATCATAAAATATCGTACTTGTTATTTTAATACTACGATATATAATAATCCTATAATCGATTATAACACGATGAAAGGAAAGGAACAATATAATGCAGGAAATATTAGCTTATTTAAAAGAATGTGGTACATTTTATCTGGCAACAACAGAGGGGGATCAGCCTCATAACCGTCCATTTGGTGCGGTAGCTGAACATGAAGGAAAAATATACATAGTCACAAATAATCAAAAAGATGTATTTAAACAGATGCTTGCAAACCCTAAAATCGAAATCTCAGCTATGAACAAAGGCACCTGGATTCGTCTCACAGCTGAAGCAGTTCATGACAGTTCCCGGGATGCAAGAGTCAGCATGTTGAATGACAATGAAGAATCTCTGAGCAGCATGTACACTGCAGATGATGGTCTGATGGAGGTATTGTATCTTAAAAATGCAACCGCTGCCATCTGCTCCTTTACAGAAGAGCCTAAAATATATACTTTTTAAATTAATAACTCACGGGATTTTTTGATTGTCTTTATATAAATTAAAAAATGTCGATAGATACTGTATTTACAGTGTTTATCGACATTTTTACCTAAAAGTAAAATAAATCTTCGAATTTTTTATCCAATGCAATACATAAAACAAGGGCTAATTTAGCCGTTGGATTAAACTGTCCGGTTTCAATAGAGCTGATTGTATTACGAGACACACCCACCATTTCTGCCAATGCTGATTGTGATAATTTCTTCTCTGATCGCACTTCTTTCAAATTGTTCTTTAATATCAATTTCTCATTCATTAAAATAACCCCACACAAAATTTATAGAAGTAATAAATTGTCAATGAAAACAACACAACTGTCATTATGATATGAATCTTCTTTTTGGTGTTAATTGCTTCGTAAAGAGTAGACGTTGCGGATACGCAAAAAAGTATTGAAATTATATCTGCTGGAGATTCACTTTGACTTAGTTTTATAATCATTATAATAATTCCTATGATTATTACTCCCCAAACTGAAAATGCATCCCTATGAGTTCGCATTTTCTTTTCACGTTCATCTCCATAGATATTTTCTTTTACGCTCTTTGCTAAAATTTCTTCTTTGTTCATAATATCTCCTTTTTTATGCCAAGTTTTGTTGTCATTATCATAGCACTGACAAGTTTACTTGTCAATAGTTTTAGCCTGGCAAATTTATCTCTAATAAAGCTCAACTGAAAAAGCCACAATACTGACTAAATATAAACATCAGCATTGTAGCTTTATCATCAAATTCTAAATAAATTACATGACTAAGTAAATTATACAGCTAAGTAAATTACACCCCTGAATAAGCGGAAAATCCACCATCAACCGGCAATACCACACCAGTAATAAATCCTGCGGCATCATTATTCAACAAGAAAAGCAAAGCGCCATTTAACTCCTCAGCATCACCAAAACGTCCCATAGGTGTTGCTGCCAGAATCTTAGCTGTTCTTGCAGTAGGTGTTCCATCTTCGTTAAACAGAAGCTTCTCATTCTGCTTAGTTACAAAGAAACCAGGAGCCATAGCATTAACTCGAATTCCAACTTTGGAAAAATGAACAGCCAGCCATTGTGTAAAGTTACTGATCGCAGCTTTCGCACCGCTATAAGCCGGAATCTTAGTAAGCGGAGTAAATGCGTTCATCGAGGAAATATTTAATATATTACACCCCTCTCTTCCAATCATATCCTTTGCAAATATCTGACATGGAAGCAGAGTTCCTAAGAAGTTTAAGTTAAATACAAATTCCACACCTGACTGTTCTAAATCAAAGAAAGACTTTGTATCCGCCTCAATATCACCAAGTTCAAAATACTCTTTATCTGTATTGGCTTTTGCATTATTGCCGCCTGCGCCATTTACTAAAATGTCACATGGACCAAGCTCTGCCAGGACTTTTGCATGTACCTCTTCCAGACTTGTGCGCTCCAGCACGTTTGTCTTATAAGCTTTAGCTATGTGACCTGCTGCTGTAATCTCTGCTGCTACTGCTGATGCAGCCTCTTCATTTAAATCCAGAACTGCAACCTTTGCACCTGCTTCAGCCAGTGTTTTTGAAAACATTCCACACAATACGCCACCTGCACCTGTTACCACTGCTACTTTACCTTTTAGATCTGTTCCAAATGATAATCCCATGACTTATCCCTCTTTTCTAAACAATTTAGATTTATTTGCTTGATTTCTCAATAGCTTCCCACAGACCATTTAAATAGGTTGCACCAAGGGCGCGGTCATATAAACCATAACCGGCACGTCCTGTCTCCCCCCAGATCATACGGCCATGGTCAGGGCGCACATATCCCTCAAATCCATTATCATGAAGTGCTTTTAAAATAGCATACATATCAAGGGAACCACAGCTGGATAAATGAGCTCTCTCCTCAAATCCCTTATTATCCTCTAAAATAGCCACATTTCTCGCATGAACAAAGTGGACTCTTCCCATAGCTGCATATTTAGCTGCCATTTTCTCCACATCATTCTCATTGGAACAGCCCAGGGAACCTGTACACAGAGTAATTCCGTTGTGCTTGTCATCAACCAGTTTTAAGAAACGATCCAAATTCTTTTCATTTGTAATAATTCTTGGAAGACCGAAAATGCTCCAGCAAGGGTCATCTTCATGAATCGCCATATTAACATCACACTCAGCAGCAACCGGAATGATTGCCTCCAGAAAATACTGTAAGTTATTCCATAAGTCATCTTCTGTCATAGCATTGTACTCAGCTACGATTGCCTTTAATTCATCTCTAGTATAGCTGGAATCCCAGCCCGGAAGTGTTAAATCGCTGTCACTTTCCAGTGGATTTACCTTGTCAACCTGATCCTGATAATAAACAAGTGTTGTAGAACCATCTTCCAGCACATGATCTAACTGAGTTCTTGTCCAGTCAAATACAGGCATGAAGTTGTAGCAGATACATTTGATCCCTGCTTCAGCCACACGTCTGATATTCTCGCAGTAATTTGCAATATACTGATCTCTGGTTGATTTTCCTAATTTAATATCCTCATGTACAGGAATGCTTTCAATTACTTCAAAATGAAGACCTGCATCCTCGGTTTCCTTTTTCAAATGAGCAATTGTCTCTCTGCTCCAAACCTCTCCTACTGGAACATCATAAACTGCCGTTACGATCGAGTGCATACCTGGAATCTGACGAATATTCTGCAATGTTACCTTGTCGTCATCCCCATACCATCTGAATGATAATTTCATGTTGTACCTCCTTAAATTCCTTTTATGATTAATAATTATCCTACCTGGCTGATATCTTAAGCCTTATGGATTAAGTATAGACAAAATCCAGCCATATTACCATGGATTACATTGCCGTTCGCATTGCAAATCTTGCGATTCTAAGATATAATGATTGAAAATACAGGGAAAATGAGAGGTGTTTTATGAAAAACAAGCTATTTACAGGGTTTGATACGAGACAGTATATGAATTCTGGAGAGTTTGAAGTATTTTATTATAAAGACATGAACTTAGAGCATATTGTGGATCACTCTCACCCTCATTATGAAGTCTATTTCTTTCTGGATGGAGATGTGAGTTATAATATAGAAGGGAAACAATACAATCTGCAATATGGGGATTACCTTTTGATTCCTCCCGGTATCAAACACCATCCTATTTTTCATTCTACGGGACAGAACTATCAGAGATTTGTGCTGTGGATTAGTGAGGATTATTATAACACCATGTGTTCCTGGTCTCAGGATTTTGCCTACAGTTTTCAATATGTGGCAGAACACAAAGAGTATCGGTTCCGTACAGATTTTATAACATTTCAGGATATTCAGGGACGTCTGCTGGATATGCTGGAAGAACTACATGGCAATAAGGCTTTCCACCAGTTAAATTCCCAGCTTATGGTTCATTCTTTTATATTATTTTTAAACCGTATTACTTATGATATGCTCCATCAGGTTGCTGTTGCTTATGAAAATGTTCTTTATTTAAATATCTGCGACTATATTAACAATCATTTGAGTGAAGACCTTTCTCTGGATCATCTAGCCTCATTTTTCTACGCAAGCAAATACCATATTTCCCATGTATTTAAGGATAATATGGGCATTTCCCTGCATCAGTATATCTTGAAAAAAAGACTTCAGGCAAGCAAAAATGGAATTTTATCGGGGATTCCATTTAAGGAGCTGTATCATCAATATGGATTTTCTGACTATACCAGCTTTTATAGAGCATTTAAAAAGGAATTCGGCCTTTCTCCCAAAGAGTTCAGGGAACAGAAAACACTGCCGGAGGGATATTAGTGTGTTGTCCAGCACACTTGCTCCCTCCGGCTTACTTTTACTATTTTTCTTATTTAAATACCGCCTGTATCATAAGCATATAAACAGCGGTTCCTGCTCCTATACTTATAAGAGAATTTCCCCTCCACAGATGAAGAACCACAATCACCGCAATGGCGATAATTTCCGGCAGACCAAAGGGTGAAGCAAAAAAATTGATATTCTTCAAGCAATAAACTACCAAAAGCCCAATGGTTGCATATGGAAGCGTGGTCCCAAGATAAGTTATGTATTTGGGCGTTTTCTTCCCTGCCGGAAATAACAGAAAGGGAAGGAATCTGGTAAGCATTGTGGCAGCTACCATCATAGCAATTATAATAAGATTTCTAATTACTTCTGCACTCATACTTCTTCCCTCTTTTCTGATTTTTTATAATCCAATGTAATAATTCCCAAAATAAGAATCATAGCAGGAATAATAAATGCGTTCTGTCCAAAAATCACCACACAGGCTACAGAAGCTAACACTCCGATT
Source organism: Hungatella sp. UBA5385 (assembly GCA_002409995.1). Classification (GTDB taxonomy): domain Bacteria; phylum Bacillota; class Clostridia; order Lachnospirales; family Lachnospiraceae; genus UBA5385. The sequence continues at coordinate 88,369 of DHOR01000010.1, read as the reverse complement.
AAAGCAGCTCTGTGTCCATTTCCCGACTTCCACTGATCTACGAAAATAACAACAAAAAGTGCTGTTAAGGCAAAATCCATTCCCTTTGTATCAAACTTAATCATGCTTCCAAGCAACACTCCTATTACCGTCCCAATAATCCAGTAACACTGATCCAAAATGGATACCCAAAAATAAACCCAGTGAATGGGCAGTGTTTTAGGCGGCTGCTCATGACAGACAACTGAAAAGGTCTCATCAGATAGCGAAAATATCAGATATGGTTTTAATTTTCCAGCATCTCTATATTTATCAAGCATTGATATTCCATAAAACAAATGCCTTGCATTAAGCATTAATGACATAAAAAATGCATAGATGGGATTCACTGCCGCTACTAGAAATTGTAATCCCAAATACTGGAGACTTCCTGCATATACTATGACACTGATCATTAATGCCCACCAGAATCCATATCCATTGACATTCATTAAAATTCCATAAGCCGCTCCGAGTACAAGGTATCCAGCCATTACTGGGATGGTTCTTGGGAATGCGTAACGGAGTGCTGCTAACTTTTTATTTTCGTCCATTTATCATGTTCACCTTTTTCTGTCTGTTTTTTTATTGATTGGGGAGATGAGTTCAAGAGCGGGAGGGTCTTGATTCTCAAAAGAGGGTGCATCTCATTAGCACATACTTTTCAAACCACAAGAGCTATACAGCTCTTGACGTACTGCAAAAATACCAAAACGAGACATTATTATAATTTCAATCCACAAGAGCTATGCAGCTCTTGACAAGATAGCAAAGATATCTTCTTGGGCTGTGTATCAATTTCAATCCACAAGAGCTATGCAGCTCTTGACGCAACCAGATGCATATTTAGATTTGTTTGATAAGATTTCAATCCACAAGTGCCTCGCAGCACTTGACGAGGAAAAAATAGATTCAGCAATGCTTGATATCGATTTCAATCCACAAGTGCCTCGCAGCACTTGACGTAACATGACCGGCCGCAGTTATGATGGCCTTTTATTTCAATCCACAAGTGCCTCGCAGCACTTGACAGCAAAACCAAACAATTAAATCCAATATTCCCACAGCTAAAACTGCCCAAATTGCACATACAACACTCCCTTAACCAACCAATCCACCCCACAACTCATCTAAATCCAGTGCAAATCTCCCCACATTCCCATGTTCACTTCACATTCGCACTACTAATCCCTTCCAATTTCCACCCAATCCTATATAATCAATTTACCATTTTTCTAACACTATGTAAATCCCTCTTACCAACTCCACCACTATCCATCTATCCCCCACAAATCTCCCCATCTTTTACACCTTGCATATAACCCTCATATAGTTTACTATATTAAAGTAGAAAAGTATTTTTGTCAATAATATGAATCAGGAGAACATTCAATGAACTCTCTATTATCCTACGATTCCTGCAATCTATGTCCCAGGAACTGTCATATAAACCGCCATCTCTCCACAGGTTATTGTGGCTGTGGTGACACTATAAAAGCTGCCCGTGCTGCACTACATCAATGGGAAGAACCATGCATCAGCGGGCTCCAGGGAAGTGGAACAGTATTTTTTACTGGTTGTACTCTCAGATGTTGTTTTTGTCAAAACTTCACGATCAGCCAGGAAAACCTGGGAAAAGAACTAACCACAGACAAACTTTCTGATATTTTCCTGGACCTGCAGGATCAGGGCGCCCATAATATTAACCTTGTAACTGCCACCCAGTATCTCCCCTCCATCCTGCCGGCTCTCGACCTTGTGAAGCACCGCCTTACCATACCAATTGTATACAATTGTGGAGGATATGAAAAAACCGAGACTATAAAAATATTAAACGACTACATAGATATCTGGCTCCCAGACTTAAAATATTATAGTTCCGATTTGTCCGCCCGTTACAGCAAAGCTCCTGACTATTTTACTGTAGCCTCAGAAGCAATTATGCAAATGATTAAGCAAAGCGGAACACCGGAATTCACTACATTTACTGATAATAATGGAGATTCCTGCCTTCTTATGACCAGAGGCACCATTATCCGTCATATGGTTCTCCCCGGTGCAAAGGAAGATTCTATTAAACTGCTTCACTGGATGAAGGAATCCCTGCCTCCAAATCAATACTACATCAGCATTATGAGCCAATATACCCCATTTTACCACAGTTCAGACTATCCGGAACTTGGCAGAAGAATTACTACATACGAATATAACAAAGTCCTGGATACTGCCATTTCCCTCGGCTTAGATCAGGGTTTTATGCAGGAAAAAAGCAGTGCAAAAGAAGAATATACACCACCCTTTAACTTAGAGGGATTATAAAATAATGAGCCGGATGCAGATAGCCCCCACCTGCATCCGGTCCATTTCAAATAAAATTAAAACCTGACAATACTACTCTAAATCCTTTAAAGTCTCATTAATCAATTGATCAGTCTGAATTAAATATTCCTCAACCGTCACCTTCCCAGCCAGCACATCAATTAATCCATCTCTGATATCATTTTGAACTGCTCCTGTAAATGACTGGAATCCCCATTCAGAGCGGGGAATATCATCAGTTGCATTAAGCTCTTCTGTGAAAATCGCAAAAAAATCAGCTCCATAATCATAGCTCAAAACTTCATTTCCTTTTACCTGTGAAAGGTAGCTGTTTTCCTGACAATATACAGCATTGTTTTCAGCTTTTGATATCCATTCTATAAACTCTGCCGCTTCCTTCTCTACACCTGTATTCTGAAAAGCTGCCAGATACTTTCCACCAGGTACAGTGGCTCTTTTGGCTTCCTTGGGAAGATAGGTTACTCCCCACTCAAAATCTGTAATTTCTTCTTTATAATTTGCAATCATCCAGCTTCCTGCAAAATGCATAGCAACCTGTCCGGTTCTGAAGAGATTGTTGGGATTTTCAGAACCCAGCCATACAGAATCCGGAATGATCTTTTCATCATGAAGTTCCTTAAAGAAGCTGACAGCACGTTCCGTTTCCGGTGTATTAAAATTAGAAGCTGTTAAATCTTCGTTCAACATACTTGCTCCTGCTTCATACATGAGAGTGGTGAATCTTTGTGGAGATTTATCATATACAAGCCCATATTTGCAATCACTCTTTTCCATTACCGTCTTCATTGCATCTTTCCATTCATCCCAGGTCCAAATCTCATCTGCATTCTGCGGAACAGAAACTCCTGCCTTTTCAAATGCTGTTTTATTATAAATCAATCCGTTGGCTGTTACATCCATTGGCGCAGCAAGAATCTTTCCATCATATATAAACTTTAGCCCTTCCCCGAAGCTGTTTGAAAAAGCCTCCTTATCAGATACATATTCGGATAAATCAAGAAGCTGATTTTCAAATGGCCCTAAGTTTGTAAGTCTTGCTAATGCCGGTGATTCTTTTCCATTAATCATATTCTTAATTTTGCTCTCCAGATCAGAATATGGAACCTCGATTAATTGGATCTTTACATTTGGATGTTCTTCTTCATACTTTTTTGCCAAGGCCAGAAAAGATTCCCCCTCTTTACCATCACTGAACCATACAACATCCAGAGTCTTTACCTCCTGCTCTGCCTTTTTACCACCTCCTGAACAACCGGTCAGGATTCCTGCTGCTATGAATCCTGTCAAAATAATACTTAAAATCTTTTTCATATTCTTCTCCTTTCGTTGATATAATTTATACTTGTTTTTTCTTTGTATATTGTTTTGGTGTAATCCCTACATTTTTCTTAAATACGGCAATAAAATGACTATCGCTGTTATAAGCCAGATAATCTGCTACCTCCGTTACTGTATATCCCTGCAGAAGCAAGGTCTTTGCTGCAATCATTTTCTGGTTGGTTATGTACTGGACCAGAGTAAACCCTGTTTCCTTTTTAAAATAATGACTTAAATAATGACGGCTGATAAAAAATTTCTCTGCAATATCTTCCATCTCCAATTTTTCATCTACATGGGAGCTGATGTATTTTTTTATCTGTTCAATCCGTTCTCTGTAAAGTACAGGTTCTTTAAATACTACTTCTTTATTCTCCTCACTGTCAGCAGAAGCATCCGGTTCATCTCCCTGCTCATTGATAAAAAAACTATACATTTCATTGATATATACAATGAGATTCAGAATCGATATCTTAAGTTTAACTCTTCCCGGGTCCTCTTCCGCACTATTTACATTCTTTTCTATTCTCCGAAGCAGAGTTTCTGTTTTTTGCAGTTTTTCATCTGACAGGTGAATCTTATGGTTGAACTTGCTGGACCTATTATCAAAATACATTGCAAAATCGTATTCAAATGCTTTTGACATAGGCTGCAAAAGCTCCGGTTCAAACATCAGAACATAACGATTATGCTCCTTTCCCGCTGCGCCGCAGACTCTGTGATATTCTTTATTATTCAATAGAAACATATCGCCTGCATTGACATGGTATAAACGGCTTCCCACCTCTAATGTGGCACCATCATTTAAAAATAATATAATTTCATATTGATTATGAAAATGGAAATCCTGCATAGACCAGTTTTGGGAGCTGCCGTGGAAATAATATAAGGATTCAAACTCTTCGAAAAACACCCTTTTCATCATTTCCTATCCCCCCTTTCTACTGCCAATAATCCATCATGGCTTCCTGAAGACACAAAATCACAAGTGCTTGTCCATATGTCATAGGGCAGCAGATAATTTCCTTATAATGTTCTTTTGTATAACCGATTGGAGTTCCATAGGATACACCGAGAACCGTTCCATCTTCATCAATATAATTCAGAAGATTCTCTACTCCTTTCTGTATCAAATCATTGTATTCCTCTTTTTCCAGAATACCACTGCGCACCCCCTGCATAATTCCACATAAAAAAGCTGCACTGCCGGATATTTCAATATAAGAAGACGGGTCATCTAAAATGGTGTGAAAAAGACCTGTGTCTTTGTCTGCATAACGTTTTAATGCCTTTGCCTGAGCACGGTATACGCTTAGATAATATCTTTTTATAGCATGATCCACCTGTATTTCAGATAATAATTCCATGATTCCAACGGTATACCAGCTATTTCCTCTGCCCCAGTAAACCTCTCCATAATTATGGTTCTCATTAAAATTAAACCCATGGTAAAACAGTCCCTCTTTTTTATCAAACAGATATTTGATATGAGTTAGAATCTGGTAATTAACCTCATCAATATAATCTGATCTGTTGAGAATCTTTCCGGCCCTCGCCAGGAATAAAAGGGTCATATAAATTGTATCAATAAGAATTTCACCATCATTGGGATCTCCTGTTATCATATGCTGAAAACATTCATCTCCTGTACGAATTAGTTTTTTCTCCTTCATGATCCAGTCTGCCCATTGAAGAATTAATTGAAGATAGGATTCTTTTCCTGTCTCCTCATATAAATAGGTAAGAGTCAGCATAGGGGCTGTGGTATTCACATTTTTTTCAGGAATTCCTTCCTGAATCCTCTCATCAAACCAGTTTATAAGAAAATCAAGTATCTGTTTATCACCACTGATCCCATAATATTTATAAAGGCCAAACAGCCCTACCCCCTGAGGCCACTCCCAGCAGTTAATATCAATAAGGCTGATAGGAAATTTTTCCTTCACCTCATTGTTTTTCAGAACCATCATTTTATCTGCTGTGAGTTTTAATTTTTTTTCCAGTTCATCATACTGTATCATTGTTTCATTCTCCTTTTATATCCAGTTCACCTTTTACAGACAAAGGGTAGTGATAGATTGTTTCACCATTTACAAAACATTCATTGTTTTTATCTATGGTATACACCATTCCTGTATGCTCCGTCACCTTCACCTCTTTTTCTTGATTCAAGCTTATGGTTGTCTCACTGAAATCCTCATAAAATTCCTCAAGATTTTTGTAATCGCTGCTTCTGGCCACCTTAATCACCCATACATTAAGCCTTCCTTCGCTTAAAAATTCTCTGTGTTTACAAGGCCCTTCATCCTGCATCACCAGCTTATTCATAGCCTTTACACCGATATAACCACCTGCCTTTTCCAGAACAATGGACTGAAGGTCTCCCCTGTACTGCTTAAACTCGCAAAGAGGAATGTAAGCATGGGTATAATCGATTCTATGGCTTTCTTCAATATCGTATTTTAAAATACTTATATTCTCAAACTGCATAGCCATGGGAAGCACACCATTGCCTGCCCAGAAATTAGGTCTTCCGCTTCCGTAAGGATGGGACTCTCCCGGATGATTGATAAACACCTGGGCAGTTTCATCAATAACTGCCTGTACAATATGTTCCTGATATCCTCTTTCAAATGGTTTAAACCCAATGGCAGTAGACAGGAGCACATCTGCATTTTTATAAAGGTAAAGATTCACATGCTTTTCGAATCCTTGAGTGTTCTGGTGAATCAGCTCCTGGTTCCCCTTAAGGCCTAATAACTTCCTGTATTCCAATGGTGCCTCATAATCCCCCAGTATGAGAGATAAGTAACCAATGGAATGACAGTTTAAATACCCGGTATTATAAGCCACATAGAGCAGGCTTGTGGTTCCAGCATTGTAATTCCCCTTCATCTCCTTTTCATAGGTTCTTCCAAAGCTTGTCATCACCGCACCCTTATGCTCATTCATAGCAAGACAGTAGAAGATCATATCCAATGCTTTTTCAGCCTTCTGGTGAAGGTCATCCTCCCGCTCTGTTAAATTATATAAGGTTCCAAGCCCCAATACATCCACCGGGATATAGGCATTGGAGTTCCATTCTGTAATAAATTCTTCAAAAAAGTTATGAAACCAGTGATTCAAAAGTCCTATGGCCTTTTCCCTTAGTTCTTCACCTGTAGAACCGCTGTTAACAAATACTGCCTCCGGCAGATAACTGCCGGCAAGAAACTGGCAAATGTGAAATAGAAGCGCATGGTTTTCGCTGAAAAACCACATAACATCATCTCCGGGTTCATCAATCCAATATCTGTAATGGATCATGGTCTCTTCTATTTCTTTTTTTAATTCATCAGAGATCAGATGGGCAAAACTATGATAGATATATAAGACGATCACAAAATGAAAATCTGAGCAATCTTTTCTCTGTTGTACCCCCGGCAGTTCTTCCCTGATGATCCTCTCTGCTTTTTCTAAATTTATTCCCAGCTTAAACAAAACAGCGGATTTATAAACATTGTCCACATGTTGATGAGCCACCACTTCTAATGCCTGTCTCTTTCTCTCAGCAAGATTCTCCGAACTTTTCCTTAAAAAGTCCTTATTCACCAGCTGATTACCTATTTTTCTGCTGATTTTAATTCCAGAAATCTGGAACATGATAGAAAAATAATAATAGCCCGGAAGTATCTCATCTTTATCTAACAGCTTAATCCGTCTCTGTTTTTCTAAAAGAGACAAAGTACGAGTATGAATCAAGGTCTGTTGATTTTCCATTTTTTCAATAAATTCCCCAGGAATAATAGATACAGTAAAATCCAGAGGGTGGTTTAACTGATTGCACATCTGCAAATACAATGGTTCACTGATATAAGCTTCTTTTTCAAAACTGATATCCTCCAACATCATTTCCATTTTCTGTAGTTCATCAATGGAAATATTATCATTTAAAGGTAAACAAATACTTAAACTTCCCTCTCCGATTCTTCTGATCTGAAAATAATAATCCGTATCCCTCTCAGCCAGATCGTCAAGACAAAATATAAATTTATTCTCTCCTTTTTTTAAATCTACAGTAACAACACAAGTTTTTTTCATATTCCTTGTAAATGGCGTGAAGTCAGTAACCAGCTGATCATTTACCCACAAGGTCACCCCTCCGCAGGTTGTAAGCTCAAAGCTGATCTTCTCATCTTTTTCTGACTTCACTATGGTATAGCTATAGGACCTTAAATAAGTAGGGGTATAATAAAATCCCGACTCCTCCATACCTATATTCCCAAAAGGGAAATATACAGACAGCTCTTTAGAATTTTCAAAAACCTCTATTTTGTCTTCCATACTATATTGACTTAAATCTATGTATGGCGGAATTGATTTTTTCCTTTCAGCTGTAAATTCCTTACGGCATGGATTTTCATGAATTGAGAATCCTTTTTTCAGCCATTCATTTACGTTCCCACTTAAAACAGCCCTGGTAAATTTCTGAGGCTTTATATAGATTCCAGTTGTAATAAACCGATTGATGTACCCTTCTTCAAATAATGGATATTCTGCATATTTCATAAAATTTCACTCCTTATCCCTTAACTCCGCCTGCTGTTATACCACCAATAATATATTTTTGCAGAGAAACGAATACAATCAGTACAGGTATCATGGATATCACTGACATTGCCAGAAGGCTATTCCAATCCACTGAATATTCTCCGGAAAAATTAGCAAGAGCAAGCTGTATCGTATATTTAGTCTTGCTATTGATTACAAGTTTCGGCCATAGATAATCATTCCATCTCCACATAAAGGAAAAAATGCAGAGCACTGATATAATGGGGGTTGCAAGGGGCAGCATAATCTTAAGGAAAATATTGAGTTCAGATGCACCATCGATTCTTGCTGCTTCCATATACTCACCCGGTATGCCTTCATAATACTGTTTAACCAGAAATACAGCTGTTGGTGATGCTACAGCAGGTATAATGAGTCCCCACAAGCTATTATAGAGATTTGTTGCTACTATTACCTTAAAAATAGGTATCATAATCACTTCCAAAGGAACCATAAGGGTTGCCAAAACAATACCAAATAAAATACTCTTTCCCTTAAATTCATACTTTGCAAAGACATACCCTGACATCACATTTACAACAACAGTGAGTCCAGTTGCCACAAGACTGACAAATACAGTATTAAGGAAATACAATCCAAAGCTTCCTTCACTTAATGCCCTTGCGTAATTATCCAAAGATGGATTTTTCCCTAAAATACTGGGCGGCCAGGAAAACAGTTCTCCAACAGTCTTAAAAGATGACCCTATGATCCACAAAATCGGCATAAGAAAAATAAAAACAAGAATAACAAGTAAAACAGGCAATAATACCTTATTGATCAAATTCTTACGATGTCTAGTCAATATCCTGTCCTCCTCCCCTGTTTAGTCGAAATTGAATCACAGTAAGCAATGCCAGAATCACAAATAATACGATCGTCATAGCACTTGCATAACCCATCTGATTCTTTTCAAAACCAGTTTCCTGAATCATCTGTACCATAAATCTGGTGGCTCCCGCAGGCCCTCCCTGAGTTAAGGCATATATCAAAGGATAGGATTTAATCACTGTGACTGTGGATAATACCAAAACAAGTAAGCTGGTCGGTTTTAAAAGAGGCAGTGTTATATACCGGAACTGCTGCCAGAATCCAGCCCCATCAATATCAGCCGCTTCATAATAGGTAATGGAAATTGATTTAATTCCTGCTATAAACATGACCATATAATAACCTGCCATACTCCATGTTGTAACAAATACCACAACACCAAAGGCTGCTTTGGGATTAGTCAGCCATTTCACCGGAGATCTCCCCATAACAGTCAGCAGATAATTGATCACACCAAAATCTTCACCAAGTAAAAATCTCCAAATCAAACCGACGATAATGGTAGATATCATAGTGGGCCAATAAAATACAGCTCTGTAAAAGTTGCTTCCCTTTACTTTTCCTGTCAGTAAAAGTGCCAGGCCAAGAGCTGATACAAATATGGCAGGAACAGAAAAACAGGTATAAAGTATAGTGTTTAAAAATGATTCCAGAAACTTTTTATCTCCTGCTAATTTTATGTAATTTTTCAGTCCAATAAATGTCTGTGGATTAATGCCATCCCATTTGGTAAATGAAATCCACAGGCCATTGAGTGCCGGATAAAATAGAAACAATCCAAATATCAGCAATGTAGGCATTAATAGCAGGTATGGGAATAATTTTTGTTCAAAACTTTTCATTTTCTCCCTCCTTTTTCATTATTATACCATTCTGAACCTGTAAAATATCCTATATAGTTGTGCAAATATACCAGTTTCTTGTTGTTTTTTACATTTTATTTGTAATTTATGTGTTAGCTCTATTTTTCTTAATACAATTTGGTTACCCAACCTCTGCCGATACTCCAGCAGCTAAGGTCTAATTTTGTAATCCACCTTACTCCTTTCTCAATTAAATATCAGTTTACCCGTTTGTAGTAATAAAAAAACCACCAACTCAATACTGATAGTTAATGGTTTTTTGAATTATTTATTTTATTGGCTTCGAATATGTTCATAACGAGAACATAGTTAATCAGATCAAAACTTAATATTTAATAACCTTCCATATATTAATTCCATCCAGCCTGTTTTTATAAACAATATAGTAGTCACAGCCGCAATTACGATAATGGGCAGGCTACGCTTCACCTTTTGGGGTACACAGATTAGCAGGCATACTATCATACATAAATATATCACGAGTAGTAATGTATTCTCGCTTCCTGTTATATACCATTCCGTACACATTGCTACGATTGGTAAAGCCGCAAGGATATTAGCAATTCGATTAGTTTCTTTTGCATGCCACATAACAGCTGCGCACATAGGTGAAATTAGTGATATACTGCTCCATAAAATTATTTGTGTTTTCGGAAAGAAACCAAGAAATAATATTGTATATGTATAATATACAATGAGCATTGAAACAAAAAAACTAAATACTTTTATTGCTGCATTTATAGGCGTATTGGAAAAAATAGACAATATTGAGGCTGCAAAAATCCATATACCAAATCGCCCGAATAAATCATCAAATATAGGCAATACCGAAGTAATCTCAGGTACATCCACGAGCTTTGCTACCAATCCTAAAATCGCACCTATTATTGTAGCTAAAATAATTGAACGGTATTCTAAATCTTTGTCTTTATCCATTTGTTTAAGTCCTACCTACAGTCTATGCTCATAGAATTGTTGAGGATTTATTCAACTCTTTCTCCAAAAACGCCTTAATAAACGGATTATTTTCCTCACTTAACCCAAAGAAAAATGCCATATATCTACATTTCTCATATGTTTCATCCTCCAAATCAAACCGATATCCCATGGAACAGCGGGGATTACAGGCATCAGGATTCACCATTCGTTTACAGACAGAGGATTTCTTAATATCCTTTTTCATCTTATCTGGAAATGTATTTAAAAGCTCTTCATACCGGTTTAAATTCTTAGGATAAATTCTCATCTTAATTCCTGTTTTCCGAAATACATAATTAGCCAGAGTTTTTCCGGTATCATTTAAAATATAGGAAACCGTATATCCGCTTTTTGCTGTTTTCCTCTCACTGTCACAACCATTTTCCAGAAGAAATGTGTGTAAATCACTGACAAATTCCCGATTTTTTTCATCAACAGCCTCAATGAATTCTCCATATTCAGTTTCTGTCATTATCTGACTTGCCTCCTTAATCTTTTCTTATAACGGGAATCCAGACCTCAAACTGAGCATTGGCAGGATCCGGGGTTATGTAAACCTCAATATCAGGACCATCTGCATACTCATATCCGGAGGTTGGAAGCCATTCTGTAACAATTCTTTGCTCCAACTCCTGAATCGCCTGAGGGCATACCCCTTCCCCTGAAAAAATAGCCCAGTTAAAAGCAGGAACTACATATTCCTCCATACCAGCCGGAACAGCTGCATCTGTAGAAACACCGATATAGTATTTCCATTCCTCTCCACTGATATCACAGCAGGCACTTACTCCCAACACTCCCATAGGCTGACTGTTCATAATAGAGGCAAGCTGAGGCACAACTCCTTCCACAGCTGCCCTCTGCCACATCTGGGGTACAACTTCAAAATTCTTCTCAATCTCCCTGTGAAGAGGTGCGCTGATTCCAACAATACGAAATGATTCCTTTTCTTCCATTCTGTAATTCATTTCCTCTACTCCTTTTACGGTAATTTTAAAGCTTAAGGGCGGATAGGATTTTACAGAAGCTCCTCCTTTTTTCACCATAGAAGGAGCGATTCCATGAACATTTTGAAATGCCCGGTTAAATGCTGTGGGTGATGAATAACCATATTTTAATGCAATATCTATCACTTTATCATCACCGCTCTGTAAATCCACTGCAGCCAGAGACATTCTGCGGCGGCGGATATACTCAGAGAGAGGCATATTTGCCATATAAGCAAACATTCTCTGAAAATGATAGGCAGAGCAACAGGCGACCTTTGCCACATGGTCATAATCAATCTCCTCTGTCATATGTTCTTCCATATAATTAATTGCTTTATTAAAACGCTCAATCCATTCCATAATTCCACTCCTAATCTCAAGATCTATTGTAGTATTCTATCTCAGCTATTTCCTCTCTTCTTTCAAACAGAAAAAGAGAGATTTCCATCAAATATTGATATTTGCCTTTTTCGCCTGACTGCTTAAATCTCTGACTGCCAGCTTATACCGTTTCCCTTCTTTAATAAAATGAGTTCCGCACTGGCGAAACTCAAAATGCACCTCAGCAGCAATACACTGCTGTCTGATCTTCAGCACCCAGGCATAATCAAGAGGCCGGGCATTGTAATCCGATTCCCCTCCCACAACCACCAGCTCCACGCCTTTCAGATACCGTTCAATGGATATTTCCTCAATTAAAGGCTGACAGATTATATTCTTATGTTTGATGGGCAAACGGGAAAATATCTCCAGTCTGTAATCTGCCATTGCCTGATTTTCAACTGTACAGCCAACAGTCACATTATCATATCCATCTCCCCAGTCCTTGGGTATACACTCTTCAAACCGCTCTATTCTCTTTGTTAAAAATAAGAAATGCAGATCATTTCTCTCCCTGATCATATCCCAGCATTCCTGCCTCCATGGATCAGCCTCTTCAATAAGAAAGTCAGTGGAAAAGCAAAGATATACCATCTGACCGGATTTCATTTTATAATCGCCTGATTTCTTCTTGTCTACAGGTGCGTAAAATTTATCTGTACGGACAATCTCATTGGTATCAATGCCCCGTTTTCTGTCCCCTTTATGAATATAACAGAATTTACAGCCTTCACTGTATCTGCGGCAGCCTCTCCATGGGTTCCACATTGCCATAGGTGAATTCCTTTCCATTGCTTGTATTCGCTCTTTACAAGTTCTGTTTTGTATTATACAGACAGAGTATGTGAATTACAATAGACTTTATATTCATTATTTTCCCAGAACCCCACATATCAACAGATAAACTGGACTTTTCCCCTGCCATAAACTATACTTTTTATAAATAAAACTTTAAGAGAAATGGAGCAAGCTATGTACGAATTACTGATTGTAGATGATGAAGATCTGTCACGTAACACCCTTGCTACCTGCTTTCCATGGAGCAATTTAGGATTTCATATAGCAGGACAGGCTCAGGATGGAATCGAAGCACTGGATTTTTTAAAAAGTAATACGGTTCACGTAATTCTCTGTGATATTCGTATGCCTCAAATGTCCGGAATTGATGTTGCCAAAGAGCTGACAAGCTGGAAAATGCCGCCAGTCATAGTATTTCTCAGCGCTTACAGTGATTTTGAATATGCAAAAGAAGCCATTCGATACGGTGTCCGTTTCTACGTAGTAAAACCGGCACGTTTTGAAGAACTGAATGAAGTATTTCTAACTCTCAAGAAAGAACTTGATCTGCGTTATGGATTGCCTGTAACTAATTTTGACAGCAATGACGATGAGTTTATTAAAAAAGTTAAAAACTATATCAAAGAGAATTACAGAAGTGCCTCCTTGAAAGAAGCAGCTTCCAGATTCTATCTTAATCCCTCCTATGTAAGTCAGCTGTTTAAAATGAAAACCAATATGAATTTTTCCGATTACCTGTTAAAAGTCCGCATGGAGGCGGCTGCAGGTCTGTTAAAAGACCCTAATAACAAAATATACAATATCAGCAACAGCGTTGGATATGTGAATCCCAATAACTTTGCACGGGCTTTTAAAACTTATTTTGGCAAAACTCCTAAGGAATACAGGGAAGTTCTTTTGCAGAATGGAGAATTTTAATATGACACAGAGAAGCAAACGCCTCCCCTCTATGAAGAAACAGTTTTTTGTCAGAAGTCTCCTTGGCAACTGCCTGCTTATGCTCCTCCCACTTATGCTGATCGGAAGCTTTGCCATCATAAAAACCAAAAATGAGGTGGAAGCAGCTATTAAAAAAAGCAACCGTGATATGCTTTATCAGATAGACACCCATATGAGCTCTCTTTTATCTGTGACAGATAATATCACACTATATTTTTCCCAGAATCCATCCGTGCTGACCCAGCTGCGTTCCGGTTTTACCAGGAATAACTTAAGTCTGGATAATATAAAAAACATCAGCAGCATGAATGTGTATCTGCAAAATATCGCCTTTACCAATGAATACATCAATTCAGTCTATGTCTATTTAAATAATACAAACGGAAGGTTTCTGTCCTCCAACTCAGGTCTGATGAATACTGATTGGTATTATGATACTGACTGGTTAAATTCCTATGAGAATTCCACAGAGGACTCCTGGTTTGAAGTCCGTTACACCCAGCCCTACTCCTATGCCAAAAGCACCCCGGTTTTCACCTCCTACAAAAAACTGTATTCCTCCATTAATCCGGCTTCTCCTATTGGAGTCGTAGTGTGTCAGTATAATATTGATACAATCATCAGCTATCTGTCCTCTTTGGGACTCTATGAAAACCAGAGCATTTCCTTTTTAGATGAGAACTATAATATTGTTCTGCAGAATATGCCTGCAGATATTACAGATGCTATTACATTTTTCAGGAATACAGGACAGGAGAGTCAGGACCTCTTCACCATTGAAACTAATCACCATGAGTACGCAGCAACCCTTCTTTCATCCGGCTTAAATCAGGAACTTTATTACTTATCTCTGGTTCCTTCCCGTAACCTGTATGCTACCTCCAACGCATTGATCCTTTCCTTTCTGCTCCTTGGAGTTGCCTCCATTTTCATTGGAATTCTGCTTGCGCTGACCAAAACAAACAGAGACTATAAAAGGCTGGAACTGATTCTTGATATGCTGACTGATCCTGAAAAATATGATACTGTTCCTGCAGGCACAGGCAGTCATGAATCAGACCCTTATGCATATATCACCTATAATATTCTCAATATGTTTTTAAGACAAAACTATTTAAACCTTCAGATTTCAGAAAAAAGATATAAGATGCAGCTTTTGGAAATGCAGGCTTTGCAGCAGCAAATTAATCCTCATTTTCTAAACAATACACTTCATACCATTTACTGGGAAGCAATCCGCATTACGGAGTCTCCCAACACCTGCTCCAACATTGTTTCTAACCTTTCCGATCTCATGCGTTATGCCTTAAGTAATCCTCAGGAAGAGGTAACTATCAAGGAAGAACTCGAATATTTAAACCACTATCTGGAAATCCAGAAAGTCCGCTACCGGGATAAATTTGATATTCAGCAGGATATTGATGAGGAAGCTATTATTTATCCAATTCCCAAAATGATTCTACAGCCTCTTGTTGAGAATTCCATTTATCATGGCATCAAAGAAAAAAAAGGCCCCGGAAGGACTAAAATCAAAGTCTACAACCGGAAGTCCTATATTTACATCAGTGTTATTGATAACGGAGCCGGAATATCAAGAGAGCGTTTACAGAAAGTCAGAACCGATTTACAGAAGCAGACAGAGACCAGTGAACACATTGGTATGAGAAATACCAACAGACGTTTAATTTTAGCCTATGGCCCTGCTGCCTTTATTCACATAGGCAGCAGAGAAGGCTGGGGAACTGCTCTTTATTTCAGAATTCCCATTATTTCTCCTGAAGAGACAGAGGAATGAGTTACACACTACCCATTTTTACCTGAATTTTTATATCCGGAAGGCGGAGGCCAGTGATACCCTCTCTGGT
The DNA here is from genome assembly GCA_002409995.1 of Hungatella sp. UBA5385. Taxonomy (GTDB): domain Bacteria; phylum Bacillota; class Clostridia; order Lachnospirales; family Lachnospiraceae; genus UBA5385. The sequence continues at coordinate 72,460 of DHOR01000010.1, read as the reverse complement.
TATTCAGCCCATAATCCCAGGTCTTTTTAAGTCCGCCTTCTGGTATACCCTTCAGCTCTCCATCTTTTATCCAGTCTAAATCTCCACCATAGAGATTCTTAATCAGACAATCTATTAGCTCATTAACCACTGGCTTTAAGGAAACTTCTTCTGACAAATCTCTGGTTTCATCAGGATCTTCCTTCAGATCAAACAACTGTATCACATTCCCCCAGGGGTAATAGATCAGCTTGTATTGATCCTTTCTCACCATTCTGCATGCCTTTGTTCCCTCTCCCACTTCTCCATATAAGAAATCACGTTTCTTTTCTCCAAGAAGATAATGGCCTTCTACAGAGTCGGGAACAGGAATATTGCAGAGTGACAACAGGGTAGGCATAACATCTGCCAGCACTCCCAGCCTCTTATCCACAGTTCCTGCTGCCTCTTCCAGAGGTTTTCCACTGATAATCAGAGGAATTCTGGCGGACTCCTCATAAAACAGCCTTTTTCCAGTCATCTCATGGTGAAACAGCATCTCCCCATGATCACTGGTAAATACGATTATAGTATCCTCCAAAAGACCACTCTCTCTTAATGTTCCGATTAACAAGCGAATCTGATAATCAATATGAGTACATTGAGCATAATAAGCCCTTTTTGCCCGGTCTATCTCCCTGTCTGAATATTGCCTTCCGGACTCTGATAGAAGCTTCAGAATCTCTCTGCTATTTTCCCAATCCCCTTTGACCGGTTTCTCAAGCTCCATCGTTTCATACATATGCAGATAGATTTCCAGTGGAACAAGAGGGGGATGGGGAAATTGGTAAGAAGCATAATAAAAAGCTGGGCGGCAGGGATCTTTGCGTTTTATCTGCTTCATCATCTCTCTTGTAACAAATTCTGTAGGATGGGTAAACTCCGGCAAATGCCATGGTCTTGTATAATAAGTATTACTTCCCATTCCATGGAGGAATTCCTGCCCTGTATATCCCTGTTCTCCCAGCCAGATCTGATAATCATCGATACCTCCAAATTCATACCTTCCCTCTTCCATCAGAATTACATCGTCAAATCCAATCCGGTTTCTCTGAGGATATACATGAAGCTTCCCCACTGCGTAAGTCTGATACCCATTTTGGCGAAAAGCCTCTGCCAGTGTGGTTACCTTGGGCATCTCCAACCTGTCATTGTAGATTCGGTCTCCATGAGTTTTGGGAGAGAGCCCTGTCATAAGAGAGCGGCGGGCAGGTATACAGACAGGACATTCACTGTAGAAATTATCATACAGAATACCTCCTGCTGCCAGAGAATCAAGAGTAGGGGTCATCACTTCCCTGCTGCCATAGCCCCCTATGTAAGCAGCAGATAACTGGTCAACTGTAATTAAAAGTACATTCTTTTGTTTTCCCATAATCCACTCCTTACTGTTCTTTCATATTTATATTTATATCACTGCTGTTTTCCTGTATGACAGTCTGACGTTTATCCAGATTGTCATAAGTCAGAGTGCCCTCCACCGAAAGCCCCTTCACCCATCGGCTATATACAACAGGGATTTCGTGATCATAAACACCACGCGGAGATGGTTGTTCATCAAAAACCTGTGCCGGCTGGGTTCCCTGCTGCTTCAGCGTAAGGTTCAAATTGGAAATGGTGATGTTTTCAATGCTCCCTTCCTCTTCGCCTGCTGCAAATATACAGGATTCTGAAGTAAACCAGATATGATCTGCTGTAATATTGCGTATCTTTCCAGGGTATTTCTTATGTTCATTCCGATAAGCTGCACTGAAAAACAGGGGTTCCCCTTTGCCCCACCATCTGGGTGCAAACTCTCTTTGAGGACAGTCTGCATATCTTCTTGTAGAGCCCATTACATGATGAATATGGACATTTTCAACAGTTCCGCCGTCTCTCACCCAGATTCCCACACCTCTGGAGCAATCCTGTATGATGCAGTCAGACATCACAATATTCCTTATGGTTCCATGGGTTTCTGTTCCTATTTTTAAACCGGAATCATGAGAATACAGAATACAATTCTGAATGATAATATTTTCACATACTCCGTATTTCTCTGCTGCCGCTTTGGTGGCCTTGACCACAATGGCATCATCTCCTGTTTTAATGAGACAGCCGCTGATGGTCACGTCCTGACAGCAGTCCGGGTCAATTCCATCGTTATTAGCTCCTCTTACATCATTTAGAATCTTAATATCACGAATGGTCACATGTTTGCAGCCTGCCATATGAAGAGTCCAAAAAGCAGCATTCCGGAATGTTACATCTCGGATTGTTAAATTGGTCACATCCTCCAGATAAGTAGTTCTGGGTCGATATCCTCTGATATTCAACGGACATTCCCCATATCCATTGTCAGCTCCATCATCATAAAATATCTTATCTCCCTGACCATAGATAGTTCCCTGACCTGATATGGTAACATCTTTACAATGGCAGGCACCAATGAAACACCCCTCCATCCACTCTTCCTTAAGAGCAGCCACCAGCCAGGCACCTGATTCCAGATAAAGCTCCACATGATCCTTTAAATAAATAGTGCCGCTGATAAACCGGCCAGCAGGTACAATCACTCTGCCTCCAGCAAGACTGCACTCATCAATAGCAGCCTGTATGGCAGCTGCATTATTAATTTCTTCACCTGTAACTGCTCCAAAATCCAATATATTATAATCTCCCATTATAATTCTTTTCCTTTCCTGCAATGTGAAAAATCCCGGCAGATTTCCTGATTCATCCGCCGGGCGTGTTCTGTGATTTAGATATTATGAGATACATAAACCCGGCTGCCTTCTCCAATATGGTCCAGCATAATTTCGGCTTTCCTTCTCAATTGTTTTACAAAATCCGGTCCAAACACAAATATATCCTCATGTTCCGCATCTGTGTGAAGAAGCAGCTGGTCCTCATAGCCTTCCAGCACATCTGCCAGGGCATAAGCATTTTCAACCTCTGCTCTTACAATATTCTGAAACTCCTCAAACCGCATATCTTCTCTGGTGGGCCAACGGAGAGACAGAACAGGAGACTGCTCAAAATCAGTTCTGTCCACCAGCTCCTGAAACTGTACTGCATTAACAATATTACGGAAGAAACAGCTTTCAGCTTTTAAACGGCGAATCAGAAGTTCCAGCTTGTCCTTATCAATACTGCTTCCTTCCTCTGACTCTAACTTTCCTAACAAACTGATGGCTTCTGCCATGCTCTTAACCGCTTTATTCATAGTCTGTGTAATAAGGAAGCTGGAGGTAAATCCCCTGACTCCTTCAATTCCCTGAAGATTCATTAAATCATTGGTTTCCTCTTCTGTAAGCGCCTGAAACTGAAAGCGTCTGTAATATGACCTGTCCTCTTCAGAAAGCTCCTCAGGAAACAATACAAAAGGTCTGTTGATCCATCTCTGATGCTGACAGCCATACATCAATAAGTCAAGACCAGTATGAGACAGGTGCTGATAGCTTTCCTCTATGAGATACCATGCATCGGAAAGCTGTCCTCCATATCCGGCTCCTGCCAGTTTTTCTGCTGCCTTTTTAAGTACAGGACCACAGTCTGCAAGACTCTCCAGCGGTTCTCCCCTGGCAGCTTCAAAACAGACTGCTGTTTCTTCAAAATCAGACCTGGGAATATCACAGATCACATAGGGTGCTGATGCCTTCCTTGCTTTTAATAAGAATTGGACAAACTGTACAGCCCTGGGAATCTTAAGGATTGGCTTCTCAGGACCGCCCAGATCAAGAATACTGACAATGGCTTCATTGCCGTGACAATCCTTTTTATTAACAAGCTGATGTTCCTTAAGCATGGGCCATATAGCTGCAGCCGCTGTCTCCGGCGCTTTAAAATCGATATCAGTATTAAAATGAATAACAGCATCTACACCGCTGTCTCTGGCGCCATCAGACAATGCATCTAGAAATCCGCATATCCGGTCAGACATTTTTCTATTTTTACAATGAGCAGGTCCATTGGGTCCTACATAAGTACCACTGCTCCAGCACAATCCGCCGCCGCTGTCATTGCTCATAAAGGTAAAGAAATCAATTCCTGTACGTGCAGTTAGTTCTTTCATTGCAAAGCGGTACATGGAAAGTACCTCTTCCTGATCGATACAGGGGCTGTAATAAGGTTTTTTAGAACGTCTCGGGTGATCACATCTGGCTCCCCGCCATTCCGGATGATCTCTATAAGCCTCTTCCGGAAGCCAGAAAGGTTCATTACTGAATAAAGCCGGCTTTAACCCGTATTGTTTTAAAATCTTGCACCGTTTCTCCACAAGCTCCATACATTCTGCTATATGTTCTGCAGGCAGATAGGGCTTTAACTGGGGAGGACAAACCAGTTTAAACAGCTGTGCGTGTCCCATACTCCAGTTGGTATATGGGTCTGTTAAATCCTTTTCCCACATCCAGCGGCTTCTTTTAAGGTCTCCCACCATTACATGAGTGGCTCCCATTTTCTTTGCAGACTTTGCCATTTCTTCAAAATCTTTTAAATCCTCAGTTTTAATACGAAAGATCCATTTCTGTTCCATTAGTTTCTCCCTTTTGAATTTATCTCATTTATCCCTTGACGCCTCCGGCTGTAATTCCCTCTACAAAGTATTTCTGTGCAAAGAAATAGAGAAGTGTAGGCGGAATCATGGAAACAAAGGACATTGCCAGTACCTGATTCCACTGAGTAACTGCTCCCTGTCCATCAATAGACAGCTTTAAAGCCAGAGACAATGTGTATTTTTTCACACTGCTGATGTAAATCAGGTTATTAAAATAATCATTCCATCTCCACAATGACTGAAAGATAAGCACTGAGAAAATAGCCGGCTTCATAAGGGGAAGTAATATCCGAAGATAGGTCATAAAAGGATTACAGCCATCTACACAGGCAGATTCATCAAGCTCTCTGGGTATTCCCCTTAGAAACTGCATTTGCATAAAGATAAAGAAAGGATAGCAGGCAAACAGTGCAGGCATCCAAAAGGGCATATAGCTGTCCACCCAGCCAAACTTGTTAAATGCAACATATCTTGGAATGATAATAACTGCATCCGGCAGCATCATTGTTGAAATCATTAATAGAAACAATACATTTTTAAAAGGAAAATCAAATCTTGCAAATCCATATGCCACAATGCCAGTGGAAGCCACTGTGAATAAAACAGTGGGGACTACCAGCTTTAAGGTATTTAAGTAAAAGGTACCGTATGTAAACTGCCCGCTGCCCCTCCAGCCGTTCTTAAATGGTTCCAGAGAGAACTGTTTAGGAAGGAGGGTCAATTTGCCAAATAACTCCTGATTATCTTTAAATGATGCAAAAAACAGCCAGATAAGAGGATACACCATAAAAAACCCTACAAACAAAAGAACTCCATAGGTGAGAAGCCGGGTGATCTGCTTCCTGATTTTATATTGATTCATCGCTGTATTTGAATTCATGATTATTTTCCTCCATCATTGTAGAATACCCATGCATCCGATGTTTTGAACAACACCAGAGTCACACAGAGCACAGTTACAAACAAGACCCATGAAGTTGCTGAAGCATATCCCATTTTCAAATCCTTAAAGGCATTTTCATATATTTTGAGCCCAATTAAGTAAGTCCCGTGATTAGGTCCGCCATTGGTAATAATAAAGGAAGAGGTGAATTCCTGTAGGGCATTGATTGTCTGCATCATCATATTGAAGAATACAATGGGTGAAATCATAGGCAGAGTTATGGTAAAGAACTGACGCACTTTAGAGGCACCGTCTACAGAAGCCGCTTCATACAAATCCTGTGGCACATTTTTAAGCCCTGCAAGAAATAAAACCATGGAAGAACCAAACTGCCAGACAACCAGCAGACTGATAGTAATCAGTGCTGTATCAGGGTCTCCAAGCCAGTTTACTCCGGGAATTCCTATCATAGCTAATGCTTTGTTTATAATGCCTTCCTTCATAAACATGAATTTCCACAGAATAGAAATAGCAACGCTTCCCCCCATGATAGAGGGCAGATAATATATAGTTCGAAAGAAATTAATGCCCTTTAGCTTCATATTTAGCAGCATTGCAATAAACAGAGCAAACACAAGCTTTAGAGGTACAGAGATCAGAGCATATTTAATAGTCAGACGAAAAGATTTCCAGAAATACTTATCCTTTGTAAAAAGCTTCTTATAATTTGCAAGTCCCACCCAGGTTCCATCTGATAATATGGAAAAATCGGTAAAGGAATAATACAGAGAAGCTAACAACGGATAAAGCTGAAATACAAGGAATCCAATGATCCATGGCAGAATAAATAATACTCCCCATTTCCAGTTTCTTGGATATTTCAATTTGCCTACAGAAGGCGCAACGGTTTTTGTTTGACTCATATCATTACCTGCCTTATTTAGTCAGAAAACGGGAATGTATGGAAAATCCTGACATTCCCGTTTCCAAAGTTTATTTTGTCTTTAATCCATCTAGAACTTCTGTATACTGTTCCACGATTTCCTTTGCTCCTTCTTCCGGTGTAATGTCTCCGTATATGACTTCCTGAATGATATCCTTTCGGATGGTCTCCAGTTCTGTGTTGGAGCTGACAGCATTAATGGAAAAGGAATTAGGTTCTGCGATTTCCACTGCTTTTTTCAGAGTTTCGTTCATTAAGTTGTTTTCGGAAAGTGCGTTTATAGCGCTTGTTGTGGAAGGGAAACCACGGGTATCTGTTAAGATCAGAATAGCTTCCGGATCATTTTCTATCCAATCCAGGAATTTAGCTGCTTCTTCTTTATTGGCGGAATTATCATTAATACAGAATCCCATATTTCCGCTGTAGTCCACACCACTGGATTTGGCATTTTCAAGAATCGGAATCTGCATAGGAATCACTTCTGCCGAAACTGATGCCTGGTATTTGGAGCAGGCTCCTGTAATATCCAGAAGGCCGCCGATTTTTCCATTTACCCATTTGGTATTCTGTTCCATCTGTCCTACAAAAACTGCACTTTCTCCAAAGGGCTCCAGAGTTCCTGAGCTGTATAGATTCAATATATTCTGAAGTGCTTCTGTCATCTGTTCCTCTGTAAAGTTTAACTCATAAGTTTCCGCATCTACCAGACTTCCGCCTGTAAGCTGTGCAATATAGGAAACTATAATTAATCGATTGAGCACATCAATATCTGCAGTCATCAAATAATCTTCCGGATTTGCAGCCTGAATCTGTTTACCCAGTTCAATAAATTCTGTCCAAGTATAGGACTTGGAAGTATCCAGATTATATTTTTCTGCAAATTCACTGTTTGCATAAATTACCTGACCACCTACTGAACAGGGAAATAGTACTGGTTCTCCGTTATACATACCTGATTTATCAAGGACTCCTCCTGTCAATGTACTGGTATCTACAGGAAGCTTGGATAGATCAGCCAGATAGTGTTTAGCGCCCTGAACGTCTGCCACCCAGTCACGGTGGAACTGGAATAGATCTGGGGCAGTTCCGCTTGATAAGGTTGTTACCATCTTTTCATAGTAACCGTCATATCCCTGATATTCCCCTTCAATCTTCACATTGGGATTCTTGGCTTCATAGACTTCGATTGCTTTTAAGGTTGCCTCATGTCTGGAATCTCCGCCCCACCATGCAAAACGCAGTGTGACCTGATCTCCCCCTGCCTCCTCGGGCTGCTTGCTTTCCTCAGATGACGCCGCTTCTGTAGCTTGTGCTGCTGTTGTTTGTTCTCCTCCTGTTGCCGCCGGCTCTGTCTTCCCTCCCTGACAGCCGGTTAATATGCCTGATGCCAGACAAATTGCAGTAACAAGTGCTGCTGCTTTTCTCATATTCCTCATAGTTCCTCCTTCTTTTACGTAAATAAGAAAAGTTTTACGTTACTAACTTCATGGTCTAACTATAACAAAAAAAGATACGAAATAACACTAGCCGGAATTTAATAAGGCTATCATTATTTCGTATCTTTTCTTTTGGTTTGTATCATTAGTTTAGATCACAATCAGGATAGAAGCACTTTCCTATATAATAAAACAAATAGAAACGAGCATCGATTATTATTACCTTCCGATACTCGCTTCTATACTATCTCCTCCATTGGAATTGATACCTCTTTTCTCAAGTACTTACTTTTTTCTTCTGTACTTAGATCTATATTAAATTTTCCCTTTCTCCGTTGTTCTTTACCTGCTCTGTAATTTTATCTTTTTACATTTCATATATGCTATGTGTTAAATATGTATCTCAAAATTTTCTGATCTTCCTGACTATACTTTCTCGTCATATATATCAGGGGACGATTCTTTTGTACTACTTTTCTAAAACCAATTCATAGCGTTTAAGATTTCACAGATTTTATAAGGTCAGTAACATCGGCAGATCGGTTTTCTTTTTGCTTAATTTATAATTTTCATTATAATTAAGCGAAAATTCTCTTTCTGGTGGACTGTACCTCCTTTTCTTAGATTTTTAGCTTGACTCCTTTTTCTTTAGGAGTTTAACATATGTTTTATCTTCTGTATTTCTGGCTTTATTATAGCCCAGAAGATTATATTTGTCAATACTATTTATTGTTTTTAATTGAGTTGTTTGTTAATTTTCTTATTGTATAGAATAATTCAAATTATTAGAACATTTATCCTTATTTTTCCTCCATTTCTCCCTCTAATTGTTTTAGATTTTTAAATTTTATGAAAAACATTGGATTTAATCAACTGTTTTTCCCTTTATGGAGCTGTGGAAAGTCTGCTGACTGCCTCCTCCTGATCAGCAACATAGAAAAAATCTTTGCCTTTGTTGCACTCATAGATGAAGTCCTTTAATGGCTTGCTGGTATATTTTGAGAAGTCTCCGTAGATAGAAAACTTAATTTTATAGTTGATAAATTTCTGAAGAATCTCTCCTGCCAGACCTGTGCTGATTATAAAAAAATCTTCTGCAATTGCCTCCTTGCTCATGGCAATTCTCTCACAACCGGTTTCGTAATTCACACTCATAATCAGATCTAAAAAGATAATTATATCTTTGTGGTAATTATACTTTTTATGATAATTGTGCAATTTCTATTAAGACGGTTTTTTATAGTCATGATATAATGGCAGAAAGAGCAGACAGAAATAAAGAAAGGAAATATGTACTATGAGTGATACTTCTGTATTCAATAATTTATTATCCTATATAGAAGATAATCTGGATAAGGATTTAAGTCTGGACACAATTTCAAAAGACTTAAACTATTCCAAATTTTATCTTGCCAGAATATTTTCCGAGCACACAGACCGTACCATATATAAATATATTCAGGGCCGAAGATTAACTGAGGCTGCATTAAAGCTTGTGAACACAGATACCCCCATTGTTGAGATTGCCTATGAAGCAGGATACAATTCCCAGCAGGCTTTTACTCTGGCATTTGGAAGACTCTATGCCTGCTCCCCTCAGGTCTATCGAAACAACGGTGTATTCTATCCAAAACAGCCGAGGCTGACTATAAAAGCAATGCTGTCAGCTCAATATACCTCTTATAGGAAAGAAGGTGGATTGGCAGCGTGAGTACCATACCTTATGTTATTGAACAGACTGGAAGAGGCGAAAGAAGCTACGATATATTTTCCAGGTTATTATCGGACCGGATTATATTTCTGGGTGAGGAAGTCAGTGATGTTTCAGCAAGTCTGGTAGTAGCCCAGCTGCTGTTTTTAGAGGCACAGGACCCGTCAAAGGACATTCAGCTGTATATCAACAGTCCAGGCGGCTCTGTTACAGCAGGGTTCGCAATTTATGATACAATGCAGTATATTAAATGTGATGTTTCTACTATCTGTGTTGGTCTTGCCGCCAGCTTTGGATCATTTCTCCTGGCAGGAGGCGCTAAAGGCAAGCGTATGGCTCTGCCTAATGCAGAGATAATGATTCATCAGCCTGCAATCAGCGGAAAAGGCATTCAGGGGCAGGCAAGCGACATTAAGATCATGTCTGACTATATGGAAAAAAGCAAACAGCGGCTCAATAAGATTCTGGCAGAAAATACTGGAAAATCCATAGAAGAAATAACTTTAGATACTGACAGAGATAACTTTATGACTGCAAGAGAAGCCCTGGAATACGGCTTGATTGATACAATTATTGAGAAAAGGCTATAAATAAAAACTAATGAGCTGTTACAGCCGTAAATTAAAATTACTTAATTTACCCTGTAACAGCTCATTATATATAACTATACTTTTTCTTCAACTATTCACGATCCATGAACTGTATGATCTCCCCTCATACAATTTATGTTTTATGTTATTTTTCCGTCACCTCCATCTCATCATCCATCCGGAAGTATAATATAATCCCAGCCAGAAGGAATAAAGCAAATCCCAGAATCCAATATTGAACATACCATTCCGCACCAGTTACCATATCTGGATGTATGGATTCAAATCCTATAGTTTCAACTGCCCATGTGTCACCATAAAATGCTATACATAAAATCATAGAAATGATACTTGTAGATAATTTTTTTTTACTACTCATATGTACCTCCTTACATGTTGAATGAATTCTGTCATTTATAAGCAGCAAGAGCTTCTTTGGAACATTCTTTCCTTTAGCTCTATTAGTAATGATTCTTTCTATTAATAATTTAACCTAATCTCAGATATTTGTCATGGATTTTAACTGAAAGGCAGTTTTTTTGTTCCAAATAGCACTCTTTCCACAAAAAGACCGGGAATTCAGCTGCTTTATGCATACCGAATTCCCGGTCCTATCTATTACTACGAAGCGTGTAAGCTCAGTAAATTTAAACGTTCTATCTCTTCTCTGAGCTTTCATCGTCTTTGTCGTTTTCTTTGTCTTTTTCTTTATCCCTTAACAGGACAAACCACAACAGTCCGCCTGCCACCAGAAAAGCAATAAGGCCTGCCACCCAATACTGGATTGCGCCTTCCACACCAGTCTTAGGAATTCCGCTGCCTGTACCTGTACCCGGAAATTCTCCTAACGGTACCTCTTCATCTACAATTGTTTCAAGAGGAGGGTTGGTATCTTTGGAGCCGCCTCCGCCACCTCCTCCACCGCCACCTGGTTTTGTAGGTTTGGGTTCATCTTTATAGAGATAAATATATACTACCTGAGGAACTTCTTTTGTATCCAGTACTACGTTTCCTGCATATGGATATGGTTTCCAAGTTGATTTATATGCACGATACTGGATAGTGTTACTGGTTAAATAAAGTAAATCTCCTTGAAATACCGTATTTCCATCTACTTCCTGAAAATCATTACTTACGACTGTGCTCATATCATAAGCAATATCCAATTCATAAGCGCCCTCAGCATCAGTAATTCCAAACAATACATAGCGATCAATACTTGGTATGTAAATTTCTATGGAAGCACCAGAAATGGGTTCCAGAGTGTCCCGGTCAAGTACAACAAACTTTAATTTGCCCATATAATCTACAACTACGCCTGCCACTATATCAGTTGATCCATCTGTTTTAGCGGTTACTCCTCCTGATGAATTCGCCAATGCTGACAATGTAAAAGACAAACATAAAACCATGGATATGATCCACATAAGTATTGGATTTTTTCTCTTCATTATGACCTCCTGGGCTGCAAATAACATGTCTCACTCATGATTGCTGCTAATAATAAACACTTTCTGTTATACTGTGTCTACTCTATATTATTATTTTTGTTTTGTCTTGTTTTTTTACTGAGTGGTAGTTTTTATGTGCCAAGTTACACTATGCGATTTATTACCCAAAAACTATGTAACTACATACTTATTCCAGCCCTATATCCATACTTCCTGACCGGAATCCTTCCAGGTCAAGTGTAATGTAGATAAATCCTAAATTTTTCAACTTAGAAATGATTTCATTCTGCTTCTCCAGAACTTCATTCATCGCTTCTCTGTCAGTCTCAAGTCTTACCACATCTCCATGAAGTCTTAAGCGGACATTTCCCTTAATTACACTTTTTAAAAATTCTTCCCCTTTGCCGATCCGTTCTAAAATGTCATAATCTATTTTTGTATTATAAGGAATTCTGGTTGCCATACAGGGGGAGGATGGTCTTGATGCTACAGAAATCCCATAACTTGCAGCCAGTTCCTTTACTTCTGCTTTTGTAATATGAAGCTTTGCCAAAGGGCTCTCAATTCCCAGCTCCTTCAATGCTTTAATCCCCGGTCTGTATACATGCATATCATCTTCATTGGTTCCATCCAGTACATAACTGGCTCCCTGATCTTTGGCATACTCCTTTAATGACTGAAATAAATGTTTTTTACATAAATAGCAGCGGTTCACTGGATTATTACGAATCTCCTCCTGTTCCAGCTCATCTACTGAGATTACACAGTGAATTCCCCCCAGTTCTTTGGCAACACGGCTGGCAATCTCTAAATCACAGGAGGGATGAAGTCTGCTGTCAAATGTGACTGCATAGACCTTTTTTCCTGTTTTCCCAGCAGCATCCACTGCTGCTTTTAATATAAGGCTGGAATCCACACCGCCGGAAAATGCAATGCAGATATCTTCTTTGGCATACTCTGCCATCTGAGTTTCCAGTCTGTTTTTCAAATCATTCATATGTGACATCAATTGGTTTTCCTCTTTCATATTTAGAAATGCTTACAGTTGTTCTGTTGCTTTTTTACGAATTTCATCGTATACGCTTTGAAAATCTATATCCGTTTTCCTGCAGATTGCTGTGACGCTTTCATATTCAGGATAGTAAAATACTCTTCCTTCATATTCACATACCTTCACTTTTGCAGTACCATGGTCTGTCTCAACCTGCTCAATACGGCGGTTCATTACTGTTCTTTCCACTGGATATTTTCTGATACCAATGGTGGTTGTCTGGATAAAAACCAACTCTTCCAGCTCTTTTACCTTTTCCTCTCTGCACAAAACAGACAGCATATAGGCAGGACGGTTTTTCTTCATATAAACAGGTGTATACCATACGTCGGAAGCACCGGCTTCTAATAATAATTCCATTGCAAATCCCAGCATTTCCCCTGAGCAATCATCAATATTAGATTCCAAAATCCACATCTGATCCCTGGATTCAGCCTCTGTCTCCAAAATCATGGCACGCAGTACATTAGCCTGCTTAAAATCCTTTTTCCCTGCTCCCATTCCGATCTTTTTAATTCTGCAGGACGGTGGAAGTTTATCACTTGTTTTTAAAGCAGCTGCAATTGCTGCCCCTGTAGGAGTTACCATCTCCCCCCGATTGTCAGTAAGCTGAAGCTCCAAACCATACGCTGCTGCTATATTGGCAGTTGCAGGCACTGGAACAGGGATGACACCATGCTGGCAGCGTACATGACCTCTGCCCTCTGCAAGAGGTGAAACCACCACTTCTTCAATTCCCAGATTATCAAGGCAGACTGCTACACTGATAATATCCACAATGGAGTCAATGGCGCCTACTTCATGGAAGTGCACCTGCTCAATTGGAAGCCCATGAGCTTTCGCCTCTGCCTCTGCAACAATATCAAACATGTGCTTTGCTTTGGCTTTTACTTTGTCGCTGGAGTTTAGGCGGTCGATTATTTTGTAGATATCATGCAGGTTGCGGTGGGCGTGAATGTGGTGGTGGGTGTGGTTCTCATGGGTGTGACCGTGATCCTCATGGTGGGAGGCATGGTCCTCATGGTGGGAGGCATGGTCCTCATGGTGGTGGTTGTGGTCCTTATAGTGGGGAGAATGATCCTCATAGTGGGGATTATGGTCCTCGTGGTGGTGGTTATGGTCCTCGTGGTGGTGGTTATGGTCCTC
>DHOR01000010.1:48338-58429 GCA_002409995.1 Hungatella sp. UBA5385 | reverse complement strand
TGGTTATGGTCCTCATGGTGGTGGGCGTGATCCTCATGGTGATGATCGTGATCTTCATGATGGTGACCATCTTGATCATCAGCCTCTTCCTCCAAATGCACATCAAAGTCATAGGCATCCAGCCCACATTTCACAGTTCTCCCAAAGTGAAGATGATAGCCCTCCACTCCCAGACTTTCCAAAGCATTTTCAAGTACTTCTCTGTCAGCTCCAAGGTCTAAAAGAGCCCCTACAGTCATATCTCCGCTGATTCCTGAATTACATTCCAGATATAAAATTTTCTTCATTTATTTCACCGCCAGTCTATTTATTTGTGTAGCAAGATAACCTGCTCCATAGCCATTGTCAATGTTTACAACAGAAATTCCATTTGCACAGGAATTAAGCATAGTAAGGAGTGCAGACAGCCCATGAAAGCTGGCTCCATAGCCTACAGAAGTGGGAACCGCAATGACAGGACAGTCTGCAAGCCCGGCGATCACAGTTCCAAGAGCGCCTTCCATACCTGCTACTGCTATAATGCAGTTTGCTTTAAGGATTCTGTCCCTTTGAGATAACAGCCTGTGGATTCCGGCTACTCCCACATCGTATATCCGGTCTGTTTTGCAGCCAAAATACTCTGCTGTCTGAGCTGCTTCCTCAGCAACTGGAATATCAGCTGTTCCTCCTGTACACACTGCTATACAGCCTGTATGTTCTTTCTCTTCCTTTTCTACCTTTAAGATTCTGGAAACAGGGTCATACTTTACTTCAGGAACCAGCCTTTTAACCAGTTGATACTGATCCTCTGAAGCCCTTGTTCCCAAAACCTCTCCATCTCTTTCATAAAAACGTTTATATATTTCCACCAGATATTCGTCCGGCTTTCCCTGGCAGAATACAGTCTCTCCAAATCCGGAGCGCAGCTGTCTGTGATGATCCAGCTTTGCATATCCCAAATCTTCATAAGGCAAATCCTTAAGAGCTTCTTCTGCCTGCCTGATCTCAATTTCTCCTGACTTTACCTGCTTAAGCAGTTCTCTCACGTCCATAGTTTTTCCTCCTTGTTGATCTATCTTCTCTATCCATCAAGCTTTTGAACTCTGTCACAGAGCCGCTTAAGGAGCGGGTCTGAATGACTGACTACCAAAAGACCTATTTCCCTTTCCTTAACTTCCTTTAACAGAAACTGCCAGATCTGACTTTGAGTGATGAGATCCAGCATTGTTGTGATTTCATCTGCAAGTATAAATCTGGTTCTCTCTCCCAGCGCTCTTGCAATGCAGAATCTCTGCAGCTCTCCCCCTGATAATTCAGCCGGATAGCGGTTCAGCCAGCCTTGTTCAATGCCAAGGCCCTCTACAATCCGTTCCTCTAATCTGTCACCTTCGTTTAATACTTCTTTCATACGAAGCCTGGGATTCACCGACTGTTCCGGATGTTGCCAGATCATCTGAACCGGGCAGTAACCTTTATAAGAGGAAAGAGGTTTACCGTCCAGCAATACCTGTCCCTTTTCCGGCTTTTCATAACCTGCCAGAATCTTACAGCTGGTGGTTTTCCCAAATCCGCTTGGAGCCGTAAGTCCAAGGCATTCTTTGCTATCCAGAGTCAGACTGAACTCATTAAGTATTTTTCTATATCCATTATCATACTGAAATGAAATATCTCTTGCTTCCAGCTTCATTTCCCATCTCCTTTACCCATATCATGCAACCCACCATTATCACTATCCATTCTGATGCAGCGCACCATTCCGCCTCTCACTTCTTGATAGGGTATGTCTCTGTAACAGGCATCTTCTGTATACGCACATCTGGCTGCATAAGGACAACCAGATGTAACTTGGCCTGCAAAGGGCTGAGTGCCTGGCACGGAATGAAATCCATGATCAGGCATAGCTCTGTAAAGGGCCCTGGAATAAGGGTGGCGAAGGGTTTCCTCCTGATAAAAGTCTGAAACAAAGGCTTCTTCCACATTGGTTCCTGCATAGAATACCACAATTCTGTCTGCAACCTCAAGAGCAAGCTCCAGATCATGGGTGATCAGCAGCACTCCTGCCCCCTCATCTGCTATTTCCCGAAAATGAGACAGCACCCGTTTTGCAGCCTCCAGATGAAGTCCTGGTGTAGGCTCATCTGCAATGACCAGCTTAGGCTGTTCCATGACAGCCGTTGATATCAGTATTCTTCTGGTCATTCCGCCAGACAGCTGAAATGGATAGAGATTTTCCGTATCCTCTTTCAGACCATATCTTTTTAAAACGCTATGACTTTTCCTTTTGCTGGCTTCGTCCTTTTTTCCTTTGCGAATCTGAGAACCCACTTTCATCAGTGGATCTAAATAGGACACGCTCTGGGGAACCAGAACAATTTCTCTGCCTCTAAACTTCTCGATTCGTTTTTGATTTAGTTCTTCCTCCATATATAAGATTTCACCTGACATGGAGGCATTATAGGGAAGAATTCCCATAACTGCATGGGCAAGAAGGCTTTTGCCGGAACCGCTGGCTCCTACTACAGCTACCATTTCCCCTTCTTTTACTGTCAGACTTAAATCCTTAATAGTCCTTAATTGGGTTTGTTCAAATCCACCATCATACTGAGTGAAGATAATGGACAAGTGTTCAATAGAGAGAACTGTTCTATTTTCCTCCATCATTTTCCCTCCTATCTGTGTGCATGACCAGGGTCTGTCAGCCTGCCAAGCGTTTCTCCTATATAGTGAAATAAAAGCACTGTTAAAACCAGTAAAAGTCCTGGAAATAGCGCCAGCCACCATTTCCCCATAGCAAGGTATTTCATACTCTCTGACAGAATCACTCCAATAGCCGGCTGTTCCGGAGAAAGGCCAAAACCAAGAAATGTAATACTGGCTTCATGTAGAATTGCATGAGGAAACATGAGAATAAGACCAACCAGCAACTGGGGAGCGATATGGGGCAACATGTGTTTCACTGCTATTTTCCCTTTGCTGATCCCAAGCTTTTCTGCAATCCTAATATACTGGCTTTCCTTAAGCTGAAGTACCTCACCTCTGATAAGCCGCGCCAGAGATGTCCAGTGAGTCAGGGAAATTCCTATAACAACACCTATAAATCCTTTTCCCATTGCAAATGATATCAGTATCAGCAGCAAAATATGGGGAATCCCCATAACCAGATCAATAAGTCCCAATATAAGACCATCTGCAAATTTTCCGAGGACTGCTGCTGCAAGACCCATTACACAGGCAATCACTGCACTGATAAATGCAGTGAGAAGTCCAAGGCGTATACTCATGGACAAGCCTGCAATTGTTCGTATCAGCATATCTCTTCCCATAAAATCCGTCCCAAATGGATATTGTAAA
This sequence comes from Hungatella sp. UBA5385, assembly GCA_002409995.1. Taxonomy (GTDB): domain Bacteria; phylum Bacillota; class Clostridia; order Lachnospirales; family Lachnospiraceae; genus UBA5385. The sequence goes on along the minus strand of DHOR01000010.1, from coordinate 55,099 downwards.
CAGGGGGCAAGATTCTTTCTGGAGAAATCGGTGACCATTGCCTCTTCCCTGAATATATGACCCAGAATCGCCACAGAAGCCAGAAAAATCATGGAAAATGCCATGAGAACCACCATAGTCTTTCTTCTGTTCCAGCCTCTTTTTATCTCCGTCATGCCTGATCCCTCCCAATTCTGATTCTGGGATCTACTGCACTATAGAGCAGATTTGCTGTAAAATTCCCCATAAATACAATGGCTGCGCTGATCACTGCAATCCCCAGAAGCAAGGGAATGTCTCCTCCAAGCCCTGCTGTAATTGCAGCCTGTCCCAGACCAGGATAGGAAAATACCTGTTCTACTAAAACAGAGCCGCCAAATATCTCACTGATGGAAGCAAACTGCAAAGTCATAGCCGGTAGTGCTATATTCCTAAGTCCATGGTGTCTGATTGCCTGCCATTTGGACTCTCCTCTTGCTTTTGCAAACATCATATAATCACTGCCCATTACCTCTGCCATTTTCTCTCTTGTATGCATTGCAATTCCTGATATTCCCGTTAAAGACAGAGTCACTGCAGGAAGAATTCCATGAAGAATCCTGTCCCCAATGGTTACTGCTGATGCTTCTGTTCCAATAGGAACACTTAGTCCAATGGGAAGCACCTTTAACCATACTGCAAATACCATTAAAAGCATAAGAGCAAGCCAGAAAGCAGGGGTACTTGCAGTGATTAAGGCATAACCGGATATGAGGCGGTCAATGAGTTTTCCTCTGTTAACCCCTGCCAAAATTCCAAGAAGAAATCCCATAGTTCCTGATATGACCCAGGCGATTGCCATGAGCCACAATGAGCTTTTCAACTTTTCTGCAATTACCTTTGAAACAGGCTGCCTGTACAGCAGAGAAGTTCCCATATCTCCTTTTATAAAGGCTGATGCCCAGGAGAAAAATCGTTTCACAGGCGGTGTATCCACTCCCCAGTATTCCTCCAGCTTTGCGATCTGCTCCTGACTCATAGAGCCAAGAGCAGCCTGTCCCACATTGGTTTTTAGGGGATCTGAAGGGGAAACCGATACGAGGAAAAATGCAGCCCCACTAACAAGCACCAAAAGCACTGCCATACGTATTAGATTTTTCGCTGCCGTTATTCCAAGTCTTTTCAATTCTGCTGCCTCCTGTGTTTGTAACTGATGTACATTATATTTCCAAGCATTATTCCAAGTATTATTTCCATGACCACTGATCTACATTGTTGACAATTGACCAGCCATGACCATGGGGATGAAGCTTTTGTTTCGCTACATTTAAATCTTCTCTGGACCAGTATAAATGATCAATATTCACCAGCCAAATCCAGGGAATATCCCCTTCCTGGGTAATTCCTGTTTGTCCGTCCCACTGAGCTTTTTTCCATAGCTCATAGGAATCCTCCAGACTGCTGCTTGCCAAAGCCTGATCCATATATTGGTCAACGGTTTCATTGTGATATGGGGAATATCCAGCAAGTCCTGATTGCTCCAGTGTATGATATATATTATATAACTCCATAGGCGTATGAGCTCCCCAGCCCCACAACAGCGGCTCAGACTGTGCTCTGTCATAGGCAGTATCCCAGCCTGCACCTTCTGCCTTTCCATCAATCCCCAGTTCTTTTAACTGATTAACCGTATCTGCTGCCAATGCCTGTCTTACAGAGTCACCGGCAGGATAGATAAAGGTTAGCTGTGCCTGTTGTCCATCCTTTTCCCTGATTCCATTTGATCCTGTGAGCCAACCTGCTTCTTCCATCAGAGCTTTGGCTGCTTCAGGATTATATTCTGTCTCTGAGGCTGGCTGATACCATGGCATTTTATCGCATACGCTGTAAGCCGGTGTGCCATAACCATTTAAAACATGCTGGATCATTTCCTCTCTGTTAATACCAAGATTAATGGCTTTCCGAACCTTCACATCGCTGGTAAAATCATTTCCCAAAGGAATCCCTTCTTCTGAGAATGAACCTGATGGGATTGCAGGTAGATTAAACCCTCTGTTATCAACAGTTTCAAAGGATAACAGCTCATAGCCAGGAACCTCCTGATCAGAATAGGTTGCTGCTGTATATACAATATCTGCCTGACTGGCTCTCACTGCTGCAAAAGCAGCATCTTCTTCCATGAATAGAATGGTTACCTTCTTCATGATGGGTGCTTCGCCGTAATAATCAGGATTTGCCTCAAAGATCACCTGCTGGCCTCTGTCCCACTGCTTCATTATATATCTGCCTGATCCTATAGGATTCTGACCATAATCAGAACTATAGGCATGTTCAGGCACAATTCCTGCAATTGCCATTGTATAGGGCCATATGGAATAAGGCCGGGTCATGTGAAATACAACTGTCTTTATATCAGATGCCTCCGCACTGTCTAACATGGTAAAATCATTGACAGAGCTTGTTTCTTTTAAAGTATTATATGTAAATGCTACATCTTCTGCAGTGAGAGGAGTCCCATCTGTAAAGGAAACATCTTCACGTATTGTAACTGTCCAGGTCATTCCATCTTCACTGACTTTCATATCAGTGGCAAGATCATAGCCAATGGTTAAATCTCTATTGGTCACAGTCAAAGTGCTTTGTATCAGAGGCTCATGAACATGCTCTCCTGCTCCCCAGCCATAGGCGGGATCAAATCCAGATTCAGGCTCTGAAGTAGGTCCCATGACTACTATGACACTGTCTTTTTGTTCATTTGCTGTCTGTGGGGAATTACTCTGCCCTGCATTATTTTGCTCTATACTACTCAGTTCTGTATTATTATCTTTTGTCTGTGTGTTTCCTCCATTGAGTCCACAACCTGCTGTCATCGCAGCCAACAACATAACCGCTGCCACTGCTTTCCACCTGTTTTTTCTCATCAATTTCCTTCTCCTGTTGCTGCTATTTTTGCACAAAAAAACCAGGAATAGCCGTACGTATCCCTTGGGGATACCCATACCTTCCTGGTATTCATGCTTTTCTCAGTTTAATTGATTTGCTTCATCTAATTTGTTATAACTTAATTTTTATCTGATTTTTGTATCTAACCTTGTTTAATTTGTAATCGTTTGGAGACTTCCTGTCATCCGTTACTTAAAAGTATACGTAAAAATCAGGGAATCGTCAATGATATCTTAGACAAACGTTTGGTGAAACTTTTCCGCCATTTCGGTCAAAACTTTAGTGTATTGTTCCATAATCTTCAGACCACAGTGCAGTTCGTCTGAATAAGAACGTGTTTTTATAATAGTGTTTTTACCAAAACATCCCTCAGATAGCCACCGTATTTTTCCTTTGTTGCCGCCACCTTGTATCCCTGTTTTAATACATTATCCCTGCTGAATTTATTGTCAGGGTGAATAGTGCACATCAGATAGCGGAAACCCAAGTCTTTAAGCTCAGCCTCTGCATTCTGCATCATTTTATATTGTAATCCATGACCTCTGTATTCTGCAAGAACTGCTATGGAATCCATACTGGCAACATACTCCATTTCCTCTTCCGGCAGACCGATGTCATAACCCAAATTTTCCTTTGATTTCCCAGGAATTGTCACTAAGAATATTGCTGCCAGTTTTCCAGTATCTGTATCTATAGCTTTATATCCAATACCATTACCTTCCTGCAGGGCATTGTAAGTATATTCTGCATTATCTGCAGTAAACCATGCTTTATTCTCCACCTGATCCCATACTTTCTGAATCAATTCTGCCATTGGAATATAATCATTAATATTGGCTTTTTCTATTCTAAATCCCATTTTAACCGTCCTCTTTTCAATGGTTTTTATATCTGCTTCTTTACTCTGAATTTTCCCACCAGGTCTGTCTTTCTATTCTTAATCAATTTCATAATCAGCAGAAAAACTCCATATCCCATCAACGCTCCCACAGTATTCAGCCACAGATCATCAATATCAGTTCCTCTGTCCTGAAACAACTGGCAGAGTTCTATGGTAAGAGAGGTGAGAAATCCTGCTGTTGCAGCCTTTTTTGCAGAATCATTTTCCCAGAGAAGTGATACGAAAAATCCAATGGGCATAAACATCACCAGATTACCTGTTATATTAATCATAGCATACACCGAACTTTTGGTTCTCACTGTTACAGCCCAGGACTCCTTCAGTATTCGGAAGGGAATAAGGTTTACTCTGGAAAATCCCATGAATACAGTCAGTCCAGTCAATGCTCCTGATGAATCTCTTGGAACAATTGTTATGGATGCCAAACCTGCCATAAATAAAAGGAATATGAAAACACCTGCTTCATGGCAAATGGTTGTTTTTCCTCCTCTGTCTTTGATCTTCCTGATTACATATAAACGACAGGCAGCTATGATCGGAAGTGCAAGAAGCATATAAGGAGCCATCTTCTCTATATATCTTATAATTTCTTTTATCATATATTTGTCTTTCCTAATTCATTTTAATCCGTCCATATCTCAAGGTTTTATAAATAGTGGTACCCATCTCAAGCACAATGGCTCCGCATATAATTGCCAGTAAAACATTGGAGAAGAACCCTGTACCGTAGTAATAAAATAAATCTCCTTTTGAAGAGAACCGAATATCAAAGGTACTAGTAATATCTTGGATAAATTTAGGATTCCAGATATCCAGTACTTTGAACATCACAATAACGAATATAATTTGCAAAAAACCACAAATCAGATTACAGATCATGACAAGTGTACAGTAACAGCCTGCAAGAAGCTTCACAATCTCATCTACAAATCCAATCATAATGCTAATGACCATAAATGGAAGAATCCGGCTCCACTGATCCAGATTAAAAATCGGTATGGTCCTTACAAGTTTCCCTTCATCGAAAACATAGGCTCCGAACAAATAGGGTGCAAACAGCAAAAGCCCTATAAAAATCATAGTAAAAACAAGTTCTGCCAAGGCTTCACCTCTGCTGATCAACGCTCTTTTATCAGGCACCGGCTGAAGAAGCCCAGGTGTCCAGTTTTTCTTCTCCTCATTGGAATTCTCTGTCAGAGAGTTCACTGTCCATTCCTTTTCCTCATGAAATTCCACCTTCACCTTCTGACGCTCTAAGAATGCAAACACAAGGGTAACTGCCCCAAATGCTCCGACTCCTGCAGACAGTATGTTACCAAATAAAGCCAGCATAATATTAGAAAATCCACTTTCCCGGGTAATCAATTGCACAAATGCAGACACTACAATGGAAAACAATACAGACAGAAGAACGACCTTAAGCACCCACATATAGTTGTCATAATATTCGGGGCTGATGATATACCGGCTCTCATCACGATATTTCGCTGCAAACTTCTTAGGGTCGCCAAGCTTTGTAAGAACAGCCTCCATATCCCCTTCTCCATTATCATACATATCCTCAATTAGTTCCTTTAATTCCATAGTAATCTCTTCCTTCTGAGCCCCTGGCACACGGCGGATTACCTCATAAATATAACGATTCATTAAATCCTTATCCGACTCATTCATACTCATTCCTCCTCCATAAGACCTTTCATACTGCCAACAATATTCTCCCACTGCTGCTTTAGCTCAAGGTAAATCTTATCTCCTAATTCTGTTCTCTTATAGTATTTCCTGGGTTTTGACTCCCCCATCTTCCAGTCACTCTGCAGCAGCCCCTGTTTCTCCAGTCTTCTGAGAAGAGGATAAAGAGTATTTGGATCAATAACCGATCCCTTTTCCTCCAGAATCTGAACAAGAGCATAACCGTATTTTTCCTCTTTCAGCTGACTTAACACGCTTAAAATCTGTGTGCCCCGCCTAAGTTCAGAAGTTAAATTATCAAGCAGTTCTTTTTCTCCCATGGTAAATCCTCCTATGTTTAATATACTGTATGGCATACAGTATTGTCAATATCAAAGTATTAAAATAGACAGCAGTCTAATATTTCTATTAGTTTCTGCTGTCTTCCATCTCTTTCATCGCCATGGCACCCCAATCTTCTAGTGACTGCACTACACTGCCAAGGGCTTTGCCTAAATCAGTGAGGGAATATTCCACACGGGGCGGTATCTCGTTATATTGATGTCTGTTTATCATTTTATTTTCTTCCAGCTCCTGCAGACTTTTGCTCAACATGAGGTTGGATATGCCGTCTAATCTCCGTCTTAATTCATTAAAACGGAGTATTTCACTCTGGCTCAAATGCCAGACAATGGCGAATTTCCATTTTCCATTCATAATGCTGAGAGCATAGTTTACAGGGCATTGATCTTTCTTTTGTTCCATTAGTTATATTTTCCTTACTTGGTTAGTATTTTTTCAGTACTTGTGGTTTCTCTGTTCTATTCTATACTATTACACATGGCACATAAAAACAATACATATATTAATCGGAGGTAACTATGAGTAAAGTAGTAGATTTTTTAAATTCATCAAAAGTGTTTTATTTGGCAACTGTAGACGGTGACAAGGCACGTGTCAGACCCATTAATTCTGTAATCGAATATAATGGCAAAATTTATTTTGAAACAAGCAGTCAAAAGGATATGTACAAGCAAATGCTTATAAATCCAAATGTCGCCATATCAGGAATGGCTGATTCTAAATGGATCAGAGTTACAGGAAAAGCTGTTATGGATGAGAATCCTGAGGCAGTACAGGCAATGTTTGATGCGATTCCTGCACTTAAGGATGTCTACAGCCGGGAGGAATTTAAGGTTTATTATCTTGAGGAAATGAAAGCAGTTGTATATTCTTTTCAATCTGAACCTGAAGAACTGGAAAATTAACAAACGGGGTTCGACCCTTTGTA
>DHOR01000010.1:26594-48159 GCA_002409995.1 Hungatella sp. UBA5385 | reverse complement strand
GGGTTCGACCCTTTGTATCAAAGGGTCGAACCCCAAATTTAAATGTTCATACTGAATCTACAATTCGGAAAATTCGAACATCCGTAAAACTCCCCATATCTTCCATTTCGTTTCACCATAGGCCCGCCGCATTGAGGGCAGATGACAACATCTTCCTGGTTAAGCAGTTTACCCATTTTCTCATAGCATTTCTGATTCATAATACAGTCGTTTAATGCTCTGTGGGCGCCATCTGTTTTAATACTAAAATGACTTGCTATATCTGTTAATTTATAATGTCCCAATTGTGGAAGACAAATTCTCGCAAAAGACAGGGTATCTACATAATCATTAGAAATATCCTGTTCCAGCAATTCCTCCGCTGCCTGATACAAAAATATAAGATCAAAGGTATGTATGTTATGACCAACCAAAATTTCATTACCTGTAAAATCCAGAAAATCTTTAAATACCTCTTTTAGTGTGGGGGCTTCTTTCACCATTGTATCGTTAATTCCATTTACCTTTGTAGCACCATAGGGAATGGGTCTTTCGGGATTAACAAGGGTGGAGAATTCACTTTCTGGTTTGCCGTTTACCACCTTGATTCCTGATATCTCAATAGGGCTGATTCCTGTTGTCTCCAGATCAAATACTACATAATTTTCTACATATTTATTATATCTTGTTCCTCTTATTGCCATGTTTATCCTCCGTACAGTGTATCTTAATTATAATAACATGTCTGTTGTGAAATTGATTGTATTGGTGCTGCAGAATTTATTATACATGGAATCAGGATGAAAAAACAATCTTTTTGTCGAAATATAGGGACGATATATCTAAAATACGTTGAAATACCTCAAACATAAACACTATATTGTTGACTTCGGTTCTTTCTCCATGCTACTATAAATTCATGATTACTTACCATGACAGATGACAGTTTAAAAATAGGAGAACTTATGGAGAAGCGCATTTGCCCAAGCTGCAAAAAACGGTATTATCAAAATGAAGAGATCTGCCCGCAGTGCCATATTCTGCTGGCTGACGTAGACCCGGAGTTTGAAATAGTACTTTCAACGATACCGGAACCTGTTGTACTGACAGATGGGTATGAAGTGGAATCTATATATCTGATGGATACCTTGGAAAAACGAAAAATATCATACTACATAGAAAAAGGTACACAGTTAGAATACAGTAATAGCGGAAAAAGGGTGAGACCGACCCCATGTGAATTATTTTATGTTGATAAATCTCGTTTTTCAGAAGCACTTGAAGCTTTAGAAGAGGCTAAAGAGGAACAACGGATTGATGATGAGATGCCTACGGAATTTCTGGATTTTCCAGAAGATGAGGAGGAAGATTGGGAGTATGATAGATTTTCTCAGGATTTTTCTGAAGAATCCGATGGCTCATATCTTCATCAGGATTTTTTTATAAAATATCTGTTTCCTGGTATGGGTGTCTTATTTGCTATTTTTTTAGTCTGGCTGATTATAGGAGCCATAGTTCCTGTGTGAATGGTATAAAACAAAAAAACTAATGCTCCGGTAGTTTAGCCAACTTCCGGAGCATCTGTTTTTTCTTAACCCTTTTCATATAAACTATCTATCAAACTATTATTCAATGAGAGCTATCATCTGGGCTGCTACTGTTTCAGCCTCTTCCTGCGAAAAGTATCCGCAGGCTTCCATTCTTTTCAAAACCTGTAACTGACGTTTCTCTGCCAGCTCCTGGTTTTTCGTAGGTGCATATTTGGAAGGTGCATTGGGAATTCCTGCAAGGAGTGTGCTTTCATACTCTGTCATATCTGCAGGTTCTTTATCAAAATATCCTTCACTGGCTTCCCCTACTGTGTAGTAACCATCACCAAAATAAATACTATTTACATAAAGCTCAAGAATTTCATCCTTTGTGTAATTTCTCTCCAAATCAAATGCCATGAAAACCTCTGCAGCTTTTCTGGTCAACTCTTTTTCCTGACTGAAATATAGATTCTTAGCCAGCTGCTGAGTAATTGTGCTTCCGCCTTCTACAAAACTTCCGGCTTTTATATCATTTACCACTGCTCTGCCTATTGCTATGGGATCAATTCCGAAATGGCTGTAATAGCGATGATCTTCCACTGATAAAACTGCATTTACATAAACCTCTGGAAGCTCTTCAAGTTTTGTGTAATTTTCCTTTTCCTGAATGGAAGCCACCTTATCTACCAGGCTCATTTCCTCTATGGCCTGATGGTACATAGTATATCCCTGTCCGGCAACGGCAAATCCGGCACAAACAAAAACTGTCATAACAAGTAATAGTAATCTCTTCAGAATCTTTCGTATCTTCATAGATTTGTCGCTCCTTTCTTATTGTTACATCGATTAATTGCTTAACTGTAATCATTGTAACATATAAATCTTCAAAATACTTTAACAAAACCTTAGAGATTACTGAAATATTCCAAAAGATTCTGACAACATTCTTACTAATCCTTACAAATAGTGACTTAATGAGCCTTACAGCCGCAGTCCTCAAATCCTTTCCCCTCATGACTCTCATCCTTCATCATCAGATGAACTGCACTGAGCTTAAATGTCTCCGGCAAAGCCAGAATATTGGGTTCTGCCCCCACAAACTTCTTCTTTGCATCCTCTAGTGCCTCCTCAATGGTAGCCCTTGTCTTAAGCCCCATACCTCTTGCAAATCCTGGCTCCTGTGCACCGCAGATGTAGATGGCTGAGGTGTTCATTTCAGCAATATGGCCACAACTGATCATAGAAAATCCATGGAAAGGATGGAAGGCATTGGCAAAACGGTATTTTTTAATATATTCTTCATTGTGTGCAAAATACTCTCCATAACGGTTCATATCAGGTAGTGTATTCATATAGTCCTTCTGGAACATCTCATACATTTCCTTTGTATAAGGCCATAGCTCATCATGAAAATATCCGTTGCAGAGGGAAGAACAGATAATCACACAGTTATCCTTCATCACTCTCTTATGCCGAATGACTTGAGCTGAAATAGCCTGCATCATCATAATGGGATTGGTCCCCATCCCTTCTCCATAGTGGAAGAATTGAGGCATTCCAAAAATCATCACATCATATTTCTTCTCTGCCCAAGGCACATAGGTTCTCTTATCAGCAGTCACCCAGGAATGAGGCTGCATTACTTTTGCATAACCGCTGTTGATCTCGATCTGACGGGATTTTGTATCCAGCACAGCATCACAGCAGAAAAACTTCTTTCCCATACACTCTTCCATATATTGCCCGATTTCATCAAACTTGGTTCTCATAAGTGATTTGCCGCTGACAGGGGTAAAATCCTGTCTGTGCATTACGGAAGGAACATGGTGGGATGCTATGGAACGCCAATGGGTTATGCCTGTTGCACAGTGTTTATAGCCGCCTGAATATCCTCCATAGGGATTGCCCTGGGTATGTCCGATTAATATGGCAACATCACTGTCATAAACATATTTATTCATCAGAACAGGATCTCCCCGCTCTGTAGTTCCCAGATCAACAAGGTGTTCATAATCTTCACTGTCGTGGTTAATAATCTGGTGGCTGTACCAGAACTCATGAAAGAGATCATTTCCCAGCACATTCCTGATCTCTGCCTCTGTGTTTTTCCTGTGAAGACCATTGGAACAGATAAGAAGTATATCCTTTTTCTCCACACCTGCCTCATAAAGCTCATTTAAAATCAATCGGATGGATATTTTGCGATGAGAGGTTGCCTGTTCACCACCCTTAACTCTGTCAGGGAAAATAATGGTGACTTTGGAACCTTTATGAGCCAGTTTGGATAAAGGCTCCATACCCATAGGGTTGCGAATAGATTCCAGAGTTTTTTCCACCAGCTGATCTTCTGGAATATAGGGCGGGTCTGCCACTGTTACGCCTGGAATAAATACATCTGTGTTGTCTGGAAGCTCTGCATTCATAAGTCCTGTACCGTATTCAAATGATAATTTCATGTGTAATCCTCCTGAAAATTTTGCTGTTTGTCTATTATCTGCTTAATTTTATTGCTATTTATCTATCAGCTGCCTAAATATAATTTGACTATTTCCAAATATTCCTGTGGGTAAAACCCAATATCTCCCTGAAATCTGGTAAGAGCAATCAGACCTCCGTCAATAACAGGAATGGAAGCCAGCATCTGGGCATTATCAGCCTTTAAACCGCCGCCATACACGACGTCACAGCCTTGGGCGATTTCCTTAATATAGGTTCCAACCATTGTAATGTAATCCTTATCAGGTGGAATTTTGCCAGGACCGATTGCCCAGACAGGCTCATAGGCGATGGTGATCCCTGATCTGTCAATGCCTTCCAGCCCTATTGTAATCTGCTCCTTTAATACCTCTTTCCACTGTGGCTGTTCTTCTGAGGTTTCACCTATGCAGTACAGCACAGACAGTCCCGCTTCTACTGCTTTTTTTATCTCCTGATTAAGAATTCTGTTCACTGCCTTTGTATCTGTTACTCCTGCCTCTGCCAGAATTCCAGCCTTATCCTTCCGTTCTTCGCAGTGACCGATTATGGTTGTTGTGCAGCCCATTGCTTTTGCTGTATTGGCAGTGCGGTTGGTTGTAAATGCTCCGAAATTGCCTCCTGAAGCAGTGTCCTCCCTAAAAACACCTTGACAGCCTATTTTCACAGGGCTGTTCTCACTGAGAGCGCTGACTGCTCCGGGAATGTGTGCCTCTGGAAAATACATAGCAAATTCTACATCTTCTTTTCCATATTTCTTAAGCTGCTCCTGTGTTTCGGTAACTATATAGTTTCCCCACTGTTTCATAGGTGCAATGGAGTTTACACCGCCGTATTCTCTGGGAATATCAAAGCGTTTTAAGTTTACATAAATATGTTTCATTGATTTACCTCTGTCCTTTTTTAGTTATATTCTTTCCTGTAATATTTCACTCTTCCTACAACATTTGCTCTCGCTAATATTTCACTCTTCCCACAGCATAAACTCACCCTAAATTTTTCACTCTCTCCACAACACATACTCCTCCTGAAAATCCACAAATTCCTGAAGCTCCGGACCTATAAGCGGTCTGCACCACTCAATAAACTCCGATGTAACATCATTGCCTCTATCTGTAATATAATAATCAGGCAGCACTCTCTCATGCATCATAACTTCTTTAATAGGAAGCAGTTCGGTATGCATCTTATAGGAACCATCTGCAGTTTCCTCCCGGATAAAGCCAACCATCACCCCGCTTTTTCCTTCTATAGCAGCCTTAAGAGCCACACTTCCTGCCAGAATTGCTTCATTTCTGTCAACGGGTGACTGCCATGCAATAGAAGCTCTCCCGCTGATTCCCGGTTTTTCGCTTCTCGCCTTGATTCCCAGCTTCTTAATCACAAGCTCTGCAAGATAAGCGCTGACATCACCATAATAAACAGCACGTTCTGTTTTAAAGATAGGGGGTACAATCGGTTCTCCCTTTTCGTTCTTAAGTCCTTCACTTGCCACAATCACAACTCCGCCCATTTCCTCATGCAGACGTTTCACATCTTCCAGAAATTCTTTTTCATCAAATGGACGCTCCGGCAGATAGATGAGATGAGGGGCATCTCCCGTTTTCTTCCTTGCAAGAGCCGAAGCTGCTGTAACCCACCCTGCATTTCTTCCCATTGCCTCTATAATGCAGACATGAATAGGCATTGATTTCACATCAGCCCCAATCTCTGCAGTGGTGGCAGCAATATATCTGGCTGCACTTCCAAAGCCGGGAGTATGATCTGTCAGGGCAATATCATTGTCAATGGTTTTAGGAATTCCAACTACCCGGATTCCTGCATCTTTGCATACCTCATAGATTCTCCCGCAGGTATCCATAGTTCCATTGCCCCCATTTAACAGCACGTATTTAATATTGTATTTCTGAAAAATCCCCACCATAGCCTCATAATCTTCCTGCTCCAGGGCATATCTGGAAGAACCGATTGCAGTGGCAGGAGTCTTTAACAGCAGTTTCAGCTTTTCCTCTGGATATTGAAGCAAATCCAGAAAACGCTCCTTCAAAATACCTTCACTTCCGCCAATTGCAGCATAAACCTTGTCCACCTGCGGCTGCCTCTTTGCCTCCTTAAGCACTCCATATAAAGATGAGTTGATGACTGCTGTAGGACCTCCACCGTGAACAACCAACACATTGTCTGCCATATCACCCCGCCTTTCTCCTAACTTTCTCTATCTCATTAAACGTTTCTATTTTCCTGATTTCATACTATCATAGTAATATGAGAATTTGTTACAATTTTACGCAAACGTTTGGGCTGTCAGGTATAGTATTTCTCCTTTGTTTCCTGTATACTAAAATTAATAAAAATTTATTTGCAAATAAGCAGGAGGGGATTATAATAACACTGAAGGAAATAGCAAAAGAAGCAGGGGTTTCCATATCCACTGTTTCCAGAGTTGTGAATAAAAACAGCACCAGTGCTGCAAGCAAAGAAGTACAGGACCGGATCTGGGAGATTGTCCGAAGAACAGGCTATACCCCCAACAGCACTGCCAGAGATTTGAAAAAGGGAACAAAAAGTAATGCAGAGCCGCCCAGCCGCTCCATTGCCTGTCTGTTTGCCAGATCAGAGGACTCCAAATCGGATTTGTTTTTCTCCAATCTGGCGCGAAGCATTGAGCAGGAGGCATTTAAGCATAACTATGTACTGAAATACTCATTTACTGCCATTGACCTCCATCATCCCAACACATTTCACTTGATTTCGGACAATCATGTGGATGGTGTTATTGTACTTGGAAGGTGTGACAGTCAGACTCTCAGCTTTTTAAAGCAATATTTCAAATTCGTTGCCTACACAGGTCTTAATAATCTGGATGCAAAATACGACCAGATTATCAGCGATGGTTATGAAGCAGGCAAAACAGCCATGAAGCATTTAATGGAGCTGGGACACACAAGAATTGGCTATATTGGGGAAACAAAAAAAGAGGATCGTTACACAGCATACTGTGATTCACTGACTGCTGCCCGCATTTCCTACCACAAGGAATACGTTGTTAATGTTCCACTGTCTCTGGAGGGCGGATATGAGGGAGCAAAAGGACTGCTGCGAAGAAACAGTGATATCACTGCCATATTCTGCAGCAATGACATCACTGCCATAGGCGCAATGAAAGCTTTGAAGGAAGCAGGGAAACGGATTCCAGAAGATATTTCCATCATCAGCATTGATGATATTGACACTGCCCAATATGTCTCGCCTATGTTAACCACTGTCCATATGCCTGTAGAGGAAATGGGGCAAATGGCTGTGAAAATACTCATTGACCGAATCAAAGGTGGACATAAACTGCCCATTAAAATTAATCTGCCATTCTACCTTGCTAACAGGGAAAGCTGCGGTATCTGCCCATTTCCCCACAGGCAGGGCAAATAAATAGAAAAGGGGAAATCCTATGTATATTACAATTCATGATTTAAAAACAACTGCTGTTATTGATACCATTGGCGCCCAGTTAATTTCTTTAAAAGACCAGGCAGGAACAGAGTACATCTGGCAGAGAAATCCTGCTTACTGGGGGAAATCCTCCCCTCTTCTGTTTCCCATTGTTGGAAACTGCCGCAATGATGAGACCATTATAGAGGGAAGTAAATGGAACCTTACCAAACACGGCTTCTGCAGGGAAATGGATTTTGCAGTTACAGAACAGACCGATACTTCCGCTGTATTTGAGATTCGGGATACAGAGGATACTAAGAAGGTATATCCCTATTCCTTCCATCTGTCCCTTTCCTATGAATTAAAAGACGGAGTATTGTATATGGAATACAAAGTGACCAATGATAATGACCGTATCATGCATTACTGCATTGGAGCACATCCGGGATTTAACTGCCCAATGAATGACGATTCTGCTTTTGAGGACTATCAGCTAGTCTTTGAAAAAGAAGAGACCATTTCCAATATGGTATATGACTGCCAAAAACTTCATTTTGATCCTTCCCAGCGTATCAAACGTCTGGAAAACAGCCGCATTCTTCCTATTACAAGAGAGCTGTTTAAAGATGATGCTGTTTACTTTGACGATCTGAAATCCAGAAGTGTTTCTCTGGTTCATAAAGAGACTCAAAAAGGTGTTGAAGTGGAGTTTCCTGGCTTTGAGACAGTTGCATTCTGGACACCTTATCCTGATGATGCGCCCTTTGTATGTGTGGAACCATGGAATGGCTCTGCTGTCTATGCAACGGAAGATGATGAATTCATTCATAAGAACCATGTGCAGAGTCTGGAAGCAGGTGAGTCTAAGACTTATGGGCTGGTGATTAGAATTTTATAATTTTGAATTGTGGGGGCTATGGCATTAACTGTCATAGCCCTGAATTTTATAAATTATACTAAGATATGAAAATAGATTTGTCGTTTATACACAATTTTTGTTTCTGTTATATCTGTAAAATCAATCCCCTCTCCTTCAAATACTCCATATATACTTCCAAAAAAGCTTTCTTCTTTGTCCTACTTATGTAAACTATTTCCCCATTTTCCATTATAATATTATCATGATATACGGTCTTTATATGCTCCATATTAATGATATTATGGCGGTTAACCCGAATAAACTCAGAGGAAGGCAGATGCTGTTCCTCTTCATCCAGCCGGCTCATCACCCTGATTTTTCCATAGCTGGTCACAACACTGGTTTTTCTCTGATAAGATTCCAAATAATAAATCTCCGACAAATACAACCTGTGGATTTGACCATTAAACTGAGCTACGTACTGTCTGCATTTTTCATTACTATTTACCATATTGCTTAATGCATTATAAAACCCCTTCTCAAACGTCTCTTTAAACTGCTCTTCAATGCAATCTGGCTTCTCTTGTAATCTCCCTTGTTTCTTCATAAAAATGCCCCCTATTTTTTAGTAATAAAATTGCCATTCTTTGATTATACAAAAAAAACAGAATAAAGATAGTAATTCTCCTTACACTAAGAAGACAGTCTCATAGGTGAAAGGAGAATATACTATGAATGAATATGATAATATGATGGAAAATGTTGATGAGAAAAAAAAAGGCAGTATGAAAAAAATCAATACTCTGTCAGTTAATGATGATTTTGTCGAGAAAGTTAATGAAACGGATACCTATATTAAAGCCAGTTCTGCCAGGGAATTAACAGGATTAATTCCTGCACTGCCGGATTCAGAGGCTGAACTGGAAGCATATGAAGAACTATACCCATTTTTAATCCAAGCGAAAAACCAATCCGAAGAATCTTAATCTCTTAATCCTTCTAAAAAAACACAAAAAACAGGACGCATCAGCTAGATTCAGGGTATCCCCTATCAGCTTTACGTCCTGTTTCATTTTTTATACTCCTGGTCCAACCACTCCCTGTTTTGTTTCCTCAGTGGGCATTCCTGGTCCAACAGGTGAATTTGTCCCAGAGGAATCCCCCGGTCCGCTTGGTCCTCCTGATCCGCCTGGTCCTCCGCCTGATCCTCCTGATCCTCCCGGTCCGCCTCCTGGTCCTGCAGATGATCCGGAAGATGTTTCCTGTGGAGCCGGTGATATCCCTGCTGGAGATGTTTCTGTAGGCGCAGTTTCTGCCGGAGTCACTGTGGTCTCTGCCGGTGCAGTTGCAGGTGTCTCTGCAGGAGCTGCAGTTGTTTGTACCGGAGTTCCGTTTGTATTGGTAGCGGTCTTTTGCTCTGTTCCATCAAGGAAATAACAGAGCACAGGCATTCCCGCTGAAATATTCTCATATATAGTCTTTGCCACAGAATGAGGCAGATTAACACAGCCATGGGAACCGCCGTTTTTATAGATGGTTCCGCCAAAGCTGGACCGCCATTTGGCATCATGAAGACCGATTCCACCGTTAAAAGGCATCCAGTAGTCTACAGGTGTTTTATAGTTTTCGCCCTTTAGCACTGCATTTCTCTGCTTATAAGTAAGAGGGAAAGCACCTCCCGGAGTTGCCCAGCCTCTGGACTGGTTGCCTGATACAAAATCAGATTCTACCAAAAGCTTTCCGTCTTTATAAAAGAAGAGATGCTGCGCAGTTAAATTGATCTCTACATAAGTGCTGCCATAATCATTGCCGTTGTGACTGGCTGCCTTCTGCTTGTATACAGGTTCTCTTGTCTGGCTTTCGCCTGCGCGGATCAATGCAGCCAGTTCATCCGCTTCTGCTGACTGATCCAGCCGCCAGCCATAGATTCCCCCTGTTATCTTAATGGTATTTCCATAAGAGGTCTTTAAGGTTTTTGACTGGTTATAGGTATCGTATTGGGAAGCCAGCCCTTTTACATATTCAGTAATAGAGCCACTGTCAACATAGATGCTTCCGTCCTCTGCCTCTCCCAGCCAGCCGGAAATGGTATCTCCATTTAGTACTTCCCGGTTCTCTCCAAAGGTATAAGTTATGGTTACATTGACATACTTATTCAGTTCCTCTGCTCTGGCTGTCAGCGCTTCATTATCTGATGTGACTTCAGGTTTTATGTAAGCATCCATCTCTTCTAAATTAATTTCCTGCTTCAAATTGATCACTGCCTCGGAAATCCCCTCTTCCACCAGTTCTCTGTTAAGTCTGGTGCCTGCAACCTCTGGGATTACAGAATATCCCTGACCTGATACATACTCAGAGACATAAGCATTTTCCGGCTCAATCACTTTATCTTCATTAAAACAGTTAAGACCTGATACTGCTGTTTGAAACAGGTCCTCATCATATTGGATCATGGTTCCGATCTCAAAGGTCTGGGGTTCTTTTTTATGATTCCACCATTCATTGGGGTTCTGAGCGGCCAGAAGCTCTTCCAGACTTCCATCAAAAACAGATTCCAGACCAATGTCATTACCCTCTAATGACTCGCTCTCTCCGCCTCTCTCTGCAATTGTCAGGCTGTAACCATCAATGCCCGAAGCAATCAATGCCTTTACTTCCTCTACTGTTTTATCTGATGCATTGACACCGTTGATGGTGGTATTCGTGAAAAATACGGTTTCATACTTCTTCCCCACCTGTATATACACTCCCGCTGCAATCAAAGCGACGGCACCTAAAATACCACCGGATACAGCAATCCACAATCCTATCTTAGGCTGTTTTTTCTTCCTGCTGCGTGGTTTTTGTCTTTCCATTTATTTCATACCTCGTTACTATACTTTTTTTCATAAATTAATTATAACCCATAGCAATCCCTTCTGTCCAACTTTTTACTCCTAATGTTTTATGACGTTTTTATTACTTTCCTGTTCATTTTTATACCCTCCTCTCATAGGATGAAGGGAATAACAACAGCGGAAGGAATCTTATTACTTATGACCCAGTTTTCCCCCATTTATGGAACCATTACATCCATTACCCCTATGCAGGATGGTACAGGCAATTCCGGCTGTAACCTGCGGGTCTCTGTTATGACCCGTGATATGGGTCCCATTACTTTTACCATATCGCCCAGAACCTATGTTGTAGGGCAGCAGATGCTCAGTCCCGGAGACTCTGTAGTGGCTTTCTACGATACCACAGCTCCGGTTCCCATGATTTATCCGCCTCAGTATCATGCAGTACTTATTGCTAAAAATGACAGCAACAGCTTTGCCTCCTTCGATTATTATACAGATGAGCTTGTAAATTCCGATATGACCCTGAAGCTGAATCTCCGTCCCTCCCCTGCCTCCAATGTGATTCTCTCCAATGGACAGATGTTTTTTGGAAATCCAGGCGGTCACTACTTATTTGTCAGATATACCAATACAACACGGAGCATTCCGGCTCAGACCTCGCCGGAGCTTGTGATTGTTTTCTGCCAGGGGGAATGAACTTAGAAACATCCAAAAAGAAGGAATATCCGGCTTTATACCAGATATCCCTTCTTTTTTAATTCTTCTTCAATTACATCAAGACTCTTTTCCGAGTCTGCTAACACTCTGTGGTAATGTCTGGCATTGGTCAGCATTTTCAAAGGCTGATCCTTGGATTTCTTCAGCTTCTCTGTAAACTCTGCTGCTTCCATCCTATTGCTGATCTCCAGAACAGCGCTGATCCTTCCATAGAGATCATGCTCTACAGATACATCTATCACCTTTCCTCCACAGTCCACAATGATCTGAAGTTCATCCAGAGTCTCCTCTTTCGTATGGCTGGTGCAGAATTCTCTTGAATACAGTTCCTGTTTTTCCAAAGGCCGATACATCATATAGCCCTTATTAGTTGACATAATCTCCTTGTTCTCCGCTTTTAATAAAGCGATATCCTGAACAATTGCCTGTCTGCTCACACCCAGCCGTCCTGCCAGGGAGGTTCCTGACACACTTCTTTCCGACCGTTTTAAAATCTCTAAAATCATTTCTCTTCTTTTTCTTCCGTCCATGCTTCTACACACTTACCCTATAACCTCATATCATCAATTGTCAAAAATGCACCTTTATATCCCAGTGCCTGACATAGGGCAGTCACATGGGGCTGCTCAAGCCGTGCCTCCTTAAGAGCTTCCGTTTCATAGAAAACCTCTGCTCCCGGACCATCGGCAAGAATTCTTCCATGAGCCATAACAATGACCCGTTGAAAATACTCTGCTACAAAATCCATATCATGAAGAATTGCCACGATCAGCTTCCCCTGACTGCTTAATTCCTGCACCAGCTTTCCGATAATCGCCCTGCCTCTGGCATCCTGGGCAATAGTAGGCTCATCTAAAATCAGCACATCTGGATTCATGGCCACAACAGAAGCGATGGCAACCAGCTTTCTCTCAGATAAATCCAGATCATAAGGATTTTCCTTTTCCTCCTGAAGAAGGTCTACCATAGTCAAAGCATTTCTTGCATGTTCTTTTGCCTCTTCCCTGCTCATCCCTATGTTAAGAGGACCAACCATAACTTCCTCCAGAACCTGATTCTTAAATATCTGATCATCGGGATTTTGAAATACATAGCCAATGCTGCCTGCCAGCTGTGCTACAGTTTTCCCCGAAATATCCAGATCACCAAAGAGAATACTGCCTGAAACAGGTTTTAGCAGTCCCTTCAGCAGCTTCACAAGAGTGGTTTTCCCTGCTCCGTTCTGCCCGATGATAGCTGTGGGTCTGTAATCCAGCTTTAAATTCAGCTGATCAATTACAGTTACCTCTGGAGTATAGGAAAAATTCAGGTTCTCAATGGTAAATACAGAGGAACCGGCATGTTTATCAGCTCCTTCGCCCTGTTGCCCCTGGCTTCCATTGCCAGCCTGCCTCCCCGGAAGCCCCTCCGGAAACTGCCCCTTCAAAGCTTCCGTCTGACTGAGAGTCACAGGGTAAGTACCCCCTTCTTTAACAGAAAGGGCGCGGCACACTCTTGTAAATACAGGTGCCTCCACTCCTAGTTCTCCTAAGTCATCTCTGGAGAATATCTGCTCCGGTGTATCATATGCAATCTGTTTCCCCTCATGAAGCAGAAGAATTTTATGACAGTAAGCAGCCAGCTTTTCCACCTTGTGCTCCACCATAATAATAGTTATCCCCATTTCTGACAGCTTCTCCACCACACGGAACACCTCTTCACTTCCCTGAGGGTCCAGCTGTGAGGTAGGTTCATCCAGAACAATCACCTGAGGATTCATAGCTAAGATGCTGGCAATCGCCACTCTCTGAGTCTGTCCTCCTGATAAATCAAAGGGATTTCTGTCCCTGTACTCCTCAATATCCAGAAGGCGGAGATTCTCCTCCACCCTTTTTACAATCTCATCTCTGGGTACTCCAAGATTCTGAAGACCAAAAGCGATTTCCTCAAAGACAGTATCCTTTGCCCCTGACAGCTGATTAAATGGATTCTGGAATACCAGCCCTACCTTCTGGCACAGCTCTGCCACAGGTGTTTTTGCCGCTTCCATACCATCAATCACAATTTTCCCGCCATAGGCGCCTTTAAACATGGTGGGAATGAGACCCGAAAACGCCTGACACAGAGTACTTTTCCCTGATTTATTCTGCCCTGCAATCCCTATAAACTGCCCCTTCTCAATCTGAAAGCTGATACCATCAAGAGCAAGGTTCTCTGTATGGGGATAGCGGTATTTTAAATTGTTCACCTCTATGAAAGCCATAATAAGATCCTCCAAATCAGCGAACCAATGAGCAGCACTGTCATTCCAAGCATAAACAGCTTATCTCCGGCTTTCAGCTTGTGGTCGCTTAAAAATGTTTTCTGCTTCTTTGAATCAAAACCCCTGACCTCCAGTGCAATGGCACGTTCTCTCGTATTAATCAGAGAACTGCTGACTACAGGTGAAATCAGCGGAATAAATGCCTTTGCCCGGACAAACAGACTGCCCTCTGTCTCCATGCCTCTGCTTCTCTGCGCATCCATAATGGTATTCATAGTCCCCATCATCTGAGGAATAATCTGAAATACAGAGCTGATCATATATCCAAATCTGGGGGAAAATCCGATCTGCTCTAAATCATCCACCAGAGTAGCCGGTCTGGTAGTCAGTACAAATACTGCAAAGGTCAGAAGCATATTTAAGATATTAAGCCCTATTTTCGATGCATATAAAAGCCCTTCTTTATAAAATTCCAAAGGTCCCAGGCTAAATAAAACATTTACATTGTTCTGATTAAAAAGTCCGTGAATCAGAAATATAGTAATGATAATTGTAAATGAAAAAGCAATCAGCGGGAAAACCTTTTTAATGATCCCCCCACTGATTAACAAACACAGGCTGATCCCTATAAGAACACCATACATCCACAGCGTGCCCACAATCATGGGCACACTGATGGCTGCCACAATATAGAATATTTTGGCAAATGGATGCAGCCTGGTCAAATATGTATCTTTATCTACATAAAGGCTGATACTTTTCATGAAATTCCATCCCTCTTAAGTGTTAATCCAAGCTTGTAATCTCATCATTAATATCATACAGGGAGGTGAGTTTCTTAGGAAGTCCCTTGATAATTGCGTAAACAATGAGGATTGTAATTAATTTATCCGGCACATCCACGATGATCTCATCAAGGAATGAACCAAAAGCTACAGGAAGCTGTGCTGCCTGTGACCATGCAAATACTGCATCGCCCCAGATATTACCTGTTGTTCCGCCCCAGAAAATAATATTCAGAGGTGTGGAAATTACTACTGCTACCAGACCTGCTACAACTGCTGTTAAGATTGCACCTGGAAGATTGGACATTTTCCCAAGTCTTGCCATAATTCCAACTGCAACGCCGATGCCTAAGCTGGTCAGCGCATACACCAGTGTAATGGAATCACCTGTTGTAAATCCATAGATTAAGTTATTAGCTGCTCCACAGATACCGCCAATAATCGGTCCGCCAAGAATAGCTCCGATACAGGTTCCAATAGAATCCAGCCACAGCGGCAGCTTCAGCACTGATGCAAATAATTTACCTAAGTAGTTGATTCCGATACATGCCGGAATCAAAACGAAACAGGCTGCGTCTAGTTTTGTTTTAAAAATGTTTTTCATCTCAATGATACCTCCCTAAAGGTTTTTATTATATTGCTCGTTATTTATTCGAACAAACGCACGAAGCGCTGTAAGAATCTCTTTTCGTTCCCCTTCCATCATCTGTGATTCCCCAGAGGTATACTGGTTAATATTATCCTCTAAGTTTTCCTCACTTTCAACTACAGTGTTGAGAATGGAAGCAGTTTTAACTCCTCTTAAACCGCCCACAATAAACAAAGCTGCAGTCTCCATATCTGACCCCAAAACACCCTTCTCTGCCCAGTAGGCGCTGACTTCCGCTTCATCATCTATATAGAAGCTGTCATGGCTTCTGGCAATCCCCACATGATACTCTGCCTTCAGCTCTTTTGCGCTTTCCATACATGCAATCAATAATTCTGTATCCGGTATTGCCGGATATATGGAATCTATGTAAGTATCTGATGCCCCATCATCACGAACTGCCCCATTGACAAGAATCAAGTCTCCAAGGCGAATATCCGGCTGCAGCGCTCCGCAGCTTCCAATTCTGATCATTGATTTCACACCAATCCGCGCAAGCTCCTCTACTGCAATAGTAGTTGAAGCTCCACCAATCCCTGTAGAAACAGCCAGTACAGGCACTCCCTGATAATAGCCTCTTAAGCTTCTGTATTCTCTGTTGTAAACCAGATCCTCCACATCGGTAAGAAGCTCTGCAATTCTGTCCAGCCGCCCCGGGTCTCCCGGCAAAAGGGCATAAGGCGCCGCCTGCTCCTCACTTAGCTTTATATGCGGCATGATCTCAGCCATAGTACCAGCTCCTTTCATTTTAATTTAATCAATACTTTATACTTTTTTTACAATTAGAATTTAACATATTATGGATGTCTTGTCAATGAATTAACAGATGAAAAACATATGACATGACAGGTGACAAGACACCAAAGGATTTACCTAAGGGGTTCGACCCTTTTTGAAAAGGGTCGAACCCCTCGTGAAAAAAACTTAGTTATAACAAATTACCGGAATCCCCTTATACACCATATCATATAAAGCGGGAACCGTTGCAGGCGGAAGGTTGACACATCCATGGCTGCCACCGGTTTTATAGATAGCACCACCGAATTTACCTCTCCAGTTGGCATCATGAAGTCCAATTCCGCCATTAAATGGCATCCAGTACTTCACAGGACTTTCATATTCGGGTTTGCCGTTTTCCATAATCTTGCCGCGAAGAACACGGTCTCTCTGCTTGTAAGTAAGGCTGTAGATACCAGGAGGTGTTGTATAATTCTTGGAAACATTACCTGTTACACAGTCTGCGCCCCAGACATACTCCCCATCTTTACGCATATATACCTTCTGATTGGTTAAGTCAATCTCTACATAGGTGTTTCCCCAGTCATTGTTACGGTCCGCTGCAGTCAGACTATATAAAGGCTCTCTGTTCTGTGTCTGGCCTGTCTGAATCATTGCGATCAGTGCTGCAGCTTCCCCAGCCTGATCCATCTGCCAGCCATAAGGTCCTGTTAAATCTATATTTCTGCCGTCAGCAGCTGTAAAGGTACGGGTTCTTCCTACTGTATCAAACTCTGCTGCAAGACCTGCAACGTAAGCTGCCACATGGCTATAATTCACATCAATAGCTCCGTCTTTTACTCCATTAAACCAGGAAGTAATCTCTGCTCCACTTAAATCCTTAGTCCGGTCTCCAAACACATAAGTAATTGTCATATCCTTACAACGATTCATCACATCACACAGTTCCTTAAGACCTGCATCAGCAGATGTAACAGTCACAGCATCGTAACAGCCTGCGCTGTCAAGATCAAGCTCTGATGCACCAGAAGCAAGAGCTGCCTTTATAGCTTCCATTGCCTTTTCTGTGGAAATGCTGTTGCCTGACACTTCCGGCACTATGGTAAATGCCTTGCCTTCCTCCCAGGAGGATACTTGTGCATTTTTAGTCACTACAATATCAGAACCGCTGATACAGGAGAGAGCCTGTACCTTGGCTGCCAGAGCGCCTTCATCAAATGCTCCGATTACACTAATTGTATAATTATTCTCAGCAGCAGGACCTGTAAGACGTCCTGATGCATTCTGTTGATCTAAAGCAGCCTGAATTCCACCTGTCACTGTCCCGTGATATCCGATATCAGTTCCTTTAATGGTTTCAGTGGTGCCGCCCCTTCTCTTAACAGTCAGCTCATACTGACCGGAATAGTATTGTTCAATCTCTGCCTTAGCTTCTTCCGTGGTCTTGCCGCCTACCAAAACACCGGCAATTTTTGTTCCGGGAACCAGTCTGTTGGTTTCATCTGCATAAGCATTACCTGACACTGCTATAGTCAGCATAGCAGCAGCCAGCAGGCTTCTTCCCCAGATACGCGCAATTCTTTTATTAACCTTCATACCTTTTATCCTTTACTAATTCTTTTAGTGCCTGGAGCAAAGTCCAATTCACCATACTATACCTTATCATTACATGTACCAGATAGCAACGATCTTATGGAAAATGTAAGGAAATATTCAACATTTATGTGTTTTTTCCATTTGTTTCCACTCTTGAGTAAACTAATACACCGCCTAAGGTAATAAGCCCTCCCACAACCTGAAGAACTGCAGGAATCTCGCCGAATAAAAAGATGGCAATAACTGCAGCCACCACAGGCTCGCACAGCTTGGAGGCAGATACAAAGGAAGGTGATAAAAACTTAAGACACCAGCTAAATATGGTATGTCCAAGCAAAGTGGAGAATACAGCAAGCAAAAATCCCACAATCACTGCACTTCTTCCATGTCCCAGAAGGGAATTCCCAGTGAGCCAGGTTGCAAGACACAACACAATCCCACAGAATAAATATACAATAAATGTATAGCTGGTGGTTGACAGCTTCTTCCTCACCTCATTGCCGATCAGTGTATATACAGCTGTAAATATGGCTGCAGCAAGGGCAAGTCCATCACCGATTAAATGATTGCCTCCTGCAGAGTAATCAGACAGAGCAATTAGCAGACTTCCTACAACTGTAATGGCAATACTTCCCACAGCCGCTTTTGTAATTTTCCCTTTTAAGAACAGACTAAAACCAAGAGCGACCCAGATCACTTCTGTACACACAATGGCTGTAGAGCTTGCTACAGAAGTCTGATTTAAAGATTCAAACCATGTAGTAAAATGGAGGGCAAGGAAAATGCCGCTGACTGCACACAGTGCCACTGTCTTTATACTCGTCCCCTTCAGCTCCTGCTTTACTTCTTTATTACCAAGTACCATAGGGATCATAAGACCAATGGTCCACAACATCCGATACGCCGCTGTTACTACAGAGGGGGCATCTGAGTATTTTACAAATATAGCAGACAGGGAAATGCCAATGACTCCCACTGCAATCATAATCATAGGGTGCCTCTCCAGAAACTTCATGTCAAATATTCTCCTTTGTTTGTTTTGTCAATTTATGCACACCTTCTGATTATAGCATTACATCATTGGCTTTCAAAGTCTTCTGAAAGCAAAAAACATTTTTCAGCATAATACCCAGTTACAGGTAAAAAGATCAGTGAAAAAGCATAAAACTGCGGCATGCCCATAAGGGTTGCCGCAGTTTTATCAGCTATCAGTTTGTTATTTAAATATCAAGATATAAATGCATTGGATAGGAAAGGTATTGTACATCCTCCAGCTTTTCCACTGTAATATAGCCAGCAGGTGCATTTAATATAGTAGGAATTCTGTTAACAACGGTTGCACAGGTATGCTCAACAGTTGCTGGTTTCTTTACAAAGAAGGTTGTCTCCGGCTCGCCGATAATCTTCCAGTCGCACATATCTCCATCGTCAGGTCCATAAACCTTGCCGATACACTGTGTTTCAATAATCGGTCCCTGGAAAGTTTCAGTTGTTACAACAGCGCTCATTCCAATGCAGTCGCCCTTAGGAATGGTTTTTCCAAGAGTTGCGGAATACAGGTCAGTATCATAGAAATAAGGAACACATTTCTGGGACTGTGATTTGATGGTCCAGCCCATTTTGTTGCAGAGGGCTTCATTGGAATTCCATACATAAGCAGGCTCCAGAGTTGTGGGGTGAGCGATCTTCTCCTCAAATTCCTCAGGTGTCAGACCTGCGCCATGGGCTTCAGCCAGTGCAAGACCATAGTCCTCCACATTATAGCTGACTGCGCCTTCAATTTTCTCGATTGTGTGAACACCGCCTGCAACACAGCCGATCATATTTACCCAGTAAATGTCCTGCATTCCTGAGCCAACGATGGTACAGCCATTTTCCTTAGCAAGAAGGTCCAGTTTGTTGGTAATTGCAGAAGATGTGGTCCATGGATAAATAGCTTCCTCACAGGTAGTTACCACATTAATTCCCCTGGTTACGCATTGTTCAAACTGAGTATAACAATCTGGCATAAAGCTGAACAGTGTCACAACTGCAATATCTGCATCACATTCATCTAAAACTGCTTCCGCATCATCTCTGATGGTAACGCCAATCTTAAATCCCAGCTCTGCATACTCTCCAACGTCCATGCCTACGATATCCGGATTTACATCAATTGCTCCTACAATTTCAGCTCCTTTTTCATAGAGATACCTTAAAATGTACTTAGCCATTTTGCCGCAGCCATACTGTACTACACGGATTTTCTCGTAATTCATATTCCACCTCTTCCTTTCTATATATAAGAATTTCATTAGATAACCTAATTATAAAGCTTATAGATGGTATGAAGTCAATTGAGCATTTTCACCAAATTTATCCAGGTAAAACAGGCACCTGAAGACGGAGAAACATCCCTCTTTCCTTATAATCAAGGGGCCTTTCCACAATCACTTCACACATATAATCTCCTGTAACCCTATAATGATTTTCTTCAATTGCAGCCAGCAGCCGGTCAATATATTCCTTTTCCTTAGAAAATCGGTCACAGTAAATACAGAGGTAAGAGCTGGCAGGAATCACAGTAATCAGCTCCTCATCCACATATTCCCTGTCAACAAAAACGAATACCTCATTGGAATAGAATCTCCTGTTTTTAAAGTTATCATACTGTAAAATAGTTCCTGCATTAGCAAAATAAAAAGGTGAAATATTTCGTGCAATCAAGTCCTCCTTCAAATTTCTTAAAAGCTTTTCATATACATCAATTTCATAATCATAAAAATTAACACCGGTGTTTTGCACATACATCTGGCGTTTTGGTATGTATTCCAGTACAATTGTGCCGTCAGGAGGGGCACATTCATACCGTTCATAGCTGTCCAGAGTCCGTTCAATGGCACGTTTTTGCAGATTCAGTTCTATAATCTTCTTATCAATGGCATTGCGGTTGTCCACAAGCACCTGCTTCACTCTGCCCATATCCCATGTCTTCATATGAACCCGTATTTCCTTCAGGGTCATACCAAGCGCCTTCATATACTGAATCATATCCAGCTGGGCACTCTGGCGGATATCGTAATACCGGTATCCTGTTTTCTTATCCCGTTCCACAGGCGACAGCAGCCCTTCTTTATCATAAAGCCGCAGCGTCTGCTCAGAAACGTGATTCAATTTTGCCATTTCTCCTATTGTCATCTTTTTAACATCAAGATTCAGTAAATTAATCATAATACACAAACCTTTCTCAAAAAAACCATAGGCGTCTATTGTGATTATACAAAATAAAGCTTATACTTACAATAAGGTTTGCGACAATTTCTTAACAAATTTAAAATTGGGGTTCGACCCTTTGATGCAAAGGGTCGAACCCCAATTTTAAAAATCAATGGCAGTGACCACCACAGTTTTTACATTCGCCGCCACACTGAATGGATTTCCCATTCTTTTTATCTACAATCATGCTTCTAACTATCAAAGCTATAATACCCAAAACAACGATTCCAACAAATAAAGTTCCCATATAAATTCCTCCTCACGTTTATTTCGCCCGGGCTACACTGCTCATATTTACTTTTCCACGACTGCCGTCATTATAAGGTCTTACCAGAAGATAGATAAATCCTGCAATAAGAGCCAATGCCACAACAGTACCAATTCCAAAATCACCTGTTGTAATCAGTGTGCCAATCTGGTATACACACAGAGAAACTACATAAGCCAGACCGGTCTGGCTTATGTAGTT
>DHOR01000010.1:26031-26406 GCA_002409995.1 Hungatella sp. UBA5385 | reverse complement strand
CAGACCGGTCTGATATCCAACTGCAAACCAGAACCATTTTGCATTGTTCATCTCTCTCTTAATTGCGCCCATAGCTGCGAAACATGGTGCACACAGAAGGTTGAATACAAGGAAGGAGTAAGCTGCTATAGAAGTCATACTTCCTGCAAGTGTTCCCCAGATCTCTGTTCCGTCCTCTGCCACCTCTGTAAATCCATAGAGGATTCCAAACGTACCAACAACATTTTCCTTAGCTATGAGACCTGTAATAGCTGCAACTGTTGATTTCCAGTCTCCCCAGCCAAGTGGAATGAAAATCCAGGAAAGCAAGCTGCCCAGTTTTGCTAGAATACTGTGGTTAATCTCCATATCTTCCAGCATACGGAACTGTCCGTC
>DHOR01000010.1:25465-25856 GCA_002409995.1 Hungatella sp. UBA5385 | reverse complement strand
TTCCAGCATACGGAACTGTCCGTCTACCCAGCCAAAATAAGTCATAAACCAAATCACAATAGTTGATAACAGAATAATTGTACCAGCCTTCTTAATAAAGGACCAGCCACGCTCCCACATACTGCGAAGCACGTTCATCACAGTCGGCATATGATAAGCAGGAAGCTCCATAACAAATGGTGCCGGGTCCCCTGCAAACATCGATGTCTTCTTTAAAATAATACCGGAACAGATAATTGCTGCAATTCCAACAAAATAAGCGCTTGGTGCAACCCACCAGGCTCCGCCGAATAAAGCGCCGGCGATCAGAGCTATAATAGGAAGCTTTGCTCCACATGGGATAAATGTGGTTGTAATAATTGTCATCTTACGGTCACGGTCATTTTCAATG
>DHOR01000010.1:24046-25307 GCA_002409995.1 Hungatella sp. UBA5385 | reverse complement strand
ACGGTCACGGTCATTTTCAATGGTACGGGAAGCCATAATCCCAGGTACACCACAGCCGGTTCCGATAAGCATTGGAATAAAGGATTTTCCAGAAAGTCCGAACTTACGGAAAATACGATCCATAATAAATGCAATTCTAGCCATATATCCACAAGACTCTAAAAATGCTAGGAATATAAACAGCACAAGCATCTGAGGCACAAATCCAAGAACAGCGCCTACACCTGCTACAATACCGTCAAGAATCAGCCCCTGAAGCCAGTCAGCACAGCCAATAGCAGTCAAAGCGGATTCAAG
Organism: Hungatella sp. UBA5385; assembly: GCA_002409995.1. GTDB lineage: Bacteria > Bacillota > Clostridia > Lachnospirales > Lachnospiraceae > UBA5385. The sequence goes on along the minus strand of DHOR01000010.1, from coordinate 25,010 downwards.
CAAAACAGGAATTCCAGGTATATCCCTGCCGAACATAGTCCAGCCATCACCAAACAGGCCGTCATTTGCCCAGTCAGTGGCCCAGGTACCTATAGTAGAAACGGAAACATAATAAACTGCAAACATAATAACTGCAAATATGGGTAATGCAAGAATACGGTTAGTAACGATTTTGTCAATCTTATCAGAAATAGTTTCCCCATTCTTCTTGGACCTTGTACAGCACTCTTCAATAATCGATGTTATGTAAACATATCTTTCATTGGTAATAATACTTTCTGTATCATCGTCCATTTCATTTTCAATGAGATCGATCTCCTCTGATACATCCGGTACAAAGCTCATCTGGCTCTGAATCTTCTCATCTCTTTCCAGAAGCTTAATGGCAAAAAAACGTTTCTGCTCTTCTGAAATGTCATTTCCCAGCTTGCACTCAATGGATTCCAGAACGCTTTCTACCTCAGGAGCAAACTTGTGAACCGGAACAGACGCTTTTTTATCTCCTGCAATGGCAACCGCTCTTTTTGCTGCTTCCTGAATACCGGTTCCGCGCAGTGCGGAAATCTCAACCACTTCGCAGCCCAGTTTCTGGCTCAGCTTGTCAATGTGAATGATATCACCATTTTTCTTAACAAGGTCCATCATATTGACAGCCATAATTACCGGAATTCCCAGCTCCATCAGCTGTGTGGACAGATATAGGTTTCTCTCTATATTAGTACCATCTACAATATTTAATATAACATCCGGTCTTTCTGTAATTAAGTAGTTTCTGGCTACCACTTCCTCCAGTGTATAGGGTGAAAGGGAATAAATTCCTGGAAGGTCCATAATAATTACATCTTTATGACCTTTTAATTTTCCTTCCTTCTTTTCTACAGTAACACCCGGCCAGTTTCCCACAAACTGGTTGGAACCTGTAAGAGCATTAAACAGTGTTGTCTTACCACTGTTGGGATTTCCC
>DHOR01000010.1:0-23887 GCA_002409995.1 Hungatella sp. UBA5385 | reverse complement strand
CTTACCACTGTTGGGATTTCCCGCCAATGCAATCTTTATTGACATATCCTTACCTCTTTCTGCCTGAAAGCAATCTTTATTTATTCATACTTGAATTCATACTATATTCCATACTATATTTCATATTTTATTCCATACTTTATTTCATACTGCAGTCAAATTACAATTCGTTTATCCTATCTTTAATTAGCAAAAGCTAACTCCTGGTCAAAAAAAATATATTTAATTAAAAATATATTTACTTAAATCCTATAAATTTTATTCAACCAATATCATCTCCGCATCTGCTTTACGAAGTGATAACTCATAACCTCTTACAGTTACTTCCACAGGATCACCGAGAGGAGCTACTTTTCTAACATAAACCTCTACTCCCTTTGTAATTCCCATATCCATAATACGGCGTTTCACAGGACCTTCCCCTGTTAATTTGGTTACCTTAGCGGTACCTCCTACTGGAACTTCCCTTAATGTTTTCATTGTCTCTCCTCTTTTAACCAACCATAATTTTATTAGCCATTTCTTTACCGATAGCTACTCTGGATTCTTTTACATTTACAATCATATTTCCGCCAATTTCAGATACAACTGTAACTGTTCCACCAGCAACAAAACCCAGATTTTCTAAAAAACGTCTGGTCTCTTCTTTTCCGCCAACCTTGCGGATCACATTAGGTTCTCCGGTTCTTACCATTGTTAAAGGCATTTTATCATCTTCCTTCTCTTAAATTCTTATTCTATGATTCTAATTGATTATGAGAATTATTTACTTTGTAAAGTTAGTATACTCTAACATTTATTCGTTGTCAAGCACACAAATTAGTTTTGCAAAATATTTTCAGATAGCCTGTTTTATTTTTAGCCAGGCTAACTGTTTGAAGTTCCAGGCAAAATGTGTTATACTAGGGAAAATTCAGCATCATACGTCTGAGTGGAATTGAGGTGATATTCATGGTAGTAAATGAATCTGCTGAAAACTATCTGGAAACCATATTAATGCTAAGCCAGTCTCACCCTGTGGTACGTTCTGTCGATATCGCTGAGGAACTGGGCTATAAGAAATCCAGTGTCAGCGTAGCAATGAAGAACCTGCGGGAGAAGAATCATATTACGGTGACTAAAGAGGGATTTATCTATTTAACCGATACCGGCAAAGAGATTGCAGAGATGATCTATGAACGGCATCGGCTGTTATCCGGCTGGCTGGTAAAACTAGGTGTGGATGAAAAGATTGCTGCTGAAGATGCTTGTAGAATTGAGCATGTAATCAGTGTAGAAAGTTTTGATGCAATTAAGAAATATGCAAACAGAGAGAAGTGATGCTGCCGGGGTAAGGCAGCATCTTTTTTTAATTCATAACCACATATTCAAAGCTGGTTTTCAAATCAGCGTAATCTGAAGTTAATTTATTTGCGGGAATCCACATAGTGATAAACGTGCTGCGGATTCCCTCAGGACAAAACCTGTTAATCCCCTCTTCCCTTGACAAAACGTGTTCAGGCAAAAGTGATATTCCCCCTTCTCTGGCTGCCGTTTGTATAATGGCTTCCACAGTATCCAGTTCTATCATAGGAGGCATTTCCGGATGCTGGGAAATGAGCCACTCTAACAATATCCCTCTGTAGGGACAAGATTCCATGCTGTTTACAATCACAGGCAGTCCCCATATCTGTTCCAGTTTCTCACAGGATGGAGGAGCAATCAGCACCAGCCTTTCTTTTACTCTCAACAATTCGTGAGCATGTGAAAACACATAATCTCTGTTTGAAAAAACACAATCAAGCTCTCCTCTGTACAGTTTTTCTTCCATATCTTCAGGATTCGCTGTAATTACAGACAGTGCATGATCCGGAAATCTTTTTTGATATTCTGTAAGGCATTGAGGAAGCAAATAACCTGCAATGGTCTGTGATGCACCGATTCTCAAGGACCTTTTCTCTTCCTGAAATTCTTTTAGAGCCTGATCCAGCAAAGATACGATCTGCGAAGCATAATGCAGAAGTTTTTCCCCTTCCTTAGTTAAAGTCACCCCTTTATTATGTCTGATCAGCAGAACTGTATTTAACTCTTTTTCAAGATTTTTTATATGAGCAGTAATATTGGATTGGACATATCCCATAGTTTCTGCTGCTCTTGATATAGATTTTGTACGAACCACTTCCAAAAATATTCTTAATTCTAAACTTTCCATCATTCCCTCCATCACTTTAAATGATAGCCAATACCATTAAAAACTATTATACACCCCGTCACTCTAAATGTATAATAAATCATCATATATGGCTGCTGTACAGTTTTATATGAATTAGAGAAAGAAGGAAAAGACAATGATTGCCATGCAATATAAAATTACGCTTCCAGAAGATTATGACATGAACATTATTTACCGCAGAGTTTCTGAAAATGGTTATAAAACAGATGATTTTAATGATCTGATATTTAAAGCTTATCTGATTTCCGAAAGCACAGATTCTCCCCATAGTTTTAATGAATATTCTCCCCTGTATCTATGGAAAAGTCATGAAGGTATGAATCAATTTATTTTTCAGGGTTTTTATGATCACATTATAAAATCCTTTGGCTGGCAGAAGATTCAAGTGGGTATTCCCATTAAATATGATTTTACTGAAGACTTTGAACAATCTCAATTTGTATTGGAATATAAAAAGGATATCTCCCCAGCTAAGCAAATGGACTCTGCAGATTTCACATTATCTTCCGATCTGTGTACTGGAAAAATGATTATCTACAATCCTGATTATTGGATCATAACGGAATACTATTTTTTCAAGTCAGCGCCTGATAATATTGGCAGAGGAAAGATTTATAGGCTTCTTCATTTATCCAGATAAAATATTTACATTGTAGTCCATTAGAAGGGATTTAACCACAATTCTAATAAAAATATAATAGTTTTTATGGTTATAATCGCAAAAACATGTAAAATCCCTTTAAATAGTATAAAATAGGCTTCGCACCGCTGATTAATATTCAGCAATCCGAAACCTATTTTTTCTATTCATAATATCCATTACAAATTCTAAATTTCCATTTCATTTACTTTCAAAGTAACGTTTAATCTCCGCCGTATAACGGGAAGTAATAATTTCCGGTCTGGTAATAGAAGTACCCACCACTACAGCATAGGCACCTGCCCTTAAAACAGTCCTATAATAACTCCAACAAATCCTATGACAAAGCTGAGACCCAGGCAAATATAAATGCCCTTCTTTTTACTTTCCATAATCTTATAAAATCCCAGCATACACAGTAATGGAAGAAGTTTTGGAAGAATTGCATCAAATACAGACTGTAATACAATTTCACTTCCTCCAAAGTTCCAGGACGGTTTCAGTGTAATGGCTATAAAGCTGCTGGTCATCGCTGCAATTACCATCATACCCACGATATTGGCGCCTTCCATGAATTTGTCAAACAGATTAGAGGTTTTTAATTTCACTACCAATTCTGTACCGTATACATATGCATATTTTAAGAATCCCCAGCGTGTTCCCCATGAAAGAATGATCTGAGGAATCAAATAGATAAAACACCCCAGTACATTACCGGCCATACAAAGTCCTGCGCCAATAGCGGAAAAGATAACCCGGTAAGTGCCTTGAAACACAGAATCTCCAATTCCAGCAAGAGGCCCCATCAAAGCTGCCTTTGTTGCAGTTATGGTTTCTCCTGTCACAGTTCCATCCTTTGCTTTCTGTTCTTCCAGTGCCAGTGATACCCCCATAATCAGATTGGAAAAGTATGGGTGGCAGTTAAAAAACTCACAGTTTCTAACCAGAGCTTCCTGATAACCTTCCTCATTTCCTGCATATATTTTTTTAAGAGCCGGAGTGATTGTATACACATAACCAATATTGTTATATCCCTTGTAGTTAAAGCTGCCCATACTGGTAAAGGAACGGAAAAATACACTTCGCATAGTTCCGGAGTCCAAAATACCCTGTGGCCGATTCCCTTTTTCAAACCTCATAAAACTTCCGGTAATCTGCCCTTTTGTACAAATTATAACTGCAGCTGCAAGAGCCAGTAAAGCAATGGACATAATATCCAGCTTCAGATAAGTAGCCAGTACAAATCCGGCCAGAAAATACGGCCAGCCTTTTTTTAGTCCCAGCGTTGATAAGATGGCAGCCATACCAACCGCCGGAAGGATACCTGCAGCTACTTTCAATCCGTCAGAAAACCACACCGGAATGGATTGATAAAAGCTTTCAATGGCTGTTGAACCAATGAACAGCGCAATAAAGGTGGGCAGAAAAAACTGGATTATCATTCTTGTAATAATACAGGCATAGTGATATATCTCTGCAGCCTTCCTATTTCCATTTTTGTAGGCTATCTCTGAGCGCTCAACCCACACAATGTTAATATTTGTAACCAGATAATTCAACATTTGCACCAAAACACCAATAGGATAAGCCAGAGCAATACCAATTTCCATATTACCTCCTGACATAACTGCAAAAGCAGTTCCTACCATACCTCCGATAAACGAATTAGGCGGAGAGTAAGCGCCCATGGACATACCGCCCAAAAATACCATTTCAATACTTCCGCCCACGATCAAACCAGTTTGCAAATCCCCCATAAGCAAACCAACCAGTGGTCCGGCAAATACCGGACGGGCAATATAAATGGCACCTCCCCACCAATAGGTCTCAACTGCCATAAATGAAATAAATAAACTTAATAAAAAGATTTGTATCAAATTCATATCCATAAGAAACTCCCTCCCCTATTTCCTTAGCAATGATAAAATATCAGTTTCATTGTCACGGGGTACCTGCCGGTATTCAATTTTAACCGGAAATTTCCCCAGTTCTAATATATCTTTTTTTGTCTCTTCATCCAGAAAAACAGTCGTATAATATTTCACTCTTCCCGGCTTATCATAAATTCCTCCGATATTAATATGCGGAATCTCAACTCCCTGTTTAAGCAACTCCAAAAATACCCGGGGAGATGCCGCGCATAAAAACACTCTTTTTCCATGGGCCTCTTCTATTCTATCTTTAGCTTCTGATATCTTAGTAACAATACATTCCACAGTACCTGACACTGCCATCTGTAAAAGCATAGTTTTAAGCATATCACCGGCACTTTCATCATCAATTACAATTACTACATCTACGCTGTATTGTTTTAGCCATGCAAGTGCCATCTGACCATGAATCAGCCTTTCATCCACACGGCTCATAATAATTGCCATATCACCCCTCCTTTCCTTATGTTTTATTTTTCAAGCTCCCACTGTGACAAAATTGCATTGTGAACCATATTACGGAAATCTGTTATATATGGATTCTCTCTGGTTGGGTGTATCCGATTTGTTAGTAAAATAATACCGCACCCCCGCAAAAAATCAATATAAATGGATGTTCCGGTAAATCCCGTATGATAGATACAAATGCTGCTATAATAATCACCAAAGCTCATCGCAGGCTCGTCAGTCCACCAGCCAAGGGTTCTGCGCTGATTAAGACCTTCTGTTTTACACTTTTTCAACTGATTCACAGATGCCTGAGACAAAACCTTTTCCCCTTTAAAAACTCCGCCTTGAAGCATCATAGTAACAAAATGAGTTAAATCTTCCATGGTTGAAAACAAACCGGCATTTCCGCTGACCCCATGTAAAATATGTGCCTTACCATCATGCACCTCTCCCTGAATTCTGCCCCGTTCTTTGGTGATTTCCGTAGGCACACAGCGTTCACTCAAACCACGGCTGGCAGGGCAGTATCCTGTATCCCGCATATCCAGTGGCTTTGCTATATCACGTTGAAAAACTGTATCCAAAGGTCCCAGAACAGCCTCAATCATAAAACCAAGAGCTATATAACCAAAATCCGAATACACAACCTGGCTTCCAGGCTTGAATTCCAATGGTTTTTGGAAAAAGAATTCTCTTAATTCCTCTTTTGAATTCAATTGTTTATAAGCTTTGTCGTCATGACAAATACCTGATGTATGGGTCATAACATGCCCCACTGTCACCTCACTGTAGGGGAAATCCAGCAATAGGTATTGAATTGGCATGTCCAGATTCAACAATCCTTTTTCTAAGCATTGTAAGGCAAGCGTTGTTGTTGCCACTACCTTTGTCAGACTGGCCAAATCAAAGACAGCATCCTCTCTCAGCACTTCCCTTTTAGGCAGCAGAGAACTAAATCCCTGGCTGGTACTGTATACCCCTTCTGTAGTAACCACAGCTGCTTGAGCACAGGGGATGAGTCCTTTTCCTATATATTGTTTCAATATTGCATTAACATCTGTCATATAATCCTTCATTGTAAACACCCGATCTGCTTCTGCCCAATGGATATAAGCTCTTCCGCGGTCAGTTCATCTTGCTCCATGATCATATTCATGCTTAACTCCACTAGTATAGATAAGTTAACACCATACAGAATGATGACTTTCTCATTGCCATACCACAGAGAAGCCGCATTTTTAAATGGAGAGCCACCTAATATGTCACATAATACAAATACTTTATGGCATTCCTCCATGGAATCCATCGCTTGCTGCAGCTTTTGATTCAATGTTTCTTCACTTTCATGAGGATAAAAATCCACTTCTGCCATATGAGGGTAATCCCCTGTTAAGAGTCTGCCTGCTTCCAACATACCTTTTGCAAAACCGTTATGCCCCGCTACAATTAATCCTGTCATTGCTCCTCCTTTATGATTTTTCGCTGTCTGCCAGCTTCAGAACTCTGCGTATATGCCCGTCAGCTTCCTCCAATCGTTTTTGTGCCTCTCCTGCATTGCAGCCAAGAAAAATCATAATAATAGCCAGCTTCACATTTCCTTTGGCCTCCTCCAGTTTTTCCGCAGCCATTTCGCAGCTGCAGCCGCAGGCAGAAACCACAATGTTCTCTGCTCTTACATTAAGCTTTTTATTGGACTGCAACACATCTACCATCAGATTTTCATATACCTTTCCAAGCCCCACCATAGTGGCAGTAGATATCATATTTAAAATCATTTTCTGTGCAGTGCCCGCTTTCAGCCTGGTTGATCCTGTTAAAACTTCTGCGCCTGTCATTGGTTCTATGGCCAGATCAGCCTCCAATCCAATCTCTGCTCCCCGATTGCAGGCTACTCCTACAGTCTTGCATCCAATCTCTTTTGCATATTTCAAAGCGCCTGACACATAAGGCGTTCTTCCACTGGCCGCCAATCCAATGACTACATCCTGCTGCCTTAGGGAAATATTCATTAAATCCCGGACTCCGCTTTCATAGTTATCTTCAGCTCCTTCTGCAGCCTTTCGAAATGCGCTGTCACCACCAGCCATAAGTCCTACTACCAGTTCGCTTGACACTCCAAATGTTGGAGGACATTCTACCGCATCCATAAGACCGATTCTACCACTGGTACCTGCGCCTATGTATATAATACGGCCCCCTTTTTTCACCCCTTTCACACACCATGTAACTGTCTTGGCAATCTGAGGAAGCACCTCCCTGACAGCTTCCGCCACATGGGAATCTTCTTCATTCATAAGGCTGACGATCTGTAGTGAATCCATCTGATCCAATAACATACTTTTTTCATTTCTGCTTTCTGTTGTCAATTTATTCAAATCCAATGCCATGTTTCCTCCTAATTCAATGTTTTCATCACATCATTTCACCTTCTAAATATCCACCAGATGGTTTTTCCACCTTTTTGATATGAGTCTTACCAATTAATTCCATACACTCCTCATAATTTTGATTCACATAGGCTGCAAAGAGAATATCTACCGTATTCAGTTGTGAAATTCTTGAAGACATTGCTCCTTTACGAAAAAATAGTTCCATAGTTGCAACATATAAATTATAGTCAGATAGCTTTACCAGGGCAGAATCCTCGAATCTGGTAATAGCAATTATAGGAGCTCCATTTTTCTTCACTGCCTCTGCACACCGCACCATCTCTGCAGTCATACCAGAGTAACTGATGATAATAGCAACATCATCAGAAGTAATATTCCTTGCGTATATATATTGGGCATGCCAGTCATCACAAAGTTGACACGGTTTGTTAACTCTCAGGAACTTTAGATAGGCATCTCTTGCCACAAGAAGTGAAGCCCCCATTCCAAATAAACAGATATTTCCAGAGGCAGATAACAGATCAACACATTTTTGAAACACATCTAAATCAATAAGTTTTTTTGTATTTTCCAAGGAGATTATATTCTTATAAGTGACTTTTTCAATAATAGCTTCCAACCCATCTTCCCGCTCCAAATCCCGCTTCCGTTCATCCTGTGTCTCCTTTCTGACAGCCAGTTCATAGAGCAGCGCTTTATGAAATTCCTTATACCCGCCAAATCCTAATTTACGGCATAACCGGATAATGGTAGATGCAGACGTAAAAGAGATCGCTGCCAACTTCTGGATACTACACTCTGCAGCAGTTTCCGGTTTTTCTAACAGAACTTTAATTACCCCCTTCTCTACTTCACTTGCTCTTGGTGAATATTCTTGTAAGCGAACCAATACACTCTTCATTTGCTCCCCTCCATCTAATTAAACTCAGAATAACATATGGTACAATTTTGTCAATAAAATAAGAATTTTAGGAACTTTGTTTCAAAACCAGGAACTTTTCGATATAAAAATGTTATTTCTTGAAATAAAAAAGGACTAAATCCATTCAATGCCATTCCATAGGCTTTGTGATTTAATCCTTAATAGCTGAATGTTATGACAAAGCAGTGCTTTATCACCGCCGAATCAATAGGCTTAAGGGTTAGACAATGTATCCCTTTTTATCAGATAGTATACAAGACCATAAACTGATATTGAAATTACTACCCAAAATGTGGGCTTAATCCCCCTGCTCTTACAATCATCATAAACATAACGTAAAAATACAAAACAATAGGCAGGAACGCAAACAGCATAAATCCTACAGAAGTAATGATAAGATATAAGACTGTCTGCTGGTCATAGTATCCGCTAATGCGTCCATACAATGCATTGGCAAATGTTCCAATAAAAAGTACAAGAGACAGTACAGTAAAGAAAAACATCGACTTAGATTTTTTCAATTTTATTATCTCCTTCCTTACCTCCATTACGAGTTCTACCCTCGAATTAGGATTTATAAGTTGTTCTACAGAAATATTAAACAATTTAGAAAGTCGGAATAAATTGTCAGATGATGGGATAGATTGCTCATTTTCCCATTTAGAAATTGCCTGTCGGCTTACTTCTAATTGCTCTGCTAAATATTCTTGTGACATTCCATTAAGTTTTCTTAACTCTTGGATTTTTTCACCTAAAGTCATTAACTCCCACCTCCAATTATAATTTAACAAATAATTCAATATAATGCCACCAACTATTGAGCAACTTCGATTTACATCTGGTTGCACTTTAATATTTATCACTGAGCAGAAAATCTGCAATATGCATGGTTATAATTCCCTCGTAGTTTCCATCAGCAAAAGCATCGGTACGTAGAACATATTTGGGATAGTTATCCCGAATGTCAAGGAGTCGTCCATATTCTCTCTGCTCCGTTTTCTGGGAACCAATTTGCTGTGTCACCTGAATGTACAATTTATGTTCTTGCTTTGTTGCGATAAAATCAATTTCCATATTATCCAGTTTACCAACATAAACATCATAGCCACGGCGCCGTAATTCCAGATACACAAGATTTTCAAGCATTCCAGCAACACTGTCAGGAGAATAACCTAATACACTATATCGAAATGCCGGATCTGCAAGATAGAACTTTTCTTGTGTTTTAAGAATTTCTTTTCCCTGAATATCATATCTGGAACAGCGGTGAATGATATAGGCGTTCTCTAATTTTGCAAGATAACTGTAAACAGTTTCATTATCAATGCTGCGGTTTTCGCTTTTTAAATATTTAGATATGGAATATGCAGAAAATGTTCTGCCTGTGTTATCAAACACAAAACGTACGATACGCTCCAACTGGTCTACCTTACGGATTTGATTGCGTTTTACAATATCTGTAAAGATGGTGGAATTATAAATATCCCTGACAATAGTATAAGCATCATCATAAGTATAACTTTGTAAATGAAGTGCAGGAAAACCTCCCAATCGTAAGTAGCTGACCAGTTCTGTATGAACATCTGATATCTCCGTATGGGTTTTGCGGAATGTCAGATATTCAGAAAATGAAAGTGGATAAATACGAAAGGAAACGTAACGTCCTGTAAGGTAAGTGGAAATCTCCGATGACATCATACGTGAATTAGAGCCAGTGACGTAAATATCTACATTGTAATCCATCATCAGGGAATTAACAACCTTCTCCCATGACTTTACTTCCTGTATTTCGTCAAGAAATAAATAGGTTTTAGCGTCTTGAGAAAGGCGTTTTTTGAGTTCTGTAAATAGGGCTCTGCTTGTTTTAATATCTTCGTGTTCTAAAGAATCGAAATTATAGTAGATGATGCGGTGTTCTTCTATACCTCTATTCTGTAGTTCTTTCATGAGCATTTTCAAGATTGTTGATTTTCCACAGCGGCGTACACCTGTTAGTATTTTTACAAATGGTGTATCTGCATAGGATATTATTTTATCTGTATATAATGGTCTTTCTATCATAACTATCACCTCCATATCTATATTATACCGCAATTTTAATAAAAATATAACAGTTTTTATGGTTATAATCGCAAAAATATATATAATTATTTTAAATAGAGAAAACTTGTAATAATAGGAGCCGTATCTAATACGATACGATTCCTATCCATCCAATGAAGAGTACCACATCCTCATTTGAGTTTTATTTTTAACTCAAAATTGTACTCAACAACAAAGAAAACACAAGTATTTAATAACAAAAAGACGAGCTATTCGATAAAATATCAAATAGCTCGTCTATCATAATTCATTAATCTTATTTATCAGCCAGTGCTGCCTGTGCTGCTGCCAACTTAGCAATCGGCACACGGAATGGAGAACAGGATACATAATCCAGACCAATCTTATGGCAGAACTCTACGGAAGATGGATCACCGCCGTGCTCGCCACAGATACCAACATGCATTTCAGGACGTACACCCTTACCTAATTTGATTGCCATTTCCATCAGCTTGCCAACGCCAACCTGATCCAGCTTAGTAAATGGGTCGCTCTCGAAGATCTTGGTGTCATAGTAAGCCTCTAAGAACTTACCAGCATCATCACGGGAGAAGCCGTAAGCCATCTGAGTTAAATCATTGGTTCCGAAGCAGAAGAAGTCAGCATCCTTAGCAATCTCGTCTGCTGTCAGACATGCTCTTGGAATCTCGATCATAGTACCAACTTCATACTTTAAGTTACTGTCTGCTGCCTTGATCTCTGCATCAGCTGTCTCTACAACAACCTTCTTAACAAACTTTAATTCATTAGCATCAGAAATTAATGGAATCATAATCTCAGGACATACATTCCAATCCGGATGAGCCTTCTGTACATTAATTGCTGCACGGATAATTGCTTTTGTCTGCATTTTAGCAATCTCAGGATAAGTAACAGTCAGACGACAGCCACGATGTCCCATCATTGGGTTAAATTCATGTAAAGAAGTAATAATAGCCTTAATCTGCTCTACAGTTTTGCCCTTAGCTTCTGCCAGCTTCTTAATATCAGCTTCCTCTGTAGGAACGAACTCGTGTAAAGGTGGATCAAGGAAACGGATGGTAACAGGATTACCTTCCAGAGCCTCGTATAATTCTTCGAAGTCTCCCTGCTGTACAGGAAGGATTCTATCAAGTGCTTCTTCTCTTTCCTCTACTGTATCAGAACAGATCATCTCACGGAAAGCTTCAATTCTCTCGCCTTCAAAGAACATATGCTCTGTACGGCAAAGTCCAATACCTTCTGCGCCAAGCTCTTTTGCTTTCTTAGCATCAGCAGGAGTATCAGCATTGGTTCTTACTTTCAGTGTTCTGTATTTGTCAGTCCAAGCCATAATTCTCTCAAACTCACCAATAATAGCAGCATCTACTGTTGGAATGATGCCATCATAAATTCTACCTGTAGAACCATCAATGGAGATATAATCTCCTTCATGGAATTCCTTGCCGCCAAGAGTAAATTTCTTATTTGGCTCGTCCATAACAATCTCGGAACAACCGGATACACAGCATTTACCCATACCACGGGCAACAACTGCTGCATGGCTGGTCATACCGCCGCGGGCTGTTAAGATACCCTGAGCAGCCTTCATGCCTTCAATATCCTCTGGAGATGTCTCAAGACGTACAAGGATAACCTTCTCTCCTCTTTCATGCCATGCCTTAGCGTCTTCTGCTGTAAATACAACTTTACCGCAAGCAGCTCCTGGAGAAGCAGCCAATGCTCTGCCAACCGGCTCAACCTCTTTCATGGCCGCTGTATCAAACTGAGGATGAAGTAAGGTATCTAAGTTTCTTGGGTCAATCATCATAACTGCTTTTTCTTCATTGATCATGCCTTCATCAACTAAATCACAGGCAATCTTTAATGCAGCCTTAGCAGTTCTCTTACCATTTCTTGTCTGAAGCATGTACAGCTTCTTGTCTTCAATGGTGAACTCCATATCCTGCATATCTCTATAGTGATCTTCCAGCTTATCGCAAATCTCTACAAACTGCTTATAAACTTCCGGCATAATATCGTTTAACTGTTCGATCTTGTTAGGAGTACGAACACCGGCAACAACGTCTTCACCCTGAGCGTTCATTAAGAACTCACCCATTAAGTGTTTCTCGCCTGTTGCTGGATCACGGGTAAATGCAACACCTGTACCTGAGGTATCACCTAAGTTACCGAATACCATCATCTGTACGTTAACAGCTGTACCCCAGGAATATGGAATATCGTTGTCACGACGGTAAACGTTAGCTCTTGGGTTATTCCAGGAACGGAATACTGCCTTAATAGCTCCCATTAACTGCTCCTTAGGATCAGCTGGGAAATCAGCTCCGATTTTCTCTTTGTACTCAGCTTTAAACTGATAAGCTAAGTTCTTTAAATCTTCTGCTGTTAAATCAGCATCTTCTGTAATGCCTTTTTCTTCTTTCATCTTGTCGATAAGCTCTTCAAAGAACTTCTTACCAACTTCCATAACTACGTCAGAGTACATCTGAATGAATCTTCTATAGCAGTCCCATGCCCAACGTGGGTTACCGGATTTAGCTGCCAGAATTTCAACAACTTCTTCATTCAAACCAAGGTTTAAGATGGTATCCATCATACCTGGCATGGATGCTCTTGCTCCGGAACGAACAGAAACAAGAAGAGGGTTTTCCTTATCTCCAAACTTCTTACCTGCAATCTCTTCCATCTTGGTGATGTGTTCCATGATCTGGCCCATGATCTCATCATTGATCTTCTCGCCGTCTTCATAGTACTGTGTACAAGCCTCAGTTGTAATTGTAAAGCCCTGCGGAACCGGAAGACCTAAGTTTGTCATCTCTGCAAGGTTAGCTCCCTTACCGCCTAACAGGTTTTTCATGCTGGTATTGCCTTCAGTGAACAAATAAACCCATTTGTTTGCCATAAGTTAATTCCTCCTCAAAATATTATGATTAGTCCGCTTGTCCGCCGTTAATGAAAACGCGAAAAAGCCCTGTCAGTATTATAACATAATTCAATTTCTAGTAAAGAGGTTTTCTTGAAAAATTGACAAAAATCAGGTCTTTTTTCAATACAATTTCTTGAAAGCGCTTCCATTTTCTGTCTCCTTCAGATATGCGATTTTTGTTCGTAAATACGAATATATAATAGCAATGAATTCATTTACCAGAGAGTAAAAAGCCGGGAAAGCTTCTGCCTGTTACAGTATTATCAATTTACCAAGCTGCAACAGGCGGAATACGTAAGAAAAATAGCTATCAGACACTTCATCTGATATTTTCACTTTATTGGATGCATACCCTAATATAATATACCCAAACAGCATACTTATTTGTAAAATTATCGAATTGATTTCAAGATTCCTCCCATAATTTATCTCCATTGGTGGCAATTACTTCTTTCATCCAATCATAGGATTTTTTCTTCCTGCGATCCAGTGTACCATTACCTTTATCATCCATATCCACATAAATAACCCCATATCTTTTCTTCATTTCTCCGGTACTGAGTGAAATCAGGTCAATACAGCCCCACATAGTATAGCCCAGACATTCCACTCCATCAATGCAGATCGCATTTATCATTTCACGAAGATGTTTTTTCAAATAATCAATACGATAATCATCCTGAATGCTTCCATCCTCTTCCACTTTATCAATCGCTCCAAGACCATTCTCCACGATAAATAACGGTTTCTGATAACGGTCATATATCTCATTCATCGCGAAGCGGAGACCAAGAGGATCAATGGGCCAGCCCCATGGAGTAATTTCCAAATAAGGGTTCTTATCACCTCCGATTACATTAAATTCACTTTCTGCAGATACAATACAGGAGCGGTAATAGCTGAAAGAGATAAAGTCCAGAGTACCCTGGCGTAAAATCTCATCATCGCCGTTCTCTGTTTTCAAAGTTACCCCTCTTCTGTTAAAAATATCTCCGGTATAAGAAGGATAATATCCCCTTGCCATGACATCAGAGAAGAAAAGGCTTTCACGTCTGCACTGCATATGGCGGAATATATCTTCCGGCCTGCATGTAGCCGGATAAATTTCACTGAATGCATACATAGCGCCAAACATGGAACCAGGCATCATCTCATGCCCCATTTTGACAGCCAGTGCACTTGCAAGAAACATATGATGGACTGCCTGATAATGTGTCTGATTATCAGCTTTGTATGTACCGCAGGAAGCATATCCCCGTACAGCGTTGATCTCATTGAAGGTAAGCCAGTAACGGCAGCTTTTTCCAAACCGCTCAAACAAAACCTTACAATACTTCAGATAACAATCAATCAAATTGCGGCTGGACCAGCCATCATATTTATCCGCAATGGCTGCCGGTATCTCATCATGGCAGATCGTAATAAGCGGTTCCATATTATATTTTTCCAATTCTTCCAAAATATTCTGATAGAATTTTAATCCCTCTTCATTTGCCTGTTCTTCCTCCCCAGTGGGAAAGATACGACTCCAGCTTATACTGAAACGGAACACCTGGTATCCCATACCCGCCATCAATGCAATATCCTCTTTCCACCTGTGGTAAAAATCCACTGCCTGATGGCTTGGATAATACTTTCCATCGTATAAACACGGAACAGCTCCGTCTGGAAAACTGTCTGGATTGAAGAAACTGCTTTTCGCCTCTCCATAACTGCCATCAGCTAATTTCAACGTATGATGACGGGGATGCTCTACAGACCCATCTGTTTCAAAATCATGAGTGGACAGTCCGCGTCCACCGTCCTTATAACCGCCTTCATACTGAAAAGAAGCAGTGGCTCCGCCCCATAAAAATGTATCAGGTAATTTCATCATCTTATCTTTCCTTTCAATCATCGTTCTCCCTCTGAGCCTTCAGTTCAGCCTCAGTAAATCCGAAAAAATATACCAGCACTGCTGTAAGCACAAACGAAACCGTTATACCAATAATATAATAAATAAATGTATCACAGAAAAATGCCGGAAGCGTAGTTAAAGCTGGAAATACATATACCAGTGCCTTCGTATGCATCATTCCCATAAAAGCACTGCCTACAGCACCTCCTATTACTTGACAAATCAGCATTCGTTTATACTGTACTGACAGGCCATATACAATCGGTTCTGTAATCCCTCCCAAAAGAGCCGGAATCATATTTGAAAATGCAAATGCCTTATCCTCTTTTCTACGGAACCGAAGAAATGCACCAAATGCCACACCGGCACTAGCAAAGGTTGCTCCGGCAATCATGGGACGAATCGTATCATAGCCCAGTGTTGCAATGTTATTGACCATAATCGGCACAATCCCCCAGTGGATACCAATCATAACAAGGAATGTCCATGCACCGCCAATCACTGCCCCCGCAGCCAAACCGCTCTTAACAGACAGGAAATTCACAACTGCACCCATTCCATTACCCAGGGTAACTCCAATTGGCCCAATCACGATAACAGTCAATGGTACCATAATAAGCAGCCCCACCAGCGGAAGAGTAAACAATTCAATACTTTTAGGAATAATCTTCTTTAGAAGACGCTCCAGCCTGGAATAAACTAATATGGATAGAATTGCAGGTATAACACTTCCTGAATACCCCATAAGGACTGTAGGAATTCCCATAAAGGAAACCACATCACCTGTAGCTGTCATAAGACCAGTAAAATTGGGTTCCAAAAGAGCTGCAACAATTGCAAGTGATATAAAGCTGTTACACTGGAATACCCTTGCTGCACTGACTGCCAGAAACAGTGGCAGGAAATAGAACACACTGTTGCCTGCTGCTGAAAGTATTTTATAAGTACTGCCAGTCTCATCAATCAACTGGAATGTAGTCAGAATGACCAGTATTGCTTTCAGCATACCTGCACCTGCCAGAGCTGTCACACAGGGAGTGAAGACTTTTGCTAAGGTGCTGAAGGCCTGGATCAATGGATTCCCCTTCTTTTTTTCTTCATCAGTCATCTTCTGACTGTCATCCCCATCGATTTCTCCATGGATTCCCGGGAAGATGCTTTTAACCGTATTATAAACATCTGCCACTGCGTTGCCAATAACCACCTGAAACTGGCCATTACCGATAACGACCTGCAATACCCCTGGTATTTTCTCTACTTTTGCTTTATCCGCTTTATCAAAATCCCACAGCCGAAAACGCAGTCTGGTTATACAGTGAAATAAACTAATTATATTATCGGTACCACCAACTGCAGCGACAATATCTTTTGCCATATCATCATAGTTTTTCTTACGCATACCATTCTCTCCTTTTTTTAATAACGTTTTGCAGTCTATCCTGGCCAGGGAGCTACTTTCTTTGTAATTTGATTGTAGCACATAAAAAGAGAGAACCTTAAAATTTCGTTTTTTGGAAACTTTTACACACGAAAAGAGAGCCGATAAATTCATCACTTCAAATTTATCAGCCCTTATTCACATTTCTATGCTATTTGTTTTTTGAAAGTTCCCTGTATTTAAAAGCAATGATATCAGTCAGAACACGATAGATGATTCGATGTGTACAAAGTATCTCTGTCTTTCTGAATAAAATGCAATCATCTACCCGGGGATCATGTATCATCTCTTCCTCTGAAGTAATCAGTACCACCTTGGCCTTTGTCACTTCAAATTCATTTTTACATATAAAATCATCAATCGTCAAATATCTTTCTATATACTTGCCGGACTCACTGAATATGATAATCAGCGTATCTTCTCCGGCATTACGTATGTAATCATCCTGTTTCAAATCATTGATATTCGTGACGATAAACTTTTTGTTATACGCCAGCTTTGTCTGAAGGTCTATGGCTGCGGTTTCCGAAAACATCAACCCAAACGCCGCAACTTTATCATACCGGATTAAATCATGCACTAAACGGTCCACAGCATTCCAGTCAAGATTGCGGTAAGTCTCTTCTATATCACATTTGATCGTATTCACATATTCATCCATGGTGTGACTTTCCATATATCCCATAACATTCGTAATATAATTGGATGTATTGCTATATTTATTCTCCCGGAATGTAGCCGCATACCGAAAATCCCAATAATCTTCATATCCAAGAAAACGGATGAATTTAGATATCGTAGACTTTGACACAGCACATAAATCCGCTATCTCATTAATTGCAAGCACACTGAGCTCTTCAATATGTTTCAGCATCGTTATTGCGATATGATAGTATGTCGAATCTGAATGTTCTTCATTTAAGATAATAAGAAGCCGATTGTATAAAATTCCCATAATTTATACCACCTCTCTTCAAATGGTATTCATATTTTAACATACCGGAACAATAAGTTGCAAAGAGTTTATTGTCTTTTAATCACATCTATTCTCCCTGCGAAACAACACCACACACAACACCAATATCAAAATCTCTGCAGCAGACTTTACCGCCCATATCCCAGTCACACCAAAAAACAGGGGCAGAAGAAATACAAACAGACTATTGAGAATCATCCCTCGAGCTCCTGTAACCAGAACTCGTCCGTATTCCTCCACATATCGGATTGCACCGACTCCCCTTCCTATCATATAGAGTATCAGCGAGTATATATATAGAAGTTACAAGAGTTGCACATAAATTCACTTTTACTTTTTGCACAATAGTACTCCTTTTTATCATTTTCCAGTTGACATTTTATTTTTAAATGACAAGTTCTATTTTAATTTTACAGTATTTTCATAATGTCATATGATTAATATCTACAATTTTCTGCATGTCATGTCGCTTTATTTGTGTAATTTTTTTCCATTAATATTGTTTCTATGCTCAAAATGTGCTACATTAGATGTACAAGCATTATAAAAT
Organism: Hungatella sp. UBA5385; assembly: GCA_002409995.1. Classification (GTDB taxonomy): domain Bacteria; phylum Bacillota; class Clostridia; order Lachnospirales; family Lachnospiraceae; genus UBA5385. Next base: position 5,470 of record DHOR01000010.1, on the reverse strand, counting down.
ATTATTTTAAGGATAGGAGGAATTTAAGTATTATGAAAAAGAAAACTCTAGCTTTAACTCTGGCCCTTTTAGTGGCAGCATCCTTAAGTGCATGCGGATCAAAGGGCACAGACACTCCGGCACCTGAGACCACAACTGCTGCTGCAGAAACTACAACAGCTGCCGCTGCAGAGACTACTACTGCAAAAGCCGAAGAAACAAAAGTTGCTGAGGCTCAAACAGGTTCAGACGGGTACGAGCTGGCCCTTGTTACCGATTTAGGTACCATCGATGACAAATCATTTAACCAGGGTGCATGGGAAGGTCTTCAGAAGTATGGAGATGAGAACAACATCTCCTACAAGTACTATCAGCCACAGCAGGCTACAACAGACTCTTATTTAGAGACAATCAGCCTTGCTATTGAAGGTGGAGCCAAACTGGTAGTATGTCCTGGATTCCTGTTTGAAGAGCCTGTATTTTTAGCACAGAAAGAATACCCTGATATTCACTTTATTCTTCTGGATGGCGAACCTCACAGCGGTGATTACTCCGAATTCAGAACAGACCCTAACACCATGCCTATTCTCTATCAGGAAGATGAACCTGGTTTCCTGGCAGGTTATGCTGCAGTCAAAGATGGCTATACAAAGCTGGGCTTCTTAGGCGGTATGGCAGTTCCTGCAGTTATCCGTTTTGGCTACGGCTTCTGTGAAGGTGCTGATGCCGCAGCTAAAGAGATGGGAATTGACGGAATTGAGGTTATGTACAACTACACAGGAGCATTTGAAGCAACTCCTGAGGCACAGTCTATGGCTGCTTCCTGGTATCAGAGCGGTACCGAAGTAATCTTCGGCTGCGGTGGTGCTGTAGGAAACTCTGTAATGGCTGCTGCAGAAGAAAAGAATGCCAAATCCATTGGCGTTGACGTTGATCAGAGCTATGAGTCTGAAACCATTATCACTTCTGCTATGAAGGAATTAGCAGTATCCGTTTATGATGGTATTAAAGCTTTTTATGACGGTAATTTCCCAGGCGGTGAGACAAGTATTTTCTCTGCCAAGAACGATGGAATTGGTCTTCCAATGGCAACTTCCAGATTCAACACCTTTACACAAGCTGATTATGACGCAGTTTTCAATCAGTTAAAGGAAGGTAAGATTGAACTGGTTCAGCCATCTCAGGATAATAATAATCCTACTGTAGACTTAAAGCTGGAAAAAACTACGATTAACTTTGTAGAATAACCCGCTAGAGAAAGGAGATGCTGTTTGATCCCGCCAGCCCACCATTTGGTCTGGTCTGGTTTCTTACGGCATCTCCTTTTATAAAAGAAGGTATCGCCTTTTACGATACCAAAGGTAAGGGGGATCTTAATGGACTACATTATTGAAATGAATCATATTACCAAGGAGTTTCCCGGTATCGTTGCCAATGATGATATTACCCTCCAATTGAAAAAAGGCGAAATTCACGCCCTTTTAGGAGAGAATGGTGCGGGAAAATCCACTTTGATGAGCGTGCTCTTCGGCTTATACCAGCCGGAAAAGGGTGTCATCAAGGTAAGAGGAAAAGAAGAAAAAATCACAGGGCCCTTAGATGCCAATGCCTTAGGTATCGGCATGGTTCATCAGCATTTTAAACTGGTGGAGAATTTTACTGTACTTCAAAACATCGTCCTGGGTATGGAAACCACAAAAAATGGTTTTTTAAAAATGGATAATGCCAGGAAAAAAGTTGTGGAATTAAGTGAAAAATACAAGCTTCTGGTAGAACCTGATGCACTGATTTCCGATATTACCGTTGGAATGCAGCAAAGGGCGGAAATTCTCAAGATGCTTTACCGCAACAATGAAATTATGATTTTTGATGAACCCACTGCAGTTTTAACTCCTCAGGAAATCGACGAGTTGATGCTGATCATGAAGGACCTGGTAAAAGAAGGCAAATCCATTCTTTTTATCACACACAAATTAAATGAAATCAAGGCAGTTGCAGACCGCTGTACCGTTTTGCGGCGGGGTAAATACATAGGAACCGTAGAAGTTGCCGATACAACACCTGCGGAGATGTCAGAGATGATGGTGGGCAGAAAGGTAAACTTAACTGTTGATAAGAAACCTGCCAAACCGGGTGATGTGGTATTAGAGGTATCCGGACTCTCAGTGGAATCCCACAAAAGCGGACATACCAAAAAACTGGTTCATGATGTCTCATTTAAAGTCAGACGTGGAGAAATCGTCTGTATTGCAGGAATTGACGGCAATGGTCAGTCAGAGCTGATCCATGCAATTACAGGTCTGGCAGATATGAGTGCAGGAAGTGTTCAAATCAATGGTCAGGATGTCACTAAGAAAAGCATTCGCTACAAAAACACCCACGGTCTCTCCCATATTCCGGAGGATCGTCACAAATATGGACTTATACTGGATTACAACCTTGCTTATAATCTGATTCTTCAGCAGTATTTTGAAAAGGATTTCCAGAATAATACATTTCTTAAAAATGACAAGATTTATGAATATGCTGACAAGCTGATTGACAATTTTGACATCAGAAGCAGTGAAGGGGCGTTTACCCTAACAAGAAGTATGTCAGGCGGCAACCAGCAGAAAACCATTGTAGCAAGAGAGCTTTCCAAATCCCCTGATATTCTCCTTGCAGTCCAGCCTACCCGTGGTCTTGACGTAGGTGCAATCGAGTATATTCACAGACAGCTGATCCACCAGCGTGACGAAGGCGCTGCCATTTTACTCATATCTCTGGAGCTTGATGAGGTTATGAACTTAAGTGACCGTATTCTAGTTATGTTTGAGGGCGGTATTGTGGCTGATTTAGATCCAAAGAAAGTAACCGTTCAGGAGCTTGGACTCTATATGGCAGGCGCAAAGAAGGAAGGTGAGCAGGCATGAAAAATAAACACAAAAAGGATTACACCGGCATAACTTCTTCCATTTCAGCCATTGTACTTGGGCTTATTGTTGGACTTGTTATCCTGTTTCTCAGTAATCCCTCTCAGGCAATTCCGGGATTTGTGATGATTTTAACAGGTGCATTTACCCATGGTGCCAAAGGTGTAGGACAGGTGTTTTATTATGCAACCCCTATTATTTTAACCGGTCTGTCCGTAGGTTTTGCATTTAAAACAGGACTTTTTAATATCGGTACCCCAGGGCAGTTTATTATGGGCGCTTTCGGAGCCGTTTACGTTGGTATTCTCTGGACCTCCTTAGGACCTGCTCACTGGGTCGTTGCACTTCTTGCCAGTGTAATTATGGGTGCCATCTGGGGCCTTGTTCCCGGTCTTTTAAAAGCCTACTTTAATGTGAATGAAGTCATTGCTTCTATTATGATGAATTACATAGGAATGTACCTGGTAAACTGGATAGTGAAAAGCTATAAACCGCTGTTTAACAATCTCCGCAATGAGTCCCGTAACGTAGCCGCCGCGGCCAACATTCCCAAAATGGGACTGGATAAGATATTCCCCGGTTCCAGCGTTAATGGTGGAATCCTCATTGCAATTCTGGTTGTAATTATTATTCACATCGTGCTTAATAAAACCACTCTGGGATATGAGCTGAAAGCGGTTGGTTTTAACCGTGACGCCAGCAAATACGCAGGCATCAATGAGAAAAAGAGTATTATTTTATCTATGATGATTGCAGGAGCCATCGCTGGTCTGGCAGGCGGAATATTATATCTGTCAGGTACAGGCAAGCACATTGAAATCAAGGACGTGCTGGCACCTGAAGGTTTTACAGGTATTTCCGTTGCTCTTCTTGGTTTAAGCAACCCTATAGGAGTTTTATTCTCCGGCATTTTTATTGCTTACCTGACAGCAGGCGGATTTTATCTGCAGCTATATGAATTTTCCACGGAAATCATTGATATTATCGTAGCAGTTATTATCTATTTCAGTGCATTTGCCCTGATGGTACGGATAGTCATTGAAAAAGTTCAAAAGCGCCGTATTACTAAGGAAGAAAGCGACAGGGAAGGAGGAACGGAAGTATGAGTGTTATCTATTTTATATTTCAGCAAACCATGTATTTCATGATTCCTCTGATGATTGTTGCCCTGGGCGCCATGTTTTCTGAGCGAAGCGGTATTATTAACATCGCTCTTGAAGGTATTATGACAATGGGAGCATTTACAGGCATTCTGTTTATTAACTTTACAGGCGACACCATGAGCGGTCAGCTTCAGCTGATTATTGCTATTATTATCTCTATGGTAACCGGTATGGTATTCTCACTGTTTCATGGCTATGCTTCTATTAATATGAAGGCGAATCAGGTTATCAGCGGTACTGCGCTGAACATGTTTGCACCTGCTTTTGCCATCTTCATAGCCCGTGTGATTCAGAATGTTCAGCAGATTCAGTTTTCCAACACATTCCGGATAGCTTCGGTTCCTGTACTTGGTAAAATACCATTTATCGGGCCTCTGCTGTTCCAGAATGCTTATATTACAACCTATATCGGCATTGCTATCTTTATCATTTCTGCTATAGTACTGTATAAGACCCGTTTTGGGCTGCGGCTTCGTTCCTGCGGCGAGCACCCACATGCTGCTGATGCAGCAGGTATTAACGTATACCATATGCAGTATGCAGGCGTTTTGATATCAGGAGCATTAGGCGGACTTGGAGGACTGGTATTCGTAGTTCCTACTTCCACTAACTTTAATGCCAATGTTGCAGGCTATGGTTTCCTGGCTCTGGCTGTTCTGATCTTCGGTCAGTGGAAACCTGTTAATATTATGCTGGCTTCTCTGTTCTTTGGATTAATGAAAGCTATTTCTTCTGCTTATTCAGGAATCCCACTGCTCAATGGGCTGGGAATCCCAAGCTATTTCTATAAGATGGTGCCTTATATTGTGACTCTGGTTGTACTTGTCTTCACTTCCAGGAATTCACAGGCGCCTAAGGCAGAAGGGGTGCCTTATGATAAAGGGCAAAGGTAGATTTTTAAATTTGGGGTTCGACCCTTTGATACAAAGGGTCGAACCCCAAATTTAAATTTTCAAACAATTAAGATAATTCATGAAATTGATGTAATATTTGGAGATATGAAAAGAGCAAATTTATTTACCGAAATATGGAGGTTTACATGGAGTTTATAAGAGCCGGAATAAACTTTACTGACGAACTGAGGAAAATCGCACATGAGTCAGAGGCTTATTGGGGATATGATCATGGGTATATGACCAAATTTGATTCTTTGTTCAATATAACTAAAGAATTTATTGCAATGCATACGGTATATTTGGGACAACAGGATGGGAAAATACGTTGCTTTTGGGGGATATTGAGGAAGTCGGATTATTGGGAATTGGAATATTTCTATATTTCATGTGATAGCATTGGTGAAGGGTGTGGGCGGAAGATGTGGCTGCATATGATCAATTGGTGTATGGAAAATCATGTGGAAAAAATTCAATGGGTTACCAGTGTGTTGTCCAGCTCATCTTTAGACTAATAGTGCTG
>DHOR01000014.1:582-70142 GCA_002409995.1 Hungatella sp. UBA5385 | reverse complement strand
CGTTCATTGCCCGGCTGGCTGGAGCGAAAGAATGATCGCATTCACAGAACAACACTCCACATTCCACAGGCAGTTTTCCGGGATATTGAAAAGGAATCACTAAGACCAATGGTGCCCTCTGTCTATGAAATATCACCAAACAGTTTCCTGTCGTATGACATCGCTGCTTTACCTTATGTATTGCATCGCTCTTGTAAGTATTCTGTGCCAGAGGAGTATGCATTCAGAAGCGTCAACTACAAGACTGTCAACGGAAAAATCCACATATATGATGAGAATTATAGTCTCATCTGCTGTCATTACCTGAGTGAACGCAAAGGCAGCATCAATAGACTGGACGAACATAAAAGGCAGGAACCTACAGACTGGATCGATATCATGGAACGTCTGCGCAAACGGTGGAACTGTTATGATTTTCAACACTTTATCAATGGAGTTAAAAAGGAAAACCCGCGCCACATTGCCAAACAGCTGCGTGCAGTGGAACAGTTTCTGGAAAAGGAGAATCCTGACCGCTCACTTGCAGCAGAGGTCATGAAGGAATGCTGCGCTAAGTACCGATATCAGTTTTCCCAGTTTAAGGTTGTGTATGCGCTGGTAAAAGCTGGCCGCAGTCTTCCAGATGATGAATCTACAAACGCATGTCTCGTTGTTGGAGTACAGTATAAAGATATGGCTGCCTATTCCAAAGCCTTTCAAGAACGGGTAGACAAGGAGGTGGCAGTTGTATGAATCGAGAGATCCTAAGAAACATGGATACCAATCACATACCGGTACAACGCCTGATGGCCCTGCTTGAAACCTTCGCGCTCAAGCATGCCTCAAAGATGCTGCCTGACCTACTGGAGACAGCGGACCATGAGACTGTAACAAACCGCCAGTTTCTGCTGTCTATACTGGAAACGGAAGTGAAAGGCAGGAACGAGCGACGGCGAAAGAGGAATTATTCAGCTGCACATTTCCCACCGAATATCCGACCGCTTGAGGAATTTAATCCGGACGAACTAGAATCAGGAATCACTGAAGCTCAGTTGATCCGTCTAAAAGAACTATCATGGCTAGATACCTGTGGCAACCTTGTATTCGCCGGCCCTCCCGGACTGGGAAAGACGATGGTTGCTGCAGGCTTAGGCCTGCATGCCATTAACAGTGGCTACACGGTATGCTTTGAAAAAATGGTCAACCTGGTAAAGATCCTGGATTCAGCAGAAACGGAACGCACAGCAGGGTTCCGGCTTAGGAACTTAAGGAAAGCGCAACTGATTATCGTTGATGAAATCGGATACACCCCAATCACACGGAGTCAGGCAAACCGATTCTTTACGTTTATCAGCGATACGTATGAGACATCCTCCATCATCTTCACTACTAATAAGGAGATCATCGACTGGGCAGAGATGATGGGGGATCCGGTGCTTACCACTGCATTGCTCGACCGGATCCTGCACCGTGCCAGGTGCTATTCCTTTCAAGGAGAGTCCTACAGGCTCAAGCACCCAACCCTTTTTACCTGACAAGGTATATGTAAAAAAGTGCTTACCATCCAATGAAAAATCTGGTTACCGCACTATGTAAAAATCTGCTTACCATATGAGGTAAAAAACTCCTTACCATGGTATGTAAAAGAATGCTTACCATACACTGTAAAAACTCCTTACCTTACAGTGTAAAAAAGTGCTTGACACTTGCAGACAGATCCCCTAACTCAGACTTTGCAGCGCAGCGAGGGTCTTTGTGATCGTTTCGCTTGCTGCCGCATTTGTAATCTCCATCTGAACACCGTAAAGGGTCAGCCGGATCACAGCTTCACGAACTGGTTCCAATGCAGGTTCCACATCAACGGTATAAAGCGATAAGGATTGTGCAATGGGATTATGGAGCGGAACAACCTCCTGCTTCACTGTTCCAGGTGAAGGTTAAGTTTCCGGTATTGAACACGCTTTGTTCTTGAATTTTCGGAGATGATAGTAAAAGTTGCTGCAATGAATCTGATGCTGATTGCACCAGTCTTTTTTACTTATACCGCTAGTACAGCACTCCTGTATGAGATCCAACCATTCCTGCTCTGTGCGTCGCGGTTGTCTTTTTAGTTTCTGGACCATTCTCTAAAACTCCTTTAAATGATATTAGAGTGAAACAGGATAGAAACCAGAAAGATTTGAACGAAACAGATTCTTAATCCTTGATCCCTGAATGGGAAGATAATCACCCTTGATAGAGAGATTATCTCATAAATATGGAACGATGAAAATCCGGTGAGTTATTCATCGCTTACTTTACTAGTTAGAGTGTACGGTTTATTATTAAGTGCTTACTAAACAAAAGCCCACCAAAATTGGTAGACTTTATTGTTATGCTTGTTGGTTGAGTATCAAAAATTACGTTTTCAGAACAGACCAACTTTTTAGTAAGTTACATAAAATGCAAATCCTTTCTTATGATTTTACCATTAAATGTCCGCGGAATTTTTTCAATGAGTACAATATTCTTAGGCACTTTATATGATTCAAATTGCGCTTGCAAGAAAGCACCAAGCTTCTGAACATCAAAATCGTCCTGATTTTCAACAACAATAAAAAGTTTGGGTACCTGTCCTTTTATCCTATCAGTTATACCAATGCATGCACATTCTAAGACACCGGGATACTTTTTGGTCACTGATTCAATCTCATCAGGAGCTACTTTATTTCCACCTACATTAATAACATCGTCTTTCCGCCCAAGCATAAATATAAAACCATTTTCATCACAATACGCCAGATCATTGGAGTAAATATAACCGTCATGTAATATCTTTTGGGTTTCATTTGAATCTCTCCAATATCCTTTCATATTCATTTTTCCCTGACATGCAAGAAATCCGGGATTCTCTTCAGTTGCATTGAATGGCTTATGGTTTTCATTAACAAAGATAAAACTCGAATTATATGTTGCTTTTCCTATACAATTTTTTAATCCTCTGTATTTGTTAAAATCCAAGATACATGTACACCCACTTTCAGTGCTTCCATAAAAATTATATAGCCTAGTATACGGCAACAGCTCACATAATTTTATTTTATCACTCTCTAAAAGTGGGGCAGAACCTAATTGAATATACTCTAATTGATTCTTATATTCTGCCAATTTATCTTTCGAAAACCTGAAAATTATGCCAAGTGATGCTGGCACCAAATCAATAGCCGTTACATGATACTTTTTCAAGCATGTGAAAAAGTAGTTTATATTTAATACTCCATTTAAAATAATTACCGTACTGCCATTATACATATTTCCATAATAACGTCTTAAACCATGAGAATGATTCAACGGAACTGGAATTAGTTCAACGTTATCCGGCTTCATTTGCACACCAAATTTTACATTTTCAGCTAAAGCAATGTTATTTTCATGTGTTAATTCAATTCCTTTTGGCTTTCCGGTTGTTCCTGTACTGAAAAGTATCTCTGATGTATCTAGAAGTTGCGGAAAATACTCTGGTTCTATATAATTTTTTGCTGATTGAATATGTGCTGATAATTGATTATAAGTAATGTTCGTGCACCCATAATCACTAGAGTGCTTTGTAATTGCCATAACGGCATTTGTAACTATGACTATATCGTCAATCCTTTTAACTGCACAGTTCTTTTCAAGTGGCACAAAAATTGCACCACATAATTGTATTGCCAATTCCAAAGCCAGGTAAATTACAGTTTGTTCAGCTTCAACAACAATGCAATCTCTATATGTGACATCATATTGTAACAGTACCTGGTGAATTCTTAATATCATATCCCAATAAACCTTGTATGTAGTTTCATGTGATTCATCGATAACACACAATTTATCTGGAGTAGATTTTGCATGTTTATATACACAATCAATAATTGAATTATACATTTGCGATACCTCGTTAAGTAGTACTAAATGCTGGCCAATATTTCAGAAGGACATATGCGGATAAAGACATTAAAGCAATTGCCATAATAGTAAGACGAATACCATGTTTCAGCATATATTGTGGCTCCAGTCCATATCCAACAGGAATTGCACGTATTGATGTAGGAAACATATAAGATAGATTAACACCAATCGATGCAATATAAATATATGGAATTGGATTCAGCCCCACACCCTGAATGATACTAATTACAACAGGAATTGCAACTGCTGCTGTTGCTGTATTACTTGTCAGATTAGATAAAGCAATGGTAATTATAATGATAATAACTACAGTAAGAAATCCACCTGTCAATCCTAAAGAAGCTACATACTTTCCAAGTGCATTTGCGGCACCACTATTGTTTATTAAAGTACCAACTGCAAAACCACCTGCAAAAACATAAATAAGATCCCATATTATCTTTTTCTCTGCCTTTTTCCACTTTAATAAAGGTTCCCCATTTTCTTTTTTTATAAAAAAAGATAGAATTGCTGCTATCACAAAAATATATGCCGGCTTAAGTCCAGGTATATATTTTTGATACAACGGTCGTATAAAAGACAATAGCGTTGCACATACAAATAGCATAAGTGATATTTTCTCACATTTCAACATGCTGGGAAGATTTTTATAAGTATTGATATAATATTGTTTTGAGCCACCTAAATCATCTTGTTTATTGCAGCAGAAAATCAAATATAAAATATTACTTAATACTAAAACAATCATAATTGGGAAGAAACGGTATACCCACGAAAAATACGAATACTCTTGTCCTGTAATCTGCTGCAAATAGTCAACAGTTACCAAATTCATTGCTCCACCTAAAGGTGTAGCCAGACCACCAACACCAGCAGCGTAAACAATTGCTAATAAAATCAATGAACCTTTATGACTGGTTGAAATATTTCCTTCTCCAATAAAACGAAGCATAGATACTGCAATTGGAGTTATTGTTGCACATACCACAGCATTAGGTAAAACAGCTGACAAAGACGCTGATAATAAAAACCAGAAAACTAGTTGTTGTCTTAAATTTCCACCAACAAAAGATAAAAACCTTGCTGCAATTCGTTTATCCAAACCGGTTTCCTCCCATGACACAGTTAAAATAGATGCACCCAATAATAAGAGAATTGTTTCTGATGCATAGTTGCTTATTACTGCAGACATATCCGACATAGGAACAATGGCATTTATCGCAATGGGCAAAAATGCTGTAACTGCAAAATCAACAGGTGGTATAATCCACCATGAAGCCATCCAAGTTACAGTTCCAACAGCTGCTCTGGAAGAAAAAGTTTCAAACACAGTCTCAGGGAGCATGAAAATACAAATAAAAAACAGTATAGGCCCTAGAATAAATTTTACATTTTCCCTCATATGTTTTATTTAAGCTCCTCTATCATTTTCCACATAGCTTCCAGAGAATCAAAGTTTTCTGGTTTGATATATTCCATAGAAATAGAAATATCAAAAGCATCTTCTAATTCTGTAATAATTGAGATTACTTCTACCGAATCTAAAATACCACCTGAAATAAGTGATCTTTCATTCGCAAAATCAATTGCAGGGTAATTCACGCTTAATAAATCTAATAATATTTCCATATTTATTTCTCCTCGTTTAAAATTGATTGTAAATAAATGCTGATGAATTATATCCAGCTCCGTAAATTCCAAATATAATAATTGAAAAAATCCCGAGGTAAATAATCAGCCATCTAAAAATAAGGTTTTGCTGAGCGAATACCTGTCTAAGCGACATTTTCTCTTGAAGCATATCAACAACAAATAATATAACAATAGTAATAATCATTAAATTGAAGTTCCAACGTTCCAAACCATAAGTGTACAAACTACCATCCACTAAAATCCAAGGGTTAAATCTTGAAAAAGTTTTTTTAAATATATTTAAGCTTATCTTTATATTCTCTGCACGAAAAAAAACTCTCCCTACACAGCATAAAAGAAATGTTCTTATCATCTGAAACAATCTCCAGGAAAAACATTGTGTATTGATTTTAAGCCATATTGTAAATGCTTTTATTTTTTCATCCCAAATTACCCCAGATATAATTAACATTGCATGAAATAATCCCCATATAACAAACTTCCATTCAGCCCCATGCCAAATGCCAGTAGCTAGCCATACTACAAATGCAGAAAGCACAGATACAAATAATCGTCCAGACGCTGGTCCATATAATGTTTTAATCTTTTTACTGTTTTGTTTGGCAAACCTAGATATTGAAACTGGATAATACAAGTAATCTCTAAACCACTCATTTAAACTCATATGCCATCTCCGCCAAAATTCGGGCATGGTTTTTGAAAAATACGGATGAGCAAAGTTTTTATCTAAATGAATGTCAAGTGTCTCAGATGCACCTCTTACGATATCAATACAGCCTGAAAAATCAGCATATATTTGTATAGAATATAAGGCAGTTGCTACAACAAAGACCAACCCTTCATAATGTTCCCAACCATCATAAACTGTAGAGACTAATAAATTAATTCGGTCAGCAATGACCATTTTTTTAAAAAATCCCCATAACATTAATTGCATACCGAAGATAAGATTATCATATTTTAAACTGTGTTTTTCACGAATTTGTGAACCTAATCGATCATAGCGTCCAATGGGTCCTTGAACAATATGCGGGAAATAACTTACAAAAGTTAAAAAAGTAAAAAAGTTTTTTTCCGCAGTGTAGCGTTTCCAATAAATATCCAGAAGATATCCTATAAGCATAAATGTATAAAACGAAACACCTACTGCACTAATAATATATATCGAATCCATTTCTATTGTTCTGTTAAAGTATCTCAATATTACATTCATATTTCCTATAAGAAATTTTAAATACTTACTATACACAAGGAGGAGGAATACTATTCCAAGAGTGAATATTAAAATTTTACGACTTTCCTTTTTACTTTTATTTTTTGCAATTTTCTGTTCTTTATTATCTTTCGTTTTTAATAATATAAGACTTTCCTTTTGTTGTATACTATAAATCTTTAGACTAGCAAGAAATACTATGAAAGATGAAATAAGCAAAAATAATAATTTATCCAGTCCAAATGAGAGATAAAAAAGCATATTAAAGATCAAAAGAATCTTCTCTTGGTGTTTATGTGGAAGTATATAATATAATATAATTAAAATTAATAAAAAAATTAAAAAATATAGACTATTATATTGCATATTTTAGTTCCTTTCATAAAAGGCCCATTGTTCTCTTAGTCGACTTTTGTGAAAACAAACTGTTGAGATTTACTTCCCGTGTCTTTTTGACATTGAATGTCCATACTAGATGTTCTATTTTCTATAGATATATCCAGAGCAAGGCCATTATATAAAGATACTAGGCTATAACTATTATTAGGACTTTTTACAGCAAACCATGTTTCCATAGCTAACCCTGTGTAATTATTTAAAATAACATTTGTTCCTGGTACATTATTTAAATTTTCTATATTGACAAATTTATTAGCGCTAATTGACCGAAGAGTGAAAAAACCACTGTTTGTATTTTTTAATTCAAATAACTGATCTGCAGTATCCTTTTTTTTGCATACCTCGATTTTCGGATTTTCAATCTGGCTATTTATTCCAATAGAATAATCTGGTTCCATATAAGGTGCTATAGTATAAGTTCCATCTGGGATTATTGGTGATTGCATATAAGTATCCCATGTTAAATTTTGTAAACTATATGTTTTTTTCTCATTAAACCATAGGGAATTGTCGTGGGTATCTATTGAAACACTAGAGACCACTTCACCATTTTTTTTATCAAGAATAACTATATTCAAGCCACGGTTATTTAATGAATAGTTTTCACTGTTAACTGTTATACTACTTGTACTACCATATGAAAACCCGCTACTAAATGCTGAAATATTATATATTTCATCAATAATCGTGTTAAAAACAATGGGGGACTCAGCCCACTTCTCAAAAAGTACATCTCCCTCATCAACAACTGCGACATACGAATTTTGTATATTGGAGCAAAAATTTCCTTTTAAGCCTAATTCATTAATACAAGCTTCCAAATGATTATTCCATTCAGAAGCCGCATCATCTTGTACAGAAATAATAATGCAGTATTTTTCTTTATGAGCAGCAAGCCTTTGCAAATAATCAATACTCCGGAACTTATCAGTATTGAGACAGTTCATTTCCCACATAGTATATTCCTTCAACTGCTTTTTCCAATATACTTCATTAGATGAAGAATTTAAATTTTGACTTTTCAAAAATCCCGAAATGACTTGTGATGTTTTTGTTGCCCCCCAGTAATTCGTGTGGTATCCATTATCTGCAGTATCTGTATCCCAATTTAGAAATAAATTTTCTTCAACATTTAAGTCCCATAGTTTTAATTGATATGCTTGCAAAAAATCGCATATAACTAATCTTCTTTGCAAACTCCAATTAAGAGAAGGCGCTTTAATCGGAATTAACTTAATATTATTTGCATTGCAAAAAGCAATAATCTTTTCAAAATATACTTTACTTTGCGAAGAAACTGTTGGAATGATGTTATTTTGCATCAAAGTACCATTTTCGTGCAATAAGTACAACTCTTGGTCTAAGTTTATCTCATTTTTTTCAGTTAAACGGCTTGATGTAAAGCCTAAATAGGAGCCATTTAAAAAATAATTTTCCGAGGTTTTATACCAATCATCTTTGTTAAGCTCTTTCCAGCGGTCATGGTACTGAAATAATGGGAAAAAAAATTCGAATAAACTTTGTTCTTGCGCTTTGCAATTTATTATTGCATCAATCTTGTTTAGTGAAAATCTCATATATAGCAAAGCCTTTGTAACAGAAGCGGCATCTATCATTTCATCATCATAAAGGAGTGAAGAAATATCTAAAAAAACAATTTTAGGTTTTTGATATTTATGTGCTTCTTTAAGCCAATAATAAGAAGTTTCAATTGATTGGCTTGGACTTCCTAAATTATAACCAATTATTCCTGTTTCTGCATATATCTGCATTGGGTTAATACTGAAAAAAGAATGGCTAGCACCTAAAGTTAAATAGTCCAAATTATTTAAAGGTACGTTATAAAAACCAAGGTATTTATCAGTTTCTCCCTCTGAAATATTTGGAACATACTTCCATGAAGGTTGAAATAAATAACTTGTAAAATTAAATAATAATATAAAAATAATAATATAAATAATTTTATGTATAAATATCTTTTTTTTCATACAAGAATATCTACCTTTTAATTTCTATAAAATACTTACTATACTCACAGTTAATAGAAATAGTTATGCTCCTGAACTACCAAATCCATTTATCACAACTTCCTCTTACTTAACACAAATACTTTTTTAAAAAAATAGACAAAAGTATAAGCTAAACCATGGTCTTGAATGCATTTATATAATCCATTCAATTTTGTAAGAAACCAAGATTTATTATTACGGTTTAATACAACAGAAAAATGTCCAAGAAACAGAGGATAAAACTCTGTAGTGCGAGCTAATTTCCAATAGTATGTGCAGAATTCAGAACCACTTAGGTCCCACATTATATTGGCATTATAAGTTGCAATATAACTTTTTTTTGTATTATTATATTCATTTACATAAGTCAATGGCGCTTGATTAATTAATCGTTTTTCTTCAAAATCTTCAGTATAATAATAATTCCATACTTGAGATAAAATTAATATCTTATTTTTAAATACAGAATTACACTTTTCTTTAAAAGTTGGTATTCTTTCTGGTAAATTATTCATTAAAAAATTATCCACTGTAAATTTTTTCCGAATTAGTTTTGTATTTATTAAACAAACATCTGTATTTATAAGTTTATCCGCTGGATTTAAATCCAACTCCTTTTTTAAATAATTTTCATATGCAGGATAGACATCAAAAACTCGTCCTGTCATTATAATATCTAGAGTACCTGCAATATAATAATTTTCTATATCCATCATGAATAGTTCATCTAATGATTTTTTAAATAATGTATTCCAATTACAATATAAAATTTTATCATATTCCAAAAACAACCAAGGTAATAATAGTCTAACATCCTCAATTTTTTTATCTAACTCAAATAATGTATTATGTATAATACTATAATCGATATATTTAACTTTAATATTTTCTTTTCTTTTTAATATGGTATTGAAATTATCTATAAAGCTCTTTGTTATATTATGATGTAATATATAAACATCATATTTACGACTAGATAAACAATGCGAAACAAAAGATTCTAATGTCACAGTAAACATAAAAGGAGGTATTGGATCAATATTAAAAACTAATGGTATTGCATTTTCCTCACTAGGACTAACTTCACAAATTTTATTTGTATACTCAAAATATATTATTTGTGTCTCTTTAACTTTTAATGACTTATTTATTTTCTGTAAATGATAAAAATAAATACAAGATAAAATTTCCCCCATAAATCCCGGCATACGTGAGGTCTGACGATTATACAGCGAAGTATCTATTCTTTTATCTAATTCGAAAAGAATTGTAAACTCAAAATTGCATAGCTCGTGAAAAAATTTTTTTTTCAGTATAAAACAGTTATATCCCCAGAAATAAGGATTATTTAGATATTCTATTGCATCCGCTTTATAATCTGGAAATAATTCTCCTATCGTCTCAATCAATATATCCAAATCTGAAGCATGCATAAAATATCGATCGTGAGCTGCGAAATGATCATATATAGTTTTCTTTTTTCCGTTTGGTGTTGATACTTTTCTTAAATCTTGTTTAAATGGCAAAATGCAATCATACTTTTCTATAAACGCACGATTAATTATATCATTATCTAACCCAAATTTATTTATAGTTAAATCATTAAGAATTTTCGAATATACTTGTCCCCGTCCGGTTGGATCATTTTTTTCTGAGAATGTTTCATCTGTTAACGATAGAAATCTTCTGTAATGACAAAATCCATAATAATCTGCATCAACATTTTTCCATGCCCAATATTGCGTAGTTAACTCACAATAAGATTTATTCTTAGCTGAAATATTATCTCCGCTATTATCGAGCACACAATTATTTGGCAGTTTTTTAGTTTGAAACTCTCCTCCTGCAATAACATCTACCATTAATGAATTTTCTATTAATTGGTCATTTCTATTTGGAATGTGAGTTACAAAAATTTTTATATTACTCATAGTTGAATACTTCCTTATATATTAATTTGATAATTCTATATTAACCAAATCCAGCGATGCAGCAATCACCTTATCCATATCATAATATTTGTATTGACCTAAACGTCCACCAAAAATCACATTTTTATTTTTTTGAGCTAACTCATAATACTTTTGATATAAGACATTATTCGTATCATCATTTATTGGATAATAAGGTTCTTCGCCAATTGTCCATTCATGAGAATATTCACGTGAAATAACGGTACATGGTTGTGTCCCAAATTCAAAATGTTTATGCTCAATTATTCTTGTATATGGCACCTCGCGTTCAGTGTAACTTACAACAGCAGTTCCCTGGAAATCATCACAATTTAATGTCTCTGTTTCAAATTCTACCGAACGATATTGCAGAACTCCAAGTTTGTAATCAAAATATTCATCAATTGCACCTGTATAAATCACTTTATCAGCAATATTAGGATTATTTTTAATAAATTCTTTATAATCTGTCGATAATAAAACTTCAATACCATCTAACATCTTTTCAACGATACTCGTGTAACCCCCGATAGGTATGCCTTGGTATCTGTCATAATAATAATTGTTATTATATGTAAACCTCAAAGGTAATCTTTTAATTATAAACGCAGGTAAGTCTTTGCAATCTCGCCCCCATTGCTTTTCAACATAACCTTTAATCAATTTTTCAAAAATATCAGGTCCAACCAAACTAAGCGCTTGCTCTTCAAGGTTTTGTGGCTCGTCTATCGTCATTCCAGCTAATTGATTCTTTATAATGTCTTTTGCTTCCTGTGGAGTTCGGATGTTCCACATTTTGCTAAACGTATTCATATTAAACGGTAGATTATAAACCTGATTTTTGTAACAAGCTATTGTTGTTAAAACAAAATTATTAAACTCTGCAAACTGATTTATATATTCCCATATATGTTTATCAGATGTGTGAAAAATATGCGCTCCATATTTGTGTACATTTATATCTTCAATTTTTTCGCAATAACAATTACCAGCAATGTGATTTCTTCTATCGATTACTAAACACTTTTTTCCTCTTTTTTTTGCTTCATAGGCAAAAACAGAACCATATAATCCAGTTCCAACAATTAAGTAGTCATATTTCATTAGTTAATCTCCCTCTTTATTAAATAATTGTAATATATTTCAATACCTTCATCTATTTCTAAACAACGCTCTTTGCACAACATATTTATTTTTGAATTATCTAAAATAATTGCCGGAACGTCTACAGGTCTTGCTGGAAGGTACTTAACAGATATATCAGGGACTAAATTTCGCAATATGTTAATTATGTCATTTTGAGAACTTCCACAATTTGCACTTATATTAAAAACGGGGTCAGCTCCTTGATAATCGATTAAAGAATATAGCATATGGCATACGTCATTAATATAAATATAATCGCGAATTACCAAACCATCTCCCCAAATCTCAATGGGTTCATGCCTTATTGCTCTTTTTAATGCCGCATCAATAAAACCTACACCTTTAGAATAATCTTGACCAGGTCCATACGGATTTGCTATTCTAGCAATAACAATATCTGTACCGAATTGTTTATTAAAAGTTCTATATGTATTTTCAATACAAAGTTTTAGATTTCCGTAATGATTAATCGGGGTAGAAAGCGCATCCTCTTTTATAGGCAGCTTTTCTTGATATCCATAAACTGTCCCACCTGATGATAAATAAATAATTCTAAAATTATATTCCCTTGAATAATCAGATAATTTTATAGACTGCAAGAAATCACACATATATCCTTGCATATATTTGTCATTTGAATTTCCTGGATTGATTGTGCTAATGGCATGATACACGATATCAACATTTTTTAAATAAGGTATAAAATCTTCATCCTTAAAAAAATTACCTTGTACATACTTTATATGCTCTGTGTCATCATACTTTTTTTCCAAATCAAAAGAAATAACCATATGACCTTTGCGTGTTAAATAGCAACCTAAGTTTTTTCCTATAAATCCGTTGCCGCCCAATATTAATATTCTCATTTTTTCCCTTTTCAAATTCCCAATCTTTGGTTGTTGTCATTTAGTTGCCAAACCCCTTACCATAAACGTCACTATAAGAAGTTTCATATATCACACTTCATAAGTTTACTATAACCTTATTTACTTTGCAAGAGAGCTTTCGTCTTTTTATCTTCCATTCATGCAGCTTTTTTCCAGCTTTAAAAGCTTAGTTCTGTAAATATTTCATGTAAGCATCACAAACTTCGTCAACCTTTCCACTCATCTTTGCTGTACCCTTTTCAATCCATAAAGCATAATCACAAACCTCTTTAACCGAATCAATAGAATGTGATACAAAAAGCAACGTAGTCCCATGTTTTCGCATTTCATTCATGCGTTTTTGACATTTAAGTTGAAATGCGTAATCACCAACAGCTAGCACTTCGTCACAAATCAATATATCGGGCCGTACAATTGTCGCAATTGCAAATCCAAGTCTAGCCGCCATACCCGAGGAATAATTCTTGAGTGGCATATCAAGGAAATCCTGTAGCTCCGCAAACTCAACTATTTCCTCAAAGTGGTTCTGCATAAACTGTTTATTATACCCTAATACAGCCCCATTCAGAAAAATATTTTCTCGTGCTGTTAAGTCTCCATCAAATCCTGCACCCAATTCAATCAGTGGGGCAATGCTTCCATTAATCGTCACCTGCCCTTCAAAAGGCTTTAAGATTCCACAAATCAGTTTTAAAAGTGTCGACTTACCTGAACCGTTAGTTCCAATAATTCCCCAAGCTTCCCCTTTTCTGACTTTAAAACTCATATCTTTTACTGCAAGAAATTCTTTAAACATCAGCTCTCGCTTTATCAATTTGATAAAATACTCTTTCAAATTATCAATCCGCTCAGAAGCCATATTAAATCGAACAGTAGCATGATCCACAATTACCGCGTACTCATTATTATTATTCCAATTTTTATCATTCTTTTTTTTCATTTTTCTTCCAACCTAAATATATAATATAAAACGATCTTGGTTTTTCATAAATACCCATGTTCCTATTAGCAGCGATGCAAATGCCACTACAAATCCATATATAATCAGTCTCGTATCTGGAAACAATCCTTCCAACACAATCGTTCTAAACTGTGTAATATAAGAATAAAGTGGATTAAAATGCTTAATAGCCCACATCAATTGAAACGGCAACTGATTAATCGGATAGAACATAGGGGTCAGATACATCCACGCTGTCAAAAATGCTCCATATATATATTGAATATCCCTAAAAAATACCGTTCCCTGTGCTAATAACAATCCAAGCCCCACGCTAAATATATATACTTGTAATAAAATCACAGGAATAAATAGCATATACCAATTAAATCTCACATGACATACAACAAAAACAATCAGCATTGCACCTAATGCAAATAATGTATTCACCAAAGAACTTGTCACTTTTGAAATTGTAAAAATATATTTTGGCACATATGTTTTTTTTAGCAACGCAGCATTACCAGTAATAGACCACATTGCTTGGTTTGTTGCTTCTGAGACAAAATTGAAAACAGTCTGACCAATAATCAAATACACAGGATAATTTGCTATGTCAAAACGAAACATACTTTCAAACACCAAAACCATGATGATCATTATCATTAATGGATTTAAAATACTCCATACATATCCTAAAAAGCTTCTCCTATATTTTAACTTAACATCTTTCATGACCAGCTGCTGAAGTAATGGTTTATAATGCTGAAATGCCTCCAGTCTTTTTATAAAATTATTCATTTATTTCCAAATACTCCTCCCATGCTTTTTTATTAGTGAACCTATTAATATTATTGCGATAATTATGAACCGCAGAATCATAATGCAAACATAAAGCCCAATAAGCCTTGAAATAAACACCTACTATGCGTATTAATTCCCTATACTCTTTTTTAAGTATCACTGCCCTTCCACTTACTGGCTCAAAGAGAATCACCTTACGTTTACGATATGTGTCAAACAGCGAATCCGTTGGAAATATCACTTTAACTCCTGTTTTATCTGCTGGCAGCAGCCAACCGTTAAACGTCAGTAAATGGGGTATCGACACTTTTGTCTTTCTCTTCCGGCTACTAATAATAGTATCCATTCCATAATTCTCTTGATATTGTTGAATCTGCGTCTGTAAGGATACATATTCATGTTCCGAAAGCATATTTTTTAATTGTTTAATTGGTTGCATTTGATACGTCATCCCCCGAACCTCAGAATTCAGTAAGTCCGGTTGTTGTTCCCAAAGCCATTGGGGCCCCTTCAAAAAATCAACCAATCCTTTATAAGCCAAAAATACATCTTTGTATTTCAATCGAAAAGTCGCAGATGTTAATGTCCTAAGCATAATTTTCTTTGCAGTTTTATTTTGTTTTGATGGTTGATGCAATGCCGTCTCTATTAAATTATTCCGTGTATCATAATATATATTTGTACCTGGAAGGGTCAGTTCTGGCCCTCTATGCCAAACACCTACACCATTTAAAAATACAATTCCTGATTTTTTGTTTCTTATTCCAAATTCAATATCATCATGATGAATAAATAATGGAATCGGTAAATTATCCTCCCTAACCACATCCAAAGAATAGCAACAACACCACCAGCCTGAATAACGGTCATATTCATGCCCCGTTTCCGTCAGATAAGAACTGGCTGCTATCTTCCACTCTCTTAAATCCAGATGCATTTCGGGGTTAATAATAGCACCGCGTTCCCACCACTCACCCGCACAATACAGCATGTATGGGTAGTCTTCCCGTAACATTGCTCCACCAATAGTAATCTGCCCCCACTCTGTTTTCACCGTTGCTAGAAAACCATGAATTCTGACTAACAAATCCGGCTCAATCACAGCATCATCATCCATAAGAAGCACATGGGTAAACTGCTTCTCTTGTTTCGCAGTCAGGATTTCTAACATGCCTCTGGTAAATCCACCAGCACCTCCAGCATTTTTATTCTGCATAATAATGACATTATCATCACAGGTGCGTACAATTTCCTGAACGTGTTCACAAGAATCCAGAGTTCCTCCATTATCAATAATAAATATATATACATGATTTGATACATCTAAATCGTTATTATCTAATATCTTTGTCTTTAGTTGTTTCAAATTCCTAACTACATATGGTTCTCTTTTGAAAGTACAAATATCTATACCTATATTTACTTTTTTTACATGTTCTGGAGGCACTTCCGACACAAAGATACCATTTATATATTTTTCGTCTACCTGCTCATCTTCTAATAGAGCAAACCAAAATACACCTTCATCATATGTATCAAACGGAAACTCTATCTGGTATGACTTATGGCTCCATGACTCCAAAGAAACTTTCTGCAAATCCACTCCATCATGGACTAATATCAATTCCTTAAATCCATATAAAAAAATATCAAGAAACAAATTATCTAATACCGAATACTTTTTTCTTTTTTCTATATAAAAAAGATTAAAATATCCATTAAAGTCAATCCGCTGATCAAATTTATGGAAATATAGTTCGGAAATCGCACAAACCTCTTCTGTTGGTAAAAGTACACTCTGAAGCTGAATCATATTTTCTCTCTTTTCAAATATCGTCTACAGTTTTTTGATTTTAGCACAATAAAAGCTAAAAACTTCTCTTAAAAATGTTTTAATAAATATCAACGGTATTTCTTCCGTACTAGTAAACTCGCTGGATAGTAAAACATAAAATTGCTATTCCGCAAAAGAAATACCGCTTTATTAATATTCCTTGCATATACTTCTGGATAACCACTCTTTAGCTGTTCATCAAAAATCTTCAATTCCTGCTTTTTAACACTTGTGGCAGGAAAGCTCAACATAATTTTCATCTTTCCTGCCACTACCCGCGCAATTATTCCTGCAATATAATTTCTTTTCTCTTTTGTACAAGGAATCTCTGTCCCAAGTTTAGAAAAAAAACCTAAAAGCGAAGTAATGACTCGATCATAGTTCTTCTCATTATGCTGCATCTTATCAATTCCCACACTTTGCCCCATCCTACCAATGCGATATAGATATACATAGTCTTCCATAAAAGAGATTGTATTGATATATGGAATTGGATAAGTTATATACTCTGTATCAACATAATAACAATTTTCATCGATGATAATTTTGTTATCCTTAAGTATGTTTGTCTTAATTGTTAAATTATGCATCTTAATGTAAAGCTTTTCCGCTATATTATCAAAGCAATACTCTTTTCCATATTCTACTCCATCAAATGGCTTCTGGATTTCAGATTTCGTCCGATACATGGTCTTATCCGCTTGTCCCATATCAAATGCCCATAAAAAGCCTGAGGAAACAATATCCGAATTACTACTTTTTAACATTCCAATTAATTTCTTAAAAGCATCCTCAGCCACCCAGTCGTCCGCATCCACAACCTTGAAATACTTCCCAACTGCATACTGAATTCCCCAGTTAATTCCCGAACCGTGACCACCATTCTCTTTCGTAATCACTCGATATGTACCAGGATAACGGTCTGCATACTCCTGCGCTATTTTTAATGAAGAATCTGTGGAGCCATCATTTATAACTAATACATCAATTTCCGAAAGTAATTCCTCAACACAAAGCGACTCTAAATTATCCTTCAGATATTTTTCAGCATTGTAGGTAGGCACTACCACAGTTAATATCTTCTCTATCAATTTTTTCCCCTCCTATCCTTTAATGCGGGATCTTCCCATTTCCCATCTTCAAATCCATCCGTTGATTCCTTCACAAACAACACCTTTGGTGTCATCATGATCAATTTTATATCTAGCCAGATAGAATAATTACGAATGTAGGTCAAATCCAGCTTCAATTTATCATAGCTTGTTGTGCAATACCGCCCATATACTTGGGCATAACCAGTCAAACCAGCCTTCACCTTTAACCGATATTCAAACTCTGGAATATTCTTTGTAATAATTTTTGCCAACTCTGGACGCTCCGGTCTGGGACCAATTAAACTCATATCACCCCTCAAAATATTAATCAACTGCGGCAGTTCATCCATCCGTGTTGCCCGCAAGAAACGCCCGACCGGAAGGATTCTGGAATCTTTTTCTCCCGCCTTTACCGGTCCACTCTTCTCTTCTGCATCTACAATCATTGTCCGGAATTTATAAATCCGGAAGATTTTCCCGCCTTTTGTCAACCGTTCCTGAGTATAGAATATCGGTCCATGATCCGTAGTTTTAATCATCAGTGCAATTACCAGAAAAAATGGACTAGTCAGCACCAGCATCGCCCCTGCAACCACAAGATCTTCTATCCTTTTTAAAAGCGCCTGATCCCAAGCAAGCCCATCACAATTCCGCGACAAATACAACGGTGAATCGAAAATATTCAGTTCTACCGAGCTTCGCAAGAGAATGTCACTAATCTTTGGAACAGTATAGCTTCGAATATTTTTTTCAAAACAAAGTTTTAAAAGCTGGTTTCGTACTCTGGCGGGAATATCACCAATAATAACCCCATCATAGCATTCTGCCTGTTTAATAATTTGCTCAATTCCATTGTCTATCGACATAGTTTTGGCAATCTCATATTTATCCTCTCTGGTGTCAATACGATTCATTAGATGAAACATCGGATTATTACCATAGACCAGAAGCAAACGCTTCCTTGGAAACAGGAGTACATAAAGTTTTTTAAAAACAAACGCCCATACCAAGACAACAAGCAAATCTACCAATGTCAACACAAGGAAGGCTGCCGGGTTGTGCATTCTTTTATCAAACAGTACCACTTGTACGTAAGAAAACACGTTCACCCCAATGATAGAAATCATATGGGAATATACCAAACTCCAGTACTTGTAGATTCCTACCCTTAAGCCACCATATAACCGATGAAGGAGTAGTGACAGCAGCAAGTACTCTCCTGCTATTAGCCAATTACCTCTCCGCCAAAAAGGGAGTTGCATATTCTTATTGTAGTAGTTCAGCCATACATAATAATAAATTGCCAATTCCAGTAAAACAATCACTGTGGAGCCTAAAAACTTCACAATTCGCTTATACTGCTCAAACTGGCTATTATTTGTCTTTTCTTTCATAATTTAATGATTCCTTAGTTTCTTATCATAAATAATTTTTCTAATCTGGTTTGGCATCAGACTCACTAACACCCGCGATATAATCGTAAAGAGATACTGTGGAAGAGCTATCATGCCACACCGGTACATCCTGGTCCAAAAACGGGTAATTGCCTTCACATAGCGAACTCCTCCGCGCCGCCGGTGCATGTCATTAATGCGCATATAAAGAATTGTTTCATCAAGATTTGCGAATATACTATGCTTCCGATACATTCTCACCCATAAATAATAATCCTCAAACAGTGCACATGACTGGTAATTTCCAGCCTCCAACACCTTTGTTTTACGAAACATGACACATGGATGATTTATAGGGTTCCTGTATTTTATGTATTCACCAATTTCCTGATGGAGAGCAGGCAGACTTTTATAAGAAATAACATGACGAACTGCCTCCTCAACTGTCAAAGCATCGCCTATAAACTCAGCTAGCGTACCACTCAGCACATCGACCTCCGGATGATTCTTTACATATTCCAACTGCCTTTCACACCTGTCACTGGCAGCAATATCATCACTGTCCATACGCGCAATCCATTCATGTTTGCAATACTCAATTCCTTCTGCAAGAGCATTTCCCAATCCTCGATTATCTGGTAACCTTACCAACGTCAAATAATTTTTAAAGTACTTAACCACCTGTTCTAGCGGTTCCGTCAACGGGCCGTCACAAACCAAAATAATTTCATCTGGGGCTAACGTCTGATTAATAATGCTCGTCAGCGCTGCATGTAAATACTCCGACCTCTCTCCCCCATATACAGACATCAACACAGAATACAACTTATCCATTATGCCGTTTCCCATCTTCCTTGAATCCATTGTTTTTACTGCATATATCACAATAGAGTATAACATCTACAGCCGTTTTTAGCAACTTACAGGGTGTTTAATATAATTGGAAATTCTTTAATATTTTATTAAATTTGGGTTTTTTATCTATAATTTCCCCAAATTTTAATTTATTCTAATAATATCCACTTTGTTTTCCGTCTTCCAGTCCCGTTCTTTAGATAATATCGTTTATAGCCTTTTCTCATTTTTTGCCATTATTTTCACCACACTTTTCCACATCATCAGCGCAGCAATTGATAAAGCAGCATCTATACGCTAATATAATGGTGGTAAAGGAAACACTTGAACTGTATTTGCTATAAAAGCTTCGAAGGGCTGTTTCGTGGCGATAAATCTTATTTGATCTGCAGAAACCTTCACCATATAGTCTTAAGGCTCTGCCAGAACAAAGAATTTTCTGGAATTCGCTATTCTGATTATCTTGAGTAAAATATACAAATTAGCAGACGGTTGGTAGGCCGGATGGCAAGCATAAACAAAATTTTTGATTTTATACGGCAGCATAGAAAAGCAGAGTAAAGCGACGTGCTAAATCCCAGAAAAAGCATTAGACTTGCTCAATGTTTAATGTAAATATACTAAAACTCAGTTATGGCTTATTTTCTCTGCTTCCTGCCAATCCAACAGCAAAAAGTGCAAACATAACCGGTGCTACTACAGGAACACTTATATTAACAAAAGCCTGTATAGCGTAACAGATAATCGCAAATAAAACTGCAATTACGCAAGGATTATCTTTCGCTTTACGAATCATTTGTAACCCTCCTGAAATTAACAAACTAAAATAGCACATAAGACTAAATGGCCCCATTGTTATAAAGTACTGCAAATACTCATTATGGGCACTATCATAAATTTCCTGATATTTACTAACCATATCGTTAAAATCACCATAGTAAGTCACTATACCATATGTGTCAGGCCCAAATCCAAATAGTTTATGAATAAGTGGGAATTTCAAGTAATTTTCTATAGCGATTCTCCAATTATAACCTCTATGGGTTCCCCATTCATCATTAAAATACAGGTACTCTCCAATACTTCCGTAACGTGTTAAATTTCCCACAATATTAACATCAATAAGAACATATATTAAAGCAATTGCGCCTAAAACAATAAGTCCCAACCAAATAAACTGCCATTTGTGCCCTAAATAATCATTTTTACCTATAGAGAAATGAGCTGCTATATATATGGCAAAGCATATAATCACCAAACTAACCACTACATACTCAAGTTTACTGAATCCAGAAAGCTTTTGTAAAATTCCTTCCATTATTAAAACGTGATCCGGCATGACTTTATTAATAATATCTATCCCATAGATTACACAGGCAAAAGTAGCGACAATAACAAAGTAGCGTTTTATCCCGGTTTTACTATTGAAGAGGAATAATGGAAGAAAGGCAAACAGTGCCCCCAGTGCCAGGTATGAATTATCACTAAGCCCCATAACAATAGCGAAAAATGTAATTGCCATGCAAAAGTAGTAAATAACAGCCTTCCATATATTTCTCTCTATAGCAAACAATACTGTAGCAGTCCCCATAACCAAAGCAACATAAGAGGTATAACTATTAACATTACCTATAGTACCCATAAACATATTATATTGTTCAGGGTACATATCAGCCTTAAATCCCAATAAATCCATCTGAAAATAATCTGTTATTCCTAATAAGCAGACTAACATACCAGCCAGGAGAAATATATCTAAAATCCATTTCTTTAGTTTCAGAGTTTTAGCTACGATTAAAGTACTAATACCATATAATAATAACAAAAAACACCCTGTATATCTTCCTTCATTACCCCAAAATGATTCCCATTTAAAATCAGATTGAATTGTAGATACAATAGCAATCAGCAGAAAGCCAATCAATGCCCATTCAGGTAAAGTAAAAACTTTTTTTAAATTAACATCCTTAAGTTTCAGCTTATTGATATATCCAATAAAAATACCAACCAAAGTCATTATAACAATAAAGGCAATAGTTACAATATAATAAAAACTGTATTTTGTAATTAATATATCAAAATAATAGTCATGATAAACTAGTGGTAATATTCCCAGAATAACACTTACATAAATTAGTGATAAGCAACTTAATTTTCTACTTTGCTCCTCTGTTATATATTTTTTTTTATTTTCCATTATTTTTTATCTCCAATTATATTATAAAATATCTTTTACCAGTATAACATTCTAATAAATATAACGCAACTTATGAGACCTACATTTGACTTGGTAATTCTTAAAGTTTTTATCACTTTTTTATTAATATTTAATTTACTGCACTATTTGCAGAAAGTTCTAGATTAAAAGTGTTTTTTAGACATAGAGAATTATAGAGGATACGGAAAGCATGCAACAGTACTGCAGGAGTTTTCAAAATATCTATACAGTATTTGTGATAGACTAAGCAATACCAGCAATGTTTTTCCGATTGTGGGTACCTATACACCATGTATAATCAAAGGCGAAGCAGTATTGGAAAGTATCATAAGATAACTTAATATATTCTGCTTTTATGATAAAAAAATGTACTTCTTTAAACTTTGCTATTGACGATATTCTTCAACTACCAGTTAATTCCAGAACTTAACAACCTGTTAAGCATGTGCCCACTGAGCGAAAAAAATGGGCGGTGAATACTCACCGCCCATTTTACGCAATTAGAATTTTATCGAATTACAATTATTAGTCAATTGGTTTTCCTGGAAGCTGAACCTTGTAGCCATCGATAGTATACTCGTAACCATCAATTTTAACTTTACCAGACTGTTTGATCTTGCCACCCTTATTTACAACAAGAACATCATTATCAACAATTGAAACACTTGGTTTACCTTTTACAGAAACTGGACCTACTACGTTGTCATCACTACCACCAACATAAACTAATCTGTAGTTGTTGCCATCTTCTGCATTTACGCGAACTCCATCGTGATCATAAAGGCAACCATCAACAATAGTATCCACATATGCTTTGCCTAATTTATCAAAAGAGTAGTAATAGGTATCACCATCAAAGTTAATACTCTGCTTGCCAGTCATCATCTGACCCTCTACAGAACCACTTCCTGTGTTAAAATAGTAAATACCGTGTAAATTAGAAGAACTTCCTGTTCGCTCAACACCATCAATCTGATATACACCTGTCAGCATACGACCTGTATTATCAAACAGATAAGTTTTGCTCTTAACAACCTTAGCTGCTACTTGAGTTTTAGGATCGTCTTCCCACTTACCATTATCTCTCTTAAGAGCTGTTGAAGGACTTGCGCCAATTGCATCAGCGTCACCATTAAAAGCAACACCCTTAGAGTCTAAATAGAACCATTTCTGATCGCCATCTTCATTGATCTTGCCATCAGCATCTTTTTCATATACATAAACCCAACCAGATTCCTGATATCCTACGTCTGCATTGTAATAAGCGCCATCAGCTTTAGGTGGAGTACCTACGATCCACTTATTCAGCATTACACCATTTTCATCAAAAGCATAATATCTTTTATTAATATAAGATCTTTCATTTTTCTTAGCCTTACCTGATGAAGCAAAGTAGAACCATTCTGTTTCATCATACGCTTCTGCTTCACTATCTTTTGGCTCGATTAAATGCCAATCTGTATAAGCCCAGCCTTCATTTTCATCGCCAAGGTAGTATCTATCATATCCGCCATTGCTCTTATCAGCATCATACCATCCTGACATCATATAACCATCTGTATCAAAGAAATATTTCTTCCCATTGATAGTTTTGTTCTTTATAGAATCGCCTTTAACAGCTTTTCCATTTCCATCGAAATAGTACCAGATAGTATCTACATCTTCACCGTTAACCTGAACATCATCTTCGTTGTCCAGAGAAACCCAACGGTTAGTAACCTTAGCACCATTCTCATCTACATAATACTTGTCAGAATCGTCTTCAATAAGTGTAGATGTTGCCATCTCACCATCCCAGTTCAAATAGAAAAACTGTGTTCCTGATTTTTTCCAAGTATCTGTTACTCTGTCACCATCTTTGTCATAATATACCCATGTTCCATCTTCTTCTGCCCAACCCTGAGCTGCAAAAGATGTCATGGAGGCGCCGATGGCAAGCAGTGCTGCTGCAGATAATACTGCAACTAATTTTGTCTGCTTTCTCATAATTAATGCACTCTCCTTTTTCTTTTTGAAATACTTTTTGAAATTCCTAATTGCATTACGAGGTAATTATACTTCCTATAAGAGAAATTATCAATAGTTTTTTTGCATATTTTTCAAAAAACAGCAAAAACTTGAAATTCCACCAGGAAGGTACCATTTCCTCCATCACAACGATAGTATAATACAGTTTTTCCAAAAATGCTATAACAATTCTCTGTGCATTTTCTTACGTAATCTTTACGAAACAAATTCACTAAAGAAAAAAACCGGATTATTCCGGTTTTTCCTCAAACGACGGCGCCTCAGTAGGCACTGTTCCTGGTCCATGATCTTCATCCTGATCATCATCTAACTGTTCTTCCATATTATCTCGTGTTTCTTCTATCTCTTCTTGCTCCACACTCATAATCGGGTCATTAGTACCACCTTGAATCATTGTATTCACCAGCCACTTAGTTTCATCTCCTGTTTCACTTTCAGGAGAAACTTTAATATCAATGCTGTACTCTTCAAATAATCCACCATAGTACCCTTCTGATGATTTGGCAATCTTGCTATCCTGTTTCACAATCTCATCATTAAACGTTTTAATAACTTCTGTTGCTAACTGAACTGCTTCATCGGAGCTGGTTCCATCCTTGACCGTTACGCCAAGGGTTATTAATGCACTTCCTTCTTCTGCTGCAAATCCAATTCCAATAACTTTAGAATCTTCATTAGCTTTGTAGTTTTTATTCAGTTCATCACCAGCTTTATCCCAATCATACTGACCTTCG
Organism: Hungatella sp. UBA5385; assembly: GCA_002409995.1. Taxonomy (GTDB): domain Bacteria; phylum Bacillota; class Clostridia; order Lachnospirales; family Lachnospiraceae; genus UBA5385. Next base: position 45,076 of record DHOR01000014.1, on the reverse strand, counting down.
TAATTCTCAGCATCCGGATTCACAATCTTACTCTCCGTACACCCAACCAGCAAAAACACTGCCATACTGCACAGTAATAATATCTTCTTCATAATTCAATATGAACCTCCTCATCTTTATCTTCCAACGTATTATATATGATGTTTTCCTTTTTTTGTAGTACTTTAAGCAAAAAATCATAAATTCTTCATATTTAGTATAAGTATTGGCTTGCTTTTTATTCTTCAAATGATATAATGTTCACATATCTTTATTTAATAACTTTTTTGAACAAATTAACACGTATTATATCACCACAAAACACAACAAACTTATTCTATACCACCTAACCCACTAACCCAATCCCCCACCACCCAAGGAGGCACAAATTAACAATGAACCGATCTATTATCATATGCCGCTCTATATTAGAAAACCCAACCATCACCCAAAGAGAACTTTCCCAGGAACTGTACGTGTCTCTCGGCACCACCAACAACCTGGTCAAAGAATGCATAGAAAATAACTTAATCTCCCCAGGCCCATCAAACTCCTATGAACTTCTCCCAGACGGCAAAGAGCTCCTCAAACAAAACAAAGTAGATGGAGCTCTCATCATAGCCGCAGGTTTTGGCTCACGCTTCGTACCTTTAACCTTTGAAACCCCAAAAGGTCTGCTGGAAGTCTTCGGGGAGCGAATGATCGAACGTCAGATTCGCCAACTTCACGAAGTCGGAGTCACAGACATCACCATCGTAGTTGGTTACCTTAAAGAAAAATTCGAATATCTCATAGATAAATATAACGTAAAGCTTCTATACAATGCAGAATACTCCTGCAAAAACACCCTGGCAACCATTTACCACGCCAGGAAAATCCTTCGTGGTAAAAACATGTATGTTCTCGCCTCCGATAACTGGATGCGTCACAACATGTATCATGCTTATGAAGGCAGTGCCTGGTATTCATCTTCTTATATGGAAGGAGAGACTTCAGAATGGTGCCTCATAACCAATAAAAAAGGGCGAATAAATGAAGTGGTCATAGGTGGACAGGACTGCTGGGTTATGTATGGACCAGCTTATTTTTCAAAAGAGTTCTCAGATCAGTTTCTCACTGTCCTTGAGAATTACTATGAACTTCCTGGAACAGAACAATTCTATTGGGAACATGTTTTGCTGGAACTTCTGTCAGGTGAAGCTGCTAAAAGACTTCCCAGTCTTCCAGAAGCACAGAAGAACATTGATATCTTCATCAATCGCAGGCAAATGGATGAAGTATATGAGTTTGAAAATCTGGAAGAGCTGCGTCATTTTGATATCAAATATCAAAACCACTCTGACAATCAGGCTTTGGAACTGGTTTCAAAAGTGTTCAATATTAAGGAATCAGAAATTATCAATCTCCGCTGTTTAAAATCCGGAATGACCAATAAATCATTCTTATTCTCCATTAATAGCCACCACTATATCTGTAGAATACCTGGTCCTGGAACAGAACTTCTTATTAACAGAAAACAGGAAAAAGCAGTTTATGATGCTGTAAAAGATCTTGACATAACAGAAACCATTATCCACTTTGATGGAGACACAGGCTACAAAATAGCCGAGTATTATGAAGGGGCAAGAAATGCTGATGCGAAGAATCCGGAGGAAATAGCTTCCTGCATGAATATTGTTAGAAAGCTTCATAACTCCGGTCTTACAGTTGACCACAGCTTTGATCTTAGGGAAAGAATTGATTTTTATGAAAAGCTGTGTAAAAGCCATGGTGACATTTTATTTGAAGATTATAATGAAGTACGAAGCCATATGACTGAGCTTCTGGATAAGCTGGATAGCCTTAATCGACCCAAACGATTATCACACTTAGATGACAATGTAGATAATTTTCTCATTCTCCCAGATGGACAAATCAGGCTCATTGACTGGGAATATGCCGGGATGTGCGATCCTCTTGTTGATGTTTCTATGTGTGCCATCTATTCCTATTATAATGAAGAAGAAACAGAACAATTAATTCAGATATATTTACAGCGGGAACCAACCGACGAAGAACGCTACTCTATTTATGCTCATATGGCTCTTGGGGGATTCTTGTGGAGTCTTTGGGCTGTATATAAAGCTTCTCTTGGAGAGGAGTTTGGAGAGTATACAATCATTATGTATCGGTATGCAAAACAATACTATAAGAAATGTAAAGAAATTAGTTCGATCTAATTGTTAGCAAATGGAGCAAATCCGACCATATTAAACATTTTTTGGAAAATTGTTTACAAATCGTAATAATTTTTTTATGTATTCTGGGGATTCCTGTGATATAATGGGGACATGTTTAATAACGAATTATTTGATCAGGAGGAGGAGAATTAAATGCTGGGTAGGAAAAAAGTGACCGCACTGCTGATTGCCGGGTTTATGGGAACTGCTATTTTATTACCCGCTGGAACCGCCTGGGCAGCTACTGGCTGGCAGTCTGAAGGTTCTCAGTGGAAATATTATGATACTGATGGCTCAGTGCATAAGGGCTGGGTGAAAACCGCAGATGGCGCTTACTATTATCTTGATCTTTCAACAGGATATATGAGCACAGGCTGGAAACAGATTAACGGAAACTGGTATTATTTTCATTCTAATGGCGTAATGGCTACCAAGTGGGTAAAGATAGATAATAAGTATTACTATCTTATGGACGACACCGGAGTTATGGTGAAGGGCTGGCTTAGAATTGGTAATGACTATTACTATATGAAGGGTGATGGCACCATGTCCACCGGTTGGCGTGAGATGGATGGCGGCTGGTATTATTTTAAAGAGAATGGGTTGTGTACCATTGGCTGGGGACAAATAGGCAATGACTGGTTCTACTTTGGTTCAGACGGTAAGATGATGACTGGCTGGACACAGGTTGGCAGTGATTACTACTATCTCAATATGGACGCAAAATCTGTTTTAGGTAAGATGATGACCGGCTGGCTTAGTGATAGTACCAATAAGTATTACATGGATACCAACGGCAAGATGACTCATAAGTGGAAGCAGATTGATGGCTCCTGGTATTATTTTAATGATGCTGGTCATATGATGACTGGCTGGATTGAGCTTTCCAACGTTTATTATTATCTTGATCCTTCAACAGGCAAGATGGCAGCCAACACTACATTAACCATTAATGGAACTAATTATACCTTTAATTCCAGTGGCGCATACACTGGTAATGGTTATGATTCCGGCGCTCCATCAGGTGTGAATGTGAATAGTCCAGGTTCATCTGGCAGTGGAGGCAATACAAATTCCTCAGGTCCAGGAGGTACTTCTAATAACTCAGGTAACACAGGGCCAACTGGAAATAATAACAATAATAACTCAAACGCACCAGGAAGTAGTTCTTCCGGCTCTTCCAATAATGGTTTCTATGATCTGCCACCTGGAAAAACCAGTGGTCCAGGTTGATGATAGCAAGATTTAGTTATTATAAAATTATATAAATCAACAGTTTTGTGTGGGTGTCTGCACTTTTTGAGCAGATACCCATTTCGACTATTCTTAGAATTTATTACTAATATTTATTACTGATTAATGGACTATTAAGGAGGATTTTACATTGAAACACAGAAAGATAACCAGACAGGTTACCGCTGCTGCTCTTAGTGCTCTTCTCGGCTTAACGGGAGCCGGATTATTCCCAGCTATGGAATCGTTAGCTGCTTATAATAAGGTAAATGGATACTATCAACTGGCTGATGGTACTGTTATTACTAAGGCAATCGCAAGAGGTATTGATGTTTCCAGATGGCAGGGCAATATTAACTGGGCTGCAGTTGCAGCTGATGATGTGGATTTTGTTATGCTTGGAACTCGGTCCAAAGGAGTGGTTGACCCATATTTTCACGCCAATGTAAAGGGCGCTTCTGATGCAGGCATTAAAGTTGGCGCTTATATTTATTCTCTTGCAACAACTCCTGAGATGGCAATCCAGGAAGCGGACTTTGTTCTGGATCTGGTTAAGGAATATCCGATATCATTTCCAATTGCATTTGATGCAGAAGACAGCGGTACACTGGGGACTCTCTCTCCTGCTGAGGTAACGGAGATTACCAATGCTTTCTGTAAGAGAATAGAAGATGCAGGATACTACCCCATAATCTATGCCAATGACCACTGGCTTGCTAATAAGATTGACTTATCCAATATGAAATACGATGTTTGGGTTGCACGTTATGGTGTGCAGCATAATTATTCTGATCCTATTATGTGGCAGGTTACAAGTACCGGTACTATAAATGGAATCGCTGGCAATGTAGATATTGATTTCCTTTACAAAGATTTAACTCCAAAGCTTCCTGGTAATCTGTGGAGAACAATTGGAAATAATACATATTATTATCAGAATTATAAAATGCAGAAAGACAACTGGATTGATGATGGTAATGGCTGGTACTATATGGACTCTCAGGGATTGGCTTCCAAGGGCTGGCTGGAAAAAGCAGGAGTTCATTATTACCTGGAAGAAAAAGATGGTCGCATGGTAACAGGCTGGAATCAACTTTCTGACAAATGGTATTTCTTTAATAACAGTGGTGCTATGAATACAGGCTGGTTAGATGACAACGGTTCACGTTACTATATGAATAATGACGGTGCCATGGTAACTGGCTGGCATACTGACAATGACAAGAAGTATTTCCTCACAGGAAGCGGCGCTGCTGCTACAGGCTGGAGATCAATGGATAATACCTGGTACTATTTCAATCAGAGTTATGATATGGCAAAAGGTTGGATTAATCCCGATGGAAGCTGGTATTATTTAAATAATGATGGGAAAATGCATAATGGCTGGTTAGAGGAAGGCAATGCCAAGTATTATCTCAGCAATTCCTCAGGAAAAATGACAACTGGCTGGCGTCAGGTAGATAACTCCTGGTACTATTTTAATGGTAGCGGCGGAATGGTCACAGGCTTAACAGATGTGAATGGTCAGTTCTATTACTTAAATCCATCTGATGGTAAGATGGTGGCATCTACAACAATGACAATTGATGGAGTTGACTACTCTATCGACGATAGCGGTGTTTGTACTAAGGTTGAAGTCCCTGCCGAAAGTGCTGAAGGCGGTGACGGAAGTCAGACTGCTCCTTCACAGGAATCACCTGGTGATAATGTTCAGCCATCTGCTCCTGCAGAAACGGAAGCACCAAAGCCAACTGGTGAAATTGGACCTGGAATACATTAATTCGCGAATATTACAACATTTAAAACTGGGGTTCGACCCTTTGATACAAAGGGTCGAACCCCAGTTTTAAATATTCTTGGTATCGCCCACAATATAGATGGGCCTGTCTTTTAATTCAGTAAATAATATAGCAATATAATTTCCAATAATTCCAACTAAGAAGAATAAAACTGCAAACATAAAACAAATCAACACAATGGTGGTTGCATATCCATTGGGTGTACCTACTTTCGCCCAACTCCATATGGTGTATGCCATCATAATGAGACCAAGGATGCCTGCCATACCACCTGCATAGATTCCAAGCTTTAAGGGCAGATTGGAAAAACACATAATTGTATTAATGGAAAATGTGAACAGCTTTCTAATGCTGTATTTGCTCTCTCCTGCTACTCTATCTCTTGCCTCATATTCTATAGAGGTCTTTTTAAATCCTATATTCTGTACGTACCCCCGGAGGAAACGGACTTTTTCTCTGTAATTATTCTTAATAATTTTAGCTGCTTTTTTGGATATAGCAAAGAAGTCAGAAGCATTTGGCTCGAACTTTACATCTGATAAAACGTTAATCAGGTGATAGAATGCTGCAGACGCAAAATTCTTGAACCAGCCGGCAGATTCATTTTTCGTACGCACCATGCTGATTACATCATATCCCTCTTCTATTTTTTCAAGAATTGCAGGAATACATTCCGGTGGATGCTGAAGATCTGCATCCATGCAGACAATTGCATCACCATTGCTGTAGTCTATACCGGCAATCATGGCTGCCTCATGTCCAAAATTTCTGGAAAATGATACTACCTTTACCTTAGGATTCTTATCAGCAAGGTCAGATAAAATGTCAAAACTTCCATCCTGACTGCCGTCATTGACGAAAATCAACTCATAATCCCAGTCTATATTCTGCAATACCTTCGTTGTTTCCATATAATATTGACCCAAAGCCAACTCTTCGTTATAACATGATACAACGACTGATATCTTTTTTCCCATGGTCAAACTCCTCACTTCTATTGTACTTCCTTTTTTATATAACATCTGTCAAATTCTGTCAATGCATTACGGGATTTCTCTGTATATTCTCCGTCTAATACAACTTTCGCAAGCACATTGCCGGCTTCATAATGTATCAGCTCCAGTTTTCCATATTCAACTAATGTTCGAACCAGACTATAGCATCTCTGATCCTCCTGCATGTAACCCGACTGGACATAGACATAATCTGTATCAGCATAATCCATAAATTCTACAAAGTTATCCATAGTTTTCACCAAGACAACATTTCCCCATACGCCGGTAATATCATCGTAGGATTGTACATTACAGGGAAAAGCCAGGACATCTGGATGGTCTCCTACCGCTATCAGCCGAGTTTGGGAATCTGATGCTAATATATTCCAAATCTCACCGTTTCCCTTTGCAAATAGATTCTGACGCTTTTCTTCCAGATGATCATAATAACCATGATGCTTGAAAGAAACAGGTGTAAATCCCACAGTCCAGCTCCAATTGGTGAGGGAAGATGTTATTGCAAGGAATAGCATAACAGGTATCATAAATGCATAGATTCCATTTCTTAGTACAGAATCTGTCAGGCGGCTTACCAGTCTGAATACACAGAGTGCTGATAGTACACAAAGAAACATAAAGTAATTGCCATCTACCTGAGTCAACATGGCGAGACTTATGATGTTGACAACTAAAAATGGTAAAAAAATGACCTTTAAATAGTCTGACAGCAGCTTTTCATTCTGGTTTTCCACATTTTTTTTGCAAAAGCAGCACAATATCCACAATATAAATAGGATGAGCAGGATAAATCCACTCCACGCAAGTATCACATGGTCCATATCCTCTCCCTGAGGGCGAAGAAGGAAGTCAAATAGGCGTCTGGCAAAATGCATTACTTTTCCCTTTAAGGATAAGTCAACGCCGCTATTTGGTATCTGACTAATTTGAAATGGATATTTCATCTTAAATCCAAGTTTTGTAAGAACTGATGAAAATACCGAAGTAACCGGGAGCCCTGTAATTATTATAGTTCTTGCCCATATTGCCAGAAGGGCTGCCAGTGAAATTGCTGCTATTCCAAAACTTCCCAGCATATGATTTTCTTTTGTATTGATTTTTGTAGTTTGGTTTGTATTATTTTTCGTATTTTTCTTTACAATAGAAGGCAGGTATCGTTTCCAGAGAAGGAACAGAATACTCATACCAAAAATTGCAGTAGAGAATACAATAGCAGTAGGCTTTAAAGTCCAGGTTAGGAAAAAGGCTGATAAACTGTAAGCCAAGTTGCGTATTGAAATGCGTCCTTCTTTTATATAGAAGATAATAAAGTAAATCATTATTTCCTGAAATAAAAGTGTGACTATGTCTGTTTTAGTAGTAATTGCCATATTCATAATTCCGGGAACAGATGACATAATTGCCGCCAAAAATACTGCCTGTTTTTTATTCATAAAAAGTGCTGCAAGTCTATATGCCATATATATGGTACCGGCTGCCAGCCATAGATTCACACTTATGAGAAAACTGTAGGATGGAAGATCAGCCAATGGCAGTGTTAATACTTCCCAACCTTTGGAATAAGTATATACAATTCCTATTGTTCCCAGATTTTCATAAATTCCATTACCATTATCCAGAATAAAACGTGAACGGACACCATACCACAAACTATCAAAATCAACAGCAATGTTCATTCGTCCTGCCTGTATACAGAGCATTGTTAAAATAAAGGCAATGAACAGAGATATCTGCCAAGGAATTTGCAGCTCCCGTGTCTCTGGACCACCAACTTCCATATGATTAGGCAATTCAGTACCCTTTTTCAATCTTAATACAGCTCTTCCTACAAGAAAAGCCCCTGTTACAATAACAAACAGCTTCAACCACCCAATTGCTCCAACTCCTACAGCTGACATAATACAGAAAATTAGTATAACAGAAATACATCCTGTCAAAAAATCCGCTGCCTTTTCATCTTGACCCGGAAGCCGTAATACCACTACTCTTATAAAATTCCCAGCTTCCAACAAATACAGCATATAAATACCTGAAATGAGAACAGGAAGAAAGACAACATGTGCCCATAAAAACAGAGATAAAATCGCTGCTATGGATATGAATATTATTTTTTTATTTTTTCCCATTTTAAGAATAACAGAAAATAGGCAGAAGAGAATTGCTGCTTCTGCCATCATACATTTATATTCTGGTTGGGTTCTGTGCCATGATAATATTCCTTTGATAAATAATTCATTGGAGGAATAGAGAATCGCAGTCAGAATGACTGCCCCACAGAAAATCAATTTCCATTTATTCTTTTCCATTTTTTCCATAGTAGCTGTCACCTCAATTGCTTCGGAAAACACTGAGACCATTTTCTTTTAATATTGTAAGAGCATTTCTCACAAGTTCACCGCTGTTGTCTTGAGTTTTTCTATATTCAAACTTCTGTCGTAACTGGTCATCTGTCAGATTCTCAAAATTCTGAGCAAGCTTTCCACGATCTTCATAACTCTGTTTTCGATGGGGAGCCTGTTTTATTTCGGCATGGGTAGTGTAGCAATTTCCGCCTAAAAACAGGGTGCAGAAGAATACCATAAGCAGCCGTCTTAGAAAAAGCCCTATTTTCTTTTGCTCTGCTGACTGTTTCCAAACAAAAGCAAAGGTTAGAATAATTCCCAGAATTCCTACTTGAAACTGTAGAGCATAGCGGGAACTGGCTCCATAGGTTTCATTTAAGAATATCCATCTGGAAAGCAATATCAATACATGATTTATTCCTCCTGACACCAACAACATCAAGGGGAAAATGGTCTGCTCATATATACGATGGCGGAAGTTCATCCATAGTGCTGTCAGATAGGCGGCAAACACAAAGAATCCTAGCACAATATATGGACCATTGGTTTTAAATAATATAATAGCCTGCTCATATCCTATAACCATGGAAGAAAAAGATTTTAACAGGAATCTAACAAAAAAACCAGGTGTTTCCATAAGCTGTACCAACAATGAATCATTGGCTGCCGGGGCTGCATGATCATTGATAGCCATAGAGTTACTCCACATATACAGGAGCAACGGAATTAAAGTGCACATGATATATTGAAGATACTGCTTGTCTATTTTCTTATTTTTTCTGTATTTACATATAATACAAAATCCACAGGCAATCATAATGGTCGCAGAGTAGCTGGCACAATATGGACCTGCTGTTAATAGGGTAATGAGAAAAGGTAATAGGAACAGCCAATTTCTGTCTTTTCCCTTCTCCTCTTCCCTCCATATTCGATCCAGGAAGAGGTAATGGAGATAGAAACCTGCAAATGCCAGGAAATGAGGCCAGCCGCTGCCATTAACAAGCATTTCCCATTTGTTAAGGCTGAACATTAGCACAGTGATAATACCGTACCAAATCAGATTCACATTGCGTTCCCTGCAATATAATCCCAGAACCACACCGGAAAGTCCAAGTCCCATGACCCCCAGCACACGATCAAAAAGAAGGTTGTAATCAAAAAGAGTTACATTAATAATCCTGCCAAGATATGTGATGGGAATCCGGGTTAATATATCAGGCACAAAAAACTTCTTTGGATTGGCAACATCAGGGAGATAGCTGTTAACCAGACGTACATAATCAGAGTATATGCCATCAGCTGTGGCTGCATATAGATACCACAAACAGAATATTACACCTGCCAGCGGGAAGAGCATATATGTTATTTTTTTCTGTTTCAATCAGGTCCTCTCCCCTCGTTAATCTGCTGTAATATTGACGATCATGGAAAATTTCTTTTCCCCTCTTTGTTCTTGTGCATCTTTTAAATAAAAATTATTTTCAAATTTAAAGTTTACAATCTGACGGGGCTGTGCGTCAAGCTCTACAGTCATTGAATTCTGATTTATGAGAATTAGTTTCTCTTCGTGATCATCTATGGTAATCATCGATTCTTCTTTGCCGGTGATCTCTCCAGGATAAAAGATTTGGAGCTGGATTTTTCCTGTAGAACCGGTCATTACACGAAGACTTGAGCTTTCGTCCATCCAGCCATCACTGTAATATCCATAAATTGATTCGCATTTTAAAGTTCTCACCATGTCTGTAATATCCTGATAAGAATTATGAGATGGTTCTTCAGAAAGTACAATCATATTATTAGCTATCTGGCCTATATCATGGATAGAATTAATAAATTGTACTTCCGTTCCCTCGGCTTTACGGTTCTTATCAAATTCCTTAAAAAAGGTTCTGGCTGTAAAATCACTCATATTATAATTATTGCCAACAATATAGATCTTTTTACCAAAAATATCATTTCCATAACGACCGTATGTTTCCTCAGCCAATGAATTATAACGCTGCTGATCTGCCCAGAAGTAAAGATTGGGAGATTGGGCACGATAGTGTATTTCTACTGGAAACATAAAACATGCATAAAAAAGAATCAGCCCGCCGCAGAGAAGACCACTCTGGTAACCCCTGCGTTTGTATGCTTCCTTCATCTGCTTAGGTGTCCGCTTATCTGTTTCTGTACCGGTGCTTCTGGTAAGTGATGCTATTTTATACGCTGGTGTTTTATCAAAAAATGGTTTTCCTGCTGTCTTTTTACTTGAAGTTGATTTCCCTAAAAGAGTGTTACCTGAAGCTGTTTTATCTGAAGCTGTTTTATCTATAGCTGATTTTCCTATAGCTGTTTTAGAAGTAACAGTTTTTAATGTTATAACACCAAACATATAGTCAGCAAAAAGCCAGGCGGCAGTCATTGAAACATAAATCCATCTTGTTTCCACACGAATTGTCACGCTGGAACAGGCAATACAAAGACCTATAAATAAAATGAATAATAATGAATTAGCCAGATATTTCTTTCTTCCTGTTTTATCCTTTATGATTCGTATCACAAACAGGATAACCAGTATTGCCAGCGCAATATCAGCAAGCACAACAAATATATGAACCCAGGAAGGGGAGTCGCTCCAGCTCTGTCCGCTTAGATGCTCTGGTCCTGCATTAATTCCAAAGATATAGAGCACCTGGCTGATAGCATACTTAATAGCATCTTTTATATGAAAGGTATCTGTAACATTAGTGCCTCCGGTTCCTGCAGGTGCTACGGTTCCGATTGTAAGAAACCTGATAAGCTGCACTGCGCCAAATACTCCGGCTGTAAGAATATAACGGCTTATCTTCTTCTCTCTTTTCAGCAGAAGGACAACAAAAATCAAAGGAAGCAGGACCATATACCGTTCATGTATAAAGCAGATACAAAAATACAGTACATTTGCCCAGATGAGGTATAGATTCTCACGTCCGCTTTCATTGACATAACGATACAGACAATAAAAAATACCAAGAGCTGCCCATAAAGCCATACTTTCCATGAGTCCATAGACCTGACCGATCTGATAGTAGGACATTCTGGATAGCAGGTAGAGGATCCCGGTTATAAAACCAATAAACCAATTGCCCGATAATCGTTTGCCAAAGCGGTAAACAGTAAATGCAATCATACTATTAAGTATTATGTGAAAAGGTACAAACCAGTTGATGTGATTTCCTATAATTGCCAGCTCCAGCCAAGCAGCCAGATAATAGATAAAACGGAATCTGCTGCTGCCTATAGGAATTACAAATTCCCGAAAGCTCTGTTCACCATAGCAGGACCAAAGATAGAGGTCATCCATATACAACCCCTTAATTTCAATTCCTCTATTTATGAAAAAGGCAAATCCCATTAACAGGCAGGCGGCAATAACTTCATTCTTCCATTTGCCGTCTTTGAATGTCCAGTCTCTTTCTGCCATCGGTTTATCATCCCTTTCTTTTTATAGTCTAAAATCTAAAAAAAGTGTTCTTCCAGCATCAGACACAGTGCATGATAAATAGGAAGATGCAGCTCCTGGATTTTATATGTTTCGTTTTCAGGTACAACAATTGCCGCATCTGCTTCTTTCTTCAACTGCCCGCCGTCTTTTCCTGTAAGGCCAATGCATTTCATGCCAAGAGTTTTTGCAACTGATATGCTGTACATAACATTTTTTGAATTACCGGAGGTTGAAATTCCCAGAAGAACATCTCCTTTCCTGCCATATCCATAGGTCTGCTGAGCAAAAATCAAATCGCCGTCTACATCATTTAAATATGCCGTGGAAAGAGAGGGGTGACCTGATAATGCAATGGCTGGAAGTGCTCCCTGAAGCTTCTTGGCAAGCTCTTCACCGCGCCGGGAATCTGCTGCAATTAGTTTATCAGCCATATCTTCGGGAACCTCTCTGCGTTTTACAAAGCCTTTCATCAGTTCGCCTACAATATGTTCTGCATCTGCACTGCTTCCGCCATTTCCTGCAATTAAAAGCTTACCTCCTGACTCATAGCAAACTTTGAGAATGTTGAATGCTCTTTCTATATCATTTCTTATAGCACTGAGGCTTGGGTAGCGTAATATCAGTTCATCTAAATGCATTTCAGGTGTCATTTTATATCTCCTTCTTCTTTTAGAATCCAATCTGCTGCTTGCTGTAAATTTTCTGCAAAATAGTTAAAATATTTATGTTCTTTGTTTTGCGGAATTTCTTCCAGAAGTTCTTTTCCATATCCTGTTCCTACAAGAATTGACTTAATCCCATAATTGTGACCTGCTTCAGTATCCAAAAGTTTATCTCCAATCATATAGGAGTGATGTTTATCTATCTGATAATATTCCTCTGCCATCTCAAGCATTCCTGTCTCTGGTTTTCTGCAATGGCAGTCTTTTTTATAGGAACCAATTCCATGAACAGGATGATGAGGGCAATAGAAGAAATGATCAATGGTTGCATGCTCATTTTCTAAGAGAGTATTTAAATATGTGTGAAGAACTTTCACATCTTCCTCTGTATAGTAACCTCTTGCTACTCCTGCCTGATTGGTCACTATCACCAGCCGGAAGCCATGCTCTTTTAATTGTCTCAATGCGGAAGCAACACCCGGAAGAATTACCAAATCCTCCGGGCGGTGTAAATATTCTACTTCTTTGTTAATGGTTCCATCTCGATCTAAAAATATCACTTTATCCATTATCTGATCCTTTTTATGTTCTATACGTTAAACTGATATTCTCCGCTTGGAATATGAACCTTCACCTGGTTGTAATCCCAACGGCTTTCATCTGTTATCCATGCCTGGGCACCTCTTAGTTCAAAGTTCCAGTCAGTCAGCTGACCTCCTGCTGCTTCCAGACGGGCCGCCACTTTATGGCGCACATTATAAGGGCAGTATACAAGAAGGAAACCTCCTCCGCCTGCACCTAACAGCTTTCCGCCCATTGCTCCTGCTTTTAGAGCCTCTTCATACAACTCATCAATCTGGGGAGTTGTAATCTTGGTGCTCATACGTTTCTTACTTTCCCAGCCATAGTCTAATAGCTTACCAAAAGCATGAAGATTTCCTTTTAGAAGTTCGTCCTTCATGGCGTATGCCAGAGCTTTTACCTCACACATGGCATCAAATGGATCTTTTTTCTCATAGTTTGACACCTGATCCTTAATAATATTTGCTGATACATGGACATTGCCTGTATAGCAAAGAAGCAGGTTGTACTGCAGTTCATGAATAATATCTTTTTTAATGCGGAGAGGATTGACTACAACATCATTTCTTCCATGAAATTCAATAAAATTGAATCCGCCGAAGGTTGATGCATACTGATCCTGGTATCCACCATCTATCTTTAAATCCTCACGTTCTACCTGATAAGCAAGATCAGCCAGTGCATAGCTGTCCAGCTCTATACCTTTCCATTTTGCCATAGCAATGAGAAGGGCCACCATCACAGTGGATGATGTTCCAAGACCTGAGCCTGGAGGGGCATCACACTGAAGATATACTTCACAGCCCTGTTTTATATCCATAGCCTTTAAAGCAGCTGTTACCAAATCCAGTCTGCCGTCATAAACATAATTTTCTTTTGTATTGTATTTTACAGTCATATCATAATCAAGTGAATGGACTGTAATATGATCATCTTCTCTTGGTACTATGGAACAATAGGCATATTTATTAATGGTACTTCCAATAATCGCACCTCCCTGTTCAACGCAAAAAGGGGCTACATCTGTTCCTCCTCCGCCAAAGCTTACCCGGAGAGGCGCTCTTCCTCTGATTACCATATGCTTACTGCTCCTTTCTCCACATCGTCTATAAAGCGGTAATAATCTTCAGGAACTCCTATATCAATGAAATATCCGTCATTTACAATTCCGCCTAACTTTCGTTCTTCTTTTAACCACTTTGGAATCATCTCATGTTCTAAAGAAACCTTTCCTTCTGGAATTTCTTCCAGCAGGCTCCGTTTCATCAGATAAACTCCTCCATTAATAGTTCCCTGCTTTTTCTCTTCTGTTTTCTCATCAAAAGCAATCAGCTTATCGCCCTCCAGAAGTGCCTGTCCATATCTTGATACATCGGAAACTTCACGAAGCACAAGAGCCATATCAAGATCCTGTTCTATGCTCATCGATTTTAAACGGCTATAATCTATCTGATAAAAGGTATCTGCATTCAGCACGAAAAAGCGATCCTCTGTTACCAGACGTCCTGCATTTTTAATAGCTCCTGCAGTTCCCAATAGTTCTTCCTCGTAGGCATAGGAAACCTTAATGCCCAGACTGCTGCCGTCTCCAAAATATTCTTCCACCATAGAACCTTTATAACCTACTGCGAATATAATCTCATTGATTCCATGTTTATTTAATTCTCTTACTACATATTCCATAAATGGCATGCCTCCAATGAGGGCCATTGGCTTAGGTCTGTCATTTACTACGGAGCGAAGCCGTGTTCCTAATCCGCCTGCCAGCAAAACTGCCTGCATAGTTATATTTCCTCCTGAGAAATGTATTTGTATCTCTAACAATGCGTTATGTTCCACATTATAGCATAAACCATAAGGAACATTCTACAATATTAAGATTTTCGTAATCAGCAGTTATTTAGTTTTTCAGGAAACAGATGTGGCTCTCTTTTCAATTCCACGAAATCTCAAGGTAAATAAAACTGCCCGGAACGCCCAGTCTATAAACATTCCATACCAGACTCCCATAACTCCCAGTTTAAAGACTTTTACAAATAAATAGGCAAATGCAATCCGGAATATCCACATGGAGAATACGGAAACAAACATTGTAAACTTGGCATCAAAGGACGCGCGGAGTGCATATGGAACTGTAAATGACAATGGCCATATAACCATAGCAATGCTGTGAGCCATGATCATTTGTCTGGATATAGCAGATGCTTCAGGAGACAAATGATAGAGCCCTGTTAATGGGCCGGAAAAGACAATCATAGCTGTGCAGATCACCAGTAAAATCCCATAGTTAATTAAGACCAGCTGTTTTGTATAACGCTTAGCCTGTCCGCTTTCTCCTGCACCTACACATTGACCAACGATAGTAATTAATCCCAGGCCTATGGCATTACCAGGCAGATATAAAAGGGTTACCAGATTTGATGCAACTGCATAACTGGCAATAGCGGCTGTCCCTAATGAGGAAACTAAACTCTGTAAAGCAATTTTTCCGAACTGAAACATGCCGCTTTCCAGACCATTGGGAATTCCAATGGACAGAATATTCTTTATCATATGAGCATTAGGCCGTAGATCTTTGATTCGATGTACTCTCACTTCATTGGAAGGACTCTGTATCAGATATATCATGAGAACAGCTGCCACCACTCTGCTGAGCAGTGTAGGGTATGCCACTCCCTCTACGCCCATATGAAGTCCGTAAATACAAATGGCATTTCCAACCACATTGATCATATTCATAACAATTGAAGTCGCCATGGATACCTTGGAGTTCCCCATAGACCGGAACAATGCAGCACAGGAATTATAAACGGCTATAAATGGATAGGAAAGAGCTGTGATCTCAAAATAAATCAAAGCATTATTCATAACAGCCGGCTCCACTTTTCCGAAAATGGTTTGGAGCAAAGCTCTGTTTCCTAAAAGAGCAACTGCAGTAACAGATAATGATAATGCCAGAGTAACTCCTACAAGCTGACCTGCTGCCCTGCATGCATTTTCCGACTGCTTCTTACCCAGATATTGAGCTGATATAACAGCACCTCCTGTTGCAAGAGCAGAGAAAATCTGAATAATCAAAATACTGATAGAATCCACAAGAGACACTCCTGAAACTGCGGCCTCTCCTACTGCAGCAACCATGAGCACATCTACCATTCCCACCAAAACAGTGAGAATCTGCTCTACAATTAAAGGTCCCAGTAATTTCGTTAAATCTTTTCTGGTAAACATGGTAATGTCCTTTCTTATTCCATTGGGTAACGAATTCCCCACTGTTTTCTCAGTTGGTCCATAATTCTCATAACTTGTATAGTTGCCTCATGAGGCATCTGGGGACATTCTGTTAAACCGTTGTTAATCGCTTCCATACTGGCTTCTATCTGATATTCATAGCCGGATATCTGCGGCGGACACACATGAGTTTCTACCAGTTCTCTGTTTTTATTGTAAACGGAAATGGATTCAAAATTATTAATATTTTCTACTATCAGAAATCCTTCTGTACCATATACAATTCCCTTTCTGTCAGAAAGTACTCTTATGGAACTGTTTAATACTGCCATTCTGCCTTCTGAATAATGAAGGGTAATGCTGTTTTGAGCATCAACTCCTGAATCCGTCTTAATAAACGAGGAGTGGATTTCAGATACTTCATCGCCAAATACAATGGCTGCGAAAGTTAGCGTATAAACTCCTACATCTAAGAGAGCTCCGCCTGCAAGAGCAGGATCAGTCAGTCTTGGAACCTGGTCGATGAGATAGCAAAGGTTTGCTGTCAAGGTCATGGGGGTACCAATAATACCTGAATCCAGCACATTTCTTAAGGTTTCCACCATAGGCATATATCTGACCCACATAGCTTCTGTAATCAGAAGGTTTTTCTGTTTTGCAAGGTCAATCATTTCCTGAGCCTGAATGGCATTGACTGCAAATGATTTTTCACAAAGCACATGCTTTCCGTGGTCCAGACAAAGTTTTGCATTGTTGTAATGCTCCGAATGAGGGGTTGCTATATAAACCAGTTGGATTTCCGGATCTTTCACCATATCCTCATATGAGCCATATGCATGTTTAATATTGTATTTTTCTGCAAATGCTTCTGCCTTGTTCTTGTTTCTGGAAGCAATCCCATAAAGCTCCACCTGCGGCATCCTATTCATAGTTTCTGCCAATGTACCGGCAATACTTCCTGCACCGAGAATTCCTATTTTGAATGACATTATATGTACCTCCTCATCTATTTTTTCGTCATTCAGTATAACACATTAGAACAGCCTGTACAATCATTCTTTGCGAGGTGCCATAGCAGGTGGACAGTGTAATAAGCAGTTGATCTTCCTCTGGTATGATGTTTGTGGGATACATTTCTCTGGTTTTTACTGTTTCCAGATATGTTTGCCTTTCTTCAGGAGTATGAAAGGATTTCTGATAGATTCTGTAGTCATTTTCTTTCCATATCTGACAGGAGAAAATCTCTCCCTGATACCACCTTCCCTTTCTGTAAATCCATATTTGTGAATGCTGAGAGTAAAATTCCGGATCTCTGTATTGTTTTAGCTGACCAAACATACTTCCATCTTTTCTGTTATGACCAAATATAATCGTATTGTCATCTTCAAAGAGTTTTGATTCTTTCTGGATGAAAAGCGTACCACAGCTATTTTTACTTTTTGAAAATGTATGATCTAAATAATATCCCTCTTCCTTGTTCTGTACTACTGGATAGTTAATAGAAGTGCCGGGTATTATGAGCCAGAATTCGTAGTCAGGATTTGCTGTTTTTAAGCTTTCTTCCTGGATTTTGTATGGTGGTGGTTGAGAGAGGTGACTTTCTTTTAGTGATGGGGTTTTATGGGTATTGGCTTCTTTATTACCTTTTTCATTACCCTCCTGAATGTATTCCCTGTTACCTTCCTTAGCTTGAAAACTACTCCGAATATTTTCATATTCCTGCTGCCCTGCTTCATATCCCTGTAAATAATATAGTAACAGGGCAGCGAAGAAAACAAGTCCGGCACTAAAGAGATGGAGTAAAAGGCGCCTTGCATTTCCTCTCATTTTTTCTTGTGTCTTCTTTCATTTATGGTTTTCTTAATGGTATATCCAACTCCAGCTAAACAAATGAGAATTCCTGTAAAGAGAATACCTATAGGAGTTTGATCTCCTGTCTTTTCTCCGTGTCCCTTATGATCCGTCAGGTCTTTAAGGGGCTGTCCTATGGGAGTTTTATTATTATAGGAAGCGGTTATCTTTCCTTCTAACTGTGTCGGTGGTTTTGGTTTTGGAGGTATCTTTGTTCCTGGATCTGGATCCGGCTTTTTACGGTCTACCATTGTGACTTCTACAATTTCAGCATTATAGGGTACTATAAATGGGACATCTGCTGATAGGAGGTATCCTGCAGGAGCTTTAATTTCCCGGAGGTAATAAAGTTTTCCAGCTATTAAGCTTCCTTTAATATCTATAGCTTCATCACTGCTGTCAAAATACGGAAGTACAGCGTTCTTTTGAGCATCTAGTATCTGTAGAGCTGCACCTTTGATCATCTCGCCAGCTGGATTTACTTTTTTAACTCTTACCCATGTGGGCTCATTTCGCATTACTACCAGATCAACTGATCCGTCTTTGCTCACTGTGAACGGTACGGAAACTGCATAATGGTAACCCTCTTTTGGGCTTTCTTCACATAGGAAATAGGTTTCTCCAGCTATTAATTCTGCTGAGATACGATGAGGTTTAGATCCTGATATCCACTTTTCAATAATTTCTCCTTTCCAATCTTCAATATACATGTGATTGCCTGGCAGTTCCTGTTCACCGGTAATATCTTTCTTAGATATTATTACATCAGTTGGCTTGTCAACCATGATCACTATGTCACCTGTACTATCTTTGCTGAGGGTAAAGAACACATCAGCAGCGTATGCATAACCATCTCGCGGTTCTATCTCATGGAGCCAGTAGGAGTCTCCTGCAATCAGCTGTCCTTTGACTGACTTAAATTGATCATCAGTTGTAAATATCAGCTCTTGTCCTTTTTTAAAGTCTTCAAAATCTCTAAGGGCTGTTGCTGGAGTTTTATCTTTATTTAGAATCTGAATTTTAAACCCTGTAAGCTGCTTCTCAGCCTCTGAAGGACTGGCAACCATACTTTCAGTTAGCTTTTTAATTATAACTTCGGTTTTTTTGTCCTTCATGGTAACTGTGATTGGTTTTGGCTCTTTTGATACAGTGAAATATACGCTTCTGCTGTATGAATAACCATCTGGTGATAATGCTTCAAACCACTCATATTGTTTGCCGGCTATTAAAATGCCTTCCAAAATAACAGGTTCACCTGTAGATACAAATTCGTAAACAACTTCACCCTCAAGGGTTTTAATCTGGAACAAACCACCTACAGGTATTTCACCAGTTTCTTCATCCACTTTTAACAGCTCTACCATTGTTTTTTTATCCTGCATTACAATAGTTTCTGGTAAACCGGATTTATCTGCCGTAAATCTGATCTCTTCTTCATATGCATATCCGCCAGGAGAAAGATCTTCTCTAAAAATGTAGTCCTTACCAGGAGTCAATAGATTTGCTGGTATTTGTATTTTTTCTTTACTTTTTGTAAATTCATAGATAACATCGTCGGTTTCTGCATCGATCAGGCTATAATGACCTCCCTCAATTTCTTCTGAGGTATCGATGTCTACTTTGCTAAAATATATCTTGATTGGCTTATCCTCCATGTCGATGTTGTCGATGTTTCCGGAAGCATTAATACTGAATCGGTAAATACCACTGGTAATGGTTCTTTCATCAGAATAGTCCGTAGTTTCGGTCAGTTTATAATTGCCACCTGCTGTTAAAAGCTCTCTGATGGCTTCGTTGTCTTTATTGTTTACAAAAACGGTACTTACAGCTTTATCCTTTACAATTTCGCCGGCTGCAGTCTGATTATCAAGTTCATAGTCTTCATGGATCTTCTGGCTGACCTCATATAAGGTTCCGTAAGGTAATCCTGCAAAGGTAATAAATTCTTCTCCCTGCAGCGTAATACTTCCCTCGCCTTTAATTCTGCCTTCAACCGATCCTGTATAGGACTGATAACCTTTTAAAAGCTCTCCTGAACTGTTTGTAAAGCGGATCTCATAAGTGAATTGGTCTTCCAGATTCTTTCCAAGCCCCGTTAAGTGATTTCTAAGAGTTAAACTTCCCTTTGGTGCTATTGGATTTGAAAGGGTTGTTGTATCTGATCCGGAAACAAATTCTGCCTGAATCATTTCCCCTTCATCACCATTTACTACTACAATCAGTTCTACCGTTCCGGAAGTTTGAGGAGCTGCATTCTGAATCGTCCATGTGATGATACCGTTTTGCTCTGTACCATTGTCTGTGGATCTCATATATTCCAGACCGCTGATCAAGGTTGCCTTTATTACAACGTCTACAGTCTCTTTTGTGGGATTAGAATAGGTAATGGCATACTTTGTCACATCACCCTTTTTAACCGCTTCATGGTGCCTTCCTGTGCTTCCTATTACCTCTGCTATAATTCTTTCCTTTGTAATAGGATTAGAAATGATGTATTCCTGATTGGCTTCATTTACTGTCCAGGAAGCTAACATACTTCCATCTTCCATAGTCAGTTCCTGATCTGTCTCTAAATAAGTTCTTAAAGGCAATACAAAGGTTTTATTTTCATCAAGATAGATACGCTTTGTTTCCTTGCCGCTCTTTACCACGTTTCCATCAGAATAACGAGTGTATTCTGTTATCTCATAAAGATGTCCATCTTTGATACCATCAGCTTCTGTCAGAATCAGGTCTGTACTTCCTACAAATGCCGGAAGCTCCTCGCCATTATCCAAATCTTTGAGGACTGTATAAACCTTATTTGCCATTCTTCCAACAACTGTCAGAGACTCGATTGCTCCGCTTCCACCATTCACTTTCAGGATGCTGAAATCATTCTCTACATTCTTGATTCCGGTTCCAGCCTGATTAATGGCAAAGACTACCGGTTTTGATAAATGGAATCCTGCAGGAGCCTCTAACTCCTCCATGATATACACCTGATTGGCAGACAGTTTCTTTGTCAGAGTAAAGCCGTTTGCTCCGGAGATAACAGTTTCAATTGCTTCTCCGTCTTTTATATACTTGCCGTCAGCTGCCACTGCATGATAAACGGCGATCTTAGCACCTTCTACAGCCATTCCTGTATCAAAATTGGTCTTTCGGAAATGGATGTTGGTAGGCTGGTTTTCTACCTCATAGGTAAAGGTAATTACTGCACTGTGGTCTGATCCATCAAACTTAAAAAACTTCTTTCCACCGCTGATCTGGTATAGGTCAGGTGGGGAGATTTCTTCAATGCTATAGGTAAATGGTTTGATGGTTCCATCCGTCTGTACCTCACCTATAGGAAGCCCTGGGAGTTTTGCTTTGCCATCAGATCCTGTTGTCAGGTACCAATAATCTCCGGTATCACGGTTTTCTACCTTAAATCTGGCATTGGAAAGCATTTCTCCGGTATCTTCAGCTGATTTTATTACTTCTATGGTTCCCTCTGATGGTTTATTGACCAGCCGATAAAGAGAAGCTGTATCTGCTGTTATTTCAATCTTTACAGGATCACGCTTTGCCATGTAATCAGGCAGATCCAGCTCAACGATATAATAGGTTCCCTGCACCTGATTGATTCTGTGTGGTTTCAGGTCCCCTACTCCAAAACCAGCAGGTATTGCTCCATTAAATTGATCCTCTTCCGTGTAATACCCGTCTGATCCTGAGATCCAGGTATCAATTAAGTGCTGATCATCTTCCATAAAGTTTCCGGAATCATCCGCTTTGTAAAATGCCAGTGTGACACCTTCTGAAGCATACTCGTTAATTCCATCTGTAATCACTTTTAAGATATTGATGAACTTTTCTTCATTTAATAAACTATAACGCTGTACATCTCCTGTTTCTGTAAGAATAACCGCTTTTGGATCAGCTGTCCCATATCCTTCAGGCGTGCTTTCTTCCACAAGGACATAGTTTCCTATCAGCTGCCCATCTTTATCGGTGTTGAAAGGAAGATAGTCAATCCGGTGCAATCCTTCTAAGGTATCGTAGCTCTTTACTCCATTTTCTTCTCTGTAGTTAAACTGATACTCAAAGATCAGGGGGAGTTTGCCCTCTTCCAGAGCACCATTCTTTACATTTCGGTAAATGGTGATCCGGATAATTTTTCCTGCATCCGTTGTCCAAATCTGGGTTATACCTTCGCTTTGTGCAGTTTCCCTTGATTCTGTTAGGTTTGCATATCTCTGCCCAGCTTCGGTTTCCCAGGTGATGTAAACAAGCTCATTACCCTTTGCTTTGTATGCTGCTTCAAAGTCTGTGAGAAAACTTGACTCTTTATTACGAGTACTAAATAGATTTTTTGTCCATTGGGTAAAGGTCTGAGTCTTTTTATAGACTGTTGTGTACTCTTTCAAATCATCTGTTTCCCAGGCTGTAATCTTTTTACCTATGTCATGCTGAGGGATTCCATTGATTGTTATGATATTACCCTGGTTGTCTGTTTTCGCTTCATAAAGAGCCAGACCAGCCTTGTGATCGTTTGGCATTGGCTGCATATTCCCCTTGCTGTCCAGGTAATACTTATAAATTTCTAACTTTGTGTGATCATTTTTTAAGTTGAAAGTCTGGACTTCACCATTTGGCAGTACTTCTAAGTCTAATGTCGTGCGGATCTGACCACTGGCTGCTTCTAGTTCTTCCAGAATATAATCCCCTGCAGGGATGCCTTCAAAATATTTAGGCGATCCATCTGTGATCCAGTCTGCAGTGACTGTAACCGGTGAATTGTCTGCACTGTTTTCTACGGTCCAGGTTGCCGGTGTGTTTTCGGATTTTTCCAGATAATAGCCTTTTGGATAGTTGGTATAGTCAGTGGTATTGATCCGTCTGGCTTTATAAAGTACCAGATGTGCACCCACAACCTGATCATAACCATATCCACCCTTTGGTTCCTCTGCTGTAAGATCCTTTTGATAATCACTTTGTACCGTTAATTTATACTGATCAGCTGCATCTGTTTTAACAATCTCCACCTTGATTTTTTCATCTAACATTTCAGCAGTCTGGACTTCTGTGTTCTCTTTGACTGTCACACCAACCGGTAAGCTCTTCACCACTCCTGCAGGAGCTGTCTTCTCCTCCATAATATAAGTGCCTGGAATCACACGTTTTAACATATCAGCCTGTCCTACGGTCATTTGAGCCTTAAATGGATCATTGGGGTACTTTTCACCACTTATCCAAGTGTTTTCCATGACCCAGGCTTCGCCTTGGCGGTGATAGAGACTCCGATCATCAGTAGTATTTTCCTCTGAGCCTATCTCTTTTAGATTCTGTTCATTGTTGATACTATAAGCATCTTTGTTGTAGCCATTTAGCAGATCATCATACTTATAGCGAACATAATCACCATCAATGTCATAGATTGGATCACCCTTTTTATAGGTTTCATCAGATCTCTGATAATACTCTGGTAGACCGTGTTCATTAACCACTGGATTCATGTATTTCTTAAGATCCTGACCATCATAGGTTCCTATGGTGTATTCCTGATCTGTGTCAGCGTTTATAGTAGCAATCCGGAATGTACGAATCTTATCCTGGGCGATGACTGCTCCATTTGGGGTTTTTGCCACATTGACCGGCCATACCATGATCTTTTCCTGAACCATGGCTGTAGTTCCAGCATTGGGGTCTATGGCATAAGCCATACCGGTAATCGGGTTTACCATGGCATCCCGGTTCTTATCGGAATCCAGATGATAGATCAGGGTTTCTGGATTTACCTGGGTAAAGCATTTATCCAGCTCCGAATACTTAATCTGTTCTAAATCTCCTCCTGTTAATTCAAGGATGGGCTGACCATTTTTTAAAGCGTAAATGGATTTCTGATTTCTGATCTGCACTTTATTTCCTGCCTGGTCAAAACCATAAAGTTTCCCATCTTTTCCAGTTTCTATGACTTTTAAACCTCCCAGGGAGTAGAACAAAATGTCAGTGTCCTTTCTCTGGATTGTCTCATAAGTCCAGATTCCTTCTCCTGTCTCTCCTGAAAGACTTCCCTCAACGTTATCTGTCCGGATAAATTCAACGGATTCACCGGCATAGCCTTCCAGTACCTTAATAGATTTTACATTGTTGTTTTTATCTCTGGTAACCTGGACACCATCATAGCCATAATCTCCGCTGTCACCATTTTTCAGGACTTCTATGCCCTCATAAAGAACCATTACAGCACCGGCAATATAGCGGTTTGTGTCATCTGCTGTATCAAGGGGTCTTGTTATCAGAGCGTAACCAGCGAAAACACCATCAATATAAACCGGCTCTACCGCCTCTCCTGCAGTTCTACGGCTTTCTAAATATTCCAGCGTTCCCTTCGGGTATGCATAACCTAAGTAAGAACCGTTTTTATAGGCAAATTCCAGATTTTCCGTACCATACTTTGTTTTTAATTCCAGCTCTGTTCCTTCATATCTGGTATTCGTTTTATAGGTAACTGTCTGGTTTTTATCCTTGATCTTTGATACTTCTAACCGGATTGGAGTGTTATTTACATAGATTCTGGCTGTTTCTTCTATGCCTTGCGGTCCTTCTCCAATCTCATCCTCATAGATAGCAGCCACTACCCGGTCATCCTTATTACCATCAAGGTAATAAGATACCTTGTCAGAATAAATTTCAATGGCTACCGGTCTTGTCCTTGTAGTCCCGGCGGTGGGTTTCACTTCTGCCAGGATGTAGGTTCCTGCTCCCAGAGGTTGAGGAGTGATTAAATATCCAGTATTTTGATCCTGATTGGATGTGGAAGCTGCATTTTCTTCCTCTGCCATTAATCCATCCCTTGTAGTTGTAAAGGCTTCAAACTCCCCGGTTCTTCTGCCCTCCTGATCCGTTAATATAATCTGCTGATCTTCGAAACAGATAGGAGTTCCTGCCGGTACAACTCCGGTCCACATCTGTCCGTTTGCAGGAAACGCTCTGGGAACGGTAATAATCTGTGTTGCACCCATGGCTTCCAGAAACTCTTTCGAACCTCGGATCATGGTATCTTTCTCATAAAACTTCACTAAACCATCCGTATTTTCGCCCTCCTCACGCTCTGCTCCATATAGAACAAAGATTGCATTGTCATGAAGGATATTTTCCCCTGTCTCAGAATCTAATTTTTCAATCCTGAGTTTTGGTGCATAGAAGGTATTTCTAAATTTACGGTATCCATAACCTTGATAGCTGGCTGATCCGTCCGCATTTGGCTTCATATCGGTTAATTCGTCTATCGGCTCTGTGACTGTCCAGGGAACCAGCATGGAAGCATACTTTCCATCATAGGCAGTCTGCATTCCTTCCATCGCCGTTACATTGTCCCGGTATTCCTCCCCCTGATCTGCAGGGAAGGATACATTCTGATAAATCTGCTTATCTTCAGAAACAGATCCATAATGGTAAATCTTTTCTATGGCATTATTTTCATATGGTTTTCCATTTGGAGCTGTGACCCCATGGTTTTTATCATCTGCCAGGTAGTGGCTGTCCGGATTACCGCCATCTTCCACAGAATCTACTATGGTGTTGTAATAGTCCTTTGTTGGATCAAGTGGGGATTGAGTAATCGTAAAGTGTTCCTGACCAATGTTGTCTAAATCCAAACCATATTTATAAATCTCATAATCACCATATTGATTGTGGGCTTGAATCACATATTTTCTTATATCTTCACCCGGATCTGACCATTCTTCATTAAATCGGATATGGTACTTTGTAGAAAGCTCCGCTGCAGTCTCAGAAGAATTATAATTGTAATAGCTGCTTAACTTCTCTGGAGTCTGATCAGCTCCTGCCTTACCATTTTCGTATACTGCTGGAAGTTCGATCTCTTTTGGTGCATCTATTTTATAATGCTTGTTATAGAGATCCCCCAGCTCCTTATCAAATGGCTGCTGTTCCACTGCTACATAGGTGCCATATGGAAGATATTCAGAGATTCCATAGCAATAATCTTTATCCTGATCTTCCAGATCTATGCTAAGAGTCGTTTTATCCTTGTCCTTCCCTCCGTCTGTTTCGCTATCCCATTCAATTGAATAGATTTTGTCCAGATTGTAAGAAAAGAAGGGGTTTAAGTAGTTCTCAGCTTTTTGAATTGCCAGGTTAAGGGCTGTATCATAAATCTCTTCCTGATACTTCTCTCCTGAAATTCCTTCGGTTTCTCCTGCAGGATTCTGTTTTACCAGTTTTGCAACCTCATCATCCAGATACCAGATAATTGCAAACTGTCGAACATGATCGGAGCGCAGTGCATTATCCTCTGCAGCGTTTGATGTGTTGGCAGCGTTTTTGATCAGTCCTTTGATCCAGGATAAAGGCTTTGCAGAAGTGCTTCCATCATCTGTCCGATCCCACTTGTCACTGTTTGCCACATAAACTGCATCAAAAAACTTCTCATAATTATAGCCATTTATAAGCTTTTCATTTCCACTGCTATCCTTTACTTTCTTTTCTATTGTTTCAAGGATGGAAGTATAGCCTGTATTCTGCTCCGCATTGATCAAACCGTTGCTATAACTGTAAAGCTCTGTATTCGCAATGGCAGCATCATTGCTTCTACGCATGAGTGGGTCTGTCTGATGGAGTACTGCTGTATAAAGCTTCTGTACCTTTTCTGGATAAACAGCTAGGTAACTGTCAATATCCACCTGATTTCCATTGCGATCCAGCCAGATAACCGATCCGTCTTCCGCCCGGTAAAGCTGTTCCATATTTGATCTTAGATAGATCTTAAATCGGAAGTTTGGCAGATACTTTGCATTATGATCCTTACCTCCAGCTGATTCCGTAAAATCATCTTTATGACCAGAGTCTGCTAGGGTATTATTATCATACTTCCCCTCCTCATTGACAAAGATATCTTTTATTATCTTTACCTTTTGCATAATTGGTCGTTCCAAAACTACTAACGGCTTTTCTCTAGTTCCTCCGTCCTGATAGGGAACATCAATCTCAGGCTTTGTCAGTGTGACATTAATCACATAGGAATCGTCACTTTGGCTAGAAGGAATGTAAACGAGATAGCTTCCTGCAATGTAGGCATGTTTGATGGAATACTGATTGCTTCCATCATCCGATACCTTCAGGGAAATGGTATCCGTATTCTGAAATGCATCCGCAGGGATGGTGATTGTATATGTACCATCTTCGTTATAAACAGAAGTTAAAGTTATGGTGTCTTCTACGTTTTTATACCCCTCCTGCTCTATGTATGTGATAACAGTTTCTTCGGTGTGTTTTAAGTTTCCGCTGTCATCAATTGCCTGTTCTCCGGAAGCATACACCCAGTAGGAAGGGTTCTGCTCTGTGATCATGGTGTAAGTCTCTGGCAGCTGGGATGGATAGTTCACAGTAAGCCCGGTTACACTTTCATCTTTTAAGGTTGCCCGGTCTAAGAATCCGTTTTTTATGGTATAAGATACTACAGATGAATTGGAGTCCAAGTCTTTGTATGCCACGTAGACAAAGTAACCGTTCCCTGTATCTTTCTTCACATACAAGGTATCTTTATCCGGAACATAAACACTGTTATCCCGGCAGTCACCATAAAGATTCCATTCATACCGGATCACTGAATAAAAATCCGATCCGGAAGCTTCGATTTCTGATATCCTTACACTATTGAAATAAGTAAGATCTTTGTCAACCATCGCCTGGGTAATGGAGTTAATCCATTCTAGATCAGTGCTGCCTTCTAATTTCACTCTTACCCATGGTGCATCGGTTCCTGGTTCTCTGTAGCCCAGGGCTTCCAGCTCCGCATTATAAAGATTTTTAAAGGATGCAGTTGATCCACCAGAACCTAAGTCTGTGACGATAGGGGTACCCATAGTGTGATAATTCATCGGTTTTATACCAATGGTTTTATCCGTTTTATCAGAAACAGCATTTACAGCGTAGCTTTGCCCTCCTGGATATGTAACGGTATCGCCCACAGAAGCTTCTACACGCTGCCCATCCCTATAAACATAAGATCCCGGTACTGCCATCACAGGTTTTTGAGTGGTGCTGTAAACAGGCACTTTTATCTTTTCCGGAACCTGTTTTATGGTTGAGATTTCAAAGGCTGCACCAGCTGGGAACTTCATTCCCTGCAGGGTAATGTCATGATCTACATTTTCTGCCTTTATTTCAAAGTAATTACCACCTTTTTCTGTATTAAGAGTGATTGACCCAAGGGTTACATCTGCTGTCTGATACTCTTTCTCATAGTTATCCTGACCGTTAGTGATTAAATTTGTTTTGCCGTTGACCGAAAGCTCATAGCCTTCTGATCTGGTCAGCTCCTTCACGTAATAAGAAGTACCGTTTTCTTCAACGATTAATGGTCTTCCGATCCAGCAGTTTCCATTTAGAGCTTCATTATTGCTGATTGGATACGTTGCAAATGAGCCGGTAAGCCCTGAAACTCCTGATTGGTTGGAGGATAGCTTCTGATATTCGTTACCGCCGGCGATGGAATCCGTTAAACTGATTGCTCCGCCACTTGAAGTATGACCAACGTAATTTTCCATATCTATCACCTGATCTGCTTCTGCCTGATCCTTGTGAAGATTCGTTGGTCCCTCAAATCCTCCTGTACTTTTTTCAATCTGACCTGTTTTGTAATTAAAGGTTGTACCAGGTGCTTCTGTAATTGCCAGAAAAGAGATTTCACCGTTTCGGTCAGAAGTTCCCACTGATACTAAATTATCTTTTTGAAATACCGTTCCTGTATGACCATCTGGATGAATGACATCCTTTAAGGCAAACAGACCATAGGCTGCCCCCTCTAAAGTGCCGTCACCCATGGAATCACCATAGGAGTTATAATCATCGGTCTGACCATTGTTTAAATAGAAATCCTGCTTATTCACATAGATTTCACCTTCGGTTCTGTGATCATATACAATAAAGGTATGATCAACAATATCCTCCACACCAGGAGAAACTGGATTTACCTCAGATGGTTCAAAGCTGACAGTGCCTAAATCTAAATCTTCATCATCATTTTTGGATTGAATTCCATAGGTGCGATGAATTAGGCTCATCGGATTTAGAAAAAGATCCGCTAACTGCTCCAAAAGATTTCTTTTTGCATTTGCTGGAGTGGCATCTGATGGGCTGGCATTGGAAGGAGTTGCAAGATCTTCCTTAAAGTCAAAATCCTCATGAAAATCAACGTTATCTTCATCCAGCCCATCATAATCTTCGTCTATATCTTCCTCCAAATCTTCTAATATCACCTTTTCTGTTTCTTCTTGATTCCTTGTTTCATCTGTTGTGGAATCTGAATTATCAAACTGTAATATGCTTGTTTTTGTGTTTTTCGGAAGATCAACAAAGGCAAGTCTCTGACCACCAGCATTAAAATCCTTGTATTCAGAGGATGTAACCACTTTAATTTCAATTGGTATATCATCTGCATGGCTTCCATGAACGGTATAGCCAGGACGTGGATTTAATTCTATAGCTGAATACTCATAGGTTAAACCAATGAACTGCTCATAAAAGCTGTCTCGATCCGCTTCCAGCTCTGTTTTTCCCTCTCCCTCATTTAAGGAGTGGTAGAAACCTCCGGCTGCAGACAGAGTCTCACATTTATCTACCTCTGCCTGCCATGCTCCCATAGCAGCAGCTTCATTTTCGCCATCTATCTCCGGATCTCCACTTTCTTCTACCTCTGGTTCTGGATGACCTCCGCAGTATCCCTTTATATAGGTGTAGGATTTCGTATCTGTATGAGCCTTTTTACTGGAAGCATTCTCATCATTGTCCGCCAACATCAGAAATCCGTCTTCATTGGTTACATTGATATCCCAGGAGCAGGGATCATTGGCAACATCTCCATCAGGATGTCCATCACCATAATCCCAGCCATTCCATTTTACGAACTGACTACCGGACTTATTCGCCCAGTTATCATCTGATTCTAAGTCAGTGGAATCGAGCTGACTAGAATCAAAGGCTTCAAGAATATCCCATTTGGAATTGGCAAGTCCTTTGCCTGTTTCAGAATCATACTTCCACAGCTGCACGTTATAGTGTGTCTGCCATGTTTCGTCATGTTGAAATCGATGAACTTCTACACCCCAGTCTCCATCAGAAGGGGTTCTTCCTCCACCAACCAGAATTTCCAAAGGTTCAGAAACTGCTGAGAAATACACCTGGGTATTTCCCCATTGTGTTTTATTTTTATCATTTTTAGCACATCCTTGAAAACCTGCCAGACCGCCTATTCCAAAGCCGGTATTAAAAAACTTATCCTCTTCGGAACTTTCCTGCATTTTTAAGGTAGCAATGGAAGTTCCACCCGTAGAGCCATCTGCTGACTTAAAATCAATGGTGCTTCCATTGTTTTCATACTCCCAGCCAGTAGCCAGGTCAGTAGCTTCCAAACGGCGATAGACTTCCTTTTCATAGTCTGATAATGTACTGTAATCAAAGGTCATATGATACATGCCATCTTCACCAAGCACCGGATCAGTTACTTTCAGAGAAGTTCCTATTCCCATGGTATAGTCAAAGCTTGAAAGAAACTTTGCTGCCTTCCAACAATTAAAGAAGTATTGTTCTGCCGGTCCCCCAGGTCGGAATGCATCATAAATAGCGGTACTGCCCCAGGCATCCGGATTTAGGAATGAATTAAGTCCCACTCTTACATTGTCTCTTACATAATCCCAATCATCCTCTGGCGAAATTCCCTCAAATGCTCCAAAGTCTGCATAAACATCATTTGCCCAGATGGAAAGCCAAAGTAAGTAATAGTACATGGAACTATCATCTGAATCTTTCAATGCATTCAAAGAAGGAGTTTCATAGGAAGCACTTAGCATTGATATTAGGATTAAAGTAAACTTTTTTGTTTCCATATCTGTAGGGAGATTTTTAATAAACTGAGGATATGTATTTATATCATCAGTTGGGTAGTATAATTCTTTAAACGCCATCTGGCTTCCTACAGGAGCAAACCAACCACTATTATGACTGTCTGCACAGGTATAATACCGATGATTGAATTTTGAAAAATCAACCTCATGGGTTGTGCCATCTTTTAGTGTAATGGTAGTTGTTTTATTTTTCTCAGCTTCAAACCAGAACTTTGAAAACGCATCTCCCATAAGCCCTGTCTGCTGCTGGGAAAGCCCTGTTGGTATCAAATTAACTTCTGGTCGAATTGCCTCCTCTTCTCCATCTGCAGACCATGTCCAATCCCTAATTTGTGCCTCTTCTGCTGTTGCACTTGATGGAGCATAGTAAGAGTAAACACCATAAACTGAATTGGCTACAGGCAGAGCTAACATAATACCTGAAAGAAATAGAGCAGTTAAGCGTTTTAAACTCACCTTTTGTTTGATTTTTTTCATACGTGTTCTCCTTCTTTTATTAAAAAAAAATAGCTATCGGTAAGTATTTACCGATAGCTATTTTTACTTTTAATAAATATTTAATTATAACTAAAATCATAAATGGATTCTTCACAGCAATCCCCAAATCCATAAGAATATTTATCCATCTGATCCTCTTGCCTATAATGAGTATGATAAATGATAGGATGACCATCCCAAGTCAAATAATTATCCCAATAAATTTCACTTTGCTCGTACAATGTGGTGCTCCATTTATTATCTCCATAGTAACAATAATTGGTATGTTTTACTACTGCATTGTTAATAACCGCTTCCCCTCGCTCATTAAAGTAAACACCGTTTCTTGTTGTATTTACAAGAAGATACCCATTTTCAAAGCCATAAGCCCTTACTTCAAATATGTCACCTTTATCTCCTACAATAGGTCTGGATTTACTAACTTTTACAATCTTATAATATCCATCTGTATAATCCCTTGAATCATTCAAAGAATTCTCATAATAATATATATTTGACTGACCACTCTCCACCACTGGCTTATTTGGATCTACTCTCCATTTATGACTAAACTTTTCCATATTCTCCTGTGTTTCAAGTGCACCCAAATTCATCAACTCACAAAATTTTTCCGGATCATTAATAGCTGTTACATCTGTTTTATCAATCGGAGTATAATAAGCATCATTCAAAGCTGTTCCATCACTTGTAATATCATATCTACCAGTTACACCAGTATTTTTAGAGGATTCGGAAGCTCCACCTCCTGATCCAGAAGCTGAACCACCACTACCAGCCCCTTTACCTACCACCTTAGTCTGCACCACTCCATTAACTGTCCAGCATCCGTTTGAATCAACAGTAAAATTGTCAGGTGTTATTCTATTAGAATACATATAGCCGTTATTATCAAAGTAATAACACTCTGCAATTCCATCTCCATTACCATCAAGCCACTGCCAACTTGATATAGGGTATGATCCATTATCATACTGCCACCACCAACCGGTAGTATTTTGCTTCCATGTTGCTGCCTGAGATGTAGATATCATACCAACACTTAAGAGTGATACAATGATTAAAACCAAAGCTAATTTCTTCATAAAATACCCCCACCAAATATTTTTTCGTTTATAGCTCATCACTATTTGTATTATAACATAAGAAAAATTGTTTGTATATTTCTTAAAAACCTTTTAATGCCCTACTTTCCTACGTATTCTTTCTAAATTTATAGTACTAAAAGTTACTGATTAAAATAGAATCAGTAAACTTCTATCGGTATAATATTTTATGTATTTTTCAATGTGCCTGTATTTTACTCCTAACGGTAATACCAGAATATTTCTTCATTCTTAGTTCTATTCTGGACCGAGAATCTCATAGTTCCCGGTCCATTTCTAACACTAATTTTACTTCTTTTCTTCCCACTGCCCTTTATCATTGACACGGTATACCTCATCAATCACTGTATTGGTGAAAAGTCTTCCTTTTGTTCCATCAGAACTTGGATTGAAATAATACCAGAAACCATCAATCAACTTCCAACTAGTAACCATCATGCCCTGTGTACCATCTTGAGCCATATTTAAGTAATATATATTGCCATCCATAGACTTAAACCAACCAGTTACCATGTAGCCTTCGGAATCAAAGTAAAACCATGAAGCTTTTGGCTGATCTCCAGTTGCATATGGATTACCTATATAAGCCCATTCGCTTGCATATGTTCTATCTGTAGCAAAAATCCATTTGCCATTTGCAACCTGAGTCCAGGTACCTATAACTGATCCAGATGGGGCTGCTGGACCCTGAATCTTACCTGCGGATGTAATGCCTGTGGAACTTCCTCCGCCGCCTCCGCCACCGGAACCACCACTACTTCCACCAGATGTTGTCTGATCATTTACCTTAAAGTTCAAAGTAATTTCTACAGTATCTTTCATGCTGATGTCTGCACTGGATGCAGTAATGTTGACTGTCGTCGTTGCGGAGTAAGGTGAACTATTCATAACTGCTTTGATCCACTGAGGAATCACCTCATTTTTCTCATTTAAAACAACAGGCTTAACATTTCCTTCTTCATCAACTGCAAGAATATCGGTATTGGAAGAATTCCAAATCACAGCCTTTTTCGCCGTATCATCAGAGTAGATAGCAGCATTAAACTTTAAATTTTCCAATCCTGTCCATGTATAAGTTGGGTTACTTCTCCTTCCTGTTTTTTTGAGTACTATATTAATCACCTGTGTATCACGGTCTGCCTCAATACATTCTGCCTGGAAGGTCAGAGTTATACTGCAGGTGGCAGACTTCTCTCTATCTTTAGTCTTTGCAGTAATAACAACTTCCTTTTCCCCATAATATGGCGCCTTTGATATAGCCTCCTTAATCCATGGGGCATTATCTACTGGTGTAACATTTCCATTTTGATCTACTGTAACAGCAGTAGGATCAGAAGATGTCCAAACTACAGTACGGTCATAAGGTCTGTGACCTTCTATGTCTTGCAAATCAGGTAATACTGTAGCTGAAATTTGATTGGTATTAAATCCTGTCTTTGCTATGGTCTCAGAGTTTATATCTCCAGATTTCTGATATCCTAATACAAATACCAAATCATTTTTATCCAGCTTAATACCTTCTGGAACAATTCTTGTTTGATCATCAGTCATAAAATTAACTGTTACTTCACAAACTGCAGATGCTTGATTTCCCAGCTTGTCTTTTGCATTTACAGTAACTGTCACTGTACGGCTACCATTTCCGCTAATCTTTGCATATGGATCATTTTCCAGGACTCCATTGTCAGTTGACATAATATCCCGAATCCATTTAGCATCCTTT
The DNA here is from genome assembly GCA_002409995.1 of Hungatella sp. UBA5385. GTDB lineage: Bacteria > Bacillota > Clostridia > Lachnospirales > Lachnospiraceae > UBA5385. Next base: position 10,479 of record DHOR01000014.1, on the reverse strand, counting down.
AACGCTGATACGGACGCTTCTTTGTAAGCAGTCTGATCCTGGGAAACAGAAACAATTGCTGTGTCTGAGGATGTCCAAACCACCTCCTCACGGCTGAAGAAGTCAGGATTAAAGGTTGCTGTTAAGGACTGGGGAGCAGTAACAGTAATTTTCTCTTCTGGAGATATGCGATCTCCTGTTAAGGTTCTGGTTACTGTATAGGTAAGGGCCTGTTTATCAAGGGCTGCTCCCTCTGTTGCAACCAGAGTATTGTCAATGATCTGGAAGGTTACATTAATACGGCTGTTAGCTGTACATGGCTTTCCTTCAAAAGATGTGGAGGGTCTTGTTTCGGCTGTCAGTATGACAACTCCACCATTTTGGTGCCCAGCTCCGTAAATGGTGTTTGGAATCTTATACTGATAATTTCCCTGTGCTTGTTTGCGTTCTGCTTCCTGAATGATGGTTGTAAAGAAACTTGCCTCTAAATTAACAGCAATGCTGGCTGATTTTGCAGAGTAACCATCAACTCCCTCATCATCATTACGGGCAAGTGCGATCAACTCTGGATCATCGATGCTCCATTTGATCTTGTTGTCTGCTACGTCATTATTTGCATCTATGGTAGCGCTAATATTTACTGGCTGTACCTGGGTTCCGGTTTCCAGAACTCCATTGATGTATCTGGCAATCAGCTTACCTTCTTTATTTTTAATCTCTGTAACCTTTACAGGACTCTTACGGTTTCCTGTCCTTGTCTGGGTTACTACAAAGTTATAAATTTCTGGATCTACCTTTACAGATACGGCTACTTTTTTATAAATAGCAGATACTCCACTATCCTTTGCAGGCATGGTGAATGTATAACAGTGACTGCTTTCAGAATAAGTGGTATTCTTCTTTTTTCCTTCTTGATTGTAGTAAAAAGGGCTGCCTTCTAACTGGAATTTCTCTGTATCGGTATTGTTGGGAGTAGTTGTTACATATACTGTACTTCCGGCTGCAATAGCACCTCTATTATCTTTTGTTAATTTTGGGGAATACTGAGAACTTCCCCGTACCTCCAAGACTGCAACATCATAATAATTCTGACCATTTGCAATAGTATCAATCTGGTTAACTGTGATTAAATATCCACGCACAGGACGGCCTACATCATTAGGAGCAAAGTGATCAATGGTATAACGATCATTCATTTCTTCATCCATCACTGTAAGAATTCCTTCTTCCAACTCTTCGTAGAAATATTGATCTGACATTTTTTTACTTGTCCCACCCTGCACCAATGTGTAAAACAGGTCATTGTCATGCCAATAGCCGATATGGGCATCGTAGGTATAGTCATTATCATCTGGGATTTCTGATCCGCAGACATTGGCGCTGATCTTGCTTTCTGAATCAGCAAACAAGTACGCAAGATCCTCAATGTAATTGAAATTTGTGGCAGCTCCCTCTCTTGTTCCAAGGAAAGTACCTTCTCTTGCCATAGAGCCAAGCTGTGAATTCCCGATGGTTCCTGCAAAACGCGCTACTTTAATTTTTCCAGAAGAGTATTGACCGGTAACTCCTCCGATTGCAATTGAATGATAGCCACCGATTGTGCCGCTTATGTAGGTGTTAAATATATCAGTGGCATTCTGATAGCCAACAATTCCACCTACATAACCTGTACCCTGAATTCTTGACGTATTATTAGTACCTGTGGAAACTTGACTGTCTGCAATAATAGAATCAGATGCTATTCCTGCAATTCCACCAACATAAATGATCTCAGCTCCTGATGTGGCATTGATCATTACTTTTTCACAAATAGCATTTTCAATTACAGTATTGGTGATCTCTCCTGCAATTCCTCCGCTAATTCCACTTGAACTGATATTTGCATTCTTTATGGTTATATTGCGAATTTGTGAGTCAACAGCAGTGCCAACCAGAACTCCGGTCTGATCATTTCCGCGAATTTCGTAACCATTGTCTGGAATGATGGTGATATTCTCTATTACAGCATCATGGATAACTCCAAAGAGGCCTATATTGTTATAGCTGCCAAATTTATTCAATTTCAGGTTTTTAATAATGTAACCTTTTCCATCAAAATGTCCCTGGAATTCATTGCGTACTTCACCAGCACGTTCTGATGAGTCTCCGTAAAATCCTATGGGAATCCAATCAACTCCCTGAAGATCAATATTTCCTGCCAGGGCAAAGTAACTGCCAGAATAGTCACCTGAATAATTAACTCCAGCCGCCGGCTCAACAGTCATACCCATAGCAGTTAACTCTGACAATCCCATAAGCTGGGCTTTGTTCTTAATCAGAAATGGTTTTTCTTCCGTTCCCAGCCCTTGATTGCCATTTAAAAACTCAAAGCTGGTAATACCACTCCAGCTATCCCAAATATCACCTAAAGAATTAGAACGCATTGCTATAGAAGGCGTTGCAAGCAGGTTCTTATTTTTATCTGCATTTGAGCTGGTAGCAACAGAACTATTTTTATAAATAGTGGGTTTGATTACTTTTACAGATGCGAATGCATTAATAGGTGGGATGATCGTTAAAAACGTTGATGCTAGTAAAACCCATGCCACACTCTTTTTTAATTTCCTTTTCATTTAATTCTCCTCTTTTAGACTTTTTAGAAATACAAATATCAACCTTGTGGGACTGTAAATGCCGGGCGTATTCCAATGTCAGTACTATTGACATTAACTGTATGAATATTTCCGTTTATTAGATCAATAGCATAGACTCCATTTCCATATTGGAAAGAACCAGAGCCTGCATACTGGGGAGTCCGCAGATAATAACCTCTAGAATAAGCGGATAGCTGGGTTTCAGGATTATTATTTGTGCTGCCTTCAAAGGACCATAAATAATCTCTGTACTTTATAGCCTCCTCTACAGACAGAATGAATATCTTATCTTCCATCATTTGAAAAGGTTTTTCACATGCAGCAAGACTATCCTCGTCAAATTGTTCGTAGGTGCCCTTTGTTGTCTGTCCTTTGTAAGCTGCTGTAATGCCGGTATAGGAAATATTACCGTCAAATAGTTGATCCATTGCGGAATTATTCAGCCAGGTTCTTACATTTGAGTATTTGTAATTATTGTTGCTTCCAAAGGTCATTTTTTTTATCTTTAGTGCTGTACTTTCTATGTCAGAGCGAATCACTGTGTCACAGAGGAATAGAGCTGATTGCTGATTATTACCCATGCCGTCCTCATAGTCATCATCAATACAACGAAACAGATAAATTCGATCTCCGATTTGTCTTGCCTGCACATCTCCTATATCAAAGTGGACAATTGCAGGCATTTCGCCTTCATTTACTGCTGCATAGCAGATATCGCAAAATCCGTTATGGTCAGTGTCCTTATGATTGAGAGCTGGCAATATTACGGTTTCTTCCAGATCACATTTCATGCACTGCAAAGTCTCATGTCCCTGATTCATACATTTGGGTGCTATATAATCTGTTACCTCAAAATCGTGCTCACAACGGTCTGACATATAGCTTTTTTCAAATCCTATTCGTAAAATCGTATATGTGACCTCTTCAATTTCTAATCTGTCCACAATCAATTCCGAGATATTTTTGACATCAGGAAATGTCTGACCAATAATTAGAGAATTTGGCATATAGCCTTTTGCAATTATGTACACCTCATAACGATTTGTGTTTGAAACCATTGATACAAGATTTTTCAACCGTTGATTACTTTCCTTTAGACTGGCAGAAATAAGCTGCTGATCTGCAGCCTCCTGCCCTGTAATAGCCTTATCTGCTGTTCTTGATAAGTTAAGCCATTCCTGTAGCTTAGCTTTTACTCCTTGATCGGGATTCTCGGGTAACTTAATTTGTCCATCCTTTTCATACTCTATGTAGTATTTTTGTGTACCGGTACCATTTACAATTACATTCCATGGACTAGGCACAAGAGACTGATAGTAATAGCCATCAGGATCTATCAAACGTTCTGGAAAGTCTACAGTTAGCCTTTCACCCTCTTCTGTTATTCCATGCTGGGGCTTTAATATCTGGTGACTGTGATTTTCTGCTTCTACAAAGTATATATCCCAGCTAACCTTCGTTGCTTCGGAAGGAGTTGCTTCAGGCTTTATACTTTCTGAACCGCCAGGATTCCCAACCTCATTTTCCAAATTGGAATTTTCACCCTCTTCAATTCCTACAGGATCTTCTTTTTCATCTTCATCTATCTTGTCAATATCTTCTTTTTCATTTCCATCTACTTTGTCAAGATCATCTCCGTTTCCCCCATCTTCTTCAACTAAATTCCCAGAACTTCCACCATTTCCTCCGCCCCCTCCAGAACTTCCACCTCTATTTCCAGAATATTTATTGCCTGCTACTCCATTCATTTTCGTCAATATCCCTTTTCCGGCGGTATACTGAACATTTCCTGCTGCATCAGTCCACGCTCCTGACTCATTAACAAAATACCCATCTGGAGTTAACTGATCTGAATACATAGCCCCTTCTGGCTGTTGCGGCAATTCACTAGTGGAGAAATAGTAACACCACCCATCAATCCAATGCCAGCCAGTTACCATCTTTCCCTTCGTACCATCAGGCATAGGATTTAAAAAATACCACTTATTATTTATTTGCTTCCAACCAGTTACCATGGTTCCAGTCTCATCAAAAAAATACCAATCATTATCTATTTTTCTCCATGAGTTTTTTACAATCTGCTGATCTTCCATCTGATAAAACCAACTATTATTTTGGTTTATCCATGCAGCATGGCTGGGAAATGCCATTATTATGCTCAGTGCAGCAGACAGAATTAAATAATTGCTTTTCATGTTTCTCCTCTCTTTTCATAAATTTCTATAGCTTTTATTGCTTATGATTAAATATCTCCCAACCTCTCTTTCTGTTTCTCTTTGGATTTATGTAAACTTTTTAATAATAACCAAACCAGAAATAGCAATACAGCCACAACCAGCAGCAATGACAATGTTATGATTACTGTCTGCTGTATAATCTCATACTTTGGAGTCTGCTCATAAGGTTCTGAATAAAGTTCTATTGAATCTATAGGTTTGTCCATCGCCGGTCTCATTTGTTCTAAACCACTCTCCGGCGTTCCATACACAGCCACACGCTGAGTTCCAAATGTTTCTGGATATTCTACAGTTCCTCCATAAGTCACCTGATAATCAGCAAGTTTCTTTTGCCCTGAAACAATGGCATTTCTACACATAATTCCCTGATCGTCTATGTAAGCTTCCCCATTCCACTTTGCATCTGTTATTCTGTAATTCTCAGGATTTACTCCAATTTCACTTAACAGAGCAATGTCAAATGTCTCCAGTCCTGGTCTTTCCTCATTGTGCATCACATGGTCTGATCCCAGCTGGTAATAATCTGCTTCATACTGATGAAATACAGCTGGAAAGGAAAAATCATCTGACCACCATTCCTTTTCACACTTAATATTCAATACAGGATAATTTTCCTTCACACTCTGACCTGTTGTGGTATTTTCTGAAACTATTACAAGTTCAGAAGGAATTGCATTGCTGTCTTCCACTTTTTCATATCGCACAGTCTTTTTAACCTCTTCTTTTCTGGCTTCAACTGTCACAGTTTCCAGATGCCAGCTCTTTAAACCATACTTCCTCCCTGACTCATGAATATACACAGATTCCGGTTCCTGGATCTCCTCTTTGGAATACATAATCTCAGACCTGCAAATGATATTCTCATCGTCAATCTCTGCACTATCTGCATAGTCTGTCTGCTGATATAGAGCCCTCGATTCACTAATACCACCGCCTGCTCCAGACAGTAATACAGAGAAAAGCAGAATCAGAAAGAAACGATACCTCTTCAGACATTTCATAAACATCACTCCTTCAGTTGTTTAAATATAGGGAATAATTAAGAAAAAACACAAAAACAGATACGAAAAAAGAATACAGATAGAAATTCTGTAAATCCTAAATAACATAAAATCAAAACAATTGGGATTCTTTTAAGAAATATAAATTGATTGGATTATCTCTAATCCAGAAGATGTTCCAGCATCAGATCCGGAACTGTAAAAAGAGTATAACTGATTTTTCAAAAATAATCAAGAGTTATTTTTGCAATATAAAGAAAACCTGCATCAGCCCCTAAGAGCCAATACAGGTCCATTCATCAATTAATTTTCGTTCATCCTTGCCAGCTTCTCCGCCTGATCCGCTGCAATCAGACTATCCAGCAATTCAGCAATATCACCATTCATAATATTGTCAATCTTATACAGAGTCAGCTTAATTCTATGATCCGTTACACGTCCCTGTGGGAAATTGTAAGTACGGATTTTCTCAGACCGGTCGCCTGTACCAATCTGGCTTCTGCGGGCTTCTGCCTCAGAGCTCTGTCTCTTCTCCAGTTCAATATCATACAGCTTGGAACGCAGAAGACGGAACGCTTTTTCCTTATTCTGCAGCTGTGATTTCTCAGTCTGGCTGTAGATAACAATACCTGATGGCATATGAGTCAAACGTACAGCTGAGTCAGTTGTATTAACACACTGACCGCCATTGCCTGATGCACGCATAACATCAATTCTGATGTCCTTATCATCAATGACTACATCCACTTCCTCTGCTTCAGGCATAACAGCAACGGTTGCAGTTGAAGTATGAATTCTTCCGCCGCTTTCAGTTTCAGGTACACGCTGAACACGGTGAACACCGCTTTCATACTTCATCTTGGAGTATGCACCTTTTCCTGTAATCATTGCCACAACCTCTTTAAAACCGCCGATTCCATTTTCATTGACATTGATCAGCTCTACCTTCCAGCGCTGGCTTTCTGCATAGTTTATATACATGCGGTAAAGCTCTGATGCAAACAGGGCTGCCTCATCGCCGCCTGCTCCTGCACGAATCTCCAGAAGAATATTCTTTTCATCATTAGGGTCTGTAGGAAGAAGAAGAATCTTAAGCTGCTGCTCCAGTGTCTCAATGCTCTTTCTGGCATCAGACAGCTCTTCCTTGGCAAGATCTCTCATCTCTTCATCGCTTTCCTCTTCCAGAATCATAAGACTGTCTTCCACTGCCTGTTTTGCTTTTTTATATTCTGTGTATGTTTCCACAAGGGGAGCTAAGTCTGCCTGCTCCTTCATCAGCTTGCGGAATCTGTTCTGATCCTCGGCTACAGAAGGATTGTTAAGCTCCTGCATCAGCTCCTCATAATGGATCAGAATATCATCTAATTTATCAAACATATATATCCTCCAAACTTATATCAGGGTTAAAATCCCCCGTAAACCACCCGGTCAAGTCCAGGTGCATCCTTTATCACGCGAATATCATGAAATCCTGCCTGTTTCAGCAATTCACTGACTGCCTCACCTTGATTATAACCGATTTCAAAGTAAACTGCACCACCGGGTTTCAAATGCCGGCTGCATTCAGCAGCTATTTTTCTATAAAAATACAGCCCGTCCTCCATACCGTCAAGTGCCAGCCTGGGTTCGTAATCCTTTACCTCAGGCTCCAGCCCCTCAATCACATCAGAAGGAATATAGGGCGGATTGGAAACAATTACATCAAACTGCTGATCTTCTGTGAGAGCAGAAAAAAGATCGCTTTTTAAAAATACCATACTTTGGCTTCCAAAGTCAGTTTCAGCCTGAAGCTCCAGCTTCCACGGAATCTCTGTCAGCTTCTCTGAGACAGGTCTTGCCTCGGCACTGGCTGACATTGTATAATCCAAAAGCGTTCTGCCGCTTAAATGCATTTTACCATTAAAAGCTGCAACCAAAAGTGCCTCCTGGGAAATATCCAAAGCTGTAACCTGACTATAACCACCTAAAGCCATAAGGCTGACCCCAATGCAGCCGCTGCCTGTACACACATCAAGAACAGACAGTTCTCTGCCCTTTTGCTCCTTTAAAACCAGCTCAACAAGGGTTTCTGTATCCTGTCTTGGTATCAGAACGTGTTCATTTATTTTAAATTCCAGACCCATAAATTCACGGCTTCCAGTAATCTGCTGCAGGGGGATGCGTTTTGCACGCAGTTCTATCATTCTCTGGTATTCCGCTATGGCTCTTTTAACCGAATCCTCATCAGTAAGCCTCCTGTATCGATCCATAAGAAAATGAGTCATATCTGTTTGAAATGCCTCAAAAAGTAAATATTTAGAGTCAAGAACAGCCTCGCTGATGCCTGCCTCTGCAAGCCGGGCTGTTCCATGATCTAATAATAATTGTAAAGTCAAATCCATAATCACTTCTCCGAAAAATTCTTCTCAAGAAATGCCCGCCAGTCCATTACTGCTTCTACAGATGCAATCCCAATCTCAATCATGGAATCGTCAGGCTCTTTTGTAGTCAGCCCCTGCATCCACATGCCAGGACGGCTTAAAAGGTTTACAAGAGCAGAGTCACTTCTGCCTGCAATGCGAAGGAATTCATAGGAAACTCCTGCAATTACCGGAATCAATACGATTCTGCTGACTGCTCTCAGCCAGATGGTATCTACACGGACTACCATAAAAAATAAAATGCTGATAATCATAACGATTAACAGAAAACTTGTCCCGCAACGTTTGTGTTCCTTGGAACTGTTTCTCACATTCTCCACAGTCAGCTCCATACCATGCTCCAGGCAGTTAATACATTTGTGCTCAGCTCCATGATACATAAATGTGCGGCGGATATCTTCCATGCGGGAAACGATTTTAATATAAGCAATAAAGATCAGGATACGAATTACACCCTCTAAAATTGCCATAATTGTCTGTGACTGTATAAATCTCCGGAAAATATTGGCGATAAACAAAGGTAGTACCATGAAAATACCAACAGCTAAAATCACTGAAAACACCATTACAACTGCCATCAATGCCTTTTCCAGCTTCTCACCAAAAACTCTGTCTAAAAACTTTTCAAATTTGGAAGGTTCTGATTCTTCCTCATCATCCTCAAAAAAACTAGCTGAAAATGTTAATGAACGCATTCCCAGAACCATTGAATCAACAAAGCTGAAAACTCCACGGATAAAAGGCAGTGAAAACAGCTTCACCTTTTGTCCCATGCCAATATAAGTGTCTTTTTTAATTTCAATTTCTCCATCCGGTTTGCGGACAGCAGTGGCATACTCGTCCCCATTCTTCATCATAACTCCTTCAATTACCGCCTGTCCGCCGATACCTGAATACTTCATATGACATACCACCTCTCTCTATTCAAAACAGAAGCCCTCAGTCTTCCCTATCATTGTCTTATTAAAATCTCAAAAAAGGTTGAGCTAAAGTGTCTCCACTAAACTCAACCTTCTTCTACATAAATCTTATTCGGCATTAACGCCATATTTACGATTGAATTTATCAATACGTCCACGAGCTGTAGCAGTTTTCTGCTGACCAGTGTAGAATGAATGGCATTTAGAACAAACCTCTACGTGAATGTTTTCCTTGGTAGAACCAGTAACGAACTCATTACCGCAGTTACAGTCAACCTTAGCCTGATAATAGTTTGGATGGATTCCTTCTTTCATAATTTTCACCTCACATACTATAATTTCTATTAAATCTCGGTCAAAAACCGACTTCATCTAATAAACAGCTTGTTTAGTATAGCATAATTTATTTTCGAATGCAAGTATTAATTTGTATAAGAATTAGAAAAAGCGCATCTTTTTTGACATCTCCACAAATTCATGATTTGTCCTTGTTCTGGCGAATAAATCCAGTATTTTCTCAACGGAATCTTCCGGCTTTAATGTATTGGTTGCCTTGCGCACAAGATCAACTGCCTCTGCCTCTTCTCTTGATAAAAGAAGATCATCACGCCTTGTACCTGACTTTAATATATCAATGGCAGGGAAGATACGTTTCTCTGACAGTTTGCGGTCAAGAACCAGTTCCATATTACCTGTTCCCTTAAATT
>DHOR01000014.1:0-334 GCA_002409995.1 Hungatella sp. UBA5385 | reverse complement strand
CAGGCTTCCGCCCTCTCTCATATTTCTTGCAGCACCAAAGAAACGCTTGGGCATATGAAGGGCAGCCGGGTCAAGACCGCCGGATAAGGTACGTCCGCTGGGAGCTACTGTTAAGTTATAAGCTCTTGCCAGACGGGTGATGCTGTCTAAGAGAATTACAACATCTCTTCCATGCTCTACCAGACGCTTGGCTCTCTCTATAACCATTTCCGATACCCTCTTATGACGCTCAGGAAGCTCATCAAAGGTGGAATAGAGAACTTCTACATTATCCCCTACAATTGACTCCTTAATATCAGTTACTTCCTCAGGGCGCTCATCAATCAGAAGAATC
>DHOR01000044.1:149635-165985 GCA_002409995.1 Hungatella sp. UBA5385 | reverse complement strand
AGGGTCGAACCCCTCTGGTAAATTACCTCGGAAGATTCCTTCTGGGCGGATCAATTTCGATCCTGTATTTCATTTCATATTTAGCTCTTGCATGGACAATTCCATCGTCTGAACTTCCATCCATATACTGCTGAGCTTTTTCTCTGGTTACTCCCTCACCTTCAATTAGGAAAGTGCTGTCCAGATACTTCTCTACAAAACCAGGTCCGAAAGCTCCCACAAATGCGAAGTTTCCGTCTGTTCCTGATTTTAAAGCTCCCAGCAATACTGCTGTTTCTGTTGACTCAGCGTATGGCTTCAGCGGGGTTTCAGAGAAGGTAAATCCTGATCCTGTGCTGCCATCATCCATTCCCTTAATTGCCAGATACATATCTTTATTACTATATAACGAATAAGGAGAATCTGACAGGTTCATAGGGTCATCAGTAATTCCTGCAGCTATGTTTTTATTTGCAAATGATTCCACAAATATTTTCACATCATATATACCCTTATTCTTAATGGTGTACTCAGGAGAACTGAATAAATCCTCTCCATCTGCATCTGTACGAATGGCTGTTAATTTAGCAGTATTTTCTAAACTTCCTCTTTGCTTCACCACCAGATAGATATCCTGGGGCACTTCCACATCTAAAATCTCCCAGTTCTGCAGTTCCAGCACCTCAGGATTCATTTTATCTTCCACAAGGAATAAATCCGCAGGAACTGTCAGTCCCAGTCTAAAATGATCATGCTCTGCATCTGCATTTGGATTATAAGCGGACGAATCTGTAAATCGTATTACATCCCTTCCTTTCACTGCATGATCCATGTCCACTTCAAAACCGATGTTATCAGGAATCATAGCTCCAACCTGAATTACATGGTCTGTTCCCCATACAGGGGCATCTTGGGTTCCTGTATACTCTGTTGTCAGATAGAAGGAGTGATTTTCCAGTTTTTCCGGTGCACTGAGAATGGTAAACTCTCCATCCTGATATACACCAGAGCCCTTTTTGGCAGCATTGTTTGTAAATAATGTACCGTCTATTGTTGCAATACCGCTGTTGTATATTGCGCCGCCATCGAGAACTGCTAATTCAGTTCCTGATTCTGTACCTGCATCATAGGTATTATTATTGTCCTGCAGGGTCACACCATCGTTTAACTTCAAGGTACCGCCTTCCTCAACAGTGATCATGGGCGCCTTTGCTTCTGATGTTCTGCTTACTACTGCTTCCATGCGGTAGTCTGTCCCTGTTTTAGGCTCACTATGACCGTCAAAGAATATATTTTGACTGAATTCTGCACTTGAGCCATCAGCAACATTTAATAGTACACCTGTAAAATCATCTACTTTATATCCCTTTTCATCTGCAAGGGAAGGGTCATTTCTTGCAAAATCAGGCTGAATGTAACGAACAATATTGACTTTATTAGTGCTTCCCAAAATAACATGTCCATCGCTGCCCTGATAAGAATTTCCTGTTGCCTGCGCTGTTCCTGAAATTTGTATGGTATTTACAACATAAATCGTGTTGCCGCCCCTTGTTTTTAACAGTTCATAAGCTCTCTTTAATGTTCTCACAGGCGTTTCAGGGGTTGATCCGGCTACTCGGTCTTCGCCTCCATCTATACCGGCATTGCCGTCAATGTAAACGGCTACCGGGACTGAAAGCTCCAGAATGTGCGGGTAATTTTCCCTGTTGCTCAAATAGAAGAAATCCTTTACCCTTTCTTCCAGGCGGAAAGTTGCTGCATCCTTCTGAGAAGCTGTAATGCCTTTTTCATAAACAACAACGGTTCTTCCCTTATAAGAATCCCTCATGAGAACCTGGAAATCATTAAGAGCCGGTGTTCCATACAAATCTACTGTCAGATAACGACTGGTATCTTGATTGGCATCTGCTGTTCCAAAACCTTCCAGATATACAGTTCCGCTGAACAGAGTGGACTGGCTGAAATGGAGATAACCATTGGAGTAAACATCGGTTCCTCCTGCAATCACATTTTCTCCAAGCTCCAGATTCTTAAATTCTGTGTACTCAAAATAGGCCGTTCCTTCCTCCAAAAGCTCAATTCCTGCACTACTGCCCTCCCTGATCTTTGACTGGTTCAACTCTCCTAATACTTTAGATTTCATATTAGTATTGATATTATTTGTAAATAGAGTTGCTGTTGCGATGCCGTTTTCAACACCTTCTGCACGAGCTGCCTTTAATACGCCAGTTCCTTCTACTGTAATGAGTGGTGATTCAGCTTCTACTCCCTTTGCTGTCAGTGTCACGTCACTTCCAATGGTATCCTGAGAGTGACCGTCTATATAAATACCGCTGATGGTTAAGCTTCCGCCGTCATTTACATGAAACAGTGTATTTAACAGTGTGTCTTTTTCAAAACCTGTATAAACAGCATCATCCTTTGTATATGCATCAGGTTGAGCATAACGCTTAAAATAAACCTGACCTATGATTTCTATGGTGCCGTCTTTGTCCTTGTAATAGCCTTTATAATGGCTTTTGCCATTGGTTTCTTTAACCTGGATATTCATTAATTCGATGTCTGCAGGCTCTCCTGTTGCTGCAGATATTTCAACTGTATCTGCAACTAATACTAAAACACCATTGGTTCCGGAATCTGTTCCTATGCTTTCATACACTTTTTTCAAGGTTTTGAATGCTGTTTTAGGGGTAAGTCCGTCACCGTTAATATCATCACCACTCTGGCCATCCAGATAAATGGCTCTTCGCATGTTAAGCTCCAGTGTATTTTCTGCAGCTGGACGATTTACAATATCATATAAACCTTGTATTGCATCATCGAAAACATAATTTTTCATCTCCTCATATCCGGGGATCGTACCATCACTGTAAGAAATCACCGGTCTGCCGTTATAGTCATTTCCCACAGATATGCTTAAAGCCTGCCCGGGCTTATAGTTATTGTCCGGCTCAATGTAAGCTGCTGTTGCTGTTGACTCACCGTTTAAATAAACCTTGCCTGTGATTACCGGGCTTCCTGTAAGATATAATTTACCATACACTCCGGGATCAGTTTTGCTGGCTTCCAGATATATTGCGCTTCCATAAGAGCTTTCTGTATCCTGGATACTTCCTGCACTCATGGACAGCTGACCTCCTGCATCCACAAAGACAGCTCCGCCTTTTGAGCTTAAATTGTCTGCAATCCCATCTTCAGCTATATAGTTTCCAATATTATAGTTTCGCTCAAAAACCACATTTTCCCTTATTGTCACTGCAATACCGGGATTTATCTTTAAAATGCTGTCACCATTACTGGCTGTGGTATCAGTGATACGCCTTCCATATACAGTTAAGTGATCCATAGCCAATGGGTAGGCAGGTTCAATTAAGTGACCGTAATATGCCCTCTTAATCTCCGGAGTCTCATTTCCCTTGGAATCATAAATCGGGAAACCTGTGTAACGGCACATATAGGCCGGTTCCGGAAGAGACCAGGTTTTCTCATCCATTGTATTAACTGCTTTTCCGCTTATGTAGATAACATAGTGGCTGACGCTTCCATAGCCTGACTGCCCTATTTCCTTTGCCTTTGCAAAGGTGTTAACTGCTTTTGCAGGAGATGATCCATTGTTAGTGTTCAGTCCCTTTACAGAATCCAGATATACCGCTTTCATTAAGATTAAACACTTATCCTCTGTAACTCCCGGAACTGTTCCTGCCGGATTTAGGGAATGTCCCATATCCAGTATATATTCACTGGAATGTATCTGAAAATATTTTAAGTATGGGGACACATCTGTGATATAACTTCCATCGGGCTGGACAACTGTGCTGCCTTTTTTAAACTGGGCAGCCCCATTCCCCTGTGCCAAGTATAAATGATATACTCTTCCTGTCTGGGAAATCCTTCCGCTAGCTTTTACTATATTATTGGTACTGGACAAATAGATATTATCCCTTATGTCAGCACCTCCGCCTTTCAGCTGAAAATTATTCCCACCAATATAAACGGGTGAGTTAATCCCCTGAGGCTGTGTAGTGGAAGGATCGGGAGTTGTATTGCCTGTAATCTGTCCGCCTGCAATAATCAGGCCTCCTTTGCTGCTATCGCTGTTATAGTAAATTCCACTTCCACGATAGCTGGAATTTCCTCTTATGATTCCACCTTCTATACGAACATCTGCATCAGAGTTAAAAATTGTACCTGCTTGTGGTGTCTTGTTTTGAGTGATAATCTGATTGTTTTCAATTACCCCTCCACTCATTATCATTTCTGTACCGGTATTGAGGAATATGGTGCCTAAACGAGTCAGTCCACTGTTTGATTTTGGTAAGTTCAGAGTATTATCCACAATCTGCCCGGATTTCATAATTACCTTTGCCGGGTAGTTTGTTAAACTCTGACAGGCAATGGCAGAAGAAAAATAATAACTGCTAAAAGTTCCGGTGCTTTCCCTGACCATATTTCGAATGGTTCCGCCATCAATTTCCAATGTACCTCCATAAACTTTTACCCCCATGGTACTATTAGTGCTATAATACCCATTTCTTACTGCTTTATTATTCTGCAGAACTGCACCTTCTTTTAAATGCGCAGTGGTGCCTAATCCTATATACAGAATCTCGTTATCTGATATTGAATTCAGAATAATCTCATCTGAACCACCATCAATTATAATGTTTTTTAAGGTTAATTCAGAAGCATAGCTTGTACCATTAGCAACTCCAATTAACTGCCCTTTATACTCCTTATAACGGATTACCTTAGGTGTCCATCGGTCACCGCTTTGTTGATTTTTCACTTTTCCTTCATTATCAAAGGACCATTCATTATCTTCCGGCAGAACATTTACAATAGTGGTGCAGATAATAATATTGGCACCATCTGTATAATAGCCTGTTTCCAAAAGTTCTTTTGCACGTTTAAAGGTTCTGACTGCAGTAACCGGGCTGTTACCATCATTGGTGTCCTTGCCGTTGCCTGCCAGGTAGACATTATTTTCCCCTGTCAGAATAATATTAGGTGCAGACTTAGCCAGGTTTTTCTCGGCAGCCAGTCCACCAGCCCCAACCTTTTTAAAGTAATTCAATTGATCTGTTACATCTGTCATACCTCCAGATACTCCTGATGGATCATCAGGCTGTACAACCGTCTTTCCTAAAAATCCTTCTGCCAGCCATAACTGATATTCCCTTAAAGGATCAGTAACTCCATGAGTCATAGTAATAGGATTGGTTGGAGTTCTTAAATAAACAACTGATTCTATGGTACTTTTCCCATCTAATATAAGGGTTCCATAACTATCCAAAGAAGTGTTTTTATTTAACCCATCCTTGCCTAAATAGGAGGAATCTTTAAGTTGAATCTTTTGATCAGCTGCTTTTAAATAGACTGCATCTGTATTATCCTTTATGGATGCTTCATCTTCCAATGTGATTTCACATGGATTTGGCACAGTCTGGCTGCCTGCAGCGGCAAAAACACCGCCTCTGTTGTTGTTAATAGATGCCTTTTCGCTTAATGTAATTTTAGCTACTCCTGCACGGTAATAACCGGTGGAATTGTATCTGGTTAAATAAATACCATTTGCATCAGCATTGGAAGAATTGTCACTTCCTCCATTTCTGGCTATCTGTGATTTTCCGCTCATATTTAGTTGCAATGGGCTATTAGCATAAATACCAGTTTTCCCATTTCCTGATGTTGGATCAGATGCATCATAGAGATTATTGCTTCCCCCAATAATTGCTTGGTCCTTTAATGTTATTTTATGGTACTTTCCTGATCCCTCTACAAACTTAACTCCTCCATTTAGTTTAATACCATAATTGGTATTACCGGAAATTCTGGAGTAATCTGACATTTCAATGTTTATATAGTCTGATCCGTAGTAGCCGCCATCATATTCATAAATACCATTGTTGTTGCCATCTATTGCCGCATAGTCTTCCATTTTAAAAAGAAGAGGGCTATGAAACTCATGGATATAAACTGCCTTATCGAATCCGGTAATCCGGCTGTTATCTTTCATATAAACCAGTTCTTCAAAGATACTGGTATTTGACATATTATAATAAATACCATTACCGGATCTGGTTCCAGCCTTTCTGACCACCAGAGCATTTTTCCCCATCTTAATAGTCATTGATAAATTAGTGGCAAATAGAAAACCATTGTTGGCTGTTATTTTTGCTGAATCTCCAGGTTTGGCATCATCATTCATATTCATAGACAGAGTGCCTTGTGTGCCGCCTGACAGGTATACTCCATAGGTAGAGGCATTAACTATTTCAGCAAAATCCTGCATTTGAATATCAACCAATCCTAAAAGATAAAAACCATACGTAGGGTTTACTATTTTGGACGTATCCTTCATAATAAGTTTACTGTTTTTACCTACATATATACCGGTATATCCAGCCGTCTCAGGATAAACAATACTGGAGGAGTCCTCCATTACTACAGTTCCCCCGTTTGATACATTGATTGCACCATTATTACTGCTTATTTTTCCAGGCGTAGTATTGACAATGGAGGAAAAATCCTGCAGCTTTACGTTACTGTTGTTTCCTGAAGCATATATACCGCTTAGCAGCATAGTTCCGTCTTTCACAATCGCACTATGTTCCCTCATCAGAACATCAATACTGCCTGCTGTTGAATAGATTCCATATATGGACATATTTCCTCTGCGTTCTAAATCTTTCTCCGCAATAATCCTGGAATATCCATTCATTTCCAAACTTGCGGAAGCAAACATTTGAGCATAATATCCGTCAATATTAAATAGCTGCCTGTTTACCTCACCATCGTTCCCCGTAAGTATGAGGCTTCCATATACGTCTGCTCCACTGTAATAATTATTGGTAAGAGTGCTGTTGCCTGTTAAGGTTGCTGTGGAATCTTTTGTAATCTTTAAGATTGGGCTTTTGTTGTTCTGGTCATTAATAATAACAGCTTCCAACATACCATTGATAATGATTCTTCCGGTTTCAAAATCAGCATGATTTGTATCATCTCCAACAACGATCATGGGCTTGTCAATAAAAGAAGCAAACCTTCTGATCTGTGCATCACAAACAGGGTCTCCTGCTGCCTCTTCTGCATCTGCATACTTCTCGTTGATTGCTCCTGCAGAGGAGGCAAATTTGGCAGTATCAGTATAATCCAGCTCCCATTTTTCATCTGTTAAAATATTCACAGTATCGCTTATATAGATAATCGGAGAATATCCCTCTATGTTATTAGTATCATTTGCGGCGTTATTGATCCGCTTTGCCAATATCTCCTTAGCTCTCTTGAAGGTCGCTACAGCATCATCAGGTGATGTCCCATTTTTAGTATCATTGCCGCTGCTGGCTAAATATACTCCCTCGCCAATGAGAACCACATTCTTTTTATATCCTCCAAGCTGGGTTCTTCTTGGCAGTTTATCTCCAGTAGAGTATTCCACATTTACATTGGCATCTGCCAGAGCTGGATTGTATGGCCTACGGTAACCGGGCTCCAGTCCTGTGCCATCAGGCTTTGTCCTATAAAAATAGGTTGACCATAATGTATTTGCAGGTTTAATAACAATGGAACCGACTTTAAAGTTTTCCTTGTTCATATCAATCGGTAATGTACCTAAATCATTGTTGGGAGGTGCGCTTAAATAGGTAAGAAAAGAATTGGCGGTATTTAAGTATATTGCATCGGGGTCAGCTGCACTGCTTTTCTTCTCTATTGTCACTTTTGCAGGATCAAGGTATAGGGAATGTGAGGTATTGCTATTAACAATATCAACATACACATTGTATATACCTGCTGCAGGTTCTGTATCAGGCTGTAGGAAGCTGCCTTGAAGAATCCAGTTATTGGAACTTGATAAATATAAATTACTTCCCTGAATTGTTGCCGTATTCTTAAATGAACCGACAATGTCCATATGAACGATTCCCATTCCAGAATAAATACCGCCGCCATTTTCAGCGGTGTTCCCTGATAATTGGAACTTCCCTTCTTGTGTTTCTGTGAAATAAAACTTTGTCGAATAGTAGGATGCTGTCAATAAATATCCATCTGAATAAACTCCGCCTCCATTGTGGCTGGCTATGTTATCTATAATGTAACAATCTGTAAGATAATAATTTCCATATGAACTGTAATTGCTCATTGTGCCATAGATTCCACCGCCATTTTGGGCCTTATTCTTCTTTATGGTCGTATCTTTAAAATAGCCATTACTATAGATTCCATAAAAACCGCCTCCGTATTCATATGCAGTATTGGAATCCAGAGTACAATTATATATATAAATTGAATTATTAGTCTTATAGATTCCTCCTCCAAGCCTGGCTTCATTGAACTTAATTTCAGAATTTGTAATAGTTGATGTGTTGGCAGCGTAAACTCCTCCGCCGCTTCCATATGAAGCAGCTTTATTATAAGATACCTCTGTATTGTTCATAACCAGAGTTCCATTGCTGAATATACCGCCTCCTCCGTTACCACTAACAGAATTAGTATTATTATTGCTTATTTTAATCTTTCCAAGGCTGGAAGCATCCAGAGTCAGTTTTCCTGAATATTGATAAATTCCTCCGCCTGACTGATAAACCCAATTACCTTCAGACTCGTTATCTCCTCCAATGATAGTTCCATCTTTTATTGTTACATCTCCCTTATTGATGTAAATTCCGCCGCCTATTCCATTACCTGTATTTCTGATACCCCTGGCTGTATTGGAATAAACATGAGTATCTGATATGTTTAATTGTGTACCTATAAAATAAATGCCTCCGCCGTGTGCTGCCTGGTTACCAAATATCTCGGTATCTTCTACATCCAGTTTACCGGTAACATAGAGTCCTCCTCCGTAACTATAGCCTACTGAATACTCGTAACCAACCTTATTATCAGAAATCTCACTGCCTCTGATGTAATTATCAGCAGTGCTATTGGTATAGATTCCAGCCCCCAAAGCCTCTCCATAGTTAGTTGTTGAACCATAGTTACCTGTAACCTTAGAATCATCCATTTCAAAGGTTGTTACTGCACCGGTATAAATACCAACACCATAGCTGACATTAGAGTTATTGATTGGATTGGTAAAGTTATTACTTACTGTCGCCTGATTGATTTTCAATAGAGAACCATCTGAATAAATACCTGCTCCAGACACAAGATATCCGTTATTCCCGGCTATTACAGCATCTTCTGCAGGGGTTACTCCATTACCGATATATATCTTACTATCTGTTCCTCCATATATGCCGATACCGTAGCCTCTTAAGAATTTGCTGGTACTGGCTGGTATAAACTTCTCAGCAGCTTTATTATTGGATATCTCTCCTTTATTCATCACAAAGGTGGTATTTTGTCCTTTTACGTACACACCTGCGCCATACTCATATACCGTATTTTCTGTAATCTTACCGCCATTCATTGTAAATGTGGCTCCATCAGTAATTACAACACCTGCTCCTAACAACTGATTGTCATCTTTTGCATCATAAAGAACTTTGTCATAGGAATTATTTTCTCTGATCTCGCCATTATTCATGATAACGCCGGAACCATTTCCTGAAACTGTCACACCATGCTGTCGTCTCATAATACTTCCTGTCCAGGAATCATCCATGATAAATATTCCGCCATCAGATACAACTACATGCTCTCCATAGGTAATGGTTTTTCCTGTATTTGCTCCTTTAGCCTGCAGCTCGCCGGTTAAAGTAGTTGTTCCTGCAAATGTCAGCTTACCTCCTTCAACCTGTATGGTATCGCTGCCTTTATCATCAGTCATATTTCGGATCAGCACATCCTCAATCGTTAAATCACCGCCTGCTGCTACTTTTACCAGCACTTTTGGAATCTCATGAATGGAATCCGTACTATCAGCCTTATTAGGTATGTCTGTATGAGGTCTTACTTCTGTAATAACAGTGCTTCCATCATAATCCCCCGGCCACTGATTAAGCTTCCAGTCGGGCTCATGGCTGTCCACAGTCACAGTTCCGCAGATATAGATCACATCAGGTAAAGGAAATCTCTCTTCGATCTGCTCTGGTGTTTTCCCTGCAGCTTTTGCTTCATTTCTAGCTAAAATGCTTTTCGCCATCTCTCTGTTCCAGATTGTTTTTGCCTCAGCCCAGGTTTTTACAGGGTATTCACAGGTAGCACCGTAATTGTTGTCATTCCCCCGTACACCATCTAAATAAATAGCATCATAATAATATTCTGTATAGAGCTCTAAATTCTCCGAATCTGCAACTGTGTCATCCTCTGCTGTATCCTGTCGCAGAATCCAGTCAAATCTGGATGTTCCTCCATGAATATCATCTCTGTGAGAAGGATGGAGAGCCATACGGGTTAGCAGCGCATTGCCTACAGTAATTTTATCAGCTTCTGTCACAATTGAATCCTTTAAGTTCCCATAAGGTATGACCACATCCCGAAAACGGTAATACAGATTCTCATTAATTTCTGAATAAAACAGCTTAATAGTTCCATCATAAGCAGAATCTGTACTGGTAACTTTTATAGGAGTATTCTCTATCTGAGGATAAGATTCAACATAAATATAACCAGAGTCAGCAGTAACATTTTCTTCAATTATTATGCTGCCTTTTTCACTTTTAACCATATCAGTTTCAGTTACAGCATTATTTTTTATATATCCCGCTAGTATGACATTTTTTAAAACAAGAGTGTTATTTTCTCCAACAATAAATGCCGGCTGTATATTAAAACTCCATGGTCTCACTGTAACTATAGTCTCTGGAGTTTCAGAACTGATGAGAAAGCTTCCATCTCCCTGAACCGGTATATAATCACCGGCTGTACTTTTGCTTAAGTCGGCACTGTTCATAACTATGATTGTTCCGCCTTCTGCCTTTTCCACCGCCTTTTTCCAGGTTTTCACAGGTGCATCAGGGCGGCTTCCATCATAGAGTTTATCATCACCTACAGGATAAGTTCCCTCTTCATAGGTACCTGAAGGGCCCGGGTTCCAGTAGATGGTTTTACCTGTTGTATTTCTGGTGGCAATCAATGTCTTTTGAGTCATAATGGTACCGGGTATGGCCATAATTGCACCAGGGCCGTTGTTTATGTCTTCTGCTTCTTCTGTATCCGGTTCATTTGCCTCATTTATTTCATCTGCAGTATTAAAATCTTCATCAATAAAATTAAAAGTATCCACATCATAATCTGTATTGCGAACAGATGCTGCAATCTCACTATAAGTAAATAAATCCCATGTTTCCTCTGATGTTTCTATGAGAGTGAAAAGTTCTTCAAATTCTTCTTCTGAGTGACTATCTGCATAGAGAGTTTTTACAAGCTCTATTTCACTGGTTTCCTCATCTCCTCTTACA
The DNA here is from genome assembly GCA_002409995.1 of Hungatella sp. UBA5385. GTDB lineage: Bacteria > Bacillota > Clostridia > Lachnospirales > Lachnospiraceae > UBA5385. The sequence goes on along the minus strand of DHOR01000044.1, from coordinate 154,661 downwards.
TCTAAAAGATAATTTTCATTGTTTGATCCAAAACCCTCAAGCAGTTCAATAATAGGTTCTCTCCAGGTGCTTGCTGTTTTTGTGTCTCTGATCATTTCAATGTTCTCTTCATCTGTGTCAAAGGTATAATTACTGATGTTAAAAAATTCAATTCTCTTAAGATCAGTTTTTCTGATTCTTGCTATAAAGGGGTCACCTGAGGTGGTTTCAGTCGTAACAAATATATTATTAGTATTTTCTTTGGCGACTTCTTGATAGTTATCTTTGTTGTCCTCTGGGACTTCTTGATTTGAAGTTTCAGTTTTTGATGGCTCTGACTTTTCCTGCTGTGAGGTCTTGGCTTTAGTTGTCTCCGGGAGCTCAGCTGTCTCGGTTGCTTCCTGCTCTGAGATTTCAGTTTCTGCTGTTTCTGAGGTCTCAGCTATTTCCTGTTCTGAGGTCTCAGCTTCTGCTGATTCTATAACTTCCTGCACTAGACTCTCGGAATCCTCTGCCTCGGCTGCTTTCTGCTCTGAGGTCTCAGCTTCTGCTGTTTCTATCACTTCCTGCTCTGAGGTCTCGTCTTCTTCTGCTGCTTCTTCTGTGTCTATCACTTCCTGCTCTGAGCTTACAACCTCTGTTGTTTCTGCTTCTGCTGACGGATCATTTTCCACCATGTTATTATCCTTAGTTGTATTCTCCAACCAATCCAGTTCTTCTACTTTACTCCGGTAATCCATAACAATGCGGCCATTGACTGTCACATTCTGTCCCATCTGCAAAGTGCCGCCCCGCATATATATAAGCTCTGTATCTTCCTCATTCACATCATCAGAGCCTGATTCAAGTGTAGCATTAACCAGAGTAAGCTGACCGCCATTTATATAGAACAGGGAATCATTATTATAGGAACGGCCAGGCCATGATACAAGGCGGATATTTCCTGCATTTAATATGTACAGCTGACCATCTTTGATTTCCATTGGATTCATCACATAAATGGTAATCTCTCCTGAATCAACTCCATCTTCCTGCATCTGCTCTGCTCTTTTCAAAGCTTCCTTTAAAGTTTTTACAGGCTTATATGGAGTGAGACCGGCAATATTCCGGCTGCTTTTTCCTGAATGACCTGTAGACCAGGCATCAGATGATGTTGCTAGAATCTCCCACTCATCAGAGTTCTCGTTTTCATAGTCCGATGCTTTAGGAATTGCTCCACCTGGATTCCAATAAATCACAGCTTCATCAAATGGGAACTGATCATCTAAATCCTCTAAAGGGAAAGCTTCATTAATCCGGTCTTCTTCAATCAGTTCCAGAGGAAGGGGTTCACTGATCCGATCATCTTCAATTGTTTCCAAAGGAAATGTTTCACTGATCCGGTCTTCGTCTTCATTCTCTAAAGGAATAGCCTCGCTGATCTGGTCTTCGTCTTCCTCATCAGCAGATTCTAAGGGAATTGCAGTTTCTGATTCCCCAGCATTATCCGATTCTGCTACCATTTCTGTTCCTTCGCTGACAATGTCAGTTGTATTAGCATACACAGGCAACCCCTGTGCAGGCAGAATCATAGTAATGCATAAAAACAATGCAATTATCCTTTGTAGTTTTTTAATCATATTATCACCTTTTCTATTCATTTACAGCACTTTTACAGGTTTCACCACAAAAGTCTATTCCTTACGATGAAAAGGTACGTTAAAAATTTCTGCTTGATGCACTATCCGGCCTGTCTCATTCGTGATAACAGACTTACAAGTGCTTTCTATCTCTCTCCATGCAGTACATGAAAGAGATAAACAGAATATAGCAGGTATAATGTAATTCATAATACGTTCTGTCTTTCCCATGTTGTTCTCCTAACTTTACACAAGTTTATTTCCATAAAAATTCTTGTTTATATATTACTAAATATTTGCCAACTTTTAGTTTCCATTTTTACTGATGTATTTTTAAAAAAATCTATTTTTCACTTTAATACTATTTTATTTTTTTATCACATTTTTTTACTAAGAAGTAGTTTTTTTGTTCCAAAATGCACTTGCTAAAAACAATGTTTTTCAGTTTACATAAATGCAATACAAAAAGACTGCACCATCAAGATAAAACAGGAAATTTGTAACCATTGTTCAAATCCCATTATTATCAAAATAGTGCAGTCTTTAAATTAAAATCATCCAGACAAAGAATTACTCCTCGTCATCTCCAACTACTTCATCATACTCTGCATCATCCAACATCTCGTCGAAAGCATCGGCTACGATCTCATACTCATCATCATCTTCGATATTCTCAAGATCAGGCTGTCCATCTTCGGTCTCATTGTAACGATACAGATAAACTTCTCCTTCTTCTGCTTCCGGACCTTCCATAGGAAGAAGGGCAATATAATCACGCTCTCCTGCTGTAAAAATCGTGAGCACAACACACTCCAGCTCAGAACCATCATCCAGTGTGAGTGTAACAGTCATCTCCTCCTGTGGTTCCATCGTATCATTCTCTAAAATAGGATCCTGTGCCATGATAATACCTCTCTTTTTTGTATTATTAATTATTAGGTTTTCTACCTGTTTCCACTCTATCAAACAATAGAACAAAAATCAAGAAGTTTCGATTCTAATACTCAATTCCTTTTCTTGCCATAATTCCCTGATCATAAGGATGTTTGATTTTCCTGATCTCAGAAACGTAATCTGCCATGGATATCAGTCTCTCAGAAGGATCTCTCCCTGTTAAAACAACCTCCAGCTTTTCCGGACGATTTGCCAGGAATAAGCAGACTCTCTCCTCATCAACAAGGCCAAAGTTACAGACTGCCATGATCTCATCCATCACCAGCATATCGTAGTCCTGATCTGCTGCCTTTTGCAGTGTAGTTTCCAGAAGCTCACTGTAATACGCCTTTGCCTCAAGCTTCTGCTGATCTGTCATTTTCGAGAAAAATCCAAAGCTTTTCTCACAGGGTGTTACTGTAATGCCTTTTATGGATTTTAACCCTTCCACTTCACCGGAATAATCTGTTTTTAAAAAGCGGGTAATCAGTACCTTTTTTCCGCAGCCTGCCGCCCTTACAGCAAGTCCAATAGAAGCTGTTGTCTTACCTTTTCCATCACCGCAATAGATATGTACACATGATCTCATGTAATCTCCTCCTTTGCCTCATTTTATTCCCTGCCCAGATATTCTCTTACAAACCTGGACACATCCTGTTTTTTATTATACCGTTCCCTTACATAATGAACACTGAGCCGTTCCTTAGCTCTGGTCATTGCCACATAGAACATGCGGCGCTCCTCCTCCATATCAGCATCTAAAACAGCCTTGTGGTGGGGAGTTACCCCTTCATTGGCATCCAGTATATATACGATTCTGTATTCCAGCCCTTTGGAGCTGTGCATTGTCATGAGAGAGACTCCATCAGCCCGTTTCTCTCTGGTTCTCGCCTGCTCCTTCAGCTCTCTTGCATAGTCCTCCATATGGTTAAACCATGCCTCAAAAGACTTAAAGCCTGCCGCGCTCTCCTGGAGCTGATCCAAAACCTCCAGTAGCTCTTCCGGCTTCATACGGCGGTACTGGGCATATTCTTTGATATAATCATCATATCCCACTGCTTTTCTGATATAGTTCACTGCTGCTGTGGGAGCCATATTCCGAATCAGCTTTAAGTCGTATTCCAGCTGTTCAATCCGCTCCACCATCCAGCCCTTATCCTGATAAAAGGATTTTACAGATTCCCAGTTAACCTCTGAAAATTCCAATGCATCTCTGCTGATATAGCGGTTGGGGCGGTTGGCAATTGAAATCACATTGGCTCTGGTTAACTCTCCTAGTGCAACACGGATATAAGCAGTTACATTTTTAGCAATCCAGTGATCGTAGAGGTTGGGAACAGCATCCTTCATGCAAAATGGAATATTATACTCCATCAGCTTTTCTATCAGCAGTCTTGGTCCTAGATTGGTTCTGTATAAAACGGCGATATCAGACCATGTGTATCCTGCTTTTATGTAATCCATGATTTCCCGGACCATTTCCACAGTCTCTTCCTGAGGGTCTTCCCACATTCTGGTGACTACTGGCTTTCCTGAACCATTTTTAGTAACAATCTCTTTGGGAAAACGGGTTTTATTATGGGTGATCAGTTTTCCTGCTGTTTCCACAATATCCTTTGTGCTTCGGAAATTCACATTTAAGAGAACACGTTTCGCCTCAGGATAATCCTTTTCAAATCCCAGCATAATCTCCGGCTTAGCACCACGAAAACGGTAAATGGACTGATCATCATCACCGACAATAAACAAATTATTCTCAGGTGCAGCCAGCATACGTACAATCTCATACTGCACACGGTTGATGTCCTGAAACTCATCTACCAGAATGTACTGATATTTCCTCTGCCATGCTGACAGAATATCCTTTCTCTGTGTAAATAGCTCATAACACATGACCAGCATATCGTCAAAATCAATGAGATTCATCTTCCGCAAACGTTCCTCATACCCCTGGTACAGACGTTTGAAGTTCTCTTCTGAACAGTTTTTCGCATAGTAATGATCCAGATTCATCATTTCCCCTTTTACAGAGCTGATCTCTGACAGGATGGAAGAAACGAATTCTGCTTCATCTTCCACTTCTATTTCAAATTGACCCATCATTTCCCGGATAGATTGAATTCTCTGCTCTTCCCTTACAATATTCCTGGCATCGTATCGGTAGGCAAATTTTAGAATGCGGAAAAACACAGCATGGAAGGTTCCGAAGCTGACTGATGACGGCTCTCCATTTCTCAGATTTTCAAACCGCTCTTTCATCTCCATTGCTGCTGCTTTTGTAAAGGTGATAACAAGAATATTAGATGGATCAACCTTATGCTGGTTGATCAGGTGAAGGATGCGGTGGGTAATGGTGAAGGTTTTTCCTGATCCCGGACCTGCCAGCACCAGCATTGGTCCTTCCTTATGGCTGACTGCTTCCCACTGTGCACCTTCAAATGTTATTTCTTTGCTCAATTTATTTCCTCCATTTACAAACGGGGGGGGGCCCCCCG
>DHOR01000044.1:113073-149441 GCA_002409995.1 Hungatella sp. UBA5385 | reverse complement strand
GGGGTTCGACCCTTTGATATAAAGGGTCGAACCCCGTTTGTAAATATTTATCGTTTATCGTTGTAAAAGTTCGATTCCCTTTTTAATTCTTATAAGAGATTCTTCTTTGCCAAGGACTTCCATAATCTCAGTTGCTCCGGCAGGAGTCATCTGCTTGCCGGATACTGCAGTACGGATCGGCCACATAACAAATCCGGTCTTAACGCCCTTATCTGATACATATTTTGAAAGAACTTCATAGAGGGCATCATTGCTGTAGTCCTCCTGAGCTTCTAATGCAGGCAGAAGATCGGTCAGCACCTGAAGGGAAGTCTCACTGTTTGTCTTCATCTTCTTGTGTGTATACATGGCTGTATCATACTCCGGAAGTGTTTCGAAGAAGTCAATATGATCCGGGATATCTGGGAAAACCTCGATTCTTGTCTTTACCATGGCTGCAATCTTCTTTAAATCCAAATCTTTTTTAATCACTTGTTTGATATATGGTTCTGCCATGCCGTAGAATTTATCAAAGTCCATTGCTTTTATATATTCGCTGTTCATCCATTTTAACTTGGTCATATCAAAGACTGCAGGAGATTTGCTCATATTGTGATAATTAAATTCACGTACCAATTCCTCAAGGGAGAAAATCTCTCTGTTATCTACAGGAGACCAGCCAAGCAAAGCTACATAGTTAACAACTGCTTCTGATATAAATCCCTGCTCAATAAGATCCTCATAGGAGGAATGACCGCTTCTCTTGCTTAATTTCTTATGCTCTTCATTGGTGATGAGAGGACAGTGAACGTATACCGGAACCTCCCAGCCAAATGCCTCATAGAGACGATTGTATTTGGGTGATGAGGACAGATATTCATTGCCGCGGACAACATGGGTAATTCCCATGAGATGGTCGTCCACTACATTGGCGAAATTATAGGTGGGGTATCCGTCGGATTTGATTAATACCATATCATCAAGCTCTGAGTTATCTACGGTAATATCTCCGTAGATGTCATCATGGATTGTGGTGGTTCCCTCTGTAGGGTTATTCTGACGGATAACATAGGGCATTCCTGATGCAAGATTTGCCTCTACCTCTTCTTTGGACAAGTGAAGACAGTGCTTGTCATAGGTCATAATTTCCTGACCTTCCACTGTCTGCTTTAAAGAATCAAGACGCTCCTGTGTACAGAAGCAGTAGTAAGCCTCTCCCTTATCAACCAGCATTTTAGCATATTCCAAATAAATACCGGATGCCTGGCGCTCACTCTGCACATATGGACCAACACCGCCGTCTTTGTCAGGGCCTTCATCATGGATTAAGCCTGTCTTTTCCAGGGTTCTGTAGATAATTTCAACAGCCCCCTCCACATAACGCTCCTGATCTGTATCTTCAATACGGAGAAGGAAATCCCCGCCTTCATGTTTTGCAATAAGATAGGCGTATAATGCAGTTCTTAAGTTACCTACATGCATACGTCCTGTGGGACTGGGTGCATATCTTGTTCTTACTTTACTCATCTTTGTACACTCCTATTGTGATTATTTTACTATGATTATTTTCTGAGTTAAAACGACAGACGGCAGAGTGACCAGGCAATCAATGCCTATCATCTGCCGCCTCGCGTACATTATTATATAACGAAGTATGGGAAAAAACAATGTTTTTGCCCGATTTTCTATGATTCTATAATTAACTTCTATGATTAACTGTTTTTAAGAATTTCCTCTAACTGTTCTTCTGTAACATCAATATGGTAGAATAATTCAAAGAATTCTTTTGCCTTCTCCTTAATATCCTCTGTATACTGCTCCGGATATACCAGCTGTCCCAGCCACTGAATACCAATAAGACGGTTAACAGAAGGCGGATTAGCCATAAAATTATAAGGAGCTGTGGGAATCTTATAGACTCTTCCTTCCGACACTGCTGTCAGCTCTTTCCACATAGCATCTGCTGTCACCTGATCATAGAGTTCCTGGGAATCCAAAATAATAAAGTCAGGGTCCCACAAGAGAACCTGCTCAAAGGAAACCTCACTTCCTGTTCCCTTGGAAACAGCCTCTACGTCAGCTGCATTAATAGCACCGATCCACTCAATTACATCTGCATGAATGGAACCTCTTGCATTGGTGTGAAGACCATTGTTTCCAACTCCGAAATAAACACTTTTCTTCTGATCATCAGTGAGAGAGCTTTTAATTTCCTCTGCTTTCGTAAGCTCTGTTGTGCAATATTCTGCCAGCTTAGCTGCCTGTTCTGTCTCCCCTGTAATCTCTCCTAATAACTCATATGCCTCAGCCATCGTAGGCAGAGTTGCTTCTACGAAAATCACAGGAATATTTAACTGCTCCTGAAGAGCATCCATATCCTCTTTTACACTCTTCTTCGCTTCACCGATATCGATAATTACATCAGGTGCTTCAGCAATCAGTGCTTCCATGTTAAGGTTTGCATTCTTACCGTAGAACTGACCAAATTTGGGAAGTCCCCAGTATTTTTCATCTATATACTGTTTTGCTTCTTCACTGAAATCAGAAGCAAGTCCACCAAGCTTATCAGGGCTGATTGTATAGAGAACAATCTGTGCCAAAGGTCCGGAAGGTGCAACCTTATGGATCTCTACAGGAATCTGTACTTCACGGCCTGCACTGTCTGTTATGGTTCTCATGCCGGACTGAGCTTCAGCTGATTCCCCAGCCTTTTGGCCATCTTCCTCTGTTGCCTCTTTTTTAGATGCCTCCGAAGCCACTGTTGCCTCTGAAGCGGTAGTCTCGGCAGAATTTGTCACCGCCTCTGTCTCCTTTGCCTTACCTGCACAACCTGCAGTTCCTACTGCCATGGCTGAAGCTATAATAAGGGCAAGCCATTTCTTACTGTTTCTCATAACCTATAACCTCCTGTTTGTTCTATAGAAACCCCAGCCGCACCGGTTGTCCTGCACGTGCCAGAGGACTTCTCTCTTTTGCTTTTAACATATGTCTGATTGTTTCACCATCTGTAATAACAGTTCCTGCCAGCTCCCAGACACCCATTTCAAATAGCTGAGATGCCATTGGAACACTTGGCCCTGTAAGAATTACCTTTCCATGCCTTGATAATTGAAGCAATCTTGGAAGGGTTTTATTCACAAGGGTAAAACCTGTAATAAAGATATAATCCATATCAGGAAGAATGTATTCACAGGCTGAGTCCGGATAATCCCCTGCTCTGGGCTCTCTCTCCAGAATATGAAGCTGTCCTGCCTCTTTTAGGTATTCCTCTGCATAGTGAAAATGCCCTATAGTAGCAACTCTTTTCCCTCTGATCTCCTCCTGATGGGCTTTAAATGTATCACAGCCATATAAAAAACCAGCTCTCTTATTATGCACTGTTTCCTGCCTGATCTGCCCCATCTGTTCCATATTATTATAAAATGCATTAAGAGCTGCTGCCCCTATAGATGCCTCTTTGAAATTCCATGATTTAATCAGCGCCGCTGTCTGCTGCCAGGTAAGGTTTCCGGAAATAAGCTTACGGGAAAGGGATTCCTCCGGCATAAGTCTCTCTCTGCTCTCCAGCTGATTAACAGCTGATGCGCCGATTCTGCCTCCTGCCCTTACAACGGTGCACCGTTCTCCTGACGCGATCTCATCTACAGGAATATCAGATGGAACTGATTCAATTAGCCTGTCATATAGATTCCACATAATATCCAGTGTGTTGTCCTGTTCCGATTCACCTCTGTACATGTAATTACGAGCAGGACAACACACTAATTCTCCTCTCTGATTCTGCCCGGCATACAAAGCTTGCGATTTTCTTCACCTGTGTCAAAGAGCCGTACAGGAATTCCATACATTTCTTTTAGAACTTCCTCTGTCAGCACCAATGATGGTTCTCCCATTGCTTTAATTCCCCCATCCATCAGCACTGCCGCCTGATCTGCATAGAGAAATGCCTGATCCGGGCTATGGGTGGACTGGATTATTAAATATCCCTGTGCTGCAAGAGCCTTTAGTTCCTCCATAACTCTTGCCTGATTACCGTAATCCAGATTGGCACAGGGCTCATCCATAACGAGAATTCCAGCCTCCTGTGCAAGAGCTCTGGCGATTAAGACAAGCTGCTGCTCACCTCCGCTTAAATGTCCATAAGACCTGTCAGCCATATGGCGGATGCCGAGAGTTTCCATAGCTTCATAAGCTGCTGTCTTCTGTTTTTCACCTGGACTTGCCATCACAGACATAGAAGAGGTTGTTCCCATCAATACCATATCCAAAACTGTAAATGAAAAAGCAGGATCATGGTTCTGAGGAATGTAAGCGATTTTCCTCGCCAGCTCTTTAGTGCTCAATTCCCTTACATCTGTTCCGTCAACCATAATTCTCCCTTTATATCCTTTTAAAAGCCCCAGAATACATCGAAACAACGTACTTTTTCCTGCTCCGTTTTTTCCCAGCACACAGATTAAATTGCCTGAGTCTGCAGATAAATCCACACTCTTTAATACTTCAAAACAGCGATATCCAAAGGAGAGTTCCTCTATTTTCAGCTGCATTTTCTTCCTCCTCTCATACCCTGTTACCTTCTCTGAGAATCAGATACAGGAAAAATGGTGCTCCCACAAATGCAGTAAGTATTCCAATAGGAATCTCACTGGTTGTCAGAAGCCTTGCAAAATTGTCCACAATCAACAGAAAGCTGCCTCCTAGAAGCAGAGAAGCAGGCATCATCTTACGGTAATCATTGCCTACTAAAATTCTGGCAAAATGAGGGATTACAAGCCCCACCCAGCCAATAAGACCGCTGACAGAAACTGCTGCCGCAGTGATTAAGGTTGCACATAAAATGATGATTACACGGATTCTCTTAGTGTTAACTCCAATACACCGCGCCTCCTCTTCCCCAAGAGTCAGTACATTTAGCTGCCATCTTAAGGCAAGCACAGGAATCATTCCTGCAATAATCCATGGTGCAGCAAAGCTCACATCTCTGGGTCTGATGGAAGCCAGACTTCCCATAAGCCAGTAGGTAATTACAGGCAGGGTATTGGAAGGGTCTGCAACCAATTTAAGGAAGGATACAGCAGCAGTGAATAAAGAGCTTATCATCATCCCTGACAGAACCAGATTTAAAGTAGGGTTCGTCCGCACTCTGCTGCTGATCACAATCACTGCCATCACTGCAGCCATCCCACAGGCAAAGGCACTCAAGGACACTCCTCTATATCCAAGGCCTATAAATAATCCAAGAGCAGCTCCAAACCCTGCCCCTGAAGATGCGCCCAGCACATCTGGAGATACCATAGGGTTTTGGAATATTCCCTGATAAGAAGCGCCTGCACAGGAAAGTCCTGCTCCGATTAAAGCTGCCATAATCACTCTTGGAAGCCGCACCTGAAACAGCACAGTTTCCACCTGAGAGCTCCAGTCAGGAGTAACAGGAAATATTCTGGATAACAAAACCTTTATCAGAGTCCAGGGATGTATGGGATATCTGCCCAATAAAAACGAGCCAAAAAAGCACGCCAGAAACAAAGCTGCCATACCTGCAAGCCGCAGATTATTCTTGCGGTTCTGAGTCATCTTTCCACCCCTTTCTTATAATTCTGTATTTATATTCCATTGATTTAAAAATGCTCTCACTTCCTGGCGGATATACGTTTCGTATTCCATATTCGTCTGCTGCTGTATATGTGCTTCCTGACTCATACCCGCTTCCCGGCTCATCGCCCTATGGCAAACCATCAGCCTGCATTTAAACTGATCAATCAGCCGTGTCTCAAACTCTTCCCGCAGATTCGGCATTTCCCCGCCCAAAGCCATTCTTGTCCCCATAGAATGAAGATTTTTACGGCTCTTTAAAACTCCAATGCAGGGAATACCGCTGTCCAGAAGTCTGTATACAGCATCCATGAATTCAGGCTCCCTAAGCTCCACACCGCCTAATTCATCCAACAGACAAAATTTCAACAGTCTGTCCTGATTAAAAGAATGCAAAACATCATCAATGATCTTTTTACCGGCCGTCCGAAATACCTCTGTATTGATCTCTGTCTTATTACCTATACGCCTTATGAAAACATTGGATAATCCGGGTTCATACAGTCTGACCGATTGAAGCATTTTTCCTGAGTCCATTAAGGAAACAAGACGAAAGCCTTTAGTCTCTCCATTTTCATCAACCAACCTCTGACTTAAGAATCCTCCACAGTACTTCCTATACGGAGCAAGCTCTTCTAAGATACAGGTTGTTTTCCCTGCTCCTGATGGTCCTGTTAGAAAAAGATGGGGGACTGTCATTTTCTTCTTCCTTCCCGTTCTGCTCTTACTCTGATCAGCTCTCCTGCCACACTGATAGCAATTTCTGCCGGAGTTTCTGCCAGAATTGAAATGCCAATGGGTGTATAAAACCGTTCCAAATCCTTATCCGTATATCCATCCTGTTTTAATTTCACAGACAAAGTCTTAATCTTCATCTTACTACCCATAACTCCGATATAGTGTGCATCAGTTTTAAGCACCTGCCTCTGTACATCATAGTCACATTCATGGCCGCGGGTCATAATCACCACATAATCCTGTTCCTCTATAGTGATCTTACTTAAAATATCATTAAAATCCCCAACAATGGTATCCACTGCATCAGGGAATATGCTGCTGTTGGCAAATTGCTCTCTGTCATCATAAACTACACATTTAAAATCCAGATGGCTGATAACAGGCACTAATTCCTGTGCCACATGACCGCCGCCAAATACATAGACTGTACCTGCCCTTACCAGAGGTTCACTGTAATATTTTCTGCTTCCAGTCTCCGCCTGTACTGCTTTTGTCTTAGTAAGCTCCTCTATATTCTCAGGAAGCTCCATTCCGTAGATTCCCTGACTCTTGCTGTAAATCCCCATAGCCCAGGCTGTTTCATCTGTAATATCAGTAAGAATCCAGCTGTCCTCATCTCTGTCAAAGGCAGAAATAATCCTGTCACAGACCTCCATAAAATCACTGTTTTTACCATTTATATACTGGAAATACACCACAACATCGCCGCCGCAGATCATTCCCAAGTCCGCCACATCACCTTTGCTTAAACGAAACCCTTTGCTGTAAGAGGACTTCTCCTTTAATACATCAACAGCCATAAGAGAGGCTTGATACTCCACTGCCCCGCCTCCAATAGTCCCCATGGTAGTTCCGTCACTTCGCACAATCATTCTGGCACCTGCACCTCTGGGCGTGGAACCGGAACCTGCAATGACACTTACTAATACTAATTCTTCCCCATTACTAAGAATTCGTTTCATTTCCTCAAATAATTCTCTCATCCCCATAACCTCTCAATCTATAAAATATTTATCAAACATCTGATCTACAATGTCCGTAAGCTCCCGTTCCATCGCCAGAAACCGGTTGAGAAATTCTTTTGTTTTCGGTGTTAACTGGGAGAATCCTCCCTCTGCACCACCGGACTGGGTAAATAACATCGGATAACCCAGATTCTGTTCTGCTGTTTTAATCAGCTTCCAGCCTTTGGTATAGGACATATGCATCTGCCTGCATGCAGTCTGCATAGAACCTGTATGATCAATCAATTCAAGAAAATGAGCGATCTCAGGTCCAAAGAAGGACTCATCACCTTCTATGAACAAGCTGGCCCTTCCATGGATAGGAATCCGTCTGTGAGATGGGGACTCCATCACCTTTTTGCAGTCCTCATCAGTTTCCACAGCTATAATAATCCCCTGATCCTTAACCTGCAGCTCTTCCAGCTCTCTGTATATCTCCGGCTCTCTTAAAAAACTTCTAAGGCCAAATTCTCCCCTATATGCAAGAAGCCGCGGAATCCATTCAGTTGTAAGCATAACCGGATGACCTCTTTTGCCGTTATAAACAGGACAGGCAGCAGGAGCTGTGGATTTCATAATATTTTCAATTGTTTCGGATAACAGCATAGGAACCTTCACAGGCATAATAAGCACTCTGTCACAAAGGTCTTCAATGTAGTTCAGCCCCATACAGATGCTGTCAAACATCTGGGATGAGGCGTATTCTTCATTTCTTAAACAGATCACTCTCATTTTGGAAATATGCTTCTCCACATCTTCTCCCTGATCCCCTGTTATCACTACAATAGGACCCACTCCTGCCCTCTGCAAGGTAATGATAATCCGCCTGATGGCTGTAGTTTTTCCTATGGGAAGCATGGGCTGAAAACTGGTGATTGAACTCCGGTGACCCGCTGCCAGAATTACGGCTCCTGTATTCATGGTTTTCCTCCTGTCAACCGTTATTTTTTTAAATAAATGACGCTAGTGGCATTTTACCATGGGGAGAGAAAAATGTAAAGAGAAAGAGACCGGAAAAACTCACTTCATCATGGTGAATTTTACCGGTCTCAGACCATTTTATAATATTTAATTTTATGCTTTACAGACCAGGTGCCTCAACAGGCACTACATCAGGAATCCCGCTTCCTGGAGGTGCACCGGGAATCACCTGTGTTTCTGAGGTACCGGGTGCTTCTGTTCCGGGACTTACAGGATTAATTCCAGGACCTATCTCCGCCGGCTTTCCGGTAGATTCAATCTCTTCAGGAAGAGATTGTGCTCTGGAGGCTGCTGCATCCAGCTGACTCTTTAAAACATCATATACTTCAGTTCCAGTAAGAGTCTCTAAAAGAGCTGCTGCTGTGTCAATCTGCCCCTGAGTTCCTGAATTTCTATATTCGATTCCGTTTAGTTCATTAATAATGTTCTGAATCTGCTCCACCTTCTGGAGAGCTGCCTCATTGGCTGCGTTTTGAGCATCCAGAGCTGCTTGATGAGCCTGAGCCTGGGCTTCCTTCATCTTCTCTTCCTCAGCCCATTTCTTGGAATTTGACCTGGCTTCTGCCTCTGCAATGGAGGAAAATAAATCTGCTTTCCCTGTATTGACTTCTGTTCTCTCTCCTCTGGAGTCCACATAAGCAAGGGTTACTGTTTCAGGCATATCCCAGTCTGCTGCCGGAAGGTCTGTATGGAGCTGTTCCATAATATCATGCCAGATCTTGCCTGAATAGGTCTTGCCATAGACACCAGGCATAGCCCTTGGAGTATCGTATCCAACCCAGACAGCTGTTGTAAAGTACTTGGTATAACCGCAGAACCAGGTGTCCTTATTGCTGTTGGTTGTACCTGTTTTACCTGCTGCCGGCATGTTGGTCAGCCCCAGTCCATAACCGGTTCCATATGGTTTATCTAAAGTTCCCTTTAACACATCTGTAACCATATAAGCAGTATCTGCTGTAAAAATACGTTCATCAGGCTGATTGCTATCATATACCTCACCTTCATACTGGCTTGTAATCCCTATAATACAGGTGTTGTTGCTGTACATACCAGCATTTGCAAGAACAGAATAGCCCTTTGCCATATCCACAACTCTTGCTCCTTCTGTGAAGCCGCCGATACTCATACTTGTGTTGCCATTGTCCATATAGCTGATTCCTGCAAAATGCATTTTTCCAAGGTAACTGATACCCTTATCCACACCAATATCCTGAAGGACCTGCCATGCAACTGTATTAAGACTTCGGTTTAAAGCTTCTCTCACAGAGATTTCACCATGATATTTGCCGCCGCTGTTTTTAGGTCCCTTTTCAAACAGATGGTCATTGACCAGTCTGGAAGGATAATAATATCCGGTCTCAAAAGCAGGGGCATAGTCAATTAATGGTTTAATGGTAGAGCCAGGCTGTCTTCTGCTTAAATATCCCCGGTTATACTCATCGTCTGTCCCTCTTCCGCCGGAAATAGCGATGACATATCCGGTTCTGTTATCAATAATTACTGCTGCGCCCTGAAGAGCATATTTGCCATTCTCCTGCAGCTCTTTAAAATCTGCAAGGGTGTTATCAATGACTGCCTGCAGCTGAATCTGAGTATTGCTGTCCAGACTTGTATGAATTTCAAAACCGCCGTTTCGGATTAAATCACTTTTTGTCTGGTAAACCTCCTGGTACTTTTCTCTATAGGTATCATAAGCTTCCTGATCTTTAAACGTGTATTCAAACTCAAAACCCTCATTGGTCATCAGCTCCATAACTGCGCTGTGAATCGCATAGCCGGTTGCATAGCTTTCCTTAGTACCTGGTTCATAAACCTTCAGCACTGTAAGAGGCTGAGCTTTTGCATGGTCACTTTCCTCCGGTGTAATAAATCCGTATTTCTCCATATTGTCAATGACACGGTCCCTTTTCTCCTGAGAATTCTCAGGACGGGCTACCGGATCATATCGGGAGGGATTGTTGCTGATTCCTGCCAGAGTGGCTGCTTCCCATATGGTTAAATCCTTTACCTCTTTATCAAAATAATATCTGCTTGCTGATGCAACTCCATAACACCTGTTGGCATAAAAGTTAGTGTTACAGTAAAATTCCAGAATTTCCCCTTTGGAATATTTCTCTTCCATTCTGGGAGCTGCAAAAATCTCCGTAATCTTTCTCTGAAATGTCTTTTCCTGTGTTAAGTAAGTATTTTTAATCACCTGCTGGGTAATAGTGCTTCCCCCCTGGGTGATCTCCCCTCTATGCTGAATCAGCTTCACACCGGCTCTTGCCAGACCAATATAGTCCACACCATGATGTTCATAGAACCTGTGGTCCTCCTGTGCAATATAGGCATTCTGAAGGTTGATACTGATATCATCGATTTCAACATACTCATAGTGGCCGGAATTAATAGTTCCTATGACATTGCCCGACGAATCATAGATATGGGTGTCACTGGGCTGTGAAAAATCCGCCTTGGTTGTCTGAGCCAGAATTGTATCTGCTTTTTCCTTACAGGCAGCAATTACATCCTGATATTTTAGAAAAACAGCTCCGCCGGTCACACAACAAATAGCAAGAACAATTAAAAATATGGAAAGAACAATTTTAATCGGTCTGAAAAAAATGGACCATGGAGTTCGTTTTTTTCTTCTTTTGCGCTTTTTCTGTTTCACTGATATCCGCCTCCTTCTGTCAATGTTTAGCTGTATATGACGAAAAACGGGAAGCCATTGAAGACTTCCCGTTAGATTCCAAAGCTGATGACGGGACTCGGACCCGTGACCTCCTCACTACCAATGAGGTGCGCTACCACCTGTGCCACATCAGCTTATATAATTCGCTATGCGAACCTCGTATATAATAGCATGAGGCAGGTTATTTGTCAACACGTTTTGCCTAATAATTTTTCATCTTATGCCTGATAATTTTTCATCTATGCCTGATTTCTAAACCTGGTAAAGTTTCATCCTGTTATAAACTTTTTAACCTTTTTAGGATTTGCCTCCGGATTCAGTTTATAAATATGAGCTTCTATTTTATTATACGCATCCTGATACTTCAGTTCTGCCGCCTTTTCAATGACTTCTTCTGGAAAAAAGTCCTCAGTGAGACAGAATACTGTAGAATTCCACCCATATGCCTCACCCTTTTTAGAAATCTTCCTGGCCTTCCCGCACATCGTAATATAAAACTTCATCTGCAGCTCTGTTATCGCACTGTCAAATCTTGATCTATCCTCTTTTGTAAAATCCCCATACTGTTTAATCAGATGAAGGGGCAGTTCCTTGTATTCCTCAAGAAGTCCATAGATTCGTTTCCCATAGTGGCTGATGGTACCTGCTTCATAAGCTTCTAAAAGTTCTGTTTTATTTCTTCTGACAGCGTAAAAATAAGGGTACCACTCCTTTGTGATATAGCCGCTTTTCTTAAAAAAGAATTTTCCATAAGCGATATCATCACATTCATTGAGCACCCGCATTCTCCACTCCCACGGATCGGTTTCCTGATCCTCTGTATGCCATCGGACTGAATCCTGGAAGCTGCTGCAAAGGGAGAATATCCCTTCATTGTTTTCTCCTCCCATAGTCATTCCAGCCTGATTTAATTCTGTTATAAAATCATGAAAGTTTTCTATTTTCTTCATCTTCTGTCCCCCTTTTCTATACAGTATACAAAAGGAAACACGACAACTGTATGTCATGTTTCCTTTTATCTTGCTTAAACTTCACATTTTACCGGAATATCCTCATACCGTTCCAGGTTCAATCTGCGAATCCAGTCTGTAGAAACATCCATTGCTGCCCTGCAGGCATTGGTCTGATCCAGAGAATGAAGCATTACAAAATCATGGATTATCCCTTGAAAACGGATGGCAGTTACTGAAACACCTGCTGACCTGAGCTTTTGTGCAAAGGCTTCTCCTTCATCCCGAAGTACGTCTGCCTGCCCATTTAAGATCATTGCCTGAGGGAGACCTTTTAGTCTGTCACCGGAAGCTCTTAAGGGCGATGCTGTAATCTGGTTTCTATCCCTTTCTGAAGTTGTGTACTGATCCCAGAACCAGATCATCCCTTCTCTGTACAGATAATAGTCCTCTGCAAAGTCACAGTAGGACTCTGTATTAAAGCAGGCATTGGTCACAGGATAATATAAAAGCTGTTTATGAATTTCAGGTCCTCTTCTGTATTTGGAAAACAGCGTCATGACAATTGCCATATTTCCTCCTACACTATCTCCTGCCACAGTGAGAGTACGGCTGTTATACCTCACTCCCCATCTGGATAATATATGTGGCAGTTGACAGAGCACACTATAGCATTGTTCAATTGCCACAGGATAATGTGCTTCCGGTGAGCGGCTATATTCAGGGAAAATAACGGTGCATCCTGTGCGGGCAGCCAACTCCCTCACCAGCTTTTCATGAGTATGGAAGCTGCCAAATACCCAGCCTGCACCATGAATGTAAAATATCACATCTGCAGTCTTATTTTGATCACATCCCACAGGTGTTATCCGATAGACCGCTATATTTCCCCATGTACCTGTTGAAACCACCATTGAATCCACTTCTGCCGGATATTTATATACCGGTGAATCCTGAGCTTTTTCCAGAATCTGCCGCCCTTCATCAGGAGGAAGCTGGAAAATCAGAGGCGGAACTGAGCTTTCACAAGCCACGGCCTGAGCTGCCGGTTCCAAGATTGCTGTTTGATTCATAAATTACTCCATTCTATATAATAAGATTCATAACATCCTATTCTTAAGAAAATGACTTTGACAGCATTAATGTCTTGTTTTATTTGATCCTATAGACATCTTAGGCTAATTGTAATAAAATTCAAAAAACTGGTTACAAAACCGTAATAAATCCTTTAATATCAACGGTTTTTGTCAATATACAACTTATATATTGAAAAAACATATAAATGAGTTATAATGAGGGCGTAGAAGCCAATTTATGTAGAAAAAAGTAAAAATAAGGAGAGAAGGAGTAGAGATTTGTAAATGAAGTATAAAGTAGACCAAATTCAGGGGATAGTTGATTCATTGTCAAGCATTTATGATGTCGTTCGTCTAGTAGATCCGGCAAAACATAAAATGATCACATTTGATGAAGATGAGAACGTGATTTATGATCAATATGAATGTTATCAGGTCTGGCAAAAAACCGCACGTTGTAAAAACTGCGTCAGCATCAATGCAATACATAATAACAGCCGCATGACAAAATTCGAGTTTATTGAAGATGATGTATATCATGTTGTTTCAAAACCCATTCGTATTGAATGTAAAACTGGCAGCGAAGTAATCTGCACATTGGAGATTGTCAGCAAGATTACTGATGAAATTTTATTCGGTGCTTTCGGTAAACAAGAGCTTGCCAAAAAGATCATAAATTCAGAGAAGAAAATTTTTACAGATTCATTGACACAGGTATATAACCGCAGATATTTTGATGAGCGTGCATTCTGCCACAATGACCGCTGTGATCTTGACCGCGATGTAATTTTCATTATGGTTGACTTAAATAAATTTAAGTCAGTCAATGATAATTATGGTCATGACTTAGGCGACTGGGTTCTCAAAGAGACTGCCCGGGTAATAAAGGCAAGTGTACGGACCACTGACTCCGTCATTCGGTTAGGAGGAGATGAGTTCCTTATTGTGCTAAGCAATTGCCAGCTTCCTGTTGCAGAGCGAATAGTGGAAACAATCGCCCGACGATTAGAGCGTGATGTTGTATATGACAAAGAGAAGAACCTGTATGCAATGGCAAACTTTGGAATAGCAGTTGCTGAGAAGTTCTACGATAATGTAAAATTTATCAATGAACTTCTAAAAGAAGCTGATATTAATATGTACAAGAACAAAAAGATCAGTGATGAAGAGGAATTAGCAAACGTATAAACGGCAGATTAGAAAAGCAGTTTAAAAAAGACCTTCTATGATTTAGAAATAATCATAGAAGGTCTTTTGCATTTTAATCAGATTTTACTCATCCTTATTTACAAAGGACTCACAATCAGTACATTCTTTCTTGGTAGGATTGCTTTCATGTGTTCCAACTAAAATCTTGTCCAGAGTACAGTAATTTTCATCATCTGCATGATAGGTGCAATTTCTAATAGTGCAGGCGATACTTTCATTTATACCATTATCCATCTTTTGATTACCTCCTTGCTTGTAATTTTGTCTGTATTAGTATGGACAATATCTACCAAAATATAAATAAAAATAAGATACCTGCAATTCTGCTTTTAATTTTGTTTTTGATGAAAAAGAAAAAGTTTCCTCTTATGAAAATTCCTGTTCAAACTGATAGCATGTCATTGACAAACTGCCAAGTACACATTCTTCATTAAACAGACTTATTCTATCCCTCTGATCCGCTGCTCCAAGTATATACAGCAAAGGATCGTAGTGATCAGATGTGGGAACCGCTTTATGTGCATATCTGTGATTCCGATAATTGACTGCCCCTCTATAATCACCGGATACTACACACTCCTTTATATAGGAGTCAAATTCCTTAGCCCAGCCGGTCCCGCCCGGATTCTCCCAGTCTACTTCTCTTAAATTATGGACCACATTGCCGCTTGCCAGAATTAAAACTCCCTCTTCCCGCAGCCCTGCAATCCTCTTTCCTAATTCATAATGTTCCACACTTTGATACCTTCTGTTTATGCTCATCTGATAAACAGGTATATCAGCATCAGGGAGCAGATGGACAAGTATGGACCATGCCCCATGATCAATTCCCCAGGAATTATCTTCTGCAATCTCTTGCCCCGCCAGTTTAATTGTTCTCCTGGCAATTTCCGGACTTCCTTTTGCAGGATATTTTATTTCATATAATTCTTTTGGGAAACCGTACATATCATAGATTAGTTTTGGATTTTCATCTGTCTGAATTCTCACGCCTTCTGTAAACCAATGGGCAGACAGCACTAAAACAGCCTTTGGTTTTGGCAGAGACTGACCAATTTTTCTCCACTGATCTGTGAATTGATTATTCTCTATTGCATTCATTGGGGATCCATGACCTATGAAAATCATGGGCATTTTTATATTAGTCATAAAAATTCTCCTTCTTTCCTTATTCTGAGTTATTTAGCCGGATATCTAGCGGATTACTTATTAAGAGAAACATACTTATAATTTATCACATCGTACGAGGCAATTCAATCATGATTCTTATTCTCATGTCTCTTAATCTTATATGTAAAAAACGCCTATATAAAATTAGGATATATAAAAACCACTCGGATTAGTGTAAGATACATTTGAAAGGGGAGGATAGAAATGAAATACGAAAACG
The DNA here is from genome assembly GCA_002409995.1 of Hungatella sp. UBA5385. GTDB lineage: Bacteria > Bacillota > Clostridia > Lachnospirales > Lachnospiraceae > UBA5385. The sequence goes on along the minus strand of DHOR01000044.1, from coordinate 133,845 downwards.
GCAAGGATATATTTCCTGAAAGATTACTAAAGCAGATACAAAAATATGTTTCTGGTCAGCTTGTTTATATCCCATCAAGTGACAAAAAGCGGGCATGGGGTGAAACATCAGGTTATAAACAATACCTTATTGAACGTAATCGTGACATCAAAGCAAAATTTAATGCAGGCGCCAGTATTGAAGAATTAGCTAATGAATACTATCTTTCCTGTGAATCAATTAAAAAGATTATTTATTCAAAAAAGGAGGTATTCATGATGGACTACAAATGTACATTGTCATCCGCGCAAGACCATGCGAAACATGATAAACTGGAAGAATGGGTTCACTCATATCTGTTGTCAGATGGTCACAACAAGGATTTTTCAGATGGTCTTAAGCTCTTTGACCGGTATTTTCTGGGACCTGTCAAAATGCCCTTATCACTTTTCAGTCGCTGTTGTGGTCCTGAAGAAAATATGAGATGGCGTATAAATGAAAAATGGTTTGAGAAGCATGTGGCTGAGCTTATGGAAGTCCTGAAAAGAGAAAAGGATATGCCACCATTAATCGTTCATTATTTAATAGATGAAGGAAAAACCACTGGGGAGTTTGAATTAAATGACGGGAATCATCGTCTGGAAGCCTACTCCCGACTGGGTGTTGAAGAATATTATGTTATCATTTGGATTACAGAAAAAAGTGAATATGATTTATTTATGTCAGAATATTCATGTTATTTTAAGTAAAAGCAGTTATAAAAACATGTCACATATCTGTCTAACACCAAAACCCGCCTTCCCTGATATATAGATATATAGGGTTGGCGGGTCATCTTAGGCGTTGTATCAATGCTTTCACGATACACCTATCTTCTTATTACTTGCGTTCTAAAGGTCACTATCAGAACATTGTTCCAACTTTTTTTATCAGCGCTTCCTGCAGCACTTGTGAGAAATTAATCCCTGCTTCAATGGCTCTCTCATTTAACCAGGATGGTATTGACAGTGTTTTTTTCACTGCATGAGACTTTGTCTTCTTCAAATACTCTAGCATATCAAATTCAACCACAATTATAAACTGATTATCTTTTAATTTAATATCCTGAGGGTTTGAAGGATTAGGAATCTCTTCTTTGTGGTCATGCATATATGACAACATTAAAGCCAAAACATCCTGAGCCATCTCATAGGCTTCTTCTAAATATTCCCCACATGTATTACACCCCTGAATATCCGGGAAATATACAGAAAATGAATTATTATCTTCTGGTTCGAATACAGCTGGATAAAATAATTTCTTGGACATTCAATCACTCCTCTCTACTAATTATTAAAACAACGACATCTGGAGAGCTCTAGTATGGACCACATTAAATGCCTTGTCCCGCTCATTATGAGCAATACAGTGCACTAAAGCCCTGCATCTTTAAGCATCCTCTTTTGAGTTCCCTTAGGTAATTCTTTCGAATAATAGGGAACGGCAATTCTACGATTAGTCTTTTTATTTTCAAATATCATATGAGAACCATATTGTCTGACACATTCAAATCCATTATCCTGCAATAGTTTTATAGTCATTGACATTATCTCTTTCTCCTCTTCTTATCTACTTTTATTATACTACGTATTTTTACGTACGTCAATTTTTTACGTAATTTTACGTATTTTATTTTCACCTAATTGTTATTTTTTTTCAGCTATATAATGATGATTTTTTCTGTAATGATTTGCCTGGTATGAGCATAACGAAAAGAGCGAGACGAACCTAAAATTCGTAGGTTCCGTCTCGCTCTTCATTTTCATAAAAAGCATTTATCAGCATTCTTTTTTTACATCAAAGCTAGGATTAAATGCATAGAAATTCTTCCTGTCCAGATTATCCTGAGTAATTCTCAATGCTTCGCCAAATCTCTGGAAATGGACAACTTCTCTCTCTCTTAAGTAGCGGATAGGGTCACATACGTCAGGATCAGTTACAACACGCAGAATATTGTCATATGTGGTTCTTGCCTTCTGTTCTGCTGCCATATCTTCAAACAGATCTGTAATAGGATCGCCTTTGGACTGGAACTCACATGCATTAAAGGGAATACCACCTGCCGCCTGAGGCCAGATACCTGTAGTATGATCAATGTAATAAGGACCAAAACCATTTTCTGTTACCTCTTCAGGCGTTAAGTTTCTGGTAAGCTGATGCACAATGGTTGCAACAATTTCAAGATGTGCTAATTCTTCTGTACCAATGTCGGTTAAAAGCGCTTTACACTCCTTATATGGCATGGCATAACGCTGGGAGAGATAACGCATGGAAGCTCCCATTTCTCCATCAGGGCCCCCGGATTGTAAAAACCTAGAATGGAAAATAGCCCCTGAGACTGGGGTCTCGGAGGCTGTTCTTATGGGTAGTATAGCATGGATTATGGAGGAATGCTAGAGGGATTTTTAATTGATTTCATATTTTATCTTCTATATATATATACCATACCTCCTGCGCCTCGTTATCCTTACTGTGCCAGTCCTGGGTATTGCAATGCACCGTCCTGATCAGGAGCAAGCGTTACTGGCTCCACAGCCATCTTACCCTCCTGGTCCAAATAATACCACTTACCGACAACTGCCTGGAGACCTTTGACCATGGCGCCATCAGCACCTAAATAGTACCAGTGGTCCTTGTACCGATACCAGGTATTAGCAACCATAAGCCCGGATCCATCAAACCAGTACCACTTATCCTTGTCTTTTAGCCAATCATTACATACTGGCTTACCTGTGTCTCCGTTATAAAATCTCCAGCCGGCTGCCTCTTGTACCCAACCGGACTTTTTGTCCTGTACCTTGACTAAACTCCAGTCTGGCCGGCCGTAGCCATCTATGCCGCTATGTGTAAGTGGATAACTCTTTTTGCAGACTGCGCCGCCATTGGCGATCACAGAGCTGCCGGCAGAGGTGTTGCCTTCGATGGTGAATACATGTGTTGATGTCACCTTATAGACAATACCAGTATGGCAGATACGGACAGAGTTCCTGAAGAATATCTGGTCTCCCGGGAGTGGATCGGACTTATGGTACTGTTTTTTGCTCTTATAGTATTTAGCGCTGTCTGGTGTATATGCACTGAATCCATCACAGATAAGCTGCCTTGCAATTACTTGCCCGAAAGCCTGTACAAAGCACCAGTCAACAAACATATCACACCAGGGTTGTCCCTGCAAAGATGGATATAAGTCTCTGGCATATTTGGTATAGTTGTTGCTGCCGGCATTGGCTGTCTTATCATTAAGCTGGCTGTTGCTTTTCTTTTCCAGGTATCCTACTTCTGCTTCAGCCACTGCTAATAGTTTCTCTATTGCTTTCATATAAAAACCTCCAATCAAAAAGAGGCCCAGGAAACTCCCAGGCCTGATAAGTTGCGACATGGCAACAGTTATTTATTATTATATTTTGTACGTTGCCATATCTCATGCAGTCTATCCCAGCCACCGGTAGCCACCAAATACACTATAAAGGCAGCAATAAAGGACCCGAACACATAATACCAAGTAATGGGCTGCTTAAGGTATGTACATAAGATTAGTACTGATACCGGGCAGAGTATCAAGGACACTGTAAAGGCCACGGCAGATGTCGGTAATTTTGACAGACCCGGCAACTCCTTGATGACCTGCGTGATGATTGCAACTGCACAGGCCAATAGACCGATAGCTGTTAAAAAATATGCTGCGTACTGCATGGTTAATGATAAATCCATTTTATTCCTCACTTTCTAACTAATTGACTGAGCCATTATATAAATAATGCCGGTAGCAAATGCCCCGGCCATAACTCCAATAACAGTATTAAAAATCGTTCTTTTCATGTTGCTCCATTGTTCTTCTGGCACCGCCTCCAACTTAGCCAGTCTCTGCCCTTGGATCTCTTGTTCTTTAATCATGGATTGCATGTTCAAGGCCAGTTCTTTTACTGACAATACCAAATCCTGTATTGTCTTACTCTGCTCTTCCTGCTCCTCCATTCGGTGCTTAAGAGATTTTATCTGCTGGTCATGGTTTTCAAATTTTACTGCAATCTCCATATCATTCATGCGGCACCTCCTGTTTTATTATCCTTGATTTTGCTCCAGCCATCTTTCAGTAACCGTCTTCCAAAGTTTCGGAACCTGTGCTAGGGTCATAATGTCTGCCTTGATACGTCTTCCGTAAAATGCTGCCATTATCGTGCGCCCCCTTCCGCTTGCTCTGCTAAAACGCTGGTTACATCACCTAAATCTGCAATCGCTCCATCCTGTATTGCCTGACTTTCTTCCAGTGCGTCCATGCGTTTTTCCTCTACCGTTTTTTTACGGAGGTTATAACTGGTAAGCACATATCCATCGGCGGTCACTGTGGAGGTCTCTGAAACCAATACAAGGTCTGTGTAATTTCCCACCACTAATCCATCACCATTTTTTATCTGTACTACGGCGAGATTATTTGATGTTAACTGTTCCCATGTTGCCAGCATGGCTGTTCGATCTGTAGCCACTACCTTTAGTCCTTCTAGGCTTGCACCGGCCTCCAGATCGATTTCTGCATTATTATTTAAAATTAATTTGTCCTTCATGTGCGGACTCCTTTCTGCCTCTTGGGCAATAAAATAAGACCCTGTTTGGGGCCTGTTGACAAGTTACGTTTGTGTGCTAAATAGTGATTTAGCTACTACTAAACATGATTTATATATGACCTTCCTAAATGGAGATTATAATAACACTGAAATTCATTACCCAAGCGGCCTATTGCAAAATTCTTTGCTGTACTCTGTTTGCAAATATGCATTCGATGGTTCAAACCCAGCCATTACCCCACTTGGGGAACCTGGGGCTCAGTGGTGGAACGTAATTAATTGGGGAACGTATACGAGAAGCTGTCAAATTGCTGTACAGGCATATATAGGAGTTGCCTCCAAGAACAGTATCATCTACCGAGTACAACATGATTCTAACGTCAGCAATTGGATAAGGATTGTATAGTGATCAATTGTCAAATGATCGTTTATGATGTGAATTACAAGTGCTCCACTTTAGGCTTTAACCCAGTTAATCATACTCCCATCACTTGTCCATTCACGCATGTACATCCCCGCATTGAGACCATTTGACACAAATGCAATCTGCATAATGTGATTTGAACTCGTAACAGCAAAGTTAATAACCAAACCGTAGTTGCCGGTTCCGGGAGTATTTATGGATCCCAACGTAAAATAACTCAGGGACATAGCCCTGGCGGTAGTTAGTTCAGACACATCATTTAAATCAGCCTTGTATTTTAAAGATGTGCCATATAATACTTTACCTAAATCACTATTTACTTTCGTAATCTGATCCTGCAATGTCTTTCCCATTGCTGCGTCAAGTGCACCCACGCCAGCAATAGTAGTAAGGGCATTATTTATTAAATCACTCCTTGTAAGTGGCGTTCCTCCAATATCGTTTTTTAGTGTATCTATCAAGTACTGCAGGTAATCTATTTTTTGCTGACCATCTGAAATGATCTTTTCAAGCGCCGTTATATAGGGTCCTGCTTGAACTTTTTTATCTGCCATAGGATCATAACGACAGATAAAGGAAAATTTATTAGAAGATATACGCCCATTAGCATAAACCAGTTTAACGTCAGCAACTACTTTTCCGGGAGATTGTAATTCATTGCCTTTGAACACATAAGTATAGGTTGCTACACTTTTAGGCATGTCTGCACCTGTTACAAACATACCATTAGACAGTTCAAAAACAATATATGCCCTTATGGCATTTGATATATAATCACCATCAGCTTTTACTCTAATACTAAACTGTATTTGTCCGTAATCTCCTTGAGTAAATGCATACTCCGTATCAAGTGTTCCGCTATCATTAGCATTTAACACTACATCATAATTCATATGTTTCCTATACCACCTTTCCTAGAATAACGTAAGACTTACCGATTCGGGCCAACAGCACTTTATCAGTTACTGTAGGGATATAAGATTGTAGATATTTATATGGCTTTAAACTTGGTGTGTCTTCACCATAAAATTTTATATAAGGTCTTCCATCTTTTATACTATCAACAATTGCCATGCGATATGCCTTCTCACCTTTAAAAAACAAATGCAATTCATCAAGCTGCTGCCCTGGATTATCATACATCATAATTTAACCACCCTCTTTAATTCATGTGTCATAGTTCCTCCCACTCCAAGCTCCATTTCCCACGCATATTCAATGTATTTATTACCAACACCAAGACTACCTTCATTAACGAAAATACAATCTCTGTATGCGTGGTGAGGCATTATAGCTGTTGGCAGTATAACTGCATCATATGTCTGACTCTTTTCAATTGCAAGTCTCCTGACAAGGTCATTTAATGTATCTTGGTCAGCTATATCATCAACACTTTCTATATCTACTACATTCCTGCCTCGGTTAATCGTGGAAATTGTGCTACCTGCACTATCATTAATAAATTGACTATAGAATTCTTCTCCATCTGGATCATCTGTATATCTTACAAAAATGTTAGGAACATTATAAATATCAATGATTTGTTTTGCTCCATTTTTTATAATACTATGATCATCAGTTCTGTATGAGTGCTCAGTAAGGCGATTAAGAGGCTCTATATATCTTTTACTTACTGCGTATCCCCTGTTATCAAAATGCAAAGGTTCGTAATTTATTGCTGTAAGTAAGGCGTTGATTATATCAAGCTTACTAGTGCCTATTTCAAACTCTAAATTCTCTCTAATAGCTAATAATGAGGTTTCAATATTAACTTTCTTAATTCCTGCAGCATTTAAAATATTCCTTATTTGCCTGACATAATTTTCACCTGCTGCTATAAATAAGCGATTTGTAATTTTGTCCTCTTTTAATATTGTATTATAATCATAACAATCTACCTGCTGCACAATTCCACTACCTTGTTTTACCCTTTCGGGACTACTCATTATAAAAGTTCCGAGAGGGTATTCCACCCAACCTGTAGGAGTCATTAATCTAAAAATGGGGCGTATTCTTAAGTCAACCGTTTTTAAGTCTATGTTTCCAATTTCCTTAATTGTAAAAGTTGCGGTTCCCATTATTTCCTGAGTACTATCAAACCTTATATTGCCCCTCACATTTTCTAAATCTTTCAGCTTGATTTCGTTTTTATTAAGCAATTCATATCTAAAATCAATCACCCGGTCTGACTCTAATATGCTGATTACGTCTTTATGAGTATATATACCCTGTTTAAGGCTATACATCAAATCTCACCTCCAGGCTGTGATCCAAACGGCTTAAGGATATTTCTACATTTTTCCCTTGATTAAACAAAGTGTTTTCATAGCTCAACCCATTTATTTCACAACAAAAACTTTCTTCCGAACTCCTAAATAAATAAATTCCATTGAGTCTATAAATTTCCTCAAACTTCTTTATTTCAGTGTTATCTAGATAACACAACATGCTAAGCTTTGTTTCCCGGTGTATTCCAGCCTCTTTAACAGGATAGCTCCGGCCTTGATATTCAACCATTTCAGCTTCGTTAGAGTGGCTTATTTTTATATTATTAAACCAATCCTTATCTGATTTATATAACTGCATAAAGTTTGATAATGTGTTGACTTCGGATATGAGGGCACCTTTATATTTTATTTTTACAGAAAGTATCTTACTATCAGAAAAGCCACCATTGTGTACCCTTATAAAATATTGGTATAATACATTTGATTTAACCGTATAGTCAGTAAACATTAATCCGCTAAATCTAGCAATTGGAGCAAAATTTATTCCATCATCTGATCTATAAACGATCTTATCTTCAATCGTAGACGATGTGGTGATTAATACCCCGCCAGTAGCCGCAGAAAGAGTGATTGTAGGTGTGACCGGAACCGAAGCAGTTATTGTAAACACTTTTGCACTTTCATCTGACCAAACGCCATAAGCACTTCCGATTCTCATTTTTACAGTATATGTGCCATTATTAAAGATTTTATTAGGTATATATGTATTGCTTAATCCTCCAGGCATGTCTCCACTTTCGTGTATAAGTGTAGAGCCTTGGTATATCCAAAGACGATAAACCGCCGTTTCTGCCTCGTTGCTTCTCCACGTAATTTCTGATATAGCATCGTTTTTCATAGAAACAATAACAGGGCTTGCAGGACGACCACTTAACTCAAATGTTCCAGTTGAGTATGCCGAAACCGCATTGTTAACATTGTATGTTTTTACTCTCCATTCGATAATTCCCGTAGGAAACAAACTGGAATCCATTGTAAAATATTCATTGCTTGATGCTATTGTTTGAGAAGTCCATGTAATATTACCCTGTTGCCTCCACTCAATAACAAATTTTGTTTGCCCAGAATCATAGAGTGAGTTATATTTCCAAGAGAATCTAATAGAATTGCCTTTTTCTATCAAATCTCCATTGGGATAAAGGATTGTTGGAGGGCTAGGTACTGCATCCGTATATGTTATCGTTATATATGGCTTATAAGTTGTTTCTATGGTGTTGAAATTCCAGCCACTGTCATTGCTGGATGCTTTCCCTGCCAAATCAACCAAAGCAATACATACGTTTGTAAGTCCTAAAGCATTCTTTACAATCCCTAATATATCCCATGTAAACCACTCATCAACCTCATATACCGTATTGGTTGTTGTTACTTGTGTAGGGGATTCTGCAACATCAGAGCCCATATATTTGTTTTCGAATTGGCGGCCCGTTAGAGTATCTACATTTACAGATATATTATATTGTACTGCAGTAATAGTGGACAGTTTTCCTTTTTTGCTACAATGTGCTTTTAACTCAGCCCCTACAATTTCTTTGTTTGGAAGTGCCGGAATGTCAAATTGCATTAATCCCATATAAAAAGATGATGTATCTCTACTTCTATGAATCCACATATTAGTTGCGGTGTTATTGTATTCGTCACGTATAGCCAGCCCAGTACCTATGTATGTATCAGCCTTGCATTGCACTGTTACAGTTGGCATTATAATCTACTCCTCCCTGCCCTTACAGCCTGTTTGCTCTGCGAGAAGAAACTAACTACATCATTAAAATCCTTAATATCTTTTGCGTTTATCGTGGCATTTAAAATATAGGTATCTCCACCAGATGATTTACGAGTTTCCTCAGCTGTTAAAACCTTCGCTCCTCTGGGTAAAATAACCCTCTCTGGTCCATGTTCGCCAACAGTAGCTTCTCCCCCTTGTGCAAAATCAGTTCCAGAAGCATAATACTGTGTTTGTTGTTTCTGTATATTGCTTTGTATATCTCCTACACTTTTCCCAACTCCTGACATTGTACGGTTAAGATCATCTCCCTTGCCTATAATGGTTGCAATAATTACTCCAAGGGCAAGTAAAGCAACAACCACACCCATTACAATTGCTGTGGTTTTTGCTGCCTGAACATCAAAATCTTTAAAAAAATTAATCATACCTTTTCCGGTGTCTGTTACCTCTTTTATAGCTTTCACTACTAACATGATGCTTGCTACAGTTCCCCCAAGTGTTATAAGTGTTTGAAGGACTGGAATAGGTACTTTTGCCAAAGCATCAAAAAGAGCTGTTAATACAGGCGCTAATGCTAGCCCGAAGGAGTTTTGCAATCCTTTACTTGAGTTACTCATGCGCTGAATGGCATCATCAAAATCCCCAAGTTTCCCCAAAGCCTCTTCTCCCATGATGTAACCAATGTTTTCAGCTTCAAACCCAAGTTCTTTGAGTTTAACACTTCCAGCTTCGATCAGCGGATTTAACTCTTTCGCCGACCTGCCGAAAATAGCCATTGCTTTTGCATCTCTCTCAGTTTCGTTTTGTACCTTGCCTAATGCATCGATCAAATCATAAAAAACGTCTTCTGCGTTTCTTAATTCCTTATTTCCTTCTCTGTAGCGGACTCCAAGCCTAGCAAATTCTTTTTGTAAATCCTTGTTTCCGTCCCTCGCATTAGCCATATTTCTGACCATCTTTGTCATAGAGGAACTTATCTGTTCCGTGGACACATCTACCAGCTCTGCAGCATAATTCATTTTTTGTAAAGTGTCTGTAGATAAACCAGTTACGCTCGACATAGTCATTACATCGTCTGCGTACTCAGAGGCTGCTTTCGATGCATCATATAGCTTGGTTATCATTCCCCCAATCGCAACCATAGCAATCCCAACATGTTCATTCAAGTTATCAAATTTCGAAGCGAAATTTTCTATTGCTGGAATCCCCTCTAGACCAAGAGAACTGCTTACATCTCTAATAGTATCCCCGAAACTTCTTTGTTTCCCCTCGGAATCTTCTACTGTTTCTCCCGTCTCTTCATTTTTTTTCTTATACTGCTCCAGCTCATTACTTGCATTTTCATACTCACCGTTTAGCTTTTCCAGAGTTGTTCTGGCTACAAGTAACTTTTTATCAAGAGAATCTACCTGTTTTTCCGTAGCCGTTCCGCTTGACATAGCCTTGTCATAGGCTTTTTTATGTTCTTCGACAATCTTGGATTGCAAATCTAATTTTTGGGATAAGGCTTCTTTCTTTATTGTGAGTTGATCTGTTTCTGTACCATAATTCTTAGCTTGTGCCTCAGCAAGTTTAAACTCTGCCTCCAACAATCCCATTTTCCGATTGCATTCTGTAATTCCTCCGCTAAACTCTGCATAATCAAGTCCTAATACTATGGTCCTTTTATAAGCATTGCTCACTTCCAAATCCCTCCATTTCTTTTAGCGATTGTATTATTGGCTGATTGCAGAAATATTTTGACTCATAATCTTCATGCTGTCCCATGTTAATTTCATCTAAATAAATATCAATCAGTTTTTCGACTTTTGAAAGGCTGCTTGACCAAAACTCCTGCTCAGACATCTGCATTTTTACACAGTAAATATAAAAAAGCATATCAAAATCAAACATCAGAGCCTCTATTTTGATTTTGCCAGCCCCACTAACATCTGAGCTATGATTTTTTTTGTTAATTCTTCCTCTGTTTCAATATCCATTATTCCTGCTGATTGATTGTAATCTTTAATTATGCTTTCAAGATCTGCTGGGTTGATGGATAAAGCTAAGGCAACTGCTTCCTCCATTGTAAATTCAGGATCATTTACTTTAATCCCTGAATATATTACGACAGCACCAAACTCCTCAATTGGTATTTCCGAAACTCTTTTTCCTTTTTCAGAAAGTGCTTCAAGCATATAACGCATTGCCTTTATGTTGAAAGTTGCTAACATTTTTTTATCATTGAAACTTATTTCAATTTCGTTCGCTGGTCTTACTGCTATTTTCTTCATAAATACCTCCTTTCAAAATACACCCCTTATTCATGAGCTATGAGGCAGGCTCTATTCCTTCTTTTATCATTTCTTTGCTGGGTATGTTGTTGGTCCGGCAAGAAAGAAAGAGCTTGCCTGCTCTTTTGTGTATTCACTGTTTGCAGTATCTGCATAAAAACGTAGCTGCTCATCGGAATCCCTAGGGATAAAATTAATTGTTACTGAGTCAGTGGAGAAATTTATATTCTCTGCCGATTGCTGGATAGATTGGTTTGCTGCCTGTGCTCTGCCTTTTAATAACCAAGTCTGCTCTTTTGTATTTCCTGTCTGCTCTACTTCAAAACCAAAGGCGATATATGGCGGTTCGTCACCATTTTTTTCAATTACAACACCATCAATCATTTCGTTCCCCATTATCTCTGCCTTTGTTTCGATATATAGTTTATTTATATCCACTGTTACCGTTATCCCTGTTAATTTTCCCATGTCCTCTTCTTTTTTTCCATCTCCATACAACACCCCCGTTGCCACTTGGGGAGTTAACTGTAATTGCATAGCTTTACCAAAGCTTTTAACAGGACCATACGTAGTCCCTTCTGTTCCATCGGTCATTACCAAGCAGTACACAGGCTTAACTATATTAATTCGATTTGATTTCTTCGATGCCATTTGTATCCTCCTTTATATAATTAAATTTTATATTTCCTCGCCACATCTTCCCGTTTATATCATAATTAAAGCTTGCAACAGGTAATAATGCACCTATTTCTGTTGCAAGCCTTCTTCTTAGTAATTCAGTTTTTGTAATTATATCTGCTCTTTCCCTGCTCCATATATCTATTTCATATACTTCTGTAGTCTCTGTTTCTATTCCATCCCCAATCAAACTGGGGTAATCCATAGTTTTATACCATGTTGCACAGGGTGGTAATAAAGGATCTGATAATTCAAGCGCTGGGATATCCAATGCGGATTCAATTAATTCTTTTAAATTCATTAATCTACCACCTTCCTCAACATCTCGTGTATAACGGATTCCACTTCGCCTTCAGAAGCTTGTAATGCACGTTCCATAAACTTTGTTCCTGGAACAAAAGTCTTTCCATCTCTGGCAATGTGCCCATCATTAAGTGGTCCCCATTTGTAGCCAGTAAACTTTCCTCCCTTCACACTTACATAATGATCGCCTTGTTTGTTTTTTCTTACGGTATAGCTTACATCATCTTTTATATGCACGTATGGAGTGGAGCCATCATAATTTCGTGGCTCAGATTTCAACCTTGCTTCGATACCAGAACTGTGCAGATGCTTAATAACGTTTTTTTTAATTATAGCTCCGGTTTTTCTCAATGCTTTTTTTTCTTCGCTTTGTAATTCAGCAGGTAGCTTTTTAAGCAATTGATCAATTGATAAAATCCCTTCATTGTAATCAAAAGATACTCTCATACAATCACCCCACGGTTAAGGAAAGAGTGGACTCATCCTTATCAAATCCTCTAATAATATTGTATCTTGCGCCTTTGTAAATTACCTTTTGTGGTATAATCAATTCTTCCTCAATTATTTTTGATTCATTTTCATAATCTTTTGGATCAATTTCCAGGTTAAATCTAGGAAGTAACCCAGCTGCATAAGCCTGATAATGTTCACTTCTTGTACATGATACTTTTTTACAAAATACCTCTTTTTTATTTTCCTTGATCTGGCTACCTTCATGTTCATATGTGATTAAAATACATAATTCATTTCTCAAGGACATTCACCGCCTTTATATTCGCTAGCAAGTGACATAGCTATTTTTGTAGCTTCATATGCCTGCCTATATCTTTCGGCTTCGCTGTTATAGTTCATCTGCCACCTTAGATAAAGTCTAAGTGCAGCCCAAGAAAGCATATCTCCGGCTGGTATAGTGTTTACTCCACTCATACTTAAGTCTGTTAGATATGCTTCTTTTAGCGCTTCTAGTTCCATATCCAGTTTATCGTGACTAATTCTAACCATTTCTCGCATTGCCTCTGTGCTTATAGTAACGGTCAGCATATTATCACCTCACTATTATGCTGATTTTTTGGTTACAGTAACTAATGAGTTTTTATCAATGGTTTTGCCATCACAAATCATAATAGCTTTTGTCACCTGATCTTCTGTATCATTGTCCTCATAGAATTTAATAGTCATATTATAGTTTGTATTAAACATATAATCGGACCAGTCAAAAAGGAATGCAACCACTGTATCTTTCGTGATAGCAGTTCCAAGGCTTGTCATATAGTCATTTAAAACCACACGTCTACCAAGTAACGATCTCTCAGGCTGCCCATTAATTCCATAATTCACTCTGGCAATTGGTTGCTTGTTTGCATCAACCATACCAATAAACTTCATAAATGTTTTTTTGGTCATATTCCAAACGGCTCCATTTTCATATGCCAACGGCAGTGCTGCTTCTGCATCAACCAGTGTCTGATACACAGGATCATTTGCTGCTGCAAGATCAATATTTTGCCCGGTTTCTACCGTTTCAGTTAATACTCCTTTTGGCATTCCAGTACCAGTGCCAGAGATAAAAGCCGTTTCTTGAGCTTTTACCATTGCTTCTGATACGTTGTTTACAAATGTTGTCTCAAACACCTGCAAAGACATTACAGATGTTTCGAGCGTCATAGAAATGGCGCATCTCAGTTTATAGCCCTTAATATCTATCTGTCCAGTGTTTTTTTTCTGTTTGTCTGAAGTGCCACCCTCAGCCACCCAAGTTGCTACAGGTTTTACAGCAGATGTCGGAATCGTTGCACCAGCTGCAAATGCTGTTTTTGTAACAAGGGGGAGAATCATTCCAATTGACTCCATTTTTTCAATGATCCGATTAATTACGGTTGGTGAAATCACAGCTCCCACATCAGTTGTTTTTGTTGTAGTTGATGCATTCCTGAACTTATCTGGAATAGCCTGCCCACCAATTACATAATTCATAAAGGCTCTACGATACTCAGTAGAATCATAAATATCTTCTGATTCTTCGCCTCTTATAGGGGATGCAGACAAAATGCTTGTTGCACCAGATGTATTTATTAACTGTGGTGTAGTTTCAAGTGCCTTCAGGCTTGCCTCTGCTTTTGCCGCCTGATCAAACGCTTCATCAAGATTCTTGATCTCATCCATTTTAGCATTTGCTTCTTCAAGTTTTCCTGCATTGATTAATTCTTTTGCCTCGTTGTACATGCCTTCTCTTTTTGCTATATACTCTTCTTTTCTCATTTTAAAATACTCCTTTCAATGTTAAGCAATCTCAATTTAGATTCTGCTGTTTGTTTCTCTATATCAAAAAAATCCGTAGCTTTATTGCTCGGATTCTTGATTAGATTTCTTAGTTTTTCAATTGTTTCTGGTGGAATTCCACCGATTGTATTAGTGAGGGGTATCCTGCTGTCCTGAAACATTACCCTATCAACAAATCCATACCTCACTGCATCTTGTGCTGTCAGCCATGTTTCATTGTCCATAAGGTTGAGTAGCTCTTCATTGGACATTCCAGTTTTATCTATGTAAGCATTTGCAATAGCTTGGTTTGCAGCCCTGAGCACTTCCCCTTGATGCTCCATAGCTCTGTAATCTCCACTTGCGCGGCTTGACACATTATGTATCATATACATTGCTGTGGGGCTTATCTCGGATTCTCCAGCTTCAGCAATGACTGAGGCAGCAGATCCGGCTAAACCTACAATTCTAATCTTTTTATTCCCTCTGTACGATCTTAAGGCTGTATAAATTTCAGATCCGGCAAAAATACTTCCTCCGGGGCTGTTTATATCTACTTCGATTTCTTCCCCATTAGCCTCTGCTAACTGTTTGGAAAACCCTTGCGGTGATGTATGCTCTATTTTCAACCATTCATAGATCCATGCATCACTATTCCCTACAATTTCGCCTTTGACTTCAATTTTTTTTGGCACTCTTCTCACCACCTTTCAGTAAAGAATAAATTTCTTCCTTTATTTTTGTCATATTATCTATTTGCTCATTATATAAAAGGTTTTTCACTCCATCTACTGTTTGAGTATCCAGCCTGCGGAGAGGTTTATCACCGTCTGCTACTGGGCTTAAATTAAATACCTCACGCCATTCATTTGGCGTTAATGCGCCACGATCAACCATGGCTTGTAACGCTAATTTAGTAGTCAGGCTTGCGCATTGTAGATTAGATGCATCAAAATAAATGCTATTACCAAATCCTCTCTCCCGGCGGTTAAATAGTTTTCTCGTGTATTCGTTTGATAACTGTAATGCGTCAGGTTCTACTACGCTTTCAAAATAACTGTTCCACTCATTTTCATCATATGTAGAGTGGACGATTTTTTCATTTGTATTAAAGAAGGCATATAGCCGTTCTTTAGTGTTGCTCATTTGTAGCGCATTGGGTACATAATCTTTGGGTTCTATTCGCATTACATCCGCTTTGGCATCTACTCCGGCAGCACCGAAGGTTGTACTTGAAACACTTAAATAGTTGTCAACAAATTCTTGTACACTCTTTTTTAAGTCTTCCGGACGCATTGGGGTGGTAAACTTTAGAAGCCATCTTATTACACTACTGTTTTTTATAGCATTAACCATTCCCTGATCTGTAGTTGTAATAATTTCCATGATTTGTTTAAGTGGAGCTTGTGGAGATTCTCCAAATACATCATTATCATTAAAATCATTCCGCAAGTGAATTATTTCCGTATATGGAGATATCAATGTGTTTCCATTAAGAAAATAAAACTTCAGAAACAGATTACTACCCTCATATTTTGCTTCAACCCCCGCAGCCGGAACCGGATATAACTGTTGCGGTATTCCATTTTCATCTCTTACTATTAAAATAAAAGCGTTATTATTAAGTGCAAGCTGAGTAGCAACCTTCTGCTGCATGACCTGCCCCGACATTAAAGGGTTTGGTTCTTCTAACAAAAAACGCATATAAGGATCTGGATTAACCGTTATAGTTGTTCCATTATTCCTTATATGCTTTGCTTTTAATTTCCCCATTGATTTTGCATAGGGTCTAATACAAGCTCTTATCATATCAGACTGAAATAACTGACCATTCCATGAATAAAAGCCATTCCCCTGCTCTGTGATCATTTTAAATGCTGATTGCATAGAAATGTTGTTTAATGTTGCTTTAATCTTAGATACAATACCCACACTTTACCTCCTCTCTATATCAAACTCTGGTACTCACTCATTTTATCTTGTAGTACCTTATACCCATCAATAAGGGCTAATGTACCGTCTATACGGTTTCTGGCATCACCAGTCTTAACTGGCTGTATGTTTCCGTTTATATCCGTTTTTACCATTGTATTAAAGAAGCACCACTTATCTATAGGATTATCATTATATATTATCTTTTTTGCCTGTAGATCGGCTTTTAAATCTTTCATTGGCTGGCTCAGTGTAAACACACCTTGCCTAACTGGTATCATTGCCTTTTCTCCAAATTCGTTTTTGAATTCCTGCAAAAGCGAATCATCAATATGCCATGGATCATACCCAATATACAAAATAAATAAATCTTCCTGGTCTCTCAATTCACAAAACCAATCAAGCATAACTCTTTTATTAACTTTGTTACCCTCAACCGTTCTTAATAAACCTTGATCTTTCCATAATTGATAAGGTACGTTGTCGCGCCCTTTTCTATCTCCGTCAAGCTCTTGTCTATCTAAAACAGTTTGTGGTATCCAATACATTTGCTTTATGTAGATTTTATCATCATCACGTCTCATACATAGTGCTTTGGCAGCATTTAAATCTACAGAATCAGCAGCATCCATTCCTCCTATGCCATACCTGAATTTGCAGTTAATACTTTCATGATTCTCAAAATCTTCATACCTCAGCCATGCCGCCTCTGATGTTTGTTTCATGTTGAAATCTTTAACCATAACTGTAGGTTTAAAAGATTCATCATCTTTGGCTTTTTGTACCATTTGCCTTAAATAATCATAACTTTTTATTGTCCCTAACCCTGGATTAGCCTTAATCCAATTTTCTTCCTTGTCCCACTCATTAATATGGTCCAACTCATAAATAAATGGTAAAAATCTTTTATTGTCGACTTTTCCGTCAATAATATCGCTTGCATACTTATACTGACTATCAAAAATGCCCTCTCTAACAAATCCATTTGTCGTTATACAGAAAAGAAGTGGCTGGCGCCTTGCCCCCATAGATTGTTTTACCAGATCATAGATATCTCGGTTCTTAATAGCTGCCAATTCATCTATAACCCCACAATGAGTATCTAATCCGTCAAGACTATTCACATTGCTTGCAAGCGCTTTAATAAAACCCATGTTAAAATCACAATATAAATCTGCTGCTCTTTTACGTATATGTTTTTTCAACAATGGAGATTGCACACGCATCTTGTTTGCAGCATTAAAACCTAGCTTTGCCTGATCAAGCATTGTTGCCACATTATAAATCTGTGGTGATCCTTCCTTGTCATTAACAAGCATATCCAGTTCAACTGCTGCAGTCTCCGTAGTTTTTCCATTTTTACGCCCCTCAATAATAAGGACCTCGTTGTATTGTCTTATGTCATTATCATCAACAAACCCAAAGATAGCTTGTAGCCTTGCTTTTTGAAACAATTCAAGTTTCATTGGCGTTCCTAATTTACCAGTTGGTAACTTACAAAACTTCTCTATAAACTCTGTATGCCGATTTGCTATGTTATAATCAAAATGAAATTCTCCAGGATTTAAAAACTGTTCGATTAACATATCTGAAATACGTTTCATCTTTTCACAAGCAATTATCCTACCATCAACGATTGAGATGAAATATTTTTCAAATTCTGTCACCCTTTACCACCACCTAAGAACTTAAGTAGTTCATCTGTTTCATCTTCCCCTTCAGGCAAGAGATCAGTAAGTTGTTTAATAATCTTTTGATAAGATGTATTCATAGTATTATACAAGTCAGCTACAGGGCGTTTTCTGTCATAGGGTTCCTGCTTTTCTCCCTGCTGAAATGATTCAACAAAACCATACATATCCAGGTCTTCTTCAAAGTCTTCCAATGATGCCTTCATAAATGCTGCTCTTTTTATTAACCCTTCGACTGTTCTCTTTTTATTTTTGTCTAAGTCTTTGAATATTTTTTTTAGTTTACTTTCCTCTTTCTTGATCCTAATAGCTTTTTCCAAAACATCTCATCTCCTTTCATTGGGGAGGGGGTGCTGTTGAATTTCATGCATAAAATTTGAGGTTGGGGACTCGGTGAAATAAAAAAGACCACCACTTTAGTTTAAGGGGGGTCTAGGGGCTACAGGAAACGGATCCCCTCTCTCATCGAACAAACATCTACTCTGATTTTCTTTTCTTTTTATAAAATGCCCTTCCTCTCGGTCATGACATGGCTTACATACATACTCTAACTTATCATGGTTAAGTGTAATCTCTGGATTATTTATATTGCTTGGTGTTAACATCTCCGTGTGATGTACCATATACCCTAACCTCTCTTTACATATCTGACAGAGTCCTCCATCAACGGAACGACGGTTGGCTATGAATGCCTTACGGCAGTTACGCCATGCCATGCCATCATAAAATCCTCTTGCAAACTCTTTAGCCATCTATAACCATACCTTCCTCTTGTAAGTATAAAAGCACCAAGGCTTCCCTCAGTGCTCTGATCTCAATGTAATATTTTACTTTCTAATGTATATCCTTTGTCCGACGGTTCTGCTATTAATATTCCGTCTTCGTCGTAATAGTAGACATCTGCACGTTGCCTCTCGTTTACCGTCTTATACTTCTGGCATATTACAGTAAGTGTCTGATTTACGTTCTTACAATATACCATCTTATCCTTTTCTGTTCCGGCATACCAAGAATCACTTTCTAGGGTGATCTTGAATATTTTATCACCATTTGCTTCTATGTCCTTTATGTTTTCCAGTTGGTCAGTATATTGCCGTATCTCTGTACCCATTGCTACGTAGTCTACTTTTGGTGTTAATAAGCGAATAATTACAACAGTAAGTACAACAACAATTGCCGCTGCTACCAAAATCCATTTTAAATTATTATTTTTCTTTTTCTCTTTGCTCATAAACAGCCTCCTTTTATGTAGTATATAATATTTTACGCAAAAAAGAAATATGAATAACGAAAAGGAAGCCCCAGCATCCTAAGTTTCAGGCACTGAAGGATTATGGAAATGAATAAGAGACAACCGAAGCCATCCCATTGCTACATTTTTTCCGGAAAAGGAACTTCCACTGCCATTGCACCTTTATCCAATATAAATTCATTAAAATTAACCTTTCCATATTTCTTAGATTTATATTCTATAAATTTAATGGATATGTAAATTAATAACGTTGACAAGAATAATACTTTCCCAAATGTCATCCACTTTTTTTCAGGCGCAACACTAAAAATACTCAATAGATATCCCAATATCAAATATATAAATGCAAACTTATTCCCCCATACTATTTGCGCTACTTCTACTAATTCTTCATAATCCTTTAATGACCCATCTGGGTAAACAGATATGACTCTGTGTTGTGTACAAAATTTAGATACTATTGATTTTTTTGATGTTTTTGTATTTCCAATGAGCAATAATAACCCAGCCACAAGTTGAAAAGCTATCGACACAATATAAATCATCTCAGTAATGTTTAAAATGGACATCATGTAATCCTCTCCCTATAATTTTCTTTCATTTTACCATTTTATCGCATAAAAAGGAACACCCATCGTTCTATTAATCTACAAGTGTTCCGGATAAAAAACATATTCAGCCGCCAAGCTTTAACACTCAGCGGCTGCACAAATGGGGAGGGTGTGAACTTTTCAGTTCTTCCAGTTTAAAGTCTACCACAGGAAAAGCGAAAAAAACGAAATTATTTTAAATCTTTCAAAAAATTATTTACTGTCATACGGCAACTATCTGCAGTATGCCTCCCTCCCATGCGGCAAGCCACCTGCACCCAGGACAGCCCATCAATAAATCTATATCTAAGTACGCGGCGCATTCTGGCATCATCTAGGTTGCTTATGTAATCATCTACTTCATTGGTTAATTCAAGCAGATGTAGTTCAAATCCTTTCAGCTTCTCCCTGCGACACTCTAACAATTCCTTTCTGCGGTCATACTCCGCCATAGGAAACCCTGTGATTCTTATACTGCCATAGGTGCCATCAGGTCTTGTCCCTTTCACTGTGTCAGATACAAGGAGCCTTCCTGATTCCATGTTCCCGATCTGCTTCTCTAGCTTTTTGATTCTTTCTTGTAAATCTATATATTCCGCCTTCAGATCACAGTACTGAACCAGTATTGCCTTGTCCACCAGCTCTGCCTCCTTTACTCTTTTATATCTGCGCTATTATACTTGCCAGAGTACAATAAAGTATAACTGCACAAACATTCTGCTTCCTGCTATAATGCCAAGCCAGAATCAGATCTATCGCAATTGCAATGGCCTGTA
>DHOR01000044.1:0-112913 GCA_002409995.1 Hungatella sp. UBA5385 | reverse complement strand
CTATCGCAATTGCAATGGCCTGTAAGCATCTCATAATCATGCCTGCTTACCTCCCAACAAAAGTCTCTGCATAGCAACCCTAGGTGGCTCTCTCAGCTTCGGATCCGGACAAGCCACCGTATAAGCATAAGCCGGCATTGTCGCGCTGTGAGTCTGTGGTCTGGGACCTCTTAGTATGTATTCAGCCTTTGCTGCTCTTGCCTGTGCAGAGTGAAGCTCAGCTGCTTGTTTTTCTTTATGAGTCAACTTATCCCTTCTTTCTGATTTTGGGCAATAAAAAACCAACTACCGATTATTGTTAGTTGGTTTTAAAAATTAAAATATGACTAAATGAAGTATTAACATTATTGCGCCTGCTGTGGTAAATATGTATCCAAATTTTTTATTTCTCTTTTGTCCTTGTTCTAGGCTCATACCCTCAGGAAGTTTACTTTCATCAATTTCAACATCCCAAAATGCATACCTCATTCCAAAGATAAGTACAACTATTGGAAATAATAGTAGAAGCATATAGTTCTCCTCCTTTGTATTGTTATACTTGGTATAATACCTTAATCCCTACCAACTATCAATATTCAATTCTCAATGTACATTTATTCAGGCATCACCTCTGGGAAGTCAGACAAACGCATCTGCCCTGCAGGCTCAAAGTTCATCCATAATACTTCACGCTTTTTAGTGCAGATCTGTGAATAACAGGTTGTCTCTTCCCGGTACCAATCTTTTAATTTTCGATTATACAACTCAGAGTTATAACCACTAATCATCGCAGGTCCTTTGTGAAGCATTAAGGTATCCAAAAGTTCTTCATGCTCATCATCTGACATTTCGTGCTTATATTGTTTTCCATGTCTGGTGTCTAAAATATAAGGTGGGTCATTATAGATAAGCACTCTCGGATGATTAAATCTCTTTATCAACTCAACTGCTGGTTTATTTTCAATCTGAACCCCTCTGAGCCTTTCAGTTGCCTCCATAATCTTTTCTGGGAGATTACGCCAATCTTGTGATGCATATGCCCGTTCCCGACCTTGCACATCGTTCTTCCAACCGACTTTTTCGCCGGTTGTACGGAAACCATGTCCCATGTTTAGCCGTATGTAAAAATTAACCGCTCTTTCAAAATCATTTGTTGGCACTTTTTTATATGCGTCCTCATAAACCTGTCGTGCATATGGAGTAAGGTATATTTCTCTCGCCAACCGCTCTGGATCCTTCCTGATCCATTCAAATAAGTTTACAACGTCCCCATCTTTATCATTTATGGTCTCGATATTCGAACGTGGCTTATTGAATAATACAGCAGCACTACCGCAGAAGGTTTCGACATAACTGTGATGTTCTGGAAAGAAGCTTATGATCCAGTCTGCAATACTCCATTTGCTACCAGGGTATTTCATTATTGCTTTCATGTTTTGAGTCAGGCTCCTCTCCCAATTATAAAAACGAGAATAAAGATAATTGCTCATATACTTCATTATCAATCTCACTATCATACTCACTCGATGTTATATCATCTGATTCAATACGCTCTCCGATATCATCAAAGGCACACGGTCTCATGTCTAATGCAGCCTCTATGTTTTGAGCGATATTCAGGTAGTTCACTCTTCCGTTGCTCTTGTACTTCTGGAGTTTTATCAGTTGCTCTCCAAGCCCTGATTTCATTTGCTGCTCCCAGCGTTCCGGATGCGTCTGTCGCAGTACTGACATATGGTTATCTTTAAAGGCAATATCGGTACAGCAGCCGACACAGCCATTCCGCTTGATATGGCAGATCTCACCTTTGTGGTTCGTGTACTCCATGTCGTACAGTGAGGTATAAGGCACCTTAAATCGGTTTATGTACTCCCAGATATCCTCATCCCGCCAAATACCAAGTGGAGATACATGATAAAACTCTGGTGCATGTGGCCGGTGGCTCATGAAAATGTAGCCCCTGGTTGCAAAGGATAATAGTCTTGCATGGCTCTCAGCTGCCATTAGCCCCTTCAGTATCACATCAACACCAAGCTCTGCCTGTTTCTTTTCTGATGGCTCTTTCTTGAGAATTGAGCAGCAGTGATTAGATGTCTTCACCTGCCGAATCAGCTCATAGTATTCCAGCGTCTCCTCTTTTTCTGAATCGGAATTTGAAAATCTCAAAAAGCAATCAATGTTAATCCGTCTGGTTGTCAGTTTCGATGCTGCCTTCCCCAGTATCGGATAACCATATTGGTCAACACACCAGTTAAATGACTTCATGGTTCCTGCCTTCCAAACCAATCCCCTAGATCGGAAGTCCTCCCACATCTCTGGTGTAGCCTTGCGCTCCAGGGACAGGGTTGATTTCAATTTACCATCTTTTTTAAGGACTTCATCAATACGTCCCTCCGCAATCAGCCACTCCAGAATTTCTTTCTGTGCATTGTACTTCAAGCCGTCTTCTGTCAGCTTACCTGGCAGCACCTCATGGAACTGTACGTTCTCGTTACTCCACTCTTCACCCAGCTTCCTGGCAAATTTTAGGCTTTCCGGAAACTCAACTGTGGTGTTGCCAAAAATCACATGATATTTCTCATCTGGGAAATAGGTACGGATCAGGTGCCAAAGAACCGTAGAGTCCTTTCCTCCGCTAAAAGCTACACCTACTGAATTCTTTGACAGTTGAAATGCCTGCCGAATGGCTTCAACAGCCTTTTCAATCTTATAATCCAATGGCATTTTCTGTGCCTCAATAATCTCTTTAAAACTATATACAACACTCATTTTTCGAAAGGAAACCAGATATCTTCTCCCGGCCGGGGCTTCCGCCTCCTTTCTGTTATTCAGTTAAATCTTAATTTTATTAATTAAAAATCATGCTCTGATAGCAATTCAATTTCAACAACATTATCAAATGTAATAACATTCTCAAAAACAATCCCTGCATGTTCCAATTTGTCGAATGTCCTTATTTTGACTTGCCCTCCGACATTTTCAGAAAGCTCAAACCATTTGCAAAAATATCCATCATATACAAACTGATTTGGCATCAACTGCTGATACGCATATGTAGATACCATGTGGCAACCTTCAGTATTACCTTTCCTTGTCCTAATAATTGCAACACTATTCGTGTATTTCATGTAATTAACCTCCGATCTTAATTTTCCACCACATCTTTTTCCACTATGTACTCCAAACATGTGCTGCCATGCTCCAAATACGTTTGATTACACATAACCACCAACCAGCCTTCAGATAATGCTCTTTCAAGTTCTGTCATAGGGTTTGTATAGTTATTTGGATAAGTCCTTATCAACCTTTGTTTTTTCATAATTCCTCATCTCCTTTAAGTTACATATTTCGGTTACTTTTATGTATTTCTATAGTTTTGTCACCATTTATTGTAATTCATTACATGAAAACTACCACTCGGTAAAATAATTAGACAGAGTTCGCTGATATGAGTTATAATTAAATATTTGCCTAACCTCTCTCATGTCTCCACATTCTCTGACCAAGCTCTGTTATCATTTCAGCTATCACTAATTTCATAAAGGGATATTTCTTCATAAGCACTGTAGCCCATGTATTCATACGTTCCCATTCATCGGAATCCTTTGATAGAGGTGCATTCCGATACCTCAACCAAAACTTGTTATACACCTCCGTAAAGGCTTCTTTTACTTCCTGATCTGTCATAAGCTTTCCACCTTTACATAAATACCGGGAACACCGGACCAGAACTTTTCTGTGATCTCAGAAGCCACCTGAGCATCATCCTGCCAATATCCCAGTTTGGTCATAACGTCCTTCAGCATTTTAATCATATTGTCTGTGTCTGGCTTCGTAGTCTTATATTCCCCCTCTTTATGCTTTCCCACTGGGTAACACCACTTAGTGATCAGCCTGACAGGACCCACAAACTTCTCTTCTGGTACATGCTGCCCCAAATGAGCCTGAAGCTTAGAGCGTACTGCCTTTAGTTCATCTGGTTCATAAAATATGGGCTTCCCTTTCACCACAGTCACTTTTTTCTGCTGGTGTGTTTTAGTTGGAGGCACCATTGGAAGAAAAAATTCTGTCATCATCATTCACTTCACCTCTTTAACGTGTAAAATTATTCTAGCTTTTGAAAACTGCCTTGCCACGGGGAGGGGGAAGGGACAGGGCGGGCAGTGCTTAAGCCCGTCCTTTCCTACCCCCGTGACCACGCTTGCGGGGGAAAATAATATATATTTATATATAGTGACTTCCCCGCACTAAGGGGATTCCTGATTTTAAGACTTCCCCGCACATTTCACCTTATTAAGGGGAAGTCTGTTTTTAAGTGTTCCCCGCACTTTATCCCTTGACGGGGTTTCCTTGTCATTCAGACTTTCCCGCACTTTGTTTTTCTTTGCTTTTCTGAATAAGCCCGCCTTCAATGGTGTAACCACCATGCTCTTTTACCCTGTCTCGGACCGTTCTTTCTGAAACTCCAAGGTATTCTGCTACCTCATTTACAGATGGATTCTCTCCAAAATTACTGCCCTCAATTGCTTCTTCCAGGGCTGCTTTTCGATCTGTTTTACGGTTTTTGGCATTCTTTTTATTCTTTGCGCTTCCTCTTTGCCACGGTGCCAGCTCTGCCTCAGGCTGAATATCTCCCAGTACTCCAGACTGATCCACCACATGGATCGGATAATTAAACCAGAGATTCTGTGGTTCAAACTTAGGAAACTCTCTTAAAGTCCCCTCGATCCGCCATGCAGTCATGCCCTTGACTCTAACCTTTGCTGCTTCTATGTTCCGTTTTAAGGCTGCAAACTGCCACTTGTCCAGCTTGTTTTCACAGTAGTTAACCATCTGGTAGCTGCTGCAGAGATCGTCCAGAGACAGGTCATCTTCCCATTTAAAGTGTGCATCTAAATACTGCTTACAAGCATCACAGACTGCCTTATTCTCTTGCTGTTTCATTAGTTCCTCAGTCGTTTCAAGCTCTATTAAATCAATGAGTGCATCCGGATCTCTGGCAAACACACCGGATCCGCTGGCACGATCCATGGACTTCTTACCGCCCTGGCTTCCCTTGCTGTGATGGTGACAGTAGATCACTGCCACCCCTAACTCCGTACATACCTTGTCAAACTGATTACAGAAGTTCGCCATCTGATCCGCGCTGTTCTCATCACCGGTGATTACCTTATAGATCGGATCAATGATAATCGCTATGTAGTTCTTCTTGGCAGCCCTTCGGATCAGCATAGGAGCCAGCTTGTCCATAGGACGGGATTTACCTCTTAGGTTCCAGATATCTATGTTATTTAGATTTTTAGGTTCCCACCCCAGGGCATTATATACATCTTTAAACCGGTGGAGACAGCTGGCACGGTCAAGCTCCAAATTGACGTACATCACCCTTCCTTTGGAGCAGTCCCAGTTAAGCCATTTCTTTCCCTCTGCGATAGCAATACACATCTCTATCTGCAGGAAGGATTTCCCGGCCTTGGAAGGACCTGCAATCAGCATCTTGTGCCCCTGTCGAAGCAATCCGTCAATTAAGCATGGAGCCAGATCCGGAAGATTGTCCCACACATCTTCCAGGCTTTCCGGATCAGGAAGATCATCATTGACGCTTTCAATCCATTCCTTCCATTCTGTCCAGCTGTCCTTTCCAATGTTGGTATCAACTAGGAACTGCTTCTGACCGTTGCGCATAACTCCAGGCATTCTAGATAACCTGGAAGGGTTCCGGTTCTGCTGATCCAGTTCAAGACCGTTTTTCTTGCATACTTCATAGAGGTAATCCACTCTCTTCCGATATTCCCCGTAGTCTGCCGCATCGATCCGGACAATGGCATGAAGACTCTTTCCTCCACTGTGCACCAGACAGGCAACAGGCAGATCCAGCTCTCTTATGAGGGCGTTCTGCTTTTCAATCTCCAAAGAATCCGATTCCACAAGTGCATATTTAAAATCCGTTACATTATCGTTCTTACAGCCATTCCCATCTAAGGGATTAAACCGAATCCATGCACCCACTAAAGGGTTATAATCTCCAAATACACTGCCAATATCTCCCTTACAGTGTGTTAGCTGCTCAATGAGCTGCCCTGCCGTCCGGTCCCAGCTCCCCTTTGTGGGCATATAGCGTCCGTCTTTTTCAAAGCTTGTCGTTACATACCCTACGTTCTCTGTTGAGTCAAACAACGTCTCAAGGTATGTAATCAGTTCCTCTGCCGGGTTCCAGTTCTTAGGGGCTTCCACTTCCTTTTCTTCCACCCAGTTCTTGTCAATAATAGATACGCTGCTGTCCCAATCCATTGCTTCACCGGGGTTGTAGGAAGGTGTCCAGCCCTGTTCCCTGGCATACTGGACAATGGTCCCGCCTGTCACAGGAGTACCCGCCCCATGGAAGCCCTGCCACTTCTGTTCACACTCTCCGGCATGATAGCGGTGATCATTTCTGCTCCACTGGTCCCATACATCAACAGCGTACCCCTCGTGTTGTAATGCCATGCCGACATTCACCCAGTCCTGGTAATTAAGTTCGGAAGGATCGATATGTTTAAGGACCTCCAAAAGGTCATAAGTACTTTCCATGCATTACATCTCCTTACTCCGGTATATATTCCTGTGGTTTTATGCCTGCTGGTGCACCTCTCCACCCTGCGGCTGCGATTCGGTCAATCATGTTCTTAGCAGAATCAAAGTTCCATGTGCCTACATGTTGAAAGCCATATTTCTCCAAGCAGCGGATCTGCTTCGGGGTGCTTAAGCCTTCTTCCTGCCGCTTATAGAGACGATCAAGCATCAATCCGGCCTTTCCAGCATTATCAATTTCATCAGGTGATATGCCACGCTTTTCCAGCGCTTTCTTTTGCTTGTCAGTTGGCGGCGCCATCTCCCAGCCGAAGGAAGGTACGTAACTGGATAAATCCTCTGCCTGAATACTCATTTCAAACTGTAGGGGATCTACAAGCTTTTTCTTGCGGTTACGCATCTCTGCCAGCTGATTAGCTAGTGCTTCTTCTCTTTGTGCCACAACATCTTCCGCTGCCTGCTTCTCTGCGTCTTCGATATCTACAGGACAGCCGGCTGCCTCTATATTTTCAGTCATTTTCTGAGCCACTTCATCGTCCTGACAGATCAGACTGGCAGGGTGGCAAAGCTCATGACGCTCTGTATGCCATAGGAAATCTAATAAAAGCAAATGATCCTTACCTGGGTATAAACGGGTACCACGTCCCACCATCTGACTGTAAAGACTGCGTACTTTGGTAGGTCTTAGCACTACAATGCAGTCAACACTGGGACAGTCCCAGCCTTCCGTTAATAGCATGGAGTTGCAGAGCACGTTGTAATCTCCACGATCAAAGGCAGCCAGTACCTCTGCCCGGTCTTTGCTTTCCCCGTTAACCTCTGCAGCCTGAAACCCTTTCTCATTTAAGATATCTCGGAACTTCTGGCTTGTTTTAACCAGAGGAAGAAACACAACCGTTTTCCGATCCTTACAGTACTTCTCCATTTCATCTGCGATCTGGTAAAGGTAAGGATCAAGAGCCGTTGCGATATCTCCTGATTTAAAATCCCCCGACTGCATGCCAACACCGGTAAGATCAAGCTGCAGGGGCAATGTGAGGGCTTTAATTGGGGAAAGGAATCCTGCCTTAATCGCCTTGGGAAGGGTATATTCATAAGCCAGGCTGTCAAAGCACTCCCCCAGATTACGCATATCTCCCCGATCCGGTGTTGCCGTAACACCTAAGATATTGGCATCTTTAAAATAATCTAAAATCTTTTGATAACTGTCAGATAAGCAATGATGGGCTTCGTCAATGATGATGGTGTCAAAGTAATCAACCGGGAACTGCTTCAGACGCTTCTCTCTCATAAGGCTCTGAACAGAGCCAACCGTAATACGGAACCAGCTGCCAAGGCAGGTTGATTCTGCTTTTTCAGTCGCACAGCCTAACCCCGTAGCCTTCATAATCTTATCGGCTGCCTGATCCAGTAACTCTCCACGATGAGCCATAATGAGCACCCGGTTGCCTCTTCTCACACAGTCCTCTGCAACCTTTGCAAAAACAATTGTCTTACCGCACCCGGTAGGAAGAACCAGAAGCGTCCGTTTGACCCCCTTGTCCCACTCCTCAAAGATGGCTGATTTTGCCTCTGACTGATAAGGTCTAAGTTCCATAGTTAAAACTTCCCTGCTTCAAATTTTTTCGGTTCTTTTGGCAGCCACTTTTTTACATGATTGTATTTTTTCGTAGCATCGTTTCTATCAGTTCTTGTCTCAATGGTAGCCCTGCCGGTTGATCCGGGAACAATGGTCCAATTCATTCTTATTTTCCCCTCCACTTCTTTTTCACCAATGGAGAGAAAGAATTCAGCCAGCTTCCACTGCATACGGTCATAAAGCAGGAGACTTTCTGTGATCAGAGAGGTTCCTTCTTCTGTGTCAATCCTAAGTTTTAAAACTGCCTTGTTACATGCAGGAGCCTTATCACTTCCGTTAAAGCGTGCACGCTCAAAGCTTTCTATTTTATAATCATAATCACCATCTGGGAGGAGGACGAAATCTCCGCCCTCTCCTTTTTCGATACTGTCATCCCAGCCAATTTCTCTTCCTTCAAATTCTGCCATTTATACTTCCTCCTTAATTAAATACTAAACTGTCTTTTTCTTTCATTTCTTTTATCATGTCAAATACCTGCTCCCAGGCACCAACTAAAACACCATCAACAAAGTCCTTCGGATAGTCATATACCTCCATATCTGCCGGGAAATATCCTCTGGCAGCAACTACATTTTGAATATCCCATTCACAGACATCATTAGCTATCATCAGATCACGAAGAGCCTTTGGTATCCGCTCATCAACAGCGATCGGTTCAGACGCTGATTCAGATTCTACTGTTTCTACTGGCTTAGAATCAGATGCCGCAGTCTTCTCTTCTTTTGCAGGCTGTTCATTGCTTTTACTGGCAGTTTCCGTCTGCTTTGTTGTCTGTGATCCTGTGGGTGCTGACTTCTTTTCCTCTTTCTGTGGAATAGTTTGATCTTTTGTCTCTTCAAGAATGTGACGAATCGCTTCATACTCCATTGGGATCTCTTCTGGCAGCCCATACCGATTTTTAGCATCCCAGCAGGAATGATGGGTAGTATATATAACTCTTCTGCCTCCCTGAGCCTTATTCTTTCCCTTCTGTGCGCCCTGTCCGTCTACATTTACAACAATGGTTTTATAGTTGGCAAACAGCACCATATCCGCCCATTCTTTGACCATAGGAGCAACGCCCTTACTAAGCTTCATCTCCCAACGGTCATAGGCTCCCAGCTCATCAGGCTGCTCAAACTTACGCATCTTTGCGTGGGCAGTCAGTACCACATGGATCCCCTTTTGCTCAACCAGATCAGTCAATAAGTTTAAGAGCCTTCCGAATTCTTCCTGTAAGTATGTATAGCCCTTTCCATATCCAAAATCTTCGATTCCGGTTTTCTGGTACCGGGAGCAGACATCTGTGACACACAGCTGCTCCGCCCAGTCTGCGGTATCAATAATTAAGGTCTTAAGCTCCTTTGGGTGGGCAATAAAATACCTTACCTGTTCCAGCAACATGGTCCAGCTGCTGGGAGCCGGTGTTCTGGCTACGTCCATGTCCTTGGTGCTGCCTTCCGTATCGATAAATACAGGATCCGGAAACTGGGCAGCAAGTGTAGACTTTCCAATCCCTTCTGGGCCGTAAATAATTGTTTTCTTTGCGCCGGGTATCTTTCCTCTGATAATCCGCATTAGAATACTCCTTTCTTCCATTCGGTCTTCTTATCTTCAATTATGGGGTGTTCCTGCCCCACTACATAGCCATCTTCAATGATGATGGAGCATTCCTCCCCGGTGCTTACTCTTGTGGCAATGGCCTGCAGTCCCTCTGCCTCTAACCAGTCGCCAAACTCTTTCAGCGTGTCCATATCCATCTGCTCCAGCTTATCTAGGAGCACAAAGCCACACTCAGGGTTAAGTTTGCGTACAATGGCGGTAGAGACCTTAAGCCGGTCGGAACCTGACATGTTGTCCCACTGCTGACCCTTGTAGACCAGTTCACCCTCATTGATCGTAAGTTCCGGAAGGGGCAGCTCCGCTGTTTTTAGCAGATCAGCCTTTAACTGGCGAGTATCATTAATCTGCTTTGTCAGCTGATCGTATTGTCTGCGGTACTCTCTTGCATCGTCCTCCGCTTTCTCCTTATCTAGATTTGCCCGGACTTTACGGTTGATCTCCTCAACATCTGAAATATTTTGCTCCAGTTCTGCTGTAGACTGGTCTTCTAAATCCTGTGCAGCTGTTCTGGCTATCACAAGATCAGCCTGAATGGCTTCCTGCTTTCTCTGCAGTTCCTGAATCTGCTCCATAAGTCTCTGGTCTTCCTGCTCCAGTTGATGAAGACGGTCTCGTTTCCTCTGGTTCTCCCCATTCTGTGCCAGAATATCCTGTTGCTGCTTAATGAGTTCCGAAGCAGACACCAGTTCTGCAGGAGCATTGTTAAAATAAGGCTGCTCTTTTGCATACTTTTCTTTCTGATCAGCAATTCGCCCTATGGTAAGCCGTTCATCGTATTGTTCCTTTTCTTCCTTTTCCAAAACAACCAGCTTGTCTCCCACACCGATAATCTTAAGAAGGATTTGAGCCTTCTCCTTTGATGTGGAGTCCATAAACTTAGGAAGGTTTAAGGCAAACTGCTCCACAAAATCATTAAGGAGCTGCTGTCCTCCCTTCTCCCCATTGGGGTCTGTTACCTTAAGGGCGCTGTTCTTTCCCTTGCGCTCCACAATAAGCCCATTATTCATTACAATTTTAAGGTTAGGCGGAATAACAGACTGCTCTCTCTGGGCCTGTGAGGGGCGGAACTTATCTCCGCCCAATGCCCAGGCAATAGAATCTAATACAGAGGTTTTTCCCTGGTTGTTCCTGCCCCCTATAATTGTCAGACCATTGGCTGATGGTTCGATCTTCACAGCCTTGATCCGCTTCACATTTTCAATTTCTAATTGATTAATTTTCATTGCCATTCTTGCAATCCTCCGTGTAATCCCTTATAATAAGGGTGTGAATTAATTAAGTGTTACTTTGATTCCCTGGCTGTTCCCGCAGCTGGGGTTTCGTATGGTATGTACAAGTCCATTTCGTCATGATCCTCGCTGCTCAAGTCGACATCTGCCATGCCAGCGTTGTTGATTATAGACAAGTGAACAAAATCCTCTTTATATTTAATTGCCCATTCTATAAGCAAATTAAGCATTGCTTCTAACTCCTGCTTCTTTTTCTGTTTGTTCACAATCTCCCTCCTTGCCTTAAGCTCTTTTCGATTGCGGATAAGATTACCGATTCTTGGTTGTAGTTAATGTTCATCACTTTTTCCAGTCCTGCAAAAACTGTCTTTGCCTGGTCCTTAATACTTGTATCGTTCCCCTTCTTAAACCGCATCTTGTACAATCGGTCGAAGATCTCCTGCACATCCCCCACCTCACAAAATGCCCCTGAGTCATACTGTGCTGCCAGATCGAGATACCCAGATACCCGGCAGAAGGTTAGTAAAAAGTCCTGATCTTCAGAATCCCTGATACATCTCAATGCGTCTTCTAACAAATTTGCTGATCTCATAAACATTCACCTCCTAGCAAACCAACTTTTTCAATCTTTCAAAATCTTCATAGTCTAAATGACATGCGCTGTAAAATATACAATCACATAAATCTTCATACTCTTCGCTTGTTTCTGATATTTCAAAAGCTTTTCTGATATGTTTCAGAATGCACTTTACGTGTTTCTTTAGCATGGTTTTCCTCCTCTCAAAATATTTTAATCATCTGCACTACCTGCAGCACTCCAAGTACCGTACAGGCACCTGTAGAAACTAACATTAGTCCAATAATTAGTGCTGTCATAAGATCGATCACCCGGCTTGTCCAGTTTTTACGCCTGGATCTTGGGCGACTTTTGATTGGCTCGCATTTTAATGGTTCGTACATAATTCTCCTTTCTGACCTGTTGAACTAAGTTCCTCTAACATCTCTAGTAGCACACAGTGGCTGAAGTTGTCATCAGAACTCGGTGTGTATTGGATGGCATATTCCAGGGCTGCAATACGTCTTGACACATCAAACATTGTTATCTTCTCCTCTCTTTCCATCTGCTTGTCCACCACACCCGCCATCAGGCGGTATTTCTTTTGTACCCAGCCGCCTCCATCATCTTATCCTGAATCATAACGGCAACTTGCTTTCTTTTTTCCTCTGACAAAGAATCAATAAGGACATCTTCCCCGTTGATCTCTATGTAATTTGATATAACCGGAACACTTTTCATATCACCGCCCCTCTCTGTTAAATTGTATGTGTTGCTGGTTGTACTTGTTGCTTAATGTTGATTACATCATATTTTCTAAATCCAGACTTAATTGTCCCTCAACCTGTGCTCTCCTGCGTGAAGTTTTAATTCTTGAGGCATTAAGTCCATTTAATTTTTTAGTTAACTGGCCTTCTATGCTCTTTAAGTCCTCCAAGCTATTACTGACCTCAATATTTACGTATTTAGAGACACCTTGTTCTTTACAATTAAAAACTGTTCGTATCCCCCGTTCATCTCGCACTTGGGCCGCCAGCTGATTGGCTTTTCGTCTTATAGCCTGTTCCCTTGCCCTACTAGGATCAAATAGATAATGCGGCCTAATCAAATCCATAATATCTTCTGTATCCATTTCCCCTGATTCCATTATCTTTTGGACGATAATATCTCTAGCCTTTCTTTCTAAAGTCTTTTCTCTCATTTTTTTACCCCTTTCAAAAAATTTTGCATCATTATCAGTTTTGATATATCTGCTTGTATTTCATTCAAGTAAACAGATATTACCCCCGATTCTAAGATTTCAGCCCACATCTTTAATCTTTCCGGACTTACCTCAACCTTTACAAAGGAATATATTGCATCGTGAAATTTATCTGATACTTTCTTGCATTCGTCGATATAAGCGCAGAAATTTTCACTCTTCTCATCTTTTCTCTTACGCTGTCGAGCTAAATCAATAACCCGTGTACGAGTGGGTAGATCATCATTTTCTCTCGCTTCCAGTTTCACTTGTTCTACAAGGTCTTTGTTATTAGCCAAAGTTTCAAATCTTTGAGCCTGTTTTTCAGAAAGGCCCAAATCATTAATAACCTCTTTTTTAGGTTTAGGTAAACTATGGACAGCGGTGTCCGTAGTTTTTGGCGGTCTACCACCAGGATCCTTTGAAATAAGCTTCAGCAAATCGCCCAATCTAACTTCCGCATCTAACACTGCTTCTGAAAGCATTTGAGCCTCTCCCCTTTTCTGATTTCGGACTTCTTCTGCAAGATGAATCTTTTCAATAGCTCTTATCTCGGCTCTAACAGAATTTAGCTTTTCTCTTCCAATTAGTACGAACTTGCTTAAATCTTCCAATGTATCCGGTAATTGCTGAGTATAGGTTACTAAATTGTTCATTTCTCATTATCTTTCCTCTCTTAATTTGTTACCGATCTACTTCAAATAGTTCTTCAATAGGCATATTTACCCCTAAGATTTCCTTTATCTTCATGGCCTCTCTCAGGGTTAATTCAGACTTCCCAGATAGTTTGAGAGAAAGAGTGCCTATTGTTACGCCTAACTCTTTTGAAAGTTTAGTTCTATTGAGTCTTACTCTCGCCATTTCTGCTTCTAAATTGAGAAACATGCAAATCCTCCTTTCTTGAATTTTCGTGAATTCATTTATAATATCTCACGTTTATTCGTGAATGTCAAGTGCATTTTCTCGAATTTTCGTCAGTATAGTGAGAATTAAATCTCATTATAAAAACCATCAATAATTATTGTTGATTTTTCGTGAATAGCTGTTGATTTTTCGTGAATACTATGTTATAACTTTGAGTAGGAGGTGTGAAAATGGAACATCTGGAGAATGAATTAAAAGAATTAATAATTGAACGATATGGCAGTTTGAAGAAATTTGCTGATAAAGTCCCAATTCCTTGGAGCACATTAGATAGTCTACTTAAGAGGGGAATCAGTAATTCAAATATCTCAAATGTAATTAAAATCTGTAAAGAGCTTGATATAAGCGTTGACGAAATTGCAAAAGGGCGCATCACCTCAAATGATGAGTACAGAAATAGTGAGATTTTTTCTTCTGATATTCGTGCTATTGCGAGAGGCGCTCAAAACCTTACTCAGGAAAAAAGAGAGTTATTGGCAAAACTTGTTCAGTCAATGTCGGATTCCGGAGATGAGGAATTAATCAAATGATAGTTCCGCACACAGCACGATATCTCTATGTGTCTAAGAAAAGTTATGACTTCATTGAATGTGAAAACATTAAAGTTTTTCCAATTGATGCTATCGCCATAATTAAAAAAAACAAATGGTCATTGCGAACATATTCAGATCTAGCCACAGAAAAAGAATGTACGCTTGAGGATATATGCGTAGCTTTTGGTACTGATGAATCCTACACTATTTATAATGGCAGGAACTATACAATCGCATATAATGATAAAAAATATGATAAACGTGTTCTTTTCACACTGATGCACGAAATTGGTCATATATTTTTAAACCACTTCATCGACTTTGATAAGACAACTTTGCGACGAAGCGATTTAACTTTAGGTGAATACAAGGTTTTAGAAAATGAAGCTAATGCTTTTGCAAGAAATGTTCTTGCCCCTTCCCCTATTGTAGAGCAATTAAAGCAACTAAACTGGAAAAACTTAGTCGATTATTTTGGCTTAAGTAAGGAAGCAGCTCAAACGCGCTTAAGTTTCTTACACTATGACAAGAAAAATCTAAATAATCTTGGGCTTACTCTGAATACAATAAGGCGATTCACAAACTTTTTTGATAAAAAAGTTTGTGATACGTGTAAATACGCTTTTGTAAGTAATGATACATTGTTTTGTCCAATATGTGGAAAAACTACTATAAAATGGGGAGATGGTAATTTGAAATATACTAAATATTTATACGAAACTGATAGTGATGGGAGATTAACCGTTTGCCCAATTTGTAAAAATGAAGATATTCAACTTGGCTCATATTGCCCTATTTGCGGAAATGGTTTGATTAATCAGTGCGATTACTATGAGGAGAATTACTATGCTCAAAATGGATGTGGAAAAATCCTGGCTCCAAATGCTAGATTTTGCCCAGAGTGTGGACTTCCATCAAGTTTCTTCCAAAACAAGCTTATTTCCAGTTGGGAAGAGGAACTAGAAGAATTTGAAAAATTAGAAAGTGAAAATAACTCTGGAGATATAATTGATAATTGGGAAAAAATCATTCAGCAAATAGGAGGTCCGATTCGAGCAAGTTACCGAGACACAGTAGTTGAACCCGATGGTAATAATTGCCTGTGTATTGTTTTTCTCGATCAGGCAAATTTTATTATTGGCAGTAGACCAACTATGCTAAAAGAACTGAAACAATATATAGCGGAACAATATGGAAAAGAAATACATCTTAAAGCACGAGTAAGGGGTAAGGATGAGAAACCGCAAACAATATATATCAGTGACGACGAACTCAAAAAATCTATTATTATGGATATTTCTACAGAAGACTAAATTTTGAATAACAAAAGCCCCAGGAGCAGCAACTCCCAGAGCTTTTTACATAGATTCTCTCACCGAACAAACCGGATATGATTAATCTACCTCATCAGTAGAATTATATCATTTCCAAAGCGTCCTGACAAGAGGGCGTATTTTTATACCCATTTTCACGTACATTTAACAAGGAGATGATAAACCATGCCAACAAACGTATTATCCACCCCATTAGAAATCGGAGCCGCATACGTCCGGGTCAGTACAGACGATCAAACCGAGCTGTCCCCAGACGCCCAGATCCGGGTCATACTAGATGCCGCCAAAGCAGACGGCTATGTGATCCCCAAAGAATTCATATTCATAGAAAAGAAAGGTGTCTCCGGTCGCCGTGCAGACAACCGCCATGAATTCCAACGTATGATCGCAACAGCTAAAACACAGCCCTGCCCTTTCAAGCGGCTCTACCTGTGGAAGTTCTCCCGATTTGCCCGCAATCAGGAAGAAAGCACCTTTTACAAAGGAATCCTTCGTAAAAAATGCGGTGTAGATATTAAAAGTGTATCAGAACCCATCATGGAAGGAATGTTCGGCCGGCTCATAGAAACAATCATTGAATGGTTTGACGAGTACTACTCTTTCAACCTATCCGGTGAAGTAATGCGGGGTATGACAGAAAAAGCTCTTCGTGAAGGCTATCAGACCTCTCCCAGCCTTGGATATGATGCAGTGGGAGAAGGCAAACCCTTTGTAATAAACGAGCAGGAATACGCCATTGTGGAGTTTATACATCAATCCTACAACAATGGCAAAGACATGACCGCCATAGCCCGTGAAGCCAACAACAAAGGATATCGAACCAAACGAGGAAATCCACTTGAACGCCGGAGCGTATACCGGATCCTTACCAATAACTTCTATGCCGGTATCGTAACCTGGAATGACATCAGCTTTGAAGGGCCTCATGAAACCCGTTCTTCTGTTACCGATGTCTTTGAAGCTAATCAGGAGCGCATCAAACGGGAATACAGACCAAAAAGCCGTAGGGAAACATCTTCCTGTCAGCATTGGCTGTCCGGCTTATTAAAATGTGGTACCTGTGGGGCCAGTCTCTCTTACAACCGTACAAATGATCAGCGGAAAAGATCAGATACCTTTCAATGCTGGAAATATGCAAAAGGCTTTCACCCGGACTCCTGCTCCATCTCAGTAAAAAAAGCAGAAGAAGCAGTTCTTGACTCCCTCCGGCAGATCATTCACAAACAGACCGTCCATTATGAATACATGCAAAAACCGGATAAGAAAACAGTCAGCGAACAGGATCTCCTTACAGAAGCTTTAGAAAAAGTCTCTATGAAAGAAATCCGTATCAAAGATGCTTATGAAAATGGGATTGACACGATAGAGGAATACAAAGCAAATAAGACCCGTCTTCAGAAAGAGCGTGAGCAGATCCTATCCGAACTTGACAGACTAAAAGAACAACCTGATGAAGATAAAAAACCAGATATGCAGGAAGTACTAAAACGCATTACTAATGTATATGACCTCCTGATCGACCAAAATATAGACAATGACACAAAAGGAAATGCCCTCCGCCGGATCGTTAAGCTGATCACCTTCGATCGTAAAAACAATGAATTTCACTTCTACTATTACGCATAGCCTATTCGAACAAACGTTCAACAAGTTAACATAAAATCTCAAATTCTAACAAATTACGAATTTTAAAAAACCCCGAAACCCTTATAGAATATAGGCTTTCGGGGTCACATTATAGGTTTTGGCAGTCAGGGCCCCCATACTGACTCATAATAAAGGTTGCCATCTTCGGATTAGGCGTCTTAATATTTACCGGATACTGTAATCGTTTTTCATACCTCCACATCAGCCACACTCTCCTTCCCAAGGCCATGGATCACAGACCCACTGCCAGTAATTATCACAGGTTACCCGATCATTGAGAAGGGGACCGCACTGAGCCTCATAAGCCTCTACAGCCTGCCTTCTTAAATCAGATACATAACAGTAATAATTGAGAGCATCCTGATCAGCAGGATGGGTATCCAGATAAAGGACCACATCATCCACTGCAAAACTGGTTTCGTATACTCTTCTCAACAAAGCTTCACAATTATTTCCGCAATTCATCACCAGCACCTCCCCATAAGAAATGGTAAATCAAGATCTGGGAATATAGTTCCGCGGGCAAATCCCTGTTCAATAGAATAAAGCTCCTGCCATTGCTGCCAGGGAACGTAAGCCATAGCAACTGGAAATGTTTCTCTTACTTCTGAAACATTGGAAGGCTGCTTTCTCATGCATTTTCCCGAATCTATACCATCGGGCAATACCTGAGGTATTTCAGGAAAAACAGGCGGTCTTACCATATCCGGGCAGACTGGCGATCTCCTCATCATATCAGGGCGCATCTTGTACCCTGAATCATCTCTTGGTAAATCAGGTGGCATCACAGAGCCTCTTTTTCCTCTCATTGGGCACATATCCGGAGCTGGCTCCATCATAGGCATATCCGGCCAGGTCATAGGTGGTGGACCTACAGGAATATCCGGAAATGAGGTTCTGCCGTGATGGGATTTCTGTCCTGAACAGGATGGACACCCCGACTGCCGCTGTTTCGTATTACAATCCATAGGATATAGTCTCCTTTCATTAATGAAAAGTTTCTACTATCAATCTATGAAAGGAAGATTACGTTGTGCAGGGCCAGATAAAATTTTTCCATTTTGTTCAAAAGAAGAGCCATGACAAGGGCATTCCCAGCGCTTATCAGCCCGATTCCATGTTAGGCGGCAGCCTAAATGAGGGCAAGTGACGACTCCTGGGATTCTTCCCTGCGACAAACCTTTTACTGACTCTACCGTATGAGAAGCAAGTTCTTTGGCAGATGCTCTCAAACGGAATCTCTGAGGGGAGAAAACCTCAGCAAATTCTGTCCTTCTCCCCAGTATCTCTGCAGAAATAATTCTTGCTGCAACCATAGAAGAAGTCATCCCCCACTTTTTAAATCCTGTTGCAACATGCCAGTATGGCTTACCAGATGAGAAATGACCTATATAGGGTACACTGTCAAGAGTCATGCAGTCCATAGCAGACCAGTGCCTGACTTCCTCTGCTGTTGAATAAAGGTGTTTCCCTGTCCGCTTCAACACATCATATGGATTTTCTTTCTTAGGCTTTCCTGTTCTGTGGCTTCCGTATCCCAGAAGCAGATGATCTCCCACACTTCGGAAGGAATATCCCCTCTGATCAATTCCCAGATACATGCCGGACAGAGGTTCTACTGGTGCAAACTCCATAACATAACTCTTTTTCTGATACATTTTCATAAAATAAAATCCCGGCATAATGACAAATGGATAATGGCAGGCAAACACAATATGCTCTGCAGTAACAGTTCCTTTGTCAGTGATTACCTGATGATCCTTAACCTCTATAACCCGTGTTTTTTCATAGATCGTAAGCCCTGAAGACATGTCCTTTATAAACTCCAGCGGATGAAACTGTGCCTGTCCGGGAAAACGAACAGCTCCGCTGATATGAAAGGGAAGCTCTACTTCCCGCTCAAATGTTGCTGGTATGCCCAGTCTCACTGCTGCATCTGCCTCTCTTCGCAGCACTTCAGATACTTTTAGAGAATAAAGGTAACTATCCTTTTCCTCCAGATGGCAGTCAATTTTATGGATTCGTACTAATTTTTTGTACTCTTCCACTGCCCATTGATTTGCTTTTGCATACTGGGCAGCCAAAGTTGTTCCCATGGTCTTTTCCAGCTTTTCATAGATTAAGTTGTGCTGAGAAGTTATTTTTGCTGTTGTATATCCGGTTTGCCCTCCTCCAATGCGATCAGCTTCCAGGACAATTACAGACTTCCCCTGCCTGGACAGATAATAAGCAGTTAGAATCCCCGCCAATCCTGCTCCAATAACTACCACCTCTGCTTTTCTGTTGCCAGGCAGAGGGTTGCGGCGGGGAATGATTGTTGTTTCATTCCATATTGATTTCACATTTTCACCTCTTTGACAGATTCATGATTTATTAACAGAATCATGTTTAATTATATGTTACCCAATAAAATAGCAAAATACTTCCTGTCAGGATGAATAAAAACAAAAAATAAAGGTGCTGACAAATTCACCTGTCAACACCCTCTTCATATACTGTTACTATTTTAATTATTACTCTGAAATTTCTAAAACTAAACTCTGATTATGGTTCCTGACGGCTTCCTGGATTTACGAGCCTCTTGTGCAT
Source organism: Hungatella sp. UBA5385 (assembly GCA_002409995.1). GTDB lineage: Bacteria > Bacillota > Clostridia > Lachnospirales > Lachnospiraceae > UBA5385. The sequence continues at coordinate 93,071 of DHOR01000044.1, read as the reverse complement.
CCTGGGACTTATTATAGAAATAACGAATAATGTCCTTTCTCGTAATGATTCCAATAAAGTTCTTCTGGTCATCTACAACAGGAACAAAATTCTGCTTCAGCGCCTTATCAATCAAGTCTTCCATATTGGAGTTAGCATACACCGGACGGTTGTCCGACCGCCTGTCTATGGCTGTCACCGTCACCTTTTCTGCTTCCTTCAGGCTTAAATTAAACTTGTTCTTAATTCCCCAAAGCATGTCTCCTTCTGTAATTGTCCCCACATACCGTCCCCTTCGACTGATGACTGGTACAGCGGAATACTTATGGTACTCCATCTTCTCCAGTGCCTGGCGCAAGGATTCATCCTCATAAATATATGCTACCTCACTCTTAGGTGTTAAAAAAAACAATATGTTCATAGCCACACTCCCGTCGCTTTATTTTGATTATAGTATAGCAGACGACTCTTAATCACATATGAACAAATTATTATTTTTTTATAACTTTTTCACCAGAATCAGTTTATTACTGTTTATTACTTGTTTTTACTCCATTTGATCCAAAGGATCGATTGCTTTATCCTGATACAGTAATTCAAAGAATACATTAGAGCCTTCAATGGAATAATACTTGGTAGGTTCATCTACATATCCAAGAACAGCCCCTTGTTTAATGTATTCATTTTCTACAACCTGCAGTTCCTTTAACTGACCGCAGACAGCAGTATAGCCGTTGCCCATGTTAAGGACAACATAATCACCCAGTTCTTCGTTGGTGCCTATTTCTTCAATTTTTGCATTTGCAGGAGCTGCCACAGGTGTGCTGACATCGCTTTGAATTACAATGCCAGGATTACATTTGTACTGATCCAGAGTTGGAAAATAAATGGTGGAATCCATACTGTAATCGAGAATCACATTACCTCTTACAGGCCATGTCATTTTTGTTGCATCGTTAAAATTCAAAACAAGTGATGTTGCTGCTTCCTTGTCTGCTGCTGCGGCAGCTGTCTGTGGTTCTGTTTCCTGCTGTGCTGCTGCCATTGTGGAATCTGCAGCCTGCAGTTCTTCTTCTATATTCTGTTTTGCATTGGATTCTCCGGCAACTACTGCCTGATTTTCCTGTGGAATGGTTTGTTCGGCAATCAGATTTCCATCATCAGGCACCTGAAGATAGGGACTCTGACCACCATCATTTCCTCTTTGAATGGTAATGACACCTGCTGCAGCTACTATAGTCAGCAGGCCTAAAACCAACAGAACAAGGAATACTTTATCCTTGAACAATTGACTCATTTTCTCCTTCACGTTTATCACCTCGGTAATATTCTTACCAAAGCAGGAAGAGTTATTCAAAAATTAAAACAATATTTTTATAAAAATAAGCAAGAATATCTTCTGCCTTCATCCCTTCCTCTGCCATCAGCTTGGCACCGTACTGGCTGAACCCATAACCATGACCAATGCCCTGAGACACAATACGTATCTTTCCGTCATATTCCTCCAGAGTATATGCAGGCGAAGGAAGGTTTAAAGCATACTGCACCTGCTCTCCTGTGTATTCCTTTGTGCCTATCTGAATCTGTTTTACATAACCGCCATCATCCCGCAATATAATTTGAATCGATTGAGGAACTTGTTCAGCAGTCACAGGCACTGCCTCAGGAATCTGATTGATTTTAGCAGCAAAATCCTCTTTGGTCCATACAGTCATAGTCAGATAACCATCTGCCTCCACATCTCCCTTGCTTACCACTGACTCTAAATAAGGATGATTCTCATCTCCAGGTCTTGTCATCCCTGTACATGCCCTGTGAAACAGAGGATCAATGAGAGAGCCGTTACTGGTAATCACCATACCGGAGGTTGATTTAACTGCCTCTTCCAGAGCCTGATAATACTCTATAAATGATTCACTTCCCCACAGTTCCTTCATCTGCTTTTCTTCCAAATATTCCATATGAAGCTCAGATTCCTTCACCTCATCTGCCCCATTCATCTTCTGATAAATATAGGTTCTTGCAATGACTGTCTGAGCACGCAGGGCTTCCTTTCCATAATCCATTGGTATCTGTTTGGCTACTGCACTCGGCAGATACTCTTCCACATCCATATAACGTTCTCCATTTTTACGATCCAGAATGATCTTTTTGCCGCTGGTAATAAGAGGAACTTCCTGTTCCTCTGCAATCCTGCCTGTCCATGCAAGTGTAATAATATAAGGCAGAAGAAGTGACAGAATACAGACCAATACCAATTTTCTCATTAACTGATCCCCTGCTTTTATCTTTTCTTCTATTCTATGCCTGTATCATTTTATTCATACATTTGATTGACTTTTTTAGTTCTATATAGTACTATCCTATATAGGAGGAAATGTGATGGATAAAACAAATGGCGGATTCTTAATTTCTCAGATCAAGCAAATACAGGGCAGAGTCTTTGATTCTATGCTTCAGGAGGCAGGAATTGAAGAGTTTAACGGAGCTCAGGGCCGCATTCTCTTTGTGTTATGGCAGGAAGATCATCTGCCAATTATGGAGCTTTCCAGACGAACGGGTCTTGCAAAAACCACTATGACAGGGATGCTGGACAGAATGGAGAGCCAAGGTTTTCTCACGAGAGAGCCGGATTCCAGAGACCGCCGTCAGCTGCGTATTGTTCTGACCAATAAAGCCAGGAACTTAAGAAATCAGTATGACAGCGTTTCTTCTTCTATGAATGAACTCTTTTACAAAGGATTTACAGATGAGGAAATCATAGAGTTTGAAGATCATTTAAAAAGGATTTTAAACAATCTAACAATGGAGGAAGAGTAAATGAAAGAATCATTAAAATCAGAAATCAAGAAATTAACAGATGAAGCACAAATTGTTTATGTGTCATCTGTGAACCAGCAGGGATTTCCAAACACAAAAGCCATGCTCTATATCATTCATGGAGGGCTGAAAACCCATTATTTATCAACCAACTATTCTTCAAAACGGGTTGCCCAATTTCTTGAGAATCCAAAAGCGTGTCTTTATTTCTGCAATGAAGCCGCATTTAAGGGGCTGATGCTCACTGGCACCATGGAGGTATGTACAGACCGCAGTCACAAAGAGATGCTTTGGAAGGAAGGTTTTGAAATGTACTATCCAAATGGCATTGATGATGAAGATTACTGTGTTTTTAAGTTCACCGCAACAGAAGGCAATTACTATCATGGTCTTTCAAATGTTACATTTCCTGTAGAAGAGCTGTAGCAGATAAACCACAACAAAAAGAGATTCCCACCCATCCAAAGCATTTTGGACAAATGGGAATCTCTTATCTAATCAACCAAACCAATCCTTACTCTTCCAACTCCACCTTCACCTTTTCCAGATGCCAAATATCTCTTACATACTCCTCAATGGTACGGTCTGAAGTAAACTTACCGCTGCTGGCAACATTGGTTATTGCTGCCTTTGCCCACCATTTTTCATCACGGTATGCCTGGTCAATACTTCTCTGAGCCTCTGCATAAGAAGGCAGATCTTTTAATATAAAGTAGGTATCAGCTCTGTCGCTGCTCTCTGTATTTAACAGGGAGTTATAGATGTCACGGAACAGCTCAGGGTCCTGTGGGGAATAATAACCATTGATCAGCTGCATCAGCACACGGCGAATCTCATAATTATGATTGAAGATATCCATAGGATTATATCCGCCTTCATTCTCATAGCGAATGACCTCATCTGAGGACAGACCGAATATAAATGCATTTTCTGCTCCCACTTCTTCTACAATCTCCACATTGGCACCATCCATAGTTCCCAGAGTCAGGGCACCATTTAACATAAACTTCATATTACCTGTGCCGGAAGCTTCCTTGCTGGCTGTGGAAATCTGCTCACTGACATCAGCTGCAGCAAATATAATCTCTGCATTGGATACCTTATAATCTTCAATAAATACCACTTTAATCTTACCATCAATGCTTCTGTCATTGTTTACCACATCAGCCACTGCATTGATCAGCTTAATGGTCAGCTTGGCTCTCTTATATCCAGCCGCTGCCTTAGCTCCAAAGATAAATGTTCTTGGAACCATATCCAGGTTAGGATCACTCTTAATCTGGTTATACAGATACATAACATGAAGGATATTCATCAGCTGGCGTTTATACTCATGAAGTCTCTTAACCTGTACATCGAAAATAGATCTGGGATCTACCTCTATATCGTTATGTTCCTTAATATATTCAGCCAATCTCACCTTATTACGGTATTTGATATCCATAAATTCCTGCTGGCATTTAAGATCATCAGCATAAACTTCAAGTCGCTTTATATGGGACAGATTGGTAATCCAGTCATCTCCGATTTTATCAGTTACCCAATTTGCAAGAAGAGGGTTGCCATGAAGCAGGAAACGTCTCTGAGTGATACCGTTTGTCTTATTGTTAAACTTCTGAGGCATCATCTCATAGAAATCCCTTAATTCCTGTTTCTTTAAGATTTCAGTATGAAGCCTTGCAACACCATTGACAGAAAAACCGCCTACAATGGCAAGGTTTGCCATCCGCACCTGTCCATCATAAACTATGGCCATTTTGCGGATCTTTTCCTGATTGCCAGGATATTTCTCCTGAATCTCCTGCTGGAAACGACGGTTGATCTCCTCCACAATCTGATAGATTCTTGGAAGGAGTCTGGAAAATAACTCAATGGGCCATTTTTCCAAAGCTTCTGACATAATGGTATGGTTTGTATAAGCACATGTCTTAGTAGTAATCTCCCATGCCTCATCCCAGTTTAAGCTGTACTCATCAAGAAGAATACGCATTAATTCAGGTACAGCCACCGTTGGATGGGTATCATTTAACTGAAATACCGTTTTTTCATAAAATTTATGAATGTCGTCGTGACTTTCCATGTATTTCATAACAGCTCTCTGAACGCTGGCAGAAATGAAGAAATACTGCTGTTTCAGACGAAGCTCTTTTCCTGCATAGTGATTGTCATTAGGATAAAGCACCTCTACAATAGTTTTAGCAAGATTTTCCTGCTCTACAGCCTTCTGATAATCTCCCTTATCAAAGGAATCCAGGCTGAAGGTGTTAATCGCTTCTGCATCCCAGATACGCAGTGTGTTAACCACATTGTTGCCATAGCCTACAATTGGCATATCATAAGGAACAGCACGAACAGACTGATAGCCCTCCTGAACGAAATGCTCTCTTCCATTATCAAACACAGTTTTCACATAACCGCCGAATTTCACTTCTGTGGCATACTCTGCTCTGCGTATTTCAAAAGGATATCCGTCCTTTAACCAGTCATCAGGCACTTCCAGCTGAAAACCATTTTCAATTTTCTGCTTAAACATGCCATAGCGGTAACGAATACCGCAGCCATAGGCCGGATAACCAAGAGTTGCCAGAGAATCCAGGAAACAGGCAGCCAGACGGCCAAGGCCACCATTGCCAAGAGCCGGGTCCGGCTCCTGGTCTTCTATGGTGTTTAAGTCAAACCCAAGCTCATCAAGAACTTCTTTTACTTCCGGCTGTGCCATAATATTGATAATATTATTACCAAGAGCACGGCCCATTAAAAATTCCATAGACAGATAGTATAGAGTCTTAACGTCCTGTTTCTCATACTCCTTGTGAGTGGCGATCCACTCGTCAATAATAACATCCTTCACTGCATAGGCAACAGCCTGATATACCTGCTGGGGGGTTGCCTCATCAATTGTTTTCCGGAATACATTCTTTACATTATAAAGAACGCTCTTTTTAAATGTTTCTTTATCGAAACCCATATTCATGATATGTGACCTCCAATCAGTTCTCACTGTATTTTTTCAACACCTAACACTACATTTTCACCATTGATATTCCATTCCTTCACATATCCGGCTGTGTTACCAGATGTAATGCTTTCTGCAAGAACTTCGCCCTTAACCTCTTCTTCATGGCCCTTTAACAGCTCTGCAATCTTATCATTGCCTGTGCTGTAAACTACAATGTGATCCATGACCTCAAAACCGGCTTCCTTACGCATTGTCTGAATCTTGCTGATTAACTCACGGACAAATCCCTCTTCCACCAGTTCAGGTGTTAAATTGGTATCCAGCACAACTGTCACTGTATTGTCTCCTTCGGAAACATAACCTTCCATCTGAGCTGTGTCAATCAGTAAATCTTCCATTGTAAGAACTACCTCTGTTCCATCAAATTCAAAGTTTAAAGCTCCCTTTTCATTGAGGATATCCATGGCTTCATTGCCATTGATCTCAGAAAGTGCAGTTCTGATATTATTTAACTGTTTGCCATATTTTGGTCCAACAGTCTTTAACTGTGGTTTAAAGCTATAAGAGGTAAATTCACGTACATCATCTGTAAATTCCACCTTCTTCACATTCAGCTCTTCCTCTATAATCTCCTGATAAAACTCAGATAATTCATGAGGTGCTTTGACAAACATTCTGCCAATTGGCTGACGGTTCTTAATATTAGCTGTATTTCTTGCTGCACGGCCCATAACTACGATCTTTAAGACCTCATCCATGTTGTCTTCCAGCTCTTTGTCAATCAGTTTCTCATCTACAGCAGGGTAATCGCATAAATGAATGCTTTCCGGTGCGCTCTTGTCTACTGTACAAACCAGATTCTGGTAAATCTGCTCTGTCATAAATGGAATCATAGGTGCTGCCACCTTGCTCACAGTTACAAGTGCTGTATACAGAGTCATATAAGCATTGATCTTATCCTGCTCCATGCCCTTTGCCCAGAAACGCTCTCTGGATCTGCGGACATACCAGTTACTCATATCATCTACAAAGCTCTGAAGCGCTCTTCCTGCCTCAGGAATCTGGTAATTGCCCAGGAAGGTATCTACGGTCTTAGTTAAGGTGTTTAACTTGGACAGAAGCCATTTATCCATAACAGGAAGCTTCTCATAATCCAAAGTATATTTTGTAGGGTCAAATTCATCAATATTCGCATAGAGCACAAAGAATGCATAAGTATTCCATAAAGTACCCATAAACTTACGCTGACCTTCCACTACGGCCTTGCCATGGAAACGGTTGGGCAGCCATGGAGCGCTGTTTACATAGAAATACCAGCGGATTGCATCAGCGCCATAGGTTTCCAGCGCATCAAACGGATCAACTGCATTCCCCTTTGATTTGCTCATCTTCTGACCATTTTCATCCTGTACATGGCCCAGAACAATTACATTCTTATAAGGCGCCTTATTAAACACAAGTGTGGAAATGGCAAGGAGGGAATAAAACCATCCTCTGGTCTGGTCAACAGCCTCTGAAATAAAGTCTGCAGGGAACTGCTGCTCAAATAACTCCTGATTCTCAAATGGATAATGATGCTGTGCAAAAGGCATAGCTCCTGAATCAAACCAGCAGTCAATAACTTCCGGAACTCTTTTCATCTGTTTGCCGCATTGAGGACAGGTTATTGTCACCTCATCAATGTATGGGCGGTGAAGTTCAATCTCATCCGGACAATTATCCGACATGGACTTCAGCTCTTCAATGCTTCCAATGGAATGCTGATGACCGCATTCACATTCCCATACATTTAAAGGAGTTCCCCAATAACGGTTTCTGCTGATACTCCAGTCCTGAACATTTTCCAGCCAATCGCCAAAACGGCCTTTGCCAATGCTTTCAGGAATCCAGTTAATGGTGTTATTATTGCGGATTAAATCCTCTTTTACTGCTGTCATCTTGATAAACCAGGATTCTCTTGCATAGTAGATCAGCGGTGTATCACATCTCCAGCAGTGTGGATAACTATGCTCAAATACAGGTGCTGAGAACAGAAGACCTCTCTCCTCAAGATCCTTAAGGATCAGTGGGTCTGCATCCTTACAAAAGGTTCCCGGCCATTTAGTTTCTGCTGTCATCTCACCCTTGGAATCAACAAGCTGTACAAAAGGAAGATCATACTTTCTTCCCACCTTACTGTCATCTTCACCAAATGCAGGGGCAATATGAACAACACCGGTACCGTCTGAAAGAGTGACATAGGTATCGCATGTTACATAAAATGCTTTCTTCTTAGTTGTAACAAAATCAAATAATGGCTCATATTCCTTATATTCCAAATCTGTTCCTTTATAAGTTTCCAGAACAGTGTAATTATCTTCTCCAAGAACTTGATCACACAAAGCCTGAGCCAGATAATAGGTATATTCTCCGCTTTTCACCTTTACATAGGTTTCATTGGGATTGACGCAAAGACCTACGTTGGATGGAAGAGTCCAGGGTGTAGTTGTCCATGCCAGAATATAAGCATCTTCCCCTTTTACCTTAAATCTTGCAATTGCAGAACGTTCCTTTACATCCTTATAGCCCTGAGCCACCTCATGACTGGACAGAGGAGTTCCGCATCTTGGACAGTAAGGCACAATCTTAAATCCTTTGTATAAAAGGCCCTTATCCCAAATCTGCTTTAATGCCCACCACTCTGATTCAATAAAATCATTCTCATAGGTAACGTATGGATTATCCATATCAGCCCAAAAGCCTACTGTTTTGGAGAAATCTTCCCACATTCCCTTATATTTCCACACACTGTCTTTACAGTGTTTGATAAATGGTTCAAGACCATATTCCTCAATCTGCTCCTTGCCGTCAAGACCCAGCATCTTCTCAACTTCCAGTTCAACAGGAAGTCCATGGGTATCCCAGCCTGCTTTACGGGGAACATCATATCCCTTCATAGTGCGGTATCTTGGAATCATATCCTTGATTACGCGGGTAAGTACATGTCCGATATGAGGTTTTCCATTGGCTGTTGGCGGACCATCATAAAAGGTGTAGGTTTCTGCATCCTTTCTATTCTCCATACTCTTCTCGAAGATCTTATGGTCTTCCCAGAATTTCTCCACTTCTTTTTCTCTTCCAACAAAATTCAAGTCTGTCGGCACTTTGTTATACATTGCAAATGACCTCCATTCATATTATCTGCTTCATTATTAAATAAAAAAGACCCACGCCCTGTAAAAAGGACGAAGGCCATGCTTCGCTATACCACCTATTACAACATACTAACATATGCGTTCCCTCTAACGCAGGAAATACGTCCAGACTTAATGCCTAAGCTTTCAGCCGGAAACTCCGGAGTGATATTCGTATCTATGCTACTCTCACCAGGCTCTCACCACCCCTGATTCGCTTTGGATTTAACACAGACCTACTGTCTCCTTCAATGTCTTTCTTCTTATTATTATACTTCAATATATCCCATATGTTCTCTAATTATAGGTATTGCGGGGATAAATGTCAAGATTTTTTTCGTTTATGGCTGTGTTTCGTTGGGCAAGTCAATAATACCACCAAAATTCCCTGCATTTGTATTACTAATGCCTAAACAGCGTTTTCATTTTATAGAAATAGAAGCGGGCACCGACTCATACGAATTCGATACCCGCTCAACTAACTTCATCCATCAGACTTATTCCTCTCTTTTCATTAATGTCTTTGATACATTTGTACCTGGATGCTCTATATTAAATTTTCCCGTTTCCTTCTGCTCCTAAACCTGACCTGTTGTCTGAATTATCTCTGCATTTTATATTTTATTCAACTATATGTTTTTAAGCTACTTAATGGAAATCGACTTCGGACGAACCGCACACTTATATCTTACGACCCGTACGATGTTCCTATTTCTGCAGTTTATAACGAACTATAGGCATATCAATGAGACAAACAAGCTTTTTCTTTCAGTTTCATCCATGCTTTCGCATTTATTCTTCACTGAGTGAATGGTTATTGGCTTCAGGGATAAAACGGTTTTTCCTATTGCCTGATTGATAAAACTTAATCAGACGAAGCTGCTGTTTTTGGTGGACTCACCCCTTTCAACTTATTCCTTTTGTTGTCTTTATTATATACCACTGGTTTTGTTTTTTCAAGTCAATTCATGATTTTTTAATAAATTAATTTATTATTTATCGTTTATTAATAATTAATTTGAAAACGAAGCTGTTTCTATCATTAAATCTGCTTTTGTAACCTTTTTACTTCTTATGGTGTATCTTCGTTAATTTTTTATCAATTCCATTGTTTTTTTGAAAAACTGTGTTATAATGTCCAGAAAAGAACAGCAGATGTTTATTCACTAAAAGGAGAAAACTTATGAGCGAGTGCAATTTAACATTATTGACAGACCTTTACGAATTAACGATGATGCAGGGATATTTCAAAGAAAAAGACGCCAATGAAACCGTGATCTTCGATGCCTTCTACCGCAATAACCCCAATGGCAACGGTTATTCCATCTGCGCCGGACTGGAGCAGTTCATCGACTATATTAACAACCTGCACTTTGATGAAAAGGATATCGAATATTTACGAAGCGTGGGGCTTTTTGAAGAAGATTTTCTGGAATATTTAAACCATTTCAAATTTTCTGGAGATATTTATGCAATACCGGAAGGAACCGTTATTTTTCCAAGGGAACCTCTTGTTAAAGTAATTGCACCGATCATGGAAGCCCAACTGATTGAAACAGCACTTTTAAATATTATTAATCACCAGAGCCTTATTGCTACCAAAGCAGCAAGAGTGGTATATTCTGCCCAAGGTGACGGAGTGATGGAATTCGGTCTTCGCCGTGCTCAGGGTCCTGATGCAGGCGTTTATGGTGCAAGAGCTGCCATGATTGGCGGCTGTGTTGCAACCTCCAACGTTCTGGCAGGCCAGATGTTTGATATTCCTGTAAGAGGAACTCATGCACACAGTTGGATTATGAGTTTTCCGGACGAGCTGTCCGCATTTCGTGCTTATGCAAAAATGTATCCTACCTCCTGTATTCTTCTGGTAGATACCTACGATACTTTAAAATCCGGTGTCCCCAATGCAATCAGAGTTTTTAAGGAAATGCGTGAGGCAGGGATCAAACTGACTTCCTACGGAATTCGTTTAGACAGCGGTGACCTGGCATATCTTTCCAAGAAGGCGAAGAAGATGCTGGATAAAGAAGGATTTACAGATGCTACTATTTCTGCATCCAATGATCTTGATGAATTACTGATTAACAGCTTAAAGATTCAGGGAGCAACTATTAATTCCTGGGGTGTTGGTACCAACTTAATCACTTCCAAGGACTGCCCGGCATTTGGCGGAGTCTACAAGCTGGCTGCAATTATGGATAAAAAGTCCGGAAAGTTTATTCCTAAAATTAAGCTTTCTGAAAATGCTGAAAAGATCACCAATCCAGGCAACAAATGCATCAAACGTATCTACAGCCGTGAAACAGGTAAGATCATCGCTGATTTGATCTGCCTTGAAGGTGAGATCGTTGATGAGAGAAATTCTCTTCTGCTCTTTGACCCTATTGAAACCTGGAAAAAGACTCATTTGGCACCAAATACCTACAGTGTAAGGGATTTAATGGTTCCAATCTTTAAAAATGGCAAATGCGTTTATGAATCTCCTTCTGTTATGGATATCAGAGAATACTGCCAAAAAGAGCTGGATACGCTATGGGAGGAATCCCGCCGTCTGGTAAATCCTCATCAGGTTTATGTGGATTTGTCCAACCAATTATGGCATACTAAGAATCAGCTGCTGGACAGCTATCATTATAAAGATTAATAGGGAAAAGTTAACCTTTGTTATAGTATCTTCTATACGAAACCTGTATAATTAAAGAAAAAAACAAAGGAGGACGTTTTTTATGAGTATGGGGCAGGAAATAAAAATATTTTCCAGAGATAACGAAAAGCTGGCTTTAAAAGTAACAAAAGGTCATTTTTCTTCCGATCGTTTCCATATTAACTACTATATTGATATGACAAATTTAAAAATGCGTCAGGGAGAGGCTGAAGAAGTTGCAAAGACAATGGCGAAGCGCTATGTAAACCGCGTGGAACTAAATGGACTCATCGGTGTTGGAGCTGAAGAATTAAAGCGCTACTCCAAAGCTTTTGCATCAAAAACTCCCATTGACACTATTATCTGTATGGACGGCTGTGAGGTAATCGGTGCATATCTGGCAAAGGATTTATCTGAACTTGGTATTACCACTACCAATATGCATAAAACCACCTATATTGTAAGCCCTGAATTCGATTCAGCCGGTCAGATGGTTGTACGTGATAATATTAAGCGAATGATCAAAGGCAAACACATTTTGGTAGTTCTGGCAACTGCTATGTCCGGCAGGACCATACAAAAGAGCATCCGCTGTATTGAGTCTTATGGCGGTATTCTGGAAGGAATCTCTGTTATCTTCGCTGCTGTCAAGGAAATTGCCGGCTATCCGGTGAATTCAGTATTTGACTTTGAAGACCTTCCTGACTTCAGAATCTCTGAACCGGATAATTGTCCTGATTGTAAGAATCATGTGAAGCTGGATGCAATCGTGAATAGTTATGGATATTCAAAACTGGATTAATCTAATAAAAGCAGAGCAGAGGGATCATATCAATCACCTCTGCTCTGCTTTTACAGACTCTGATACATAAAAAGTTACAGATCAAATCCATATCTGTTCATAATCTTGTTACAATCTTTTTACAACCAGGTCAAATTATCTTCATATTTGTTGTATATACTAAGATCATCAAAGAAAGTTGTTAATAACATACTTTAGATAAATTTTTTTCATAATCGCCGGTATCTGAATAAGATGCCGGCTCCTCCCTTTTATAGGGCTTTTTTTATTTACATCTGTTTTCTTACAATCTTATAATCATCTCCATATCGAAAATGAGGACATTCGCTTCTGGAATAGCTGAGGAAACGGATCATCTCGTCTTCATCCAGATTCATATCACATTCATAACATTCATATTCCTCATTATAACTATAGTGGATACAGTAATCACAACTGTTCTTTTCCATGTCACAACCCCTTCCTCTTATATGGTAAAATATTTGCCTGATATAGGCAGGGATATTATACTATAGAGAACCATTATCTTCAAGAATTTTTACTTTTTTTGCTTTTGTTTAAATATTTTCAAAAAAGGTGTAGACAAAAACATTTTCCTATGGTAATATAATCTAGCTGTCAGAAATGACATAGCGGCCTATTGGTCAAGCGGTTAAGACACCGCCCTCTCACGGCGGAATCCCGGGTTCGATTCCCGGATAGGTCATTGTGAAAGACTTCCAAATTGGAAGTCTTTTTTCTTACTCTTTTCGTCAGAATTTCTTCATATTATTCACGAACATTTTAGATCAATGACAAAGTTTATTTACAATTGCCTCATATACTATATGTAGTAGTTAAAGCAGTCAGAGAGCTTTTATACATATAATAATATCTATTCCACTAAGTCGGCGGGGTTACTTAAAGGCTTCTTCGCCGGCTCAACCTATTTTTATGGGCAATAATAATTATTGAGCTATATATTTATTCACAAATTCCCAAACATGGCTCCAATACGTTTCAGAATCAACCATACATGCTGTAGAATGTCCCGCTCCTTCAATAACCAGCTTTCCCTTCTCAACATTTGCAGCCTCATACAACGGTTCTAACATTTTATATGGTACAAAATCATCCTGGTCACCATGTATAAAAAGCATGGGAGTAGTACTTTTCGCCACTTGCTTTAATGATGAGCTATTAAAGAAGTCATATCCAGCTCTGATTTTTGTTACTGTATTGGCAGCATATAACACAGGAAACTTATGCAGACCAAACATTTTATTCAGCTGATGCTCTAATACTTCACTGGTTGATGAGTAACCACAATCTTCTATAATGACTTTCACATTAGAAGGCAAATCCTCTCCTGCTGTATTCATCACTGTAGCTGCCCCCATAGATACACCAAGTAAAACAATCTCAGCATTTGGGGCTGATTCAATGATATAATCGATCCACAACAGCATATCCTTACGGTCATCCCACCCCATTCCTATGTATTCACCTTCACTCCTTCCATGGCCACGCAAATCAGGTGTTAAAATATTATAACCATTTTCGTAAAAGTTCCTGATCCACCTGATCATCTGACCTGAATTACCATTATAACCGTGAACAATAATTGCCCATTTATCAGTGGTATTTTCTTGTTCATAAATATCAGCAATTAACTTCAATTTTGGTTTGTAAGCAGTAACGGAAGCTTCAACAGGTATTTGATTCTTTGAAAATATTTTATCTTTTTCTAATTCCCTGTCTTTCCTATGATTAAGGGCAGAGTCTCTTATCTGTGAATCATTGTCATCTGCAAAAACTTTTTTAGATTTTGAATTAATAGCAAAATTGTAAAAGTAATTACCTACTATAAAATAAACACTTGTTAAGATTATTATTATAGCTAATAAGATTAGGATGATTCTTTTAATACTTGTGCTTTTCATTCATCTCTTTCCTCTCTATAGGGATTGAATAAACCCATAAATTAATGCAATGATAGCTGATAATCCTACTGTAAGTCAAGTTGTATTTATATGTAAATATATCCAAAATCATTTCGCTCTTTACTTTCGAACGTACGTTTGGTATAATAATATCGTACCATTTTATTAGTCACATCACATCATTTCCGGAGGATAATATGGAAAATAGAACTTATCTATGCATTGATCTAAAATCCTTCTATGCTTCTGTAGAATGTTCAGAACGGGGTCTGGACCCATTGACTGCCAATCTGGTAGTTGCTGACCCGGAGCGGGGCAGAGGCGCTATCTGCCTGGCAGTATCTCCTTCTATGAAGGAGCTCGGTGTTCCCAAAAGGTGCCGAATCTTCCAAATCCCTGACAGTATTGAATATATCACTGCACCTCCCCGTATGCAGCTTTACATTGAATATTCCGCTAACATCTATGGGATTTATTTAAAATATCTTTCCAAAGATGATATATACGTATATTCCATTGATGAGGCATTTCTCGATGTAACAGATTACCTGCCTCTCTACAATATGACTGCCAAGGAATTGGGTAACCGGATTATGAAGGATATGCGGGATACTCTTGGGGTTGCGGCAGCCTGTGGTATAGGGACTAACCTTTACTTAAGCAAAGTCGCACTGGATATTACAGCTAAGCACTCTAAGGATTTTATCGGATATCTGGATGAGGAGCTGTTTAAGAAAACCCTGTGGAATCATAAGCCTATTACGGATTTCTGGCGCATTGGTCCGGGAACTGCCAGACGTCTTAATACCATCGGAGTCCAGACCATGGGCGGTGTGGCAGAAACCGATGAGAAGCTGCTCTATCAGTTGTTTGGAGTTGATGCGGAATATTTAATTGATCATTCCCATGGCAGAGAACCCACCACCATTGCGGAGATAAAAGCTTATAAAACCAAGGATAACTCCCTTTCCAACGGGCAGATTCTTATGAGAGACTATAACTATGAGGAAGGGCTTTTAATTGTTAAGGAGATGGTGGATAACCTATGCCTAGATCTTGTTGATAAAGGACTGGTAACCAATTCCATTCATCTATATATAGGTTACTCTGTGGATACTCTGCCTTCAGCCAAAGGCGGCAGTACTATGAGTGTTACTACCAACTCAGTGAAGGTTATTACAAAGTATTATACAGAGCTTTATGAGAAGCTTGTTAACAGACAGGCTCCCATTAAGAGAGTTTATATTTCCTTTCAGCATGTAGTAGACAGTGTCTATGAGCAATATGATCTATTTACCGATGAGAAGGAGCTGGAAAAGGACCGGAAGGTTCAGCTTGCTGTTTTAGATATTAAGAAGAGGTTTGGTAAGAATGCCATTATAAAAGCTATGGATTTGCAGGAGGCAGCCACTGCCAGAGAGAGGAATCGAATGATAGGAGGTCATAAAAGCGGTGAATAGAGAAAGAGCGGACCGTGCCAAGATATTTGCTCCTTTTGATCCTTTGAAGGGATTTCGGGAAGCGCTGGCGGAAAAGGAGCGTCAGATTGTTCCTAAGAAGGAATTGTCTGAGGAAGCACTAGAAGAGCTGAATCAGAAGCTTGGGCAGCTTCAGAAGAATATGATCGTAACTCTTATTTACTTTAGTAATGGGGAATACGTGAAGATTACGGGCATGGTATCAAAGTTTGACAGGAATAATTGTAAACTAAGGATTGTCAACACAGATATTTCGTTTGAGGATATCTGCAGTATACAAGTTTCCATATAGTAAATACACAATAAAAACCAGACAGTGCAGTTAAATTTCCAACTGTACTGTCCGGTATTATAGATAAATATTAGATTAGTCAGCCAATGGCTCTGTATAACGCTTTCTTCCCAGTTTATATACTGCACGGTAGAAAGTAGGTATCATCAGAAGCATCAATGCTGTAGAAGCCATAAGACCACCAACGTTTACAAGGGCGGAACCCTGCATCAATGCACCGGATTCACCATACCCGAATGCGTTAGGCAACTCTGATATTACAGTGATAGTCATTGTCATCAGAATTGGTCTCATTCGGATTGCACCGGATTCCACCAAAGCTTTCTCAAGAGGCAAATCCTCCTGCATCTGATTTACAGTCTCCACATAGAGAATACCATTGTTAACAACGTTACCAACCATCATCAGGAAACCAAGCATGGAAGTCATACTGATTGGGCTGTCTGCAATGAACAGCAGACCAAAGGCACCAATCAAACTGAATGGGATGGTAACCATAATCATAAGGGAAAACTTAGGTGACTCAAACTGAATTGCCATAGCAATAAAAATCAGGAATATAGCGGTCACCAGTGCGCCTCCCAAAGCGCCTAACTCTTCACTCATACTTTCATCCATAGCATTAGCAGCAAAATCAACGCCTGAGCGGAACTGCCAGTCTCCTACAAATGCCTTTACATTGTTAGCTGCTTCTTTCTCATAACCAACATTTGGCTGCATGGTAATGGCTACCTGATACTGTTTATCCTTACGGACAATCTGCTGCGGACTGTCCTGATAGTAAACATCTGCCAGATTGCCAAGAGGAACTGATGTGCCCATTGGGGTTTTGATCATCATTCCACGAAGCTTATCTACGGTATCATAGCGGTCAGGTGCATATTCCACCTTTACATCTATATCCTCTTGATTCATACGAATGGTTGAGGCTTTCACACCACTTAAACTGCTGTATACAGCAGAACCGATTCCTGCAGGAACAAGGGCTTCTGCCTGTGCTTTCACACTGTCAACATCAACTTTAATAATTGGAGCGGCATTTTCGATGGATGAATGAACCTGAATTACATCATCTCTGAGACGAAGTTCATCCACCAGTCTGTCAGCCTCCGATTTTAATGCATCATAGTCAGTTGACTGAAGATCCACCTCAATGGTAGTGGTTCCACTCATGGCGTTAATACCCATAGAGCTTCCGCTTTCCATGCTGATGGTACAATTCTGTATATGAGAACTTTCCTCCATCCACTGGTCAATGACTTTCTTCGTGGACTTGCTGCGGTCTTCCTTCAGATAAGCAGTTAGAGAAACATCTCCATTTCCTCCCAGACTTAATCCGCTGCTTCCATATGTTAATAGATAATAATCCACATTATCATCTGCTGTTACCAGAGCTTCCACTTCACTCACTGTTTCATTAACAAAATCAACCGTACTTCCTGGTTTTGTTTTAATTGATACACTTACAATACCTTCATCTACTGATGGCAAAAGCTTCCTATCCAACTGCAAACCCAGATACACAGAGACCACCAGAAGGGCTACGGTTACTCCAAGAACTATGCCAGTTTTTGGTACAATCTTAGGCATGTTTTTGCGATACCAGTTTTGCAGTCCCTTAATAATTCCATTAACAGGAGCATTCTCGTTCTCCTTTGGGTGCCATTTGTAAAAACACAGAGGAACAAGGGCTACTGCTGAGAACAAAGAAGCGGCCAGACAGAAAATAACGGTAAAACCAAGCTGCGTAAACAGCTGGCCTGTCAAACCCTTCATAATCAGAAGTGGCACGAATACAACGCAGTTAGTAACACTGCCGCCTGTAATAGCGCCGATCATGCTGCGGCTTCCTTCAACGGCAGCATCATAATAATTCATCTTCTCCTTGGCACGGAAACAACCATCTAAAACGTTGATCGAGTTATCAACCATCATACCGATACCGAATACCAGAGAGGTCAGGGAGATGACGTTAAGGGAGAAGCCCATGGCACTGATACTGATGAGAGCCAATACGACTGAGCTTAAAATCGAAATTCCAATAATAACTGAGGCTCGTATATCACCACAGAACAGCCACAATACAATCATAGACAGCAGTACAGCCAAAACAACGGTCTGGAATACGTCTGAAATTGAATTTTGAATCATCTCACTGGAATCGCTGATAACTTCATAGTGTATCTTGGAATTGTTGTCTTTTAAACGGTCAATTGCCTTCATCACCTGCTGGGATACATCAATGGCAGTAGCGCTCTGCTGCTTTCTGATCTGCACTGTGATAATATCTTCCCCTTCATAACGTCCAATGGATTGTGCGTCTTCCACAGTTTCATAGACATTTGCAATATCATATAAATGAATGATATTACCATTTCCCAGGGCAATAGGAATGTTTTTTAAGCTTTCCATATCATCATAGTCATTACCTACGCTGACATCCAGATTCTGTTTTCCCACATTAACGTTTCCGGCAGGAATTGAGAAGTTGGCAGCACCTACAAGCTGACCTACCTGCTCCACACTGAGATGATACTGCTCCAGCTTCTCAGGGCTTACCTCAACCCTGACGTAGTTCTGCTGTCCGCCGGATACAGATACTTCACCTACTGAGCTGAGCTTTTGAAATTCAGGTACAATTTTATTGTTTACATATGTATAAAGATTTTCGTCTACTTCACCGCTGACTGCCAATGTTACTACAGGAGTGGAATTAATATCCAGCTCCATAATATTAGGTTCATTGGCGCTGTCAGGCAGATCGCTTCGAATACTGTCTACAGCCTTCTTTAAATTAATATAGGCAGTATCAATATTAGTTCCATATTCGTACTGTACAATAACAATAGATACATTTTCCATAGAATAGGACTGTACAGACTCTACACTGCTCAGAGTAGAGATTGCATCTTCCTGCTTCGTTGTAATCAGCTCAGCCACGTCATCTGGGCTGGCACCTGGATATACAGTGCTCATTACAAGCATAGGAAGCTCCATCTCAGGTATCAGCTCCACTCTTGTTCCCACAAGGGATTGAATACCAAAATAGACAATCGTAACCAGAATTAAAACAATGGTAACAGGTCTTTTAATGGCAAATTTCGTTAGTTGTACCATATTAATTCACCTGCTTTCTAGTTTGTGTCTTCCGGAGCAATTAACACCTCTGCTCCATTTACCAGTTCGTTGCTCCAGCTTGTAATCACCTGACTGTCTTCTGTTAAACCGGATTTAATCTCCATACGCTCAGAATCATAGATTCCTGCTTCAATCTCAATTTTCTCAGCAACTCCGTTATTATTACAATAAACAAATGCAACTCCGTTGTTGTAATTAACAGCATCTACAGGAATTGTCATTACATCAGCTGCCTGTTCCATAACAACTGTAAGCTTTACACGGGTTCCTGTAGTCAGTCCTTTTGCTTCAGGAACCGCAGCCTTTGCATCATAGAGACCTGTTGCAGTATTGACCATTGATCCGATTTCAGTCACCTGACCATCGTATTCTATGCCGTTTTTCTCTACTTTAATGCTGCTTCCTACAGAAAGGTTCTGTAATGTCTTCTCTGTGATTCCGAAATTCACCTGATATTGATCAACAGCGGAAATAATACATACAAGGCTGCTCATCTCCAGATGATCGTTCTCATTAACATTTCTGGATTCCACAATACCGCTGATTGGCGCAGTTACTGTGGTATAGCCAACCTGTAAGTCATACTGATTCTTAGAAGCATCATAGGCAAGCTGCGCATTCTTAGCACCGCTCTGTGCCTGCTCCAGTGTCTGCTGGGAGACAACACCTGAATCAAAGAGTGCACGGGTTCTGGCTAATGCATTGTTTGCATCATTTAAAGTGATCTGTGCAGAATCCAGACTGATCTTTAATGAGGTGAGTATATCAGAATCAATTTTAACCAAAGGCTGGCCTGCTTCTACATAATCTCCTGCCTGGAAGTAAATCTCTAAAGCTTCTCCTCTTGTCTTAGGCAGTACCATTGCTTTGGACTGAGGCTCTACAGAGCCTATCATGTCTGTGTAAAGAATGATATCTCCCTTTACCGGTGTTTCTACCGAAACGGTAGGACGTGTTTCATACTGAACTGTTTCTTCTTCTTTTCCGAATAAGCGAAAAGCAATAAAAACCGCAAGCAATATGATCACCACTGCTGCAATTGCCTTTTTCACATTTTTCATAAAATTATTCCTTCCTTATCATAGAATTAATGAATTGTCCATCGGAGCCCCCGATCCAATATCAACAGTTGTGCCTGAAGTGATCGTTTCAGCTCCTCTTCTTCCGGATGCCCAATCAAACGTAAACCAAGTGCACTTTTTAAAACCATCATTCCCATTTCCATTACATTAGCCATTATCTCTTCATCAATATCCGGATAAAGAGTTTTATCCATTACATGATAGCAGCGCCGAATAAACTTCTCAAACTCTCCACTGGTGCGCAGCTCTTTACTCACTTTAGCACCTAACTCCATTGGCTCAACTTCTGATAAGGTCTTCTCAATCAACCGAGAGTAATCCACTCGAAGATCAGTTGCCAGCATCTGGTTTCCTATGTTAAGGAAAGCATTGTAATAATTCCCATTTTCCCTCTCCAGAGCATTAAATATACTACTGGCAAACTCTGTCCATATGGACTTCATAATACACTCGAACAGATCTTCCTTATCTGTGAAATAAGAATAAAAACTGGCTCTGGAAATCTCTGCTCTCTCAACAATCTGATTGATTTTAATCGCTGAATATGGGGTTTCCAGAAATTCGTCGCAAGCTGCCATAAGTATAATCCGCTTTTTCATTTTATTTAGATTGGAAAACTTTTGTGTTGGCATGCCCACTCCTTTCGTTGCAAAATAGAAATAGTCTCATAACAATTATACATTATAGCTTAATTATACCAATTTTCAATAGACAAATCATTAAATTTGTATTATTTCTATACATTTTCTTTACTGTTGTCCAACTTGTTAAAATAGTGTTAATTTTGTGCAAATAGAGCGTTAGAAAATGGTTAAAAAATAAGCCGGTGTAATGAAATTGCTCCATTATACCAGCTTACTATTCTAAATATTCTATTCTTATCGAACCAGACAGGGTTTCTTAGGGTCAAACTTCCAGCCTGGAATTAAATACTGCATACCCATTGCGTCATCTCTTCCGCTTAGGCAATTATCTAAATATACCTGATGAGCTTTCTTAATCTGTTCCATATCCACTTCAATTCCAAGTCCTGGTTTATTAGGAACTTCAATGCAGCCATCCACAATCTGAAGAGGCTCTTTAGTCAGTCTCTCAAGCCCCTCCTGCCAGATCCAGTGAGTATCAAGGGCATTGTATTCTCCAGGAACTGCAGCGCCAACATGGGTAAACATAGCAAGGGATATATCAAAATGGTTATTGGAATGAGAACCCCAGGTATATCCAAATTCATGACACATCTGTGCCACTCTGACTGAGCCGCTCATGGTCCAGAAATGAGGATCAGCAAGAATAATATCTACAGCCTGTGATTCTAGAGCATGACCTACTTCTCTCCAATCCGTTGCAATCATATTGGTTGCTGTAGGGAATCCTGTTTTCCTGCGAAACTCACTCATAATCTCTCTGCCTGAATAAACACCTTCCGCTCCACAGGGGTCTTCACAATAAGTGAGAATGCCTTCCATTCCCTTTACATACTCAACTGCTTCTTCCAGCAGCCAGCCGCCATTAGGATCAAGATCAATTCGTGCGTTAGGGAATTCCTTCTTCATGGCACGAATTACATCCATCTCTTCATTGCCAGCAAGAACTCCGCCTTTCAGTTTAAAGTCCTGAAAACCGTATTTTTCCTGAGTTGCCTTTGCATAAGCTACAATTGCCTCAGCTGTCAGTGCCTCTTCATGACGGATACGGTACCATTCACAATCAGAATCCGGCTCAGAAGCATAAGGAAGGTCTGTTTTGTTCCGGTCTCCTACAAAGAATAAGTATCCTAACATTCTCACCTTATCTCTCTGCTGTCCATCTCCCAGTAGTTCACAAACAGGCACATTCAAATGTTTGCCAAGAAGATCCAGACATGGAGCTTCAATGGCAGTGACTACGTGAACTCCGGTACGAAGGTCAAAGGTCTGATTACCTCTTACATCCTCTTCCCCTTTGGAATCCATATGCTTTCTTACTTTTAGTAAGGTGCTTTTATAGGCAGCAACACTGGTTCCTGTCACAAGAGGAATACATTCCTCCAAAGCTGCAGTAATCTTTTCTCCTCCGGGAACTTCTCCCACTCCTGTACGACCTTCACTGTCAGTCAGAACCACAATGTTTCTGGTGAAAAATGGGGCATGTGCACCGCTTAAATTCAGTTCCATACAGTCCTTTCCTGCTACTGGAAAGACTTCCATTTTAGTAATTGTAGGTACCATAGTTTTCTCCTTCTCACTTTTCTGTTAATGATATGTTAAATTTATTATATCTTCTCTACTTCCATAAGTAAAACGCATAGATTTTAGAGCTCTATAAGTTTTTCCGTGAGTAAAGATTGTATTTTTATTAAAATTCAGTATAATAGAAGTAAGTGAATTAAGGGGGATCATTCTATGGATTTTAAACATTTGGAATACATCTTAAAAATAGCGGAAGAAAATAACATTACAAGAGCTGCTGAAAAATTATACATTTCCCAGTCCGCTTTAAACCAGCAGCTTCTTAAGCTGGAAAAAGAACTGGGAGTTCAGCTGTTTCACCGTTCCCGTACCAACTGGGGGCTGACGGAAGCAGGCCGTATCTATGTGGAGGGCGCAAAAGCTGCTATTAATATAAAAAAAGAAACCTATAACAGAATCTATGATGTTTCCAATGCG
The DNA here is from genome assembly GCA_002409995.1 of Hungatella sp. UBA5385. Classification (GTDB taxonomy): domain Bacteria; phylum Bacillota; class Clostridia; order Lachnospirales; family Lachnospiraceae; genus UBA5385. The sequence goes on along the minus strand of DHOR01000044.1, from coordinate 70,137 downwards.
AAAAAAGGGCTGTTAATCATTGGACTCACTCCCGGCAGAGGGCTTCGGATGTTCACTGCAATCTACCCTGAGCTTCGAAGACGCTGTCCCAATCTGGAGGTGCTGCCTATTGAAATGCGTGTAACAGCGCAGCAAAAGGCAATTGCAAAAGGAGAGCTTGATATTGGATTTATGACTCTTCATCCCAGAGACAGAACCAGTGACTCCTATATTCATATTGCAACTGAGGAAATGCTTGTGATTATTCCCTCTGGTCATCCTCTGGCCGCCAAAGCTGCTCCTCCAGGCCAGCCTCCAGCTATTATTGATTTAAAGGAACTGAAATACGAGCCATTTGTATTGATGGATAAAGCTTCCACTCTCAGATCTGTCTGTGATAATACCTTTCGCGAAGCAGGTTATCCGCCAAATGTGCTATTTGAAACCAATAATACAGGCAGCATTGTGACAATGGTGGAATCCACTCTTTGCTGCGGCATTATTCCCGAATATTATGTAAAAAATCCTTCTGATAAAATTGCAGTCTTTGCATTAAAAGATCATCCTACCTGGGAAATTGCAATCAGCTACAGAAAAAACAGTTATGTCAGTTCCGGCGCCAATGAGTTTATACAGCTGGCAAAGGAATTTTGGGAGAAATAAACAAAACTGCTGCAAGTATTAATAATGTTACATTTCCTAACATTATTAATTTACCTGCAGCAGTTATTTCGTAAGCGCGTAATTTCGGGGTGGATTTCATTTGGCATTATCTGCTGCTATAATTGTTAGCAAGAGATGCGAGCGTTTTACTCTGCTTTTTGCGAGAATGCAAGCATTTCACTCTACTAAGGAGGCTTACAATTATGAGAGCTAAACCCATATCACCCAATGAACAGCTATGCCTTGTCATGGAATGCCGCAGCAGCGGCCTTTCTGACTACCAATGGTGCCAGATGAACGGCATCAATTCCGGCACCTTTTATAACTGGGTAAGCCGGTTGCGCAAACGTGGGGCTGCTGTCCCGCATTGCCCGAATAAAACTGAAAAACTTGCTGTAGTGAAACAACAGTCCGTCGTAAAGATGGATCTAGTCCCTGAGCCGGAGACGTTCTCTTTGTTAGTGGAGCAAAACGCTTGCATTCCGGATTCGATTGATAGATTCCGGAATCTTCTTTTGGGTCACCCCAAAACTATGCGATTACGTTATTTTGTTGGAGCAGAAGGCGATATAGAGCTGCCATCTTCTATAGATATGCCGGAAATGACTTATTTAGCATATGGTTCCTCTATTACGCATGGCAGTTTAGCTCTGGCAGCTCCATATACTTACCCATTTCGAATTGCAGGAAAGTTGAAATGTGATTATTTGAATCTGGGGTTTGCAGGAAGTGCATATCTGGAGAAATCTATAGCGGAATATTTAGTTTCAAGAAAAGATTGGGATTTCGCTTCCGTTGAGATGGGTATTAATATGATAGTAAAGGCATTTACTATTGAATTTTTTGAGGAGCAGGTAAAAGAATTTGTAAATGTGTTAGCAGCGGATCACAGACCTGTTTTTGCTACCAGTATATTTGGCTTTAATGGAACAGGGCAGGATAAGGCGGAAAAGTTCCGGGAAATTGTGAGGAAACATGCAGAGGGCAGATTGATCTTCACTGATGGGTTAGAGTTACTGAATAATCCGACTTATATTTCTCAGGATTTGACACATCCATCTCTGGAAGGAGTAGAAGAAATCGTAAAGAATTGGTCAGTTGTTATGAAGTCGGAGCTGAGGGAGCGAGATGCCGAGGTAAGAGAAAGGCCGAGAAACAGATAAAATGGCGGTAGTTTAAAAGTATGTTGTTATTTATTTTTCTAATAAAACCAGTAACGCGGTAGATATATGTCATGGATATAGAGAAGGTCAAAATTACTAATGAAAAATAGATTTACCAAAATTTATATATTTAGGAAGAATTGCGTAAGAAATATGTTCATTGACTTTGATTATCAGATACCTTATATTTAACTATAACATAAAATAATTAGAGATTAAATTGAGGTGCCAATTATGAGAAAGGCTTTTTTAGCAATAAGTATAATTTCTTTATCCGTAATGATCAATGGATGTGCGAATAAAAATGTAACTGTTGAAACAGGGGCAGAAAGTGAATTGACTTTAGAATCAAGTGAAATTGTTTCTCAAAGTAGTGCAGAAGATATAAAAACAGTAGCGAAGGTAATGAACACAACATCAAAGGGAGAGGCAATTCCTGCAGCGGCTGTTTCAAATAATACGTTTTCAGATGATATGCACAGTGGATATTTTAAGATTGATGGTGATATTTATAAACTTCCAATGACTTGCCAGAATTTTATGGCAAATGGGTGGACATTAGTGGATCCTGCCTTTGCAGATATGAGCTTAGCACCTGGGGATAGCCAGGGGCTCACATTGAAAAAGGGAAATGCTGAGCTCAATGTTACGATTGCTAATATAGGGGATATAAAGACATCATTCTCTAACCTTCATGTAGTTTCCCTAAGTGTTGATGAAGACACTATAAAAAATCCCCAGGTAAAGATTGAATTACCAAAAGGAATTATTTTATCAGAAGTTGGATTAAATGATATTAGAAGCACGCATGGAGAATTTGATTATATTGGCACAAGTACGCCCTCCGGTGTTTGGGATGACGTCTTTGAATATAAAGTAGACGAGAAATCAGAAGTACGTTTTTATACGGATTTAGAGAATCGTAATAATATCATATGTTTGTATATCAAAAGTCTCACAGAACTAACTAATAAGCAGGAACAGTTAAAGCAGGCAGGTCCGGTGGATATTGAATCCATTGTTCCCACCCCGGAAGTGTCCGCTTATCAGACACCAATAGAATTGGGAACAGATATTACCAGTGGAATTATTGAGTTAGAAGGTGACTTATATCAGCTGCCAGTACCTGCCTCTGTACTTGAGAGAAATGGCTGGAAATTATCCGTATCCTTTCCTTCTGAAATTGAGCCAGGAGAATATGTTGGAGTTCATTTTTCAAGAGGTGATAAGGGTTTTGACTGTTTAGTTTATAATATTGGAAGAGAAAGAACTTCCCTTCATAACTGTTTTATCGAATACTTAACCCCTACCGAGGATGATTCATTTAAATTACCAGACGGAATTCAAGTTGGAAGTTCCAGAGAGGATTTGGTAAACACTCTTCAGGGAACCAATTATGAATTCATCCAAGAATATCTTTCCGGAACAGATTATTACCTTGTAAACAAAGGAAAAACAGAGAGTTTTGTTCGGATTTTTCTTTCTAATGATACGAATAAAGTTGAAAAAGTTTCAATTAATATGTCATCTGAAAGAAAGGTAAAACCAACTGGACCAGGTGATGAAATATAAGATACGAAAGGTACCCAAAATTTTTCTAACGAAACCAATAAAGTGGAAGAGATTTTTATTAGCATGTCAACTGAAAGAGAAGTAAAACCGACTGGTCCAAGTGATGAAATATAGAGAAAGCCCCATCTCCTTTCTAAAAAAGGAGATGGGGCTTTCTCTATACAAAGACTGTATAAAAAACGACTTGAGATTCAAGCAGGTTATTTCGGGGTAGATTCAGTATATATAACCCACTGATTTACTCAGATAGTGTTTAGTTAAATTTAAACAGATTCAGCCCTATTTCTTCATTCTCAATTCTTCCCACAGCCCCATCAATTTCTGTAATTATTATTTCTGCTGTGGCACTGACCACCCCTCTGCTTAAATGGCCGCTGTGGCACTCTCCTGATATAGGATTACCAATTACCATATGCAGATGAAGATATGGATCTCCGTCCTTCTCGCTAATGCTTCCCATCAAGGATGCAATCTCATACAGCCCTTTAAACTCCTTGCTGTAATACTTCTTTTCCTCTGTATCGAATACCCCCAGATACACTTCATCTACAGCTCCAAGACCGGTTACAGAAGCCAGTTTGATGTTTTCCTTTCTGCAAAGCTCTATGAGGCTCAGCAGTATTTCTTCCTTTGGATCTAACCTAACTACCAGTGTACGTTCAAATCTTCTATATTCCATATTCTCCTCCTTAACACTCTCAATATCAGTAATCGTTACGATATTTATTATATCTCCCTAATGGTATCTTTCCAATGGGCAGATTGGCCGAAAGAGAGCGGGATTTTTATACAAAGACCATAAGATTGCATTTTTTGAAACATTTCATTCAGAATGATTTCAAATGATTAGTCACTGGAATTAATTACCTGTGAAATTACCGTTGAAAATCTATAAAAAGTCAGATACTAACTAAAAGCAAATGAGGTGATTATATGCCAGCAGCACACAAAGGAGCTATCAGCTTCGGTCTTGTACACATACCAGTTGCGCTTCACACGGCAACTCAGGACAATGATATCCATTTTAATCAGCTATGCAAAGAGGACGGTTCCAGAGTGAAATACAAAAAGGTCTGCGCACACTGCGGGAAAGAAGTGAGCGGTACTGATATTGTAAAGGGCTTTGAATACTCTCCCGGCCAGTATGTTGTTATGGATACCTCTGATTTTGAGAAAGCCAAATCGGAAAAAGATAAAACAATCCAAATCCTTCACTTTACTGATATTAAAAACATCCGCCCTATTTATTTTGACAAAACCTATCATGCTGTGGTGGAAGCAGGCGGTGATAAAGCCTATGAGCTTCTGCGAAAAGCAATGTATGAAGAGCAGAAAGTAGCTGTTGCAAAAACAGTTATGGGACAGAGTGAAAAGCTGCTCTGTATTATTCCTACGGATAAAGGACTTCTTGTAGAAACTCTCTTCTTTCATGATGAAGTCAAAGAAATTCCAAAAGAGCCTGCTCATCCGGATTTAAATGATCAGGAGCTTACTATGGCAAAAACTCTCATCAGTTCTATGGATCAGCCCTTTGAACCTGAGATTTACAAAGATGAGTATCAGATAAAGCTGAGGGAGATTATTGAGGCAAAAATCAATGGACAGGATATTGTGCAGACACCTGCAGAACAGCCTGCCAATGTTATTAATCTTATGGACGCCCTTCAGGCTTCACTGAAACAGATGGAGTCTCCTAAGCCTCCTAAAAAGCCACGGAAAAAGAAGGTTGAAACTGCATGAATCCTTTTGACAATAAAACCCTTTCTCCCATGCTCATAGGCTCTGTAGGCGCTCCCTTTAATAATCCTGATTATATCTATGAATTAAAATGGGATGGGGAACGCTGTCTTGCCTATCTGGATAAGAGTAGCACTGAATTAAGAAATAAGCGGAATTTTAAAATGCTTCCTAAGGTTCCGGAACTGTCCTCCATTCATAAACAGGTGAAAAAAACCTGTGTATTGGACGGAGAGCTGATGATATTAAAAGAAGGTAAACCGGACTTTTATGAAATTCAGAAGCGGAGTCTTATGTCCAATCAGTTTAAAATCAGTCTTCTCTCAAAAAAATATCCTGCAACCTTTATTGCCTTTGATATATTATATTATGACAACAAAGATCTGACTTTTATGCCTTTGATGGAACGAAAGAAATATCTGGAAAAAGCATTTAGAGAATCTGACAGACTGGCTGTCTCCCGCTATATAGAGGAAAATGGAATTGGTCTTTATACAATTGCTGAACAGCAGGACCTGGAAGGAATTGTGGCAAAAAAGAGAAGCAGCATCTATATTCCGGGAAAACGGTCAAAGGACTGGATTAAAATAAAGAATCTAAAGGATGCTGATTTTGTTGTATGTGGTTATATTTTCAAAGAGAATCATGTTATAAACCTTGTGCTGGGACAGTATGAAGAAAAACGTTTTGTATATAAAGGCCATGTCACTTTGGGAGTTGGCGGAGAATCGTTTCGGATTATTGAAGCTCAACGGAGGCTGTCCTCTCCCCCATTTGCAGTTCCTTCCGGCAATGAAGAGGCAATCTGGATTCAGCCTGATCTGGTATGTACGGTGAAGTTTATGGATTATACACCTTCCAGAGGTATGCGGCAGCCTGTATTTAAGGGGCTGAGAGATGATAAAAAGCCTGAGGATTGTGTGGCTGATCCTGGTGTGGGTGTTTGAATGCAGATATTTATTTGTAGGTATTTGGATTAACTCAGCCCACTTCAAAATATATTATTTACTCAAAATAGAAAAAATCCCCAGGGAGTTACCTCTCCTTGGGAATTCTCTATTTTTTTGATAGACGTTTGTGGGCTGTAAGCAGGATACTATGCCTTACTTAGAGCTAGACAATGCCTTGTCAATCAGTTCTTCAAGCATACCATAATCCAAGTCAAAAGACCTCGCACTGGCTTCCAACATTTCTTCTTCTGAAATCTTCATAAAGTCAAGCTGATATCCTACAGAACTACTTAATAATTGTATAAACATTCTCTGACATCGCCCATTTCCCTCACGAAATGGATGAATCGCATTTATTTCCCCCATATAATAAGCAAGCTTTTTTGCCAACTCTCGTTGGCTGTTGATATCTTGTAAGTAATTTTCTTCTTGAAGTTTATCAAATATCTCGTTCATTTGCTGCTCAATATATTCTACCCGGCAAAATTGATTTCCTTTCGAAATATTAACCAATCGTACCTTACCTGCCCAATCATAAATATCTCCAAATAAGAACTTATGGATTCGCTTTAGATGATTAAAATCAAATTTTCCCCGAATCCCTTTTTTCATGGCTTCTGTTGTACGTAGTGAAGTTATACGTCGTTCCGCTTCTTCCAGAGTATCCATATCTGTTATATTTAGTTTATTTTTTAAAACATTCGTATTGGGATAACAGTAACGTACATCATATTCGTATTCATACCTGTACTTTCTTTCCATACACTATCGTACCACTGACTTCTGTGTGTACCTTTTAACAAGACTGGCAATTGCTTCTCCAAAATCAATTTTACCTTCAAGGCAACTGGTAGCTAAATCCCTGTCCTCTTGTGTCAACGGCATGCCTTCCATACTCATTGTTGCATTGACATTTTCTATAATTCTTTCATTCTTGGTCATAATAACACTCCATTTCGTGCATAACTTTTATTATACTATTATAACATATTATGAATCTTTCAACCAGAATAATTTGAATTTTAAAAAACTGCACCAACCATCAACAGTCAGTGCAGTCTTAAAAATCCCTTATTTTATGTGGCTTTTCTTAGAACTTACCTTCATTAGCAGCTATCTCAATACCAACAGCAACAGCTACAGTAGCTCCAACCATAGGGTTGTTACCCATGCCAATCAGCCCCATCATCTCAACGTGAGCCGGAACGGAAGAGGAACCTGCAAACTGAGCATCAGAGTGCATACGTCCCATAGTATCTGTCATACCGTAGGAAGCTGGACCTGCTCCCATGTTGTCTGGATGAAGTGTACGGCCTGTACCACCACCGGAAGCAACTGAGAAGTACTTTTTGCCTTTTTCAAGACATTCCTTCTTGTATGTACCTGCAACTGGATGCTGGAATCTGGTTGGGTTAGTAGAGTTACCGGTAATGGAAACATCTACACCTTCCTTCCACATAATAGCAACGCCTTCTGTTACATCATTGGAACCGTAGCAGTTAACCTTTGCTCTTAAACCTTCTGAATAGGACTTTCTCCAAAGCTCTTTTACTTCGCCTGAGTAATAATCCATCTCTGTCTCTACATATGTAAAACCATTGATTCTGGAGATAACCTGAGCAGCGTCCTTGCCTAAACCGTTTAAGATAACTCTTAATGGTTTCTGACGAACTTTGTTAGCCTTCTCTGCAATACCAATAGCACCTTCTGCTGCTGCGAAGGACTCATGTCCAGCCAGGAAACAGAAACAGTCTGTTCCTTCTTCTAACAGCATCTTGCCTAAGTTACCATGTCCAAGTCCAACCTTACGCTGGTCAGCAACTGATCCTGGAATACAGAAAGCCTGAAGGCCCTCGCCGATCACAGCTGCAGCGTCTGCTGCTTTTCTGCAGTCTTTCTTAATTGCAATTGCTGCACCTACAATATATGCCCAACATGCATTCTCGAAACAAATAGGCTGAATACTCTTAACCTGCTCGTATACATCAAGACCTGCATCTTTTGTAATCTTCTCAGCTTCTTCAATGGAAGCAATGCCATAGCTGTTTAATACAGAATTGATTTTGTCAATTCTTCTCTCATATGATTCAAATAAAGCCATTATCTTGTCCTCCTTATTATTGGCTATGTAAAACGCTTACATATATTTCCTTTCGGAAATTATTCGTGTCTTGGATCGATGATCTTAACTGCATCGTCAACGCGTCCATACTGTCCTTTGGCTTTTTCCCATGCAGTGTTTGGATCGTCGCCCTTCTGAATAAAGTCTGTCATCTTGCCAAGGCTTACGAACTGATAACCGATAATCTGATCTTCCGCATCAAGAGCAATACCGGTAACATAGCCTTCTGCCATCTCTAAGTAACGAGGACCTTTCTTAAGAGTTCCATACATAGTACCTACCTGAGAACGAAGACCTTTTCCTAAGTCCTCAAGACCGGCTCCAACAGGAAGTCCGCCTTCTGAGAATGCACTCTGTGTTCTGCCGTATGCAATCTGCAAGAATAACTCTCTCATTGCTGTATTGATAGCATCACAAACAAGGTCTGTGTTTAATGCCTCTAAAACGGTTAAGCCAGGCATAATCTCTGCAGCCATAGCAGCTGAGTGAGTCATACCGGAACAACCGATAGTCTCTATTAATGCTTCCTGAATAATTCCTTCTTTCACATTCAGAGTCAGCTTACATGCACCCTGCTGTGGAGCACACCAGCCAACACCATGTGTTAAACCGGAGATATCTTTAACTTCTTTAGATTTTACCCATTTTGCTTCTTCTGGGATTGGAGCAGCACCGTGATGAACGCCTTGTGCTACTATGCACATCTCTTCTACTTCCTGTGAATAAATCATGTTAAAACTCCTTTCGAATAAGTAATAATTGTGAAAAGCATTTTGTTAAATAAATCACATCATACTCAGCTATATTCTCTCACAGAATGTCGAATTCCGCAAGTATTTTTTGGATTCCTTATAAAACCCTTACAAATAGATGGATTGCACAGCTAAAAGCCCGGACCTTTTCTTTTCACCGGTCCGGGCTTAACTAATTCTTATCTTTCTATAAACATCAATTATACGACTCTTCTAACAGATAAAATGCTTCGATATGTAGCTGTTCCTACCTTAATTCCGGTTGACGGTGTGCTGGCATGTACAATCTTGCCATCACCTATATAGATGGCAACATGACCTGCATAACAGATAATATCTCCCGGCTGTGCTTCAGAATAGGAAACTTCCCTTCCTGCTGACCGCTGCTGGGTAGAGCTTCTTGGGAGAGAGTAGCCAAAGTTCCTGTATACTGCCTGAACAAAACCGGAACAATCCGCGCCATTGGTCAAACTGGTTCCCCCATATACATAGGGATTACCAATAAACTTCAGACCATAATCTGCAACTGCACGGCCTGCAGCAGTACCGCCGCTGCTCTTCTGCGCTGCAGGACCTGTATACTTGTCCTTCGTTGAGGTATTCTTGGCTGTCTTTGTAGAAGTGGCTGCTTTCTTTCTGGCTTCTTCTTCCGCCTTCTTTCTTGCGGCTTCCTCAGCAGCTTTTTTCTTAGCTTCCTCTTCCTTGGCCTTTCGAATCTCTTCGTTCTTCTTAGCCACCGTATTGGCATAAGCAGCTGCATCCTGCTTTGCCTGCGCCAGCTGGCTGTCAAAGTTGCTTACCTCTTTTTCCTTAGTAGAAATAAGAGTCTCCAGCTGATCCTGCTGCCCTTTATATTCTAGCTCCATAACCTCCATCTCAGCCTTATCTTCTTCTAACTGAGACTTATATTCAGCCACCTGCTCCTTGGTCTCCTGGTAATTATCCAGCATATTCCTGTCGTAGGTATAGATACTTTCCACATACTCTGCCTTGTTAAGAAGATCAGACATACTCTGTACCTGAAGGAAAATATCAAGATACTCTGTATCCCCCTTCTCATACATATACTGAATTCTCTTCTTCATAGATGAATATTGCTTCTCTTCTTCCTTTTTAGCAGCTGCATAATCCTTAGTGGCTTGAATAATATCAGCGTTCTTGTTTTCCATATCCACTTCCAAAACGTGGATATCAGCAAGTAAAGCAGTTAAATCAGATGTCAACTGGGATACCTGAGACTGTGCAGCATTCTTCTTACTCTCTGCTGCCTTTGCCTTTTGGTTGGCCTCTTCAAGCTTCTTCTGAGCTTCCTGCTTCTCCTTCTGCGCCTTGGAACTAGCCCATGTTGGTATAGGCTGGCTGCAGAATAAAGCTCCAATGAGAAGTCCTAATGTACATTTTTTTAAAACCAGATTTATCTTTTTCTTATATCTCAATAATTTTATCTTCATCGTTTAATCCCTCTGGTGTATTTTCATATTCATTTCATACTTCTCTTATGTTAACCTATAACATACATAAATTTCAACCCTTTTTTAATATTATTAATATATTTTTAATGTATTACTGAGAAGGACTATAAAACCAGTGCATTTTTTCGCAAATGCTTTACCACGGTGCTGCAGAACCGTCTTTTGGCAGCTTCCGGGATACCAGAGAAAAGCTGATGAAAAACAAAATCCCCTTAATAATGCTGGAAATAGTAAACGCCCACCATATTCCATCTAGACCCAGCTGGGTTTTACTTAAAACCATAGCGAGAGGAATTCTTGCTGAGGTAAAGATAATGCTGATCACTGAACAGAGCAGGGTTTTCCCAAGTCCTGATAAAGCACCTACTGTAGTCAGCTCCACACACATAAACATCTGGGAGAATCCAAGCACCACCAGATAAGAAACTCCCATTAAAATTACATCAGTCTCATGGATAAACAGTCCGAAGATCAGCTCCGGCAAACCAACCAACAAGGCGGTACAGAAAAGTCCCCATACAGCCATTACGCCAATTGATGTCATATATCCCTTTTTCACCCGGCTATACTGGTTTGCGCCATAGTTTTGCCCTATAAAGGAATTAATGGCAGCTGCAAAACCATCTGCAGTTGTATAGGATATTGATTCAATCTGGCTCCCCACACGTAAAACTGCCACAGCCATATCTCCAAATTCAGCAACAAATCGTGTTAATATCATGGAAATGCTGGTATAGATTAAATTCTGTATGGAAGCGGGTAAACCAATTTTCACCATTATTTTAATATAAGAAGAAGGAGTTTTCCCAATCAGCCGGATTTTATTAAAAATCATACTGTCCTTCCGTATAAATATGAGAAAAACAACTGTAACCACCATCTGAGCAAAAACAGTAGCAATTGCAGCACCTGCTACTCCCATTCTTGGAACAGGACCAAATCCCAAGATGAATAAAGGGTCTAGGATCATATTCAAAACAAGCCCTATTACATTGGCAAGCAACGGTGTTTTACTGTCACCCATAGCAGTAAGAATTCCTGTTATAATCGTATTTAAATATGAAAAAATTATCAAACCACAAGTGATCTTAAGATATAACTGTGCATCTGCAATAATGGAAGGATCGCTTAATCCAAAAAAGTTTATCAAAGGACCTGCACCTAATACAGTAATCAAACCATAGATCACTGCAAAGATAATCCCCATCTGAAGTGCTCCCCCTGCATATCTGGCAGCTTCCTCAGGTTTTCCGCTTCCAAGCGCATGAGCGACCTTCACCTGCCCTCCCATTTTTGCCATGGCAACGACTCCCTGGGACAGCCAGGTATACATTCCTGCTGCACCTACTGCTGCTACCGCAGGAGAACCTATCATTCCCACCCATGCCATATCTGTCAGGCTATAGGCAGTCTGTACCATGGCAGTAGTCATAATAGGAAGTGCAAGTCCTGTGAGAGATGAAAATATATGACCATTCAGCAAATCGATTTTTTTACTCATTATTCACCGTTTCCCCCGTTTCAAAAGGGCGGCCTGTGATTCCGGCTGCCCTCTTTTATCTTAAATTCTATTATTATTAAAGTATATTATTGGCCTGAAAGGTACTCATCAATACCTCTGGCTCCTGCACGGCCTGCTTCCATAGCCAGAATTACAGTGGCTGCTCCTGTTACAGCATCGCCGCCTGCATATACGCCATCTTTGCTTGTCTTACCGGTTGATTCTTCTGCAATAATACATTTGCGTTTATTGATATCAAGTCCCTTGGTAGTAGCGGAAATCAGTGGGTTAGGTGATGTTCCCAGAGACATGATCACTGTATCCACATCAATGACGAATTCAGAACCTTCAATCTCAATTGGTCTTCTTCTACCTGAAGCATCAGGTTCACCAAGCTCCATTCTGATACATTTCATGCCGGTTACCCAGCCGTTATCATTGACAAAAATCTCTAATGGATTGGTCAGAAGATCAAAGATAATTCCCTCTTCCTTAGCATGATGAACTTCCTCCACTCTGGCTGGAAGCTCTGCTTCACTTCTTCTATATACAACATGCACCTCTGCACCCAGACGAAGAGCTGTTCTGGCAGCATCCATTGCTACGTTTCCGCCGCCTACAACCGCTACCTTCTTGCCTGCTACAATAGGAGTATCGTAATCATCACGGAATGCCTTCATTAAGTTACTTCTTGTTAAATACTCATTGGCAGAGAATACGCCGTTGGCATTTTCCCCTGGAATTCCCATGAACATAGGAAGACCTGCACCTGAGCCGATGAAAACTGCCTGGAAACCTTCTTCATCAAGAAGTTCATCAATAGTCACTGACTTACCGATAACTACGTTGGTCTCTATGGTAACACCCAGCTTTCTCACATTGTCGATCTCTGGCTGTACGACTCTCTCTTTTGGCAGACGGAACTCTGGAATACCATAAGTTAAAACTCCGCCTGGCTCGTGTAAAGCTTCAAATATTGTCACTTCATAACCTAATTTAGCTAAGTCACCTGCACAGGTTAAACCGGAAGGACCGGAACCAATAACAGCTACCTTCTTGCCGTTAGTTTTCTCCGGCTTCTCAGGAACAATCCCATTCTCTCTGGCCCAGTCAGCTACGAAACGCTCTAGCTTACCAATAGAAACAGGCTCGCCCTTAATTCCACGAATACACTTACCTTCACACTGGCTTTCCTGAGGACATACACGTCCGCATACTGCAGGAAGAGCAGAGGATTTTGCAATTACCCTTGCTGCTTCTGCATGATTGCCTTTCTCAACTTCCTTAATGAATCCAGGGATATCAATAGCTACAGGACAGCCTGCCACACACTTAGGATTCTTACATTTGATGCAGCGTGTTGCCTCTGCCATAGCCTCTTCTTCATTATAGCCTAGACAAACCTCTTCAAAATTAGTTGCTCTTACTTTGGGGTCCTGCTCTCTTACAGGAACTTTCTTTAAAACGTCCATTAGTTGTCACCTCCGCACATACCACAGCCGCCATGATGAGTATCTCCTTCTTGGAGCTTTAACTGTGCACGGCCTTCTTCGCTTTTATACATCTGCTGTCTCTTCATTGCTTCATCAAAGTTTACAAGATGACCATCAAATTCAGGACCATCTACACAAGCAAACTTCACTTCACCGCCTACAGTAACACGACAGGCACCACACATGCCTGTACCGTCTACCATAATTGGGTTTAAGCTGACAACAGTTGGGAGGTTTAAATCCTTTGTTAAAAGGCAAACAAACTTCATCATTATCATAGGGCCGATAGCAACACAAACATCATACTTCTTCCCCTGATTCACAACCAAATCCTTAATTACTTCTGTAACCATACCTTTTCTCTCATAAGAACCATCATCTGTAGTCACATACAGATTACCTGCCTGCTCCTTCAGCTTGTCCTCCAGAATCAGAAGGTTCTTTGTCTTGGCTCCAATGATAACATCTACATCAATGCCATGCTCCCGCATCCAGCGAACCTGTGGATATACAGGGGCAGTTCCTACACCGCCGGCTACGAATAAGTACTTTTTCTTTTTAACCTCTTCTAAATCCTCTTTTACAAATTCAGATGGGTTACCTAAAGGTCCCACCACATCAGCAAAATAATCTCCTGCTTTTAAATTAGCCATCTTCTCTGTACCAGCTCCAACACTCTGGAATACAATGGTAACAGAGCCCTGTTCACGGTTAAAATCACAAATAGTCAGCGGAATTCTCTCGCCTTTCTCATCCATCATAACAATTACAAATTCTCCCGGCTGGCAGGCTTTTGCAACTCGTGGTGCTTCTACGTCCATCAGATAGATCTTTTCAGCTAACTTCTCCGCTTTTAAAATCTTATACATGTTCATCCTCCTAAATATTTAAGTGAATATTTATGTACACTTTCATGATAGCCTTCCCCAGCAATCAAAAGAAGTGTTACTCGCTTTATCTTAACATCTTTCCCCTAGACTGACAATCATTAATTTTAAATCAATTTTTTCTTTCATATAGCCGGAAAGTATAACAAAGATTAAAGTATGTCTGTTCATCACTTTCCTTTGTCAGCTCCCACTGGGTATCCTGGTCTAAATTGATCATATGGGTATCTGCATTGTATTCATAATCAATATAAGTAATATGAGCAGTATCGCATAATGGAAGAAACTGTTCATAAATGCTGTGTCCGCCTATGATAAAAACATCCTGATCATGATACTTTGCAAGCTCCGCCAGAACCTGATCTTTGCTATGACAGATCACAGCACCCTTTACTCGATAATCACGATCCTTTGTCAGAACTATATTTGTCCTTCCATATAAAGGCTGTTTTCCAGGAAGACTTTCCAGTGTTTTTCTGCTCATTACAAGAACCTTGCCCAGAGTTTCCTCCCGCATCAGTCTCTGGTCTTCAGGAATGGATACAAGAAGCTGCCCCTGATTCCCAATTGCCCAGTTTTTGTCCACTGTTGCAATAATATTCATTGGTTTACCTCCAGTTCTTTGCATTTTCATTTATATAGGTTGTAAAACGAAATTTTAGACCCTCATACTCCTTCTCCTCACCTTTTTCCTTTAATACCCAGCCCTCTTCTTTGTTTAAATCAGGAAACCAGGTATCCGGCTGAAGGTCTGCATCCAGTGCAGTGACATATGCCGTATTACAATAAGGAAGAAACTCCTTATATACAACTCCGCCTCCAATAATGTAAATCTGATCATCCTGGTATTTCTTCAGCTCTTCCAGCACCTCTTCTATGTTATGGCACAGAAGAACCCCTTCCTTTTTATACGTTTTATCAGCTGTTAATACTATATTGACTCTGTTTTTTAATGGATTTCCTCCAGGAAAGCTTTCCAGAGTTTTTCTGCCCATAACAACTACCTTGTCCTTAGTTGTGGTGCGGAAATATTTCATATCCTCAGGAAGGTGGGTGAGTAAACCTCCGTCTCTGCCGATTCCCCAGTTTCTATCTGCTGCAAGTATTGTATTCATCTGCATTCTCCCTTCTGTTTCCTCTCTCATTATTATAGTCGGTTCTTGTATATTTGCAAATATAAACTTGTCTTTCATTATATTTCTGATATAATTTCTTATAGAGAAATTGAGAGGGAGGATACTGTTACTATGAGCTACGCAGATCAAATATTTATAAATAATTGCAAAGAAATACTTTCAACAGGTACCTGGGATAGAGATCATGAGGTTCGTCCTGTGTGGGAGGATAAGGCTCCTGCCCATACCATTAAGAAATTCGGCATTGTCAACCGCTATGATCTATCTAAGGAATTCCCTATTCTTACGATAAGAAGAACTGCTTTTAAATCAGCCATTGATGAGCTGCTGTGGATCTGGCAGAAGAAATCCAACCAGATTCAGGAGCTTGGCAGCCATATCTGGGATTCCTGGGCTGATGAGACAGGAAGCATCGGTAAGGCATATGGATATCAGCTGGCTGTAAAGCACAAATACTCAGAAGGGGAATTTGATCAGGTGGATCGTGTATTATATGATTTAAAACACAACCCTTTAAGCAGAAGAATTATGACAAACTTATATAATCACCATGATCTTAGTGAGATGGGACTTTATCCCTGTGCTTACAGTATGACCTTTAATGTATCCGGCAATGTGCTCAATGCCATATTAAATCAGCGGTCACAGGATATGCTCACTGCCAACAACTGGAATGTGACACAATATGCAGTTCTGGTTCACATGATGGCAAAAGTCAGCGGTTTACAGGTTGGAGAACTGGTTCATGTCATTGCAGACGCACATATTTATGACAGACATATTCCTATTGTAGAGGATTTAATTGCCAGAACACCTTACGATGCTCCTGAATTTAAGATGGATGAGACAGTTACGGATTTTTATGATTTTAAGGTGGACAGCTTCTCCTTTGAGAATTATGAATATCATCCATTTAAAGTTAAGATACCTGTAGCAATTTAATATGACAGGGATTCATTCAGCATTATAAATAAAAAGCAATGCAGCAGTGTGAGCGATTCATCACACTGCTGCATTGCTTTTTATTAGATATGATCGATACACTTTTTAATATAATCTATACCTTATAATCTAGTTATGCTTTAACAGCCCACCGCATCTTGGTGGACCTTGCCCTGCTGTTATCTCTGCATTCTTCTGCAGAGGGTCTGATAACTTCATTGGCAATCTCACTGTAAACCCCCTCTTTATAAAGACGTTTAAAGGATTTCTTCACCAAACGGTCCTCTCCTGAATGGAAGGTGAGGATAGCAGCTTTTCCACCTTCTGCCAGAACCTGAGGAAGTTTTTCCAGAAATTCATATAAGACCTCATATTCATGATTCACATCTATGCGAAGTGCCTGAAAGGTTCTCTGACAGGATTTTTTAACTGCTTCTTTTCTTTTATCTTCAGGAAGAAAAGAAAGTGTTTCTTCTATAATAGACTGTAATTCTGAAGTGGTAGTAATCTTACCGCCTTTTTTTATCTTGGTTACAACAGCTCTGGATATCTCTTCTGCATAGGGTTCATCTGCATTTTCCTCAAGCATTCCCTGAAGCTCCTTCTGAGTAATGTCCTTCAGCCGGTCAGCTGCAGTAATTCCCTTTTCCGGGTTCAGCCGTAAATCCAAAGGTCCCTCAGTTTTATAGGAAAATCCTCTGTCCGGATTATCAATCTGCATAGAGGATACTCCAAGGTCTGCCAGCACAAAGTCAAAAGGCCCTACCTCTGCCCCAATCTGATCAATATTGGCAAAATTCAGCTGCCTGATGGTCAGCATATCCTGACCATATCCCTGATCCTCCAAACGTTTTCTTGTTTTCACCAGCTCAACGGGATCAACGTCAAGTGCATAGAGATGACCTTCTGTTCCCAGACACTTAAGCATCTCCAAGGTATGCCCACCATAGCCTAAAGTAGCATCTAACCCCTTCTGACCTGGCTGAATCTGAAAGAAATCCAGAATCTCCTTCACACAGATGGATCGATGAGTTCCTGCTGGTGTTCCACCTTTGCTTTTCACTTTTTCTATAATATCCCCATATTTATCAGGCTGAAGTTCTTTGTATTTTTCTTTATAGCTTCTGGGATGGGTTCCCTTATAACGGACCCGCCGTTTATGTGGCTGTTCCTGATGTTCCATTGAATTACCTCCTGTATCTCGTGTATGAAACTATTATACACTATTTTAGGGGAAATAAAGTGACAAAAATAGCACAGATCTGGCGAATTGACTTTTAAACAGGCTAATGATATTCTTACTATAGATTATAATGTTTATTTCTCAACTATGTCTTTTAAAGAGCTTGAAAGGTATCACTGAAAAAATTTGATACCTGTTGTTTTTTTACCTCTCTTATGTTATAATGTATGATTGCTATAGTCCGTGACAATAGTTATTAATTTTATTTTTTATGATAGATTGTTTCTGTAGAGATGGCAGGTGGATACCCTTGGGACTTAAAGATTTAGAATATGGGTTTTATGAGTGGTTAATAATTATCATATTTGTAATTGTAGTAGGTATTTTCATCTTCACTGCATTGACAAGATGGATATTTGAGCTGGAAAGACTATGGCACAACCAAGAAAAAGAAAAACTAAAGAATAAAATAGAAAGCTTAATCTCCAAGGCAAACCAGGGGGATTTTAATAAAGAACTTGCATCATTTACCAGTTATTGCAAACCTAAGCTTAAAAAAAAGCGTTACTATTATTTAATAGAAGAAATTTTTTTTGAGATTGTTGAACAGGAAAAAGAAAAGTCAGATGTGGCACGTATCATAGCTTATGAATTAGAGCTTCCTGGGCGAACCATTAAAAATCTGAAGACAAAAGATACATCTTCTATTTTACGTGGCTGTTTTGAAGCTAAAACATATTTGTATGAACCTGCAATACCTTATCTGTTGTTTCATTTGAAGAATAAGGTCCATTTGCAGTACGATATTTTACTTGCTCTCACCCGTTTTGATGACCCAGAGATGATTTATCAGGCTTTTAATAGTATTAAAGACTCACTGCATGTAAATGAACGGACTCTGCAGGAAATTATAAACCTGATGTCTCCAGAGAGCCGGCTTGTATTTTACAACCGCATTTTAAATGGAGATTCATCAGCTTTAATTACTATGTTTTTAAAATGTATTGACAAAGAAACCGCATTGGCATTTAAAGATAGAATTCTTGAACTGTATACAGAAGATAATCCCCATGAGATGCGCATTGCTTCAATTAAAGCCATTTCTGCAGCAGAGGATCATTCCTTAATACCTGAGATGATCAGCGCATTGCAGGACCCTGACTGGCAGATGCGGGCTGTTGCTGCCAAGGGGCTGGAAAGTATACCTGATGAACGGGCAAGACAGCCGCTGATTACAGCTATATGTGATTCTAAATGGTGGGTTAGACAGAATGCTGCTCTTGCCCTCTTAGCTTTCCCTGATCTTGAGTCAGTGATTACCGATGTTTTAAAAACAAAAGATCGTTTTGCAATTGAAAGTCTGCAATATAATGCGGAAGCGAAAAATCTCAATTCACTTGTAGAACGTTTACAGGAGGCTTTAGAAAAAGAGCCGTAAGGAGAATAGACTATTTTGAGAAATATATTATATAATGTTGCTTATACATATAATTACTTTATTCTTGTCTATGTGCTTGTTGTTTCTTTCTGGCAGATTATTCAGTTAATCGGATCGCTGATTATTGTTTATTCCAACAAGAGAAAAGAATATCTTTTTGGCGTGGATTCTTTAAGAAAAACACCGGAATTGATTCCTATATCAATTATTGCCCCTGCTTACAATGAAGGGCCGGTTATTGTGGATTCTGTAAAAGGAATGTTGAATTTAAATTATCCGGTTTATGAAGTTGTGGTTGTTAATGATGGTTCTTCTGATGATTCTCTGGAAAAACTGATTAAGGAATTTAATCTTCGCAAAATAAGCTATCCAATTCAGCGTCAGGTTCAATGTGCAAAAATCAGGGGAGTATACCGGAATCCCAAGATTCCAAAGCTCACTGTCATTGATAAGGAAAACGGGGGAGCCAAAGCAGATGCCTGTAATGCAGGAATTAATGCCAGCCGTTACCCATATTTTATTAACATGGACTCTGACTGTCTTCTTGACAGGGATTCTCTTGACTGGGTTGCAAGAGTCTTCATGAATAATAAAGACTGCGTTGCAGTAGGCGGAATGATGCGTATGAGCAATGGCAATGAAATAAAAGATTACACAGTAACTAATTTCCGTATGCCCAAGAACTGGTGGGCTCGTTTTCAGGTGCTTGAATATAGCCGTGCATTTCTGGTGGGACGTACTTTTAATTCCCAATTAGGATGTCTTATGGTGATCTCCGGAGCTTTTGGTGCCTTCCACAAAGCTTCTGTTATTGAAGTTGGAGGATATTCTCTTGATACGATTGGCGAAGATATGGATCTTGTTATGAAGCTTCACGCTTATATGAAAGAAAATAAGCGGAAATACAGCATTGTATTTGCCCCCAATGCCATTTGCTGGACTCAGGGACCTGAAACGTATAAAGAATTACGTGGTCAGAGACGACGCTGGCATGCCGGACTAATGCAGGTTATGTCTAAATTTAAACGTTTACTGCTTAATCCCAGATACGGCACTGTAGGTTTTATCGGTATGCCCTATCAGTTTGTATATGAATTATGGGGCCCTGTCATCGAGCTGCTGGGACTTATTGCAATGCCTCTCAGCTTTTATTTAGGAATTATAACACCCTATGGTTTCCTGCTTTTCTGTACAGGTGGACTGCTCCTTGGCATTCTTGTATCTATTGGAGCTATTGCCGTAGATATGGCTGTATTTAATCGAAAGGTACAATTTAAAGATTTTCTGCAGCTGGCTTTTTTAGCCCTGCTGGATAACTTTTTTTATCACTTTGTCAATGTGGTTTTCCGTCTACAGGCTCTTTTTGGCAAAAGGAAGTATAAGCATCGTTGGGAAAAAATCACACGTACATCTTTTAAAGACACAAAATAAACCGGAAGCAAAAGCTTCTGGTTTTTTATTTCCATTTTAGAATAAACCTGATGTTTTCGCCAATACTAAATATAATTGTATGAAAAATCCAAATATTCCTTTTTTTTAATACCATTCTTGACTCCTCCCTAAACTAGTGTTATGATTAACATGGCAGAATAGTTGCTGCCAAATTTATTAACAAAGGAAGTGAGAGAATGGACGGTTGTCCCCGAAGTCAGAGAAGAGACTTCACACCCGATGAAAACATAAACCGAAGGGTTCGCGCAATTAGCAATCAGTCGTCCATTGATCTTATATTTCGATGGGCTTATTGATTTGTGCCTTTACGCCGCCTTTTGGGCGGCTTTTTTATTTGCCGGAATGAGCTTTAACTGATATTCCGGTATATTGGGAAGCCTGCCTGTTGTTTTTGTGTTTTCAAGGGAATTTAAAAAGAAAGGACTGATTCCAATGAAAATCTTCAAAAAAAACAATGTTAAGCTTCAGCAAAAAAGAAATGAAAGTAAAAAGAATCTCGAAAACTATGCATTCCTCAGTATGGAGGAACTCTACACCTCTCTCTCCGCCGCCCCGGGAGGGCTGACTTCGGAGCAGGTGGAGGAACGGCAGGATGAATACGGAAAGAATGTGATTACAAGCGGAAATAAAAATACAGTTCTTCACAGACTTCGTGAAGCAGTGATTAATCCATTTAACATCGTGTTATTTGTTATTTCCGTTATTACATTTTTCACAGACGTTATTTATTCTCCAAAACCAGATTATCTGACAGTGGGCATTATTCTGTCCCTGATTATCTTATCAAGCCTTGTTGCATTTGTGCAAAGCGAACGCTCCAATGCTGCTGCAGAAAAGCTGTCAAAGATGATTTCCAATAAGGCAGATGTGCTAAGAGACGGCAAGCAGATCGAAATCCCTATGTCTGAGATCGTACCAGGTGATATGGTACGCCTGTCAGCAGGGGATATGATTCCTGCAGATATCCGTTTTTTAACCACTAAGGATGCCTTTGTGGCTCAGGCCGCACTGACAGGAGAATCCAACCCTGTTGAGAAATTCAGCCAGATCCACAATGATCCAGGCGATGCACTGACTGATCTTGAAAACATCGGTTTTATGGGGTCCAACATGGTCAGTGGAACGGCAACAGGAATAGTACTTGCTACCAATAATGATACCTATATCGGCTCTATGGCAAAGTCACTTTCCGGTGACAGAGCCATGAACAGCTTTGAGCGCGGTGTGAATTCCGTCAGCCGTCTGCTGATCAATCTAATGCTGATTATGGTACCAATTGTATTAATGATTAACGGATTTACCAAAGGGGACTGGGGCAGCGCTCTCCTCTTTGCAATTACCATAGCTGTAGGTCTGACTCCTGAGATGCTTCCGGTCATAATGACCTCAACCCTTGCAAAAGGGGCTGTTTCCATGTCTAAGCACAAGGTTATTGTAAAAACACTGGGTGCCATTCAGACCTTTGGGGAAATGGATATTCTCTGTACAGACAAAACAGGAACCCTGACAGAGGACAGAATTGTACTGGAGAAATATATGAATGTGGTAGGGGAAGATGATACCAGAATCCTACGCCATGCTTATTTAAACAGCTATTTTCAGACAGGGCTGAAAAACCTTCTTGATCTTGCTATTATTAACAGAGCAAAGGATCAGGACTTGGAAGGTATTCTCTCCAAGTATACAAGGGTAGATGAAATTCCCTTTGACTTTACCAGACGCAGAATGAGCGTTGTATTAGAAGATAATAGCGGCAAACGCCAGCTGATTACCAAAGGGGCTGTAGAGGAAATCATGGCAATTTCCACTTTCGCTGAAATCGATGGACAGATTGTGCCCCTTACTGATGAATACAGGAAGCGTGCTATGGAGACCTATCAGCGTCATAACACAGATGGGCTTCGCATGATTGCTGTTGCACAAAAAAACAGAGTTCCGGGAATTGAAGTATTCAGCGTTGCTGATGAGTGTGAAATGGTTCTCATCGGATTTATCGGATTCTTAGATCCGCCCAAAGAGAGTGCCAAAGCAGCTATTTCTGCCCTCAAAGAACACGGAGTGCGCACTGTCGTTTTAACCGGAGACAGCGAAGGTGTTGCTGTGAAGGTATGCGGAAAAGTAGGTGTTGAGAATTCCCACTATCTGACAGGCAAAGATGTGGAGAGCATGGACGATGCAGCTCTTCTGGAAGCAGTTAAGACCTGCGATCTCTTTGCTAAGCTTTCTCCCTCCCAGAAGGAACGGGTGGTTAAGGCATTTCAGACCAATGGTCACACAGTTGGCTATATGGGTGACGGGATTAACGATGCACCGCCTCTCCATCAGGCAGACGTAGGGATTTCAGTAGACAGTGCTGTTGATATTGCTAAGGAAACTGCTGATATTATCCTGTTGAAAAAAGACTTGATGGTATTAGAAGAAGGTGTCATTGAAGGACGTAAAACCTTCGGCAACATTGTTAAATACATTAAGATGGCAGCAAGCGGAAACTTCGGCAATATGATTTCTGTGATTGTAGCTTCTATATTCCTGCCATTTCTGCCTATGCTTCCTGTGCAAATTCTGACACAGAACTTATTATGCGATTTCTCTCAGATGGGCATTCCATTTGACAGTGTTGATAAGGAATATTTAATGAAACCAAGAAAATGGGAGACAAAATCAATTAAGTCCTTTATGGCTTACATGGGCCCTTTAAGCTCTGTATTTGATATCCTCTGTTTTGCTATTATGTGGAAGATTATAGGAGCCAATAGTATGGAGCTTGCTCCTCTGTTCCAGTGTGGCTGGTTCGTATTCGGTACAGTATCACAGGTACTGGTAATCCATATGATCCGCACCGGTAAAGTTCCATTTTTACAGAGCCGTCCAGCCAAATCACTGCTGATCTCCACAGCCATTGTAGCTGTTGCTGCACTGTTTATCGGATTCTCAGATTTGGCAGTTGGTCTGGATATGATGAAACTGCCCCTCAGCTTTGCTCCATGGCTTGCACTGGTGCTGGCAGGTTACTGTCTCTCTACCCAGCTGTTAAAGGCTGTTTATATTAAGAAATTTGGTGAGTGGTTATAAAATTTGATGAATGGTTAATTAAAATAAAAACTTCGATCTTATTGATATGTTTCCTGTAGTTATACAGGAAATGTATCATGGGGATCGAAGTTTTTTGTCTGATTTAAATGATATATTGCTTTTTCATTTTTTCATTATATTGTTTCTTTTTATTGATATGTCTTACTTTTGCACGTGGTTCATATTTGTTACAGTGCTGGCAGTAGTTTTTATGACACGCCTCTCTGCCCTTCTCACACTGCCCCAGTGCAATGTAATACTTGCATGGTGTTTCTCTATATTTAGCCATAGCTTTTCCTTCTTTTCTATTTTTCTATTTTTAGCTGCCACCGGTTTTGTAATTATATACCGGTCTTATGATTTTATGAATGGATACAGTATCCTGGACTGCATCTCTGATCTCCTGCATCCCTCTGTATGCAAAGGGACCTTCATCCAGAGTGTCCTTATTGATACAGGAGCAGTAGATTCCTTTCATCTCTGACTTAAACTGTGAAATTGTATAGCCGGTTTTTACATCCTCACGTTTCATAATACGTCCGGCACCATGAGGTGCTGAATAATTCCACTCCTCATTGCCAAGTCCTGTTCCCAAAATAATGCCATCCCGCATGTTCACCGGGATTATAACAGGTTCTCCCTTTTTTGCAGATACAGCACCTTTTCTCAGGATCATGTGACTATAACTCTCCTCTGCAGAAGCTGGAATCTCCACATAGTTATGAATAGAGGAATAAGAATCAAGTACCTTCCATTTCATACCCTTAATCAGCTCATCCAGAATTATCTCCCTGTTAAGAGAAGCGAAATCCTGTACAATCTGCAGATCATGAAGATACTGTTCCATCAGTTCTCCCTCCAGATAAGTTAATTCATAAGGTACTGAAATCTCCTTTGCTTTTAAATACTTCTGGCCTTCATTTAAATAGTATTCCGTTACTTCCTTTCCAAGATGGCGGCTTCCGCTGTGAATCACTGCATAAAGATATCCTTCTTCATCCTGATCAATCTCAATAAAGTGATTCCCGCCCCCAAGACTGCCAAGACTTAAAACTGCTTTCTTGTTGTTACTATGCTTCAAGCAGTGTAATCTTGAAAAGTCAAAGTCATGGCTGAATCTGTGAGGTGTCTTTCTGATGTGAAAACCAGATGGAATGTTATCACGAATTACAGTATCCAGCTTCTGAAATTCAATCTTCTTCTGTTTTAATTTAGCAAGTGTTATGCCGCAGCCAATATCAATTCCTACAACATTGGGAAGTATCTTATCCCCAATGGTTGAGGTAAATCCAATAGTTCCCACCTTTCCCGGGTGAACATCGGGCATAACTCTTATGCTGCATCCTGCAAATGCCTGATGATCACATAACATCTGTATCTGGGCAGAAGCGTAAGCTTCTATGTTATCTGTAAATATAGCTGCAGAAGCATAAGCTCCATTTATATTTTTCATCTATAAATCCTCTCTCTTATAGGGCTTTTTTATTGTATACACTTAAAAAATGGTACAAAAAAAAGCACCTCTAAAAATAGAGATACAGGATCGTCCAAACATATATTTATTAAGAACTAAATATATTCATTTATCTGAATTATCCAAACATAGAGTTTTGGACAATCTGACCTCTCTTGCTGTTCCATGTTAAATTAGTTGTTAATACGTTGATGTGTGTCATTATTGTCCTCCTTTCTGTGCCGGGTTTATTGGTTACATACTGCATTGACAGCCGTAATGTTACGTGCCAAGTATATCAGCTGTTTTTACGGCTGTCAATGTATATTTTGGTTTTGTTGCTTTTGTATATTTTGGTTTTGTTGCTTTTGTTATTTCTGTATTGTTGCTTTTGTGTATTTTGGTTTTACTTTTGTTTTATACTTACTATTCCAGCTTTTGCTTTACCCAGTCTCTGAAAAAATCCAGTTGTTCCGCTGTATGAAACCAGTGTTCTCCACCCTTTTCAACTTTCAAATCACAGTGATTCTGGTTGACAAATGCTAAAATAACATCATACTCACATAGATTATCGTGTTCTCCATAGAGAATTGAAGTTGGCGGGTTCCAGGATTTTATAGGGTTTGCTTTTACATGAGAATAATAATCCCAGTCAAGGGTTTCATAGGGAGTCTCTATTTTTTTCTCATCTTTTAACTGCTGCTCTGTCACCTGAAACTGATTCATCATATTCTCTATGATCCGCTCCATATTCACAACCGGTGATAAGAAAAGAGTATTCCTGATATCTTCCTCCTGAAATGCTAACAGGCTGAAATATGCCCCCAGGCTACATGCAAACAAAGAGATATGATCTGTTTTATTCTTTGCAAATTCCAGTATGATCTTTAATTCTTTTACACATTGCCAGACATCATATGACTCTGATCCCTCTGTTCGTTCTCCATGCTCTGGAAAATCGAAGCTTAATACCTGATAGCCTTTTACTACAGCTTCTTCTGCCAGTATCTGAATACAATCATCTGTTTTTGAGGATTGTTTTCCATGAACAGCAATGATCATTCTGGAACTGTCTGCTCCCCACAATATGGCTGGAATATGCTGTATATTAAATCTATTTGTAATCATTATTTTTCTCCTTAATAATGAGAAAACCTCCGTTTTCTGCTGTTTATTGTTTGTTGAATCATATACAATATACCTCCCTTCTTTGAATTGGCGCCGTCTTATGAAAGACAGCAGATTCATTATACCTTACCTTTTACAGTATTTCTATAAAAATCAGTTTACTGCTTCTATAAAATAAAAACTCATTGATCTTACCATTGAAATGTACTAAACTAATACCGTATAAGTGCATGACAGCACGTACGTCTACGAATGGATGATATGTGATTATCACATGGATGATTTATTATTATCGCATATATAATAGATTACAAAGGAGCAATACATATGCAAATAGAATGGTTTAAACATGATGATAACTGGCAGGATGTAAAGAATGCCACAATGACCACAATCGGCAAAAGTACAGGTAAATATCCTGATTCCGACTGGAAATTAAAACTTATTAAATCAGAGCATTCTCCCATAAGAAAACTGAAGTTTTCCTGGAGATGGAAAGAACTGCCTTACTGGGTTTCTGTTCATTTGGTACGCCATAAAATCGGTATTGAGCACTTTGTAAAAACTCAGCGCACCGACAGAACAGGCACAGATAGAGATTCACTGTCTCAGGGCGCATTTGTGACACATGAATGTGAAGCTGATGCACAGGCACTTATTACAATCAGCAGAAAACGTCTCTGTTCCTGTGCAAGCCCCGAAACAAGACAAGCCTGGCAGTTAGTAAAAGAAAAGGTGAATGAATGTGAACCTGAACTGGCGCAATCCATGGTAAAGGAATGTGTTTATAGAGGATTCTGCCCGGAGATGTTTGGCTGTGGATTTGATAAAACAGAACAATATCAGAAGGAATTACAGGTATATAGAAGTTGAAAAATAGGAGGCGTTATATATGAATTTTTGTTGGACTACTCTTCATGTAAGTAATATGGAACAGTCTTTGAATTTCTATCACAATTTATTAGGTCTGCCAATTAGCAGCAGGCATGACAATCCTCATGGTCAGGTTGTGATGTTAGGGGAAGGGGATACAAAGCTGGAGCTTCTCTGTGTAAATGGAGAGAAAGAAGCAGTTGTAAATAACTATGTTTCTGTGGGATTTACAGTGGAATCGCTTGATAAAACCAGAGATTATCTGGTGGAAAATGGGATTGAAATTATCAGAGGACCTGTTTCACCTAATCCTCACCTGCAGTTTATGTTTATTAAAGACCCGGATGGGTGCGAGGTTCAATTGGTTGAGAATTTATAAATGAAAGAAAGCTTATGCAGATTATGATTTTTCTTATCCGCATAAGCTTTTTGGATATTGCTTTATAATCAATTTTGTAAAAACTATAAGTCCTTTAAAACCTCCTGCAAATCAGTAACCGGATATCTGCATGTATGATGTTCACACAGGTAAAAAGCAGTGCTTCCATCTACAAGCTGATAGTCTTTGGTAAATGGTGCTATTTGTTCAAGCTCTTCCTCTCCTGTTTTCTTTATAATTATAGTTAGTCCAGGTGAATAGACCTTGTTCAGCTCTTTGCGAATATTATCCAGTTCCTGATCATCTTTTAAAACACATACCAGTTCTTTGGAGCCATAAACCTCCATCATGAAGCTGATCAGTCCAAAGGAGTGACCCGATGGATATTTTCCGATCTCTCTTTTCATAAAATCCAGCTGCTGTTGAGAAACTTTTTCTAACTGAGGATCACCGGTCAGTTTGGATAAACGAAGCATATTATAGGCAGCAACTGCATTTCCGGAAGGGATGGCACCATCATATGCCTCTTTCGGCCGGATAATAAGCTGTTCTGTCTGGCTGCTGTAAAGATAATAGCCGCCCTCATCTTCATCGTAGAAAAGTTCCATGGTTTTCTGCTGGTAGTCCATCGCTTTCTTAAGGTATTTTACCTCAAAGGTGGATTGGTATACCTCCAGCAAAGCCCATACAAAGAATGCATAGTCATCAATATGACCTTCTCCATAAGCATGGCACTCTCTATAGCTTAATTTTAATCTGTTGTCCTGAGACATTTTGTCTTCTATAAATGAAATGCCGTTGATGGCTGCTTCCAGGTACCGTTCATCCCCAATGCTCTCGTAGGCTTTTGCGTAAGCAGCTATCATAAGAGAAGTCCATGATGTAATGATTTTATCATCTTTATGCAGATTTGTTCTGTTTTTCCTGTAAAGATATAATGTTCGTTTTGCAGATAGAAATTCATCAATTGCTTCATAATGATCCGTTATGTCTTTCTGATGAATGAGATTGGGGATGCTTTTTCCTTCAAAATTGCCGCTAGATTTAATATCGTAAAATTCGTTAAATGTTTTTCCCTTCTCTTCACCAAGAATCTCTATGACTTCTTTTGGAGTAAAAACATAGTATTTCCCCTCTACTCCTTCACTGTCTGCATCCTGGGCGCAGTAGAAACCTCCTGAATCATCTGTCATTTCTTTTTCTATATAGGATAAAACTTCATTAACCACTCGTTTGTAGAATTCTTTTCCTGTTTTTTGATACATTTCACTGTAGATCATTACTAATAGAGCGTTATCATATAACATTTTTTCAAAGTGTGGAACCAGCCACTGTGCATCTGTGGAATAGCGGGAGAAACCGCCGCCAATGTGATCATAAATTCCGCCTCTGTACATATGGCCCAGAGTGGATTCCACCATGTAAAATGCTCCCTCATCTCCTGTGAAATGTGCATACCTCAGCAAAAACATCAGATTATGAGGTGTTGGGAATTTGGGTGCTGTTCCAAAACCGCCATAATCTTTATCAAAGGATTTAAGAAATATTGCTTTTGCACTATCAATCAGAGTTTCAAAACTGATATCCTGAGACCCACTTGTATCGCTCTGTTTTAGATAATCTGTAATCTCTCTTCCTGAATCCTCCAGCTGTTCCCGCTGATTTTTCCATTTTTCATCAATGACAGTTAATATATGAGTTAAACCGGGCATTCCGTATCTTGAATCTTTCGGATAATAGGTGCCGGCAAAAAATGGCTGCTGCTTATGATCCATAATAATCGTCAGTGGCCAGCCGCCCTGTCCTGTAAGTGCCTGACAAACCTGCATATAGACAGAATCTATGTCCGGACGTTCTTCTTTATCTACCTTAATTGCCACATAATTATCATTTAACAGCTTGGCAATTCCTTCGTCTTCAAAGGATTCATGAGCCATGACATGGCACCAATGACAGGTGGAATAACCAATGGAAAGAAATATGGGCTTATCCTCTTTTGCTGCCTGATCAAATGCTTCCTTTCCCCAGGGGTACCAATTGACAGGATTGTAAGCGTGTTGCAATAAATAAGGGGATTTTTCGTTTGCCAATCTATTGGGGATTTTATTTTCTGATAACATGGGGAACCTCCTCCTTTTATTTAAAGTTTATTATAACATCAATTAGTATCTCCCCCACTATTATAAACAATACTATCAATCTCCGCAGAAAGAACATGGGTTTTTTCAATAGATAATACCCTGTGAATATGAACAGCCATAAAAGCAGTGATAACAGCAGAAAGAAAATCTGCAATCGGTTGAGCGTACAAAATACCGTTTAATCCCAAAAAAGAAGGGAGAATCAAAATAGCAGGTACAAAGCAAATTCCTTGCCTGCATGCACCTAGAAAACAACCCTCTTTTGCTTTTCCCAGCACAAGGAACAGGAATGAATATACCGTGTAGATACCAAATAGCATGAACGAAATACCACTTGCCCGGAGTGCGATTGAACCGACACGGATCATTTCCATATCGTCTTTTGTAAATAGTGTCATGATTTGGGTGGAAAATATGGCGGCTATCAAACCGAAAATCGTACAAAATATTGTTGACCAAAGAATTGAAGTTATGATTGCTTCGTTTAAGCGGTTAAACTTTTTTGCTCCATAGCTAAACCCTGCGATTGGCTGAAAGCCTTTTAAAAATCCAAATACAATGAGGCTGCCCATAGACATGATTTTTGTCAGTGGACCCATTGCGGCAAGTACTGAACCTCCGTATTCTTTTGCAGCATTATTAATCATGCTAATAGAAAGACTGGTTAATAATTGGAATACTAACGTGGGAACTCCTATTTTCAAAATCTCTGACATAATCTCTTTGGAAAAACAACAATGCTTGATACTAAAACTAAATACACTCTTTTTTCGGAGGATATAACACAAATAGACCAAAGTGGAGACGATTTGTGAAATGGCAGTGGCGATGGCTGCTCCAGCTACTCCAAGATTAAGATTATAGATGAAAATGGGGTCTAGTATTACGTTCAGTAATGCACCGGACAATAACGCGCACATGGCTGTCTTGGCTGCGCCCTCACTGGACACGATATTATTCATGGCAACATTGAATATATTGAAAATTGAGAATGTGATGTAAATAGTGGTATATGAGATTGCATACGGCATAATGCTTTCAATTGCACCAATCTGTTTTAAAATTGGTTCCAGGAAAATTACAGAGAAGACAATCATAATCCCACCAATCAAAACACTGCTGTATAAAGCTGTACTAGCTACTTTGTTTGCGGTTTCTTTATCTCCGCGCCCAAGTAACCTGGAAAGATAGGCGGCAGCGCCATTTCCAAATAATAGTCCCAAACCTACTACAATTTGTCCAAGGGGAAAAGCCACCGTGACCGCCGCCATTTGGTCTGTTCCCAAACCACCAACATAGTAAGTATCTACCAGATTGTATAATGCATTTATCAACATTCCAATCATAGTCGGAAGTCCCAATGACAATAAAGCCTTTGGTATTGGTATGCTCCCCAGTAATTCCATTTTTCCGTTACGTTCTTTCATGTAAGTCTCCTTTCACTTGACATAGAGTGTAAAGTATAGTACTATAAATTATAGTAATTTGGTGATAAAAATTATACTACTATAATTTATAGTACTTGTCAAGAGATGAATAGGAGGAAAATATGGCAACCATAGATTTGATTGTACTTGGTATTTTGAAAAAAGAACCTTTAAGCGCCTATGACATTCAGAAATTGGTGGAGTATCGCAATATTTCTAAGTGGGTAAAAATCAGTACGCCCTCAATCTATAAAAAAGTCATTCAGTTAGAGGGAAAAGGTTATATCAAAGGGACAACTGTGAAAGAGGGTAATATGCCGGAAAAAGTTATCTACTCATTAACAAGTGCAGGAGAAATAGAGTTTGAAAAGCTTGCATTGAAAATTTCTGCAATGCCCGTTCGTTTTTTTCTGGATTTTAATGCTGTAATCGTAAATTTACTTAGTCTCTCGCCAGAAAATCAAGAACTATGCCTAAGTAATATTAAAAGTGGTGTCAAAACGCTAAAGGATTATTTGGCAGAAAATATAAATATGAAAGAAAATATTCCAGACATACCCGAAACGGGAATGTCAGTTTTGCAGCAGCAGCTTATTTTGGCTGAAGCTATAGAAAATTGGATTACTTCCTTGGAAAAAGAATTGATTGGCAAAATTGATTACCAGAATGAGAAGTAAAGTAATGATAAGCAATGAGCACCTGGGTGAGATGAAATCAGTGACAGTGGATTGAGAATAGTTTCCATTACAGCTATGCCGCAGATTCTAAAATCTACGGTATAGCTGATTTAAATCATTTGACAGGATTGTATGTATAAAACATCATAAGCAGAACCACATTCTAACCTATATTCCAAATATACCGTTTATATCCTTTTCATCAATACTTCTGCTGCTCTTTTTACCGGCATTTTTAAGCATAAGCTCTGTTTTCTTCTCTACGGATTTTTTGATGAACTGTTCAGAATCAATATCTCGCAGGGTAAAAAACAGGAGTGGGTCGGCATCTAAACGCGCACCTACACCATATAATACAGCTGCCACATGTTTACACATATAAGCCCAGTCAGGGCAGCTGCAGGAAAAATGTATCTCATTTGGAGATGGAAATAGTCCGGTTTCTTTTGCAAATAACAGCGTTTCCAGCTCTTTGGTGAACTTACCTGCAACCAGAGCTTCCATGGTATCAATGCGGTTGCTGCACAGCTTTGTCAGTTCCTCCATATTCTTTTTAGACAGAGGGTCGATTTTAATCTCAATCTCATAGGGTTTCATGGTACTTCCACAGACCAAAGCGGATATTTGACCTCTTACTATCTGTAGATCCAGTACCATGCCATTTTTGACATAACTTCTTCCTCTGCCAATTCGATTGGCATAATCTGCATAACGCTCCAGATTATTTATCCACGCTTTCCCCCACCAGGAGGAGGCAAGCTTTCCCTGGATTACCACAGGTGAAATGTTTGGATTTTTCTTTTTTAACTTATTTAGGATTTTTAATGCTTTTGCTTTTTTATCTGCTACTGATTCATAACTGAAATATCCGTACATATTATGCTTTACCTCCTTCCAGACGAAGCAGATCGATCAGCTCATCATCGCTTAGATCTGTAATCCATTTCTCGCCGGAGGAAGCAACTAAATTTCCTGCCAGCTCCTGCTTTTCTTCAATCATAAGATCGATTTTCTCTTCAATGGTTCCTTGGGTAATGAACTTATAAACAACTACATTTTTCTTTTGACCTATTCTGAAGGCACGGTCTGTGGCCTGGTTTTCCACTGCCGGATTCCACCATCTGTCAAAATGAATTACATGATTGGCAGAGGTTAAATTAAGTCCTACACCACCGGCTTTTACAGATAGAACCATAAAAGGAATATAATTATCTCCATTAAATTCATCTACCATTTCCTGCCGCTTTGAAACAGCGGTTCCACCGTGGAGTACCAGCCCCTTTTGATGAAAAACAGTTTCCAAATAGTTGGCAATGGGTTCTGCCATCTCTCTGAACTGAGTAAAAATTAAAACCCGTTCTCTTTTCTCATAAATTGTCTCACATATTTCCTTTAAACGTTCGAATTTACCACTGTAGGTGTCCTTAAACTGATTTTGCCCCAGATACTGATCCGGGTGATTGCATATCTGCTTGAATTTCATAATGGAAGACAATACCAGACCTTTTTTCTGTATGCCTTCTGACTGGGCAAGAGCGGTCTTTAAATCCTCAACTAATTTAAGATAAAGAGCTGTCTGCTTCTTGGTCATGAAGGTGTATTCTTTCTTTTCAATTTTATCCGGCAGGTCTGAGATTATGGTTTTATCTGTTTTTAATCTTCGAAGCAAAAATGGCTGAATCATTGATTTTAATCTTGCATAACCCTGAGCATCGTCTGTTAAGCTCTTAGAAAAGGTAGTAAATTCTTTGGCATTTCCCAAAAGTCCAGGATTTAGGAAGTCGAAAAGTGACCATAAATCAGATAGACGGTTTTCAATTGGTGTACCTGTCAGGGCTATTTTTGAACTTGTTTTCAGCTGTTTAATGGCCTTTGTCTGCTTGGTTCCCGGATTTTTAATGGCCTGTGCTTCATCTAAAATAACCATATTCCAGTGTTTTTTATTGATTGCCTCAAATCTGGAAATCATTCCATAGGTGGTGATAAAGAGGAAACCTTCTTTCATGGCTTCTTTTACCTTTTCCTCATCCATACCATGAAGAATCTGGAAAGGCAGAAGAGGTGCAAATTTCTCCAGTTCTTTTTTCCAGTTGCCCAAAAGTGATGCGGGAACTACCAGCAGTACGGAAGCCTTTGTTTCCTCATACATAGACTCCAGCAGTGCAATGACCTGAATGGTTTTACCTAATCCCATATCATCTGCAAGGCATGCACCAAATCCCAGGGTTTTCATATAGGTAAGCCAATTATATCCGTCCTGCTGGTAAGGGCGCAGGTTGGCATAAAAGTTGTGAGGAAGCGGCTTTCTATCTAATACTTTAGGATTTTTCAGGCGGTGTTGGAGTTCCTTCATCCATTCACCGTTTTTCACATGTACCTCTTCCATAAGCGGCAAGGCCTTGTGATTTTTTATATTTAATTCCATCTGCATGGCTTCTATGAGAGTTAAACCACCTTGAGTGGCGGCAATCTCAGCCTGCTCATAGATGTTTAACAGCTGTTCCAGCTTGGCATGGTTAATTTCTACCCATTTTCCCTTAAGGAAAGCAAGTCCCTCTTCTTGTTTTAAAAGCTCTCTTGCCTCTGAGATTGTCAGTGTATCTCCGCCCAAAGCCAGTTGAGGCGAGAAGTTAAGCAGGGCTTCTTCTCCTACCAGTGATGGCTTTTTCTCTCCTATATTTAATGAAATACTGATTTGATTATATTTTCTTGCCCACCAGTTGGGCACTCTGCAAAGAATTCCTGCCTGCTCATAGATGGGTATTTCAGTGAGAAACAGATATGCTTCTTTTGCAGTAAGCCGGATAGGAAGGAATAATTCACCTGTTTCCATAAGACCGGAGATAAAGGTGCTCTTTGCAGAAGCCTCTGTTACTGTAGAAAGCAGCATAAGAAGCTTATTGGCATCTTCTTTATATTCAGTCAGAGCGTATTTTAGTGAAATATGTCTGGATTTATTGTTATCGTCCACAACAGAATAGGTTGCCATAAATGCAAAAGGATAAGCATCATCAGACTTGTTTTCCACCAAATGAAAAAATACTCTGCCTGCGATCTTGATCTTATCATTATGCAGTGTAAGATAGGCTTGTACGGAACCTTCAAAATTCTTTAAATCGTCAACAAAAATAGTATTTAACTGTTTCCAGAAATTACAGATCCACTCAGGAGTAACAAATTCCATTCCTGACATAAATGGCATCCTGTCAATATAAAGGGCACATTCCTCATCTGTAGGTGTCAATTCCATGTGCTCTCTCAGTATCTCTAAGTCAGGCTTTCTGGTCAATGAATTAATAAACTCAAAGGCTAGATCATACAAAAAAGTAAGGGATACAGAAAACCATGGTTCCCGATCCTTAAAGCCCAGTTCATATACTGCACGGTATTTATCCAGTTTCGCTTCCTGCAGCCACGCCAATGCAGCTTCTGACTCTGACTTAGTACTGCTGTCCAGAGTGAAGCTCTTTTCGTTTATAATAATATTCACTGTTTCTATTTTTTGAGTTTTCATTTGTTTCCTTTCCACGACTTTATTACAGCCACTTTATCAATAAGTCTGATTTTGTTATTCTGGTAATTTCATCTCATCATTCATTTTAATAAATCTATAATTCTCATACAGAGGACGGCCTATATCACTCGCATCAAGGGAAATGTTAGTTATACCCTTTTCTTTGGCAGCTGCAACAAGCTAATCTAATGTTCTGTATGCAATTCCTTTTTTTCTGTAATTTGGATCTGTATACATATTCATGATATATGCCTTATTACCGGTTGGCTTATGAGCTCATATACGAAAATTCGGCAAATATTTTGGCATGGAAACTATAACTCAAATTATACTTTCTTTGCCTGGTAATGTAAAGAAAATTTACAGAAGGTAAATACTATAATTATAATCTGCCTGTAGTCCATTTTAAAATCATATCCTGACTAACTTTTCCAGCTGCTGCTCCTAGTTCAAATTGTAACATCTGAACATTCAATTTTAACATGCTCTGTGCTTGACATTGCGACAATGATGTCGCATAATTAGAGAAGAGACACAACAGTCGCAATTTGGGAGGTGCAAATGGGAACCAAAGGTGAAAAAACAAAACATCTTATCTGCTCAGAATCTTATAAGCTTTTTGCAGAAAAAGGATATAAAGATGTTACCATGAAAGATATATGCGATCATACCGGACTGAGCCGGGGAGGGCTGTATCGTCATTATGGCAGCACGGAGCAGATATTTTTAGAGATTGTGGATTTTCTTTTAAAAAATCAAAAGAATGAATTTGAGAGTAAAATAGAAAAGGGTGTACCAGCAGCGGAAATTCTGCATGATGTTTTAACAAGATATGAAAGGGAAATGGTTGATGGCGATTCTTCTTTAAGTCTTTCTATCTATGAGTTTTTTAGTAATCCTAATATGTCTAAGAGTGAGAATTCTATTACGCAGCAATATATCTCTTCAAAAAACATGTGGATAGAGCTGATTGAATATGGCATAGAAACGAAAGAATTTAATGCGATAGATCCGGAGGCAGTATTTGACCTGATTGTTTTTTCTTATCAAGGTGTAAGAATGTACAGCAAGCTTATGGATATTGATAGAAACATACCAAAGAGAATGATTGGTCAGATTAAACTTTTATTATTATCAGATAATGAGGGGGTATAAAATATAATGAAAACAATTTTTTATAAGGAATCTATAACCGGAAAAGCTCTTTTTAATCCAACTGATGTTATAAAGCCAATTGAAAATTTTCCGGAAGTTTGTGTATCTACATTTTCAAAACAAATCATAGACAAATTTGCTGCTTTTGATCATGTTGAAGTAATTGCTTCTTTACTTACGGCGAATGGAGAGAACCCGGTATACAATATTAAATATGGCGGAAAGGAAATTGCTTTTTACTTATCTCTGGTTGGCGCACCTGCTTGTGTCAGCTGCTTTGAAGAGGTGATCGCTATGGGGGCAAAAAAATTTGTCTTTTTTGGTTCTTGCGGTGTATTAGACGATAACTTAGTCCGGGATAATTTAATTGTTCCCACTGCTGCCATAAGAGATGAGGGCACAAGTTATCATTATATAGCTCCCAGCGATGAAATCACTCCGGACATTGAATTAACAAAGCTTTTGAAAAAGTGTCTGGATAAGTGTGGATATTCTTATACCACCGGGAAGATTTGGACCAGTGACGCAATTTACCGGGAAACATTGGATATGATCAATGAGCGTAAAAAGGACGGCTGTATTGCTGTTGATATGGAGTATTCTGCTTTACTTGCTGCTGCAAAGTACAGGAATGTTCCGTTTATTCAGTTTTTTTATGGCGCAGATAATCTTGATCATGAGGAATGGCAGCCAAGAGATTTGACGGACTATGGATTGAGTGACGCTGAAAAGTATCTGGCATTGGCTTTGGAGTGTGGATTGGAGTTTTAGACTGACTTTAATAAGCGGCTTTTAACTGTATGATGATTTTGAATATGCGCAGCAAGCCCTTACGTTACAAAGTTTCACTATTTTATGAAGCCAATAGAATTTGAACGTTTAAATGCCATCATCAAAGATGCAACCAGGCAAATCATCCAGAAAAGGCTATGCTTACTGCCTATTCAGTTGATTCGGCTAAGCCGTGAATTGTGACATAAGATCCTAATATATAAAAAGTTCAGAAACCCACATAAACACTAGTTTCTGAACTTTTCTTAATTATTAAAACTCGATCTGTTACCTCTTTTTGTTTTCAAAATATTGACACTACCTTGATGTGAATGCATCTTTATTAGTATCGTATTACATATCAAATAAATCAGAATGAGTCCCTGTATCAACTAAAGTCAATGTTAGAATCTCCTCCTCAACTAAATATATTAGAAGCCAGTCTGGCTGTATATGACACTCCCTAAAACCTGCATATCTTCCTTTAAGACCATGGTCTTTATACTTTTCGTCCAAAGCTAATCCGTGAATTAATTTATCTACTACAGAATCCAATAACATAATATCCAAACCACGTTTTTTAGCACGCTTCAAGTCCTTTTTGAACTTTCCGGTCAATACTAATTGATAAGTCATAGTTCTATATCCTCTAAGGCTTCCGAAAAACTAGTGTACTTCTTAGTATCCGGATTTCTACTGATTCTTTTAGCTTCTTCCATAGCTTCTATCACTTCCGGTTTGTAATTTGGGAGTTCAACCTTAAAAGGCAAACCACCTCTTAATACACATTGTCTTAAAAACATATTTGTAGCACTGGATATATCTGTTCCAAGCTGCCCAAATAACTCCATGGCTTGCTTTTTTAACTCCTCATCAATTCTAATTTGTGTTGGTATTGTTGCCATAATAATCACACTCCTTTGACACTATTATACACGTTTGAGTTTACAATGTCAATCATTTGTATATTCACTGCATTATTTATTCTTCCTTGACATATTCCAAATCCCCAATATATAAAACACCACGCCTGATATGACCAGCAGTCCTATGCTCAAGAAAATACTAACCTCATTTTCCCCATTCACAAGCACTACTCCCATAGTTTCTTTAAATTGTTCTGTCATTTCTACAGGGGCATGCTGGAAGGTAACTTCCATAGGTTTTTCCATTAATATTCGTCTGATTAACATGCCGGCATGGGAAGGAGGGAATATTTTAATGACTCTTTGAGCAATTTCTGGTAAATGTCCAATTGGTATATAAGTTCCAACCAGAAAACCAATTAGTGTTCCGATAATGCTGCTTGCAGTAGAAAATGCGCTTTCACTTTTAAAGAAGCTTACAAGGAAAACGATCATGGCGCTGCTGGAAAATACCGCCAAAAGTATAATGCCAACCACTTTTACCATATCTGCTGCAGGTAAAAATTCACCGCCTGCACTTTTAATATAGAGTTCTCCCAGCACAAAGGTAACAACGCTCATTAGAGTTCCTACCACATAAGCAGATAATATATAACCGCCTGTTACCTGCCACTTTTTGATTGGAGAAGAGTCAAAATCTTTTTTGATTTTTTGAGTCTGGTCACTTACCATTCTCTGAAGCACACCCAATGTAGTAGTCACTGTTGAAACTGCAATAATCCCGGATACCACCCAGCTATGGGTCAGTATATCCTTTCCTGCAATTTCCATATCTCCAAAACTGATGGTATCCTTTAAAAACAGTGCATAAAGTCCAATGGTAATCAATACTGCAAGAAAGGAAAAGAAGACTGCTGATTTATCTCTAAAATATATTTTTACATTTCTCTTTGCTAACATTAACATAACACAGATTCCTTTCCAACGATATTAATAAACACTTCATCCATTGTGCCATTGACAATTTCTATGTTGCTGATTAAATCCTTTACAGATTCAGCAATTGAAAGAGCATCCAGAGTATTTTTGACCTTGATTTCATAAACCCCGCCCTTCTTTTCATAAGAAATATGTTGATTATCAAAATTGTGTTCTAAGTCTTCTCCCTGATTTGGCTTTACTCTCAAGAGATCACTGCAGTGCTCATGCTTTAATTCAATCGGAGTTCCCTTTGCCACTATAGTTCCATCTTTCATAATGGTTATATAATCTGCCTGAGCTGCTTCTTCCATATAATGAGTGGTTAGAAACACCGTCATATTCTTACTTATTTGCAGCTCTCTGATGGTTTCCCAAACCTGCTGTCTTGTCTGAGGGTCCAGCCCTGTAGTTGGTTCATCTAAGAAAAGAATCTTTGGTGTATGAATCAGGGCTCTTGCAATGTCTGCTCTTCTTCTCTGTCCGCCGGACAGCTTGCCATAGGGTCTGTCTAAAAGCTCATGGATACCTGCTGTTTTTGCAGAACGATTGACCGCTTCCTTTAATTCCTTTTTTGACATCGGATAGAAACCACCGCGAATCATTAGATTTTCCCTGATTGTCAATGTTTCATCAAGCATACTGTCCTGAAAAACAATACCAATGATTTCTCGGATTTTATCATCTTCTTTTCCTATTTTATGACCATCAATGATCACCTCTCCTGCATCCTGCTGCAAAAGAGTACACATCATATCAATGGTTGTTGATTTCCCTGCACCATTTAATCCCAAAAATGCAAACAGGCTGCCTTCTTCCACATAGAAATCAATTCCTTTTACAGCCTTTATCGTTCCATAAGACTTTTTTAGTCCTGTTACTTCAATTATTTTATTCATAATTCTTCTTTCCCTTTTTCAGCTTTTCATTGATAATATTTTCATCATGTTTATTTTTCATCCAAACAATTGCTGTAACAATGGCATAAGCTGCAATTGATAAGACAGCCATATAGATCATATAGCTAAGGTGAAGCGGTACTAATTTCAAAAAAACTCCACCTATTAAGATAATCCCCAGGTATACTTGTAAAATGCCAAACAAAAAGTACATAATATTACTGTGAATAGAAATACATTTGTCGGTTATAAAAATTGACCCATTGACAAATACATTGATAATGAAAACCTGATAAATGTCAATTAATGAAACAAAAGGTTCTGTTATATTGATGTCTGTCATCACTATTTGATTTGTTAAACAGATCATCATGAATGATACTGTAAATGAAACACAGGTAATGTTGATTCTTGTTTTTAATTCTCCCATGGATAAACCCCTCCCCTATAATCCGAATCTCTTTTTAAATTCAGGTGCATAATGTCTTGTGATAATCACCTTTTCTCCGTTATCCAGAAATGCTTCAAACTTTCCATTGAGCATTCCTTTTACTCTTGTGAGCCGATCCAGATTTAAGATGCAAAATTTACTGATTCTTATAAACCCGATTTTATTCAGCTGTTCTTCTATTTCATATAGTTTTAAATCAACCTCATATTCACCATCTGACACATAGATAAATGTTTTATTTTCTACGGATTCAAAATAGTAAATGTCACTTAACAGAATTGTATAACTGCTGCTGCCCCTTTTACCGACGATGGAAGAAGAATATAGCTTGATCTGATTTACTAAATTGTCCAGAGTGTGAGACATCTCATTATACTTTACAACAATCTCTTCCTCTTCGTAGGCTGATGACTGATCCATTGTCAATTTTATTGCTCCTGCTTTTTTCATACATTATCCCACCATTCCTTTAAATCTTTGCTTTTTCTCAACTACGCACATTCTATCACAGGGAAAATAATACTGTCTATGGATTTTAGGTAAGATGCATATTGATATATGTAACATGCACTTTGTGAAAACCAAAAAAATACCATTCTTTATACAGACATGGTATAATCAGGATTATAGTTATACATCTAACATAGACAAATATTATTTTGAATGGAGAAAAAGTATGGAAAAATGGTTGTACATGATGATGATTGAAAAAACAAAGACTTATAACAAGGTGACGAAAGCGGTCATCACACAGCATGTTGAGAATATAAGAAATCTTGATGACGCCGGAAAGCTGGAGCTCTGTGGGGTATTCAAAGGTTATCCCGGTATGGCCGGTATGTATATTCTAAAAACTGAAAGCCGCGAAGAGGCGGAAGAGCTTTGTAAACAGGAACCTCTGGTTACTGGAGGTTTTGCTACCTATAAACTGGTCTCTATGCTGGTAGCTGACAAGGATAATAATTATTTACTGTAAATGTAATAAATTTGGGATTGAGGCAGAATTTGGAATATTATGTTGATTCAGAGGATGAGTCAACCATAGATTGATTACAATTTAAAACGCAGGCCGGTTAATCCAGCCTGCGTTTATTGTTAGCAGTAATGGTTTCTGCCAGGAGACCTGTCAAATCAGCAATCTACTGTTCTCCCAGATATGCCTTTTTAACATCTTCATTATTAGCAAGATTCTCACAGGTATCCTCTAATACAATCTCACCGTTTTGTACTACATAGCCACGATCTGCTGTTTCTAAAGCTATTTTGGAATTCTGCTCTACAAATAAGATGGTCATTCCCGTTTCCCGAATCCTTAGAATTGCATCAAATATTTCCCGTATTACCAGTGGTGCCAGCCCCAGGGAAGGTTCATCTAACAGCAGCAGCTTAGGTTTGCCCAGCAAGGCACGTCCGATTGCAAGCATCTGCTGTTCCCCTCCGCTTAAGGTTCCTCCAAACTGATCACTTCTCTCCTTTAAGCGGGGAAAAAGCTTATATATATCTTCCAGTTCCCGCTTCACATTATCCATATCTTTTCTTGTATATGCGCCTACCATCAGGTTTTCCCTGACTGTCAGCTTGGAGAATATATGACGTCCTTCCAATACCTGGCACAGACCTAAAGCAGTGATTTTATTGCCGGGCATCTTCTGTATGTGCTTCCCGTTAAACAGTATCTCCCCTTTTACTCCGCCTCCATGGGTAAGACCTGATATGGTACGTAATGTTGTTGTTTTCCCTGCTCCGTTTGCACCGATTAAGGTAACAATCTCACCTTCTTTTACATGGAGGTTTATTCCTTTTACAACATGGATATTTCCATAGGAGTAATGGAAGTCTTTAACTTCTAATAACATGCTCATATTAATCCTCCCCCAAATAAGCAGCAATTACATCAGGATTGTTCTGAATTTCCACAGGAGTACCTTCCGCAAGCTTTTTTCCGTAATTTAACACAAAAATATAATCAGTAATTCCCATCATAAGCTTCATATCGTGTTCAATCATTAAAATTGTAACTCCCAATTTTTGAATTTTCCTTAAAATAACGTCCAATTCTTCTTTTTCTTTGGAGTTCATACCTGCTGCCGGTTCGTCAAGCAGTATCAGCTTGGGATTGCTTGCAAGACCTCTCACAATTTCAAGAAGCCGCTGTTCCCCATAGGATAAGGAGCCTGCCGGGTCCAGGGCTTTACTGCGAAGTCCTACAAAATCCAGCCATTCATATGCTTTTTCTCTCGCAGCCTCTTCCTCTTTTTTCTGGCTGCCTGTTCTTGCTATTGCAGAGAAAAAACCTGATTTCAGCTTTGGATGAAGCCCTACCATAACATTCTCCACTACACTCATTTTCTTAAACAGGTTAATGATCTGATAGGTTCTTGACATACCAATGCGGTTAATTTCATAGCATTTTTTCCCATTGAGTTTTATCCCATTGAATATAACTTCTCCTTCATTGGGCGTATAAACACCGCTGATTAAGTTGAAAAAAGTAGTTTTTCCGGCACCGTTTGGTCCAATGAGACCGTTGATTGTGCCTTCTTTTAGTTCCAGACTCACATGATTTACTGCTGTCAGACCGCCAAAACGCAGGGTAACGTCATTTACCTTTAACATATTATTTTACCCTCCTTAATTTTTGCTGTCCCTTTTGTATGACTCCATAGATTCCGCCCGGCATTAACAGAATGGCTGCTAACAATAACACACCATAGATCAGCATTTGATACCGCTCTGCAAATCTGAGTCCTTCGTTCAGCAGCAGTACAGAGGCTGCCCCAAGTACAGGACCTGCCAGAGATGAGGTTCCTCCAAATAAAAGCATGGTCAGAAACAT
This sequence comes from Hungatella sp. UBA5385, assembly GCA_002409995.1. Taxonomy (GTDB): domain Bacteria; phylum Bacillota; class Clostridia; order Lachnospirales; family Lachnospiraceae; genus UBA5385. The sequence continues at coordinate 27,075 of DHOR01000044.1, read as the reverse complement.
CACCGACTGTTTGTTGGAAACAGTTTCCGGACTGATAAATTTTACAAAATGAACATACATTCCGCCTGCAATGGCAGTATAAAAAGCGCTGGTTGCAAATGCCATTACTTTGTACTTCCTCACATTGATTCCCATACCGTCTGCAGCATGTGCATTTTCCCGGATTGCCAGGAACGCGCGCCCTTCCCTGGAATGAACGAGGCGGTGTTTCGCCGATAAAAAGATGACTACACAAACCAGCGCAAAATAATAAAATCTGGTATTTGTATTGATCTGAAAACCGAATAAATTAATGGATTCTGTATAAAAACCTGTAAAGTTTCCTGTAATCCCTCCCGGGGACTGGGCAGCCAATTGGTACACAATCTCTCCAAAGGCTACGGTTGCCAATGAAAGGAAATGAAATACCAGCTTTGATGCAGGATATGCAAGCAATGCGCCAATGAGAGCTGCTGCCACAGATGCAATGATCATAGTCAGCAATGCAGGAATATGTAAGTATTTATGCATGATTGCTGATCCATAAGCTCCGATTGCAAAGAAGGCTGCATGTCCCATGGAAATCTGCCCGCAATAGCCAAATACCAGATCAAGACCGGAGATTGCTATGACATAAACTGCGATAAAGCCACAGATTAACAGTCCATAATTAAAATTTTGAAATAACAGGGGTACCAGCAAAAGAATTACTGCCAGCAGCAGTTTCGGCACCATTTTTCCATTCATAAGATTCTTCATTTTATTCATCCTTTGTAATCCTCCTATTATTCTGTAATTGCCTGTTCATTGAAAATACCGGTAGGCTTTACAAACAGGAAAATCAGCAGGATGGAATAGGAAATCATATCTTTATAAGCGGAAGATACATAAGCAGAAGTACCTGTTTCAATTAATCCTAACAGGATGCCGCCCAGCATGGCTCCATACATATTTCCAAAACCACCAATGACTGCACTGGAAAATCCCTTTCGCCCGATAATGGCTCCCAGCATAGTAAATACGCCATAGATAGGACCTAATAACATACCTCCAAGTGCTGCAACACCGGCAGAAAGTCCCCATGTAACTCCTGTACTGAAGGAGGTATTGATTCCGCAGGCTCTGGCCGCTGTCGGGTCCATGGCTGCCGCTCTCATAGCTGTGCCAAATCTGGTGTATTTCATAAATACATGAAGAAATAACATACAGATTACACTCATAATAATACAGAAAATCGCTTCCGGCTGTACCTTCACCCCGAATAATTCAACCAAAGAGCTGCCAAATATAGGAGGAAAGGTGAGAGTCTGAGTTCCCCAGATCATCATGGCTGCATTTTGAATAATATAAGAAATAGCTATGGTTGCAAGCACAATATAGACCGGAAGTACATTATTTTTCAAAAGTACCCGGATTATTCCTCTTTCTAAAAGCTGGCCCAAACCAAACATGCAAAGCATGACACAGACTAAGGATACTACAAAAGGAAGTTTGAGTTGTCCATAAAACATATATCCGAGAAATGCTCCTAAAGTAAGCATATCTCCCTGAGCAAAGCTCATAAGTCCGGAAGCTTTATAAATCAAACTATATCCCAGGGCTATAAGCCCATAGACACAACCGATTACAAGTCCGGAGATTAATACCTGAATTAACATACTATTTTCACCTTCCTGAGTCAGATACGATTGTTATTTACTCTTGATTGCCTCATAGCCGCCCTCTTTCAGCCAGTTGTCTAAGAGAACATATTTTTCACCGGAAATCACATAGCTGTTACAGGTACGGATTCCTTCTCCATCTCCTGCTGTGTAATCAAAGGTGCCTGCCAAGCCTTCAAAATCGCTGATCTTATTGATTCCTTCCAAAATTGCCTTTCCATCTGCAGACCCTGAATTTTCTGCGCCTTTCCAGAGAACCATAACTGCATCGTAACCCCGCATTGCACCTTCATGGCTGGGAAGTTCGCCATATTTTTCCTGATATTTGGTAATAAACTCCTTCATATTAGGAATATCACAGTCTTCTATGTTCTCGTATGAAATATAAGGATAGGCAAAAATCCAGTTATTGGCTGCTTCTCCTGCAACCTTTAAGCTGTCAGCCTGGAACAGCTCTTTATTAAAGCATAATCCTTCAAATCCAAACTGTCTCAGCTGCTTCGCTATAATGGGCTGAACATTGGCATAGGAAGCAACAAATACAGCATCCGGATTGGTATTGATAATCTTGGCTGCCTGACCTGAGAAATCGGTGTCTCCGTCAACATATGTCTCAGTTGTTGTCACTTTGATGCCTGCTTTCTCTGCTTCTGTTTTCATGGCATTTGATGCTGCTTTTGAGGAATCATCCTGCCCTGAAAATATTGCCAGGGATTTAATCTCTAATTGAGTCATGTTTTCTGCTAATATTTTCATAACATAATCGCTGTTTAGAGAGGAACGGACTACGTATTCCCAGTTGTTCTGCATAAAGGATGGGCTGAGTCCGATTGCTACAGTTGGAATCCCTGCATCATTTAACAATGTTCCCTGTGCCATCTGACAAGTGCTCAGCAGAGGTCCTATTACACCGTCTACCTTATCTACTTCAATCATTTTATTGGCAATTTTTACTGCTTCCTCAGGAGAGCCCTGATCATCATAGGAAACCAGTTTAATCTGTCTTCCTGCAATGCCCCCTGATGCATTGACCTCTTCTACTGCAAGCTGAATTCCGTTTAAAGTAGCCTGTGCTGCCTGAGCATTAACTCCTGTAAGGGGCTGTGGGGAACCTAATACGAATTCTCCCCCTGGGTCATTGTCTGATTTCCCTTCTGTTGTGCCTGTTTCTGAACTTACCTCTGTTGAATTACCTGTTGTATTACCTTCTGTTTTCCCGGTTTCTGCTGAACTGCATCCTGCTAATGAAACCAACATGGCTGCTGCCATACATCCTGCCAATAATCTTCTCTTCATCTTAATTTTCCTCCTTTGTTTGTTTCCTTACTGTAAGTTTCTGGTTTTATATGTATAATTCCTGTTATTTACCACAGGATAACCATTTTTTTCATATCCGAAGGCGGATTCTTCATATTATCAAATACTTTGTCTATTTCCGTAAATGGTATGTAATGACTTACCATGCCCTCCAGCTGATACTCATGATTGGTAAGTTTTGTAATGGTGGGTTCAAACTGTCCTGTGGACATTCTGGTTCCAATAATCTCTAATTCTCTGCCATTAATCATTGCCTGTGTGATCTGCTCTTGTTCTGTACAGAAGCCCAAAGGAACGATCCGGCCCCCATTGGTAAGTATCCCCTGTTTCATTAAATAGGTGAGCGAGCCGGGATAGCAGGCACAATCAAATACAACATCTACCCCTTTTCCCTTTGTAATCTGGGAAATTCTATCAATGAGATCTTCTTGCCCGGAGTGAATAATATGGTCTGCACCGTATCTTTCAGCTCTCTCCAGTGAACTTTCATTAATGTCTGCACAGATTACTTTGCAGCCAATATTCTTGCAAGTCTGTAAAACAACAGCCCCAATGGTTCCGCTGCCATATATAAGGACCAAATCCTCCTTTGTTACATCAGCACGTTTTGTACAATGTCCGCCAATTGCAAATGGCTCTATCAGTACAGCTTCTTCAAAAGGCATATCCTCAGGCAATACATATACTTCATGTTCCGGTACTGTAAAATATTCTCTCCAGCCCCCATCTGCCGCTGCACCTCTTGCTTTTACTGTCTCACAGATATTTCTTCTTCCGCTTCTGCACTGTTTACATTCTCCGCAGGCAATGACCAAATCCACCACTACATGGTCACCTTTCTTAACTGAGGTCACTCCCTCTCCCACTTCTGCAATAATTCCTGCATTTTCATGTCCAGGCACTCTTGGAAATACTGCCTGAGGATTCTCTCCCAGAAACAGGTGGAAATCTGAGCCGCAGACACCGGCTGCCTTCATCTGCACCAAAACCTCTCCTTTTTCAGGTTTTGGAATCTCTTTCTCCGTCACCTCGAATTGATACGGGGCTGTTACAATCACTTCTTTCACTTCTTTACCAACCTTTCCTTAAAGTTCGATATATTATCAAACTTTTTATATATCGTATACTATGGGATTTATTAATATACTAATTAAAATATTATATTAATATATTATTACCCGCATATAAAATATATCATCTTTGCATTTAAACGTCTATTATATCTTTAATACAAATATTATACATGATTTTTGTGCAAAATACACAATATAGTTTTGTTAAATAATAAACAAGCTTTACATCTTATACCAATCATCTCATATGCAAATATAGTAACTTGAATTTTTCTATCATATAAGGTATATTAATATTAATAAATATATTAGCTGATATATTTAAACCTCATGATTAATGTATTAAATATTTAAAATAGCAAAGTTCCTATTTGGAAGGAGATTATTTTTAAATGTCAGAGAAAAAAGAAAAGAAGCAAACACAGTTAACCGCAGGAGACTCCATCTATACATTTATACGAAAGAAAATCATTGAATTACAGATTAAGCCAGGTGAATTTATTAATGTAAATGAGCTGTCAGAGTATTTGAATGTCAGCCGTTCACCTATCAGAGATGCACTGATTCAGTTGGAAAAGGAAGGACTTGTGACGTCAGCTCCTAAGAAAGGGACTATTATATCTAAAATTAATGTACAAAGGGTAAAAGATGAACGTTTTATGCGTGCCTGTATTGAGGAAAAGATTGCCGGAGAATTTATCAAGGTATATACAGAAAAACATATCATTCAATTAAAGAATTTGATTGAACTCCAAAAAAAAGCTGCCAAAGCCAGTGATTTAAGGGAATTTCTAAGGCTCGATGATGAATTCCACGCTGTTTTTTACGAAGCTGCAGACAGGATTTTTTGCCTGGAAGCAATTAAAAATATGTCTGGTCATTATTACAGAATCCGGCTTCTCTCATTGTCTGATCCCGATATTGCCAAGCAGACACTGGATCAGCATGAAGAAATTCTAAATCTCATATTGGCAAAAGATTACGAGAGTATATCCAAACTTCTGTTCAGCCATATCTGTGAAAAAGGGGATGAGGTGAACAGGCTTATGGCAAGATATCCTGATCTGTTTACCGGAATTATTGAAGTACCGAAGGAGAAGGGGAATATATGGGAATTGGATTTTTTGAAGTTGTGATGGGGCTTTAGGTATAATAAATAGAGATAGCCTCAGAAAATTATATATTACAATGCTTTCAGAGGCTATCTCTATTTAGTACTTTGTTTAGTACTTTATTTAGTACTTTGTTTGTTACTTTGTTTGTTACTTTGTAATTGACATATTTACTATATCCTGCCACCTTTTATCCGATTGTAAATAAGAAAAAGTTTCCTCATCTCGAAAATATGCCAGTAAATTTTCTTTCACCCTAACCACGAATTCTTCTGTAAGTTCCTTAAATACCATGTGCTCGTAAAGTGAGGATTTCGTGTATGCACACATTTCATCAGTACTTGCAAACATCTTTTTCATGGCATCTATAGTCATCTCAACATCCTTTTCTGCCAAAGCTAATTCAAGCCTGGAGGTAATTGCCCCATATTCACCCATTTCTAATAAATTTGCCAATCCTAGCTGTTTCTCTGCAAGGACATAGGCTTTCTCTACATTCTTATCTTCCATTGCCAGCGTAAAAATGCTATTGAGCACTATACTCATCACCTGGTATCCGGAGAACAATAATTCTTCATATGATTTATATGCTTCCGTTCTTCGGTTTGTTTTGCTGTAAATAACAGCCTGTTTTCTTTTTCTTTCAGGGTTCTGCTTAGAAAAGTAACTCAGATATTCTTCTGCTTTTTCAAATTGCTCTTTTCTTAAATAAAAGCTGAATAAGGAATCTGCGGCTTGATTTCTTGTATCCTCATTTATGCTGTCCAGCAAGCGGATATAACAGCTGATGATGTAATCTTCGTATTTCTCCGAATTTGATCCCCCAACCATCATAATGCTGCATCGGGCATTGAGCAGATGTGTCATCCATAAAGTCAAATGTTCACAATTGGGATACAATTCCATCTTTTTCTTTGCCCATAGAAATACTTCTTCAAACGATTCATTTCCAAATCTAAGGTCTGCCTCCTTAATTAAATTGTTCACTTCTTCATCTGTTAAGTCTTCGCGAAAAGATAATAATGTATCAAGGGATATATCAAGCAATCTGGCGATTGGAGCCAACAGCATGATATCCGGTAAGGAATTACCTTTCTCCCACTTATTCACTGCCGGCGCTGTGACCCCCAGACGATTTGCTATATCTTCCTGAGTCATATTATTATTTTTTCTATATTTTCTTATCACTTCTCCTATTTGCATCTGTATTCCTCCTACGGTTTAATAATCCTGGCTTTTGTTATTTTTATAATATCAAATGGAATCAAACAATACAATTGAACAAATGTTATCTATTATGAAATAAAATTAACTAATGCTCATCATTTTTCAAAATGACTTCATTTTTATTTCGTTAGAGTGTAGCTGTTTTTTTATTATAAATTCTGATATAATTAAGCAAATCGAGTTATAGCTAATTATGAGAAAGGAAAATTAAATGAATGGTTTTTTATTATTATTACCTTTTTTACTCATAAGGTTTGGTGTTTTGTCAGCTTTAAACAAAGATGGAATAAAACGTGCTGCTCATTTTGCACCAATGGCTGGGAATGAGATAGCAGCATATTGGATTTATCAATTATCAAATATTGCACTATTCGGCGGCTTATGTTTTCTTACAGTTATCATAGAATTTTCCTGGCAATTCTATACAGGGTTAATTTTATATCTGTCAGGATTATTATTGTGTGCTATCTCTGTAATAAATTTTGCATATCCTTCTAAAGATGGATTGAATTATAATGGTATTTATGGTTTGTCCCGCAATCCTATGTATTTATCTTATTTTATTTATTTTATAGGGTGTGCTTTGCTGACACAATCCTGGATATTATTTGGAATTGTATTAGTATTTCAAATTTCCTCCCATTGGATTATTCTTTCAGAGGAAAGATGGTGTGTTGAGAAATTTGGTGAAGAATATAAGCAATATATGAGGAAGGTTAGACGGTATATTTAATATACTATTACAGCTGATGATAAAAGATAGTTTAGAGAATATGAACTGGAAATGGAGGGAAAACCGATGAAATGTGTGTTGAAAACAATATTAGGGGATATCACTAAAATTGATTATGTTGACGCAATTGTCAATGCCGCAAACAGCAGTTTATTAGGCGGTGGCGGAGTGGATGGAGCTATTCACCGGGCTGCTGGTAAAGAGCTCCTGTTTGAATGCAGAATGCTCAATGGCTGCAAGACAGGTCAGGCTAAAATTACCAAGGGCTACAATTTGCCATGCAAATACATCATTCATACAGTAGGGCCCGTATGGAACGGCGGAGAGAAGCGTGAAACACAGCTGCTGGCCGATTGTTACCGTAATTCATTGCTTATAGCGATGGAACATGGTATACGAACCATTGCTTTTCCTTCAATCGCAACTGGTATTTATCGGTTTCCGGTTGATAAAGCCGCTCAGATAGCAATGAGCACAGTATCTGAGTTTTTACAGGAGTATGAAGATGCATTTGAGCTTGTAGTATGGGTGCTGTTTGATGAAAATACGAAGGCTGTATATGAAGCGGCAGTGCGACAATTGTAATATGTGTATACAATGATTTTATAAGGAGGTTGGGGAGTGGTATCAAAGAAAGGAAAACGAAAAATTGAATACAACGGAAATGTTTATTATTGGTTTGTTCGAAAAAATTCTTTAGGTATCCCTAAAATTCATATACTATCAGAAGACAAAAAAATCAATTTGGAATATCATCTTTTTGATAGCGAAGTGGCTTCAACAAAAAAAGAAGTTGAAAGGCTGTTGAGAATTTATTTTAGTTCAAAACATGTATAGCAAATTCCTTATTTAATTAATAAGGCAAAATTAAGCACAAAAATCTCTCGTGCTTAATTTTACCAGACATATTACTCTTACTTACCAGATTCTTAAGTATCTAGAAAAACTCGTTCTTTATTATACACTATATTTCCATGACCACCATCTTGACGAATCATTTCCGGCATCTTCATCTCCTTAGCCATATATCCTGTAGTCCCTTTAAATTGGAATGAAATATCATCTGCATTGCCATTTTTAATATCCTCACATACCTGTATCACGCCATCAATCATATCTACTGTGCCATTTCCATCACCATGAGACAAGAGAATGCGCTTAAACTTACCTGCAGTTTCCCGTTTCAACTTCTTCAAGCTCTCCTCATATTCTTCAATTGTAAGAGAATAGTCTTCAAACAGAAAAGTAAAGGAATTACAGGCATCACCAGTTAAAAGCACCTCTTCTTCCCGAATAAGCATAGCGACAGATCCTTTGGTATGTCCAGGACAGTCATATATATCAATATGGACATCGCCAAGGTCAAAGTGGTCTCCTCCCTTCATATCATGAAAAGCTGTTACATCTCCGGTCTCAATATAATCGGATTCCTCTAATAGTTTATAATCCTGAGACATTTCCATGCCTTTCCAGCGGAACGCTTTCTCTCCATGGAGTCTGAAAATCTGATCATCTTTATGATTCATATAAACAGTATTAAATTCTGCTGCCCCCATGGCGTGATCAACATGTCCGTGAGTCAAAAGTACGATAACTGATTTGTCTGTTAACTGATCCACCACCTTCTTCAGACTTCCAAATCCACTTCCTGTATCAATAAGGGCTGCTTTTTGATTTCCTTCTACTAAGTACATTAATTCTGTACTAATTCCGAAAATTCGTGTAATATGATCAGTTACCTTTTCTGTCCTAAAATTTACCATTTTGTTTTCCTTTCTGCTGCTGATTTACAAAGCTTGAAAACACGGCTGCATCACCTCTTCTCCCCATTATCATTAACGCTTTGGATAATCCCTCTTTTCTTTCCAGCATTGGACTGATTCAAAACATCCTTTTCATCTGTAATCAATTCCACTCTTCCCTGGCAATGTTCCAGAGCTTTAAAAAATCCATCGATATCTCTGATTTGTTTTACTCTCATCGCTCTCTCCTTTTTATACTAGTGTCTTGTCCTGCTCATCTTTATCCAGTTTATAGATTCTGTTCGCATTGCCGGACAAAATCAGATCCTTCTCCTGATCTGTAATATTAAGCTGTTGTACAAATCCTGCTCCTTCTGTCAGCCATTCCCGGCGCACCGGATAGGAAGATCCGAATATTATGTGATCTGCACCAAGAATTTTTACTGCTGCATCCAAAAGAACCGGGCCCCAGGGCTGGGCATGGGACATTTCATAATAGATGTTTTCCTTTATCTGTCTGCACATGCGGTCTGTATCTGTATCGAAACGCTTCACTGTATCACTGCTGCCTGATGGCTTTTTACGAAACATAGAATCCATATATGCAAAAAACGCCCCGCCTAACATGGAGTGTACCAAATGTAAATCCGGCAGCTCATCAAACATACCGCTGAAAACTTCTCTGCCAATGGCAGTAGTTTGATCCACACATCTTCCATAAGAACGGCGAAGATTGTTATATTCATATATGGACTGATAGTCCACAGGTATGGGTGTATGATGAACATAGGCAGGTACTTTCAGTTCATTGAGTTTTTTCAGAAATGGGCGAAATGCCTGATGATCCAGATATAAGCTGCCATAATGGGCAGACATCTGTACACCTGTCATTCCAAGCTCTTTGACACAGCGTTCCAGTTCGTATATGCTTTCCTTTCCTCCAAGAGGCGGAATCACTGCGAGAGCGGAAAACCTCCCCTTTCCCTTTTTTACATGCTTAGCCATTCCATCATTGAATTTCCGACACAGCTCCAGAGTCAGCCACTCCTGAGCACAGGGGATTTTCAAAACAGCATGATCTGTTCCTGCTGCATCCATATCTTCTAATTGCTTTTCTACGGTATATTCTCCCTGAGCATAGTTGAGATTCTGAAATCCTGCCGGCTTTTCAATAATAATCTGTTTTTTCCCCGTATCACCCATTTCCTCTAAATATGCCCTAACCTGATACTGAGCCGGAATACATCGGAGAAACTCCTGTAAATAGGAATCATCTGTAAATAATTCTTCAGGCATCCAATACATATTTGCATCAATAATCATCTTATATCTCTCCTCCTGTGTTTCTGTTCTATGCTAATTAAGCCGTACGCTCTTAGCTTTTTCGTACTTCTGCTGCCATTCCTGTGCTTTATCCTCATCCTTCTCTACACCAAGTCCCTGTCGGTATAACTCTGCAATTGCTTCAATTGCCGGTGCAGCAATATTATCTCCCCGCTCACCCGATGACAAATAAAGCTCCATAGCTTTTTTATAATCCTGCTCTACCCCCAATCCTTTTTCATAAAGCTTTCCAAGGAAGTATTTTCCGGAAATATCATCTCGTTCGGCTGCCTTTTGATACCACTTGGCAGCCATGGAATAGTCCTGTAAAACTCCGTCTCCATTTTCATACAACTGTCCTAAACAACGAGGAGCTTTTGAGTCTCCGCCTTCTGAAGCGCGATGAAACCATAGGATTGCTTTTTTCATATCTTTTTCAAAATACAGCCCCTCCATATATAGTATTCCAATGATTGTGCAGGCCCGGACATTTCCTGATTCTACAGCTTTTATAGAGTAGCTAAAGCACTGCTCATAATCCTGAGGCATTCCATCATTTCCCCTTAAATACGCTTCTCCTACCATTCCAAGCGCTTTTGCGTCTCCTGCTTCCGCCTTTTTTATGATTTCTTCAAAAGCCTTCACTATGTATTACCGTTCCTTCCTCTGTGTAAATAACCAGTCTCTAAGTGCTTGTATACTATATACAACAGGCCATGTTCCCATATGGTTTGTACCCGGATTATCTTCTCCGCCTTCTGGAATAACAGAGTGATCGTCAAATACAGAAAAGCGGATATTACAGCCATCTTGTGCTGCTTCTATAACAGCCTGACGCATCTTTTCCTCTGACCACTTTGCATTCCAGTGATATCTGCCAGCCCTTGCTCCATTTTGCTCCAATGCATCTGTTACTGCCTGCATTCCCGGGTATGCTTTTTTATCACCATCTGATACAAGAATCCAGAAATTACAGGAATGACACGCCTGCCCCACTGTTTCCGGATTCCATTGCCCTGCAGCCAATAGAGAGGCAGCAAAATAATCAGGATAACGGACATTTAATTCACACCCTGCCATACACCCTTGAGATTGACCGGTATAATAGATTCTGTCATAATCTACAGGATATTTTTCTGCAATTTCATCAATTAAAGATTTAATTGTCTCAATTTCTTCTGCACATGTAAAATCATCTCTTGTAAGATAAACATTCTTAGGAATCTGAGGTGCCAGCACAAATGCAGGATGTTTATTCTGATCTCCCAGACTTGCAAAGCTGGTTGCACCGTTTCCCTGTGCCAATGCTAAAAAAGGATCATCTCCATTTGGTCCCGCATCATGAACAAATACCACCAATGGATATTTTCTGTCTGGCTCTTCCATTGGGCAATACAGATTATAGGAAATTCCCTGAAAAGAGCCCTGAATAAATGAATCAATCACAGGCTGAATCACTTTTGTGGTTTTATGTTCCCATAATTCCCTGGGAATTATATTACCGATTACTGTTTCTATATCTCTTTTCTGACAGAATGTTTCTTCTATGATTCTCCGTTTTAATTGGGGGAGATGGGGAACGCCTTGTGGTATTAAATTTGATGTCGGTTCCTCTGCTTCCAGTTTATCCTTCTCGAATTTATCCTTCTCAGAGTTATTTTCCCCATATCTCACAGGTTCCGGTATAATTTTTGCATTTTCCTCTTTTATATCAAGCTCCAGAACAACATACTTCCCATTTTGCGGCTTTTTCGTTGGCTCTGGTATAGAATTAGAATAAACCGACACAATAGTCCGATCCTTTACTTCGAAATCTTCCTTGCTCAGCTTTTCTCCTAAAATCTCCTCATTATATCCAATTATAATGGTATCTAACCTTTGGCCATCTGGATATGGTGATGCAATTGCAATCATTTCTTTCATAGACGATTGTTGTTTCATAGTAACCACCTTTCTCCTTTTCTTAATTCTAGTGATAATTTTCACCCTTTTCCATGGCATTATTTTTTGATATCCTGCATTTTTTCTTAGTTCTTTTAATCAGGGGACGAGCCTTTCTTTTTTTGATAAAATAAACTTATTTAATAGAGTTGATGAACGGAGGTATTTTATATGAATTTCCACGCACAGAATGAACCTCATGATATGAAGCACAGCAGCTATTATCACAGCTATTTTGAGGGATATACAGAAGCCAGAGTTCCAGACAGCAATCGCCGTAGGTATAAGATGGCGCGGGTTTATACTTCTGATTATATTGTCCCTGTATGCGGCAGATTGCGGGTTCGCAAACTGGGATATATAAGTCTGTATCTGGCAGGTGCTGTACTTTTTCTTTTATCCGCCATACCTTCCAGCATCAGTAACAAGCAATGGTTTGTGGAAGTGCCCACAGCTGCATCCTTTTTATTACTTTTTCTTACTGGTGTTGTACTGGTGTTTTTTCTCGGTACTCCCTCAAAAATGACACTATATCAATACTCTTTTTCCAATAAACTAAAACTAATTACTGGCTTTACCTCGATTGCACTGGGATTCATTATAGTTGGTACAATTGCTGCATTAATTCTTGTAGAAAATGCTGTTAATGGTCAGTCAGTCCTTAGTCTGCTGGGATATTTCGTATCCTTTATCTGTTTCTTACTTCTCAACAGACTGGAAAACAACAATCATTACAAACGCCTTAAAAACACAAATACAGCTCCCAGGGAGGGAAATGTAATATGCTGAACGCTCTTAGCCATTATCACAAATACCGCACTCTAACATTCATCATTGTTCTATTTTTATTTGTATTTATGATTGTTCACAGTAACATTACACATTCCGGCACCATTTCTCTTCAGCTGGGTGAGGAGAGCATTGGAGTAGCTGGTCCAGGAGGAACTACTACCTTTATCCAATATTACCTATAAAGAAGAGGTATTTGTTTATAACTGCCCCAATGTAAGTTCTACTGAAAAAAGCTATTTCCTGTTATTAGGGAAAGTGCAGCTGTAACCTTTCTACAGCTGCACTTTTTATATTTCTTATGAAATCTTAATCATTTACTTTTCTGATATCATATACAATCCGCACTCCTGCATGCTCCATACATCTTGCATAACCTTCTTCAATTTCATCATGATGTAAATCTTCCGGATGAGGCATTCTTCTATCATAAATAATCCTGCCTTCCGGATCAGCTTTTTGAATGGGCGGACCGCTTTTGTTAAACTTTTCACGTCCTTCATTGCCTTTCAGAATGTAGGAGGCACACTCATAATACTGATCAATCAGAGTTGCATTTAAAACACCACCGCCTGCACAGAGACGGTCAAATTCGTTTCTATGTACCATCAATTTTTCCAGATAACCGAAGAATGTTTTTACACCTACATTCAAGTTCTTACCCATTGGCATTGGCATAAACTCATCTCCGGTAAATAACATCCGTTCCTTTGGATCCAGCAATACAATACTTCCAACTGCATGATCTGGTATTTTAATCACAGTAAGAGTTCTTCCGCCAAGATCAATAACATCTCCATCATCTACAATTACTTTGGGATAATCTGTGGGGAAATCAATTCCTGCAAAGCTTGGAAATGGTATTGTAGCAAGCTCTGCCGTCTCTTTGGACATATATGCCTTTTCAAAATAGGCATTGTTGGCAGTATGATCAAAATGGTCGTGTGTGTTCACCACATCATTTAATGGTTTATCCGTCAATGTCTGCAAATACTCCCTGATATTGCCTGCACCATAACCTGTATCTATGGCTATGGCTTCATTTTCCCCTTCAGCAAGATAGGAATAATCTCCAGAGCTGAGAATCTTCCAAGTTCCAGGGGCTACTGTTTCCACTTCATAATAAGGCTCATCCATTGGTGTCAGGGAACCGTCTTTATTACGTATTAAGCAATGATGTTTACTTGAAAAGTCAATTTTTTTCACCAAGTTTCCTCCTGATTAACGATTAATTTCATGTACCCTGCAGCAGGATACAAAATGATTGGTTTCTATCTCTTCCAGTTTCTGGGGATCATTACAGGCTTCTGCTGCATAAGGGCATCTTGGCGCAAATCTGCATCCCGGTTTCGGATTAATTGCCGATGTGATCTCCCCCCTTAGCTGCACTCTCTGCATGGGCTGATGAACATCCATGGAAGGAATTGCTGACAGCAGCGCTTTGGTATATGGATGAAGCGTTCTCTTAAATAACTCCTTAGCCGGAGATGTTTCAACCAGCTGCCCTAAATACATTACGCTGATATCATCCGATATGTGGCGGACAACAGAAAGGTCATGGGTTACAAACATATAAGTAAGGCCATACTCCTCCTGCAAATCCATTAAAAGATTTAATACCTGAGCCTGAATGGATACATCAAGTGCGCTGACGGGTTCATCACACATGATAAAGTCAGGATTTAATGCAATTGCTCTTGCAATCCCAATTCTCTGCCTTCTCCCCCCATCCAGTTCATGAGGATAAGCAAGACGAAGTCTTCTTTCAATTCCTACCCGTTCCATTAATTCTTCAGTTCTCTGGGCAATCTCACTCTTTGAGAAACGACGGGCTTCTGCCAGTGGTTCACGTACTGTCGCTTCCATTGTCATACGGGGATTTAATGAAGCATATGGATCCTGGAAAATGATCTGCATCTTTTCACGAATTCGTTTTAAATCTTTTCCTTCTGCATGTGTAATATCCTCTCCGTCCAGACGTATGATTCCATCTGTTGCTTCATGAAGATGAATCATGGTACGGCCTAAGGTGGATTTTCCACAGCCTGACTCCCCAACCACTCCCATGGTACGGCCTTTTTCTATTTTTAATGTAATATCATCCACTGCATGATTGGTTCCTGAAGCTACATGAAAATACTTTTTTAAATGCTCAATCTCGATTAATGCCATTTTTGTCCCTCCTGTCCATGTTCCATATGGCATCTGCAAAAATGTCCCGGTGCGATTTCATGAAGCTCTGGTTTTTCCAACTTGCACTGTTTTCTGGCGTGGGGACAACGCGGATGAAAAGAACATCCTTTTGGCAGATCAGTAGGATCAGGCGGAAGCCCTGGGATTGGTTTTAGTCTTCTGGATTCATCATTAATATCGGGAACAGAAGAAAATAGTCCAAGTGTATAAGGATGCCTTTTATGATCAAACAATTCCAGTTTTGAAGCATATTCCACCACCTGACCAGCGTAAATAACAGCTACCATATCACAGGTCTGTGCTACCACTCCCAGATCATGTGTGATCAGTATCATTGCAGTATTAAATTTCTGTTTAAGGTTATTGATCATATCAAGCACCTGCGCCTGAATTGTTACATCCAACGCAGTTGTAGGTTCATCTGCCAGCAGCAGCTCAGGATTACATGCCAAAGCCATAGCAATCACCACTCTCTGTTTCATTCCTCCTGAGAACTGATGAGGATATTCAACATAACGTTCTTCAGGAATTCCAACCATTTCAAGCATTTCAATGGTATGTTTCTCAGCTTCCTGTCTGGTTCCTTTATTGTGAAGTGCAACAACTTCTGTAATCTGATCTCCAACCGTCATGGTAGGGTTTAAAGCAGTCATTGGGTCTTGAAAGATCATTGCCACTTTATTCCCACGAATAGGCAGCATATCCTTCTCTGCTTTTTTCAAAAGATCATCACCTTCGATGCAAATTTTCCCTTTTCTGATATCTGACTGACGCCCTGGAAGAATTCTTAATATGGCTTTTGCTATGGTGGTCTTTCCTGCACCGGTTTCTCCTACCAGTCCTAAGGTCTGTCCACGGTCCAGAGATAAATCCACACCATTTACAGCAAATACGGTTTCCTCATCTGAGGTATAGACCACATTCAGATCATGTATTTCTAAATATTTACCCATTTTTACTCCCCCTAGTTCTTTGGGTCAATGGCATCGCGAAGACCATCACCCAGAAGATTAATTGAAAGTACTGTAACAGCCAAAGCCAGCCCCGGAAATATCAGCATATGAGGATACTGCAAGATAAAGCTTCTGCCTGCAGACAGCATTGCTCCCCATTCCGGTGACGGCGGCTGAATTCCAAGTCCAATATAAGAGAGCCCTGCAGCTCCCATAATAGTTGTTCCAATGCTCATTGTTGTTCCCACAATGGCAGGGGCAACAATATTGGGCAGCATATGAATATACATAATTTTAAATTTGCTGCAGTTTATGCTTCTGGCTGCTTCTAAATACTCCATCTCTCTTTCTTTCAGACACATGGCGCGGGAACTTCGTATACTTCCTGGAATACCGCCTATACTCATAGCAATCACTGTATTTAGAAATCCGGCTCCCAGTGCCGTGGAAATAACGATTGCCAGCAATTGCCCCGGAATAGCTGACCATACATCCATAACGCGCATCCAGATCATGTCTGCCTTTCCTCCGGTATAGCCAATCCATGTTCCGAAAAACAGCCCTATAAAGCAGCCGATTAATGCGGTGATTAACCCTAATGACAGGGAATATCTTGCGCCATATAAGATTCTGCTGAAAATATCTCTTCCAAGATTATCGCAGCCAAACCAGTGTGTACTGCTCGGAGTCGCATTGATTGCTGTATAGTCCATATCTGTTGGTTTATAAGGTGCTAAAAGAGGTGCAAATATAGCCATGAGAATCAGTAATATAATTACGATCAGGCCAAACATAGCTGTTTTGTTTTTGTAGAGCCTATGGATAATCTGTCCCAGCTGGCTTTTGTTTTTCTTCTTTCTTTTGCCTTTATGGCCGCCTTTGTGCTTGGCTCTATCTCTGGCTTTATCTCTAACCCTCTCTTCTTCTCTATCCTTCATATTTATTTCACCTTCACTTTCTTCGCAGCAGTATTTGCATACTGCGCCTTAATCCGAGGATCAATAAATGCGTAGATTAGATCCACTGCTAAAACTGCCAGTGATGCAAATATAGCAAGAATCAGAACACAGCCTCTGATAACAGGATAATCTCTGGCTGAGATTCCGCTTAAAAGGTAAAGTCCGATACCTGGAAATGAGAAAACAGATTCAATCACTACAGTTCCTGCAATCACCACTGCAAACTGTGTACCCAGGTTATTTATAACAGGTATCAACGCATTAGGAAGCATGTGTTTATAGATAACTACACTTTCTTTTAATCCCTTTGCTCTTGCTGTTGTAATAAAATCAGCCCGTTTTGTTTCCAGCACTGCTGATCTTGTCTGCCTTGCATTCATGGCGATTCCTGCTACAGAAGCGGATATTACAGGCATAATCCAGTATGAAATACCACCAATCCCCATTGATGGAAGCCAGCCCAGCTTCAAAGAAAAGACAATAATAAGAAGTAATGCCAGCCAGAAATCAGGCAATGATACACCTATCATGGCAATGATCATAAGCCCCCGGTCAACTGGCCCATTCTGCTTCATGGCTGCCGCTACTCCAAGAGGAATTCCAATCAATGCATCTATCAAAATGGTAAGCAGCCCCAAGGTTAAGGTTCGGGGGATACGTTTTGCAAATTCTTGCATGACTGGAACCTTATAGGCATAAGATACTCCCAGATCAAAATGTAAAAACGTATCACTTAAATACCTGCCCAACTGTACAATGTAGGAATCATTAAGACCATTCATCTCCCGCCAGTTGTCTATCTCTGCCTGAGTTGCTGTGGAACCCAGTGCTATTTCTGCAGGATCTCCAGGCACAAAAAACATAATTGTAAATATGATCACTGCAACACAGGATACAATTACAATCAGCCATAGCAGTCTCTGTCCAATGTAACGCCACATAGAAAAACCACCTTTCTTTTATAATCCTAAAAACTCAGCCGTATTAATCAGCAGTATATTAGAAAAATGCGCTGTCTCTGCTGACGCCCCAGCGAAACCAGCGCATTTTCCATTTCATTATTGTTCTGTATAAGTACAGCCGCCAAAGACTATATGATTTTTATCTGTCATAAGAATGGAAGACATGTTCTTTGGATAAACAAAATTTACATAATCTACTGCTAATCCCATAAGGTATGCATTATCTACACAATGCTGCCACCATGCATCCATGTTTTCTTCTGTGTGAGTGGAATTAACTTTACAGAGATCAAGCATTTCCTGCCATTCTGGATCATTTACAAAGTTATCTGTTAATCCGGTAGAGGTATTGCTTACGTCCATTGCGTGAGACCATACATTTACAAGATAGTCACTTGCTGCCATCTGATCGATAACAACATCCCATGTCTTGGAATTTGCCTTTGTGGTTTTATAGGTACCATAATCAAAAAGTGTAATCTCACAATTAATTCCTGCATTCATTAACATTCCCTGCACAATCTGGCAGTAGTTCTGAAATGCCTGAGTAGCCAAAATTGTTACGGTTTCTCCATTGTATCCGGCTGCATCAAGATATTTCTTAACAGTTTCCAGGTCTGCCGGAGCAGTCTGATAATTATCCCATGTATCCCATGCGGGGTTGTAATCAGAGAATACATCACTGCCAAGACTATTGGTAACTGCTGCAACTTTCGCACCTCCCAGTGCTGCCTGGATCCCCTTGGTATCAACTGCATAGAAAATAGCATTTCTCATATTTACGTCTTTACAAATGCTGTCTTCGCTGCAGTTTGCCATCATATAAGTTGACAGATTATTCTTAAACTGATATACAGAATACCGATCAGAGTAAGAGCCGCCTTCCTGGAAATCACCAATTAAATCAGAGGTCATGGAATCTTCCACACAGTCAACCTCTCCGGTTTGCAGTCCCACTACAAACTGTGTTGATTCTGTAATAACTTTGTATGTAATCTTTTTCACATTGGCTCTTTGGTACTGAGACAACATTGATTCATCAGTCTGCCAGTAATCGTCTCTTGCCTCTATTACTACACTGGCACCAACTGTAAAATCAGTCAGCTTATAAGGACCTGATCCGCAAGCATCGGATACAAGTTTGGAAGGGCTGTCATTATATGCTTTCTCACTGATAATGAAACATCTTGCCCAGATATTTTCAATTTCTCCCATCTTGTTTAACTCATTTGCAAAATGGAAGGTAACAGTATAATCATCAATTACTTCCACGCAGCCTTTGGAATAAGCAGACCAGCCAGATGTTTGTCCTGCCGCAAATGTTAAATCATAGCTAAATGCAACATCATTTGCAGTAATGTGATTCCCTGCTGAGTCATAGATATTATCATGGATATAGACTGTGTAATCACCGGTTCCTTCTTCATGATCATACCCGCCAAACTCACCTTTTCTTCCATCGGCTAACATAGGAAACATATCTCCGCCAAAACCATCTACCTCGTAGAGCATTTCATAAATTTCCCATAACGCATTTTTTCCATCGCTTTTGGTATCAGTTGGGTCTAAAGATGTAATGTCCTTACTTTCTGCACTAATTTCCGGAAGCACATAGGAATTGTCAACATCTTCAGCGTTCATAATAGATTCATCATTCTTATTCTGGGTTTCTGCTGTACCCTCTGTTTCTTCTGTAGTACCGGCTGTTTTTGTGGTTTCGGCTGTTTTTGCACTATCAGCTGTTTTTGCACCTCCAGATGAGTTTCCGCATCCGGTCACTGCTGATGCAGTCATGAGTCCCGCCATAACCAGTGCCATAAATCTTCGCTTCATGAATAATACCTCCCAATTTGTAATTTTTTGTTAACCCTCGTTATTTTGTTTAATTATATAGTTCTTTATTTCCTTTCTTTGGTTATTTTAACTTCTATTTTCCATGCAAACCATGTCAAAATATACTTTCTATCCGGCATTTTTTCAAAATGGTCTTCCCTTTTTTGTATTTTTAGCTATAATAGTAACAAAGCAATAAGAGGGGATTTTAATTATGGTATTCTTTTTGACCTTTAAACAGATTAGTAACAGAATTGAAGAATTGTATGAAAAGAAGGGCTGTGAACCTTTGCTGACAGAGGCGCTGCTTTCTCTTTATCGTCAGAAAAAGTATGTAGAGCATGCATCAAATCAGGGGTTGATCTGCTATCTTGGGAACTGTGATGCTGACACATTCTATAAGCATACGGAAAATCTTTATATTGAATGGGATTCAGAGCAGCTGGAATTCATGGCTAAACATCCAGAATTGAACCGGGGTTCTGATGAAATCCGTGATATGTCTGACCGGCGGGCTGATGTCTATTTAAACTTTCATTTTGAGCATACAAAGCAATCAATCCATCAACATCCGTCATTTTTTGAGATCAATTATGTATATTCAGGAGCTTTTTCTTTTACCTTTGAAGGAAAAGAATATCAGATGCATCCTGGTGATCTCTGCATTATTTCTCCTAATGCAAGACATATGATAAAGGAAACTTCTGAAAACAGTTTTTTAATTCAGCAGTACATGAACAATGACAGCTTCCATTCCACCTTCATCAGCCTGCTGTCCTGTGATGATATTTTGTCAAACTTCTTTAAGGATATCCTTACTAACAAAAACCAGGAGAATTTTCTCATTTTATCAACAGGTAATTCAACAAACTTCAGTTATATACAGCAGATTGCAAGGGATATTTTTTTGGAGCAGTTTAAATATGATAACTACTCTCCTTACTGTAATATCAGCCTTTTGAAAATACTCTTCTCCAATGCTCTCCGTGTCCATCATAATAGCTATCAATTTTATAATGGCAATATGGATATTGATTTTGTACCTATTTTGCGCTTTCTTGAAAAGAATTACAGGACAACCTCACTTGGTGATGCTGCTAATTATTTTCACTACTCGTCTTCCTATCTGTCTACCTATATCAAGCAGATAACCGGAAAAACCTATTCTGAGATGATACGTAATTTGAAAATGAATGATGCCCTTGAATATTTGTCCCATACTAATAAATCCATAGAAGAGATTTCTCTTTTGGTGGGATATAAAACACCGGATCATTTCTCCAGAGCGTTTCGGCAGCATTTTGATATGCCGCCTTCTATGTATCGGAAAATGCATCTGAGTGGAGAGGTGTAATGTTGGGCGCATTTATGAGGAGCTAAAAGGAGTGTAATCATATTATTTTTGTGATTACACTCCTTTTAAATTTTTAATTGACAACACGTTTTTGATCTTTATCTATAAGCTTCTTATGCGACTTCCTATCAGACTTCTCCCTATTTTTATCGTTCTCAGATTCTAAAAATCGTAAATTTCTTTTTTCAATACCTCTCATAAATACATATGATATTGCCAGAGAAATCCCTTCTGCAATTAAAAAAGTCATCCATACAAGCCATATATTGTCCAGAGACTTCATTGCAGCTTTAGAGAATCCCCATGCAACCGGAAGTACAAAAAGAAACTGCCTGCATATAGATATAATCAGGGATTCCACTCCACCTTCCAGTGCCTGAAAGACTCCCTGCAATGCAATATTAGCACCTGCAAATAAAAAGCTGAGTGAAACAATCCGCATTGCAGATATACATAATTCTCTGGTCTGTCCCGAAAGTCCAAAAACAGCTGACAACGGATTTGCGAAGATTTCAAGAAAGAGCATTCCAACAAACATTATTACTAAGGTATAAAGCAATCCATATCTGATTCCTTCTTTTACACGTTTTCTGTTCCCCCTGCCATAGTTAAAGGAGACAATCGGTGTAATAGCATCACGTAAGCCAAATGCTGCAAATAATATAAATTGCTGTATTTTGTAATACAAGCCATAAGCCGTAACAACTGATTCATCAATCCTTACAAATATAACATTTAGCCCATATGTCATAATAGACATCAGCGCCTGTGCAATAATAGCCGGAAGCCCTATAGCATATATCTGCTGAATTACCTTTTTTGATGGTCTCATGTACTTAACTGCATTTTTAATTTCTTTATTAAATTTCAAATGGAAAAATAATGCCAGAAGAAACGAAACAATCTGCCCAATAACTGTTGCATAAGCCGCTCCTGCAATACCTAAAGCTGGTGTTCCAAAGAGTCCAAAGATCATAATAGGATCGAGAATTACATTGGTAACAGCTCCGGATATCTGAGCAATGGTGGAAAGGCTGGTACGCCCTGTTGCCTGCAATAGCTTTTCATATATAGAAAAGAATACAATTCCAAAGGAAACGATACAGCATATCTGCAGATATTCCACAGCCAGCTCTGCAATCAGTGTGTTTGTTGTCTGAGAATATACATAAGCCTTTACTCCTAATATACCAAAAATTATAAAAACAACAGAAATAATACAACCTAGGAAAATGGAATTTCCAGCCACTCTGCTGGCTTTTTCCTGATCTCTCTGTCCAAGGCTTCTTGCCAGCAGGGCATTAGTCCCGACTCCTGTTCCCACTCCAATTGCAACCATCAGCATCTGAACGGGAAAAGCAAGAGTTAATGCGTTGAGAGCTGATTCTCCAATCCCCGGCATATTGGATACAAATGCGCTGTCTACAATGTTATAAAGTGCCTGCATCATCATTGATAAAACCATTGGTAATCCCATGGACAGCATCAACCGGTTTATAGGTGCTGTTCCCATTTTGTTTTCTTCTATTACCTGTTTTTCCTTCATTTTTATTAACCTCCACCTTTTCTTTTTTGTGTCGAGAATGGTTTCGGATTAGTAAAAAACGCAAAAAAGCGCAAATCCAAAACCTGGATTTACGCTTTCGCAACTCGATTGTTTATCATTTTAGCAGGGGGGAGGTGAAATGTCAAGATGGGGATTTTATTAAATAATTATGTTTTTACTTCAATTCAAGCGGTCTGTGATCCAATTTAAAATCATTTCCTGACTGATTTTACCAGCTGCTGCTCCTAGTCCTAATTGTACTAATTCTTCATCTGTATATTCAATTTCCACATCATTGATTTCCAAAAAAATTGACATGACAAGTATACCGATTCTTTTGTTTCCATCAATGAATGCATGATTGTTAACCAAACCATAACAGAGGCATGCTGCTTTCTTATGAATAGTAGAATATAATTCCTCTCCTCCGAAAGTTTGAAATGGTGCTTTTATAGCGGAATCCAATAAATTCACATCTCGTACTCCATCTAATCCGCCTGTTTTCTGAATGAGCATACTATGAATTGAACTAATCTGCTCTGAAGTTAAGATAATCATTTTGCTAACTCCTCAAATGCCTTAATATGTTTGCTAAGAATTTTTTTAGATATCTCTTCTACTGTCTGGTTGTCTGCAAACTCATCTTCTTGAATCTTACTATACTCAACAATGATATAACGAGGTTTATTATTTTTTAATACAACCGCAATACCATCCTCATCAACCATTTTAGCCACTTTAGAAAAATTCTGGTTTGCTTCAGTCATAGATACTAAGTTTTTCAAATTAATCTGCATAGTGACACCACCTTTCTTAACTATTATATGCATTTTATAGGATAAATTCAACCTATATATCATTTTTTCTAAATAGAGAGGCAATCATTATTATAAAAAAGTAATTTTGTTTAACTTAAGAGATTGAAACAAAGTATATCTATCACATAAATCCTGTATATTTTTTTGGGGTACTTTTATATCATCCCAAATAGTAATTTCAATGTCTAAAGTCTTCCCTTTTTTTCTGCCTATCCACATACCGGCTACTTCCCCCTCCCATAACACTGCACCTGGATTTGAAACGGTTTGCCAAATTTGTTTTTGCCTTGATTTGCTATCCAGGATAACATCACGGTCTTGCAGTCCCAGATAAGGGTCATGTCCTGCAAGCAGATGTACTTTCCGCTCTGACTGCAATGAGGACATCAGCATTTCTTTATCTCTTGATAGTATAAAGCGTTTTTTTTCTAATACGCTGACAGGTTCAATCTCCTCTTTAACAGTATTCCATATTCGTTCAGCTTGTGTTGGGGAACAGCCTAACCAATCCGTAAATCCACTCATGGATGCAGGACCATAACAGTGCAGATATTTCCGTGCTAATTCATGCTCTGGAATCCCCTTTGTTTCAAGTGAATCACCAATCCAGCGTTTATATGACGTAAATGTCGGGCTGATTCCCTCTCGTTTTCCAAAAACAACCAAGCCCATAAAAGCACAAGGCCGAAGTAAAAAAGACACTACTGCACCACCAACAGTTTGCTTATTCGGATTTCCATACATAGAAGGCTTGTTCCACAAATCTCTTTTGTCATCTGGCAGAAGCGGGACTATCCATTGGGCTAACGTCTGGTCTAATGTAGTTTTGCTTTTCAATATTTCATCATCCAGTTTTGGTATCACCTTTTGAAGTAATAACAACACCTCTTCAAAGGACATCTGTAAAAAATCCAGTGCCAGCCCTAGTCCCTGGGTATATATCCAAGGTTCATCCTTTTGGGGAACAAGTGATGATAAAAACACGTCACTTTCCGAAGTGGGAAAGACAAAGGGTGCTCCACGAAAACTCCATGCTTGTAATAGTATTTTATCGACTTCAAGCATCTGCTTCATATCGTCCAGACTGAGGTCAGGAATTCGGTTATGCAATGCATTTTCCCAAGCACCAGGCGGTGAATTCTGGAAACCGCAGACACCAATAATATCCTTAACATCGTCCTTCTGATACCATGTATTCAGATGATGTGTATGCAGGCGAAATCGCCGTATCTGATCAATACTAATGCGATCCATGCTGGTCACTCCTTTGTCTGAATTCTATTCCACAAACTGTTTTGCTGCTTATATCATAGCATATAGAAGCCAATGGAGTAAACAAACAAAAAGAATCATCCTGTTCGCAGATGCACGTGCTATTCAAGCACATATGCGGTATCTGTATACCACTATTGGAGACTTACGCTCCCAGTAAGCATTCATGCGAAAGGATGATTAGTACAAGTCTTTATAAATTATAATGCAAAGCAATTACCAAATTCAAATAACCAGCAAAAGTCAGCCATAATAAATACGGTACAAGCAATTTACCAGCTAAAGGATTTATTTTATAAAACTCTTTCATAGTAAGATACACAAAATACCAAAGCAGCAACAGCCCTGTAAATGCCAGAAGATACGCATTCATTCCAAAAAACAGAATGCTCCATCCCACATTCATTACAAGCTGTACGAAGTAAAGTTTTAATGCTTTTTGTTTATTCGGTGAGTTTGAAACAAAAACCAGGTATGAAGCAATTCCCATGAGTATGTATAAGATGGTCCATACGACGGGAAATACCCATCCTGGAGGTGACAGCGGCGGTTTATACAAGTTGCTATATATCCCCATGCTATCACCCGATAGCAGCCTTGACAGTGCTCCAGCACCTAAACTAATCAAAACACTTACAATTAATGGTATCCATTGATTTCTTTTCATAGTCGTTTCCTAAAATATTCTTTGATTTATTCTATTCATTATTTATTCATGATATGTTTAACTTAAAATGTGTCAAACACTCATTGCTTTTTAGTGGCAGTATATATATAATTTATACAAACACGGAGGTATTCATTATGAAAGACAGAATTGATAAAGTTATGCATAATCTTGAAAAGAACAACATAAAATCATTTTTCGTAAATAGTAAAGATGAAGTGGTTCCCTTAGTATCGGAACTTCTAAATGATGGTGATACAATTTCTGTGGGAGGTTCCATAAGTCTTTTTGAGTCTGGTGTTCTGGAACATCTAAGATGTGACCGCTATAAATTCTTAGACAGGTATACAGACGGGCTCTCTCAGCAAGACATTAGGGAAATATATTTACAATCTATGGATGCAGATGCATACTTTTGCAGCAGTAATGCAGTGACTGAATCTGGTGAACTATATAATGTGGATGGCAATTCAAATAGGATTTGTGCTATTGCTTATGGTCCAAAATCAGTTATTATGGTGGTAGGGAAAAATAAGATTGTCAAAGGCATTGATGAAGCAGTAAATCGAGTTAAAACCATAACCGCTCCTAAGATAGGTAAAAGACTTGGTAATCGTACGTTTTGTAAAGAAAAAGGATACTGTGTTTCTATAGAAAAAGGACAAGCAGATATGACTGCCGGCTGTAGCAGCCCGGAGAGAACCTGTTGCAATTTCCTGGTCTCGGGGAAACAGCGGATTAAGAATCGTATAAAAGTAATAATTGTTAATGAAGATTTGGGGTATTAGAGAATTTAAAAATGGAGTTCGAACCTTGTTTTTTAAGGCACTTTGATGTCAGGATGCTTATCGGTATAGGATTTAACATTTTGGAAATCTCCGGACATGTCTGTCATAAATTCGTAAGTACCACCTAGGATATTTACTCCCAGTAGTGACTGGACAAAGAAGTAAACTGGCGGAAAGACCGAATGAACTGCAATGGCTAGAAAGGACTTGAAAGAATCAAGTGTAAATGCTATATTAAAGGTACAGAAAGCACCACTCCAAAATGAGTACTCACGAAAAAAGGTTTTACTTACCTCTCAATGAGAGACGCCTCTCCTGTGGTCAGACAGGAGAGGCATTGTTTTTTCCTCTTACTATCTCGTTTTTATGAGAAAGGTTAGCACGCTTAATCAAGCTGCCAAAGGATATCAGCAAAGCTAATATCGCAATGAATACTGAAATAACTTCATAAGCTGTCATGTATGCGCCACCTCCCTTCCTGTGTGTTCGGAAGAACCGGTTTTATTGGCTTGGAAGGCTTCCACTATACACATTCATCAAAAAATATTGCCTCATCCATTGCTTCACACCTTGTTTTAAATCCTCTCTTGGCCTTCATGTAATAGTAAGGAAACCTTTTGCTTCTATTTTTTCATTCGTCTGTAGAACCAATTTGTAGATAAATAGTTTTGAAATGCCAATTCTTCTGCAATTTTCCCAGTTGGTAAAAATAATGTTGAGTTATGTATTCTCTTATATAGATTTTTTTCGCAAAATATTAATGTTGCTGAATTGAAAAATTAAATTCCGTATGCAGAAGTAAATTCCATCACAC
Organism: Hungatella sp. UBA5385; assembly: GCA_002409995.1. Lineage (GTDB taxonomy): Bacteria > Bacillota > Clostridia > Lachnospirales > Lachnospiraceae > UBA5385. Next base: position 19 of record DHOR01000044.1, on the reverse strand, counting down.
CTTTAAAAGTCTATATTTT
>DHOR01000009.1:29407-29891 GCA_002409995.1 Hungatella sp. UBA5385 | reverse complement strand
AAAAGTTTTTTTGAGACAGAATGTTCTAAACATGTTATAATTAGAGCAAATTTCTGAGAAACTTTCTGTTTTAGGGTATGGTAAACAGGTCTCTGGAATTATGGTGTGCAAGACTAAATTCCACAGGCTCAATGATAGATTTTGAATTTACCTAATCCGGCAGCGGTTTTTTATGTGATTTTATTTTCTAAGCAGCTTTGGTGATAAAGTTACATCATCGGGGTGGATGATGCTGAGCTGCAAGGCCCTGAGAATATCAGGGCCATATTTTTTTAATGCCAGTTCATAAGGTGTTTTACCACCAAGGTGTTGTCTTGGAGCTGAATTAATATGATTCACGATCTCTCTTATATCCCACTGCGTTAGCGGTTCAAAAATCGTTCCTTTTGGCAGAATCATCCGAAGCATGGTATGGACATTTTCTATACCGCCTTTTTGATTGCTGCGCATGGGATCACAGTAATAGATGCTGGTTCTCTGCATG
>DHOR01000009.1:0-29104 GCA_002409995.1 Hungatella sp. UBA5385 | reverse complement strand
GTTTCAAGTCTATATTGCGTGTGAACCGGAGGAGTTGATAGATATGTATAATGAGGCATTAGCTATGCTGGACAAGAACACGGTGGATTACATGATTGAAAGGCAGCAGAAGGAGATTGAGAGGCTGAAAGAGGAATCTTTGGCTCATAAAGATGAAATTGAGCAGTATAAAAAGAACTGGAGCAACCTCGTAAATTACTATCTTTAACCGAAAAATAAGCTTAAAACGAAAATGAAATGAGTTCTGTTAAATGCAGGGCTCATTTCATTTTGTATCACAATCAAAATAGCCCTTAAAAAGCTAGCTTTCTAAGGACTACTTTGATTGATTTTTCAACTCGGTTCTCAACTATTACAAATAATGTATACAGCTTCTATATTCTTCAAATATACTTTTGTTAATCTCATCACCGCCATCAGCATTGGCGCTATGAAGCACAGGCGGTCGGATTCCTCTCTCAGCCAGCAATTCCGCAGTTCTTACCACAATTCCGTTCATAATAGAGGCTCCGATTACAGTAGAGGTAGCTCCTGCCTTTTCACCGATTCCCTTAATTTCTACAGAACCATCTCCATATTCCCCTCTATTATCAATGCAGATATCACAGAGCTCAAACAACCGTTTTCCGCTGCTGTGGCGGGAAGTATTCTTCTTGGAATAATCCAGATTGGTTAACCCGATTACAGTCATTCCCTTTTCTTTAGCTTCCAAAGCCATTTCAACAACTCCTGCATTTCTTCCTGAAACAGAATGAATTACAATAACATCACCTGTTTTTGCGCTGGATTCCTCAAGAATTGCCTTAGACTGTCCTTCTAATCTCTCAAATCTGCTGGTTAATGTAACCGGGCGTACATTCAGCATCAAAGAAGGGTTAAACAGGGGATTGATCACTGCAAGACCGCCGGCTCTGTAAAATAGTTCTTCAGCAATAATCGCTCCATGGGAACAGCCAAATACATAGATGGACTGCTTATGTTCAATTGTATCAGCAAAGCATAGAGCAGTTTGTTCCATACTGTCCATCTCGCCTTCCAGAACCGAATCCAGAATGTCCTTTATATTTCGGAAATAGGTTTCAATTCCATTCATCCTTCCCCCTCCTTTGCCTTCTCTATGAAATAGACCATTTTATCAAGAACATGGTCAATTACTTTTTTGCCTTTTTCCTCTGTTGCCATTGCAGCATTTCCCATGACAGCAGTATCTGTAAATTCATTCCACCGGATTGGGGTAACATCTATGAGTTCTGGTACTTCAGGGGTAGTGTTGACTGCCTTTGACATATCCACATGCTCTTTGCATAAATAAAGCATGTAAGAAGTTTCAATTTCGTCCGCATGGAAAAATCCGCCGTGAAAGCTGCTGCCGCTCATTACTTCAGGCAACACTTCTCCTGCACCCGGATAGGTAAAATATAATATCTTAAAGTCAGGCTTTTCCTTATATACTTTTCTGGCTGCTTCTTTTATGGCAGTATTATTACCCAGGTGTGTATTTATTATAACTGCAGTCTCAAAACCATTTCGCTCAAGCTCCAGCAGCACTTCATATAACAGCTGAATTAGCAGCTCGCTGCTGATGCTGACAGAACCCTGCATCTTACCTAAGCTCCATACCTGGCTGTAATGAAGGGTGGGCATGATCAGAGAGGGAACTCGTTTAGAAAGCTTTTCACACAATTGTTCTGCAAGAAATGAATCTGTACCTATAGGAAGATGAGGTCCGTGAATTTCCACTGCACCAATGGGGAGCAGCGCAATATTGTGTGATTTTACCACCTCCCGAAATGATATTCCATCTATTTCGTTCATTCTTTTCTTCATATATTACTCCTATTTAAAAGTATAGCATCTGGCAGGGTTGTGAATCAGGAATTTGTCCAATAACATCTTCCCATCCAGTCCTGCAGTCTCTGCTTCTTCCATAAATCTTGGAGCCCATTTGTCCAGAATAAATTTCAGTCCGATTCCATACCCATAATTTTTATAATAAGATTTTCTGGCAAGATCATGGCTGATTAAAATATGATCCTCATATCCCTTTTTGCATAAATCAAGAATGATCTGGACTCTGGCGGATTCAGGCGCATATTTGATTTTACCCATTCCGTCAAAACAGAGAAATGCGTTGTGGGATAATATTTTCTCATAATAATAGAAATCCAGATTGCGGTCCATATGACCAAAGGATACATAGCTGATATCAACACCTGCTTTTTCCAGAATTTCTATCTGCTCCAGAGCCATGGTTCCTGCTTCTGTATGAAGATGAATCGGCGCTTTTGTCTCATGATGGGCTGCTGCAACAGCTTCTATTGTCTTAATCTCCAAAGGACCGATGCTGTTATAGCCTGTTCCTGCCTTAACCTGTCCGGCTTTATAAGGCGTTCCTTCAAGTCCTTCCATTACTTCACTGATCACATGGCGGGTCAGCTGGTCAACAGATGCATTTTCAATCCATTGCTGATAAGTAGGATAATCACCTACAATGGGTTTTAAATGCTCAGGAAGTTTTGCTTCCCATAAAAATGATTTGTTAAAGCCTGCAGTTGCAATAATCTGTATATCCAGCTCTTTGGCAAGCTCTGCCACACCCTTTATATTTCTGCCGTAATCTATGGCTGTTGCATCTACTATGGTTTTTCCGCCAAGCCTCTTAAAGTCCTCCATATCGCCTTTGGTCTTCTCAGGGCTGTCCAGAATCAGATCATCAGCATTTCTCTCCACCCAATAAGGCGGCTCACACAGCAGATGCTCGTGTGAATAGGTAATTCCCATTTGTTCCGGTGAAATATCACCAAATATTGTTCTGACAAAGCTCATATGAAACCTCCTGTTATTAACGTAAATCTTTAGAATATAAAATTAGCAATTAACCGGATAATCGGTCCGATAATAAACATGTCTGAGTCAGCAGCCCACATAACTACGTCAGGAACTGTATTGGGAGTGAGGAATGTAACCATAACATACTGGCCTACTGCAATCACGGTTGCTGTGATAACACCTGCAGCAAGAGCACCTCTGACTCCACCTGTCTTATTGCCGAATACTCCTGCAGTTCCTGCATGGAAGAATATAGCAATCATAGTAGGAACAAATACATAACCTACTGCATTACCAAGAATCACAAGCCAGATTAAGCTTGCTGCAAAGGCACCAACGAAACCGATGATAACAGCATTTGGTGCATAAGGGAATACAATGGGACAATCCAGTGCAGGTACAGCACCGGGTACAATCTTTGTTGCAATTCCCTTAAAAGCAGGAACCATTTCACCGATAAACATACGGACACCAAACAGAACTACAGCAATACCGCCTGCAAACTGTAAACTGGTTAAAATAGAATAAATGAAAAAGCTTGTATCTCCTGAAGTAGCAAGAAGTTCTCTGGCACCCTCTGTGTTTTTAAGCATAAGAAGAATGGTGCCGATAATAAACAGCACAGACATGGTAATACCTGTGATTATATTAGAATCCCTTAAAAATCCCCATTTCTCAGAAATCTTCAAATCTTCTGTACTCTTTTCCTTATTTCCTATGACTTTACCTGCCATAGCCCCCAGGAATGCCACGGAAGCTGAGGTATGTCCTAAGGCAACACTGTCATTTCCAGTGATTTTCCTTAGTATAGGCTGAGTCAGAGCCGGCTGAAGAGTCCAGTAAACGCCCAGCACAACAGATAAAAATGCTGTTACTGCAAATGTATTTGCCTCCATGTTCTGGTCAAATATAATTCCTGCAAAGATTAAGGAAGTCCAGAACATCATGTGACCTGTTAAATAAATGTATTTAAATTTAGTAAAACGAGCCAGCAGTACGTTGATTAAAAAACCAAAGGTCATAGACAGCGTAACTACGGTACCGAACTTGTCAACGAATCCGTTTTGTCCCATGTAGTCACCAAGGTTTTGTGCCTTAAGTCCAAAAATCTCCGCCCACATTGGCTGAAATACATTAAGAGATGATACAACAACTCCAGAACCGATACCTATAATCTGAAATCCAATAATCGCTTTAATGGTTCCCTGTATCGTCTGGCTGAATGTTTTCTTTTGTAGAATCAACCCCAGCATTACAATGATTCCTAATAAAAAACCTGCATTTCCAAATATATTTGTTGCAATCCAATTCACTATCGCCATAGTAAAACCTCCATTTTTGTTGTGTGTTCAGATCTTATTGTGCTGTCCCGTTCATCTTTAGCAGCACAATAGCTCAGAATTAAACAATCTTGTTTTCTTTCAGTACTTTGCGAATCTCATCCTTATCAATAAAATTATCCAAAATAATAATCTCCCCCTGAGGATTGGTCAGAGACCCGGCGATCTCTCTTGTTGTAACAATATAATCACATTTTTCACCGTTTGCAGAAGAAGCGTCGCTGTGCTCTACCTCTGCGGATACACCCTCTGCTGCCAAAACCTCTTCAATGTTCATACGAAGAATCAGGGAAGTTCCCATACCTAAACCACATACTGCTAATATTTTCATCTTATTCAATTCTCCTTTTCCTGGTTATCATTTAATAATAATGCTGCTTCCTCTGCAGTCCTGCATTCATATAATTTTTCAATCATTTGTTTCTGTCCAAGGAGCATTGCAATTTTGGACATAAATTGCAAATGTTCATCATCACTGCTTGTGGCAAGAGTCATAATGATTCTAATGGGATCATTGGCACTTCCAAAGGATACCGGACTCTTTAGTGTAATCAGACCTATGCCTGATTTTATAACTCCATCTTCCGGTCTGGCATGAGGCATTGCAAAACCAGGAGCAATGGCAAAATAAGGGCCGCTTGTTTCAAAGTTTTTAAGCATTGCGTCAATATAGCTTTGTTTAATGTATCCCTGGGATTTTAACACCTCTCCTGCTATTACAATACCTTCTTCTGCAGTATCTGCCTCTTCTAAAAGGGCAATGCAATTCTCATTAATAATATTCATGGTTCTTTACCTACTTTATATTTTTTATATAATCAAATAACTGTTTTGAGGTTTTAACACCCTTTTTAAATTCCAGAAATGATTGATTTTGGCTTAATTCCATCAGGGCTGTAAGTGCTTTTGTATAATCATTGCTGGCTACATTGCAAAAACTGATGATGGTATCTATCTCTTTCCCATTGTCAAATATGACAGGTTCTGTTAGGGTAACCAGACTGAACGCTGTCTTTTCCACATTGTTTTTGTTTCTTGCATGAGGCAGGGCAATGCCGTTTCCTATTGTAATATAAGAACCAAACTCTTTGATATTATTGATCATATCATCCACATAGGACGTCTTTACACACCCTGTCTTAACCAGAAGATTACCTGCGCCTCTCACTGCCTCCTGCCATGTTTCATAAGTCTGATTTACCAGAATTCTGGACTCACACAGATATTTTAATAAAACATCATATTTAGAATGTTCCATTTCGTTGATTCCATACAATTCTTTCAAACTATCTTCCAGTTTGGAGTAATCTGTAATAACTGCATTTTCCTCAATTAGCTTCATGACAGAGGTAATATCAATGCCGTAACGGACCATTCCTGCTTTTGACAGCACGTCAATATCCAGATTCGTGATGAGAGGACTAACCTCAACCACATTGTTGATTGTGCTGATATTTACAGGTACTGTTGATACAAATAAATCAATGTTCTTATTATCTGCATAATGATTCAATTTATAATAAGGAATTACATCTTCGATAATAACATCAAATTTTTGTATTATTTTACTTTTTACAATCTGAGATGTGCCATATCCCATTCCACAGATTAAAACGATTCTCCGCACCTTTTTCGACTGTTTGCTTAGCTGGGATAAAATATTTTCAATCAGCAGTGTAAAATACCCGATATCACCTTCCGAAAAGCTTTTCTCCAGATAATTTTCAAGTCCTTTCACACTGTTTTGAACCTCTTGAAACATCTGCCCATATTGATCTTTAATCTCATCTAAAATAGGGTTTTGCAGATAAATATTACGTGTCACCCGTTCCACCGCTCCATAAAAGTGGTTGTAAAGCATATCAAGCGCATCATCAAGCTGATGATTATCTTTTAATTCCTGGAAGGGCGTATTGGTATGTTTTTGCAGCAAATCAGAAACCAGACGATGAATCCAAATCATACTCCCCATTAAAGTGTATTGATTCTTCTCATTGCTTTCTATGGAATAACCTTTATTTAAACCAATTACAAATTCAAAAAACTCCTCTTTAGGTAGACTGATTTTAAGATGTTCCTCACAGGAACGGCTGATCTTCTCAGCCAGCCGTCTCCCCTCCTGTCCCACATAATCACTCATGTCAGCAGGAACATAAAAACCATTGCCTGTCCTGTTAAATACTATAATTAAATTCAGCATTGCCAATATATAGATTTCATCGTTCTGAATAGCAGGAAGGAAATCCTTGATGCAGGAGAATAACTGCTCTGCCTTCTGTTCTGCCTCTGACTGCTGGAAAAACTGTAATATCCATTCTCTTAAATAAGGATTGCAGTTACGTAAAGCAAGTTTTCTGTATTGACGCTCTTCCTCGGAAAGTCCGCTGTATTTATATAAAAGCTGTCTTAAAACGGTGCGGATCACAGTTTCACTTCCATTTAAAACCATACCCATTCCTGCATGACTGGCTAACTCCAGACCATACTCCCGGCATCTGTCTTTTACTACAGCCAGTGACTGTTTGACTGTAGATTTACTGACATCCAGATAATCCCCCATTTCCTCAATGGTATAGGATAAATTAGCAAGATATCGAAATAAAATCGTTTCATTTCTGTCTTCTCTTGATAAATAGTAAAATTCTTTTTTAATCTTACCCAGAGTGTAATCCATTGGAAGCGGACCATGTTCCAGACAACATCTTCTGTTATCAATAGACAGATAAGCCTGTTGAGAATTCTCTTTTAAAAAACGATTAATTAAGTCGACTGCATATTTAAAAGAACGTTCTGTGTATCCAAATCTTTCGATTAACTCTCGATAACGAAAGCCTCCTTTTGAAGAGGCTGTCAGATAAAGAAGTTCGATTTCTTTTTTACCGATTTGAAACATATGTCAGCTCCATTCTTTTAATCACCACTAGTTATATTCATCATATATGATTGAATTTCCTGTGTAAAGGTCATAATAGGTGGGTAATTTTTACAAAATATGTCCCTTAATAAGCTATATTTCTGCCACAGGACAGGGATGTCACAGTTTCTTCGACTCGTCCATATACTATATTACAACCGAAAAAAAGGAGAGACTCATATGTGTGAACCTACCAATAATGACGCATCATACCCCTGCTGCAGAGGGGGCTGCCAAACAGCTTTTGATATTGCAAGCTCTATTGCACGCGAAGAGGATGCACTGGCATGTATTATCGATGCTGAATGTGCAAAGATTCATCGCGTTTTAAAGACCTGCAATTCTGTTGACGATCTGATTGCAATTGATACCTCAGTTCAGGCTACTCTGGAACAGGTCATTAAGATTGAAGGTATTTTAAAAGCTAAACTGGATTCCATTATTCCGATTTTAATTAAGTGCATCTAATGTTTATTACTTCCCGGTTCAGTTTTACAAACCTGCCGGGGAGTTTACTTACCTTGTCAATACCGCTCTAAGTCTCTTCTCACAATCTTCTTCCTTGTCCATATAATAGTATTAACTCATATAATAAGGAGGTATTGATCATGGGTGAAAATAATATGGAATCTTTATGCAATTCTGAACCTTTATGCTGTCCGATTATGGAATATCACAATCACGAGCTGCAAGGCAGTGTTAAGATTGCTGAACCAGAAGAGGATCCACACAATCATAGATTTGCAACTGTTTCTCAGGGTCCTATGCCCTTTGGAAACAGTCATGTTCACAGAGTGAATTTTAAAACAGATAGTTATGAAGGTCATTTTCATCAGTTCTGCGGCATTTCCTCTCCTGCTATTTTTGTAGGAAACGGCAAACATGTACACTTTATAAATGCCATTACCACAGTGGCAGATGGCCATGTTCATGAATTTAATGCAGCTACACTGATTGAAGACCCTATTGAAGACTGATTCTGCCACAAGTCTTTCCTGATTAAATAGAAAACAAAACAGGATATCCTTAAATATGGATTCTTCTTGAAATCCATTTAGGGATACCCTGTTCTTTTATTCTGTTTAAATCGATTTCTGATTTTTAGCAGTTCTGCAGCCCAGAATGCCCAATGCCACTAAAAGATGAAATACTGGTGATACGGTGGGATTGCTTATATTTACAAAAGCCTGAGTGCTATAGCAGATCACAGAGAAGATACAAGCTGCTATATAAGGATTTTTCTCAGTGTATCTTATGCCCTTGATTATAAAGGATAAAAGATACGTAACATAGGCAGTAAGACCCAGAATTCCAAATGTGGTCAGATAATGCAAATATTCATTATGTGCAGAATCGAAGATTTCCTTATAAGGATTATTCCATGTTTTCTCCAGCATTACAACACCGAAGGTATCCGGTCCATAACCAAACAGCTTCTGTACAGGAGTAAAGTCACGATAACATTCCAGAGCATTTCTCCAGATATATCCCCTGTGTGTTCCCCAGTCATCATTTAAAAGCAGGTAGTTGTTTAAAGAACTATATCGTTCCACATTGTGATTGATATTAACATCATAAAGCAGAAACAGGGCCGCTGCAAAAACTGCAAGAAGTCCGGCCAGCCACAGAGCTGTCGGTATTTTCCCATACAAATCCAATTTTTTCTTTACTATAAACTCCGCCCCATACCATAAGACAATCAGCAGCCACAGACCTGCTGTAATAACTATCAGTCCTTTAAAATTCATAATAAAGTTAAATGCACTTTCTATGCCCAATACCCTGTCAGCCATATAAATATTAATCCAAGCAATACACTGAAGCACAGTGAAAAAGGTTGCTGTTAAAATCAGATATTTCCTTATGCCATTCTTTTTACCAAACAAATACAGCGGAAGCAAGGCAAAAAGTATTCCTATGGATAAAATTGCATTATCACTGACTCCCATAACAATGGCAAAAAGACTGGCTGTATAGCATATATAATAAAATACCTGTTTCTTAGTTTTAGCCTCCTGGGAATATAATACAGCTGCCACCGGCGTGACCATCGCTATAAAGGCTGTATAAAAGTTAATATTACCGATGGTAGAGGTAAAAATATAGTAATGATCCGGAGAAATCTCCTCTTTAAAATGCAGAATATCCATGTCAAAATAATCTGTGATACCAAATAAACATACCAGAAGAGAAGAAACTAAAAATATGTCTAAATACCATGTTCTAAAGATTCCAAAGCGGGTCACTGCAAAATACGCAATCAGAAATAAGCTGTGAAGAAACAAACCGGATAACCGCCCCTCATTTCCCCAAAAGGAAGCAGAAACATACTTTGAGCTGCAGGTAGAAATAAGCCCAACCAGCCATAAAATCAGGAAGGCCCAATCAGTTACACACATTTCCTTTATCATACGTTTCTCTATGTGACATCTTTTTTTCAATGCTGCATAAATAAGAGCTGCAAGCAGCGCTGCTACCGCTCCAATATAAAAATAATATTTCGATACATGCAAATTATAATAGAAATCAGTAAAAAACAGAGGAAAGACAAACAGAATCAAAACCACAAAGCCATCTATTATATAGCTGGCATAAGATTGACTCTTTCCTACCGCTTTTCTTTTTTTTACAGCCATCTATCTCTTCCTCCTATGGTTAAAGACATATCCACTTTCTACAGCTCATATACTATAAAAACATTCTATCAAGAGTTTTCTATGCAGACTATTTCCCAAAAATCACTGAATGATCTAATGTATTACAGAACAATTCCTGTATTCAGATATGACATCAACTATCCTTTTTTTACAACAACCTGCAGTTCTTCTGCTGCAAATTCCATAAACAGCCACTACGCTTCTCTTGCAAAGCAAAAGGAATCCTACTGCCGTAATACCCTATTTCCACAGGCAGCAGAAAATGCCCAGTTTATCCAGGTTAATTATCCTCCCTTTAACACCTATGAGTTTCATATGACCTACGAAGTCACCTATAATTCAAACTGTATTACCAGCTTATATCTGGAGGAATATACATTTATGGGCGGAGCCCATGGAGCTACTGTAAGAACCTCTGATACCTGGGATTTTAGATCAGGGAATAAAATGGAGCTGAAAGATTTCTTTAAACATAACCCAAATTACAGACAGGATCTGGAAAATTGGATTATCCATCAGATCTCCCAAAAAATGAAAGATAATCAGACTGCCTATTTTGATGATTATGCCAAGCTTGTAAAAGACACCTTTCAGCCAGGCAGCTTTTATCTGATTCCCCAGGGTATTATCATCTATTTTCAGCAATATGATATTGCACCTTATGCCAGCGGAATACCGGAATTTCTTATTCCATTTCCACAATAATGAGAATATATGAGGTCAGGGTTTCTTAACAATACAAGGAATCCCTGCAACAACCTCAATCACCTGATCTGCATAAGAAGCAATTCTTTGATTAATTGCTGCCAGAGTCTGACGATACCGGTTGGTTTCCTCACTGTACGCCTCTCCGTCAGAAAACACCTCATTGGTTACTATGATTAAGTCCTCTGTCTGTTCCTTAAGATGAAGAAAACCCTGGATTATCCGGTTCTCAACCAGATCGCTGTCTAAGGGAAATGCCTGTCCCTCTTCCTCTCCTGTTCCATACATTTCGTTGGATACAAGGTTGGACATACATTCCAGAAGTACTGCTGTTTTCTCTTTATCATTTCCATATTCCCTCAGATTCAACCCTTCCAGATCACCATATCTTTCCACAGTCAGAAACAGTTTTTGCGCACGCATATGGCGGTGTCGTTTTATTCTCATTCTGCACTCTTCATCCCACGGTTTCATGGTAGCTATATAGATCCGCCTTCTATTTCCAAGTGCAATAACAAGCCCTTCTGCATATTCTGATTTGCCGCTTCCACTTCCTCCAATAATCAGAGTGACCATTATTCTCCTCCAAGTGGCTGATATTCCTCTATTTTAATATCCTGAAAAGAACTCATATGCTGATAAACATCGAGAGCCATACGCAGCAGCGGAACTGCTGCCACTGCACCTGTACCTTCTCCCAGACACATGTGTGCCTGTATCATGGGCTCCAATCCCAGCTTCTCTAACATCAAACTGCCAGCCGGTTCTGCTGAAATATGGGAAGCCAGCATAAAGTCACGGCAACCTGGGTAGATACGTTCTGCTGTGAGAGCTGCTGTTGCTGATATAAAACCATCAATAATTACAGGGATTCTATAGATAGCACCTCCCAGAAACACACCAGTGAGACCTGCCAGATCAAATCCTCCAACACAGGCAATAACATCAACTGCATCCTTGCACTGTGGCTGATATCGTTTCATTGCATCCTTAATAACAGCAATTTTACGCTTTAGCCCCTCATCTGTAAGTCCAGCTCCACGTCCTGTTAAAAGATCAGGTGCACTTAGCAGAAGCATAGAGGAAACAGCACTGCTGGTGGTGGTATTACCAATTCCCATCTCTCCGGTAGCGATGAGATTATATCCCTGTTCCGCCAGATCACTTACAAGCTGAATTCCCGTAACAATGGCTTTCACTGCCTGATCTCGTGTTATAGCAGGTTCTTTGTGGAAATTCTTAGTTCCATAAGCGATTTTACGGTTAATAAGGGGCTGAACTGAATCTGACACTAGATCTCTGGCAACTCCCATATCAACAGGAAATACATCCACTTCACTGCGTTTTGCCATAATACAGACACAGCTTTCCCCTTTTGTCATATTTTCAGCTACTACAGCAGTTACTTCCTGTCCTGTCTGTGTAACGCCTTCTTCTACAATCCCATTGTCACTGCATAATGCAAGAAGACCGCATTTTTCCAGAGATACGTTGGAACTCTCAGAAATGCCTGCCATTTTCACAATATGATCTTCCAGAATTCCAAGACTGTGAAGGGGCTTGGCGATGTGATTCCATCTGGTTTTTGCCTCCTCCATGACAGTTTCATTTAAAGGACGTATTTTATCCAAATGCTCCGTTAATTCCACAGGTATCGGTTGAGCAGGAAGCACCAGTTCATATAATTTAAATAAATCCAGCCCAAAATCCTGATATCCAAGATCTACCGTTGAAATATATTCATAGCCCATTGCTTCATAAAGGCTGATTGCAGGTAAATTCCCTCTGTATACGTCAAGGCGCAGTGTCTCCATTCCGGTCCAGATTGCTGTAGCCTTTGCATGAGACAAAAGGAGTTTCCCAAGACCGCTTCCGTTAGCAATAGGGTGAACCATGAAGGTATGAAGTACAGCAACATGGTCAGGTGAAACATCAATCTTCCAGGGAGCAGTATCATAACCTTGAGCTATTTTATTATTGAGAATGTAAGTACCTACAATTTTTCCATCTACTCTTGCAATCTGAACAGTCCCCTCTGCTACTGCAATTTCTGCATCTGCACCGGTAGGATAAATCCCCTTTTTCCAGCCTGGATAATTGGTATGGGATTCTAAATATTCTGTTACCTCATCGTATAATGCGGTTAATTCAGGAAGGTCTTCCAATCCTCCCGGAACAATCTCTACTATATCTATATCAATCATGTTGCTGCTCCTTTATTTTTGTAGTTTCTGCACAAGTCTGCAAATCTCTCTGCTATTACTGGATTGGACGGGTAATAGATGTGGGGAAATCCTGCCATGAGAACTCCCTGACAGTGAATGGTATCCCACTGTCTCTGTTTTCCCGGTTTCCTGGCTGTAAAACTGCTGCCATGGTCTGTTGTATTCCAGTAATGAAACTCATGCCCTTTGATAATCTCGCCCTTTTTGCAGTAAACAGTGTCCTCCTGACAGGTAAGCTCCACATAACCAAATCTTAAAAGCCTATCTTCCGGAAATGCTTTTGCATCAATGATTCCAACCATAGGGCAGAACTCTTTATCTCTTGTTTCCAGTTCTTTATGCAGATAAAGAAAACCACCACATTCCGCTATAATCGGCATAGAATTGTCATAAGAAGCTTTTATCTGTCTCCGTAAGCTTGTATTCTTCGCAAGCTCTTTTGCATAGAGCTCAGGATAGCCGCCGCCAAGGAGCAGACCGTGAAGATTATCAGGAAGCGCCTGGTCTTTTAAAGGGCTGAATGGGATTAGTTCTGCTCCCATTTCCTCTAAAAGCTGTAGATTTTCCTGATAGTAGAAGCAGAATGCTTGATCTCTTGCAATACCGATACGTACAGGTTCTGGTTTGATAAGGGTATTGCTGCTGATGTTGTTTGTATGACTGTCAGCAGTGTTATCCCTCCTGAGAGGTTCTGCTGTTTCAGCCAGATCTAGAAGTCCATCAATATCTATGGTTTCTTCCATCTGATCTGCCAGTAGTTCCAGTTTATCTTTTAATTCCTTTAATTCTTCCGGAAGTACCAGCCCTAAATGACGGCTGTCCAGTCTGGCTGCTTCACATTCTGGAAGAGATCCATATACCTTTACTCCCAATTCTTCAAAAGCCGGTCTTAACCGATCTTCCATCACCTTAGAGGTCCTGTTTAAAATGACTCCTTTAATTCCACTGTCCTTTTTATATTCCAGAAAACCTTTTACTACTGCAGCCAGAGACAAGCTGGCACCTTTGCAGTCCAAAATCAGAACCACCGGTGCAGAAACTGCCTGAGCGGTATCATAGGAGCTTGCCCAAATGGTATCACCGCCCATTCCGTCATAATATCCCATAACTCCTTCAATGACTGACAGCTCCGCCTGTTCCGCCCTTTGGATAAACAAATCCCTGACCTGCTGTTTTTCCAGAAAAAAGGTATCCAGATTTGCACTTTCCACTCCCAGCACAGATTTATGAAACATAGGGTCTATATAATCCGGTCCTGTTTTAAAGGAACGGCAGTTGATTCCCCGCCTTAAGAGGGCTGTAAGCAAACCACAGGTGATCATGGTTTTCCCGCTTCCGCTTTTGGGTGCTGCAAGCATAAATCTTGGGGATTTATTATCCATGTTGGCTTGACTTCCTTTCAATGATCTTACCCATATAGTATTCATCTATAGCTATTCCATCAGTGATCACCGATCTTTTCTTAATTCCCTCTACTACAAAACCTTTTTTCTCATAGAGATGTCTGGCTCTCTCATTGGCGCATAAAACAGTTAATTCCAGCCTTTCAAGCCCTGTTTTCTCCGCCCAGTCATTGAGTCTGCTAAAAAGCTCTGTGCCGATTCCCATGCCCTGATAAGCTTCCCTGATTCCAGTTATAATGTATGCGGAATGTTTGATTCTTCTGAGTTTTCCTTTTTGAGCAGACAGGAAACCGATAATTTCTCCATCAGCTTCAGCTGCCATCAGAAAATCATCATTTTCTCTGGCTGATTCTATCATTCTCTCCGGGATTTTTAAATCCTGACTTCTCTCTCCCGGTTCATATAACATGAACTTTGTCTCCTGATCTAAGGCAGTCATCATGCTCCAGAAGGATTCTGCGTCTTTTTTCTCCAGAGTTCTATATGTAATATTCATGAGTTATATTCCTTCTTTCTGTCTGTGAGGCGAAATATCTGTGTGACGAAATGTCTTTGTGGCAAAATATCTATGTGGCCAGTGGTTGCAATGTCTTTGTGTTTAATGCCGATCAGATTAATGGCATCATGTATTTCCACCAAAGCTGACAACATATACCGGATTATTTCCCATCATCATATGATATCTACCAGCTGTTTTTGCCTTTGAAATCTGTACGTGAACAATCTCAGCTTCTATCTGTTTTTTCTTAAGCCAGTCCATAACGTCCTGCAAAGACTCCAAAGCAATTACATTGATAACAATGCGGATATCAGGATTCTTATTCAGAAGTAAGTCTAAAACAGAGTCCATATTCCCTGATGTTCCTCCGATAAAAGCATGGGTGGGAACAGGCAGGTTAAGAAGGACTTCCGGTGCCTCTCCTTCTGTGACAATGACATTGGAAGTGCTGAATTTCTCTATGTTTTTATAAATTAATTCTATCGCTTCATTCTTCTTTTCTATGGCGTAAGCCGTTCCTTCTGCCATGGAAAGAGCCGCTTCTATTGAAACAGAGCCTGTTCCTGCTCCTACATCGTATAGTACAGAGCTCTTAGACAGTTCAAGCTTTGATATAGAGATGCTCCGCACCTCACTTTTCGTCATAGGAACCTCTCCCCGAATAAATAACTCATCTCTCATATAGAACTAATCCTCCCATTCTCTTTCTATCAATATGGCTGAAAGGGAATCAAATCTGCCTTCTTCTAAATCCTTGGGAAATCCTGTTGTGATTTTTTCATCTGCATAAGACAACCGCTCTCCTACAGATATTCTTACATGATCCAGTCCATGGTCAAGGAGAAGCCTGCAAACGGAATTTACTGTATTCACTCCGTCTAAAAGTGCAAATACCCTGTTATATTTCTTAATTTCTTCTATCAGGTTCCATTGGCGTCCGTGAAGGCTGATCAACCGTACATCCTCCCAGCTGGTTCCAAGTGCAGCACAGAGCTGAGATACACTGGAAATGCCGGGCAGAACCTTTACCTCGTATGCCGCATCATATGAAGGTTGTCTCAACACAGCTGACATCTGTCTGGCACCGCTGTAAAAACCTGTATCTCCTGAATATAAAACCCCTGCTTTTTTCCAGTTTCCATGGCTGTCAAGCCAGTTTAATATATCTTCACTCCGGTAATATGGAAACACGGTTTTATCTCCAATGGCTTGTAATACATCTTCCACCATTCGCTTTGCACCGAATATAACATCACATTGTTCCAGTGTATGAAGGGATTCCAAAGTCATCTGCTCATAACCGCCCATTCCTGTTCCTATAAGATATATCTTTCGGTTTGCCGATGGTTGAGCCACGGGATTTTGCTTATGTGAAGAGTCTGTTTGTTGTGTAAAATCTTCCTGGGAATCAGCCAATTCCTCCATATATTCCATGGCTTTTTCCAGAGAAATCCCATCTTCCTCAACAGGTCTTCCAATGATAACTGAAATAATACCACATT
Organism: Hungatella sp. UBA5385; assembly: GCA_002409995.1. Classification (GTDB taxonomy): domain Bacteria; phylum Bacillota; class Clostridia; order Lachnospirales; family Lachnospiraceae; genus UBA5385. Next base: position 13,030 of record DHOR01000009.1, on the reverse strand, counting down.
CCGCTGCAGCCATAAGCTTCTCCTGAAATCCTCCCGCTGCCCCCGATTCCTTAGTCACCAGATATTGAATTTGATGCTGTTTAATCATCTCGCTGTTGAAGCCCACTGAAAATGGTCCCTGCATGGCAATGATACGGCTTCCGTGAAAACCCATTTCCTCACAGGTAAGCAGTACGGAAGAAGTGGGAAGCACTCTGGCAAAAATACGTTTCTGCCAATGAGACAGCCTTGTATACTTAGCCAGTTCTTTACTTCCTGTTGTTACAAGAATATTTCCGCTTGTGTTTTCCAAGTACTCCACTGCTTCTTCTATAGAATCTACGCTGATTACAGAATCTGCTTCAGATATTGCTTCTTCTGCTGCAGATGCTGCTTCCATTACAGGTGCATCTTCTGTTGTCTTGCGAAGAACTCTGTAATATGTAACCCTCGCCGCTTCACATGCATGGCGAATATTTTTACTGGCTTCTCTGGCATAAGGATGAGTGGCATCCAGTACCAGCAAAGCGCCTTTTTCTTTTATAAACGCTTCCATTTCCTCCTTGTCCATAGCTCCTGTATGAACTTTAAGAAAAGGGCTGTCAGGAAGAACTTCTTTTCCATAATCAGAAACAACACTGATCCACCCGGGGATTTTTCTGCTGTGACAATATTCAGCAAGAAGTCTTCCCTCTGTGGTACCTGCAAATATAATAATTTTATACATCACGATATCCTCTGGGAGTTACCATTTTTCCATTGATACATTTTGTCATGGAATTGCCTACAAATACAGTAGTGAACATATCTGCCTCATAGTCCTTTAACTGATTGAGAGTCATGACTTCCATCATTTCCCCTTGACGGCCTATGTTTCTTACAACTCCGCAGACTGTTTCCGGTTTTTTAGATTCCATCATCAGTTCACAGGCACGGCGAAGATAACCGGCTCTTTTCTTGCTGGAGGGGTTGTAGAGACAAATCACAAGGTCAGCAGTTGCCGCCCGTCGCAAACGATCCTCAATCAGCACCATAGGAGTCAGCAGGTCGCTTAAACTGATCACTGCAAAATCATGACCAAGAGGTGCCCCAAGAACCGATGCACCGCTGCAGGCTGCTGTCACTCCGGGAATCATCTCAATCTCAAGCTCTTTTTCCTCTGCTGCCAATTCCAGCACAAGACCGCTCATTCCATAGATTCCTGAATCTCCGCTGCAGACCATTGACACTGTTTTTCCCTTTTTCGCCTCATCAATTGCCATCTGACACCTGTCCTTTTCCTGTCTCATAGGCGTTGTCATCAGTTCTTTTCCTGGGAAATGCTCCCGGATTAAGTCTACATATACAGTATATCCAATAATCACCTGACTTTCCTCAAGTGCTTTTACAGCTTTTATAGTCATCTGATCATAGGAACCAGGACCGATTCCTACTACATATAGTTTCCCTGTATCATTCATAATGTCACCTTCCAATCCTTCACAGCAATTGCAGCTGTTACTCCATTTTCTGCCTGTTTTCTTACAAGGAGTGTGCCTCCGCCCAGTTCTGACACACGAGTCATTGCCGCACGTTCACATACATTATCCACTCCTGTGATCTGTTTTACAAATTCAGAGGGAGTAAACTCTCCTTCTGTTTCCATAAGGCGTTCTGAAGAATAGAAAGATAGCTTTAAACTATGCTCATGGGCAAAGTCCAGAAGCCCTTTTTCATTCTTTTTTATATCAATGGTGGCAATTTCCGCCACCGCTTCTTTTGATAGATTCCACTGTTCCAGCAGATTATCTATCACTGTCTCAATGGCTTCTTTTCCAGTTCCTTTTCTGCATCCGATTCCAAGAATAAGAGCAGAAGGGATCAATCTTAAGACCTCTGTATTTTCTGATAAAAAAAGGCGGAGAAATGATTCACTCTCCGGTTTTTTCTTCACTGTAATCCATATGTTCTGCTTACAGCTTTTCTTCTGGGTCAGTCCCTCAGGAATAATCCCTGTGACTGGAAAATCACTGAAAAGCCCTACAGGCTCTTTATCAAGCACTGCTGCAGATATATGTTTTGCCAGATTCATATCAGAAATAGCCAGATTCTGTTTTTTTGCAAATACATCAACTGCAAAAACGCCATGAACATCTGTAGCTGTTGTGATAACAGGCTCAGCACCTGTCACTATGGCTGCCAGCTCTGCCAGCTCATTGGCACCGCCCAGATGACCGGATAAAAGGGAGATGGAAAACTGTCCTTTCTCATCCATGACTACAACTGCCGGATCATCTGTTTTGCTTTTTATAAAAGGGGCAATTGCACGAACTGCAATGCCTGCGGCACCGATAAACAATATGGCATCTGATTGCTCAAACTGCTCTTTTGTCCACTCCTTTAAGGAGGTTCTCAGGGGAGCCAAGCCTGGGATTTCATAATAAGAATCAAAGTATTTCTCCAGTATGTAACCTTTGCAGGAGATGCCTTCATATCCCAACCGTTTCACCAGTTCAGCACAGAGTGCACTTCCCTGCCTGGTAAATGCAATGATGGATGTCTTCACCGTTTAAACCTCCCTTCTAGCTTCTCAATCCAGCCCTTTTCTGAATTCCGTTGTAAAATAAGGATCATAAAGCTTAGACCTTTCATAGCCTGTCTGTCCAACTGCTTTTCCAACTATAATAAGAGCTGTTTTTGTAATGTTTTCCTGCTTTGCCCGTTCCTCCAAATCCTCCACTGTACAGATCACAGTCTTTTCCTCAGGCCAGGTTGCTTTGTATACAATAGCTGCAGGGGTATCCTTTTCATAACCGCCTCTCATTAGTTCCTCTGACAGCCTGCCAAGCATACCTGTGCTTAAAAAGATCACCATAGTGGCCTGATGAGCTGCAAAAGAAACAATGGATTCCCTATCTGGAACAGGGGTTCTTCCTGCCATTCTGGTAATGACCACACTCTGGGATATATCAGGCAGTGTATATTCCATCTGAAGAGCCGATGCTGCACCACAGAAAGAGCTGACTCCTGGGCATACTTCAAATTCAATTCCTCTTTGTTCAAACTCGTCCATCTGTTCTCTGATTGCACCATAGAGACAGGGATCACCTGTATGAAGACGAACTGTCATCTTACCTTCTTTTTCTGCGCCTTCCACAACTGACACTACTTCCTCCAGTGTCATGGAAGCACTGTCATAAACTGTACATTCTTTTTTCCTATAATTTAAAAGCTCTGGATTCACAAGGGAACCCGCATATATAATTACATCTGCTTCAGCAAGCAGATCTCTTCCTCTTACTGTAATTAAGTCCGCTGCTCCGGGACCTGCTCCAACTATATGTACCATTTTCCTACCTCACTATTAACAGGGAATAATAACCGGTATCTTCCGGTATTTTTTCAAGAGAATCATAGATTTTCTCATTGTCCATTCCACAGTTTTCCACCATAAGAACCTCTGATCCATGTTTTTTCAATTCTTCCTTAACTGCAGCCATCTGTCTGCCTGCTTTCATCAGTACCTTGACTCCGGAAAGCTTTAATGCATCTTTTATCTGATAGGTTGCAGGGATAATATGAAGCTCCTCTGAACCTGATACAAGCGGGATACCAAGTCTGGCTGCTGCTGCACAAAAGGAAGGGATTCCGCTGATCAGCCTTGTTTCATATCCCTCTGCCTGAAGCCTGTCTAAAAGATAACTGACTGTGGAATATATGGTCACATCTCCCAGTGTAATGAATGCCACATCCTCTCCTTTATCTAAATGCTTCATTACAGCTTCTGCTGCCTGATCATGACTTGCCCTTAAAATATCCTTTTCCTTTGTCATAGGCATGGGCAGGCAAAGGCATTCTTTGTTTTCGATCTCAGGCACAGCTCCTTTTGCAATCTCATAAGCCACACATGCATCTTTATTTTCATGGGGAATGGCAATGACGGAACATTCCCTGATTTTATTTGCTGCCTTTATAGTCATAAGCTCCGGGTCTCCGGGGCCTACTCCGATTCCATACATGATTCCAGCCATAATTATTCTCCTGTGTTTTTCTATTCTTCTGCCAAACTAAATTCCTCTATCAAAGCTTTCGCATTTTCACTGACTCCAAGTATACCGTATCCAGTGGAAAATGTCACCACCTCAACCTTCACCCTATTGCCTGACCACTGTTCCATATGCATTTTTACAGCCTCTGCAGCTTCTGACATTACCTCAGTAAGAATTCCCAATTGTGCTAAAATGGAAACTGCTTCTTCTGTTGTATTGGACTGAAGGATTTTTTCTTTTATCATATGCAGATCAACGGATTCGGGAAGCTTCGGCTCTGTAAACTCCCACAATATCTCCATACGGCGATCCCCATATCTGGAATGGGTATTTCTCACTCCCCCGGCAGCTTTTATCAGCTTTCCAATATGACCTGCAAATAATATTCTCCCGATTCCTTCTTCTGCTGCCATAACCATCGTATCAGCCAGGAAATTACTGCACTGGACTGCCTGATCCAGAGAAAGTCCCAGCTGCTCTTTGATAAATGTTTCTCCATAATTGCCGGGAGTAAGAATAATCTCCTTCTGCCCTGCTACAGCCTTCATATGCAGTTCCAGACGAATGGTGGCTGTTAAAGCCGCCTCACTCATAGGTTCTACGATCCCTGTGGTTCCAAGGACAGAGATTCCCCCCTCAATTCCAAGCTTAGGATTAAAGGTTTTCTCTGCCAGCCTTCTTCCTTCAGGAATCCATATGGTGATCAGAAGACTCTCTGTAATTTCATACTCTTCTCTCACCTGATCCACAGCTTCAAAAATCATCTGACGGGGGACGGGATTGATGGCTGGTTTCCCTACCGGGCATGGGAGTCCCGGCTTAGTCACTATGCCGATTCCCTCTCCTGCTGCGAGACAGAGGGGAGCTCTCATAGTTTCTGACTCCTGCATAGTTTCTGATTCCCGCATAATTCCTGACTCCTGCCAGTAGCAATCCCCTCTTTCCTTCCACTTCTCTGTTCCATATTCCACAGAAGCAAAAATAGGGATCTGATCTGTTACATCCGGATCATCCCCTGCATCTTTTTTCACCTGACACACTGCCTTTTTATCTGTTAAGACAGTGGAAATAAGGGGCAGACTTACGCTTGTCCCCTTTGGTGTTACTATATGAATCTGTTGTACCCTGCGGCCTCCCAGCAGCATGACAGCCGCCGCCTTTGCAGCGGCAGCAGCACATGTTCCTGTCGTATAGCCACTTCTCAGCTTTTGTGTCTTCATCTTTCAGTTCCTCTTTGCAGTTCATTATAGAAGATTTTCAAAGCCTGTGCAAGATTATTTTTTATTCTGCCTTCTCCAGTGATTCATTTTTCATTTCACGTCTTCTTTTTGTAATTAAACCTCCGATACGGCCGCTTTCCTTTGCAGTCAGTGACCTCCAGCCTCCAGCTATGACTTTATCCCTAAGACCTAACTCTGTAGCAATTTCAAATTTCATCATTTCCTCAGGCTTTATATTATCAGGATCAAATGGTTCGTTTTTCTTTCCTTTTGACATAATGTGAATCCTCCTTTCAATTTCTAAGGAGAGTATTCCCGCTCTGGCTTAAGTTAAACATTGAATATAGAAAGGGACTGCTGTAAATAAACAACAGTCCCCAAAATCTTAATAGTTCTATAGTTAATCAATCCTGCGTGGAATAATAATTGCTGCTATGAAATATGCCAAAAGTCCAGGACCTGAAAAGGTCAGAACCACCCATAAAAGCCTGATCAGTGTTGGGTCTACATTAAAATACTCTGCAATTCCTCCGCACACGCCGCATATCATTTTCTCATTATCGGAACGATATAATTTTTTTAATCCATCTTCCATGATTATTTCTCCTCTCTATTACAATACCGAATTAATTTACAAATGTTACAGTAAGAGCTCCTACATCACAATCCAAATCAGCCTTTTTAGAAGCTCCGTTGTTGATTCTATTTTTACCGGAAAGACCTGCAAAGCTTCTGCTTCCCACTGTCACTGCTCCCACTTTACAATCAACCTCATAATTAAAATCTGTTTCATGTCCTGCCAGCTCAAGATTGACAGCTCCTACCTTACAATCCGCCTCAATATCTCCTGAAACGGTTCCTGCATAATCCACAGCGCCAACATCACAGTTAATATCCAGTTTACTCACATTTCCTGCCTGTATTCCTATACCGCCTACCTTGGCATCAATATCCAGTTCACCAGCGCTGATTGCTTCAACGATTACCTCAGGACCTGTATTCCCTTCATAGGTTGTTCTTTTATTAGATGCCTTTAATTCTATATCTGCCTCTTGAAAAATATGTCCTTTGGGAATTTCAACAAATGTTACGGTATCTGATGTGTTGGCTGGTTTGGCTTTTATCTTTAATTTACCATTATCTGAATAACACTCAATATAGCTGTCTTCAACATTGGAGGTAACTGTGATCTGGTCCGGCTGGCTGCTTTCCAGAATGATCACCTTGCCCCAACGGACTTCCAAATCCAGCTTATTAGCCTGGCTTGCAGAGAAGGTCTTTTTAAAGCTGTTATCAGGCATATCAGCCAGAACATCTCTCTCAAAAAGGTCATCATCATAGTGATAGATAGGAGTATTTTTTACATCAAAATTGTAATCGTAATCAAAATTGTAATCATTATAATCATCAAACACATCGAAATCATCATAATCTGTGTAATAATCATATCTGTTATTGTAACCATGAAAGACTCTCTCTCTCACCCGATCAATGACATATAGAGGGAATCTGCTGCCCCAAAGGTTATATCCTCCGTAATTCAGCCCCTGCAAAGTGCCTCCCATCGCTGCACCTGCTGTAGTGATCCCAAGTCCAAGCAGTACGCATATACTGCCTGTTATAAGACATATTTTATAAAATTTCTTCATCCCTTCGCTCTCCTTCCATGGAACAGACGGCTGATCCAATCAATCATCGTGCGGAACAGAAATGGCAGAAACTTACCATAGAATGCGCCGCAAAGTGCCAGGAATGCAATTCCAAAGCCCAGTACTAAAAGACCGATTCCAAGTATCATGGCACCTGTTACGGGAGCTGCAAACATACATGCAATTCCGCCCACGATAACTCCTATTCCTGCAAGAATCAGTGCCAGGGTAATGGCGCCGATTCCTACTGCCGCTCCTATGATTAAACCCAGTATTCCCAATGCAAATCCAGCCAGACCGCCGCCTAAGCTAAGGAGCATGGGGGAGGCAGCAATAATCAGAATAATGATTAAAACTGTTTTTGCCCTGTTGTTTGAACTTACCTTCTTCTTTTTTTCGTGATTCTCATCTGAGTACTCTCTGTATTCCTCAGTTTTCTCAGGAAGATCATAGCGGTTGGCTACCTGGAAGTTGGGATCATTAAAGCGCTCATCCTGATAGCCCTTATCTGTAAATTCCCCGCCTTGCTCCATACCGCCGGAAAGATCAGATCTGATAATAGCTGCAATTCGTTCGGGACTTCCAAACTCCCTTATGACCTTATCCTGATCCTCATCTCCTGCTTCCTCTAAATAATCTCTATAATACGCCAGTGCATCTGCCTTATCTTCGTCCGGAATATCCATCACCAGATACTCCAACTCCTTCATAAACTCTTCCCTGTTCATATATGTGCCTCCTCAAATATCCGGGTTATCTTCTGGGAATAACCTGCCCATTCACTCTTATAAAGGTTTAACTGAACCCGACCTTTTTCTGTAATCTTATAATATCTTCGGTTACGTCCATCAAAAGCCTTGTCATATACCTCCAGGCATTCTTCCTTCTGTAATCTGCGAAGTACCGGATATAAGGTTGACTCTGATATCTCAATCACATTTCTTACATCCTGTGTAATCTTGTATCCATATGTTCCTTCTGCATCCGTTGACACAATCGCCAGTACTATTGCATCTAAAAGGGCTGCACCTGTATTAAATACCATATGCTTACTCCTATTCTTTTTCTCTGTCTCACATAAATCCGACATTCATTGTTACATATCATCCTGATCCTGTGACGCCATTGGAATAATGATAGAGGCAGCAATGTAAATCAGAATACTGGCTCCTACCAGAGAAAATCCCATAAAGGAACGGAAAAAATGGCGCCAGGACTGAAGAAACATTAATAATACCCATATTAACCTTATAATTACCGGATCAACGGAAAAATACTCTCCCAATCCTCCGCATACACCACTGAGTACACGATTCTTCCTTGAACGATATAAACGTTTTGTATTCATACTCCTGCTTCCTTTCTATGAAAGAATAAAATTATTTATAATATTATTAAGTAACCCATATTATATCTCGTATAATATATGCATAGTATACAGCGTATAATATTGATTGTCAACCTATATTATAATTATTTTTTTCTTAAGAAAATCTAAGTTATTTTTGAAAAGTGAAAATTCAGTTATTTGTGTGTTATGTATTCTGTGTTTTGTATACTAAAAATATTTTAGGTGATCTAAATATTTTTGTTGTTTTTTCAAAAGAAGTCTGCTACAATGAATGCATTGTTATAATTTTGCACAAATATTATTGTTTAAAGGAGGAAATTATGGAATATTTATTATTATTTGTGCCAGTTATTGGTTTGATCGGACTACTATTTGCTGTTGGGCTGAGGCTTCATGTAATTAAACAGGACCCAGGCAACGATAAAATGAGAGAGATAGCCGATGCCATTGCAGAGGGTGCACGAGCCTTTCTGCGTTCAGAATACCGTGTGTTAATTATTTTTGTGGTTATACTCTTTGTGGTAATTGGGTTTGGAACAAAGAGCTGGCTCACTGCCATCTGTTTTCTGGTAGGAAGCGTATTTTCCACAGGTGCCGGATATTTGGGCATGAGTGCAGCAATCCGTGCAAACTGCCGTACTGCCAATGCAGCCCGTACAAAAGGAATCAGCGGTGCTTTATCGGTTGCAGTTTCAGGCGGCACAGTAATGGGAATGGCAGTTGTAGGTTTGGGACTGCTGGGAGTCGGTACCCTGTTCATCATAACCAAAGAGGTAGGCGTTCTCTCAGGCTTCAGTCTTGGTGCTTCTTCCATAGCCCTGTTCGCCCGGGTTGGCGGAGGAATTTACACCAAGGCAGCTGACGTAGGGGCTGACCTGGTTGGTAAGATAGAAGCCGGAATTCCTGAAGATGATCCAAGAAATCCTGCAGTTATTGCAGATAATGTAGGGGACAACGTAGGAGACGTGGCAGGCATGGGAGCCGATCTTTTTGAATCCTATGTAGGTGCGCTGATCTCTGCCATCACTCTTGGAATCGTGTTTTATAAGTCAGAAGGTGTGGCATATCCACTTATACTATCTGCATGTGGTGTGGTTGCTTCTATTATAGGAACTATTATTATCAAGTCATCCAATGGCACAGACCCTCATAAGGCTTTAAAATCTGGAGAATATACAGCAACTGCTCTGGTAGTAGTCTCTGCTTTCTTCTTAAGCCACAACTTCTTTGGAAATTTCCGCGCTGCACTGGCAGTGGTTGCCGGACTTTTTGTAGGTGTTCTCATTGGTTTTGTAACAGAAATCTATACTTCCGGTGATTACCGTTATGTTAAGAGGATTGCCATTCAATCTGAAACAGGCTCTGCCACTACCGTAATCAGCGGCATTGCAGCAGGTATGCAGTCAACTGCAGCACCTATACTACTTGTATGTGTGGGAATTCTGGTTTCTTATCAGGTAATGGGACTGTATGGAATCGCTCTGGCTGCTGTAGGAATGCTGTCTACAACAGGAATTACTGTTGCCATTGATGCTTATGGACCTATTGCTGACAATGCAGGAGGTATTGCAGAAATGGCGGGACTTGACAGTGAAGTCCGGGAAATTACTGATAAGCTTGACTCAGTGGGCAATACCACAGCAGCTATTGGCAAAGGATTTGCCATAGGTTCCGCTGCTCTTACTGCACTTGCTCTATTTGTATCCTATGCAGAGGCAGTTGAACTGCAGGCAATTGATATTTTAAATGCACATGTTATTATTGGACTGTTTATAGGAGGAATGCTTCCTTTCCTCTTCTCTGCCATGACTATGGAGTCTGTTTCCAAAGCAGCCTATGAGATGATTGAGGAGGTCCGCAGACAGTTCCGTGAAAAGCCGGGAATTCTTGATGGTACAGAACGCCCTGACTATGGTACCTGTGTTTCCATTTCAACCTCTGCTGCACTGAGAGAAATGTTCCTGCCAGGTCTTATGGCTGTTGCTGTTCCTCTGGCAGTTGGACTGATTCTGGGACCGGAGGCATTAGGCGGACTTTTATCCGGAGCTCTCGTAACCGGAGTTTTAACAGCTATTTTCATGTCCAATTCAGGCGGTGCTTGGGACAATGCTAAAAAATACATAGAAGAAGGAAACCATGGCGGAAAAGGAAGTCCTGCTCACGCAGCTTCTGTTGTTGGTGATACAGTAGGCGATCCATTTAAGGATACTTCTGGTCCTTCCCTTAATATATTAATTAAATTAATGACCATTGTTTCTCTTGTATTTGCTCCCCTGATTCTTCAGGTTGGAGGACTATTTTAACATCTACGCAATTTTGATTTGCATTCTTCTTTCATAGAAAAAAGAATCAGTTGGGATATATATCCAGTCTGATTCTTTTTTCTTTCTTCTATATTAGAATGTTTTATAATTGATATGCCTTCCAAAGGCGTTTAAAGTAATCCATATACCCTGCTTTTTTTACAGCTCCTGCAGTTACTATAGGAACCTCTCCAATTTTTTTACCGCCCAGAGAATAGACAAGACTTCCTGCCGGCTGATCTTCCTCTACAGGTGCAGGTACAGAAGGCAGCAGATTCAGTTGTTTTTCAATTGCTGTCAAATCCTCTCCATTAAGGCTTAGATAGGAAAAGGAACCATTGTATTTTAAAGGCACAGTATCCACGATGCCCAGCTCCACTGCCATTTCCGGCAAAGGAAGCATTTCCGTATCTTCATATAATCTGCAGTTGGCATATCCATAATTTAATAGAGTTTGTGCATCTGCAAATCTGACTTTATAATCAGGAGCAGCCATAATAGCGGCAATGAGACGAACTCCATCTTTTTCTGCTGTTGCAGAGAGACAGTATTTTGCAAGGGAGGTTGATCCTGTTTTTAAGCCTGTAGTAGTAAAATTCGTTGCCATTTTCAGCAGCTTATTGGTATTGGAAAGTCCAAATTCCTTAGAGCCCTGCTTTGTCACATGGGTGATATTCTCCATCCAGATGGTAGAGTAATTGTGAACCTGGGGATATTTATTAATCAGCTCTCTTGACATGATAGCTATATCCCTGGCTGTTGTTACATGAGTTGTGGAATTGGTCAAACCACAGCAATCTTCAAAATGGGTATTTGCCATTCCCAGAGCCGCGGCCTTCTCATTCATCATTTTCACAAACTCATCTTCTGTTCCTGCTATGTATTCTGCCATCGCCACTGATGCATCATTGCCTGAGGCAATGACTATGCATTTAATCAGCGTTTCAACAGTCTGAATCTCCCCCTCCTCCAAAAACACCTGAGATCCTCCCATGGATTTTGCATAGGCGCTGGTTACAACTTCGTCAGTCATTTTGATTTTACCGGAATCCAGAGCATCAAAGATTAATATGAGGGTCATAATCTTTGTGATGCTGGCAGGGCTTCTTGGTGTATCTGCATCCTTTTCATAGATGATTTGTCCTGTAGATGCCTCCATTAACACTGCAGAGGGAGAACTAATCGCCGGTCCCCCTTCTGTATTGGCCTGTAAAGTCTCCTCTCCTGTATGTACAATCGTGCCCGAAGAAACTGCTATAGCCGGTTCCTGTCCTGCAGCAAAATTACATGGCCCCAGAAGGAACAGCAGGCAGCTTAACATAAATGCTGTCAATTTTTTCATAAATTTCCACGATCCTCTGAAACAATCCTTTATCTCATTGTATGGAACATCCTTCCATTCCTATGCCACTTTCATGATTTTTTATAAAAAACCTTTCTATATATAATGACATCCTTAAGAAAAGTATGTTATACTGTTCAAGGATTAGTGGGCCAGACGGCACACTAAATACCTGTCCGGTATTTTCCCCTGAAAAATAACATAATTTTACATAATATAATAGAAACCAGAGGTCTTAATTTTATGGATATCAATGAATACCGTGGGTGCAGCGCTGATGAGCGTAAGCACCGCACGCTGAAAAATATATTAATTGTAATTTTGTCCCTGTTAATGATCATCATCTTAGTGCTTTGCATAGCAGCAGTAACCAAACAAATGAAAAAAAGAGAAGCCACGGCAGACTCTGCTAATACACAGCTTATCCCTTCAGCTTCTGATTCTGATGAAACAACTGTTATAACAACTGAGACAGATACAAGAGCTGATATGATCGCTTCCCTGTTAGAGCAGGCAGAGCATTTGGCTGTCCAGTATGATTATGACGGAGCCATCGCTCTTCTTCAGTCAGACACAGCTTATGCCGGAGAAAAGGAAATCACAGCAGCAATCGCAGATTATGAAGCTGTAAAATCAACTCTTGTGAGAGTCAATCCGGTGGAAGTCACTCATGTATTCTTCCATTCTCTGATTATTGATACAGCCAAAGCATTTGACGGCGATCGCAGAGAAGGCGGATATAACCAGATGATGACCACTGAATCTGAATTTCTCAAAATGATGCAGTCTATGTATGACAGAGGCTACGTTCTTGTGAGAATCCATGATCTGGCTTATGAAACAACAGATGAGAATGGCAATCCAAAGTTTGTTTACGGCGATATTATGCTGCCTGAAGGTAAGAAAGCATTTATCCTCTCTCAGGATGATGTATGTTATTATGAATATATGAAAACAGACGGTTTTGCCACCAAGCTGGTCATTGGGAAAGACGGATATCCTACCAATGAGATGGAGCTTGATGACGGAACGGTTGTAACAGGCGATTTTGATGTTGTGCCTTTACTTGAAAAATTTGTACAGGAACACCCGGGATTCTCTTACAAGGGAGCCCGTGGAATATTAGCATTTACAGGTTATAATGGAATCCTTGGATAC
>DHOR01000053.1 GCA_002409995.1 Hungatella sp. UBA5385 | reverse complement strand
GGTTATAATTTCAGTATACTGAAAACAGTTTTAAAAAGAGGGGGAAACATTGTGAAAAAGTTACTATACAGCCGGAATTACTTCAGAAAAATGCTGACGTTGTGCCTTCTGGTTATTTCTGTCACCATCACTGTTTTAACAGTATTTTTTTATCAGAAATACACCGATGTTCTTACGAAGAAACTCTATGCTGACCAGGAAAAGAATCTGGAAAAAAGTGCACAGACTATGACTGATCTCTGCAGCGAAATCTCTCAGCTCTACAACACAGTCACTCTTGATTCAAAAGTAGTGGCATTCAGCTCTCTAGATAGATTTGACCCTGCAGCTAATTACGCCACCTATCTGGTGGTAAAAAAGTTCTATAACATTAACCCTTATGTGGATTCTATGTATATTTACAACAGTATGGCCGATGATGCCATCACCTGTGGCTCTTATAAATTCGATTTGGAATACTGCTGGAACTATGTGAAGGAACACAGAACAGCTCTCATTTTCCCATCTGCTCTGACTGATGGCAGTGATAAAGTTCTTACCTTTGCCTATCCTGTCTATGCAAACAGCTATGATGATTTAAGTGGTGCTGTTTTTATCAGCCTAAACAGGGAAAAGCTGGTGAATCATGTACTGGGAACAGGTCCTGAGGCAGGGATGATCGCAGACAAAGATGGCTGTGTTCTTCTGGCAGATGAAAACGAGATATTTACATCAGATCAGGAAAGCTGGAAATCTTTATGGAATACAGTTCAGAATTCAGAATTGCTGTCAGGAAACAGCCGAAAAACATTTCAGGACAAAGAATATCTCTGCACCTACTACAAAGATCCCGAAAGTAATATGATCTATCTGTGCAGCACTCCCTACAATCAGCTGATCCTTCCTATGAAACAGCAGAGGAATATCTATCTTGCAGTTGCAGGTCTTATTTTCCTTGCTTCTGTTGTTCTCCAGTATTTAATTACCAAACGTCTCTATCAGCCAATCGGAGAAATCACAGAGGAATTCAGAGATTCCAAATATGCAGCAGCAGAGGGTATGGATGAATTTACCCTAATCCGTCATGTATATGAGAAGGCACTGGATGAGATTGAAGAATTAGAACAGGAGCAGGCAGTTTATCAGCCCCGCATGAAAGCCGATCTTATCAGAAGTTTGATTATTGGCAATGGGAATATGGAAAAGATCAGGGAACAGCTTGTAAAAAACAACTGGACAATTCCATTTGAGGGAATGTTTATGGCATGTTTTCAGATTGAGAAATGGGATGAGAAGGTGTTGCTGGCACCGGTGATTCAAACCAGAATTCAGCAGTTATTGTATGAAATTCTTGGAACTCAGCTTACCATTGAATGTGTTTCCATTGGCTCTGATCAGGTAATCTGTCTGATTAATACAAAGCAGAATTTTCCCATTACCTTTGATCAGCTGGTAAAGCTTCTGGAAACAGCCAGAGATCAGTTTCTCCTTACCTGCTCAGTGAAACTTACCATCAGTCTTGACGGTGTGATGAGTGGATATAAGGACTGCAGCCGTGTCTATCACAGGATTCTGGAGCTTAATAACTATCGTTTTGTATTTGGATACAATCAGATTATCTATCAGAAGCTGGTCATGGAACTGATGCCGGAATGTCTCTCTTATCCTGACAAACTGGCAGGGGAAATACTAAATTCCATGGTTCAGGGGAAAAAAGAGAATTTTGCAGAGCAGACAGGAGAATTTCTTGAGATATTAAAACAGTATCAGTACCAGGCTGCCTCTCTTTTATATAACAGACTTTATCTGGATATCCTGTTCCAGGTGCAGAAGCTTAACACTCCTGATAAGGATTCTTATTTAAGCAGCACTCCTCTCTCCCAGCCCAGAACTTTGGATGAGGGGTTCCATCTTCTGGCGGTGATTTACGAGCAGTATCAGGAGGGTAAAAATGCCTCTGAAAAGTTAAAAGACAATAAGCATTTCGAACGGATCGAGGAAAGTAAGAAATACATTTCCCTGCATTATAATGATTACAATTTAAGTGCCGGTATGGTGGCGGATTATCTGGGATACTCCACTAATTATTTTTCCAGGATTTTTAAGACAATCACTGGATTTTATATTAATGATTATATACGACAGATCCGGGTGATGAAGGCACAAGAGCTACTGTTGTCCAGTGATATGACCATTACTGCCATTGCAGCAGAAACAGGGTTTGCTAATCCTAATTATTTTTATTCTATTTTTAAAAAAGAGACTGGGCTGACGCCTGCGGCTTATCGGAGTGCTGGGATTTAGTATTGATATTTGGTTTTAAAGAGTATATGATTAAAATAGTCGTATAAAAGGGAGGTACAATAATGAAAAAGAAAATATATTTCCTTGCAGCTCTACTAGCAAGTGTCAGTATTGCAGGTACAGTGCTTGCATATGCTTCTATGAAAGGAACAGATGATGAAAATGTGAATAGATTCGCTGAGAGAGATGAAATTATAATTAAAAGTTTTGATGTTGATTTAAGCGGATATACATGCTTGAATCCTCCTGATACAGCATATTTTGATGAAAATTTACACTTGGCGAGAACACAAACAAATATTCAGCCAGGTGATACTGTCCCAGTCACATATTTGAGCGAAGATGGTTCCAAAGCATATATCTTTAAGAGGGATGCTTGTGCAATTAATTTTATGTATGAATTCACAAGAGGTGAGGATGATTGGATACTGATTTCAAGTGATGAGAAGCAAGGAATGTATATGCCATCAGAAGATCCGACAGAGTCAATAAAACTTAGAAATTCAACTGAGAGAGAACAAGAAGTACCTTCTGGCTGGGAATATTAGAACGAATGATTCATAGCCAAAGTGCCCTGCCACATATTTACGAAAGGGGTGTTGCAGGGCATTATTTAACGAGATTAAATCAGTTTTATTTCAGTTCTCTAACAATATCCAACATATTCTCCAAGTCCATAATTTTGTCCTGGTTTTCACTAATAGAAATAAGGTCATACCTAACACCACCATTTAGCCAAACCAACTGTCTATGATAGTATAAAATAGGTTCGGTAATATTTTCTGATAACATAAGTACTACATCAGATTTAATTTTAAAGAGCCATAATTTAAGCTGGTCTACCATACTCATATTGGCAGGTCTTATTAACGTCTTTTGTTCCATATATAGAACATCATTGCCATTAATCGTAAATACATCTGCCGTTTCATATAAGCTATCTAGTTTCGCCTGTACTGATAGTTCACAACTAAGGGATATGGTTTTATTATCTACCTGATAAGTGGCTGAGACTACATCTACAGTTACATATCCTTCGTTCACTAAGTCCTGTTTATTTATAAGAAAGCCATTGATAAATTTGGCTCCACCAGATAATTCTTCAGGAATATCAGGGGTAAAATCCAGAGAGTTACAAACTGTCAGGAATTCCTCATAGGAGTTAAATACATCTTCAAATTTAGAATATGATATGATGACAGGTGCTCTATAGCGGGCATTAACTGTAGCAAGGGCATCAGCTGTAACAAGGGCAATTGCTGAGCCTAATGAGCAAACAACTGCTGCAATAATAAATAACATCTGAATCTTAATTCTCTTGTGTTTCTTTTGCTTTGCTTCATCGATATATGTATCGTCAATTTTTCCCATGATAAGAAAAAGTTCGTCACCTTTCATAAACAGATGCCCTCCTTTTCCAAAAAGCTTCTTAGTCTATTACGCATTCTGAATAGGATAGATTTAGCTTTACTTTCACTTATATTGTTATTCTCCGCAATTGTAGTAATGGAATTAGCATACCAATATCTTTGAACAAAGATTATTCGATTGATTTTCTTCTCTTTCTCTAAGAAGCGGTTAAATAAATTGATTAAATAAGCTTCGTTCCTTTCCATTTCGATCCCTTGTGGAGAACAAAGCTCATCCAATTCCTGAAAGATACTCACAATTTCAATATTAAGTTTTTGTGCATGATTGTAATGATACCGGTCAATGGCTTTATTCCTGGTGATTCTTCCAACATACGCTGACAGGTTTTCCGGTTTATCAGGAGGTATTTGGTTCCAGACAGATAGCCAAGTGTCATTGATACATTCTTTCACATCTTCGATGTTTTTGAGAATATTAAGTGCGATTTTCATACAATAGTGTTTATATTGATTACTCAATTCTTCAATTGCAGTCTCAGAACGTCTTTCCAATAATTTTATGATCTCTTTATCTTCCATACTATCACCATACCTCCTTATTAACCTCGTCATTTATATATTCGGATTTTTTTGATTTATCTGCGTTTCTCTCTATAAATTTTATTTTATCACAGAATGGCGTTTATTCTATTATAATTTATGATTCAAAGACTGCAAAGAGAAAAATCAACCAAAAGGTAAAAATATGATAAAATGATTACTGAAAAGGCTCAGATTTAAAAGGAAATCAAAATGACAAAGTACCACCCCTCTTTTAGCATTGCCTGCATACCCATATCTTATAAGCTGCCACGCTTTCTTTCAGACGGTTTAGTCCATCTTCCACTTGCTGTCTCGGGCAAGCGAGATTCATGCGAAGAAACCCCTCTCCATTATGGTATTCATTCCCGTCAGAGAGATAAAGACCACTGTGGCTGCGGATAAAATTGCAGAGTTCCGTTGAACTTCCGATAATATTCCTGCAGTCAAGCCATAGCAGATAGGTAGCCTTGGCGGAAACTGGGGATACATCTTTGATTTCCCTTTTGATATATTCCTCTGCAAATAATCTGTTTTCCCACAGATATTTCCGTAAAGCATCCAGCCATTCTCCACCATATGTAAATGCAGCAACTGGTGCGATAGCGGCAAATACGTTTGGTTCCGCTGCTTCATCAGTATTAAGTCCCCTGCTGACTTTATGCCTTAAGTTATAATTTGGAACAATTACTGCTGCTGTCTGGATTCCTGCCAGATTAAACGCCTTTGTGGGTGACACACATGTAATACTGTTATTTCGGCAGTTGTCAGATACCGAGGCAAAAGGCGTATATTCATCCCCCGGTTCCGTAAGGTCACAATGGATTTCATCTGAAAGCACTGTCACATGATATTTGCTGCATAAATCCCCTATCCGCTCCAAGGTTTCTCTATCCCATATCTTTCCGACAGGGTTATGGGGATTACACAAAATAAGAAGGGTAGTCTGAGGATTGGAAATCTTCTCTTCCAAATCGATAAAGTCAATCTGATACTCACTGCCATCGTATAAAAGCCGGCTTTCAAGCACATTTCTGCCATTATTCAAGATGGAATTAAAAAATATGTTATATACCGGTGTCATCACTACTACGTTCTCTCCAACTGTAGTAATTTTCCGGATAATACTTGAAATGGCGGGCACTACACCCGTACAGAATATCAGCCAATCTTTTTGAATTTCAAGATGATGACGTTCTTTCCACCATGTCTGATAGGCCTGATACCATTCATCCGTAACTTCCGTATATCCAAATACACCCTGCTTTGCCCTTTCAACGATACTTTTTGTAACTTCCGGCGCTGTCTGAAAATCCATATCAGCTACCCACATAGGCAGTTCATGCTCCTTCACATCCCACTTCATGGAACCTGTATTTCGTCGTTCTATCCTGTTATGAAACTGAAATTCCATTGCCTCTCCTCCTATTCTTCTGTCTCAAAGTTTACTTCCACAGTACCACTTACCAGGGCTAACACTATCCTCACTGACTTTCCCAATATTCCTGCAAGGCCTCCTCTTGCTCCGGCGGATAAACAACATGTCCTATGCATAATTTCCCTTCTGAAGCGGCGTAGATCTCTTGTACAAGTTTTTCATCAAAAGCTCCGCATAGCTCCAGTACACCAAAGCCTTGTTTGACCAAATCTTTTGTTTTATCCAACGCCTCCTTCTCATTTCTTACTGTGAATATGTAGTTTTCTATATTCCCTGTGAGAAAAAGAGCCATGTGTTCTTCAGGTTCAAATAATGGATTAAGCAGCATCATTGCAAATTTCTTCATAAATACCTCTTTTCTTTCTTCAAAGCTTATATCTCTAGTTCCTCCTACTTATGATTCCACTGAAATGATATATCCCTTATTATAATTTTCTCTGTGATAATAAGTCAGTTTCTTCGTATCCTGATTCATGACAATACTCCATTCTGTAGATTCAAATTCACCAAAATTATCTTTACTCACACTATCCAATGCATCTCTCACTTCTGCTTCCGTCATGGTTTCCTGTTTTTCCAATACTGCATTTAATATGTCGTATCTGGTATGGGACTGTGAAGTTCCTATTCCGTATTTTTTACCCTCTGCCAGATAAAAGTTGGTGACAATTGGAGTTTTCGTAACTACCATCTCATGGTCTATGTATTCCACCACAACGCTGTTTCCTTCTGCATCGGAAAGCACCAGATGAACCATCATTCCCATGGATGCATGCAGATCGTACTGTGAAAGGAGATCCAGTGCTTCCTCTACGTTTGCCGCCTTGTCAAGAAGCAGACGGATGGCAGTTGTTGTTGTAATGTCCGGCTTTTCTGTATTTTGTTCTATCGTATCAGAGTCCCCAATCATATTGACTGACACTGCTAATCCTTCTTCATTCATTCCGTCCAGCGGTGCATATAAACCTACAATTGCCTGAGCTGCATCCGAAAGCCTTGAAATATCCAGGCCTCCTGCCTTTATGAAATTCGTGTTGACTGTGGAAACAGAAGCATAACCATCATCCGGTCTGGAACTGATAATCAGTGCATTACAAGTATCCCAGTCAAAATTTCTTCCAAACAGATTGCCTCCTTCCGTGTTTCTCACAGATAGGGTACTGCAGCCGAATGGATTACCGCCAAAGAACAGTTGGGGTAGATTGGTTGTCAGTTTGCTCCCGATGTACTCTACAACGTCTTCATCCGAGGATGCACCTCCTTGCTGCAAAAAATCGTCAAAACCGTAGTTTCCTTCATAACGAACTACCGATAATCCTTTTTCCAATTCTGTAATTTTAGTATCCGGCACAATGACCTTATGTTCCATTTGTTCTCCTTTTACTGCGTTATCCAGTCCTATATCATCAGATGATTTTACATTTAATCCACAGCCGGAAACAGTACTAAGAGCCCATGCCATTATGAGGGTCATGCATATTTTTCTCTTCATTTTTCTACTCCCTTCCTGATCTGCTAATACTTTAATCCATATGGATAACATGGTGCTAACAAAAAGATAAACAATTTATAAATTTTCCATATCACCCATAGAATCCATTCCCCATATTCTGCCGAAAAGTTCATTGCAGTAATGAAAGAACAGTTAAATTCTGACTGCAATTGAATATTATTGCAAATAAGCACTTTCATGTGGCTAAAATTTAACGCCACGGCATTTGCCGTGGCGTCATTATATTCCTACCCATATTCACAAGATCAGCGATACAACACAAAGTCCAACATTTCCTTCATAAATCCAGCTTCTGTTAATGCCTTTTTACCTTCTTCCGGATACTCTTTCACAATCAGCCTTTTCACCTCAGGAAATAGCAGCATCCGTTTATAATCCCTGACAAACTCCTTCAGCATATCTTCCAGTCCCTCAGTTTGAAATACCCGAAGCACTTTCCCCTGACGTTCCAAAACTGCTGTAACCTGACCTGCCTTCAAACAAACTGCAGTTCCCTGCACATTTAAGAAATCCACTTCCTCCGGCATAGGAAGCACCTTACCCCAGAGCTGTCCGGGATCAGATGCATTAAGCCATATAATCTCATCGCTGGGTGCTTTTAGTGCGGCAGTGATTCCTTCATATTCCTCTTTACGGATAAACTGTGCACCAGACATCCCTTCCACAAAATATCCTCTCCGCACTCTTCCCGTATACTCCCAGATTCGAAGTACCTCTAAAGCCTGGGAAAAGTTTAGATTCTCTGATATTTCCTCTGCCAGATAAGGAGAAGCTGCCAGACTCTGGGCTGCTCTTTTAAAAGTTTCCCTGCAAATCACCGGCTGCTCACGGAAAAATAACTCCAGCCAGTCCTCCATGGTTTTTGCCTTTAATGGGCGGACAATATCCCATCTTCCTGCTGACAAAGCCATTACACGGGCATTGACCCTCTGTCTTGCAGTTGCCTTTTTTACCTTTTCCTGATTCTGCCACTGCCGCACAGGAACAAAGCTATCAGCACAGACAAGACTTTTTTCTGCCAGTCGAAGCAGTACCTCCTGAGCGCTGCCTTCCTTTGGAATCTCTGTAAGGAATTTTAAGAAGCTTGCTCCTCTCTTACGCAGCTCCTCGTAGAGCAGTTTTTCATCTCCCTCCAGAGCTTCTGACATTTTCGGTAAGGGGGAATCCCAATCTATGTCCTCATATTTGCAGAAGCAGAGACTTCCGTCCGGAGCCATTTTCCAGTAGTAATCTCCTTCTGCAAGGAGTCTGTCCAGCATTCCTTCCCTGTAATTCTTCACTCTTCTTGGTAAAATTACTGTTTCCCAAATCTTTACAGGAAACATTCTGCCTGTAAATAATTCCATGGTCTGCTTCAGCTGTTCTTCCGGAAGGTCATAGGGCCTGATTCTTTCTGCCACAAGTGCCGCGTAATGAGAAGCCGGTTCTGTGGCAGTTTCCTGCCGGAGGTTACGGATGGTGGATTTTCTGGCTCTCTCATACATCTGCTGATGATAATAAATATGATCTTCTTCTATAATCTCTCTGTTTTCACACAGAGCTTCCAGTATCTGTAAGGTAAATTTCTCAGACAGCATATACCGTTCTCTGATCTGTCCCAAGGTATGACCGCCTCTGTAACGCAGCAGCCTTCTTATAATGGGTGCAGCAGCCTCTGACTGTCTGTTTACCAGTGCATCCTCATAGTCTGCCCCGTGCTCTGCTGCTATCCAGAGACCTGGTTCAATGTAGAGGGCAAGTCCCTGCTCTGCCAGTGATTCCAGCCATTCCACAGGCACATCTAACTCCCCGGCTTCCAAATCCCCTTCAATCATCAGAAGAGAATGAAGCTGTAGTTCATCTTCAGGAAGCTTTTTCCTCTCCTGCTGCTTTTGCAGTTCTTCTGCAGCAGGGCGGATGCCATCCAGATATTTTAATTCATCGTAAATTGCCTGGCGCATACCGGGAGTGATTGGGGAATATTCATACATTTCCGCTGCCTCCACCTGCCACTGAAGAGGAAGGGACATAGGAGAAGGGATATCTGTATAGATTTCTCTCACAGCAATGGTGCCACTGCGGATTCCATTGAGAATCTCTATGGCGCCATCAATATCCCACTGGTCATCCAGACACTCTCTTCTGGTTTCCCTGATCAAAGGGTGGTTTTTCTCATTGATCAGAGAATCCAGCATTTCTGTACTTTTCAGACGCTGCATCCAGAGTGGCTGACGGCCATTCCGCTTCATTCCCATCATCAAAGCTCTTGCTGCATTGTAGCGGAAGGTCATGTTAAACAGCGGCGTAACTGGAAGCATGGTTTCCAGTATCTCTCTGGCTCCCTGGGGATCAATATCATAGAGAAGACGTTCTGGAATAGTTTCTATGCCATAGGGATAGAGCAGGAATCCATCCTCTTCATCTACACAGCCAAGTTCAAAACCATAAGCAGTTCTGACTCTGTGTTGAGCTAAGAGGGAAAGAGGTGCATTGACTCTTCTGCCGAACAATCCATGAATCATCACCTGATGACAGCCTGTATGATCTGTAAAATGCTCCACAATCATAGTTTTGTCATCAGGCAGCCCTCCAGTAACTTCTATCTGACGCTTTATAAAACCTGAAGCATTGATAACAGCAGCTTCATCAAGACCAAGGGATTCCAGCCCCTGCTCCAGCTGTCCCTGTTCCTCTGCTTCTCCCAGCTTTCTTAATATCTTTCCAAATGCAAGACTTGTTTTCAGGCTTCTGCCCCGTATTTCTCCCTTCCAGAAAGGCAGTCTTGCACCATCTGCCTGTGTCTGAGCAACATAGACTGTATTTTTATCAATTCCTGTAATCTTCCAGGCAAATGAACCCAGCATAAACTTGTCTCCCAGCCTTGACTCATAGACAAATTCCTCATCAAGTTCCCCAAGCTTTACACCGTCCTCTGTTTTGGCTGCATAAAGCCCCTTATCAGGTATGGTTCCGCCTGCTGCAACTGCCAGCATTCGGCTGTAGGCATCTCCTCTCACCTTCTCATGGATTCTGTCATATAAAATCCTTGGTCTTACAGGGATGTCTCTTTTATGCTCATAATCACCTGCAAGCATGGAGAGAATTGAGGTTATATCGTCTTTTGTTACATTGCAAAAGGAATAAGTCCGCTGAAGAATATCGAGCACATCATCAACACTGTAACCATCTACATTTGCCATGGATACAAGATGCTGTGCCAGAACATCAAAACACATAAGAGGCGGTTTGGCATGTTCTACACCGCCCTGTACAGCAACTGCTGCAGTCATTCCGCACTGCACACTTTCGGGTGCCGTTCTGGGATACATATACATAACACTGACTTTTCCAGGGTTATGTCCGGCACGTCCCAGACGCTGCATTGTGCTGGAAATGGTACGGGGACAGCCAATCTGCAGAACCAAATCTATTTCTCCCACATCAATTCCCAATTCCATTGAGGATGTAGCACATAAAAGCCTTAATTTACCGTCCCGCAAATCCTGTTCTGACTCTCCGCGCTGCTCTTTGGACAGACTTCCATGATGAACTCTTGCAAAGCCATCTCCTCCCAGAAGATTCACATAATAAGCCAGCTTTTCCACATAACGGCGCCCTTCTGAAAATGCGATTACGCTTCTGCCTGTTAAACACTGTCTGTAGACTTCCTCTCCCAGTTCTTCCCATACAGGGTCCTTACGTCTTCCTGCTGCAGGAGTTGTGCCTACTACTTCGATTTTCACTTTTTTCTCCATGGGAGGGGCACAGATCACAGCTTCATCAGGAGACAAATACTCTGCCGCCAGCTCCAAAGGCTCAATGGTTGCAGAGAGACCAATACGCTGCAGCGGCTGACCACAGAGATAATCCAGCCTTGCTATGGAAAGCATCAGATGGGCTCCTCTCTTTGTGTCAATCAGTGCGTGTAGCTCATCAATGATTACAGCCTTGGCTGTTTTTAAAATGGTTTGTCCTGATTTGGCAGTCAGCATCAGATAGAGGGATTCCGGTGTAATAATGAGAATATGAGGCGGATGTTTGATCATCCTCTGGCGGTCCCTCTGAGGTGTATCGCCGGTACGTATGGCTACTTTAATGCCTGTATCCCCAATTCCATCAAGAGGACGGCGCAGGTTTTCCCTGATATCTCCTGCCAATGACTTTAAAGGTGATACATAGATGAGATAGAGTTCTTCTTTTAATGTTCCTTCCATTTCCATAGCATGTAACCGGTCTATGAACACCAGAAATGCAGAAAGAGTTTTTCCAGTTCCTGTTGGCGCACTAACCAGAACAGCCCGGCCGTCTGCTATAGCCGGCCAGGCTTCTTCCTGTACTTTTGTTGGATTCACGAAGGTGTTGGAAAACCATGTGGATGTTGGTTTGGAAAATATATTGAGAACTTGTTCTGCCATAAATACCTCCAAAATTGTGCAGCTTCCTTCTCCGGCTAAACTGCTTTGCAGCAATCATATCACAAAATGAATGTTCTTTACAGATATTTTCTTACTACAGCCATTTTATCTCTGATTTTATCTGCCTATCTTAATAGGAAATGCCATATTTTCTTCATAGTTAATGGCATACCCCTGTCCTTTCTGCAGCAGAATAAAGCCTGCGTTGACCGGTTCAATCTTTATCAGTCTTTTAAGAGGTTCTGCACTATACTTATCCATCTGACCTGGAAGCTGTGTTTCCACAAATTTCACAAATTCTTTATTGGATTCGCTGCAAGGATGATCCAGCAGTATGGCATTGCCTGTAATCTGAATCGCATCTGCACTTAAAGCTACTTTATTATTCTGGCTCATCTGAGCATATTTATTAGAATTTTCTTCCGTTACAAAATAAAAATCATCTTTATAGGTATAGACATTCACAGTTCTGCTTGCCACCCCCTCACCATTTCTGGTTGCAAGTGCCATGATCCTGTCCTGCCCGATATTCTCCTGTAATGTTTCTTTTGCTGTTGTTAATATCTCTTTCATTGTTTATCTTACTCCTTTTTTATGCCAGTATATCATCTAATCCTTGACAACTGTATGTCATGGATTTATTCTATTATTAAAAAAGTCGGGTAAATATTATGAAAATAGATCGGTTAATTGCAATTATAATGGTTTTGCTGGAACGGGATAAGGTCAGCGCTGAGAAATTGGCTGAGATGTTTGAAGTCTCTACACGAACCATTTACAGAGATTTAGATTCCATTAATCAGGCTGGAATCCCTATTCTCACTACCTCAGGACCGGGAGGTGGTTCTGAAATTTTAAAAACATATAAGGCGGAAAAACGGTTGTTCTCCACCTCTGATATTACAGCACTGCTTATGGGACTTGGAAGTATACAAACCAATATCTCCAGTGAACAGATCGTTGGCACACTTGCAAAAGTCAAAGGTATGGTACCTCCGGAAAAGCAAAAAGAAATGAATTTTCGGGTGAATCAGATAAAAATTGATTTGACTCCATGGCTCCATGCAGGGCATTTGACTGAAACCATTGAGATTATGAAAACTGCGCTGGAAGAAAAGCGTCTGCTCCATTTTGAATACAGGGATTTTAAAAATAGAAAGAGTCATCGGGAAATAGAGCCCTATCGGTTACTGCTCAAAGGGGAGGACTGGTATATTCAGGGCTATTGTCTCAACCGTAATGATTACAGAACATTTAAACTGCTGAGAATTCAGAATCTCTCTATACTGGATACAAACTTTCAGTTACGTGATTTTCCTGCGGAGCGGTTAGATGATACCCAGATCAATGATAAATCAATGGTTCCTGTAAGACTGCGGGTTCATGAAGATATCAGGGATCTTATTGTTGCCCGCTTTGGTGAAAATTGCCTGACTCCCGATGGAGCATCTCATTATTATGCTGACATTTACCTGCCTATAGATGATATGGCGTGCAGATATTTAATGGGCTTTGGAAATAAATGTAAATGCCTGGAACCTGAGGAATTAAGGGAGCGAATGAGTAAAATGGTTGGAGAGGTTTACAAATTTTATAATGACTCTCTCTGATACCTATTGACATGTATTAAAGACTCAGTATATAATATTACTATCCAACATTGGATATGCAAGGAGACCTTACATGATAAAAGTATTAATACTATACTATTTAAGTTTAAAATCTACTCATGGCTATGAAATCCAGAAGTTCATCCAGATCAACCATTTGGACAGCTGGACAAAAATTCAATCCGGTTCCATTTATTATGCTCTTGCCAAACTGGAGAAAGAAGGACTGATCCGTTTGATCCGGGAAGAAGGCAAAGGCAGCAAAGCCCGCAAGATTTATGAGATTACCTCTAAGGGTCTGGAAGAATTGAAAGTGCTTGTGCGAAAGGAACTGGCAGCTTCTATTGGTGAGGTGGGCTCAGATAAGTTTATTCTTTACCCGCTCCTAACTGTCACTGATGAAAAAGAAATTCAGGATATTCTTAACATTCACATTGCACAGCTGGAAGAAAAAAAAACTGATACAGAGCACTGGAAAAACATTAAGCTCAATGACAGTTCACTGGAAGTGGAACGAATCTCCTTTGAGATGATGCTGTCCAGTTTGGATTATCAGATTCAGTGGCATCAGGCCCTTCTATCCCAGTTGGATCAATGTACAGCAAACAGCAGAGAAATTGCTAAACTGATTACTACTTATGATTTTTCCACTCTTCAACCTGTGGACCGGGACGATATTACAGACCTGGAAAGTTTGAAAAAGCAAATATTGAAACCTTGATGTTATCCTATTCCTCAGGGGATAGGATACTTAACCGCCCTCACTATCCAACATTGGATATGAAAACAAAATAAGGAGAATATGATATGAAAGTTGCTGTATTGATGGGAAGTCCACGCAAAAAAGATAGTTTTGCCATATGCAAACAGATTGAGCAGTCTTTTCCTTCTGACTGTCAGGTTGAATTTGAATACATATTTATCAAAAATTATAACATTGAAGAATGTAAAGGCTGTGATCAGTGCTTTATGAAAAGTGAATCCGCCTGCCCCTGTAAAGATGAGCTTCCTCTGATCAAGGATAAGCTTGTTCAGGCTGATGGGATTATATTCGCCTCTCCTGTTTATGCCTGCCAAATTACAGGTACTATGAAGAAACTCATTGACCGTTTGTCCTATCTGTTTCATAGACAGGAGCTTGTGGGAAAACCCGCACTTACACTGGTTACAACAATGGGCGGAGGTCAGAAACCCACAGGACAGTATTTAAAAATGACAGCCTGTGGGTGGGGCTGCCATCTGGTTGGTGAAATAAGTATTATATCTTCCATGTATTTTCAAGGAACAAATTCATGGGGTTACAGTGAGAAATATTATAACATTCAAAAAGCTAAAATACAGAAAACTGCTCTTCGTTTTCAGCAGGCACTCCTTAGAGATACACCACCGGTTCCATCTTTTTATGATATCTATATGTTCCAGGGGCTTCGAAGCAAGACTTTTGATTCAAAGGCTGATTTTGATTTCTGGGAAGAAAGAGGATGGCTGAATAGCAATTATTTTTATGATGTGCCTTTAAGTCCTGTGAAATTGGTTTGGGGTCGAATTTTAAGAGCTGTTATTGACTCTATGGTGAAAAGGTATATGGAACAGCGATAATCTTAGAGAAATAACCTGCCTGCCAAATCAACCTGGCAGGCGGTTATTCTATAAAACAATTTATTTAGATAAATCAATCCAATACCTCTGTTCTATCACTCCATCAACTTCAATTTCATTTTCCAGTATACCGCCATTCCTTATAATACTTTTGGCCGAACCAATATTATTTTTATCACATACCATCAGTACCTTATGGATATTCAGTGCTCTGCATTCATCTAAAGCAAGGGCAATCATCTGGGTTGCATATCCTTTTCTTCTCTCTGATGGTCTGACTCCGTCACCAATATGACCTCCATTTAAAAGTAAGGATTCATTTAAATAATGACGTATATTTACTGCTCCTACGAATATATTCCTCTGTGTATCGAGGCCAAACAAAGTAGTTGAAGGAACAAATTCGCCAGGTGACTTTTCATCCTTTTCAAAGCCTGTAACATAGTTTTCGAAATCCCGATAATCATTTTTACGAATAGAGAATGGGATCACAACTTCTCCTGTTGAATACCATTCCTTCATCATCTCTGTCAGCTTCTCTTTATGTTCATAGTTCAACCTGATCAATCTTAACATTTTGATTCCCCCTCGTTTTTGTTCTCTAAAGGGTATCATAAGACCAGAAATATTGTCAACTAATTTTGACAAAATCAAGCATCAGCCCTCTTCATCCTCTTCCTATAACTAGAAGGTGTCTCCCCATAATACCTTTGAAACAGCTCCGAAAACGCCCTTCCATCCCGGAATCCCACCTCATCTGCAATATCCCCCGTCTTCTTATCGGTTGACACAAGAAGGGCAAGCGCATGCTTCATCCGAACTTTATTTAAATAGTCCTTAAAATTTTCCCCTGAACTCTTCTTAAAAAAGCTGCTGAAATAATAAGGATTCATGTGAACCACCCCAGCCAGAACCTCCAGAGACAGATTTTCTCTGTAATGATTTTCTATGTACTCTTTCGCCATAAAAATATCCTTTTTATCGGTGTTAGCTGCTGTAGATCGAATCTGCTCCTTATACTGCCTGAAATAAGCTTCAAAAAGTTCAGTCAGCATCCCATAACTTTTGGTTGCTCTTGCCTGCTCCAAAATCTCCTTAAATTCCAGCTCCGGTCCATGGACCCCCATGGATTCAAACCTCTCTACCATGATACGAATGGTACTTCCATAATGGAAACAGGCATCATCCTTCCTTCCATCAGCCACTGTACATATAGTACGCTTTAATTTGACCATAGCCTTTTCAAACTCATCCTCGTCCTGGGCAACCATTGCATTCATCAGTGACTGCCTGCAATCCTTTATATCCTCAAGAGTGGCATTCCTTGCATAAACTTTTTCCCCATAACGTATAATCGGAATGGTCCCTTTCTCTGCAAAATAGAGATATCCCTCCATAGACAGACATTTCTCATATGCTTTTGGAATCTCTCCCATGGATTCTACCGGCTCCCCGGTAATAAATCCCAGCCTGCAGTGCATAGACTCCTCTGCCTGCTCCATAAGCTCATAGAGAATCTGCCCTGTTTCAGGTTCTTTGGGATTTTTAAGTACCAGGACAATGCGGTTATTCTTAACAAATACGATGCCTGCCTCCCTTTCATTTAACATATTTTCTAGATAACCAATAACAGAAAAACGGATCAGCTTTTCCTCTTGGGGACTTATCACTCTGTCGTGAAGGATTTCCGTAAATACAGGAAGATACTCACATTCCTCCACCTCCACCAGTCGGTCAAATGGGGTATAAGAAGGCAGACCGTCCTCTGTCTCTGTTTCCAGTTCTTCTTCCATAGGTGCAGGTAACAGAGTTCGGATGCATTTTTCCAGGGTGGATACCAATTCTTCTCTGATAACAGGCTTTAGAAGATAATCCACAGCACCATAGGTCAGAGCATCCTTTGCATACTGAAAATCCTGAAAACCACTGATGAATATCACCTTGGTCTCCACCCCCAGCTGCTTTAATTCCTTTAAAATGTCGATTCCGGTTTTTTTAGGCATATAGATATCAAGAAGCGCAATATCAGGTTTTTCCATAAGAATACCGTCAAGTGCTGCTTTCCCATCTTCATACTCTCCCACAATCTCAATTCCCAGACTTTTAAAATCCACCAGCTTCTGAATTCCCTTTGTAATCACAGGCTCATCATCAGCCAATATCATTCTTACCATATCGAATCTCCCCCTTCCTTCCATGGCATAAGAATCCGCACCATAGTTCCTACCTTAGGTGAACTTGTCACCTCTATTCCATAGGGTTCCCCATAGAGATACCTCACCCTGTCATGAACATTTTTCAGACCAATACTCTGCCAGTTGTGCTCATTCTTAATTCCAGGCTCTTCGCCTTCCAAAAGGGCTCTGATCCTATTTAAAGCCTCCTCATCCATACCTGTTCCATTGTCCATAACAGTAATCACCAGATGACCGTCTGCCCTCTCTGCTCCTATCAGGATATTTCCATTTCCATTCTTGGGCTTAAGACCATGGACATAAGCATTTTCAACAATGGGCTGTAATATCAGCTTGGGAACCTTTATTCCTCCCAAACCTTCCAGTTCCACAATGAGATTCACCTTTCCCCTGATTCTGCAATTTAGTAAATAAACGTATTTCCTTACAATATCCGCTTCCTGCTCCAGAGAAACCATATCCTGCATAGGTCCTATCATATATCTGATCTGGGTGGACAAGGCTTCTATCATCTCAGAAACTACCAGATCATCCTTTTCCAGTGCAGTCATCCGGATAATCTCCAGAGTATTATATAGAAAATGAGGGTAGATTTGGGATTTTAAAGCGGTCATCTCCGCTTCCGCCTGTTTCATATGGGCAACATAGGACTGATTAATATAATTTTCCAGTTCTCTGGACATTTGATTAAATCTTTGGGACAGAACTCCGATTTCATCTCCTGAGGTGACAGGAAGCTCCACCTTAAAATTACCTGTTTCAATCTCCGACATCTGATCCATCATATTGCGGATGGGCTGTGTCAGACGTTTGGAAAACCACACTGAGCCAAGGAGCAGAGCTGCCAGGCAGGCGCCAAGGAAAGCATACATCATCTGCTGCATCTGCTGTAATTTCTCATAAACATTGGCTGTTTTCATGGTAATTATCACTTTCAAACCATAGGAATTATAAGCGGTATCAATGATAAACTCCTCCTGATTTTTCTCAAAGCTGATATTTTCTTCTTTTAGATTCTTGCCGATCAGCTGTCCTTCACTGCTGTAATAGCATTTCCCAGCCTGATCCACCACATATACGCGGTCATTGGGATTAAGGGTGATATTCTTAAATGCTTCCTCCAGCCGCTTTCCATCAATATCGATGTATAACGTTCCCACATACCGATAATTGCCTACAACACCGGTTAAATCAAAATAATTTCTTGCAACTGTAAATACATCGCTGTTCTGCATGAGAAAATAGTCATTTTTATGAGTGGGAATCATAATCATCTGCTTGCTAGTTTTATCAATCAAGCCCATTTTCTCTTCAAATGCCGTTTCCTCCGTTACATTCTGCATTCCGCTATACGACTTATGAAATGCAATACGATTGTCTTCCCTGTCATTGGCAATGAAATGCACTCCCATAATAGAACCATCCACTACAAGCACATTATTTAAAAATACATTCATATTATTTCTTCTGGTTTCCTCGATTTTCTCCGGCTCCACTCCGATTCCGTAGATAATCTGCCGCAGGTTGTCAAAAGACATATAATTATACTGAAACTCTCCCTCGCTGGAATAGTTGTAGTAATAGGGCATTTTGGAAATACCATTGTACATTTCCATCATATCATTAATGGAGTCATTGACATAGGAAGCTGCCTGCTCATAATTGGTGCTGATGGAACTTCCGTACTCTTTAAACATACGGTTCATAATGACTGTGGATAATATAAGCATTGGAAATAAACCCAGAAGAATAATCACCAGACAGAATTTCTGATATAGATTTAATTGTATTGTCTTTTTTTTCATGCTTTTCCCCCACAGAAATAATACGCCAAAATCGAAGGTATGAATTTAAACATACCTTCGATAGCCTGTTATCGCATTTTCATTCAGTTTATCACAATTTTTTACTGTCTGCAATGATCAGCCTTTAGCCGCTCCGGCAGTGATTCCCTTAACAAAATACTTCTGCAAAAGGATAAAAATGATCAGTGCAGGTACGATGGAGCAGACAGTTCCTGCAAATACAATATCCCATCTTGCTGTATACTGTCCAACAAAGGAATATACTTCAACTGTGATGGTTTTTGCTCTGTCAGATGGCAGAACCAGATAAGGCATCAGGAAGTCATTCCAGATTCCAAGACCATTTAAAACCACCATAGAAGCAGTACATGGTCCAAGTAAGGGAAATGTAACCTTCCAGAATATCTGAAATGGATTACAGCCATCAATCTCAGCCGCTTCTTCTATTTCCAGAGGAACACCATTTAAAAAGCTGCAGTACAAAAGAGAGCCAAAAGCTACAGAGCCTGAGATATAGCACACAATAGGGCCAGCCAGATTGCCAAACAGACCAAATAATCTCATTTCCTTAAATAAAGGAAACATATAAAGGTGAAATGGAATCATCATTCCTGCAAGAAAATATGTATAAATCAGCTTGGTTACCTTTGTTTTACGGCGTTCAATGGCATAGGCAGCCATGGGAACGATGCAGACGATCAGCACCTCTGAAACAATAGTGAGAGTTACGCTGTGTTTAATAGCTGTAACGAAATCAGACTGTGCAAATAAATCCTGAAAGTTTTTCAAGTAAAGTGAGGTTGGAAGAGCCATAGGATTCTTTAAAATCTCCCCATTGCTTTTAAAGGCTGATATGATAGCAAAAAACACAGGAGCCAGAAATAACACAGCCAGCACAATGGTCAGAGCCAGCACAAGGTATACACTGGGCTTTAACTTTTGCTTATTAGCTTTAATTCCTACTTGTTTCATTACAGCTGCACCTCCCTGCGTTTTAAAACAGACTGCTGAATGGCATTTAATATGAGAATAATAAACAGAAGCACAATTCCCACTGCTGTTCCAAATCCCTGTCTGCCTTCATTAAATCCTACTTTGTAAAGGAGATAAACAATGGTCTCTGTTGTAAATCCCGGGCCTCCGTCTGTCATAACTGAGATTTGGTCAAATACCTTTAATCCATTGATCAGAGACAGAGTGAAATTAATGGTAAATGCGCCTGAGATCAGAGGAAGTGTAATTGCCTTAAATCTCTGCCACGGCGAAGCACCGTCAATAGCAGCCGCTTCCACAACATCAGTAGGTACACTCTGAAGAGAAGCCAGGTAAATAATCATGTAATAGCCTGCGCCCTTCCAGATCAGAACAACACCAACCATTATAAGAGCCAGTTTAGGATTGCCCAGCCAGTCCTGACGGTACTCTCCCAGACCAATGGAAGTCAGAATGGAATTAATGGAACCAAAGTTATAGTTGTACATTATTTTCCAGATAAAACCGGAAACAATACCACTGATCAGTACTGGAACGTAAAATGCACTTCTGAAGAAATTCTTACCCCATTTTACATGATCTACAAGTAAAGCCAGAATAAGAGCAAGAGCATTTTCGAGAATGGAGATAAATACTGTGAGTATCATGGTGTTTGTTAATGCATTTCCAAAACGTGCACTGGTAAATATCTCTTTATAGTTGGCAAGCCCAACAAAATGAATCACAGGATTTAATCCGTCCCAGGAGGTAAAGCTATAGTAAACACTTGCAATTGTAGGTACAATGATAAACAGCGTAAAGAACAGGAATGCGGGAGCAATAAAACCTAATGATACAAAGTCAATTCCCGGTTTTTTCTTTCTAACCATCTGTCTGTATCTCCTTTCCTGTATTGAATCGATCTTTTAATTTCCCTTTTTATAAGGGGCCGCCTCATAAACCTGATCCGGTTTTGAAACGACCCCTGATATAATTTAATTACTGTGGGTTGGTAACAGGGTTAAAGCTCTGCATAGATACCTGCCATGTTTTATTTAACTCATCACAGGCTGATGGAATATCTCTCTGTCCCTGAATCACTTCAATGGTAGTCTTATACATGAAGTTTCTGAAATCCGGAGGAAGCTCATTTTTCCCAATGCGGCCATTCCACATAACGCTTAAATCGTCAGCTGTGTTGGTTGCTTCAATTACTTTCATCATAACAGGTGATGCATCCAGGTCAGGAGTCTCCACTGTTGATGGAATTGCATTTAACAAATCGCAGTATACCTTATAGTTTTCTGGTGTATAGTAAAAACGGATAAATTCCTCTGCTGCTGCCTTTTTATTCGGGTCCTTAGCAGATTCTGCAGAAATAGCCAATCCGCCTGCACCACCGCCGCCTACAAGACGTGTCTTGCCATCTGGACTTGGAATTGCAAACCATCCGGTCTCAAAGCTTGGGTCTGCTGATTCAATCTGTGAGAACATATGAGTTCCTGAATACATCATTGCCGCCATATCACTTACAAGGAATGTAGTGATCTGGGCATCAGGTGTGGATACCCAGCCGTCCTGCGCATACTGGAATATTTTCTGAAGCTCTTCAAATGTAGCAACAATTGCTGGATCTGTAAAATCCTTAGTTCCTTCATAACAATGTTTGATAAAATCAGGATCAGTGCTCATTACCTGGTCATTATAAACTTTATAATACAGGAAACCAAGATGCCAGATATCCTGTCCGCCAATTACAATCGGAGCCATATCGCCTTTGTCTTTGATCTTCTGGCAAAGCTCTAAAAATTCATCGTAAGTCTTTGGCTCTGTAAAACCATTTTCATCAAAATAGGTCTTATTATAGATCATACCCTGAGTATTCTCACCTGCAAGAGGTGCTGTATAGGTCTCACCATCAAATTCAACAGTACTCTTAAACATAGATACAATATCATCAGGAAGCGGTGACAGCATCTTAGCACGTACATAAATCGGTGTATCACGCATCTCCATCACATCAGGAAATTCCCCAACACTTTCCTTTGTCTTTAAAAATTCACTGTAAGCACCGCCATTACCTGGCTGAATCTTCACTGTAATATCTGGGTGCGCTTCGTTAAACCGCTTCACGATTTCATTCATGGAAGCTTTGGCACCTTCATCACCATCAGCAAAGATAAATACTAACTCTGTTGGCTCTGTTACAATGGAATCTCCTGCTGCTTCTGTCTCTCCCCCAGTTGTCGCTGCTGCCTCAGTTTTTGCTTCTGTTTTTGCTTCTGTCTGAGCTGCAGTTGTGTCAGCGCTTGTGCTGCCTGCTGAACCTGAACCACAGCCTGCTAACATGGTCCCCACCATACATGTGGTTAAAAGGGAAGCTAATAATCTTTTTCTCATCTTATTTCCTCCTCGTATTTTGATCTAGTTTCGATCCGGTTTGGATATGTTTTGATCTGCTTTGGATCGGCTTTGATCTTATGAACATACTATAGCAAGAATTTGTGAAGGAAAAAACTGCTTTTTTTAAGGTGTTGGTGTAGATTTTATAGATTTTGTATTATTTTTGATATAAAAATAACTATTTTACGTACCTAAATAAGCCCCTACAGGTAGCTTTTAACATCTGATTTCGGGCAATACTATAAGGAAGAAGAAAGATTTTTCTATTGTTTTTTTGAATAAGCAAGCTTATACTGTATGTACTAAAGTATATATAAGTGTAGATGCAGGAAGTAGTCCAAAAGGAGGAGATTAGCGTGCCGGATCAGGAATATGAAATTTATGAAGGAACAAAAAGTATTGAAAAAAAGCGGAGCTATTGGGACGCAGCGGCAGGACTGCAAAAAGTGGATGGTCTGACTCCAACTAAGTACTTATCCGAACTGGCGGAGGCAAACATAAAAGGAGAACTCTCCTATAAAGAAGTCGAAGATCTTCTTTATAGACGTTATGAAAATGAATCGCAAGAAGATATTGAGCAGAGAAATAAAGAAGCTGATATTGTATCGGCCAGGATTGCACATATCCTTGACAGCCCAGGGTATCCTATACAGATAAATTCGCTGAAGACTATTCATCGAGAGCTTTTTAAAGATATTTATGATCATGCAGGGCAATTTCGAAATGTGAACATCTATAAAAAAGAACCAATATTAAACGGTGAAACCGTAAAGTATACTAATTATACAGCTCTTATTGATACCCTTGAGTATGATTTTGAAACAGAGAAAAGCAGAAGCTACGCTGGTCTAAGTATGGATCAGGTAATCAAGCGGATTTCTAAATTTACTTCTTCAATCTGGCAAGCGCATCCATTTATGGAAGGGAATACGCGGACGACGGCGGTTTTTATGGAATGTTATTTAAACAATATGGGGTTTCAAGTCGATAATACTATGTTTAAAGAGTGTAGCCAATACTTCAGGAATGCACTGGTCCGTGCGAATTACGCGAATTACAGCATGGGGATCATTGATACCATAGAATATGTTGAAAAATTCTACCGGAACCTGTTAACGGAAGAAGTTACACCACTGAGAAATCGGGATCTGGTATTAAAATAGTTGTGATGGAATTTAGATATTGATTCATAAAAATTTTTGGCTTTTGGAAAAAATAAAACCAGTGAAGAAATCTGTATTTGTAGAACTCATCACTGCATTGTATTATAATGGGCTTCTTGCTATACTATAGATACTGAACGGTAAAGACATGAAAACCAGCTAGAGGAGGTGTAATATAATGGATGCTAAAATTATAATATATATTATACTTGCAACAATTGCTGCTATCTTCTTTGCTATCCAGCTTATTATTTGTTTTAAATTTAAAAGCATAACGATCAAGCTCATTCCTGTGTGTGTACTTATATTGCTTTTTTTACTTTCAATTCCTACTTATGCCGGGGTGTTTAGTTCTGATTCGTATAATGCACATAAACTTCTTGCAATTCTGCTAGCTTTCGGCGCTGGTAGCGCTTTTGTCGGTGATATAATAGCATGGTTAATTTATGGAATCTACTGTCAATATGTATAAAGCAGCATATCATTTGCATTGCTTTGACCAATTACAAAGTCAATAATCTGATTGTCTTTGATGAAACGGGTTATTGCTTTCATATTTATTATGGCTGGAACGGAGAGAACACAAACACGCTGATGGATTACGCTGATACTATACCTATAACGAATGATGAAGAAATTAACGACGATGAGAATGAGGGTTCATGATTATTATCCAACTTTTTTAATGTGAACCGTTGACTATATCTTACCCTTCCATTTTTACATCAGCGAACTTAGAGCGACTTACGTTCAGGCGGAAAGCTCATAACATCCTCACCAAATGCCCCCGGATATCCGCCACGATCATCCTTGAGACCTGACTCACATGGTGTTATTTGCTTATTATGAAATACATAAAAAGCAGCAGCATTAACAAAAAAAGTTTTCCCTTTAGCATTTTTGAGCATGAAAATATGATATGAGTGTTTCAGGTCGAATCCATATTCATTTATTAAAAAACTCTGTTTTTCCGAAAAATCATTGATACTTATTTCCAAGCCTTCTAAACGGGTAGGAATTAGCATTGTCCTTACAGGTTTAAAAAGAATGTCAATGTTGTGACCTCTACTTTGTTTTTATCGCTGCGCAATAGCAATTGGTTATGAGTGCAAGAGTAATCCAAAATTTGAAAATTGCTTGTTAATTCAGAATATAATATCATTTTGTTCCTCCTCGTATAATGGATTTGTTTATTGCTACATTGTATTTTGACTATTTTGTCACCTTTTTAAATCCATACTCTTCTGGGATAAATCCATCTTTCCAAATAGTTTTCGAATCATAAATAGAATTTGTAAAATCACATTCTTCTAATTCCAAATAATCCATCATTGCTCCACTGAAATTACATGCAATAAAATTGGAGCTTTTTAATATGACATTTGATAAAATAGCCCCGGTAAAGTTTGCACCTTCAAAATCACTATACATAAGCAAGGCATTACTCAAAGAAGTTTGCTGAAAGCTGGAGCCCTTAGCATCTACCAGAATAAGTTTGGCTTCATCCATTTCTGCATAATCAAAATTAGATTCAATTAATTCTGCTGAACGAAAATCACAATTAATCAAGTTTGCTCTAGATATATCTACTCTTGATAACAAGCATCTGTGGAAATCACTATTATTTAATGCCATGCCCACTAAAGTATCAGCATTAATAAAAATGGGCTCATCATGCATCCTATTTATAAACAATTGAATAATCTCCTCTATATTATTGCCTCAGTTAACAAGCTCAATAAAAACTCCCTTCCACTCTACCGGTTGTAACTGTATCCGTTGAGGCTACCGCCGTCTCTACATTGGGAGTATATTACTTTTTTGCTTCTATTATTTATTCCAAAAATAAAATCATTTTATCCATTATAGACTTCTTCAAACCGGCTGTCCAAAAATACTTTTCTCAAGCTTCAGCTGTTCGATATAATCCAGTAAAGTTTTATTTTTAATCAGGTTTGTTTTTCATAGGGCCTATTGGTGACAGTTCCAACGCAATCCGAAAACTTTTTGCAAGTTCTCCATCTGTATAATCGGTTGCTATTTTTATCGTTTTTTCTTCAAGATGGTTAAATGCATTTTTTATCTTCGCATTTTGCCATGTCGGAACTATTTCGTATCCTCGCTTATTCAGCCAGTTCAATGAAACAAGACCAAGCTTTTTAACTGAGGCCGAATAACTCTTTGCTCCTAGATATTTTTGAAGTGCTGGTATTTTAGAGAAATCCTTAGGTTTATCAGAATTACATAAATCGAAAACCGCTTTAAGGAATCGTTCCAATTCGTCATCATCATATGGAGCATTTAATGACTGGATTTTATCAATATCAACTATAACATTCCACTTTTTTAACTCGGCACTCGGTACACCAATAAGATTATAATCTCGGTCAAAGTATACCGAAATACTTTTAAAAGGATGTTTCATAATTATTAATCTCCTTATCTTTATACTGCCAACGTATGACAGTTTTTTAATCCTACCTATAACATTTCATAATCAGCACTGATAAAAATTCTTTTCCCTTCATCATTTTTGATCAAATGCATTTTATTTTCTTAAATTGGCAATTAAAAGAAGTACATTATGAATTGATGACAATGTTTTTCCTGACTCCATTCTTATTGTAAACTGTTCCCCTTCATTAGTTTCTAATCGTAAACAATCTAGGCCACGTATTCTTTTTGCAGATTCCTTAAAATCAGCATGAATACACTTGATATCCACCAATGGTCTAATGTTAATTATCTCTTCTGTCGAATGCCAATATAAATATTCATTTGTAATAACTAATAAATATTCATTTTTTAAATATGATGCAAATAGTACATCTTCACTTTCAGTGTTAATTCCTGTTATGGAAAGTATTTCAGTTTGGCTTGACAAGGATAATTTTTCAAAATGTCCACTATAACTTCCCATTCCGCCACACTTATCATAATGAGATTTGACTCTGTTATACATATTTTTTTCAATTTTCCACATGTATATTATAATCCTTTCTGAAAAATTGCAGTCTGAGCATTTACTATTCTTATTTAATACTGCTGAACCTGCTGGAATACTGTCGCCCCGGCACTACCCAATGTTACTGCATTTACATATCCAGATCGAACCAGCCGCAACCGCTCTGATTAATGCAAGAGTATACTTCAAATTACGGCCCCTGGACAACTGACTTCCACGAAAACACACCTGACATTGCCTATGTTAATGCATCAATTAAAACAGAAATTTATCTGGAGATCTGTCGATTTCATATGAAATAAATTTGATTACATTAGATATCCTTTCCAAATCCAGAATGTCTACAGCCCGTCCCTCTTTAATAATCGCTTCTAAGTTAATGTAATCATCTACTAGAGAACCCACAAATAAATTATCTGGCACTTTATTAAAATTAATACCATCAGGGGTGTCAATATACCAAAAATTATCCTCCTCTGTATTTAGCAGCTCACCATTGTTACTAATACACTTTTCTAGTACCTTATCTACAATAACCTTTAACTCTCGAATATTAATTGTCATGATGCCTCCTATAAATCAAATATTTTCTTTATGGATAAAGAAAATATTTGATTTATAG
>DHOR01000003.1:3514-15156 GCA_002409995.1 Hungatella sp. UBA5385 | reverse complement strand
AAGGGTCGAACCCCGATTTTAAATTTATTTCAGGAATCCATTGACAATCTGAGCTTCTGCCTCTGCTTCTGTAAGACCGAGAGTCATCAGCTTAATAATCTGATCTCCTGCGATCTTGCCGATGGCTGCCTCATGAATCAGGGCTGCATCAGTATTGTTGGCAGTGATCTTTGGTATAGCGCTGATATTGGCATGATCCATAATAATGGCATCACACTCTGAATGACCTGCGCACTTGGCATTACCGTTGATCTCTGCTAAGAATATCTGCTTAGATGTATCTCTTGCAACAGCACGAGAAATTACATTGGCACTGGAGTCATCTCCATTAAGATTGACTACAAAGCCGCTGACTGCCT
Organism: Hungatella sp. UBA5385; assembly: GCA_002409995.1. Lineage (GTDB taxonomy): Bacteria > Bacillota > Clostridia > Lachnospirales > Lachnospiraceae > UBA5385. The sequence continues at coordinate 14,797 of DHOR01000003.1, read as the reverse complement.
CCTGATTGCCATGAGTCATAAGACGTTCTTTAATCACCAGCTTGGCACCTGCTGCAAGATCAGCCTTAGTCTCTCTCTTGGTGGAGTCAACACCTTTGATCTGAACCATCTCCATCTCCATGTAGCTGCCTTCATCCTGGGTCACTTCTGTAACTGGGTTTAAGATTCTCTTCCCCTGTCCATCGCCTTCACCATAGTGCTTCTCTACGTATTTCACTTTGGAATTCTTCCCAAGGAAGAAACGGTGAATTCCGTCATGCTCTGAGTCCTGCTCACCGCAGTTGCTGATTCCACAGCCTGCAACAATGACAACATCTGCATCGTCACCAATGTAAAAATCATTATATACTACATCTGACAGTCCGCTCTCGCTTAAGACTACAGGAATATGAACACTTTCATTCTTTGTACCGGCTTTAATATGTATATCAATGCCTGTACCGTCTTCCTTTGATGTTATATCTATGTTTGCAGTGGTGTTGCGGCCTGCCAGTTGACCGTTCGCACGAAGGTTATAAGCCCCCTCCGGCACGTTGTGTAAATCTGCCACCTCTTCTAACAATCTCTTTTGGATTTCATCTATCTTAGCCATGTTTATTCCTCCCCTCTGTTATAAAACTTTGCACATGCATCAACAGCCGACGCAGTACCCAGAAGATGGGGCAAAATCTCAGCCTTTGGACCCTGCATGGAAATCCTGCCATCTGCAATTACTACAATTTCATCAGCAATATCAAGAATCCGCTCCTGATGGGAAATAATCAGAATTGAGCCATTCTTAATATTCTGCCTCATACGTTCAAATACTGTAATCAGATTCTGGAAACTCCATAAATCAATTCCTGCCTCAGGTTCATCAAAGATGGAAAGTGTGGTTCCTCTTGCCAGAACAGTGGCAATCTCGATTCTCTTTAACTCGCCTCCTGATAAACTGTCATTGACCTCACGGTTAATGTAATCAATTGCACAAAGACCAACTTCAGATAAATACTGACAAGCCTCTCCAATGTTTAAGTCCTTACCGGAAGCCAGACGCAAAAGATCCAGCACCTCAATTCCCTTAAACCGGACCGGCTGCTGGAAAGCATAGCTGATGCCAAGATTGGCTCGCTCAGTAATATTATTATCTGTAATATCCTTGCCATCAAACAGCATTTTCCCGCCAGTGGGCTTCTCAATTCCCGCAATCAGCTTAGCCAGTGTAGACTTACCACCACCATTAGGTCCTGTAACTACCACAAATTTATTGCTTTCTATAGTCAGACTTAGATCTTTAATAATCTCTTTCTGGCTATTCTCGTCTTGTACGCCAAAAGATATATTCTCTAGTGTAAGCATATGTTTCCTCCTGTACTGCATTTTAATAAAACTACTGAAGTTAGTATACACTATTTTGCCAATATTTACTATATTAAATTTCATTTCACTTATGTTTCACAGCCTTTCCCCTTAGAATAATCCATGGTCCTCTCCTATCAGATTATTAGGAGTGGAGGTAAAAAAGAACGCTGCAATTGTATTTGGTTACAAATTTTTATTCGTTGTTAAATATTACTGTAATTTTAGCTTGGAATATGATAAACTAAAAATAAAATCATTTTAAATCAGATTTATAAATGGAGGTTATTGCATGGGAAAGAACATTATACATATTTATGGAGCTTCGGGTTCCGGCACCTCTACACTGGGCAGAAAGATCTGTAAAGAACTGGGATATGAATTTATGGATTCAGATGATTATTACTGGCTGCCTACAAGCCCTCCATATACAACTAAACGAAGTATACCGGAGCGTATAAGACTGATGAAAGAGGATATTGCTAATGCGGAACATGTCGTAATATCCGGTTCTCTTGTAAATTGGGGTGATGAGCTGCTGCCTCTGTTTACCCTGGCAATCCGCCTGGTGACTGATACAGAAGTCCGGATTCAAAGAATAAAAGAAAGAGAACGGGCTGAATTTGGAACCCGGATAGAGCCTGGCGGCGATATGCATCAAAATAATCTGGAGTTTGTGGAATGGGCAAGGGGATATGATACCGGAGGAATCGATACCAGAAGTAAGGCAAAACATGATGAATGGGAAAAGCTGCTGCAATGTCAGCTGATTTATCTGGATGGTGCCGATGAACTGGATAAGAATTTAGAGATAGTAAAGAAATATTTGTCCAGTGAACATATATAACAATTTTAGTTTGATTTGATAAGGGCCTCACAGCAACGCTGCGAGGCCCTTACTGTGAGGCTCTACGTTTGACAACCGCATACATAATCGTTGGAAAATCTGGTTCAATAGATGTAAACCCAAAGTCAACAGATATCATATTATTGGATTTGATTTCCTTTAATAGTGTGTCAAAATTGACGATTCTACACGATGTGTTCGTAATTAAAAGCTCTTGTCTTGATAAATCATGTACCCTTTTTGATAAATCAAAAGCTTTTGTAATGTCAGTCTCACTTTCTTTCTTCCCATCTCCAATAGTACATATTAAAGCAATTCCGTTTTCCTCCAGGTGATTATATATAAATTTATAAAAAGCATTTCGATCTTCATTCAGTACCAACATGTGTAATACTGCAATAGCATATATAAATGAAAATTTTTGTTCTAAGGAATCAGATAAACAGTTCAATACCTTAAAGGATGACTGATTCTCAGAATAAACTTTTTTACAATAATCTATAGCCGTAGGTGAAATATCAGTAGCGCATAAATTGTATCCCTGGTTAAGCAAATAGATGGCATCCCGTCCTTCACCACAGCCGATTTCAAGTATACCCTCCTGTTTCTTTATGTCATATTTACATATTGTTTTAAATACAATCGCAGAATTGATGTTTGAAAACCAAGTCAATGATTTCCCATGCAACTGACTATATCTATCATCATAAGCTTCGTAGTACTTTTTGCTCATGTCCAACCTCCCGGCAATGAAAATTCATTATCAAGCCAAATTATAACATATGCACGTAAAAAAGTCGATTGCCACAGAGCAACCGACTTTTTAGACATTAATGCAGAAGAAGGGACTTGAACCCTCAAGGTATTACTACCACACGGACCTGAACCGTGCGCGTCTGCCAATTCCGCCACTTCTGCATCCAATTGTATGAATTGACTCACCAATTCGTACAATTATAATACTATATTACAGTAAAATAAGCAAGTTCTTTTTTCCATAATTACTTTTTAATTCAATTCTTTTTCATTCCAAACTTCTGCTACACATATCCCAATAGCGCCGGCAGCCACAATGACAATGCCGGAATATAAGAAACCAGAAGCAGCACACAGAATATAGCAGCAAAATATCCAAGCAAAGGCTTTATTACATTCTCTATTTTTGTTTTCCCCACCTTTACACCAACAAACAAAGTGGTTCCAACAGGGGGCGTAATGGTTCCAATACAAAGGTTAAAGATAAGCATAATACCAAAATGAATGGTATTCATCCCAAGCTCCTGGCAGATGGGAAGAAAAATAGGAGTAAAAATCAGACATGCAGGAGTCATATCCATAAAGGTTCCAATGAGCAGCAGCAATATATTAATCATAAAAAGAATAACATAACGGTTGCTGCTGATCCCCAGCATAAAGCTGGAAACAACTGCCGGAATCCCTGTAAATGCCATAACCCAGCTCATAATCCCAGAAACACCGATTAGAAAAATAATAATACCTGTCATTTCCGCACTGTCCAGAAAGATTTTCGGCAGTTCAGAAATACGAATAGATTTGTAAAATACAAGGGATAAAATCAGGCTGTAAACAACAGCAACCACACTGCCCTCTGTTGCAGTAAAAACACCACCAATAATTCCTCCAATGACAATAACAATCATCAAAAGACAGGGAATAGCCTGTAACAGCACTTTTCCAACTTCTCCCTTTTCATACTTTTTAGTGCTTCTGTATCCCTTTTTCCTGGCAAATAGATAGATCACCACCATACATGCCAGCCCCCAGAGAATTCCCGGTATATATCCTGCCATAAAAAGAGCTGCCACCGAGGTTCCGCCGCTGACAAGGGAATAGGTAATCATAACATTGCTTGGTGGAATGAGCAGACCTGTTGGAGCCGTTGCGATATTGGCTGCAGCTGAAAAATCCCTGTCATACCCTTCCTCCTCTTCTATAGGTCCAATAATAGAGCCCATAGCAGAAGCTGCCGCTGTTCCCGAGCCTGAGATAGCACCAAACAGCATATTAGCTACTGCATTGGTATGCGCCAAAGCCCCTGGAATGCTGCCTGTAAACAGCTTGGCAAAATGAATGAGACGCAGGGCGATGCCCCCCTTATTCATAATATTTCCTGCAAGAATGAAAAATGGAATTGCCAGAAGGCTGAATATGGAAATTCCCGAGAAAATCCGCTGTGCTCCGGTCAAAACAGCCGCTCCTGTATTTAAAACAGGAAGAATGGCACAGATAGAGGATACAGCCAGCGCAACAGCAATAGGCACTCCCAGAAGGAGCATAATCACAAGCAGTACCAGAATAATCAGACCGCAGACGGCTGCTATATTCATACAATCTCCTCCTTTTCGTCAAAATCCGTATGAAGCATATCAAAAGCATTGACTATACTAAATATCATAATTAATATTCCGGAAATGGGGATTATCAGATAGATATATCCCATAGGAACCTGCAGGGAAGCCGTAATCTGAATCATGGTCAGTTTCGTAATAGCGATTCCGCCATATACCATAACGACTGCAGCAAATAGAAATGTCAGAAGATCAATTGCTATCTCCAGCACCTTTCTGGGAATTCCTCTGATCTTATCCGCCATAAATCCCATTCTCATATGATCCCGTTTACCAAAGACATAGGCTGAAGAAAGCAGTGCCATCCAGGTAAATGTATAAGTCAGCAGCTCCTCTGATACAGTACTTGGTCTATTTAAAAAGTACCTTGTTACAATCTGGTAAGTACCGATCAGAGTCATAAAGACAAATAAAAGTGTAATTAAATATCCAAGAATTTTCATAAGAATATCTCTGGATTTATGAAGAGCTTCCATTACTTCTCTCCTCTCTTATGGTTGTATTCCCTATAGCCTTATCCTCTATAGCTTCATTCTTCATGGCTTTATTTACTTCCTGCACCTTCTCATATAAATCTTTGATAGCAGGGTTCTTCTCCAACATCTGGCTGTGGAGAGGCAGCACTTTCTCTTTAAATGCCTCCATATCCACATCAAGGAACTCCACGCCCATATCTTCCCTGGCTATTTTTTTTGCCTCTTCCACGCTCTTATCCCACTCCCGAAGCTCCACTTCAGTTGACAGAGCGGCAGCTTCTTTAAAGACCTCATATTCCTCCTGAGAAAGCCCTTCTAAAAACTTTACATTGGCTACCAGCATATCCGGCACCATCTGGTGTTTGTTATAGCTGAAATACTTGGCAACCTCACCATGCTTATTGTTGGTAAGAGCCAACTCATTATTCTCCGCCCCATTAATTACATTCTGCTGAATGGCAGTGTAAACCTCTCCAAAGCCCATGGGAGCTGCCGCTGCACCAAATGCATTTACCATATTAACACTGGCAGGGCTCTGCTGTACTCTGATCTTCTTGCCTCTTAAGTCATCAGGAGTTCTGATGGGTGATTTGGCATAAAAATTACGAGTTCCCGCATTGTACCATGTAATAACACGGAATCCTGCCTCATCAGTTGATTCGTAGATCCCTTCCATATATTCCGTATCATTCATAACAGCTTTGTAAATTTCTTCTGAATCAAAAAGATAGGGCATACTAAATATTTCATATACACCTGCAAAAGTCTCTAAATTAGCAGTTCCCGCCACTACAAAATCAATTGCTCCTGTCTGAGCAAGCTCAATTGCCTTTTGTGCCGAACCCAGAATCTCATTGGGAAATATCTGCACCTCATACCTGTCTCCCATATGAGTTTCCACATACTCTTTAAATGCCAGAAGCCCCAGATGCTCCGGATGAGCTTCAGACTGGGCATGGGAAACACGGATAATCCTCTTTTCAGATGTGAGACGGCCGCAGCCTGTTATAAGAAAAGCTAGATTTATAACTAAGCAGAAAAAAAGCACTCTTTCAATTCTCTTTTTCAACACTTTCTCATTCCTTTCCATAAATAGTAATGTAAAGCAATTACTCTACAGTATTACCATTTTCAGGTCGGAAAAATCAGAAACTGCCAGTTAAATTCTGGCATAAATGTAAATAGAAAGAGCTGCTGTATAAGCAATTTATAAAAATCACTTAAACATCAGCTCTTATAAAATAAAACAACTATTTTTATTTGAAGGCAGTGATACACATGGTAGTACTGTCTTTAGTTAATTCATTTCCTGAAACATCACCGTAAATTTCAATACTCCCAAACCCCGCCTTATGCAAATCCTTTTCTATCTCCGGTTTAGAAAAAGCATGATTCCATAAGTTATAAATCTGGCATTGTTCTTCTGTTATAACCGCATACTGCTCTATATGTATTCATCATCCCAGAATTTAATTCCTGTTGATTCATAGATTTTAGGTTCATTTTTCATTGCCTGTATTAATTTTTTATACATAATATTCCCTTCCCTATTGAAAGCTGCAGTTTCATTAATTCCCCGAAAAGCTTTCATTAAGTATAAAACCATAAGATTTGATTGTCAATTCTCCTATCTTGTTTTCTCATCAATGTTCATTTGACAACTCTTGCTGCAGGGCTTAATATAGAAGAAAGCTTTGACCAGGAATAGATACCGATGGACTGATAACAGGAGAACTATTGAATGAAGAAGTTAAGTTTTATAGATGTGTTAAGGGTAATGTCATTTGCAGTAATCATTTTCTACCATTTTGCCATAGATTTAGAAGTTAAGGGAATATACAATTTTCAAAAATTCGGCATTACCTTTTTTAACAGCAATATGAATATTGTAATTTTAAGCGTTTCACTGTTTTTTATTATCTCCGGAGCATGTTTAACCTTATCTGTTCAGAAGCAAAAAAATGTGAACTGGCTGAGCTTTTATAAAAAACGAATTACAAGAATATTAATTCCTTTTTATTTGGCATATATTTTCGATCTGTTTCTGGAATTTATGCAATACCGGGTACTGCCATTTCCCAATGACATTCCTTTATGGAGGGTTATATTTACATTTGCAGGGGTTGATGAATACTTTACTATGTTAGGTACCACAACCTTCAGTCTGGGAATCGGGGAATGGTTTCTTGGGTGCCTGATTATGATGTATTTAATATTTCCGCTGCTGTATACCTGTATGAAGAAGAATCGTTATGTGACCATACTGGCGGCAACCATTTACTACATTGTTTTAATACTCACTTATAATTACAATGTTCCTCAGCATATGAACTTTTTTTCCAAAATATATGAATTTATATTGGGAATGTTCCTGATTCTGGAACTGAATAAAATCAAAAAATGGAGTCTGGTTATTACCCTCCCCATTATTGCTGTCTGCTTTCTGGGAAAACCATATATTCCGGTTCCCCAGGCATTTATGAATATTCTGCTTAGCGGAGCTGTATTCTGCTTTGCTGCTTTATGCGAAGATTTTATATCTAATAGGAAACATCTGCTAAACATATTAAGGGTGGTCAGCAAATATTCCTTTGAAGTTTATCTAATCCATCATTTTATTATCTATTGGTTTAGTTGGTATTTTACAGGACATCTGTTCTGCGGAAGAGAAATCATACTTCTGCTTACTTTGGAATGCTTTGTTATGGCAGTGGGAGCACGAGTGTTGAAGAAATATTCTGTAAAAGTGGAAAACTGGATAGGTAATATCAAATTAGGAAGTTAATGGAAAAGGTTATTGCAGATCAGCATACATACGCTGGAGCAATAACCTTTTACTATTTCAATTAAGTTTGTAAAGCCAAATTAACTATTTATAAATTCAGTAATTACTTTTGCAGATAATTGGGCGTTAGTTGCAATGGCTGGATGTCCTCCTGTTGGGAAAAGGTATATTTCCCCGTCTTGAACAAGCTGCTTCATTTGTTCATATTCTTTTGGCAAATCTTTCCGGCACATTGTATCTTCAAGACTTCCTAAAAATAAGATAGGGACAGCCAAAGTTTCCAATGGTTTACTGAACAAGGGTAACTTTTTCTCTGCACATTCTACCAATGCCCTTGTGTTAAGATCCACAACACGTTTCCAATCTTTACCTTGGCACCACTCATAAAACTGTTTAGCTAAATCATTTTTAGCATAATCTCTTTCTGCCAAAAGGTTTTTAGCAAAATCCTCAGCAAGTGTCCTGCCATCAAAGCTATCAGCAACCACCTTTTCTACAAGCTGCGGACGCTCTAGCGCTGTATTGACAGCTACCCACGCACCGCCGCTTGTACCGATTAAACTAACTTTTTCATAATTCAAATGCTCAATAAGAGCAATGACTTGCTTAGCTTGTGAAATCCATAATTCTGCTGGAAACTCATCCACCCTGTCTGATTTTCCATTCCCCAAAAAATCTATCAAAATCACATTAAAGTTCTTTTCATATAAAGGTAATAGCATTTCAAACATAGTTGATGACGCGGTATCTCCATGCAGCATAATTACAGGTTTTCCAACACCTGTTTCGTTATAAAATATCTTCTTAGATTGATATATAAAATATGACATTCTTTTTTCCTCCTAATCTTTTTTGTTATTAGATTAGCAAGGAGTAATAACAAAGATACACCTTGCTATTACTTCATCCAGATACCCATAGAGCAACCCTCCTTTTCAACACTTATTTGAATATATTATACCGCATCAGAAAGACAAAAGATATACACAATGATATGATTTCACAGGCTTAACCAATTTAAAAAAAGATAGTGGGCAGCCTGATTGACTATCCACTATCTTTTTTACTATTTAAAATATTAATGCGGGAGATGGGACTTGAACCCACACGAGAATTCACCCACAAGATCCTTAGTCTTGCCTGTCTGCCAGTTCCAGCACTCCCGCACAACGAGAATAATCATATCATTTTCGGAAGAAATTGTCAATGATTTTTGGAAAATATGTGGAAATTGATTTTTGGAAAATATGTGGAATTAGTTATAAAAAGAGAGGGGTCTTTTTTTGCAGGTTGGTTATGCAAAAAGAAGCCTCTTTTTATATTGATAAATTTGTATTAAAATAAATACAATCTTAGGAGGTGTTTATGGAGAATAAAACCATAGATGTTTTAAATCTGCTTTTGAGGAGGGAAGGGTTTGTAAGCCTGAAGGAACTGATGGTGAAATCAGGTCTTCAGGAACGGAGTGTCCGTTATGAGATTTCTAGTATTAAGGAACTGGCAGAAGAGCAAAAGGGGTTATTACTGCTTCAGGATCGTAAGAAAGGAGTTTGCCTGAAGGGGAACAGATTGGAGAAGCGGGCATTTGTTCAATGGTTGGAGAAACAGGAGACAGATGATTATTTCAGTAATGAGGAACGGGTGGCCCTCACTGCGCTGATGCTGCTCTGGAAGCAGGAACGTTTGACCCAAAACCGTCTGATGGAACAGTTTCAGATTAGTGCTACAACTGTGAAAAAGGATCGGAGGACAATTGAGATTCTGCTGCAGGAGTATCAGCTCAACTTAAAGAGTGATATTCAGAACGGTTATTTTATCGAAGGGCCGGAGCAGGGAAAGCGGAAGCTGCTCTTTCAGTTAATTGTTCAGTATATTGATTTGGATGATGTTCTTTTTGCTGAGGTTGTTCGGTATTATACTAAGCTGGAACGCGAATTAATGAAGTATATGAACAAACAGGAGATTTGCCGGATGAAACAGCAGATGGTTGCCCTATATGGGCGGCTGAATATTAAATCCAGTGATCTTGCGTTTAATCAGATGAGTCTGATGCTGGGAATTCAGAGGAAACGAATGGATTCAGATTTTTTAATTACAGAGTATGAACCCAGTGGATATGATAACTGGAATCCACCACTAATTGGAGCAATCCGGGCGGAGTTTATGGGCAATGAGCTCAGTGAGCCTGAGGAGCAGTATCTTTCAGATTATATTATGGCGTTTACAGGCCGCAGCAAGGAGGATTTTCTGCAACTGCCTAACTGGTTGGAGATACAGCTGGATACTATTGGTCTGGTTATGGAGATGGAGCGGTATACAGGCGGCGATTTTCTGACGGAACAGCTGGTGCGGGAAGCTCTGTTTCAGCATATGGAGGTGATGATACACAGAATTAAGAGTGATATCAGGGTTTATAATCCACTTACGGGAATGATTAAGGAAAAGTATGGCCAGGTGTATGAATACTGTCAAAAGGCAGTAGGTTTTCTGGAAAAAAAGTATCAGAAGAAATTTCCAGAGGAGGAAATCGCCTATCTAACTATTTACTTTTATGCTTATCTGGAGCAAAAGGAACCCTTGAAGGTTATGGTGGTATGCGGGCAGGGACTGTCAACGGGTCATATGCTGGCTGAGAGTCTGAAGAAAGAGTTTCCGTTTTATATTGTGGGAGTGCTGGCTTATTTTGAGAAGGATACCATCAATCACATTGATGTGGATTTGGTAGTCTCCACAATACGGATTGAAAGTCTGTCTATTCCGGTAATTAAAGTTTCACCTATTTTGACAAAACATGATATACGGGTTCTGCATGAATTCTGGGAGAATCATGAAGGGTCTAAATATCAGATGGGGAAGTCGGAAGAAGTGCTCATTGGGAGTATTGTTAAAATTGCAAAAAAATGCTCCGCTGATCTGGATGTTTCCCGGTTTGCAGAAGAATTAATGAAATTATTATATGAACAAAAAATTATCAGTAGAAGGAGTTTACATCAGTATATGGTAAAGGATGTATTAACAATCGATTGCATTCAGTTAAATCAAAAAGTTGACAGCTGGCAGGAGGCCATCCGTGTTTCAGCCCGGCCGCTGCTGGAAAATGGCACTATTGAACAGTCCTATATTGAGGCTATGATTCAGAGTGTGGAGGAATTTGGGCCTTATATCGTGATTGCTGATCACATTGCTCTTGCACATGCAAGACCGGAGGAAGGTGTCAACGGGGTGGGGCTCAGCATTGTGACGCTGGAGCAGCCAATTCCCTTTGGGAATGCAATGTATGATCCGGTGGAAATGGTTATCTGCCTGTCAGCAGTCAACAGCTTTTCACATCTGGAGGTATTGTCCAATATTGCAGAGATTATAAGCAATAAAAAATATGTAGATTTACTGAAAGCTTGTAATACAGAAGAAGAGTTTTTAAAGCTGGTCTTACAGGCAGAGCAGGAGGTTTCAATTCAATAGGAGGGG
>DHOR01000003.1:0-3375 GCA_002409995.1 Hungatella sp. UBA5385 | reverse complement strand
AATTCAATAGGAGGGGTTCTTATGGATAAAGCAATAACAATATTTAAGATTATTTTTGACAATATTCTGGCAAAACCGGAATTTCTAATTGGTTTGTTGGTATTGGTGGGATATTTACTGATGGGTAAAACGCTGATAGAATCATTGGCTGGGTTTATTAAGGCGGCGGTTGGGTATATGGTTCTACAGATTGGTTCATCCGGCATGGTAAAGGGATTTAATCCTATTTTAAATGGTCTGATGTCTAAATATCAGCTGAAAGCAGCAGTAATTGATTCTAATTTTGGATTTGCGGCGGCAAACAGTGCTATTGAGAGTATCGGGGCTTCGCTGTCCTGGACGATGATGGTGCTGCTGATCGGTTTTGCTGTGAATATTCTGTTGGTTGCATTGAAGCGGATCACTAAGGTTAGAACATTGTTTACCACTGGACATATTATGGTAAAACAGGCAGGATTCCTGACCTGGATGGTATTTTTTGCTTTACCCGGATATCGCAATCTGACTGGTGCGCTTATTATTGGTATCCTGATTGGTCTGTACTGGTCTGTATTTTCCAATTTAACCGTTAAAGCCATGGAGGATCTGGCTGGTGGTGAGCGGGTGTTTGCAGTGGGGCATGCCCAGATGTTTGCGGTATGGTTGACTAATAAGATTGCCGGTAAGATCGGTAATAAGGAACATTCGGTGGAAGAACTGAAGCTGCCGAAATCGATCAAAGTGATGTCTGATAATATTGTGGGAACATCGGTGATTATGCTGTTGATGTTTGGCTCCATTCTGATAGCACTGGGCCCACAAACCATGGCTGAAGTTGATCCTGATGGAACAAAGGGCATACTTTATGCAACCTACATACTTTCCAAGAGTTTATCATTTACGGTTAATTTCATAGTGCTTCAAACCGGGGTTAAGATGTTTGTTGCAGAGATTACGGAATCCTTTGAGGGGATTTCCTCTAAGCTGCTAAAGGGGGCTGTGCCGGCAGTGGATTGTGCAGCCACCTATGGATTTGCTGCACCCAATACAGTGCTGATCGGTTTTTTATTCGGTACTCTGGGGCAGATAATAACCATTGCAGGACTGGTGATATTCCGCTCACCTGTAATGATTATCTCGGGCTTTGTTCCCTTGTTTTTTGATAATGCAACGATTGCGGTATTTGCCAATAATAAGGGCGGCTTGAAGGCGGCGGTGATATTGCCGTTTCTCAATGGAGTGGTGCAGGTACTGGGAGGTGCTGTGGGCGTATTGATGTTTGAACTGTATACCTTTGGAGGCTGGTACGGCAATACTGATTTTTCCACTGTCTGGCTGCTATTTGGCTTTTTATTCAAGACATTTGCCATTCCAGGTGTGATTATCTGTATGATGGTGATGCTGGCGATTCCACAGATTCAGTATTGGAGAAATAAGGAGAACTATTTTTAAGGTCAGAAAAGGAGAATTCATATGACAGTTAAGGTATTGGCAGCATGCGGGGCCGGTATAGGTTCCAGCATGATAATTAAACGGAAAATTCAAAAGGTTTTTGATAAGCTGGGAGTGGAGGTTGAGATAACCCATGCCAGCATAGGAAGTGCAAAAACAGAAGTGAACAAATAAGATATGGTATTTACCTTACAGGCACTTCAGGATAATTTTACAGATGTAAAAGCGGGGACTACCATTGTAGGACTGGTTAATATAATGTCAGAGGAAGAGATTGAAAAGGCAGTCAGAGAAAAACTGGGAATGCAGGTGTAGATATGAAACCATGGAATATTGTATATATCCATACACATGACAGTGGAAATGTGTTTAGTCCTTATGGGTATAAGGTACCAACTGCTGCTATAGAAGAATTCGCCCGGGATGCGGTGGTATTCCGCAATGCATTTTGTGCAGCGCCAACCTGCTCACCAAGCAGGGCGGCAATGCTCACCGGCAGATATCCTCATTCTGCCGGAATGATGGGGCTGACCAATCGCGGCTTTCGGATGAAGGATTATGATATGCATCTGGTCAATCTGTTGAAGCAGCAAGGATACCACACGGTTTTAAGCGGAATCCAGCATGAGGCGGCTCATTTTGCGAAACCGGAGGAAGGGGCTAAGGTTATCGGCTATGATGAGAATATTACGACAAAAACTTATTTAAAGGGAATGAAGGACAGAAGTCAGTGGGATATGGAAAATGTTCACAATACTTGCAGCTGGTTATCCCAAAATGGCAAGAAGAAGCCATTTTTCCTGTCAATGGGATTTTTCTGTACCCATCGTCCCTATCCGCCTGGAAATGCGGAAGAAGTGAATTTTATACGGCCGCCTGCTGCTTATCCGGATGAACCGGCCATTCGGGCTGACTTTGCCGGTCATTGTCTGGCTCTGGAGCGGGTGGATGCCGGTGTTAAGCTGGTACTGGAGACACTTAAAAAGACCGGTCTTTATGAGCGCAGTATTATTGTGTTTACAACGGATCATGGCGTGCCTTATCCGTTTGCTAAATCATTTTTATATGATTCGGGCATTGCGGTTGCTTTTATTATGAGAGTTCCCAAAAGTCCGGCCAATGGAACTTTAAATGAGCATCTGATCTCACAGGTGGATTTTGTACCTACACTCCTTGATCTGCTGAAAATTCCGGCAGAAGAGTCCTTGGAAGGGATTTCCTTTGCTGATTATTTCCGGGAGGAAGGGGATATGGAAGCGAAACGAGGGGCGATATTTGCGGAGATGAATTTTCATACCTCTTATGAACCGGCCAGATGCATCAGGACTGGAAGATATAAATATATTGAATATCTTGATTCCACATATCAGGGGCAGAATCTGTCCAATGTAAATGAATCACCCACCAAGTCCTGGTATATGAGTCATGGGCTGAGAAACCGGCTAAAGCCAATGAAAGGTCTCTATGATTTGGCATATGACCCGATGGAGAAAAATAATGTGATTGATGTCAGGGAATATCGTGAGATTGCCCAACAGCTGGCTAATCGGTTGCATCAGTGGCAGATAGAAACACAGGACCCGCTGCTTGATGGGAGTTTTGTCTGGAAGGATGAATGGCTGGTAAATGCAAAGACCAGTGAAGAACCAGATGATTATGAAAAGAAATAAATAAAAGTATTTTTACTCATTAATTTATTTTTAAAATTATAGAAAATGTCATTGACAGAATTCTCCTTTTATAATATAATTACTACTGTTGCTGTGAAGAATATTTACAGCTGCAATGCAGAAGTGGCGGAATTGGCAGACGCGCACGGTTCAGGTCCGTGTGGTAGCAATACCTTGAGGGTTCAAGTCCCTTCTTCTGCATAAAAACCTTGTAGGCTATAAGTGTTTACAAGGTTTTATTCTTCTAAGATGCGGGAGTGCTGGAACTGGCAGA
>DHOR01000047.1:161357-177381 GCA_002409995.1 Hungatella sp. UBA5385 | reverse complement strand
GGGTCGAACCCCTCAGGTAAATATTCACTTCTCCAAAACGATCAAATCAGATAATTGTCTAAAGCCATTCTTAATATAAAAAGTCTCTGAAGCAAATCCTTTCTCTGTTTCAAATGCATGGGAGAGCTGAAAGCATTCAATAGTAACTCCCCCTTGTGTTGGTTTGTCCATCTCTCCCAACATATTTAGCAAGGTTGTTTTTCCAGATCCGCTGCGGCCAACAATTGCGGTTATTTTTCCTCTTTCTATATTTAGTTCATTTATATAAACAGCAGTGATTAACTCATCCCCTGCTTATAGTATTTATTCAAAAATTTTACCTTAATTACGTAATTCATATGTTATCCATTCATTTAATGCCAATGGCTTATAAAAGCCATTGGCATATGTGTTATAGATACCGACACCTAGGCCATCATCAACAAGAGATATTATTCACTTTCTTTTACGGAAAATTTCGCATATCCATCGCTATATTTAATATAAATGGCTTCAGCATAAATATCACTAGAATAAATTTTCTGTCCAATTTCAACTCTTGCACCACAATAATCTTCTGTTGGTTCATTATAATTGTCTACATTTTCAACGGAACCAGCTTCAGCATAGCCAATAGGTAGAACTTCATTAAAACCAGTTGCATAATAATAATAAATGATACCATTTAACATAATCTGTGGTTGCCCGATTTCAGAAGAGTCGTATCCCGTTGGAGTTATCTTTTCGGAATGACTATTGCCGCATGCAGTTAATATCAAAATAAAAGCAGCAAGAATACTGAAAAGAATTTTTCGCAAATATATCACCGCCTTAATAATTATTTAGACAAATTGGTATTAGTGGATTATTCTTGAAGAAGGGGAAAAACTCAAATTATACAAAATAGTCTTAAATAAATCATCTAATTTTTTTATATATTCAATCATTTCATCAGTATTTTTCTGGTTCACCTTCCAAGCAGAACGTTGGTATGGAAAATTCATATTTTGAACTATGAAGTTCCCTGAACTTTTTATCGTATACTGTACATCTTTTGTTCCATAGTAATATATATTATAACTTAATTCCCCAGTCCTTGGCTTTGGCATAAATAACAATTTATGTTTTTCTATTCCTACTAATTTGGTATTTAGATTCAACTTCTCCGTATTTGATAACTGACTCTGATGTTTAATTCCTTGATAGTCATACCACTCTATTCTTATCTCATCAGTTTGAGTCATCCAGGCTCCGCTTGGGTTCATATTATTCCATATGATGTAAAAAATGATAAATAAAATCACAAAACCAAAAACAAAATAATAGAATCTAGGTTTTTTGAAAATTTTCATGTCTTATTCCCCCTTAGCTGATGAGGCTGAACCCCTCAGGTAAATCCTCATTTCCCCAATACGATCAAATCAGATAATTGTCTAAAGCCATTCTTAATATAAAAAGTCTCTGAAGCAAACCCTTTCTCTGTATTTAAAATCATATTATACATTCCCAACAGATTGATTTCTTTTTCAATTGCAGACAAAAATTGACTTCCATAACCTTTTCCCTGAAGATCAGATTTGATACAGAATTCATCAATGTAATATTCCATTCCTTTTATCCATGGCTTTTTCAGACCTAAACATATTCCAATTACTTCGTCATTTTCCAATGCGAGATAACTTAAATAAGTATCACTTGAGATAAAAACCTTAATGAAATTTTCCACTTCTTCATAAGACTCGAACTCATCATTCCATGGTTCATTTGAAAATACAGTAATATATAACTCAGCAGCTTCTTTTATTCTGTCTTCACTTAATTTAACAATTTTCATAATTGGCCTCCAATATAGTTTTATTTATATAAATGAAACTCCTCTTTTGTCATCCCTGCATCTAAAGCTATATACAGATAACGGGCGGCTATGGATGAATAGGGTGTCCATTTTTTGCATTTGGTAGCAACGGCAGCAGGTTTGTAGTCCTTTGTCTTATACAGCCAGCCATAGCTTTGTAAAAATGCCATATCTTCAACAGGAAGAACATTCTGGCGGTCCAGGACAAAGATCAGGTACATTTTCGCTGACCATTTCCCGATTCCTTTGATAGAAGTTAAGTATTTCATCACTTCATCATCTGTCCCATTTTCTATGGTGGAAAAGACAATATTCCCCTTTGCTATTTCATTGGTCAGATTGCGTATGTAGTTTACTTTAGAACCGGAAATACCAATCGATCTCAGTTCTTCATCAGAGAGAGAGGCAATTGCCTCAGGGCAGATATCACCATTACAGAGATTGGATAAACGGTCACACATAATAGCTGCTACCTTGTTGGAAAGCATCTGTCCGATAATGGTTTCTACCAGAAAAACATAGGGCTCTTCTGTGTTTTGATAAGTAATAGGTCCTATTGCAGATATAACTTTTGCCAGTCGTTTATCCTTATTGCAGAGATGTATGATGGATTCCGACTCCTGGGTTAAGGTGATTGTACTTGCCATTCCCTGTTCCTCCGTATTTAGTTTACCTTGATTATAGCAGATGAGGGGAGAGAAATGCAGTATTATTTTTATACACCTATTAAATTAATTTGAGAGTTTATAAAAACTACTTGACAATGATAATCATTACTGATATTATTAACTCAGGAAATAAAACAAATGAATATAAACACTAAATAGAAGATTGGAGAAAAGATTATGCCGAAATTATTTAAATGTAGCGTATGTGGATATGTAGCTGAGGGAAATGAAGCACCAGAGGTTTGCCCAAAGTGTAATTTAGGAAAAGAGAAGTTTGTAGAGCTGAGCAGCGAAGAGGCAGAGAAGATTTATGCTTCTGACAGAACTAACAGCATTCATGCTGAAATTATTATTTTAGCTGAGAAAATTGCAGCGCTTTCTGCAGAAGGAATCGAGATTAACCTTGATCCTAAGTGTGTCAATGGTTTTGAAAAGGCTAAGAATGAGGCATGGGTAATCAAACAGAGATGTAAGGCTGAGCTTGCCGGACATATGGCTAATGGGAAATGGTAATAAAAATTAATATATGATGTAATTTAAGGAGAGATTCAGTGAGTCTCTCCTTTTTGTATATATTAGGTGCTTCTTTTCAAGCGTTGCCTATGATATAATAATTCTAATTACAAGAAAAAGTAACAAAGGAGAAATTCATGAAACCAGCTGGCAATAAAAGAGTAAGTGTGGATGCATTTGCAATTATCGGCGGACTTTTTGCGTTAATAGGAACTGTTTTTTTGATTGTGGCAATTGGAGTGATTATCAATAGAGTATCTTTTTTAAAAGGTTCAGAGTCTGCAACCGCAACTGTAAGCTATAACATTTCAGGTTATACCATAACGTATGAGGTGAAAGGAAAGCAGTATGTAGTACCATTAAACTATACTTCCAGCGATTTATATGAAGGAAAGAACATTGATGTTTATTACAAACCTGATAATCCTGCAAATGCAAAGACTAAAATGGGACTTAGTATTATTGGGTTTATTTTTACACCCTTGGGGCTTGTTTTTGCAATCATTGGATATAGCTTTTTGATTGTCAATTTTAAGAAGAGGAAGCAGAAACGGAGACTTCTGGAAACAGGTCAGGTTATTTATGCAAGGATCATAGATATTTATAGAAATTCATCCGTGCAGGTAAATGGAAGATCAGCATTTGTTATTGAATGTGTATTTGAGGATGAGTACAGTGGTGAGTCCAGAGTGTTTAAAAGTGAGAATATGTTTGTGAATCCCTACAAGGCACAAGTGGGATATGATATTCCGGTCTATCTTGACAGGGAGAATCCACGTAAATATTATGTGGACGTGAGGAATACATATTAAAGGAGGGGGAGGTCCCATGACAGATCATGAGAAATTAGATGAGTTGGAACAGCGAATTACAAGGTTAATTTTAAAAGAACAGGAATTGCGTAAGGAATGCAGTCATCTGCAAATGGAGATAGCGGAATTAAAAGTTGTAAAAGTTGTAGATCAGCAGCTGGTTTTCCAACAGCCGGTTACCCAACAGCCAGTTACCGGGCAGCAAGATTTCCAACAGCCGGAGCCACCGCAGATGATTTACCAACAACCAGCTTCCCATCAACCAGCTCCCACTCAACCGCACATAGCACCAGATCAAACCTTCATAGACAAATCATTTAAGCTGCCAACCATAACTACAGAAAGCCTCTTCGGAAAAAACATTATGGGAGTCGTGGCTTCTCTGCTTATTTTCATTGGAATTGTATCCTTTGCAGTCCTGATATATGATAAAATTCCTGATGCAGTAAAAGCGGGCGGAATCTTTTTGCTAAGCTCATTTCTCATTGGAGCAGGGCTTTATTTCGGCAGAAAGCAGAAGAATCCATTTTCTAATGCACTTCTGGGTTGTGGAATTGGAAGTATGTATTTGTTTATTATTACTCTCAACGTTGTATTTCACTATATTGCAGGAACTACAGTATATATTTTCTTGTTTTTCTGGGTTACCGGTGTGCTGTTTATTGTATACAAATTTCAATACAGCAATATTTTCCGGCTTGTTTGCCAGCTTGGAGTATTCTTCTCTATCTTTTTAAGCAGATGGGGAGAAATGACACCTGTGGAATACATACTTATAAGTATTTATACTATTACTGCTTTTGCTGCAATTGAGGGTACCAATAAAATCAGAGATTTGCCCAATCATTTAGGTTATGTGCTGATAGCAGGAACTTTTTCCCTGTTGCTTTACTCCACTCCTGACCCTATCTCAACAGGAATTGTAGTAATGAATGGATTTAACCTGCTCATTTTCACTGGTTTTTTTGTATTTTATATGTGGAAGGCAAAGAGAGAAGAAGATGAGATTGTAATTTTCATTATGTTGCTGATTACAGTATGTTATCTGGCTTCTGTTATGGGATCACACTATCTGCTGAATATGGAATCAGATCAGCTTTACTATCTGTTGGTCCTGGTAATTCTGATTTCCATTAATCTCTATGCAGAAATCATCAGGCTAAAAAAAGCTTACATCCTCCCATTATTCATTCCGTCAGTAATTATGACAACTGTTTATGTGCTGTTATTCTCTCTGACACAATGGAATTCTGGATTTACAGGACTTATGCTTCTCTACCTTCCAATGTTGTATTGGGGAATTAAAAAGAGAGATCTGATATATGAAATAGCAGGCAATATTCTCCTTGGTTTTGATGTGTTCGTTTATTCATTGATACAATTAATAGGTTACAATGAGCATGATTATGTTCTGGTTATTGGATATATAACAGCAGCTATGGCAATAGGCGTTATACTTGCAGCAGAATATAGGAAACGCACTATGAAAAAAGGAATATATAAAGGTTATCTATATGGACTTTTGCATTATCTGGCAATGATGCTGATTGTTATGACTGATCTGGATAACAAATGGTATTATATCTTCCTTGTCTGGAGTCTGCTGAATCTATTCACAATATATAGCCGGCTTTATGAGCCATGGGATGAAGAATTTAAGCTTTTTGGAAGACAGAAGGAATCAAAGAAATTAGTGATCACATATTTACTGCTAGTGGAATCCAATTTGCTTTATCTTTGGGGAACTACCGTTATATGGGGGTCAGAGCTGACGGTGTATTTGTATTTATTCATTGTTTTGGTTACTGTTGTTCATGTGATTGTCAAAATAGAGGATTTTTATAATAAAGTACAATGGTACGGACCATTTTTGGGTATTAAGATCACCTTATTTGTGCTGGCGTTTGTAAATTCTGTTTATGATGTTTCAGGCTATCCTTATGTGACCAGCCTGCTGCTGATTGCCACTGCTTTCCTCTGTATTCTGGCAGGTTTTATGAAGGATTTTGCTTCATTTAGGATCTATGGGCTGATTCTTACAATCGGTGCGGTGCTTAAGCTAGTTACTTACGATATCAGCGAGTTGAATTCCATGGTAAGAGTGGCTGCATTTATAGCAGGAGGTATTCTGTGTTTTGCCATCAGTCTGATTTATAATGTTGCAAATAAAAAGATAAGGAAAATAGATTCATAACAGATACAATTTTATGAACAAAAACACACAGGAGCAGATCATTGTTCCTGTGTGTTTCTTGATTTCTGGTTCTTAAAACAGTCCCGCTTTTTTCCAGCCGCAGGATTTCAAATACTCCCGGATTGGCTTTTTAACCATGGATGTATCGAACGTGGACTGGGTAATTTCGATTTCTCCGCTCTGCTTATTCTTGCCAAAGCTGAATTCGAAGGATTTCTGGGAGGTTTTACCCACAAAACCACTTGCAGATAATTTGGCACCGCCAGCAGATACAGAGGCTGACTTACTTGTGGTTTTGTCCAGCTCTTTCCACTTGCCTTTGTCTTTTAAAGTGACTGTAAAGATATAGTTCTTTATTTCAGAACTTACCTCCATTGGTGAGAAAAACGTTTCATCCATCCATCTCCACCTGGCAACGATAGAGTCGCCCTCAACCGTAACCTCCCACGGCTGGTCAGGTTGATTCAGTATGGCAGGTGCGTCGGCTAATACTTTAGTTTTTTCTGTATACATATCATAATCCTTTCTTCTTATTTGGAAATTGAAGTTCATTCATTTACTGTACAATTATAAAATTTCTCAGAATGACTACAATTGTTTTCACGATAGCATAACTTTAGATCAATTACAATTGTTTTATATGTAAAACCTGTGCTATAATCAATAGAAATATTGGATAGAAAGAAGGACTCCATGATGATACTACTTGAATGGCTGATGAGATTAGACGATTTACTGATGCAGCACACTGTAATAGTGTTTCTTTTTCTTGCATTTATGCTGAAATGCCTGCTGGTATCCTTTTACTGCCTCATCATCTATTGGATGATGTGTCTGGTGAAACGCATTTGGGGTAAGAAGATGAGCATCCGGGCCAATTATTATAGTTGGTACGCATTGTTTTTAAGCTTCCCATTGTCCGGACTTGGCTTTAACAATGTGATTAAGCTGCCCTTTTATGATATGTTTTTTGGCAGTTATACCTTTGTAGATTTTAACCCGGAGTATTATGATATCATAGAGAGATTTACCAACATTTCCGGCTTACTGAAAGTATTACTTTTCCTTGCCACTATGGTTTGGCTTGCCATTGTCTTAGTGAAGTGCCTGCAGCAAACTGTCATAAAGATACAGCTTCAAAGAGATATCAACAGGCAAAACAAGTATGATGACAGGGAAGGGTTGAAACTCAAAGCAGCATCGGCATTTGGACTTCATCCGGAGAAAATACAAGTGGTTTCTGCTGACTTTATCCGATCCCCGGTGTCCTATGGTGTAATTAGCAAAACCATTTTGATGCCGCATGATTATGAAAGCCGTTATACCATACCGGAACAATATTTATTGCTGCTGCATGAGATGGGGCATATCAAAAACCACGATACTGTAAAACTGCAGCTGATAGCTGTTGCCCAGTGCTTTATCTGGCCCCTTCGTTTCATGACAAAATACTTTATCCGGGACTCTGAAATCCTCTGTGACAACCGGGTTCTTGGCATTTATCAGGACCAGCAGGATACATATGGTGAGCTTATGGTTCGGGAATGCTCTTCTCAACGTGCAGTTAAGGGGCTGGGATTTTCCGACTCCTTTCATACAATTAAGAGCAGGCTGGAGGCGATTTATTCCCATAAACCGGAAAAACACCGTATTGCTGTTTTTGCAGTGGCAGTGGCTTTCCTATTGGCGGGCGCAGCGGTCTATGCGTCCTGGCATCCGGCGGATTGGCTTAAAACTGTCGGTGAAGATGAACCCATGTATATAGAAGCCGGAACCTTTGATGTTCTTATTCATTACCCCGATCTGGAGAACGGTGAAATAATTGCTCAGTCAGCTCATGAAATCAATATTTCCTATGAAACAGAGGGTGAGTTGGTGGAATTTAGCAGCGAATCAATGAAAGAGACCCCTGAATATCGGGCAGTGAGCAATACTTATAGTTATACAGACAAACAGCTGCTGGTTGATAAAGTGGCTCTTTATACATACCTGCTGCCCTATATTGAGGAGGGGCTTGATGTGATCGAAGTGGAATTTATTACCCTCAGTCCCCATTATATCGATACAATCCGCGGCGGTATGGTATGGGGAGGGACAGCCGGATGTGTAATGCATAATTACCGGACTTATACTATAACTCGTGATGAGCTGGAGCAGGCAGATGAAAGCAGCCCTTATGCCAGTTTTACATATGATTTAATCAGAGAAGAACTGATTTACCGGTTTGTGGCACATTGGCTTTGATATGTTGAAACCGGAAGTGAAGGGAGATTATGTATGAATAATTTGATAAAACCACAAATGTTAAAACCAGGTGACAAAGTAGCCTTAGTCAGTCTGTCCGGGGGCGGCGCAGGTGATGCAGATATCCGCTGGCGATATGAACAGGGAAAAGAGCGCCTGGGCAGTATATTCGGGCTGGAAGCTGTGGAAATGGAGTATACTTTGGCAGGAACTGACTATATTTATAATCATCCTGAAAAAAGAGCAGAGGATTTTATGAATGCATTCCAAGACCCTTCCATTAAGGGAATTATCGCCTGTATCGGCGGAATTGAAAGCGTGAGAATGCTTCCATATATTGATTATGAAGTGATACGGAATAATCCTAAAGTCTTTATGGGGTATTCCGATACAACCACTTCGCATCTTATCTGTTATAAAGCAGGGCTGTCCTCTTTCTATGGACCTACGGTGCTGATAGATTTTGCTGAAAATGGTGGAATGCATTCTTATACAGTGGATCATATATTAAGAACGTTATTTTCTGATGAGGTGATTGGTGAAATTAAGCCCTCTGTGGAGTGGACCAGTGAATTCCTGCCATGGGAAGAGAAAAATAAGAATACTAAGAGAAAGCTTTTTCCAAATAAAGGATATGAATTGATTCAGGGAACCGGTATGGCTGAAGGTCATCTGATAGGTGGCTGTTTAGAGGTATTGGAAATGTTAAAGGGAACAGAAATTTATCCTACTCTGGAGGATTTTCAGGATTCCATTCTGTTTTTAGAGACTTCTGAGGATAAGCCGCCTGCATGGTTTGTGGAATGTACTCTGCGAAATTATGGAGTTACAGGAATTTTAGACAGGATTAAAGGAATTATATGGGGAAAACCTCAGGATGAAGAAAATTATGAGGAATATAAAGCTGCAATTTCCAAGGCAATGAAGGAGTTCGGCAAAGAAGATATGCCTGTTTTGTTTAACATGAATTTTGGACATACAGAGCCGAAGATTTGTCTTCCATATGGTGCACTTGCAAGAATTGACTGTGAGAAAGAAGCTTTTTATATTCTGGAGTCAGGAGTTTTATAATAAGACTGTTAATAAATGGGAGAGAACATGGTTAATATAGAAGAGATTATAGATAATGAGTTTCGTGGCTGTATTTCTATAAAGAAGCAGGGAGAAACTTTGTTTGAAAGGGCATATGGTTATTCTGATTTATACAATCAGGTTCCAAATACCATGGATACCAGATTTGCAACTGCATCTGCTGGAAAAGTATTTGTGGCAGCCGCTATCTTGCAGTTGGTGGAGCAGGGGCGTATAGCGCTGGAAAGTACCATTGGTTCTATACTTGAATTTAGTTTACATAACATTGATCCTGATGTGACAGTAGAACAGTTGCTGACTCATACTTCAGGGATACCTGATTATTTTGATGAGGAGATTATGGATGATTATGCAGATTTGTGGAGGGATTTTCCAAATTATAGAATACGGAAATCCTCTGATCTGCTTCCCCTCTTTATTACAAAGCCTATGATGTTTTCAAAGGGGGAGAAATTCTTTTATAATAATGCAGGATTTGTTATGCTTGGGCTGGTGATTGAGGCAGTGACGAAAAAGCCATTTGATCAGTATTTAAAAGAGTGTATATTTGACCCTGTTGGAATGGACCGCACGGGATACTATGAACTGGACCGTCTGCCGGAAAAATGTGCTTCTAATTATATATACGATGAAGAGAAATGTGAATATTATACCAATATTTTCAGTGTAGATGCTAAAGGAACAGGTGCAGGCGGCGCATTTACTACAATAGGGGATGTTGAAAAATTCTGGAATGGGTTGCTTTCCTATCAACTTCTGTCACCGGAAATGACACAGAAGATGTTAAAGCCATACAGCAAAAATACTTCTGAAGATGATTATGGATATGGTATTTGGCTGAAAAATGAGACTTTGCCATATTTTACAGGTAAAGATCCTGGAGTCAGCTTTATCAGTGCTTATGAACTGGAAAAGGGGATACTTGTTACAATTGTTAGTAACTTTGAGGATAATGTTTGGAAGATGTTGAGGAAGATTAGGGAAGAACTGGAGTTTTAATCAATACAGATTCTGGGAGAATTATTTTTCTATTAGTTAAAAATGTGATGAAATAGAGATTATTGTTATATTTACCCATAATTGACATATAATTGAAATTGAGTTATGATGAAATTACTGTATAAGATAGTTTTACAGAATAAAAAACAGGAGAGATGATCATGGAGATGAAGTTATTCAAATGTAGCGTTTGTGGTTATGTAGCTGAAGGAACTGAAGCACCAGATGTTTGTCCTAAATGTAATGTTAAAAAGGATAAGTTTGTGGAGCTTAGCAGTGAAGATGCTGAGAAAATCTATTCTTCAGACAGAACAAACAGTATTCATTCGGAAATTATTTTACTGGCAGAGAGAATTGCAGAGCTTTCAGAAGAAGGTATTGAATTAAAACTGGACCCCAATTGCGTTACTGCTTTTGAGAAAACTGAAAATGAAGCATGGGTAATGAAGCAGAGATGCAAAGCTGAACTTGCAGCACATATGTCTAAAGGCAAATGGTAAGTAAATAAGCTGTATAAAAGTCATATAGAAGCGTTAAATTCATATTTGAATTTAGCGTTTCTTTTTTTGTATTCAGCACCTAACTGTGATATAATGAGCGGAAAAGAGCCAGGGATAGCTGTGCGTATCTTTGAACAACAGCACTTGTTCATGGTAAACAAAGTACATGGCATAATCTAAGAAAAAAAGAAGGATTTGAGATACAGGGAAATGACATGGCAATAAAAAGAGCAGATGCAATTTTATATGATATAGATATTCGGGAGCCGTTATTTGACTATCTGGAAGAACGGTTTGGCAAGACCCGTATGTTTGAAGAGAAGAATATCGGCAGATCCAGAGCCGATGTTTTAATGCTGACAGAATCTCAGATGATTGGTCTGGAGATTAAAAGTGATGCAGATACATATGAACGGCTGAAAAAGCAGGTTCGTAATTATGATAAATACTGCGATATTAATTATGTAGTAATCGGAAAATCCCATGAAATGCATGTGGAAAAGCACATTCCTGCATACTGGGGTATTTTGACAGCTTATTATGATGGACATCAGATTGTGATAGAAGAACAGCGGGAAGCGGAAACAAATCCTAAGAGGAATCAGGACCGACAGCTTTCGCTGCTTTGGAAATCTGAGCTTTCCCATATTTTAGAGAGAAACAAGCTTCCTAAATATAAGCAGAAAAGCAAGAAGTTTGTGAGAGAGAAGCTGCTTAATAAGCTGGAATGGGAACCTTTAAAGCAACAGGCATGTGAGGAGTTGTTTGAAAGGGATTATTCCATATGGAATGATGAAATGGAAAAGGAGGAGTTATAAGAGAGTGAATATGATAATAAATAAGAAGCTATTATCACCTGTTCTTCCGGAATCCATGGAGGATATTGTGACCGACTCCGTTTATCTGCTGAATAAACAGGAGAATGAGGAAGAGGTGCGTGATATTGTACTGAAAAATATAGTTCTGGAGGGAGAGGATTTACCAGAATGCGTTTTTCAACGATGAAGCTGGAAGGGTGTACATTTTTGGACTGCTCTTTTGAAAAGGGGGAGTTTGTTGATGTAGTGTTTTCTGCTTGTAATTTTTCTAATTGCAATTTCAGTGATAGTTATTTTAATAGGACAATCATAAATTCATCCAAAGGACTTGGCGCTAAATTCTGCGGAAGTACCATTCTTCATACAACAGTGAAGGAATGTAATTTGAATTACAGCAATTTTGATAACTGCAAGCTGGAGTATTTTTATGCAGAGGAAACTGAGATGCTGGGCAGCAATTTGACTCAGTGTCATTTGAAGCATGTGGGGTTCAGCCGTCTGAATCTGGAACATGCCAGTTTCTTTAAAACTTCTATGAGAGGGCTGGATTTCAGGGACAGCATAATTCAGGGACTTACTGTGTCAGACGATTTTAAGGAATTAAAAGGGGCAGTGGTGGATTTATATCAGGCGGCAGAGCTGGCAAAGTTTCTGGGGGTTGTGATTAAGGAGTGAAAAATCAAAACCTTAAGAATAGTTCTGTGCTGAAGTTAAGCCCATGAGGGGGAAAACTTGTGGTATACTGTGGGCTGACATGGCAGAATATAGTAGAAAATACCAATTATAATATTGTTATGCCATAATGAAAATATCGGTTGTTAATCTTTGCTTTTCTAGAGGAGATAAGATTATGGTAAAATTAGAGTCCATGGAAGAGTTTTTTACATCAAGAGTTAAGATATACGACGATCATATGCTGACTGAGGTAGAGGGCTGCAAGGAAGGTTACATACATTTGGCAAATCTACTTCCTGAGAATATCAATACACTTCTGGACCTTGGCTGTGGTACTGGTCTTGAACTGGAGACAATATTTAACCGATTTCCAAAGCTTAATGTAACAGGTGTTGACATGACTCCTGCAATGCTTGAGTATTTGAAGAAAAAGTATTACAATAAGGACATTGTGTTAAAACAGGGGAATTATCTGACCCTTGATTTGGGATTTCAGGAATATGATGCTGTGATTTCATTTCAGACACTTCATCATCTGACCCATGAAGAGAAAAAGAAGATTTATAAGAAAATCTACGATGCCTGCAAACCTGAGGGCTGCTATATTGAGTGTGACTATATGGTTCTCACTCAGGAAGAAGAGGATATTCTTTACAGAGAAAATCAGAAACTTCGCGCGGAACAGGATATAAACATAGATGAGATATGTCATTTTGACACTCCATGTACTGTGGAAAATCAGCTTCAGTTTCTGAGAAATGCTGGCTTTTTAGAAGTAAACATGGTGTGGAGACAGGAAAACACCACAATGATTGTTGGCAGGAAGTGAATATACAACATTGATCATTGGCAGAAAGTAAGGAGGCTGAGTTTTTTATGTGGAAATATGTTATTGCTGCATAGCACAGGCTTATGCAGTGAAAAATAGAAAGTAATTGTATAGCCTTTGCTATTCCGGACAAAATATGTTTGGGAGGCAGCCATGCGCTACAGAAAGGCAAATGAGATTTTACCAGAGAAGCTGGTAGAACTAATACAAGATTATATTGATGGGGGATATGTTTATATTCCCAGAAAACAGGAAAATAAGAAAAGCTGGGGCGAAACGTCAAAAGTACGTGAAGAGCTTCAGGTAAGAAATCTGGAGATTTACAGCAGATATCAGGCAGGTGCCAGTGTAAAAGAACTGGCGGAACAGTTTTACCTGTCAGAAAAAAGCATTCAGAGAATTGTTCTCCAGGAGAAAAAAGCAAATATAGAGGGCAGCACATCGGAGTAGAGGATGTGCTGCCTTGTTTTTTTGATATTATGTTTTATTTTGAACTTGAAAAATGATAGCATTTGTGCTATCATAAGGTTGAGAAATAAATCAAGGAAGTTTGGAGTATATTAAGAATGTATACTGTGGAATTTTACGAGAAGATAAACGGAGAATCGGAAGTATGGGAGTTACGTCCTGGTAATAACCGTATTTTCTATTTTTATTTTAAGGATGATATATTTGTACTTTTACATCATTATCGTAAAAAATCACAGAAAACACCATCTCGTGAGATAGAGAAAGCCAAAGCAGAGCGTGATGATTATATTTCCAGAAAGGAGGCTGATAAAGCATGAAAACCTGGAATGACTACAAAGAACATGTAAAATTAATTGATCCGGAAGGTAAAAAAGATATAGAAGAAGTTGAGAATCTGGCTGCCATAGTGAGTGCTATGATTGAACAGAGGAATGCCATGGGGATAAGTCAACGAGAGCTTGCAGCTTTATGTGGAATTCCCCAGTCTTCTGTTGCAAGAATAGAGTCCTTTAAAACAACACCAAACTTAGATACCTTATTAAAAATTTTGCAGCCGTTAGGATTGAAGCTGACTGTTTCTAGAAAATAATAACATTTCTTTGTAAATTATCAATATTCAAAATTATTAACAAGGCAGGATATCGAAAGAAAAGATGTCCTGCCTTGTCTTTTTAACAGAACTAATCATAAGGTGTATTCCTCCAAATTGCCATGCTAAAGTTATATTGGAGGAAAATAACATGATGAGAAAACAATGGATTATAACCCCTGAGAGGCTTCCGACTATCAGGAGAAGATGTCCAAAATGCGGAAACAAAACAGAGTTTGTAAATAGTGGGAAATTCAGAGTTAATGCCAATGGAAGACTTCTTGACGTATGGCTGATTTATAAATGCGAAAAATGCGATACAACATGGAACCTGACAGTCCATGAGCGGGTCGACCCTAACTCCATACAGCCGGAGATATATGAAGCATTTTTACGAAATGATGAAAGTGTTGCAGCAGAATATGGTATTAATAGAGAGCTGTTTGTAAGAAATAAAGCTGAGATATCAGAAACTCAGGGCAGCTATAAAGTGAAGGTTCTGGATACAACTATTCCCTGCACCTATAAAAACTGTCAGGAAATTGAAATCAAAATAACCAGCTGTGTGAAACTTCGTGCAGATATTTTATTTGGAGAACAGCTGGGATTAAGCAGAAGCCAGATAAAGAAAATGTTTGATAAAGAGAAGGTGATGTATGATCAAACACCTGTTAAAGCAGGAAGTAAAGTGAGAAATGGAGTGTATCGTCTGGCTGCAGAAGATATTTCTGGTATTGACCAGAATATTTCTAAGCATCAGTTACATCAGGGAAGTATTAATTCTGATAATTATTTAACAAAAACTGGCATGGCTATTTCTTGACAAACTGGCTATTTAAAACAATCCAGATTTGGTTTATAGTATCCATAATGATAAATTTATGGAGGAGAAACGATGAAAAGGATTGTAACAATACAAGATATTTCCTGTGTAGGGAAATGTTCTTTAACTGTAGCTTTACCTATTATTTCTGCCATGGGAGTGGAAACAGCGGTGATTCCTACAGCAGTGCTTTCCACACATACTGCATTTAAAGAATTTACATTTCGGGATTTAACAGAGGATATTCCAGGGATTGTGAATCATTGGAAGAAAGAAGGAATTGATTTTGATGCCATTTATACAGGATATTTAGGTTCCTTTGAGCAGTTAAAGCTGGTAT
Source organism: Hungatella sp. UBA5385 (assembly GCA_002409995.1). GTDB lineage: Bacteria > Bacillota > Clostridia > Lachnospirales > Lachnospiraceae > UBA5385. The sequence goes on along the minus strand of DHOR01000047.1, from coordinate 161,980 downwards.
CTGGTATCTTTGATGAATTTCGTACAGAAGATAACCTTATTTTTATTGATCCCGTTATGGCGGATCATGGAAAACTTTATCCGGGATTTACTCAGGAATTCGCTGATGAGATGGCGCTGCTCTGTAAAAAAGCAGATATTATTGTGCCTAATATGACTGAGGCGGCATTTATGCTGAATATTCCTTATGTGGAAGAAGGTTATGATGAGGATTATATTAAAGATATATTGAAGAAGCTTTGTGGACTGGGAGCTAAGAAGGCTGTTTTAACAGGAATCAGTTTTCAGGAGGAGGAGCTGGGAGTCATGTCTTATGATTCTGAAACAGGAGAATATTTTTCCTATTTTAATGACAAGCTTCCTGTTAACTTTCATGGAACAGGTGATGTTTTTGCCAGCTGCTGTCTTGGTGGTTTGATGAATGGGTTGTCCTTATCAGATGCATTAAAGATTGCGGTTGATTATACGGTAGAGTCTATCAGAATAACAATGAAGGATGAAAATCATCGCTGGTATGGGGTTAATTTTGAACAGGCTTTTCCATTTTTGTTAAATGAACTGGAACTGCTTAAATAAAATAATTTCACTGAGGGGTTCGACCCTTTTCAAAAAGGGTCGAACCCC
>DHOR01000047.1:150266-161196 GCA_002409995.1 Hungatella sp. UBA5385 | reverse complement strand
AAAAGGGTCGAACCCCTCGTGAAAAAATCACAAAGGAGCCATCAAAAACATAGTAAACGTCGCTGTCACCAGCAAAGTATCCTTCTCATCTCTAATTTCAACCTGAAATACTGCCGTATTTCTTCCTTTGTGGACCGCATTGGCTTCCACGTAGATTTTCCCTGTAGAAATTCCTTTTAAAAACTGAATGCTGCTGGTTTGAGTCACATTGGCAACCTCATAGGCATAGGCTGCCATGCCGGAAGCAATATCACATAAAGTGAATAAAAAACCACCATGAGCATTACCATATATATTCAAAGACTCTGGTACAACAGGGACTTCAAGCTTAGAATGCCCTGGTTCTATTTCTAAAAGTTTTATATTTTCTAATCCGCCGATGGAGTGTTTATGGTTGAGGATTCCCTCCATTATGTCTGGTCTCATGCTATCATTCTCCTGTCCAATTAATCTATGTAATCTTCATTCTTAAAAAATATCCCCAAAAATATCTTAAAAACATTCTAAAAAATGAATTTATCTTTAACTATACCATCCCTTTCCCCTTCTGACAATCAAAAATCGATTCATAGGAAAAAACGATAGATTCACCGAAAATCTACAGATAGAGACGATTGGATTTATTTTAGTACAAAGTTTACAATAGATTCATAGAGATTGTTAAAAAAATATCTAAAGCGAAAAACAGGAGGAAGTATAATGAGTAAGTTATCAAAGGAAGAATTCAACGCATATTTAATGAAAATTCGTGAACTGGCAGAAGGGCCGCTTGAGGAGATTCAGAAAGAAGTGGAAGTAACAAACAAGTTCCCACAGGAATTTTACGATCTGGCAATTGAGAATGATTTATATCGCTGCTCTTTACCAGTAGAATATGGCGGCTACGGATTATCTGAACTGGAGATCCTTCAGGTTCAGGAGGAATTCTCCAGAGGACCGGGCGGAATGAGAATGCATCTTCATTATGCAATGGATTTAAACTGGAGAATCTTAGATGATTACGGCAGCGATGAATTAAAAGCAGAGTATATGCATAAATTCCAGGACAAATCCGTATTTACCTGTTTTGCACTTACAGAGGCAACAGGCGGTACAGGTGCTGACTTACATACAACAGCAGTGTTAGACGGAGATTCCTACATTTTAAATGGTGAGAAAACACTGATTTCCCATACAGACTGCTGCGAATTTGCTTATGTATTTGCAGTTACAAATCCTGATTCCCACAAAGATGACAGATTATCCGCTTTCTTTGTACCAATGGATGCTCCTGGATTTGAAGTGATCAATATGCCTCATATGATGGGATGCCGTGGTGCTGGCCATGGAGATTTATTCTTTAAAGACTGTAAGATTGACAAGAAGTATTTACTGGGTGAAGAAGGACAGGGACTTGAGATTGCTATGCATTCCTTATCTGTATCCCGTGCACATATTGCAGCCAGCAACTTAGGAATGGCACAGAGAATGTTAGAGCTTTCCTTAAAGTATGCTGATGACCGTGTAACCTTTGGTAAACCAATCGGAACACGTCAGGCAATCCGCTGTAAAATTGCAGATATGTCCATGATGGTTCATGCTCTTCGTTGTATGGTTTATGATTTTGCAAAATCCTATGAAGAGAATCCAAAAGGTGAGTACATTGAAGAAAAAGCAGCAATGTGTAAGCTTTACAGCATTGATACCACAAGAAGAGTCAGCGACGAAATGCTGGAAATCTTTGGTGGCGTAGGATATTTTGAAGACTGTAAATATGGTCCTGTAGAGCGTTTATACAGAGACTGCCGCGCTATGTGGCTGGAAGAAGGCGCTCCTACTGTACAGCGTATCACTATTTCCAAAAATACTAAGAAACATAATGGACATATGGAATATGTCATCTAATATTTGAATTGACTCAGGGTCATCAGGTTCCGTCTGGGCCTGATGGCCTTTTTCATTCAAAATGAGACTGAAGGAGGACTATTGTGAAACCATTAGAAGGAGTAAAGATCGTAGATTTAACCACCTATCTGGCAGCACCCACCACTGTTCGCGTGTTAGGTGAATGGGGGGCGGACTGCATTAAGATTGAGTCAGCCAAGGGTGATCCGGCAAGAACTCAGGGCGCAGTTTTTAACATGCCCTATGAAGATGATGAAAACCTGGCATTTGATGTTGCCAATATGAATAAACGATTTATCACACTTAATTTGAAAACAGAAAAAGGTCTTGAAATAGCTTATAAGCTATTGGAAGAAGCTGATGTATTTGTAACCAATACAAGGACGAAATCTCTGATCAAGCTCGGCCTTGATTATGAAACTTTAAAAGAAAAATTCCCCAGATTGATCTTTGCACAGGTTCTTGGATATGGAGAAAATGGACCGGAAAAGGATACAGCAGGATTTGATGTTACCTGTTATATGGCAAGAGGCGGTGTGTTTGGAACAACTGTAAATAAAGGCGATGCTCCTATGGTTCCTACCAATGGATTTGGAGATTTTCAGGTGTCTATGGGCCTTGCATCAGGAATCTGTGCAGCTCTTTATGCACGTGAGAAATCAGGCAAGGGAGATAAAATCACAGTTGGACTTCACCACTCAGCAGTTTATGCACTGAGCACAGGCGTGATTTCCGCACAGTATGGAAACCAATATCCTAAGAGCAGGAAAGAGGTTCCTAATCCATTTAACAATGTGTACCGTACAAGCGATGAAAAATGGGTGGTAATCTGCTGTCCTGAATATGACAGGGATTATGAGAAGATTATGACTCTGGTTGGAAGACCTGATATGGTGGGAAATGAGCGTTATATGAAATGTGCAGAAGTCAATGAATATAACAGAAATCAGGAAGTGATTGATATTCTTGATGAAGCTATCGGTAAATTTTCCAGAAAAGAACTTCTTGCTATGTTTAAAGCCAATGATCTGGCCTGTGAGGCAGCTTATGAACCTCTTGATATGTATGAGGATGAGCAGGTATGGGCGAACAACATTATTACGAAGATTCCTTATCCGTCAGGAGAGCGTTATATGCCTACCAATCCTGTGAATTTCTCTTCACTGGGCAACCCAGAGTATAAGATTGGCGGTTCACAAGGAGCCCATACAGTGGAGATTATGGAGCATTTGGGATACAGCAGGGATGAGATTGATGGAATTCTGGAATCCGGTGCAGCCACAGGTGAAACAAAGTTGAAAAAGCTTTAAGTTTAATATTCGAATCATAAACAAACAAGAAAAGGGAAGGTGAAATCAGATGAGTTTACTTTACACCGATGAGCAAAAGGAGCTGCTGGCATTAGTGCGTGAAATGGCAGAAACCGAGATAAAACCTTATGTTCAGGAAGCTGATGAAAAAGGAGAGTGCCCAAGAGAGCTGTTTCAGTGGGGCTTTGATATGGGACTTCATATGCTGGAGATTCCTGAGGAATACGGCGGTACAGGGTTAAGCTATGAGACTACAGCCATGATTTTCGAGGAGCTGGCAAAAGTGGATGCAGGATATGCCATCACCTTTGTTACCACATTTGTGGCACTGCGAAATGTGATTTTAGCAGGAACTAAGGAGCAGGGACAGTATTTTGCAGATAAAATCTCAGCCGGCGGATTTGCGGCATTTGCCTTGACCGAACCAGGGGCTGGGTCTGATCCAGCAGCACTTCGTTCCACTGCTGTGGCTGATGGAGATGAATATATATTAAATGGAACAAAGACATTTATTACCAATGGCGCAATTTCCGATGTATTTGTTGGATTTTTTAAGACCAGTCCGGAAAAGGGACATAGAGGAATTTCTGCATTTATCATAGATGCAGACGCTCCGGGAGTGACAGTGGGCGCCCACGAGAATAAGATGGGACTGCGTCTTTCCAATACTACAGATTTAATATTTGAAAATGTCCGTGTGAAGGCATCTGCAATGGTAGGTCCGGAAGGATCAGGCTTTAAGCTTGCATTAAATGCCCTGAATTTATCCAGAGCTTTCGTTGCCACTCTGGCAGTGGGAATTATGCAGAGAGCCCTTGATGAATCGGTTAAATATGCAAAAGAGAGAAAACAGTTTGAAACTCCTATCATTAAATTTCAGATGGTTCAGGCAATGCTTGCGGATATGGCAATGAAGATAGAAGCTTCCAGATGCCTGGTCAACAACACCATGAAAATGATGGATCATGGAATTATGGTTCAGAAGGAAGGTGCTATCTGTAAAGCATTTGTATCTGATTGTGCTCAGGAAGTGACCTCCAATGCAGTTCAGATATTCGGCGGATACGGCTACAGCAAAGAGTATCCGGTGGAAAAGCTGATGAGAGACTGCAAGGTGTTCCAAATCTTTGAAGGCACCAACCAGATTCAGAGAATGACCATAGCTAACGTACTAGACAAGGAATATAAATAAGGGGGTTTTAAGATGAATATCGTTGTGTGTATAAAACAGGTTCCTGATACCACAGAGATTAAGATTGATCCGGTAAAGAACACTCTGATCCGTACAGGTGTACCAAGTATTATGAACCCATTTGATAAAAATGCGCTGGAGACAGCTCTTCAGCTTAAGGATACCTATGGAGGAAAGGTAACTGTGATTTCCATGGGACCTCCTCAGGCGAAAGCAGTGTTAAGAGAAGCCATTTCCATGGGTGCTGATGAAGCATATCTGGTTACTGATCGTGCATTTGGAGGCTCAGATACCTATGCCACCAGCTACATTCTCTCCCAGGCAATTAAGAAGCTGGGCGGATTCGATGTGATTCTGGGCGGAAAACAGGCAATTGACGGTGATACAGGTCAGACAGCTCCAAGTATTGCAGAGCATCTTGGTGTTACAAGACTGACTTATATACTGGACCTTAAGGTTGATGGAGATAAGGTGCTGGCAAGAAGACAGGTGGAAGAAGGAATCGAGACCATTGAGACTAAATTCCCCATTCTCTGTACAGCAACAAAAGAGAGCAATAAGCCAAGATATGCAACAATCAAAGGAAAACTGGCTTCTTTCAAAGCGGAGATTCCGGAGATTACTCTTGCAGATATTCCAGGTTCAGATACAGCCAAAATGGGCTTAAAAGGTTCTCCAACAAAGGTAAAATCAACATTTACCCCTCAGAGAAATTCAACCGGTGTAAAAATCGAAGGAAACAGCCCGGAAATCATGGCGGATTCCTTAATTACTAAATTAGCGGAAGCAAAAATACTGTAAAGTCAGGTTAGGAGGTTACAGAATGAGTTTTGATACATGTAAGGATGTATGGGTGTTTATAGAATGCTTTGAGGGACAGCCGAAAAATGTGGGGCTTGAGCTTCTGGGCCAGGGCAGAAAGCTGGCAGATGGTTTAAATCAGAAATTATGTGCAGTTGTAATAGGAAAAGACATTGATGCAGCAGTTAAGGCTGCAGGTGAATATGGAGCAGATAAAATATACGCTGTACAGGGTGATGAATACGAAAATTATTCTTCAGATGCCTATGGAAAGGTATTCTTAGAGCTGTGTGAGAAATATGATCCAAATACCATTTTAGTAGGCGCTACAGTCAACGGAAGAGACCTTGGTTCCAAAGTGGCAGTAAGCTTAAAAACAGGTCTGACAGCGGATTGTACAGCTTTAAGCATTGAAGAAGAAACAGGCAATGTGATCTGGGAAAGACCTGCATTTGGCGGCAATCTATATGCAAGAATTTTATGTAGTGAAACAAGACCCCAGATGGGAACCTGCAGACCGGGCGCATTTAAAATGCCGGAGAAAACACCTGGCAATCAGCCGGAGATCATCAGGGAAGAGATTCGTGTTCCTGAAGATGAGATTCGCACAAAGGTTATCGATTTTATCAAAGCCTGTGAAGACAATGATATGAGACTTGATGAAGCTGAATTCATCGTATCAGGTGGCAGAGGTATGAAATCTGCAGAGAACTTCTCTCTGTTAAAGGATTTGGCAGATGTTCTGGGCGGAACCGTAGGTTGTTCCCGTGCAGCAGTTGATGCAGGCTGGATGCCTCAGAATAAACAGGTGGGACAGACAGGATCAACGGTATCTCCTAAGGTTTATTTTGCCTGCGGTATCTCCGGTGCTGTTCAGCATGTGGCAGGTATGAGTGAATCAGATACGATAATTGCGATAAATAAAGATGAAACAGCACCAATCTTCGAAGTTGCTGATTACTGCATGGTTGGAGATGTGTTTGAAATTGTTCCTGCACTGGTGAAGGAACTGAAGGCAAGACAGCAGGGGTAGAGTTAGAGTGTTGTCCTGTTTCTGCAATCGATTATCCGTATCCATGGGAGGCAGATTATGCTGAAAGAAATGAAAATTAATCCTGATCTGAAAGATTATTACAGGGAAAAAGGATACTGGTCAGACAGAACGCTGAAGGACTGCTGGGAGGAAACTGTTAGAAAGTATCCTGATCGTGAATATGTGACAGATGACAGAGGATATCGCTATACCTATGGTGAAATGGATGAAGCTGCTTCCAGAATCGGTGCCTTTCTTCTTGAAAAAGGAGTCAGGCCCGGGGAGACAGTTTCCTATCAGATTCCTGTATGGAGCGAATTTGCCATTATTACCATTGCCTGTATAAAAATAGGAGCAGTGGCTCACCCTGTTTCTCTGTCTTATGAAGAAAAGGAGCTGATTCGGGGGCTGAATTTAACAGAACCAAAGGTTTTCTTCTGCCCTACATTTTTCTACAAGACTGATTATGAGCAGAGAATTTTAAATGTACTTGATGAGATTCCAAGCGTAGAGACTATTGTTTTACTTGAGAATGTTAAAAAAATGACAAGCAACTGTCCGGCATTTCATGACATTTTAGAAAATGGGACGCTGATGGAGAGCCGGTTTTTTACAGAAGGATCAGGTCAGAAAGAAGGATCAGGTCAGAACATTGCTGCAGTGTTAAGCACTTCAGGAACTACCAGCGGTACAAAAGGGGTTCTTCTTACTCATGATAATATTATTTACAGTGAGAATACATTTAATAAAGAACTGAACATTACAGAAGAGGATATTATGTTTATGGCTGCTCCTCTCCATCATGCCACCGGTTTTCACCACGGTATTATTGCTCCTATGCTTGTTGGAGCAAAGGTGGTGCTGCAGGAGAGATACCGCTGTAAAACCTCCATTGAACTGATGAACAGAGAAAAATGTACCTACTCAATGGGAGCAACTCCTTTTATCTATGATATTTTGAAGGACATGGAATTTAACGGAGGTGCGCTGCCTCATCTGAAATTCTACTTATGCGGAGGCGCTCCGGTTCCGGGTTATATGGTACAAAAGGCATGGAAGTTTGGCATTCTTCTCTGTGAGGTTTATGGATCTACAGAAAGTGTTCCCCATGTTTATGTAAGACCGGAGGAAGCACTTGCTCTCAATGGAACCACCTCTGGCAGAGCTATTGAAGGCGTTGAGATTCGGGTGGTTGATGAAAGAGGCAATGATGTGCCTGCCGGAACTCCAGGAGAGGAGCTGTCCAGAGGCCCTAATGTATTCGTAGGTTATTTAAAGGATAAAAAGACAACAGACAGTGTTCTTGATGAAGATGGCTGGTATCACAGCGGTGATCTCTGTGTTATGGATGAGGAAGGGAATATCAGGATTATCGGAAGAAAGAAGGATATTATTGTCCGCGGCGGAGAGAATCTGAATTCCAATGAAATCAATGACCATCTGGAGGGTTGTCCGGGGGTTCGTGATCATACCGTGGTTGGAATTCCTGATGACAGGCTTGGAGAACGGATCTGCGCATTTGTAGTTCCTAATAAAGGCGTGGAAAGTTTAGAGCTTGATGCTGTGCTGGGTTATCTGAAAAATAAGAATGTACCAAAACGGTTTTGGCCGGAACGTTTGGAGCTGATTGATAAAATTCCTAAAACAGGAAGCGGTAAGGTTAAAAAATATCTGCTCCTTGAAAGGATTTAAGAAGAGGAGGCTGCAGTGCCATGGCAGAACAGAAATTTGGACCAAGACGGTGTCGGGATACAAGGAAACCTCCTGCAGATCAATGTCCTGATGTGGTTTTTTACAGATGTGGGGAATGTGGGGCTTTATATGTGGTGACAAAGGGTAACAACGGGAAAGACAGGAAAACTGAGTGTTGTGAGAGAATGGCAGAGCTGCTGTTGCCTGTAAATGGAATCGTGGATTCTGGGCAATCTCAGGATTTTACAGTCCAGTCGTCAGTAAGCAACCTAATCACCTATGAAATTACCGGTGGATATAATGACAATGCAGTCAGAGTATTCTGGAAGAACGGCAGACCGGAATTGAAACCGGAATGGATTTATTTAAAAACCTTTACAGGCGGTTATCTAAAGTATGTGATGGATGGAAAACGGGCGCCTATGGTATTTGCACTGGCTGACACAGATGCATTTGCCTATTGTGACGAGGAGGTCTGTCTGGAATGTGTATTCCGCTGTAAAAGAGGCTTTGTTATATATGCTTACTTTAAAGAATCAGGACTTGTGGAAATTCCGATTGATAAAATGACGGCTTACTGGCAGTCAGAAGGAAAAGAAGGGAAGGTAGATTTATGATAGCGACCATAGGTTTGATCACTGCTATTGCTGTGCTGGTATTTCTCATTATCAAAGGAATTGATATGATTACAGCCACAGTGGTTACAGCAGCAATTATATTGGTAACCAGCGGACTGGCGTTTTTTGAGGGGCTTCTTGTTACCTATTCGGAAGGAATTGGAACCTTTGTAGCATCCTGGTTTTTAATTCTGGGATTTGGAGGTGTATTTGGGCAGCTGGTTCTGGAGACAGGGCTTGCTACCAGAATTGCAAAAACCCTGACAGAAAAACTTGGGGTGAAAATGGTGGGGCTTGTAATTTTACTCTGTACATTTTTCATTACATTGTTGGGTATTAACGGATATATTATGGTGTTTGTACTGTATCCAATTGCTGATAACCTGCTTCGTCAAAATAAAATGGACCGGCGTTTGCTGCCATTTCTCCTTCTTGGCGGAGGTGCATGTGCCAATGGATTTGCTTATTCCCTTGACATCTGCAATGTGCTTCCCAGCAATTATCTGGGAACCTCTCTAGGTGCTGCTCCTGTATTGTCCTTTATATTTACCGGAATTGTAGCTGTCTGTTATTTTGTATATTTTAACTATGCGCAGAAGCAGAGCCATAAAAAGCATACAGACGAAGAACTGCTGGCTATGTATCAGGACAACAGCCAGACAGAAGAGGAAGAACTTCCTGGAATTATTGCCTCTGTGATTCCCTTTGCAGCAGTGCTTGGGGCAGTGGTTGCCACTTCTTCAATGGGAACTCCAACCAGCATTCTGTTTTCTCTGGCAATTGGGATTGGTCTGATTATTATCATGCAGAGAAAACGGATTAAGAATATGAAGTCAGCCATTAAAACAGGAAGCAATTCAGGTTTAAGCTCTATGCTTACTGTTGCAGCAGTTATGGGACTTTCCAGAGTTCTGGGCGCTTCTCCTGCATTTCAGAATGTGCAGCAGGCTGTGCTGAATATGAATATGCCTGCTTATTTAAAAGCATTTTTCGGAACTTCGGTTCTGACAGGTCTCACAGGCTCTGCGATATCCGGTGAAACCATTTTTATGGAAAGCTTTGGTCAGGCATTTGTAGATATGGGAGTGAATGTAGATGCACTTCACCGTATTGTGACAGAGTCTGCTCTGGTGCTTAATAAGCTGCCTAACTCCTCAGTGGCAATTCTTACAATGTCCATCTGCGGATGCAGTCTGAAGGAAAGCTATAAACATATTATTCTGGGAACTATGATACCTGCGTTTGTGGCAGGATTGACAGTTGCATTACTTGCAACGATGGGATTTGTATTTTAAAATGTATCTTGAATCAATAAGAAATCAGGGAGCTGATACACTAATATTCACAGTGTATCAGCTCCCTTTATTATATGAAATTCATTTTTACGGAAGATTTAACTCATGGGCAACAATAAAATCAGCAAAAGCCTCCACAGCAGAGGACACAAAATTCTTATTGCTGTAAGTCATATAGATCAGGCGGGTATCTTTTGGAACATCTGATAATCTGATAATGGTCAGCTGGTCAAACTGCTTTAAAAAAGGTGTTCTGGCAACTATTGCCGCCATATCCGCTTCTGTAATAATTCCTCCTATGGAAAGCTCGTCATCATAGGAATAGGTGGCCTCAACCTCATGCTCTTTTAATAGTTCTCTCACCACTTTGCCTATGGGAATGGTATCTCTGTAGGTAGTCAGCTTATAATCCTTTAGCTCTCGCATTTTAATGGATCGCCTCTTGGCAAGGGGATGGGATTTATTGACGATCAAAACCAGCTCCTGTGCCATAATGGGAACGAAGATCAGGTCCGGCATGTTCTCTACTTTGGAGCAAAAGCCCAGATCATACTTGCCGCTTGCGACACCCTGAGCCACCTCTATGGACATACCATGATAGATATTAAACTTTGCCAGTTTATTTGTTTTCATATAATTCTGCATAGCTGTAGGCAGAAAATCTCCCAAAAGAGTTGGTATACAGCCGATATCCACGGTTCCGCTGATCTGGCTGGAATGTCTCTCCATAGAGGCGATACCCCGCTCCAGTTCATTCAGAGCCAATGATACATGCTGGTAGAATTCCCTGCCATATTTGGTCAGCTTAATATTCCTGCCTTCCTTCTGAAATAAAGAAACACCCAGTTCCTCTTCCAGGGAAGCAATGGAGTCGCTTAGGGTGGGCTGAGTTATAAACAGCTCTTTGGCTGCTTTGGTATAATGCTGAAGTTCAGCAAGTTTTTGAAAATAGCGAAGCTGCGAAAGATTCATGAAAAAGTCCCCTTATCATTCATGTTAGGTGGAAAAATATGTATAACTTCATTATAAGGCAGGAATAGGAATTGGGCAAGAAATAACTCGAAATTTACTCAAGGGGTTCGACCCTTTTTGAAAAGGGTCGAACC
>DHOR01000047.1:145808-150099 GCA_002409995.1 Hungatella sp. UBA5385 | reverse complement strand
TCGACCCTTTTTGAAAAGGGTCGAACCCCTTGAGTAAATTTCGAAAATCCACCGTCATAATTTGTCCACATACACATATATTGAGATAAGGGTAAAGGAGTGATGAAGGTGGAAAAGAAAGACGAGCTTATTAAAATATTTGCAAAGAGTATCAGGGACATTTTAAACAGAGTGACTGTAAATTTTGATGAGGTGCAGGAAATTCGTTTAAGAGTGGGAGCGCCCCTGCTTATTGTGTACAAAAATGAAGAGTATTACATAGGAAAATCAGGAGGTTTAAGCAGGGATTTCAGAGATACTTACCTTGTTTTAAGGGGTGAGCTGCGGGAGACCATGGAGTATATGAGCAATTACTCCCTTTATGCATTTGAAGAGGAGATGAAGCAGGGATTTATCACCATTCAGGGTGGTCATAGAATTGGGCTTGCTGGGAAAACAATTCTTGATGAAACTGGAATTAAAACAATGAAGTTTGTATCCTTTATCAATGTGCGGTTATCCCATCAGGTTAAGGGGTGTTCAGATCCGATTCTTCCTTACCTCTACGAGAATGGTGAGATTCTCCATACACTGATTATCTCACCGCCAAGATGCGGGAAAACCACCCTTCTGCGAGATGTCATTCGTCAGGTATCCAATGGAACCAAGGACCATCAGGGGATCACTGTGGGAGTGGTTGATGAGAGGTCGGAAATCGGCGCCTGCTATCAGGGCGTTCCTCAGAATGAGCTGGGAATCCGTACGGATGTGCTGGACTGCTGTCCAAAAGCAAAGGGTATGATGATGCTGATCAGAACCATGTCTCCCAGAGTCATTGCAGTGGATGAGATAGGAAGCAGGGATGATCTGGAAGCTATGGAATATGTGATGAACTGTGGCTGTAAGCTGATTGCAACGGTTCATGGAACCTCAATCGATGATTTGAAGCAGAAGCCTGTGCTGAGAAACCTGGTAAATGAACGGATTTTTCAGCGGTATATTGTTCTGAATAATAAAGGACGAATTGGTAATATTGATCAGATTTATGATTCCAGAGGAACCCAGCTATACAAAGCGGAGATTCACCAGATGGGAAAAAGCTGGGAGAGACAGGAGTGTGTAGCTTATGGATAACACCTGGCTGCGGATTGCCGGGTCTGCTATGGTGATCATAGCCTGCTCTGGCATGGGATTTTATATGGCAGGTCAGTGGAAAGAGCATTTAGAAACAGTGGAGCATTTACGGAAAATGATCTTCCTTCTAAAAGGAGAGATCGTCTACGCCAATTCCCCTCTGACAGAAGCCTTTGATCGAACAGGGAAAAAGGGCGGAGGGGAAATGGGACGGCTGTTTGAAGCTGTGGCAAAACGGATGGAGGATCAGCAGGGAGAGCCGTTTTTTACCATCTGGCAGGAGGAGATAGACCGCCTTCCCAAAAACGTCTGTCTATCCAAAGAGGACAGGCAGAATCTAAAAGGGTTAGGTGAACATCTGGGATATCTGGATATGGAAATGCAGGAGAGAACTATACTTCTCTACTTAGAACAGCTGGATCTTGCCATTGATTATCTGAGGCAGCATAAACAGGAAAAGAGCCGTCTCTATACCAGCCTGGGTATTATGGGCGGCATATTTATAACAATCGTTATGTATTAAGGAGGAGCACATGGGGGTCAATCTCATATTTAAAATTGCAGCAGTTGGAATTCTGGTTTCCGTCATCTGCCAGGTCTTAAAACACAGCGGGCGGGAAGAACAGGCATTCTTAACCAGCCTTGCAGGCCTGATCCTGGTGCTGTTTTGGCTTGTTCCGTATATTTACCAGCTGTTTGAATCCATTAAAAATTTATTTGCATTATAGGGGAAATGGAATATGACAGTAGTAACCATAGCAGTGATGGGAATTGTGGCAGTGCTTCTGGCAGTTGCTCTAAAAAGCTCAAAAGGGGAATATGGAACTTATCTTGTAATGGCAGCCGGATTTTTCATCTTTTTCTATGGAATAGGAAAGCTGAAAACCATACTGGACACCATTAAGGAAGTCCAGACTTATATAAAAATCAATAGTGCTTATTTATCCACTTTGGTAAAAATGATTGGAATTACCTACATTGCAGAATTTGCAGCAGGGATTTGTAAAGATGCAGGGTACGGCGCCATGGGAAATCAGATTGAGATATTTGGCAAACTGTCTGTGCTGGCTGTCAGTATGCCCATACTCCTGGCACTGATTGAAACTCTTCAGGTATTTTTGTCATGAGGCGGGGGAAGCTCTGCATTCTGATTTTCCTACTGTTTGTTATGTCAGGAAAAATGCAGGTGCAGTCCTATGGAGCAAATTCCGGAAATACAGAAGCCGGCACTGAATCAGCAGAAGTATCCCTGGATTTAGACCAATATGATCTGACAGAAATACAGGATTATCTGGACAGGCTCAATGGGGTAAATGATACCGGTCTTTCTTTTAAAGGGATGATGGAATCTCTCATTAAAGGCAAAGGAGATGAAGTGCTGTCCCAGATAGGAAATGCCATTAAAAATGCATTATTTTCCCAGGTGGAAAGTAATAGCCACATGATGGGACAGATCATTGTTCTGGGAATTATAGGTGCAGTATTTTCTAACTTTTCCAGTGTGTTTTCTGGCAGTCAGATATCAGAAACAGGATTTTTTGTAACTTACCTGCTTTTATTCACCTATCTGGCAGCCAGTTTTTTCACTAGCATATCCATTGCAGCCAGTGTAGTAGATCAGATTATGGATTTTATGAGGGCATTGATGCCAGCTTATTTTCTGGCAGCGGCATTTGCAGGAGGAAGCGTAACAGCGCTGGCTTCTTATGAATTCACACTGTTTGTCATAACTCTGGCACAAATGCTGCTGGCAAAAGTCCTTCTTCCTGTTGTGCGGGTCTATGCACTTCTTGTTATGGCAGGTCATATTGCAAAGGAGGATTTGCTTTCCAAGCTGACAGAGCTGATGGAACAGGTAATATCCTGGAGCTTAAAAACTCTCGTTGGAGTAGTGCTTGGATTTCATCTGATTCAGGCACTTGTGCTTCCTTATGTGGATTCTGTAAAATCAGGAGCTGTAAAGAAGCTGGTGGGGGTCATTCCAGGCATTGGTCATGGAGTCAGCTCAGTGGCTCAGATGGTTCTTGGTTCAGGGGTAGTGATTAAAAATACCATGGGCGCAGCAGGAATTATTGTACTTCTTGTAATTACGATTATTCCCATGATAAAGCTGGTAGTTCTGATGATTCTCTACCAATGTGTGGCAGCAGTTTTACAGCCGGTCTGCGATAAACGGATAGTATCCTGTATCTCGGAAATGGCAAAAGGCCATAAGCTGCTTCTTGCCATAGCAGGCTCAGCCATGCTGCTGTTTGTAATCACCATTGCAGTGGTATGCGCTTCCACCAATGTCATGTATTATACGGGGTGAATCAATGGAACAACTGTATGAATGGATTCGCAATATCACTTATTATCTGATATTTATCACTGTGGTAATCAATCTTTTACCTAATAAAAAATACGACAAATACCTGCGTTTCTTTTCCGGAATGGTGCTGATTCTACTGGTTGTGAAACCTTTAACAGGTAGTCTGCGTCTGGACGATAAAATAGCTTATTATTTTGAATCCATCACCTTTAAAAAGGAAGCAGCAGAGCTGTCAGGTGAACTTTCCAAAATGGAGACAGCCAGGCTGGAAACTGTGATAGCCCAATATGAAGCAGCAGTAAAAACAGATTTAAGTTCTATGGCTGAAACGGAAGGGTTTGCATGCAGATATATAACAGCAGTCATTGACAGCAATGAAGAAAGCAGAAGCTTTGGTTATGTAACATCTATTTCCATGGCTGTTACAGACAGACGGGGTGATGAAAATGGGGAAGTTTCCATAGAAAATCCCATAATTCCCATAGAAGGAGTCACGGAAGTTGAAATTCCTGAGATTCAGGCAGAGGAAACCCAGGCAGACGAAATCCAAGCAGGCAAAACCCAACCAGAGGATAAAAAAGCAGAGAGAAACCGTCAGCAGGAAGAAAATTCCCGTTTGGCTGGTCTGAGACGGCGTATTGCTGAATATTATGATTTGGAGGAGCAGGATATTGAAATTCAATTGGAAAATGGGTAAGGATAAATGGCTGATCCTGCTGGCTGTAGGTCTCATCATCCTGATCCTTACATTTCCGTCCGGTTCGGGAATGGGGGAAAAGGAGGATAATGCAGCACAGACAAAGGCTCAGACAGAATTACAGCAGGGAATCGTAACAGATCCAAAGGAGGCTGTACCGGCAGCAGCCA
>DHOR01000047.1:40462-145644 GCA_002409995.1 Hungatella sp. UBA5385 | reverse complement strand
GGCTGTACCGGCAGCAGCCAAGGCAAATCAGTCCTATGAGGAAGAACTGGAAGCCCGGGTCAAGCGGATATTAAAAACAGTGGATGGAGTGGGGACGGTTGATGTGATGATCGTGCTGAAGTCCTCGGAAGAAAAGGTGCTGCGGGTTGACAGAAATACAACAGATTCTTCTACGGAAGAACAGGACAGCTCAGGAGGAACCCGGAAAATTACCAATGCAGAGCAGCAGGAGAGCACCATACTTACCGGTTCAGGCGAAAATACAGCTCCCATTGTGGAGAAAGAAATACGTCCTGAGATTGAAGGAATCATCATAAGTGCACAGGGTGGAGGAAGTCCAACAGTAAAAGCTGAAATTTCCGGTGCCATGGAAGCATTATTTGCCCTGCCCCCTCATAAAATTAAAGTATTAAAGAGGGTGGAATAAAGAAGGAGTGTCAGGAATGAGAAATTGGAAAGAAAAGATTGAATCAAAGGTTCCAGGAACCCCAAAGAAAATGAATATGAAAAAACTGTTCAGAAGAAACCAGATTATCATTACTACATTGGCCGTGATGATAGCAGCAGCCGGTTATTTAAACTATGCCGGAAAACAGGAGATTGCCTCAGGAACCGATGTATATGAAGCGGGAATCACTGACATTTCAGATGAGGATCTACTGGCTGAGAACCAGGCTCTGTTAGGTGAGGATTACCAGGACATAGCAAGCCTTGATCAGGATGCCGAGGATATTGACAAACTTGCTGCAGCAGAAGACGGAACAGGAACTACAGTGGTTGACAATCAGGATGAAGTAACAGGTGAAACAACAGCAGATGGCACAGAAGTAGCAGAAAATACTACAGCTCCCGCAGGAGAGCAGCTGGCAGCCAATGAAACTGCAGGTGATATTTCTGCTGAAACAGGTCTGGAAAATCCAGGTGAAGCTGTACTCACCAGCGGAATGAGTGTTACTGATTACATATCAAATGTTCAGCTAAGCAGGGAACAGGTCAGAGCAAGAAATAAAGAAACCCTCATGAACCTGATCAACAACCCCAATATTGAAGAGGCTGCAAAACAGGATGCAATCCAGGAAATGATTGAAATGACCGCTATTTCTGAAAAGGAAAATGCAGCAGAAACCCTTCT
Source organism: Hungatella sp. UBA5385 (assembly GCA_002409995.1). GTDB lineage: Bacteria > Bacillota > Clostridia > Lachnospirales > Lachnospiraceae > UBA5385. Next base: position 144,512 of record DHOR01000047.1, on the reverse strand, counting down.
TCTCGCAAAAGGTTTTGCTGACCCTGTAGTCAGTGTATCCAACGGAAAGGTTGATGTAGTGATCAATGCTTCCAGCATCACCGATCCTCAGAGAGCTCAAATTGAGGACATCGTAAAACGTAAAACAGAATTAGGCGCAGAGAATATTGTGATTACTCTGATGAAACTGGAGGAATAGGAACATCTGCATATGAAAAATGTTTTGCAAACTTTGATTGTCTTTGCTATAATAGTCTATAATCCAAGTATTAGTGAGATAGATTAGAAAACAGGAGGTCTACTATTATGGCAGAGACAGAAAACAGAAATACTCATAAAGTTTATGAAAAAGATAAAATAGGTGAAGTACAGATTGCAGACGAGGTTGTTGCTATTATTGCAGGTTTAGCTGCTACTGAGGTAGACGGCGTAGATTCCATGGCTGGCAATATAACCAACGAGCTGGTAGGAAAACTGGGCATGAAGAATTTGTCCAAGGGCGTTAAGGTGGATGTGACAGAGGAACACGTATCTGTTGACATTTCCCTGAATATTAAGTATGGCTACAGCATTCCGGTTGTAAGCGAGAAGGTTCAGGAAAAGGTACAGAATGCTATTGAGAATATGACCGGATTAACAGTTCTTGATGTGAATATTAAGATTGCCGGGGTAGCATTGGAAGAGAATAATAAGTAATTGGATTAGCAGGAATATTGTATGGTAAAAGCAGCCGTGCCGTTGTGGGGTGGCTGCTTTTGTATTGTTTTAAGAAAAGGTCAGAAATAAAATCCCGGTAGTATTACACTTCTGGATAGGATATAATTAAGAAAAAGATTCCCACAGGGATATTATATGCAGGGGGTGAGCTTTATTACTCTGAGAAAAAAGCTGATTTTAGCATTTACAGTGCTGATTGTTGTTTTAGGATTTTGTATCGGTTATTTCTCATACCGTGATGCAAAAGAGATTGTATATTCTAATAAAAAAAGTGAGATGGCTGACACCATTAATCGAATAGATATTAATATTAATACCTGGGTACTCCAGGTTATACGCCTGGCTGAGAATACCAGCCATAACCAGACAGTACTGGAATTGCTGGAGGCTGGCAGTGTTACAGAGAGACAGTGGGATTATATTGATGAGTGGTTCGGCAATTTTGCCGGAGTCTTTATAGCGGTGTCTGATATTCATATTATTGATATGGATAGGCAGATTCGTTACAGTTACCTACCGCAAGAAGGGAAGGTGGATCAGGAGCGCCTTGATGAGTGTGTACAGGCTGCTCAGTCACGGAGGGATCGTGAGACATGGCTGGGCATTGGCCGGCCGCTCTGTCAGGATTCAGGAGAGAATGTAGTGACTATGGTTCGTGCAGTGAATGTACCGGATACAGATGAAGGATTAACCACAGGTCAGGCTGCCGGTATGTTGGTGATTGAACTGAATCCGGATGTATTCAGCAATCTTCTTCTGAGCAGCCACAGCATGTTTCCCAATCAGTATACCCTGATAGCAGACCAAAATGGAGATATAGTTTCCACCAATAAGAATTTGGAGCATGTATGGCTTACTGAGATTGAGCGAACCTTTAACCAGGGGATAAGGAAGTTTGAACTGCATTGGGAAGGGAAGGATTATTATGTATGTGGGCAGTACAATGGAGTTACTGGTTGGAAAACATTTTCAATTGTTTCCCTGAATGACTTCTTTCCTCAGGCAAGGGAACTGCAGAGGGAAGTATTTACTTTAGTACTTGCTGCAGTTTTGCTGGCTGCTATTGTTATTTTTCTCATTTCCTATACTTTTACCAGACCTATTGGTAATCTGATGAATGCGATGAAGAAGGTTGAGGAAGGGGATTTTGGAATACAGGTTGATCATGGCAGCCTAGATGAGATAGGACGTCTTACAGCTTCCTTCAATTTTATGGTCAGACGTATTGATCATCTGGTGAAGGAGGTTTATCAGGAGAAGATCGCTCAGAAGAATGCTGAACTGGAGGCGCTTCAGTCACAGATTAATCCACATTTTCTGTACAATACTCTGGATTCCATTAACTGGATGTTAATAGATATAGGAGCTGATGACATCAGTGATGTAGTTGTATCTCTGGGGGATATACTGAAATATTCAATACATGGTAAAGATGTGCTTGTATCTCTGGATGAAGAAATCCAGTACATAGAAAGTTACCTTTGCATACAGAAAAACAGGCTGGAGGAACGTCTTACGGCCACCCTTAAGATACAGGATGAAGCACGAGGCTGTCTGGTGCCCAAATTAATTCTGCAGCCTATTATAGAAAATGCCATCCTGCATGGAGTGGAACCTCAGAAGGATGGGGGAGAAATACGAATTACCGCATGGATTGAGGAACATGATTTAAGGGTGAAAATACAGGATAATGGTAATGGAATGGATGAGGATGAATTGAAACGGTGCAGGTCTCTGATATATGGAGAGACCGGGGGAAAAGACAGCATAGGAATGCGAAATGTTCACCGACGGCTTCTCCTGCACTATGGAGAAGGGTATGGAATAACCATTGAGAGCAGATTGCATGAAGGTACTACGGTCAATCTTCTGTTACCGGGAAGTAAGAAAATGTCAGATTAGGGATGTGAATATATGGATATTGTAATTGTAGATGATGAGCCCAAAATCCGTAATGGGCTTAGTAAGCTGCTGGATGGCAGGAAAAACTGGCATGTGATTGGTGTTTATGGAGATGCCATGGATGCACTTAAGAATATGGCAGTGAAGAGTCCGGACGTAATCATCACGGATATCAGGATGCCTGAAATAAATGGTCTTGATATGATTGACCGGCTGAAAGAGGCTGACCAGGATGCCTATATAATTATACTCAGCGGGTACAGTGATTTTGGATTCGCGCAGAGGGCTATTGAACTGGGGGTAACACGTTATTTGACAAAGCCTACAAAAAAACTGGAGCTGTTTAAGGCTCTGGAAGAAATTGAACGGAAATTGTCAGAAAAACAAGATCAACAAGAGGAAAAACTGGAGGTAACCAATCTCATGGTTCAAAAATCCATGGATTATATTGCCCTCAATTATTCCAGGAAAATCAGCCTGAAAAGTATAGCTGCAGAGCTTTACCTTTCACCCAACTATTTATCCGAGCTTTTTAAACGCCATACAGGAAAGAATATATCCGAATATATAACGGAATACCGTCTTGATAAAGCCAGAAGATATCTTCAGCAGCCCGAATACAAGATTGGGGAGGTGGCTGAGTTGGTAGGTTTTGGTGAAGCAAGGTACTTCAGCAGCATGTTTAAGAAGCAATATGGCATGACTCCCAATGAGTATCGCAACAGAAAAGTAAAATAATAGACAAAACAGTAGATTTACCACATTGAAAGTTATCTGTTTTACACTAAAATTAAAGTGTGCTAAAAAAGAGGACTTTTGGAGAAAAATCCAGTCTTTAGAAAGATGGAGGGTAAATCTATGAACAAGCAACAAATACAAAATGGGGATATCGTTGAACTTACAGTTGACGGTGTGGAAACTATCAAGGGACACAAAAATAACTATGCAGATACGACTAAACCGCTGACGGCGGGAGAAAGAACATGGTCTGCATGGGATATGGGAAACCTTTGGATAGGAATGTTGGTATCCATTGCGGTATACCAGGTAGCCAGTGGTCTGATTGTATCGGGGATGTCCTGGGCAGAGGCACTGTTTACGATTGTACTGGGACATTTTTTGGTAATGATTTTTGCAGTTGTGCTTGGGCACTTCGGAACAAAGTATGGTTTGACATATCCTATGCTGTGTAAGATGGTATTTGGCTCCAAAGGAACTGTGGTACCGTCATTGATAAGAGGAATCCTGGGCTGCTTTTGGTTTGGGGTACAGGCATGGATTGGAGGACAGGCAGTCAATGCAATCCTTGAAGTATTCCTTCCTTTTTGGAATGATTTAGGATTTAAAGGATTATTTATCTCATTCCTTATATTCTGGCTGATGAATGTTTATATTGCCGGGTCCGGTTCCGGAGCAGTACAGAAGCTGGAGAAATATGCTGCACCGGTACTGATTCTCCTTAGCCTGATCGTTATCATATGGGGGCTGTATACAGCCGATTGGAGCCTTACCGGGCTGCTTTCAGAACCTTCTCTGCAGGGGAATCCTGATGCGGATTTTTGGAAACTGTTCTTTCCTGCTCTGTCTTCTATGATTGCTTTTGACGGAGGGATTGCTCTATCCATGGCGGATTTTACCAGGAACTGCAAAACCCAGAAAGCTCAGATGGCGGGACAGCTTGCAGGTGCACCTATTATGACAGCTTTTATAGCCTTTGTAGGAATCTGCGGGACAGCAGGAGCATCCCTTGCGTTTCATGAATCAATCTGGGAACCGGCAGTTCTGGTCAGCAAGTTTGACAATCCGTTTATTGTAATTATATTTTCATTATTTATCATTATGGCTGTTCTGACCACTAATGTGGCAGCCAATTTAGTTCCGCCTACTAATGTGCTGGCAACCTTGTTTGCCAAGAAGATTTCATATAAGAAAGCAGCACTGATTGCTGCTGTATTGGCTCTGTTTGCACAGCCATGGAATGCTCTCGCCAGTGCTTATGATCTGATATACAATGTCTGCGGTCTTTTAGGTGCTTTGCTGGGACCAATATCAGGACTTTATCTGGTAGCCTATTTATTTGAACATAAAACACATGTGGATTTGGTTGATCTATACCGGGAAGACGGAGGTAGATATTATTATAAAGGGGGATGGAATATAGCTATTATAACCATTTTCCTGGCTGTCACGGCTGTCATAGCTGCAGGAAAGTACATAGCCCCTTTGAATTTCCTGTTTAATAACGCGTATGTAATCGGCAGTATTGGAGCAGGTCTTATATATTATATCTATCTGAAAATCATAAAAAAGAGAGAAGAGGAAACAAACTATGAAAACAATCATCAAACAAGGCACGATTGTATCACCGAGTGAAACATATATAGCAGATATATTAATTGAAAATGAAAAGATTGTCTCTATAGGAGAAAATCTGGAGGATGAGGAAGCTTTAGTAATTGATGCACATGGAAAATATGTGCTTCCGGGCGGAGTGGATGTACATACACATATGGATCTGCAGGTAGGAAGCGGCAAAGCAGTGGATGATTTCTATGACGGAACCGTAGCTGCTGCATGTGGCGGTACAACATCTATTGTGGATCACATGGGATTTGGACCCGAAGGCTGTAATCTTCATTATCAATTAAATGAATATCACCATTTGGCTGACGGCAAGGCTGTTATTGATTACGGATTTCATGGAACAGCCCAGCATGTTAATTCGGATATCCTTTCGGAACTGGAGGGTATGATAGAGGATGGAGTACCCAGTGTTAAGGTCTATCTTACCTATAACCGACGGTTGAATGATGCTGAGGCACTGCAGGTGCTAAAACGCATGAAGGAGCTGGGAGGAGTTACTGCATTTCACTGTGAGAACCATGAAGTGGTAGAATACTACCGCAAACTGTACAGTGAAAGTGGAAAAACCAGCCCTATCTATCACGCTAAGAGCAGACCAAATCTGGCTGAAGCTGAGGCTGTTGCAAGAGTGCTTAATCTGGCACGCCTTGCAGGTGATGCACCAGTCTACATTGTTCACCTGTCCTGCAAGGAAAGTCTTGAAGAAGTGTTGGCTGCCAGAAATAAGGGGCAGAAGAATATCTATGTAGAGACATGCACCCAGTATCTGACATTAACTGAGGATAAATATATGGATGAAGATGGACTGAAATACGTTATGTCCCCGCCTCTTCGGACAAAAGAAGATTGTGAACGATTGTGGGAAGGGGTAGCTTCAGGGGAAATTCAGGTTGTAGCCACAGATCATTGTCCATTTAACTACAATAAAGAAAAACAGCTTGGTAAAGAGAATTTTGTCAATTGTCCTAACGGAGCACCGGGAGTAGAAGAGAGGTTGTCTGTTATGTTTTCTGAGGGTGTAATGAAGAACCGGATTAGTATCAATCGTTTGGTTGAAACTTTATGTACAAACCCGGCAAAGATATATGGGTTATATCCTGAGAAAGGAATTCTCCAGCCGGGATCGGATGGTGATTTGGTTATAATTAACCCTGAGGCAGATTATGTGATAACTCATGATCGTATGCACAGTGCTGTGGATTATACAGCATATGAGGGCTTGAAGGTTAAGGGTCAGATAGATATGGTAATGCAGAGAGGCCGGATTGTGGCTGAAGGAAATGTATTCAAAGGAGAAAAGGGTGCAGGCCGCTTTATTCACAGAAAGGCACAACCGGTCTTGTAAAAGTTTCATCTGGGAGGTGGTAAATAATGAGGATTCAGCGTTTTCTGATGCTGGCAGCAGTGCTGGTTATATTATCTGCTGGCGGCTGCAGTCCAAAGGAAAAGAATATAGGAAAGGCTGGAGATACTCCTCCCCAGATGGTTGCTATCCTTCCGGGAATGATTGAGGACCAGAGCTGGAACAAGATAAATTACGAAGGAATTTTAAAGTGCCGGGAAACACTGGGAGTAAATTTAGAGTGTGTGGAAGACGTGGCAGAAAGTGATTTTGAGTCTGTTTTGCGTAAATATGCCAGTGAAGGATATGGACTTATAATGGCAGCAGGGGCCCAGTTTGATAATGTGGTGTCTGTAGTAGCTCAGGAATTTCCTAAGACAACATTCTGCGTTGTAAACGGTTCATTTTGTGACGGACGGAATGTAGCACCGGTTTTTCCCAAAGAGTATGAAGCCAGCTACCTGGCATCAATTATTGCAGGTAATGTGACTGAGAGCGGAACATTTGGTATTATTGCCGGTTATCCCAACACTCCTATGGAGAACCTTTTAGATGTCTATGAAAAAAATGCTCTGGAAATTGCAGGCAGAAGAGGAATTAATAATCCCCAGGCGCTGAGAAGTTATGCAAATAGCTGGTCTAATGTTGAACTGGGGAGAAAAATGGCAGAACAGATGATTGACAGTGGAGCAGATACCCTGTTTATCTATGCCAATGAAGTAGGACTTGGCTGTATACAGGCTGCCAAGGAAAAGAATGTTAAGGTAATTGGTTTTTCCGATAATCAGAATGACTTAGGACCGGGAATCGTATCCGCTTCCATTTGTTTTGACTTTGGTTCTCTCTATAGCTGGACCGTAAGCCAATATCTGGATGGAGAATTGAAGGGAAACCGGGTGCATGAAGTAGGAATTCAGGAAGGTATCTTTGTGCCTGTTTATCCAGATGGAACTTCTGAGACTCTGATAGAAGAAGTAGACCGGGGAACTATGGATTTCTTGGAAGGAAAGGTGAAGTTAACAGATTGGTTTACAGAAGATAAATAAGCAGCATGAAAGTATGGACCGACTCACCATAAGGAAGAGTCGGATAAAGAACTGGGAGAGCTCCGCCGTAAATTAGAGGAGACGAACATAGGATAAAATAACGCAAGCAATTTAATGCTTGCCTCACACTGTAGAAAAAACGTTAAGCACTGTATTTTAGTAAAATAAATATACAGTGCTTCATTTTTGCTTTTACTCTGGTATAATTAAGTAATTTGGAATTTGTCGGTGCTTTAAAAAATGATGAGGTAGTAGAATATTCAATGAGCAGAACTATGTCACCTATGCTGGTTTCGAAATATCAATTACAGTTGCCGGATAAGAATGTATTACAGAAGAAATTACAAGAACTAGCGAATATTCCAGAAATTGAGGAGTGAGTTACAGATACAAATCGGAATTTAATTACTTAGTATTATGGCTGTAATATGAAGCAGTGATGAGTTAAAGTATTACTTGAAATTCAAGAAAATAACTATCGATAGGGGATAATATGAAAGAGGACAATACATTTTGATTTATCAGGATGAAAATGAAATTACAAGAATTTCGGTACGGTTTGTGGATGAGGATTTGTGGCTTACACAGAGTCAGTTGGCAGAAATTTATGATACAACACAGCAAAATATCAGCCAGCATATAGATGGTATTTATAAGGATGGTGAACTTGACAAAAATTCGAACTAACAAGAATTTCTTGTTAGTTCGAACAGAAAAAGGCAGACTGATGCCTTGTATTTTACCAGGCGTTCAACCAAAGCAAGGATTTTTCCTTTTTTCTTCCGTCCACGCTTTTTTTCTGTGGTTTGTGGAAGTGGGTTTTCTTTTCTCGCAAGTTCGATTAGCTCTTCATATCGCTTATCAAACTTATGATAGTAGTAATCGCTGAGAGTCTCTTTATCAGCCATTATTGCTTTTTCTTTGACCTTCTTCATTTCCAGCAGAAGGTCTATAAATGCAGATGCCCATGTCTGCCCCGAATAAATACTCCAGAGAGGATCTCGTGGGTCCCCTCACACATCGCGTAATAAGGGCAGCCTTCACATCCGGATGGCATATGCTTGATTGTATCATCAGGATCTGTAATTATAGCAAGATGTGTTCCCTGATGGCTTTTTTGACCACCAACTTTTTTACCGGATGGTTTTCGAAGACTTTTAGGTGCAGGCTTTTAAAAACCGTCACTGGAAGGTGGTTTGGAACTGTTCAGTGAATTCTTATTGATTTGCTCCTTTAGTTCCTGGAGAGTTTGATTGAGGCGAGCGATTAGTTTTGCTTGATCATTTATAGTTGCTGTTAAAGAGTTCACCTGTTGCAACAGTTGTTCAATCATTTCATCCTTTGTCACTAAGCCCACCTTCTTTCCCTAAAATTATATATTTCTATTTTAGCTTAAAATCAATAAAAAAGCGAATTCAGGAAATTTGTTGTGTAGTAAAAATGACGGTGGATAAGTATAAAGTTTCATAACTCAGATGTTACCAGATCTACTTATAATACATAGTTATCCACCACCCGAAGGTTTCGATTCAAAAACAGTAATTTAAAGTTCTCTGTTTTGTACAATAGATATTTAAATTCCGTTAGGGTTCTGAACAGTTATGTTTGGATTTACAAGAAGGAAGGGGACTGATTAGTTCCTTAACGATTAATTGTTATAAGTTTCAGCTACTAAATGATACAATCCATATAGAACAGAGTCCTCTGGTTCCATGGCCTGCTTTATGTCAACTGTGCCAATACAATCCCATACCTGTTCCTGCAGTCCTTCGGTTAGCATATCATACATCCCTTTGAAGTTCATAATTCCACCACTCAAAATAACGATAGCCGGATCATATGCGTGGATCATATTGAGTATGCCGGCACGCCAGGAAATAACGCAATGCTGCAATACATCCAGAGCAGTTCTGTCATTCCTGTCACACCATTTAGAAAGCGTCTTAAATGTTAACTGCTCTTCAGCAGCCAGACCGCTGTTATTAAAATCAGGGTGTTCACGTATCAGACCTTCCAGTGCCCAGCCACAGGCAGATGCCTCCAAACAGCCGGTGTTTGGGCAGGTACATTTGCGGCCGTTCATATTTATTATAATATGAGAGGAAAGAGCTCCTGCTACATAGTTACGGCTGGATAGCAGTTTACCGCCAATAGAAACTGCTGTACCGATTCCGGTGCCAAAAATCAGCATGGCTGCATCTTGGTATCCTTTGGCGCAACCATAGTTTAGTTCTCCTAATAAAGCCAGCTTGGAGTCCATTTCCATAACCATTGGAAGATCGAATGTGTTATGACACCAGGTGGAAAGATCCATTTGTTTGCTATCCTCATATTTTCCATAGAGAGCCAGAACTTTTTTGTTAATCGGATCTACGATTCCTGGCATAGCGATCCCTATCCCTGAATAATTGTGCAAATCTTCACCGGCAAGCATATTGCGGAGTGTTTTTTCAGTATCGTATAACCTAGGAGCAAGACCATTTTCAGAATATGCCGGGATATTTTCTTTTTTTGTAATCACACCATCATGAAATAATGCAATTTTAATATTGGTTCCACCAAAATCAATCGTTATAGCTTTCATTAGAATTACTCACTTTCTAAGAATTGTCTGTATGATCTTTCTTGCTAGAATTCTACGGAGCAGACAAATTTGTCTCCACGGTAATAGCAAATTGCAAATTCAAAGATTCGTCCATTCTTATCTTTGGTTCGGCTGACACGTTTTAAAACCGGCATACCTGGTTTAATCTGAAGTTTTTCTGCCAGATTATCATCTGCAAGGATTGATTCGAAACTGTCAGAATGGCGTAAAATTTCCGTTTTCCAGTCAATACCGCAGTATTTTTTTATTGTCTCATAAAGAGAATTATAATAAAGGTCTTTATCTACAGGTAGATTCCTGTCTAAAGTAAAATACGAATCTGCATATACAATAGGATATTCTTTTGTGCCACGTATCCGCTGGATGTTAACAACAAAGTCATCAGGTTCAATACCTAAATGCTCAGCTACGTATGAGCCGGCTCGTACATTGGAAACTTTTACGCTGCTGGTATATGCCACCAATCCCCTGCTGGCTAATTCCTCAGAGAAACTGCTTGTATGACTAATATTCTCAGTTACCTTTTTAGGAAGAACTACAGTGCCCTTTCCTCGTGCACGCTGTACAAGCTCATCTACTACCAGTTCATTTATTGCATTCCGTACTGTAATTCTACTTACTTTAAACTGTTTTTGAAATTCTAATTCACTGGGGAGTATATCGCCTTCTTTATATTTGTTTTCATTGATCTGCCGTAATATATAATCTTTAATCTGAAGATATAAAGGCTGTGCATCTTTGGAATTGTCCAATTCAAAATTTTCTTCTTTATTCATAGTGTTTACCATCGCTTATTTATTTTTATCCATATGAATGATATATCATTTTATTCATATAAATTATATTTTAACATTGATATAGTAAAGTAACAATAGTGCATATCTTACAAAAATGCATGGCTATATTTGTAAAAATGCCACATTGAAATGTTATATCATTTGATATATAATTGCAAATGATATAACATTGAAGAGAAAGGGAGGGCGGAAATTGAACTACAATCCAGGCTTTAATATTGAGGTTGATATAAACACAATGGAGTTTGTTTATGGAGATGATATATTTGGCCCAATTACGGAAAAAAGGAAATTGGAAGATGTCAGGCAGACCCTGCGCTATCACGATAGTACAGGACCAGAAATTCTATATGCAATAGCAATGGATACGGGGAAAAGAAAACACTTAAACGATTTACTAAATAGAAATCTTTTATATGGTATCTGCATTTATGCTTCCGGCCAGGTAGGATCAGAGCCGGTAAGATCACAAGGACATATTCATTCAATTTCAGTTTCATGCAACTATTCAACACCGGAAATGTATGAAATTTTGGAAGGAAAAGCATACATATTCATGCAAAATGGAGCGGATGCAAATACAAAGAGTGCTTATGCTATTTATTGCGAATCAGGTGACAAGGTTATAGTACCCCCGGGCTATGCACATTGTACGATTAACGCAGAACCTCAATCCGCCATGGTATTTGGGGCTTGGTGTGTGCGGGATTATGGTTTTGAATACGAAGATGTAAGGAAGATGAAAGGATTATCTTATTTTCCTGTAATTAATGAGCAAGGGCACATTGAATTTGAGTCAAATGAATCTTATGGAGAGGTAGAATTAGTGGTAAAAGAGCCAAGAGAATACTGTGAATTCCATGTTAAACGTGATATGCCAATCTATACCCAATACGAGGAGAATCCTTCAAGATTTGATTTTATAACAAATCCTCAAAAATATGTAAGTCTGTGGGAGGTTTTCACACCATAAATACCTGATGAAAGGAATAGAGTGAAATGCATTCAAACTATGATAAACAGCCGTATGTAACAGCCGCAGGCTGTGGAAATGAACACTGCTTTACCGGTTATGAGCGGATTGCAGAGAAATTAAATAAAAGGCTACAGGCCGTAAAACAAAGAAACTGTATTCTTGCAATTGACTGTTATCCCGGTGTACGCATCAATGAGATTTTGGAAGGACTGATCAAGAATATTCCTGCGAATCTGGTCATTTATACAGATGATGAAGTTTTTTATGACAATACATATGTCAATGAAAAGATTCAGGACCATATGACAGAAGATCGAGTTTTTGGTATTATGACTCATTTTTCTTTTGAACATTTCATAGATATGGAAAAAATAACAGCAGTCATTGGGAAAATTGAAGAGACAGAAGGAATTATTATTGTTTATGGCGTAGGGGCATCTCTGGTTTGTACTCCAGATATCTATGTATATGCGGATCTTGCCAGATGGGAGATTCAGCAACGGTATAGAAGTGGTGAAATTGCTAACTGGAAGGCTGATAATTTTAGTGATGATTCTCTGAAGAAGTTTAAACGTGGTTATTTTTTCGAGTGGCGGACAGCAGATCGACATAAACGGAATAACTTTGATAATTTTGATTATTTATTGGATACCAATTTAAAAGGATATCCAAAGATGATCACAGCATTCAGCTATTTTAAGGGGTTGGAAGCTGCGATTAATTCCCCTTTCCGTGTTGCACCTTTCTTTGATCCGGGAGTTTGGGGCGGACAATGGATGAAACATAAATTTTCACTGGATAGAAATGTAGAAAACTATGCCTGGGCCTTTGACTGTGTTCCGGAAGAAAATTCTTTATTAATTAAGGTTGGAGATCAGATTATTGAAACACCATCCATCAATCTTACATTGCGTCATCCCAAAGAACTTCTGGGAGAGAAAGTTTATACCCGTTATGGAGCTGAATTCCCAATCCGTCTAGATTTTCTGGATACAATGGGAGGACAGAATCTTTCCTTACAGGTTCATCCTCTCACTGATTACATTTATCAAAACTTTGGTATACCATATACGCAGGATGAGTCTTATTATATTTTAGATGCAGGAGAGGATGCGGAGGTATATCTGGGGGTTAAAGCCGATATTGATCAGGTGCGTTTCATTGCTGATTTGAAACATGCGGAAACTGGTGAGATCAGTTTTCCGGCGGATGAATACATCAATAAATTTCCGGCTAAAAAACATGATCATTTCCTGATTCCAGCTGGAACAGTTCACTGCTCAGGAAGTGAAGCTGTGGTTTTGGAGATATCAACCACCCCGTATATTTTTACATTTAAGTTATGGGATTGGGACAGGCTTGGATTGGATGGGCGCCCAAGACCGGTTCATATAGAACACGGTCAAAAAGTAATTCAATACGACCGAGATACAAGGTGGACACAGAGTAACCTTATTAATCAGATTAGTCCTGTGGCGGAAGGGGATGGCTGGCGGGAAGAAAAAACCGGCTTGCATGAATTAGAGCCTCTTGAGACTAGACGGCATTGGTTTAGTAAACCAGTTGCTCATGATACAAAAGGCACATTAAATGTACTTAATCTGATTGAAGGAAGTGAGTGTATTGTTGAATCTCCTGTAAACGCTTTTAAGCCGTTTATCGTACATTATGCTGAAACATTTATCATTCCGGCGAATGTAGGAGCATATATCATACGGCCGTATGGAGCATCCGAGGGGAAGGAAATTGCTACACTTAAAGTATATGTTCGAAATTCTTAGTGTAACTTCCGGATAAAGGATTCCGGTATATAATGTATATAATATAAATGGAGGGATTTACAATGAAAAAAATTATATTTGCAACAATATCAGCACTTATCGTCCTTGGGACAGCAGCATGTTCCAATGGAACTGCAGCCAACGCAACTACGACCAATGAAAAATCGGCCGGATCAGAACTGGAAACCAGCGAAGGATCTCCACAGATTGTTATTGCGGCTACCGGGCTTCAGCAGGATCAGTTTACCAACGTACTTATGAACGGATATCAGAGCAAGGCAGATGAGTTAGGTATTAAGATATTGCTTGCTAACAGCCAGCTTTCTCCTGATAAAGAGTCTGAAATGATTAACAACTTTCTCGAGGCGGGAGTGCAGGGAATTATTATAGAACCGGTAAATCCTGATGCTTCAGCAGCGATGGCAGAACTGGCAGCAGCGAGAGGAATTCCTGTATTTGCATGTGCGATCCCAATTAATTCTGATGTCATATTTGCTTCTTCCATAAACGATAACTATGATTTAGGTACCAGCACTGGGCAGGGTGCTTTAAAATTTCTCGAAAAGACATTTGGAAAAGAGCAGGAAATTAAGTGTGCGATTCTTGCATACGATTCGGCTGATCCAACCGGCTCTCAGGGACGTATATCTGGTTTCCAGGATCAGGTGACTGAATTTAATTTTAACTATGTTGCACGTCAGGACGTTACAACAGACAATGCTTATCAAGTAGTTACAGATATTATTACTGCCAATCCTGATCTGAATTTAATCTACAGTGCATCTGAAAATGGACTTATCGGATCATATAATGCAATTAAAGCAGCTGGTAAAGAAGGACAGATTTTTGTGGTAGGCGTAGATTGCAGTGCTCAGATTTGTGATATGATGCTGGACGATACCAATATTATTCAGGTCACAACTGCTCAGGCACCATATGAACAGGGAGAGTATGCAGTACAGACCGTATATGACTATATAGTTTCTGGAAAAGAACCGGAAGAAGCGCATCTTAAACTGGAGGGAATCCTAGTAACACGTGAGGATGAGAATGGGATTAAAGAATTTAAGGAAAATTGGGAAAATCGTTCGAAATAACAGAAGGTTAAAGAAATAAAAATCGAGAAGGGAAACGCTTATGGAGCAATATACACTGGAAGCTAAAAATATATCAAAACAATTTCCCGGTACTTTAGCATTAGATAATGTATCCGTATCTTTTCAATCTGGTGCAGTACATGCTGTAATTGGAAAAAATGGATCAGGCAAGAGTACTCTCATGAAAATTTTTTCGGGTGCCTATGAAGCAGATTCAGGTGAAATCTATCTATATGGAGAAAAAATTGCTAACAATACGCTGCCCCAAGCTTTGAAAAATGGCATTGCTACTGTGTATCAGGAACTTAGTCTTGTCAATGATCTGCGTATCAGTGAGAATATTCTACTGAACCGGCTGCCAATGAAGAACAAATTTACAATTGATTGGGAGGCGGTGGAGAAGAAGGCAGCAGCTGTGCTGGATGAGCTTGGGGTTGATATTAACCCCAACTCATATGTCAACGAACTTGCAGTCGGACAGCAGCAGCTGGTTGAAATTGCCAAGGCCATGTCTTATGAGCCCAAGGTTCTCATTCTGGACGAGCCGACATCAGCCTTATCAGAATCAGAATGTGATAAATTGTTTACTGTAGTAAAGAAGTTACGGGAAAAAGGTATTATCATTTTATTTATAACCCATCGACTTGCAGAACTATATAAAATTGCAGATTTTGTTACAGTACTTCGTGATGGGAAACTCATTGGTACAGCAGAAATTGATGGCCTTAATCCGAAGGCGCTGGTCAACATGATGTTTGGTGAAGTGGAACAAAAGATTAAGCCAGAATCAAATGTTCAGGACGAAGTGGTTCTAGAAATAAGAAACTTGTGCAGCAAACAGTTGAAAAACATCAATTTTGAGCTGCATAAAGGGGAAATTCTTGGCATTGCGGGAAGTTTGGGGGCCGGTAGAACGGAAATTCTCCGCTCGGTGTTTGGTCTGGATAAATATGACTCTGGTGAAATCATAGTTTCTGGGAAAAAGGTGAATAATCCATCACCTATTAAGATGAAAAAGATGGGGATGGCATATACTTCAGAAAATCGTAAGGAGGAAGGGCTTTGCCTGGAGCTGAGCATCGGTGAAAATCTGTGCATGGCCAGTTTTGAGGATATTAGCCCTAAAGGGATTGTGGATACCCGGATAGAAGATGAATATATATCCAGACAGATAGAAGCATTAAATATTAAAGTCACAAGTCATAGGGCACAGGCTCTTTCCATGAGCGGTGGAAATCAGCAGAAGATTGTTGTGGGAAACTGGTTGAATACCTCACCCCAAATTATGTTTATGGATGAACCTTCACGGGGAATTGACGTGAATGCCAAGCAGCAGATTTTTAATATTATGTGGGAAGAATCAAAAAAGGGTGTATCAATAATAATGGTATCCAGTGACCTTGAAGAGCTGATTGAAGTATGTGACCGGATTTTGATTATGTGTCATGGCAAAATTGTAGATAGCTATAAGGCCACAGATCTTACCGTTGAAGAAATCTATTCATTATGTATGCAGGAGGAGGAGGACAATGAGCAACCAGCTTGAATTGAAACGAAAAAAACTAAAGAGGGGTTTTGTGCTGTCTGAATGGCTTTTGGAAATATTGCTGGTTATTCTCGTGATTGCATTTGCATTTTGCGCTCCTGGATTTTTTACTGTAGGTAATATCTTGAATATTCTCAGGAATATTTCATTTAAAGGTGTGATTGCATTTGGCATGACAATGGTAATCATTGCCGGTGAAATTGATTTATCAGTAGGCTCCATGGTTGGACTTTCCGGTGTTATGACCGCACTAATATCTAAAAATCTTATTTCTGCAGGAATGGGAGATGGTGCGGCAATTGCAGCAGCTATTACGATTACATTGGTATTTGCTTTTTTAGCGGGATCTGGTATATCGGTAATTATTACAAAATATAATGTGCCATCTTTTATTATGACACTGGCAATGCTGAATGCATTGCGCGGAGCAGCTCTACTTGCTTCTGGCGGATTTCCCATTATTGGATATCCGGCTTGGTTTAATAAACTGGGTAGTGGATATATTGGTCCTATTCCATCTCCTGCCATTCTGTTTATTGCAGTGATGTTAATCATGTTGTTTGTTATGAATAAGACGCCTTTTGGCAGATCAGTCTATGCAGTAGGATCTAATAAAGAATCTGCAAAACTCAGTGGGATTAACGTTAATAAAGTAAAGTTAATTATTTTTGGAAGTACCTGGACACTTGCCGCAGCTGCCGGTATTATGATTTCTTCCCAGCTCAATAGTGGCACACCCATGGCAGGTCAAAGCTGGGAAACTGATGTGATTTCTTCCGTGATTATTGGCGGAGCTTCACTTTCGGGAGGTGCAGGTACCATTCGTGGAACTTTGGTTGGTTGTATTTTTCTGGGAGTGCTTTTAAATGGAATGACATTAATGAATGTTAATGATTACTGGCAGTATGTTGTACGTGGCTTACTCATTACCGGTGCTGTACTAATGAATACACAGCTTCGCGGACGTATAATGAAATTAGTAGCTAAAAAATAAAATTCAAATAACATAGTAGGGCAATAATCTGGTAACTGAAGATTATCTGCCCTTTTTTAATTAAATAAATTTTTACAACACTATCTAAACCCTTAAACCGGAAGCCCCACCATAAAACAACTCCCCCCACTTTCCGAATCCCTTATCACAATCTCCCCATGATGAAGCAAAACCAGTTCCTTAGCAATGGACAACCCAAGTCCAAAGTGGTTTTTATCAGTCCTTGCAGAATCCCCCTTATAGAACCGTTCAAAAATATGAGGTTTTATCTCATCAGGAATCCCGCAGCCCTCATCGCTTACTTCAAGAATTAACCTATGATGTTTTTCATAGGCTTTTAAAGTAATAGATTTGCCAGAAGGCGTATAAAACAAAGCATTATCCACAAGCACCGTAAGCACCTGTTCCAGCCTGGACCGGTCTCCCTGGATTCTGGGAAGAGACTCCTCAGGAAGTTTTAATTCAAGCTCAACTCCTTTTTCCCGGCACAATGGGGTAAAGCGTTCATAAATATCAATCAGCAGAGTGTCCATATCCAAAGGTTCTATATAAAGGGACCAGGTTTTTGCATCAGTAGAAGCCAGAAGAAGCATGTCGCTTACAAGAGAAGCCAGTCGTTTACATTCTTTTCGGATGTTATTTAAAAACAAATTCTGATCTTTTGGCTGGGCTATCATTGCTGAGATACTGGATTCAATCACAGCCAGAGGGGATCGAAGCTCATGAGAAGCAGCAGCAATAAACCGTGTCTGCCGTTCCTGACTTTTCTCTACAGGTTCCAGGGCTTTTCCAACGAAAAACCAGCTGACTGTAAAAAGTGCTCCAATTCCAAAGCAGAAAAGAGCCAGAAACAGAGGCAGCTGCTTCCATAAGATAGATGAAATCGCAGGCTGATATTTTAACAAAGTCATGCTCTGGAATCCCTTGGAAGTGGGAAGGACTAAGACACTGCCATAATAGGAATCTGAAAAATCACCGGAAACAGTAAAGGTGCTGCTTCGGATCAGTGAAGCAGATACAGGCTTTACAGCAGTGTTTACATCCTCCAGAAGAGCAGCTTCCTTTGCCCGCTCAATCAGAATATTCCGGTCAGTAGAAGATTTCCAGGAGCCTGTATATAGAAAGGGCCTCTGGTTTTCTTCTATATGTATAATCAACTGATTCTTAGCTTCCATCTGTGCCATAAAACTGCCTGAAACTGTAGATCCATACTGAAACCTTGAACTGAGGGTAAACATGGCATCCTGAAATTCCTGTAAAGTGGTTTTTCGGGTTTCATTGATATTAAAGATCAAAATCCCTATGAGAACTGCAGCAAGAATAGCCCCTGTAGTTGCTGTATAGAGAAATGTCAGCTTTTTATGCAGCTGTTTCATGTATTTTCCTCCAGACGATATCCCACACCATGAACAGTCTGTATTTTAACGCTGCCTCCCAGAGCTTTTAAACGCCTGCGGAGAAAATAGATATAATTGTCCAGATTACCGTCTTCCACCTCAGAATCAGGACCCCAGATATAGGAGAGGATAAGATTTCTCGGCAGAGTCTGGTTGCTGTTCCGGAGGAAATATTCCATAAGGGCAGCTTCTTTTTTGGAAAGGGTAATGCCTGAGGATTCCTTTCCTGTTACAAACAGCAGGTGTTTATCAATATCTAAATTTAGATTCAAAAAGGTCAGCTCATTGGCTGCGTCAATTCTTCCGGGACGTCTTGTAACTGCCCGGATTCTTGCCAGCAGCTCCTCCACTGCAAATGGTTTCACCAGATAATCATCAGCGCCTGAATCCAGGCCATCAATTCTGTCCCGAAGACCATCTAAAGCAGTGGTTATAATCACAGGTGTCATGATTCCCTTCTGCCTTAGAGATTTTAAAAGGGAAAGACCATCTGTAATTGGAAGCATTCGATCCAGAATCATCACATCATAAGGATATTCCGTACCATAATAAAAGCCATCATCGCCCCGATAACAGCAGTCTGTCTCATAGCCGGCCAGCTGAAGCTGCATAGCTGTTGTATCACACAACTCTTTATCATCTTCCACAAGGAGAATTCGCATCCTGATTGACCTCCATTCTTTTTCCTAATCTCTTTACTATTATTAATTAATAGTATAACAGAGAATTCTCTAAAATTTCTAAAATAAATTCTTCCATTTTCCAGTTTTTTTAGAGAACTGTTTGTTATGATTAAGAAAAAACAAAAAGGTGGAATGAAAATGAAGCAAAATCATTGGAGGAAAAGAATAACAGCCTGTATTCTTCTGGCAGCTATGACAGTGCTGTCTGTTTCGGGCTGTGGCAATAAAACACAAGATGAAAGCAAAACAAATCAGGAGACCACTTCACAGACAGAAACATCTGGCGCCAATGCCAATCAAGAACCTGTAGCCAAAGGCAGATATGTAGAACATAAGATCGAACTACCTGTAGATGAGGACTCCATGTGGATTTTAGATATTGTGAAAAGTCCGGAAGGGAATTTTCAATTATTTGCCAAAGACAAGAATGCCGGAGGCCCAGTTCAGCTATATGAATATAACGGAAGCGTGTGGACTCTCATAACCCCTGATTATTTGAGCAAAATTCCCCAGAATATCTATATTTCCCATATAGCTTATAGCTCTGATGGAATTGTATATCTTACTTATCGAGATGCAGAGTATAAGGAGAAATTGGCAAAAGTATCAGATACCGCTGATTTTACAGTAATCCCTTTGGAAGAAATCTCAAAAGATATGATTACCAACCTTCATGTTTCCAAGTCAGGAATTCTCTTGAGTTTGATGTGGAATACAATGGTTTTAGAGGATGATGGAACCGTTTTACGCAGGCTGCCCCACAAATCGGCGCAGTCAGATAATTGTTTTAGCTTTGCTGTTACAGAAGATTCTTTTCTAGCACCCGGAGATCAGGGATTTATTCGTTATAATGAAGTAACTGGAGAGGAAAAAGAGATTATACCCTATCAGTCTGGTGAAGAAGATATATATGGCAGTCTGGCTGCGGCAGGAGAGGGAGAGGATTTCTACCTTTGTAATTCTGCAGGGATTCATCGTATGATGGAAAATGGCACCATATGGGAAACAATCGTTGACGGCTCTTTAACCTCTTTGGGAATGCCCAGCATTAATATTAAAAAGATGATGACAGGCTCAGACAACGATTATTATGTATGGTGTATAGAAAATGAAAAATCAAACCTGATTCACTTTACATATGATGCAGATATGCCTTCCGTTCCGTCAAAAACTCTGACCATCTATGGGTTGAATCTAAGTGACAATAAGACCCTCCGTCAGGCAGCCTCTCTGTTTCAGATGGCAAATCCTGATGTAAAGATAGAGATTATTGACGGTCACAGCGATGCAGGCGGTATCTCTGTATCAGATACCATCAGATCCCTGAATACAGAGCTGGTCAATGGAAAGGGTGCAGATATTCTGGTTCTGGATGGACTTCCTGCACGTTCTTATAAGGAAAAAGGCATTTTAGAGGATATGCAGAAGATCATTGGAGAAATGATAGAATCAGGAGAACTCTATGACAACGTGGCTGATAAGTTCTATGAAGAAGATGGAGCTGTTTATCAGATTCCCACTAGAATCTCCTTCCCGGTTATCATCGGTAATGAGGAGGATTTACGGCATTTCTCTACACTGGAAGACATTGCTCAATACCAGAATGCAAATCCTGATAAACCCATTACTTCCAAAGCAAGATATGAGAATATTTTAAGAGAATATGCAAATTTATATTATACAGAGCTGGTGAATCCTGAAACAGGACAGTTAGTGCCTGGGAAAGTCAAGACCCTTTTAGAAACAGTTAAAACTTTAGGTGATGCATGTGGTGCAAAAGTGATATTTGGTGAATCTGAAAATGACGGAAGATTAAACGCGTTTGGTTTTGACCAGGGAAATAGAATCAAGATGAGCGGAATTTATGATCTCTATGGAGGGAGCCGTCTAATCTCTATAGAAATGTTAAACAGCATAAATGATATGATGCTTCCGTATTCCGCAATAGATAAAAGAGGTTATTCTATGGAGCAGTTAAATGGTTCTTACTTAGCTCTTGGTATGCTGGGAGTTACAAGTACAGGAAAAGAGAAAGAAACAGCCATGGAGTTTGTCCGTTTTGTTTTAGGCAGTCAGGTACAGAGCAGTGATTTAAGAGATGGATTCCCTGTGAATCCTGAGGCTGTTGATCAGTGGCAGGAGAAAACGTCTGAGTATAGTGTTGCAATAAGTGTCAGTGGCAGCGATGACTATTTAGACGGGTATTGGCCGGAGCCGGAGAGAAGACAGGAGCTTCTCGGTTATCTCAACACACTGAATAACCCTATCATTTTGGATGGAGTTTTAATGGAGATGATAATCAATGAATCAAAAGGATATTTTGAAGGAACCCAGACAGCCGCTCAGGCTGCGGCAGCGGTGGAAAACAAGGCTAAGCTTTATGAGGCGGAACAACAATAGAAAGCGGAACAACAGAAACAGGAAGGAAGCAGGAGGGGCCTATGCCTTCCTGCTTCCCAGCCTTTTGGGAACTGCTTTGTTTGTTGTCCTTCCTTATGCAGAGCTGATACGGAGATCATTTTGCAGCAGCATTGGCAGGGAATTTGTAGGTTTGCGAAATTATATTCAGGTGCTCAATAATACCACCTTTCGGCTTGCTGTATTTAATACTTGCCGTTTCCTCATTGTATGTATTCCCCTATTACTGCTCCTGTCTTTGTTTACAGCAGTGATGATCAGTGGACTGAAAGAAAAAGGAAATACATATAAAACCACGCTGCTTCTTCCTATGGCAGTTCCTGTGGCATCCATTGTGTTATTGTGGAGGGTGATCTTCCACAGCCAGGGCTTATTAAATCAGGTGACAGCCATATTAGGTGCAGAGCCTGTGGACTGGATCAATGGTTCTACTGCATTTGGAGTTCTTGTTTTCACCTATATATGGAAGAATCTGGGCTATGATATGATTCTCTGGCTTGCAGGCTTAAGCAGTATCTCCGATCAGCAGTATGAGGCAGCCAGAGTGGACGGCGCCGGTGCTTTCTCCTGTTTCTGGTATATTACAATGCCGGGATTAAAGAAAACTATGGTTTTGACAGCTGCACTTTCCTTATTTAATTCCTTTAAGGTATTTAGAGAGGCATATCTATTGGCAGGAGATTATCCCAATGAGAGTATATATATGCTGCAGCATTTGTTTAATAACTGGTTTTTGTCCCTGGATATTCAGAAAATGAGTGCGGCATCCGTTCTGCTTCTTCTGGCAATTGCTGTGCCGGTATTGATTTACAATAGGATGCAGGGGAGGAATATAGATTGAGAGGTAAAAAAATTGTACAAAGAGCTGTGCTGACAGTAATCTGCCTGTTTGTATGGCTTCCCTTCCTCATGATGGCAGCCAGCTCGCTGATGTCAGAAGGGGAGCTGTTGGAACGTTTTGGCCCGATTCTGTCAAACCGCACAGGAAGTATAAAACCTGCCCTGATTCCGGATTACCCCACCTTAAGACCATATGTTGAGTTGCTGTTAGATTCCCCCGGATTCTTTGTTATGTTCTGGAATTCCTTTCTTCAGACAGGGGCTGTGCTTCTGGGGCAGGTGGTTATTGCAACAGCAGCAGCCTGGGCTTTTGGGATTTATACATTTCCAGGCAAAAGACAGTTATTTTTTCTGTATATTATATTGATGGTTCTGCCTTTTCAGGTGATGCAAGCGGCAAATTATCTGGTTCTGGATAAACTGCATCTCATTGATACTCATCTGGCAGTGATATTGCCGGGGATATTTTCAGCATTTCCGGTGTTTATTATGACACAGTGCTTTTCCTCCATTCCCAAAAGTCTGCTGGAGGCAGCAAGGCTTGATGGAGCAGGAGAGCTTCGTATATTTGTGCTTGTAGGTATTCCTATGGGATTTCCGGGGATTATGGCAGCGGGTATTCTGGGATTTCTGGAAACCTATAATGCTGTGGAACCTGCTATGGCATATTTGAAAACAAGGACTTTGTGGCCATTGTCACTATATCTGCCCAATATAACAGCAGATAAAGTCAGCGTGGCATGGGCTGCATCAGCAGTTGCAATGATGCCTCCTGTTCTGCTGTTTCTGGCAGGACAGACATATCTGGAACAGGGCATCGCCTTATCAGGAGTAAAGGAGTAAGATCATGGAGAAAAAGCGATTATTATATGGCCGTCTCATGGCGGGATTTCTCATAGTTATGGCAGTCCTGACTTTTCTGTCCCGTATCCTTGACTCCATGACAGTTCCAAAGGTCATCACAGCTTACAGTAAAACAGGTAATGTAAAATATGTGATTGATGGAGAGGGAACCTTTCTATCAGAGACAGGCAGTTATATAACCACAGAGCCTGACCTTAAAATCAATCAGGTGGACAAAAAGCCGGGACAGAGAGTAGAACCTGGAGAATCAGTATTCTCTTATCAGATGGAAGGGATTATAAAAAAACAGGAGGATTTAAGAAGTGACATAGAAAAAATAGAGCTTGAATTAAAACAGATGGATGTAGAGGCAAGAGGGGTTCCATTACTCTCTGATGAGACATTGGCACTTCAGGCGCTTGATTCTGCTAACAGAGCTTTGGAGTCAGGTACAAGGGAGATGGAGGATACAAAAGTTTCCGGCCAGGAAAAAATGGAGGAGCTTAAGAAGAATTACTATAGAAATATGGATTTGACAGAAGAAGAGATGGAAGAGGAAACAAGACGGCTCTATCAAAGTGCAAAGCTTGCCTATGAAACAGCCAAAAACAAACGAACCAACGCTGTTAATAGAGGGGAGCGGGCTCTCAGGGAGGCTGAGAAAAAGCTTACAAGGCTTATAGAGAATCAGGCTGATGAGGAAGAGATAGAGGCTGCAAGAGAAGCGGTTTCTGCTGCTGAAGATGATCTTAATGAGGTGAAAGAGGAGCAGGACCTTCTGGTAGATGAGGCAAGGGAGAACTATGATAATGCAGAAGAGGATTATGGTGATACAGGCACAGAAAGCCGTTCTGCAGCAGAGGCATTAAAAAATAATTATGAATCCGCAGTGGAAACTCAGGAGGAGAAAATAAAGAATTCTGAGAAACAGGTGGAAACTCTCCAGGAAGCAGTCCGTCAGGCAGAGCTTGCAGTGGCAAATGCCAGAATCACAGATGCAGGATCAGCAGCAGGCAGACAGAAGTCGAAGGAAGTGGCAGTGCTCCAGAGACAGGCGAAGGAACTGGATTACAAAGCCCTTGTAAAGGAACTGGAAGAATTAGACCAACTGGCTGCAGATGAAGGTCAGATCAAAGCTTCTGCATCAGGGATTATTGCTGAAATAGGAATTACTCCTGGAGCAGTCTGTACAGGCGGTGAAGTCATCCGCCTTGGCAATGAAACGCTGAAATTTGAGGGGACTATAGAAAAGAAGCAGGGTGAGCTGATAAAGCCAGGCATTAAACTCGTCATAGCGTATGGGGAACAAAACCAGAAATGGGATGCTGCTGTGGATTCTGTAGACTATCTGACGGAAGAGGACAATGCCAAAATAACAGCTTCTGTTGAGGCAGGAGTTGGAAAAATGGGAGCAACGGCAGGGTTCACCATTTCCCTGGAATCACAGCAATACAGCCAGGTGATACCCATTGAAGCACTTCGCCAGGATAATGCAGGCTATTACATATTGCTTGTAGGAACTAAGAAGACAGTTCTTGGAGAGGAACTGGAGGCAGTGAAACTAAGTGTGGATGTTCTTGAGAAAAGCAGCACTGAGGCTGCTGTATCAGGTGCATTTACCATAGAGGATCAAATGATTGTGTCCAGCAGTAAAACCATTTTTGAAGGGGACAGAATCAGAATGGCAGAATCAAATTGATGATCAGGTTGGGTGAAAGACGATGAAGATAGAAAAAGGACTGGTACTTCTGGCAGCAGGGCTGCTTTTCCTTGGTTTTACATTTTCCGGGGAACGGTCAGTGAGCCAATACAAAAAAGATGTGCAGATACGGTATTTTGACGGAACCTCTGCAAGCGGACAGTCCATAGGACAGATGGAAAAAACAGAAGAGACCCGTGACCCTGAAGGGGTTCCGGCAGTTGCAGCCTGGAACACGGAACGGAATATTAAAGTGGAAAATCCTGATTTACCCTTTCATGACCGGGTTTTCTGCATTATAGTAAAGGGAGATAAGGAACAGGTAATAAAAGACCCCTTATTAGAGGGGGGATACGGTTACAGAGATGATGAGGAAGCGTGTATCATCAGCAAAGGAACTGCATGGAAGCTGTTCGGTTCCACTCATGTTGTTGGGAAATATGTGATCTGTAAGGGGAAAAACTGGGTGATCCGGGGAGTGGCGGACAGCAATGATTCCTATGTTATTCTTACGGCAGGAAGGCTGAAGCTTATGGGGTATCAGAATCTGTCTTTTTCTTACAGAGACAGGGACAGAATACAGGGGAAGACAGAGGAGCTGATGATGCGTTATTCTGTAAGCAATGACGGTGTTATGATTGACGGCAGTTTTTATCATGGAGCTGCAAGACTGGCATTTTCATTTCCTTTCTGGATATTATTATTTGTCATTTGCAGAACTCTGGCTGTTACCGGAAAAAGAAAGAAGTTTCCGGGATACAGGATTATTATGATCATTCTGGCTGCAGCAGGAACTGTTATACTGATTAAATGGAGCTTTTGTTTCCCTCAGGAATTTATACCCTCCAAATGGTCGGATTTTGGTTTCTGGACAGAGAAGTTTCAGTCTGTAAAAGAGAACATCAACCAGATCGCGCAGCTTCCCAAATCGCTTATTGATGTGAGAATAGTCAGAACCTTTTATCAATGTATTATAAATTCAGCAGTATCCGGATGCTTTTTTCTTGCAAATTTTGGCTGCAGACGATATGCTATAGGGTAAGCCGATAGTGTAAGTCTGCAGCAAAAAGGAGGAAATGCAAAAGTAATGGAAAAACATTCAGAACTCTATTTTACAACCGGAGAATTTGCGAAGATTCTGGGAGTGAAGAAGCATACTCTGTTTCATTATGATGAAATCGGTCTGTTTTCTCCTGCAGTAAAGGAAGAGAATGGATACCGCTATTATTTTGTATGGCAGATGGATACCTTTGAAGTAATACGGGCACTCCAGAAGCTGGGGATGCCTTTAAGCGAGATTAAGGATTATATGGAACACAGGTCTCCGGGGCGTTTCCTGGATATGATGGCAGAAAAGGAAGACGGAATTGACCGGGAGATTGAACATTTAAAAAATATGAAGCAGTATATAGGAAGAGAGAAACGGAATATTAAAGAGGCACTTTCCGCTCAGCTTAATAAACCGGCATTTATCACCTATAAGGAAGAATATCTCATTGTATCTCTGGTCAGGGGAGATCAGCAGAGGAAGCTGGCGGAAGAGATTGCCAGCCATGTGAACCAGATGGAGTTTCACCGCATCACCATGAGTTCCGTAGGAGCCATGTGCAGTCTGGAGGATTTGCAGAATGGTATTTATGATCACTACAGGAAGGTCTACACAAAACTGGATAGAAAGGTATCTGCCCTAAAGCCTGTTGTGCGGCCTGCAGGACAATATGTGGAGTTATGTTATAAAGGCTATGTGGGAACAATGGAGACACCCTATCATCTGATTCGTCAGTTTGCAGAGGAGAATCATATCCGTCTGGGGGAATGGTGGTATGAGGATTTCCTATTAGATGAGCGAACCGTTACAGGAGCAGAGGATTATATAGTAAAAGTGGCTGTACCCTTTACGAAAATGTGAGGTAACTATTGTAACTTCACGTAATCCATTAAGCTGTTGGAGTATATGGATTTTCCAAAGCAGTTCGTGAATGAAGTTGAGATGATGTCAAATGAACCATAAAAACATATAAAAACTTAAAAGTGCATATATTTTAAGAAATTATGTGATGAAAATTAGAAAAAATTACTGAAAATGATAACTGTTTGTGTTATACTAATCGTATAATAGAAAACAGGAGGTTAAGGTAATGAAAAATTATGTTTGCACAATATGCGGATATATCTATAGTGAATCCGCAGGCATACTTACAGATGGTATTTCCCCGGGAACATTATGGGAGGCAGTTCCATCTCAGTGGTTATGCCCTGTTTGTGGTGCATCAAAATCTGAATTCAAAGAACAATCAGACACTGCAACATTATTACTGTCTGAGTCCCCGGTTTCCAGAAACCATGAAGAAACTTTTCAGGAACTATCTGTCAATGAACTCTCTGCTCTTTGTTCCAACCTTGCCCGTGGCTGTGAGAAACAGTATTTAAATAAAGAAGCAGATTTATTCAAACAATTGGCAGAATATTTTAAGGCTGCATCTTCTGTAGAGGAAGAAGATAGCCCAATGGATATTTTAAAAGAAGTTCAGAAGGATTTAGAGTATGGATTTACAGATGCCAATCAGGCTGCTAATTCTGTAAAAGACAGAGGTGCATTGAGAGCTTTGGTATGGAGTGAGAAAGTAAGCCGCATTCTTAATTCCTTGTTATCCCGCTATGAGAAAGAGGGAGATGCATTTCTGGAGAAAACCAATGTGTATGTCTGCACAATATGTGGATTTGTTTATGTAGGGGATAATCCACCTGATTTGTGTCCGGTTTGCAAAGTTCCCAGCTGGAAATTTGAACAAATCGAAAGGAGGCAGGAGGCATGAAAAAAGTAGCTGTCCGGAATATACGTTTATGTACTAAGGATTGTTTGTGTTTATATGTCTGCCCTACCGGAGCAACAGATACAGAGAACAGTATTATTGATATTGATAAATGTACTGGCTGTGGAGATTGTGCAGGAGCATGTCCGTCAGGAGCGATTTCTATGGTTCCAACGGAATATCCACCTCAGCAGCCCAAGGATGAATCTGTTGTTTCCACTTTGAATTCACTGGCTAAAAGCAAAGGGAAACAGGAACGGATCGCCTCTCAGATTGCAGGTAAAACTGATAACCCTGTACTCCGTCAGCTGATGGAAGCAGTGGAGAAATCAAGCAGGCTGATGGCAGAGGATATTCTTCGTGAAGCTGGTTATATGCTGCCTCAAAGCGGAAATACCCACAAGCTTCTGCAGTCGCTACTAGAGAATAATACCATGGAGAATTTACCAAAAGAGGCAATACGTGAACTTCTTGATCGTCTTCCTAATAATGATGAAACAATAGACAAAACCGATGAAACATGGCAGTGCTCTATTTGTGGTCATATCCATAATGGTCCTTTGGCGGAAGGGTTTATCTGTCCGGTTTGTAAACAGCCTGCATCTGTTTTTAAAAAGATTTAAATAGGGAATAGAAAGAATAGAAATACATATGGCTGTTTCAAGTGCAGATAATACTATCCAGCATTTGAAACAGCCATTTTTACTAAAGTAAGACACATGAATCCAACACATCATATATCAAATAAAACATGAATCCAACACATCTTAGTAATACGGTATACGGAAGGAAATACAAGTCCCCATCCCTTTCTTACTCAAAATCTTCAGCCCTGATTCTTCCCCATACTGCATCACCAACCTGCTGTTTACATTGGCAAGTCCAATATTTTCATGTCCCGGATTATTAATATTCAAATAGAGAGCCTCAACCTCATCTCTATTCATTCCAACACCTGTATCAATGACAGTAAATATGAGCCAGCTGTTTCTGATGTTAATCTTAAGCTTGATAAAACCGGAACCAGTCAGTGGTTTAATCCCATGATACAGACTATTTTCAATCAAAGGCTGAAGAATCAGGCGCATAATTGGATAGTGCTCCACCTCTTCCTCATAATCATAG
Source organism: Hungatella sp. UBA5385 (assembly GCA_002409995.1). Classification (GTDB taxonomy): domain Bacteria; phylum Bacillota; class Clostridia; order Lachnospirales; family Lachnospiraceae; genus UBA5385. Next base: position 115,548 of record DHOR01000047.1, on the reverse strand, counting down.
TACATAATATACTTGTCCTCATATCTGTATTGCTGAATGCTGTCATATTTTTTCAAATATTCAATCTCATCCTTTACAGTCACCATAGAAGCTGTATTTTGAAGTGAATATTTTAAAATATCTGAAAGCGCTCCGATAATTCTATTGAGAGCAGTGGGTGTTTTAGTGGATTCCAGCGCTTTAAAATCCAGTGTCTGCAAAGTATTAAATAGGAAATGAGGATTAATCTGCAGCTGCAAGGCAGCCATTTCAGCTAGCTTCTGTTCCTGTTCCTTTAGAGCCAGCTTGTTTTTTAAAAATGTCTGATTGATAAACAGCTCTACAATATTATTTAATATAATATCATACTCGTCTTTAATAAACCCAGGTTTTTCATGATGGTAAACTCCATGCTCTGCATCAGAAAAAACATTTACAAAATAATCAATCTGCTGGAAATTCTTCTTTGTTATGGTATAGGCAATCCAGATCACAGTACAGATCACCACTGCCAATACGATAAAAAGCTGAAGGAGAAGAGTAAAAAGTGCCTGATAATAATTGGTGTAGCTGGTACAGGCGGCAATATAGGTGTTGCAGTCAGCAGGTATAATTCTCACATAGTATTTATCATGATTCAGGGAGATCCAGCCCTGAAATGGCTCATCAGGTGAGGTCTGAACAGCTGTCAGAAGTTCCGTTTTATCCTCTTCACTGAGGGAAGAACTGTCTTCTGTGCTCTGAAGGAGAAAATTCCCTCTGTTGTCCATAATAAAGAACTGATCCACTGCTGTTCCTGAGCTGAGCAGCTGTTTTAACTTGTCTTCATAGATATTTACCATAACAACACCCTGAAACATGCTCAGTTTTTTATAGTAAGTCAGCACAGGGGTAGTGTCAGTGTAAAGGTATGGAGTCATATCCCTTTTTTCAATCCATTCACTGCGATCAGATTCCATATAGGATTCCATCCAGTTTACATCAGAAAACTGAGAAAGTTTGATGATGCCTCCGGTATTGGAAGTAAGAATGGAATCATAGCCGTCCAGATAGTAGTATACAGAAGCAATATAGGGCGCATTGCTTGTTAATGCGGTAAAATTAGAAAAAATACTGTTAGTAAGGACTACATCCAGATAGCTGATCTGTTTATGGGAAATAAAGTTGCGCAAGGAAATGGACAATCTGGGATTTCTTACAAGAATATCATATTGAGAGGAGGCATTGTTTAATACCAGAGAGTAATTATCTCTCACTGCCTGAGCCGATTTTACAGCCTCTTCTTCAATTTCCTTTTGCTTCCCATATACAAGCACAGCCCAAAATATAATAAATACCGATATTATGGGAATTGTGATAATTCCTGCATAATATAAAAAACGATTGATAAAATTACGCTTTCTCATGGAATGAATCTCCCTGTAGTATTTTTTCTATACTGGGAAGGTGTCATATGAAAATACTGGTGAAATGCTCTTGAAAAATTCTTAGGATTATCATAACCTACCCGATAGGCGATTTCATATTGCTTGTAGCCAATATCCTTAAGCATGCGGGCTGCATTCTTCATTCTTGTCTTAAACAAATAGTCAGAAAAACTCATATCAGAGTGTTCTTTCATGATCTTGGATAAATAATTAGGACTTAGATTTACAAGCATAGCCGCCTGTTCCAGCGTGGCATTCTGATATTCTGTATCAAGATAGTTTTTAACCAGATTGATGATTTTTTCATAATAGCTTAAATTTTCTTCCTCTGCCTGATGCTGATTATTTTCCAGATTTAAAATATCGCGGACTTTGGAGAGACAATCCACCAAATCTTCGTATTTCACAGGCTTTAACAGATAATCCACCACTCCGTTACGCATTGCCTGCCTCACATATTCAAAATCCTGATATCCGCTGAAGAAAATGATCTTAATATGCTTTTGGGAAATAAGCTTTTCCGACAGCTCCAGCCCGTCCATAATCGGCATTCGAATATCAGAGAGAACCAAATCCACGTGATTAGCAAGTGTAAAATCATAAGCCTCTTTTCCATTGGAAAAGCTGCCTGCTATTTGAAACCCCAACTGATTCCAAGGAAATAGGTTTAAAAGTCCGCTGCGTATCTTTGCTTCATCATCAACAATAATCGCCTGATACATAATGCAAGTCCCCCTTCTTTCAAAAATAACCTTGTACATTTTATTATATAGAAAAAACCCTATAAAATCATCTCAATAATTGCAAATCCCCCACTTATCCATAAAAATGAAGAAATTTCGTAGGAAATGATACTTTTTCCAGGAACTGCGTAAGAAATGATACGATTCAATAACCAGAGTTTCTTACTTATTTTCAGAAATGCCTTTATAATAAGCATAGTTTAAAACAAATGGAGGTAAAGATGATGAAAAAGAGAAACAGATTAGCAGGCATGTTTTTAACAGGAATGCTGGCAGCTTCCATGCTGTCCGGTTGTACCAATGAACCGGCTCCTACTGCCACCACCGGAGCTGAAACTCAGAAATCTGCAGATACACAGGGGGAAAAGCCAACAGAAAAAGCCAGTGGGGAACAGATTACCTTAAGGTTTATGTGGTGGGGCGGTGATGCCAGAAATGAAGCAACTCTGGCAGTAATCGATCAGTATCAGAAGCTGCATCCGGAAATAAGAATTGAAGCAGAGATGAATTCCGATCAGGGTTATATTGACAAAGTATCCACAATGCTTGCCAATGGAACAGCACCGGATATTCTTCAGCAGAATGTGGATTCCCTGCCTGACTTTATATCCAGAGGAGATTTCTTCGTAGATTTCAAAGAGTATCCGGACCTGTTTGATACTTCCGGATTTGATGAGACATTTATCGGCCAGTTTGGAACCTTTGACGGCAAACTTCTGGCTCTGCCTACAGGAATGTCCTGTCTTGCTACAGTGGCAAATAAAACAGCAGCAGAAGCCTGTGGAGTTGATTTATCCAAACAGATTACCTGGGATTCCATGCTAGAGGATGGAACAAAGCTTCATGCAGAGAATCCTGACTATTACTATATGAATGTAGATACAAAAATCCTGTGTGAATATGTATTAAGACCTTATTTACGTCAGGTAACAGGAGAGTCCTTCATCATTGATCAGGAGAAGAAGATCAGCTTTACCAAAGAACAGCTGGTGGAAGTTCTTCAGTATATTAAGGACTGTTATGACAATGGCGTATTTGAACCTGCTGAGGACAGCGCAACCTTTAAGGGGCAGATTCATACCAATCCAAAATGGATGAGTGGTAACTTTGCATTTGCTTATGGTCCTTCTTCCAGCATTAATCTGTTGACAGATGCTGTTCCTGATTCAGAATGTACGGTTGTTCAGATGCCTTTGGGAGAAAATAGAGTCAGTGATGGATTTTTCGCAGATACCCCTCAGTATATGACCGTAAATAAGAGTTCTGAGAATGCAGAAGAAGCTGTGAAATTCCTGGATTATTTTTATAACAATGCAGAAGCTCAGGAAACCTTAAAGGATGTAAGATCCATACCGCCTACCTCTACAGCCAGAACACTTTGTGCAGAGAAAGAATTGTTAAATCCGGTTGTTATTCAGGCTGTTGATTTAGCTGCAGGGCTTAATGGAAAAAGTGATAAAGGCTATACAACAAGTGCCGAAGTCTATGCAATTCAGGAGGATATGATCGAAAGCGTTGCTTATGGTCAGAGCACACCTGAAGAAGCAGCTGACAATGCCATTGATCTGATCAATGACTACTTAAGCGGTCTAAAATAAGAGAATGAAAAGGCTCGGAAACCAGTGTTTTGTCCTGCTCATATGCAGCACTGTCAGGCTGATTATGAACAGGACAGCATACTTGGGTTCCGGGCCGTTTTAAAAGGCAGGAGGAATTACCATATGGCAAAGGAAGCAATTAAGTCAAAAGCAAGGCATGGAGGCTGGACGAAGAGAAACAAAATCGGTTTTTCATATGTATGTATCTGGATTTTTGGTTTTCTGGTATTTCAGATGTATCCATTTTTGAGTTCGCTGTTCTATTCATTTACAGAATATGATATCTTTCATGCTCCTCAGTTTGTAGGGCTTAATAATTACATACGTCTATTTACAAAGGATAAGGAGTTTTGGAACTCCCTTACAGTAACTTTAAAATACACTTTTATTACAGTTCCGGGGAAAGTAATCCTGGCTTTGATCATAGCCATGATACTTAACAGAGAACTGAAGGGCATTAATTTCATCAGAACTGTATACTATATTCCTTCTTTGCTAAGCGGTTCTGTAGCAGTGGCAATTTTGTGGAAGGTACTATTTATGAATGATGGGTTTGTCAACAGCCTTCTGGCAGCAGTTCATATTCCGCCTGTTAAATGGCTGGGCAAGCCGGATATGGCTATTGCCACCATCTGTCTGCTGGAAATATGGCAGTTTGGCTCTTCCATGGTACTGTTTTTATCTGCTCTGAAACAAGTTCCACAGTCATTGTATGAAGCAGCACGGATAGATGGAGCGTCTAGGGTCAGGATATTTTTCAAGATTACCCTTCCCATGATTACCTCTATCGCATTTTTCAATATTATTATGCAGTTGATCACAGCCCTTCAAAGCTTTACATCAGCCTTTGTAGTGACCAATGGAGGACCCAATAAAGCCACCTATATGTTAGGTATGAAGTTGTATACAGATGCATTTAAGTTCTTTAAAATGGGTTATGCCTGTGCAACATCGTGGATTTTATTTATTGTAATTATGATTATGACCCTGATCCTCTTTGCAACATCTAAGAAATGGGTTTATTACGATAATTAAGAAGGAGGAGAATATAATGAAAAACAGGAATATAAAAACAGGATTTACCTATTTGTGCCTTGGTATATTCGGTATTGTAATGTTATTTCCAGTAATTTGGCTGTTTTTTGCCTGCTTTAAAAGCAACAATGAGATATTTGGAAGCTTAAAGCTGCTGCCAGAACACTGGAGTCCGGAAGCATTTATCAAAGGCTGGAAAACAACAGGAACTTATACTTATGCACAGTATTTTATCAACACCTTTGCTCTGGTAGTGCCAACAACCTTATTAACTCTGGTTTCCTGCACACTGGTAGCTTATGGATTTGCCAGATTTGATTTTCCTGGTAATCAGTTTCTATTTATGATTTTGATTGCTACCCTGATGCTTCCCAATGCAGTCATTATTATTCCAAGATACGCGTTGTTTAATAAGCTGGGCTGGCTTGATTCCTATATGACCTTTTTTGCGCCTGCAGCAGTGGGCTGTTATCCGTTTTTTGTATTTATGCTGGTGCAGTTTCTACGCGGACTTCCCAGAGATTTAGATGAATCTGCCTATATTGACGGCTGCGGACCTTTTCAGTGTTTGATCCAGATTCTTCTTCCTCTACTCAAACCGGCATTATTTTCAGCAGGTCTGTTTCAATTCCTGTGGACCTGGAATGATTTCTTTAATACCAATATCTATATTAATACCGTTGCTAAGTTCCCGCTGTCTCTGGCTTTAAGAGTCAGCATTGATGTTACATCGAATATTCAGTGGAATCAGGTTATGGCTATGGCCTTAGTATCCATCATTCCGTTAATTCTTCTGTTTTTTGCAGCACAGAAATATTTTGTGGAAGGAATTGCAACTACAGGTATGAAAGGGTAAATATGAGGGACAAAACACTAGTAAAACACTAGCATTACTTTGCAAAAATGGTTTGAACGTTTATACTATACAAAAAGCATTTGCTGCAAAGCGGCTTGTACAGCAGGAGGAAATTATGCAGACTTATAAAAATCCAATATTATACTCAGATTATTCAGACCCTGATGTCATAAGAGTTGGGGAGGATTACTATATGGTGGCCTCATCCTTTACCTATATTCCAGGGGTGCCAATTCTTCATTCCAAGGATTTGGTTCACTGGGAGCTTATTAATTACTGTGTAAAGGAGCTTCCCTTTGAAAAATATTCCATGCCATCCCATGGTTCAGGAACCTGGGCACCTGCCATCCGTTTTTATAATGATACATATTATGTGTTTATTCCCCTGGTTGATGAGGGAATAATGGTTGCCAGAAGCAAAGACCCTTATGGAGAATTTGAGCTTAACATGCTCTGTGAGAAAAAAGGCTGGATTGATCCCTGTCCATTCTGGGATGAGGATGGGAAGGCATATATGACATTTGCCTATGCAGGCAGCAGGGCTGGAATTAAGCACAGACTGATGATGGTAGAAATAGATCCTGATTGCAGACAGCTGACAGGAGAACCTGTACTGATATTTGACGGAGAGCAGATTGCACCTACTACGGAAGGACCAAAGATGTATAAAAAGGAGGATTACTATTATATCCTCATGCCTTCCGGCGGCGTGGAAACAGGCTGGCAGTCCTGTCTTCGTTCTAAATCTGTATACGGACCTTATGAATATAAAATTGTGATGCATCAGGGAGCTGCATCTGTCAATGGACCTCACCAGGGGGGCTGGGTCACTGATCCTGCTGGAAAGGACTGGTTTATTCATTTTCAGGATGTGATTGAGCTTGGAAGAATCACGCATTTGCAGCCAATGTGTTTTGTTGACGGCTGGCCCTTTATTGGACAGGATATTGATGGAGATGGAATAGGAGAACCTGTGGAGGAATGGAAAATGCCGGCAGAAGGTATGCTTGCTTATGAGATTGCCCAATCTGATGACTTTTCCTCAGAAACACTTGGTTTACAGTGGCAGTGGCAGGCGAATCCGAGAAAAGAATTTTATTCTCTTACAGAGAATCCAGACCATTTAAGATTGTTCTGTTATGACAATCTTGAAAGGGAAAATCTTCTGTGGTATGCCCCTAATGTGCTGACACAGATTCCTCAGCACAAAACACTGACTATGACTGCAAAGATTCAATTGCAGGCTCAACAGTATGGAGATTTTGGAGGCATAGGTATTGTTGGTCATACTTATGGCTATATTGGTTTACATAATTCGAAAGAGGGTATGGAGATTCGCTCTTATGAAGGTACTGTGCTTGAAAAGACATTTGAAGGAAAGGCAGAGGAACGTTGTGTATTTCAGACAGCCGCTGACAGTACTCAGGTATGGTTAAGAGCTGCAATCCTGGAAGATAAGACCTTCCGTCTTGCATTCTCTTTTGATGGTCAGGTGTTTGAAGATACAGGTCATTCCTTTAAGCTGCAGCGGGCTACATGGACAGGGGCGAAGATCTGCCTGTGGACCTGCTCCAGAGATAATGAACTCTCAGCTGGATATTGTGATTATCAATGGGTGAAAATTGAGGCTTTATAAAAAGGATATTGTTGCGGAATTAAAAGATCAGGCAGTTTGCTTCGTTGGAGCTGCCTGGTCTTTTTGTTTATGGGAAGATAGGTGATTGAAATTATTGCTGCTAGTTGAAGAGAAATGTTTAAAAGGTTACGTTAGATTGGTTACAAAGCGATTAATAACGGCAAAAGTAACGGATTACTGTAATTTGGAACATAAAAACTACCACTTGGTAAAATAACGTGACAAATAGAGAGGATAGTGATATAATATGTGATTTTATTTTTGCGAAGTTAAGTTATGAGATTAAAAATATTGGTTACGTATAAAGGTTACAAAGCGGCGCGTAGACGGTATAAATAACCGATTAGTGTAATTTGGAACAATAAAACTACCACTGAGCAAAAGAATATGACTAATAATAGGATTCGTGATATAATAAAAAATTTGGTATTTTTGAAGTCATGATCTTAGTGTAAATAGTGGTGGTTAGTGAATTTTTATCTGGTGGTGGTTACGTATAAAGGTTACAAAAGAATGTTTGAACGGGAAAGATAACCAATTGGTGTAATTTGGAACATAAAAACTACCGCTTGGTAAAAAGACGTGACAAATAGATAAAATAGGAGTATAATATATAGCTTTATTTTTGAGAAAATCCCAGATTCTGAAACATTACGATTACACATAAAGGTCACAAAGAGACGCAAACGTGGCATAAATAACCAGTTTGTGTAACTTGGAACATAAAAACTACCGCTGAGTAAATAAATGTGACAAATTATTGATTATGTGGTATAATGTAACGTTTGCTATTTTGTAATTGCTCTAAATACGTTATTAAATTTAAATGATGGAAATTTTGATATAGAAAGGCTCTTGTACTGCAGAAGATAGATGAACAGGACAAAACACTAGCCCCATCAAGATACCTGATAGGGCTAGATCAAGAAAATGTAAATGGAATTAACATCTAATATATTTTTCCATAATATTGCTTTGCTTCCTGAGTATAATGGTTAATGAAGGCGGTTTTGCCTTCTGTATAAGCATCGCGATTATGTTCGTACAATCTCCACAGTCTAAGCTTTAGTTTTTCATACTGGTTAGCAATCTGAGGAAACTCGTTAAGGTAATCCCTGAAATAAAGTTCATCATGATCACCTGCATACCTTAAATGCAGATGATATACTTTATGGGCAAATCCCTCCTCGGTATATCCTTTGTTAAATGATAATCTGCTTTCACTTTCAGACATACACAGATACCCATTCTGCAGAAGGGTTTCCTGTATTCTGTTCCAATTACTATCAGATACTATTTCCACCAGAATATCAATAATGGGCTTTGCATATATGGTTTTTATGGCTGTGCTGCCAATATGGCTGATCCTCACAATTTCTGTAGTATTCAGGAGTTCCTGTAATTGCTTCAATTCCTCTCTATACCATGTATCCCAACAAGGTTTGTTTGGAGTTAGGAAAATAGGAAACAACTGCCATAATTCTTCTAATGTCATATCGGATAGTCTTTTTTTCATAGCTTGCTCCTTCCTCTGGTTTCATTATATATACCATGACAAAAGAAAGCAATGATAGACGCAGTTTAAAACTGTTGATAATGCCAGCAGTCGTTATCATAATCATGTGTAAAAAAAAATTAAATCAGATATAAATTTCCTGTATATATTTCTTTTGACTGTGCACACTCTAAATCGGAAAGGAGTGTATTGCTAATGGATTACGATTATGAATATGATTATGGAGACGAGGATATTCCAGAAGTTGATCTGCCTCAGGACTCTGATTTGACCGTATTTCTAGATGAATTAGATATGGACGATGACAGCTATTTTGAAGATGAAGAATAAGATACCATGAAAGTGTAAATTTCTATGGAAGAGGATATTGCAAAACACTGTTTATATAGTGAATGGCAATATCCTCTTTCCCATTAAGTGTAAAAAGTTACATAAAAGGGTTACAAAATCCATGAAATGAATTGAAAAACACCACGAAGTGTAATCTGGAACATAAAAACTACCACTCGGTAAAAAATAGTGACAAAAATAGAAGGTTTGTGTATAATGAAAAATTATTCTCAAATCGATTATGTAATTGATAAGCTTTTGAGTGACATTTAAATTAGTTACCAGTAAAAATCTGCCTGATGAGGCAATAAAGTTAAAAAGACTACTGCAAAAGCGATTATGATAAATCTGCTTTTGCAACAGTCTTTTTTTCTTAACTTAGATTAGAGGATTTTTCTGTTTTAGAATTTCCAGAATTAAAGGGCATGAACAGATTTTATATAACTCTTAGGAGTCATGCCCATTTTTTTCTTAAATACCTTAAAAAAGTAGGCATAGTCCTGAAAACCGCATTCCATGGAAATTTTATGTAAGTCATGTTCCCCGGAATCCAGCATATGAGCAGCCGTTTTAATTCGAACAGATGTTAAATATTCAGAAAACCCCTGTCCTGTTTCTGATTTGAAGATGGTGCTGAGATAACCTACACTAATTCCGATTTCATCCGCTACACTCTGTTGTGATATAGACTTTGAATAGTCTCGATTGATGCAGGCAATGGCGGATTTTACATAGTTGGAATCGCCGGGAAGCTGGGTGTTAATTTGCTCACATAGATTTTTGAAGCTTTCTAAGAACCAGTCCCGCACTTCGATCAATGTATTCAGTTCTGTGAAAATCTCATTAGGGTGAATCTGGTTTTTGAGAATGAGATCAAGAGGAATACTGTTTTTCTTGGATACACGTGTAATAATACTAATTAGATCCGTGCATATCATCTGCATGTTTGCGATGCTCACTTTTTTGCTGATCATATCTTGAAAGATCAGATCAATACTTTCTTTCACCGAGCCGTAGTTTCCTGTACTAATGAGAGCCAATAATCTTTTCTCTATTGCGTAATCCAAACTGGCCAGTGAGGTGTTGGATATGGTGATATCCTTTGAATGCAATATACAATGATTACCAGAATAGAATTTTAGCTGCATGGTTTCCAGTGCTTTTTTGTAGGAGGCATTAATTGAAATAATGCTGTTACAGATTTCGCCCACACTGAAGCTGGAGGAAATATTTAAAAAGGATTTATAGTTAGCAGATAATTGCTGTAATATTGACTGAATGATTTCGTTTATCCGTGCCTGGCTGCGAATGTTGGCAAAGGAGAGCAGGATACAGTAGTTTTCTTTTTCGATATGGGTTAAGAGGCCGGAGTGATACTGACTTAATATTTCATTTCCAATATTAAGGATGGCAAATTCCAGGGTAGTTAAATATCCGGCTTTGCTATTCTGTGAAAGCTGCCAGTAGTTGTCAATGGATAAAATGATCGGCAGCACCTGTGTAGTCTCCAGAGGAATATCCAGCATTTTTAGGTTGGATTCTATCTCGTCTAAAGAATGAAACGCATTTGACATAAGGTTAGCCACAAATTTCTCCCGCAGTACGTTCAAGGTGTTTTCCGGAAGATGTTCAACATTACTGTCAAAAGGAGTTGTTTTTTTAAGGTCCTTTAGAATTGAAGCAAGATATTCCTCACTTAATTTATGCTTTAGGATATAATCCACGGCGCCATTTTTTAAGGCCCCTCTCACGTAGGTGAAGTCATCGTAGTTACTTAAAGCTATCAGAGAGATATCAGGAAAGGTGATCTGTATTTTGCGGCAGAACTCCACCCCATCCATATTGGGCATTCTCATATCTGTGAAAATAATATCAGGGTGCAGCAAGGACGCCTGTTTCAGCCCTGAGACCCCATCACTGGCTTCACCGCAGACAAAAAATTCAGGGGAAAACTTCTGAAGCAGAAGCTTTAAATTTGTTCGTACCAGCACTTCATCGTCAACTAATAAAATTTTATACATACTCTTTTTCCCCTTCCGCTGTAATCAGTGGTAATACCATTTCAAACCGGGTAAATAACTCCGGCTGACTCAAGATTTCTATATCATACTCATTTCCAAAATACATGTGAATGCGTTCCCTGATATTGTGGATTCCAATATGTCCTGCGTTCCCGCTTTGTTTTTCTTGTAAAATCTCATGTATCCTTTCGTCAGAAATACCACAGCCATTATCTTCCACAATGATTTTCAACTGTCCTTCGTCCTCTAAATATTCAATCAATAAGATTCCTCCGGATCTTTTCTCTTTCAGTCCGTGCTTGAGAGCGTTTTCCACCAAAGGCTGAACCAGTAATTTGGGAATCAGATATTGACCAATTTCCTCAGAGGCGGATATATGATAGTTGAAGGTGTTAGTATAGCGGTAATTTTGTATTTTAAGATAAGCGTTAATAAAATCAATATCCTCTTCGATTGTGATAAAAGATCTTCCATCCATGTTAATATGCATCAAAGATGATAAGGATTCTGCAACTTCACCGATGTTCTCGATTCCCTGTATATTGGATAGGAATTTAATTGTATTCAATGAATTATATAGAAAATGAGGATTCATCTGAAATTGCAGGGCTGCGATTTCTGCTTTATGCTTTGCAGATTCCTCGTTTTTAATGGCTTGAAGTAATTGCTTGATTCGGCTCAGCATTGCCTGAAATTGCTGATAGAGGGCATCAATTTCATCTCTGGAATGAATGGACGCCTGTAATTCTAAGTGATTTCCATCTACATTTTTAACAGCATCTGTTAAAATCCGGATGTTTTTGGTAAGCAGGGAAGTGGCCATAAACACGCTGACAATCAGTAAGCTTACCAGCACAATTGTTATGATCGTTATCTTATGAGTTGCATTGGTAAATGTGGATACAATTTCTTTTTCGGGAGTAATATTTAAGGTTGTCCAGCCAGTTAAATCAGAATTGTGATAAACAGCCAGCATCTTTTCACCTTCATCATTATATGTAAAAAAGTGCCCTGAACTGGAAGTGAAGTTTTTAACCATTTTTTTACCTTCCCAAGACTCAGATTTCGTATGCAATAAGTCCTGAGCTGGGCTGAACAGGACTTTGCCGTCCGTATTAATCACGTAAAGAGATGATGATAGGGCTGCAGTATTAACATCATAACAATCATGAAAAAGCTGGCAGCTGATATCTGCAACGGCAAAGCCAATTTTCTCTCCACCGAAACCATGGACAGGTCTCAGGATTGAGAAGACCAGATCCTTATCAGTCTGATACCATTTATTAGGGTAGTGAGGGACTATAAACAGGTTTTGGACATTACCATCTTTAATCTGGGAGATCCAGCCTTCTTCCAGAAGCATTTCATAGGGGGTAGGAACTCCATAAATAATGTTATTTCCATTAAAATCACTGAGCATCAGACCATTGAGATTCTTTTTGAAGCTGCATAAACTAATGAGATAATCATTGGTCGTTTTTCTGTATTGAATTATCTCAGAATTGCTCAGATCAGTCCGGGACATGATGTTTATGATGTTGGTAGAAAGGTAATTACCTGAACGTACTGTGGTGAGGGCGGTTACATTAATAATATCCCGAACCTGGTTTTCGAAGGTGGTATTAGAAATCTGCAGCATATGCTCCATATTTTGGATAGCAGTAGCTTCCGCCTCTTTTTTTAGCTCTTTATACCAGATCCACAGTACAATGGAGGCAAATAAGAGGAAAATAACAATCATTGTGACTATGAACTTATAGCGAATACTTTTAAAATGTACTTTCATAGCAACCACCTTTTGGTAAATATTTATATAGTGATTATAAGGATCAACAAAATGATTGTCAAGATTAATAAAAAAGTGTAAAATATTCCTCTAAAGTTAATAAAATTACAATACGTAAGAAGTATTTAAAATGGTATCATAAATGCATGAAAACCTGGGTTGAAATAATAAATAGAGGAAGGTATGAGTTATGAAAATGAAAAAATATTTAGCTATAGGAATAACGGCGTTGATGACTATCGCAATGATTGGATGTGGCTCAGATTCAAAGAATACTGGAGGATCAGCAGCAGTTTCTGATTCAAATAACGGAGAAAGGGTGGAGACACTAACGGTATTAATGTATACGGACTGGTATAAGGCAGGCTGGGAAGCTCTGGAGAAACATATCAATGATAATTCCGAAGAACTGGGCTTTAAGCTTGAAATTTCCAAAATCCAGGGTGGTGCACAAGGAGATCAGGTACTTCAGACAAAATTTGCCACGGATGACCTTCCTGACATTATTCAGGTGTACAAGCCTCAGTGGGTGGACGCTTACGTCAACGGGCTTGATAAACTAGTGGATTTAACAGGTCTTGAGAGTGCATCCCAATATGACGAAAAAGCATTGGAGGGAACCTTTATCTATAATGATAAGTTATATGCAATGCCTGTGGATTCCGTGGTGCTTTCAGGTGTTTTCTATAACAAATCAGTGTTTGAACAAGCACAAGTAGAAATACCGAAAACCTGGGAAGAGTTTTTATCTGTTTGTGAAACACTGAAAGAAAAGGGAGTGACCCCAGTTTATTATTCAGGAAAAGATGCCTGGAGTGTACAGCCTCCTACCATTAGTGGGATTGTATCCGATGCAGCAGAGAAGAACATTACCACCTTTGATTTAATGAATCAGATCGGAGAAAATAAGTTAAAATACGCAGAATGTGATAATTTTGTTGACATAATTAAGAGAACAAAGGATTTGATTGATCTGGGCTATGTAAATGAGACTTATCTGTCAGATACGGTTGACAATGCACACCAGGCTTTAGCAGAGGGAGAATGTGCCATGTATATTAATGGTACCTGGTGCGCAGATAATATAGCTGAAAAATTTCCTGATAAGATTGATGAGATCGGAGCATTTGCATTGCCTACTCCAAGTGGTGACAATTACATTAACATGTTCACACCATATTCTCTGGCACTTACAACACAGTGCAAGAATGTTGAACTGGGAAAGAAAGCCATTGATTTTATAGCTTCTGTAGAAGCACAGCAGATCTATGCAGATGCTCAGCCTGGTGTTTATTTAAACCAGAAGGTGACAAGTGAAATCCCACAGGCAACAGCAGAGTTAAAGGAAATCATGGACAGTGGAAAATCTATGACTGACTGGGAAGAAATTAATAAATATTCTTACGGTAACTTAAGTGAACCATTGCTGAATTATTACACAGGAACACTGAAAGAGGCGGCTGACGTGGCAAAGGCGCTGGATGCGGAAACAGAGCGTAATGCAAAAGCACAGGGTGATAAAAACTGGTAGAATAAAGACGGGGCTGCTGTGTGAAGACATGATTTATTTCATACAGCAGCTCCAAGTTAAGGAGTCGTAGATGAAAAAGAATGGAATCAATCGATATTCGTATTCACTGGCAGTCCCTGGTTTGCTGCTTTACATACTGTTTTTTATCATTCCGGCAATTGGAGGACTGGCACTGTCATTTATTAAGATATTAGGGTTTAATATTTCATCGGCTCGTTTTGGGGGCATTCAAAATTATCTGGATGTATTCAGCCAGCCGAATATGAGAGGAGCAATATTTAATTCATTTATTTTTGCCGTTGTTACAACTGTATTTAAAATGCTCATAGGATTGACACTTGCAGTGGCACTTAATAAGAAATTGGCTTTTACAAATGCTCTGAGGACTATATTTTTTTTGCCTGCAGTCATTAATACCGTAGCAGTAGGTTTGATTTTTTCATCACTGATGCATCCGGCAAACGGGCTGATCAATGGATTTTTAAAAGCAGTGGGTCTTGGTACTCTTGCCCAATCATGGCTGGTGGATACCCATTTGGCAATCTTTTCTGTATGTGCAATAGAGATTTGGAAATGGTCTGGTTTTACGATGGTGATCCTGCTGTCTGGTATGCAGACCATAGGCAGGGAGTATTACGAAGCTGCTGAAATTGATGGAGCAGGAGGCTGGACGAAGTTTCGATATATCACATTCCCACTTCTTCTCCCGGCTTTTAATAATGCGCTAATCTTAAATATTATTGGCGGACTCAAAGTGTTTGACTTGATTCAGGCAACTACTCAGGGAGGACCTGGCTCTGCTACAGAAGTATTTGGCACAATCATATTTAAATCATTTGGCTCTGGAAGACTGGGAGAGGGGTGTGCAGCAAGTATATTGCTGGCACTTATCATTGCAGCCATTGCGATGCCCACTTACAAATATATTGCAGACAGGGAGGTAGAGATGTGAGAAAACAGAAAATAGTCAATGGAGTGATTAGCATCATACTCTGGCTGTGTGCACTTGTTATTCTTATTCCCATTTTTATGGTGGTCATCAACTCTTTTAAGAACAGAAAAGAGGCTGCAATGATGAATATCCAATTACCGGGTTCCTGGCATATCATTGAAAATTACAGTCAGATGATGAAAGAAGGAGGGATACTGCGGGGATTTATTAACAGCACTGTGATTACCGTCATCTGTGTATTTCTTCTCATTGTATTATGTTCGGCAATGGCATTTGTCCTTCAGAGGAAGAAAACCTGGTTTTCCAAGACCGTTAATATGATTGTTATATTTGGACTTGTATTACCGGTCCAGATCATACCTACCTATTTTGTATGCAATTTTTTACATCTGTCTCATGAGATTGCAGCCATACTGGTTCTGGTGGTGGCTAATATGTCTTTTACAGTCTTTTTATACACTGGATTTATCAAGAGTATTCCTTTGGAAATTGATGAATCAGCATGGCTTGATGGGGCAAATCATACTCAGCTGTTCTTCCAGATTCTCTTTCCTTTGCTGCAGCCGGTTACGATTACAGCCATTATCATTAATTTTATGGCAGTATGGAATGATTTTGGAATATCAATCTACTTTTTAAATAGTGCCCGGAATTATACGCTGCCTCTGACTGTATACAACTTCTTTGGTAATCATAGCTCTGACTGGCAGCTGGTTTTTGCCAATGTGGTCCTTTCGACGCTGCCTGTTGCAGTTGTTTATCTGATATTACAGAAATACATTATATCCGGCATGACTGCCGGAGCAGTTAAGGGATGAGCGCTCTATGAAAATATTGAAATTGTCGGAAATTAGAATACGGGATCCTTTCTTCTTAAGAGTGAATAAGACTTATTATCTATATGGTACAACGGATTATAACACCTGGGAGGGGAAGGGGACTGGGTTCGATTTCTATAAAAGTGAGGATTTGATCCATTTTACAGGACCATATGAAGCGTTCCGCCCGCCAGTTGATTTTTGGGCAGACATTAATTTCTGGGCGCCTGAGGTTTGGAAATATAAGAATGCATTCTATATGATTGCCAGTTTTAAGAAAGAAGGAAGATGCAGAGGGGTACAGATATTAACCTGCCCCTCGCCGGAGGGACCATTTTTACCATTGACAGAGGAAGCAGTGACACCGGATTCGTGGGAATGTCTGGATGGGACTTTAGTATTTGAAGCGGATAAGGTTTATCTGGTATTCTGTCATGAATGGCTGCAGACAGGGGATGGAGAGATTTGCGCCGTTGAACTGACTGGGGATTTGAGATACAGGGCAGGGGAACCATTTGTATTATTTCGCGGATCAGACGCAGCATGGACTGTGGAACATGAAGAATTCGGACATAAAGGGTATGTAACAGATGGACCGTTTGTAATGTATGATAAAACCAAGAGTCTTCATACGTTCTGGTCCAGCTATGGTGAGAAAGGGTATGCTATCGGGATATCCCATGCCAGAGGTGGTCTGACCGGCCGGTGGGAACATGAGGAAAAGCCGGTCTTGGATCAGGAAGGCGGACATGGGATGGTATTTGAAGCTATCAATGGAGAGAAGTATCTGGCAATTCATGGGCCGAATGAGTGGCTGAAAGAGCGTGTTCAACTGATACTGCTTGAAAAGCTATTGCCTTGATTCTATTCAATAGGGATATAAATATCTGTAAAGCTTTTGGATTTAAAATTTTTCGGTGGTTCAGTCACATATAATTCAAATGGCACAGCATCCCTTGGTTTCTGTTCCCCCGGAAACAGCCATTCTTCATACATGTAATTCCATGCGGCCCCATATTCCCCTGCAGTTATTTCAAAGTGACCTACACCGAATTTGCCGGATATTTCCGTTATACATATATCTCCGGACTCTTCAATGGGAATGATTGGTGGTACAGTCATGGCAACGCTTGTCCTAAGCTGTTTTTCATTGGTAATAAAAGGATTGTCATGATAGATGGTTAATACCTTGGTAAAGTCAGGAATGATCAGATTGTTTGATTCTGCAAAGTCAAAAAGCTGTTGAAACAACTTTCTGCTATTTTTTCGGAACTCCTGATAGGTTCCTCTGAATCTTATATATATGATTCGTATATCTGCATTTTCAATAGTAACAATAGGCTTTTCCATAATTTTTCCTCCGATTAAATATTGATTGATATTCGGATTATAACCTGTTGGTTAGATTTGCGCTTGTATTATCTTGCTCATTTCGGAACTGGGAAGGACTTTTTCCAAAGTGTTTTCTAAATGCTTTGCAGTAGGAGCTGGAATCACAATATCCATATCGATAAGCAATCTCAGTAATTGTAATGTCCCGGTTAACTTTTAGATATATACCGGATCGTTCCAGTTTGATTCTTGTGATAAAATTATTCAATGTCTCTTGGGAGAATTTCTTAAAGATTCGGTGGAAATGATACTCTGAAAGATGAACATTGGCTGCCAGCTCCTTTAAGGTTATTTTTTTATCCAGGTTTGCTTCTATATAGTCTTCAGTTTTATTAATTAATCTGATATAATTTTCCATATGGCATTTGTTCCTTTCAAGATTTATATATATAATCTATTTTATAGGATTATACTCAGAAAGCGCAATAGTAAAAAAGGGGAATTAAGAGGGAGTTAATAATGAAGGACATTATTTTCAGAATACCGGCAATAGAAGAGTTGTATCAAGTGAGTGCTCAGATTGCCAAAAGCTATATTGTAAGATGGAAGAGATGATGATAGCCCAAGACTTCAAAAGCTGTTTGCTTGAGGTGCTGATCCAAAACAAACGTGCTGTTAAATTTTACCTGGACCATGGTTTTATAATTACCTCTGAATTTACAGTACAGGAAAACAACATGGAATTAGAATGTTATACTATGAAAAAACAATTATAATTATTATATGGAAGAGGACATTGCAGAACGCTGTTTTAATAGTGAACTGACAATGGACTCTTTTATTATGTCATAAATAATGGTTGCATAAAAAGGTTACAAATGACTATAAACAAGATGAAAAACGCCAGTTAATGTAATTTGGAACATAAAAACTACCGTTCGGCAAAAATATGTGACATATAATGGAATTTGATGTATAATGAAATATTATGCTTTTATTAATAGCTGCAACTAAAGGGCTGGGAGTATAAGTATAATAGATCACCCGGGACGATTAGTTTGCGGAGATGGGATCAAATGAGGAGAAGTTAAGTTATGGAAGATGTAAATGGTAAAAAGCAGTCAGTGCTTAACGTTATTATTGATGGAATATCAGGGATTTTTCTACCCATTGTAAACTTATTAAGTGCAGCTGGAATACTAAAAGGGGTATTAGTGATCTTAACCACCTTTGGATTGCTTTCGGAGGCAGGAGGAACCTATATGGTTCTAAATGCTATGGCAGACAGCCTGTTTTATTTTCTGCCAGTGATACTGGCTGTTACTGCAGGAAAGAAATTTGGTACTGATCCATATTTAGCAGCAGTCATTGGGGGTATTCTTTTATATCCCACTTTGGTGGCGGCATTTGATAGCGGTGCACCGGTTCTGTTTGTAGGTCTCCCTATAAGATCAGTAACATATAAATCCAGTGTGATACCGATTATTATGGCAGTTGGGCTGTTAAAATACATAGAGCAGTTATGTAACAGGATATTTCCCGATGTAGTGAAAGGTTTTTTGACACCTCTTACGTGTATCTTTCTTGTTGGATTGGCCACTCTGTTCCTCTTTGGACCTATGGGAGCCGTAATTGGAGATGTTCTGGCTGTGGCATATGAGTTTATCTATGGAGTGAGCCCTGTTCTATCAGGAGCAATACTTGGCGGATTTATTCAGATTATGGTTATTTTCGGAATTCACTGGAGCTTTTTTCTGGTGGCAATGAATAACATTATGATCAGGGGAGAAGATACTATACTTGCACTGATTGGACCTGCCGTATTTGCTCAGGCTGGGGCAGCTATGGCTGATTTGTGAAAAGTAAAGATCAAAAGTTTCGATCGCTTTGCCTTTCTGCAGCAATATCAGCATGTTTTGGTGTTACAGAACCGGCTATGTTTGGTGTGAATCTGCCATTAAAAAAGCCAATGATAGCTGTCTGCATTGGTGGTGGACTGGGTGGTGCAATCGCTGGACTTTCCGGAGTGAAAGCCATGGCATTTGCATTTCCCAGTGTGGCAACACTTCCTGTTTTCTTTGGTGAAGGTTTTATGATGTATTTAGTTAGCTGCGGAGTGTCATTTGTTTCAGCATTTATAATGGCGTTAGTATTTCAAAGGAGTGGGAGTTAATTCCGCTCCTTTTTGCGTTCTCTATGGACAGTTTTAGGTGCATTACAGGATAAATGATAAGCAGCTAATAAAGAGATAAGCGTAATGAAAATATGGTTATAGAAAGTAGAGTATAAATATAGATTACAGAAGAGAACACAGAAAAGAGCACAGAAAAAGGTTACGGAAAAAGGTTACAAATAAATATAAATACATTAAAATCACCAGACGATGTAATTTGGAACATAAAAACTACTGCTCGGTAAAAACAAATGACAGAAAATAGAATATATGATATAATTAAATATTTAACATTTTTATAAAACCAACCATTAATTAATTCTGTTGAATTGTAAAGGATTGCTAAAAAAAGTTACTAAAAACAGTTACAAACAAAGGAAAAGAAGAAAATATAACCAGTTAGTGTAATTTGGAACATAAAAACTACCGCTCGGTATTAAAAGATGACAAAAAGTAACGAATATGTCATAATAAAAGATTAACTATTCATAGGTATTCTCCAGCATGATGTCCTGCTCATAAGATAAACGGTAAGATCAACGGGGCAACTCACTGGCTTGCTTTTCCATATGGAATTTTATATAATGGAGCCATATTGATTGAAAATATAACAGATACTGAAGGAGAGTTTGAGATGAGCAAACAGAAACTTGCAATTGCAGGAACTGGATTTTTAGGAAGTATTGTTGCTGATGCATGGAAAGCAGGATACTTAGATGAATATGAGTTAGTAGGTGTATTTGGAAGAAATCGTGAGTATACAGAGGCTCTTGCAGCCAGAGTGGGCTGTAAGGCGTTTTATGATATGGATGAAATGCTGGCATTAAAGCCGGATTATGTGGCAGAGGCTGCTTCCGGGCAATGGGTTAGGGAGTATGCAGAGAAGGTGTCAAACGCAGGTGCAGGACTGATATTAATTTCAATAGGTGCATTTGCAGATGAGGAATTATATGAGAGAATCAAAAAAGTAAACAGAGAGAACAATACAAAAGTTTACTTAGCTTCCGGTGCAGTAGGAGGATTTGACGTACTCCGTACTATTTCCTTAATGGGCGATGTAAAAGCGAAGATGGAAAGCGATAAGAATCCAATGCCTCTCTATTACACACCTTTATTTAAAGAACCTATGCTGACAGAGAAAAGCACAGCATTTGACGGCAGTGCAAAAGAGGCAATTGCCATTCTTCCTCACCAGGTGAATGTAACTGTAGCGGCAGCTCTGGCAACAGCAGGACCGGAGAATACAAACTTAAAAATCACAACCATTCCTGGCTACATAGGAGATGATCATAAGATCACCGCAGAGGTGCCAGGAGTTAAGGCTGTTGTTGATATCTATTCCAGCACTAGTGCAATTGCGGGCTGGAGTATTGTGGCAGTTCTTCAGAATATTGTATCCCCGATTGTATTTTAACTGTAAGACAGGAGGAAAGAGAGATGTTTCGTAAATTAGTGGCAATTGAGCCGGTGAGTTTAGTGCCTGAGGCAGAAAAAGAATTAAATTTATATGCAAAAGAAGTTGTGATGTATGATGATATCCCTGCAGACGATGATGAGATTATTAAAAGAATCGGTGATGCAGATGGAGTGCTTCTTAGCTATACATCAAAGATTAACCAGTATGTATTTGAGCACTGTCCCCAGATTAAATATGTAGGCATGTGCTGCAGTCTCTATTCCAAAGAAAGTGCTAATGTTGATATCGCTTATGCAGAGGATCATGGCATTGTAGTTAAGGGAATCCGTGACTACGGTGACAGAGGTGTTGTGGAGTATGCAACCTGTGAGCTGGTACGATTTCTCCATGGCTATGACAGACCTATGTGGAAAGATATGCCTGTGGAGATTACAGGCTTAAATGTTGGTGTTATTGGAATGGGAGTATCCGGTGGAATGATTGCAGAAGCAATGAAGTTTATGGGTGCCAATGTTTCCTATTATAGCAGAAGCAGAAAACCGGAATATGAGGAGCAGGGAATGGAGTATTTATCCCTTCATGAGCTGTTGGAGAAAAGTGAGGTTGTATTTACTTGCTTGAATAAGAACGTAATTCTTCTGCATGAAGAGGAGTTTAAGAAACTGGGCAATGGCAAGATCATGTTTAATACATCTATTGGACCTGCATTTGAACCGGAAGATTTAAAGGCATGGTTAGATGGGGGAGATAATGTATTTGCATGTGATACTCTGGGAGCAATCGGTGATCCATCAGGTGAACTGGAGAAGCATCCAAAGGTATTCTGTGTGAATCATTCAGCAGGAAGAACCAAACAGGCATTTGAACTGTTAAGCACCAAAGTGCTGGATAATATAAAATCTTATATGGAAGAGATATAATAAGAAGTGAGAGCAGAAGAGCAGATTCCTGTATTGATGACAGGTCTGCTCTTCTTAACTTATGGGGGCAATTGTTTAATTTTTGAAAAGTATTGTAGAAAAATCACCATTAAGGTATAATTAATCCAAACGTCCAGAAAATACCACATAGGAGGGGACTATAACCAATGACCAGAAGTAAGCTGCGTGAGCATTGTTTCAAGATGCTTTTCTGTGCTGATTTTTATCCGGCAGAAGAGAAACTGGAGCAGATAGAGAGATATTTTGGAGAACCGAAGGAGGATGAACTGACTCCTGAGGGCATAGAACAGATAATCCACGATGTGGAGATGAGTGAAGAAAACTCTTCTTATTTAAAGGAGAAGACAGAGGCTGTGATGAGCCGTATTCCTGAGCTCGATGATAAGATTAATAAAGTAGCCGAAGGCTGGAAGACCAAGCGTATGGGTAAGGCAGAGCTTACCATTCTTCGTCTTGCATTATATGAGATATTATATGATGAGGAAGTGCCGGAGAAGGTAGCTATTAATGAAGCTGTGGAACTGGCTAAAAAGTTTGGCGGAAATGATGCACCGGCGTTTATTAACGGAGTGCTTGCAAAGCTGGTGTAGTCTATGGCAAGTGTATATTCTGTTTCACAGGTCAATGCTTATATTAAGAACATGTTTGCCCAGGATTTTGCCTTAAACCGCATTTCCATTAAGGGAGAAGTGTCAAACTGTAAGTATCATACCTCAGGTCATATTTATTTTACATTAAAAGACAGAGGTGCAGCCATATCTGCTGTTATGTTTGCCGGCAGCCGGAAGGGTTTAAAATTTAAACTGGAGGAAGGCCAGCAGGTAGTTGCAAAAGGCAGTGTGGAGGTCTATGAGCGGGACGGCAGATATCAGCTGTATGCTCAGGAGATTACTAAAGAAGGAACCGGCGATCTCTTTGAACGGTTTCAGAAATTAAGAGATGAGCTGGAGGAAATGGGGATGTTTTCCCCTGAATATAAACAGCCCATTCCAAAGTTTGCCACAAGGATTGGCATTGTAACTGCTTCTACAGGAGCAGCTATTCAGGATATTATCAATATCTCAAGGCGGCGTAATCCTTATGTACAGCTCATACTATATCCTGCACTTGTGCAGGGGGAGAATGCCAAATACAGCATAATAAGAGGAATTAAGACTCTGGATGCAATGGGAATGGATGTTCTTATTGTAGGCAGAGGCGGTGGTTCCATTGAAGATTTGTGGGCATTTAATGAAGAGATGGTGGCACGTGCGATTTTTGAATGTGACACACCTGTCATCTCTGCAGTAGGTCATGAAACTGATGTGACTATAGCTGATTATGTTGCAGATATGAGAGCGCCTACCCCGTCAGCAGCAGCAGAGCTGGCAGTATTTGATTACAGACAATTTATAGAGCAGACAGAGCTTTATAAGAATACATTATCTAAGACTTTTGGGCGGAAGCTGGAGCGATACCGCTATCAGACGGAGCAGTTTGGTCTGCGCCTTAAGTTTTTCGATCCTAAGCGGCAGATCAGAGAGAACAGACAGAGATTAGCAGATATAGAGGAAAAGCTTCGTATACTTATGATCAGCCAGGCAGAGACTGACAGAAAGAGAGCGTCAGAGATTCGGGCTGTTTTAAAACAGCTGATTGACAAACAGGCTGTCCGTGATCGTCACAGGCTGGAGCTTCTTAGCAGCCGTTTAGATGGACTGTCCCCTCTTAAGAAAATAGGGGGCGGATATGGTTTTATTACAGATAAAAAGGAAAAACGAATTGAGACTGTTCATCAGGTGAAAAAAGGAGATACCATTCATTTGAGAATCCGGGATGGCAGAATCGATGCTGTGGTTTCAGAGATCACAAGCGAAGAACTGGGAATTAAGGAAGAAAAGAAAGTAAAGAAACAAGAAAGTAAAGAAACTAGGAAGTAAACAAACAGGAAAGTAAAGTAAAGAATTCAGAATGACATAGAAAAGGAGGACAGGCAGTTGGCTGCAAAGAAGGAAAAGAATATCGAAGAGACCTTTGGCGAGCTGGAGGAGATTATCCGCAAGCTGGAAAGCGGGGAAAGCTCTCTGGAGGAATCATTTCAATATTATGAAGCAGGCATGAAGCTGGTAAAGTCCTGCAATGATAAAATTGACAAGGTAGAGAAAAAGATTCTTGTATTAGAAGAAGATGGAGAAGAACATGAACAGTAAAGAGATGCTTCATAGGCGGACTCAGGAAGTTGATGCAGTGATTTTAAGCTATCTGCCTGAGGTAACAGGACATCAGAAGACGGTTCTGGATGCTATGGATTATAGTGTCAGGGCAGGGGGCAAGAGACTGCGCCCTATGCTGATGGAAGAAACCTATCGTTTATTTGGGGGGACAGGGGAAGAAATTCAGCCCTTTATGGCTGCTATTGAGATGATTCATACTTCCTCTTTGGTCCATGATGATCTGCCATGTATGGATAACGATACCTTAAGAAGAGGTCTGCCCACAACATGGGTAAAATATGGTTATGATATGGCTGTCCTTGCAGGGGATAGCCTGTTAATTTATGCAATTGAAACTGCAGTTAAGGCATTTGCCATGACAGAGGAAGCTGTCCGTGTAGGAAAGAGTATTGGAATTTTAGCAGCCAAGACAGGAATTTATGGTATGATAGGCGGGCAGACTGTAGATGTAGAGCTGACCAATCAGCCGGTTCCACGAGAGAAGCTGGAATTTATCTACAGACTGAAAACCGGAGCGCTGTTAGAGGCATCTATGATGATCGGTGCGGTTATGGCAGGTGCAGCGGAAGAGGAGATTCAGATTGTGGAGCAGATGGCTTCAGCCATTGGACTGGCTTTTCAGATTCAGGATGATATTCTGGATGTGACCAGTGATGCCGAGACACTGGGTAAACCGGTGCTTAGTGATGAAAAGAACAAAAAAACAACGTATGTGACCCTGGAAGGGATTCAGAAGGCCAAGGAGGACGCAAAGGCAGTTTCAGAAGAAGCCATTGCCTGTCTTCATAAGCTGCCAGGGCAGAATGATTTCCTGGAAAGCCTTATTAGAATGCTGGTGAACCGGGAGAAATAAAGGATATGAAATACTATGATATTAGAATTGATAAATGGTCCTGAGGATATTAAAAAGCTTTCAGGGCAGGAGCTGGATGTCTTAAAACAGGAAATCCGGGATTTTTTAATAAGAAAGACCAGCGTAATAGGCGGTCATCTGGCTTCCAATCTGGGAGTAGTAGAGCTGACTATGGCTCTTTTTCTGACTTTTGATCTTCCAGAAGATAAGATTATCTGGGATGTAGGCCATCAATCCTATACCCATAAGATATTAAGCGGAAGAAAGAATAATTTTGATGATCTGCGTCAGTATGGAGGAATCAGCGGGTTTCCAAAGCGTAAGGAAAGCCCCTGTGATGCATTTGATACAGGTCATAGTTCCACCTCTGTTTCAGCAGGCATTGGAATGGCACAGGCAAGAGATGTTCTGGGCAAGGATTATTCCGTTGTGTCTGTCATCGGAGACGGGGCACTGACAGGCGGAATGGCATATGAGGCGTTAAATAATGCAGCTCAGATGAAGAAAAATTTCATTATAATTCTCAATGATAATAATATGTCCATTTCTGAAAATGTAGGCGGGATGTCCACCTACTTAAACGGAATCAGAACCGGTGACGGCTATCTGGATTTGAAAAAATATGTAACCAATATCTTATCCAGAATACCGGTGATTGGCAATGATCTGATTGATAAGATCAGCAAAACAAAGAATAGCATTAAGCAGCTTTTGATTCCCGGGATGCTGTTTGAAAATATGGGAATCACTTATTTGGGACCTGTTGACGGTCATAACATAAAGTCACTGAACCGGGCTTTAACAGAAGCCAAGAAACTGGATCATGCAGTTCTGGTTCATGTGATTACCAAAAAGGGAAAAGGTTATGGACCGGCAGAGAAGAATCCTTCCAAATTCCACAGCGTGGACCCTTTTGATATTCTTACTGGAAAGTCTAAAAAAGAGAAGAAAAACCCCAGCTATACAGATGTATTCTCCAGAACCATCTGCAGGCTGGCAGAACAGAATAAAAAACTGGTTGCTGTTACGGCAGCTATGCCTGACGGTACAGGTCTGAACAAATTCAGCAAATTGTATCCTGACAGGTTTTTTGACGTGGGAATTGCGGAACAGCATGCGGTGACTTCGGCAGCCGGTATGGCAGCCGGTGGCTTAAAGCCTGTAGTTGCAGTTTATTCATCCTTCCTGCAGAGAGGATTTGACCAGATTCTTCATGATGTATGTATTCAGAATCTGCCGGTTGTATTTGCTGTTGACAGGGCAGGTCTGGTAGGAAGTGATGGAGAGACTCATCAGGGTATTTTTGATATATCCTATCTGACTTTGATTCCTAATATGAGTGTATTTGCGCCTAAGAATATGTGGGAGCTGATGGACGATCTGGAGTTTGCAGTTAATTTTGACGGACCCATTGCAATTCGTTATCCCAGAGGCGAGGCTTACCGTGGATTAAAGGAATTCCGCTCACCTATAGAATATGGAAAAGGTGAGATGCTGTATGAAGAACAGGATATTGGTCTTCTTGCAGTGGGAAGTATGGTCAGCACAGGAGAACATGTCAGGGAGAAGCTGAAAGCACAGGGCTGGAATTGCAGCCTTGCCAATGGACGTTTCATTAAGCCCATTGACACAGAACTGATTGATCGTATGGCGAAGAAGCACTGGCTCATTGTTACAATGGAAGAAAATGTGCTGCAGGGTGGTTATGGACTTGCAGTCACTCAATATATTCATGAGCATTATCCTCATATTAAGGTGATGAATATTGCACTGCCCGATGCTTATGTAGAACACGGCAATGTGTCCTTACTGAGAAAAGGGCTTGGAATTGACAGTGATTCTGTTATATGGAGACTAAAGAAGGAATATCTGGATCTGGAGCGCCAGAATCAGGAATGGCGGAGATTGAAAGATAGAACAGAGGAAGTAAAACAGGGATGAAAGAACGTTTAGATGTACTTTTAGTAAACAAGGGACTTGCGGAGTCCAGAGAAAAAGCGAAAGCCATTATTATGTCAGGCATTGTGTATGTAGATGGCGATAAGGAAGATAAAGCAGGAACAACCTTTGAAGAAACAGCGCTGATCGAAGTGAGAGGCAGCACTCTTAGATATGTCAGCAGAGGCGGACTGAAGTTAGAGAAGGCAATGACTCATTTCGGTGTTACTCTGGAAGGAAAAATATGCATGGATGTTGGTTCTTCCACCGGCGGATTTACAGACTGTATGCTGCAAAATGGAGCTGTTAAGGTATATGCTGTTGATGTAGGCCACGGTCAGCTGGCATGGAAGCTGCGCAATGATCCCAGGGTGGTATGTATGGAGAAGACCAATATCCGCTATGTAACCCCTGAGGATATTCAGGACAAGATACAGTTTTCCTCCATAGATGTTTCTTTTATTTCTCTCTCTAAGGTATTGGGACCTGTGAAAAATCTACTGACAGATGATGGGCAGATTGTATGCCTGATTAAACCTCAGTTTGAAGCGGGCCGGGAAAAGGTTGGTAAAAAAGGTGTAGTCCGGGAAAAGTCAGTTCATTTAGAAGTGATTGAAGCTGTCATCGCTTATGCAGTGTCCATTGGCTTTGAAATTTTGAATCTGGAATATTCACCGATTAAGGGACCGGAAGGAAATATTGAATATCTCCTTCATCTCCAGAACCATGGGGAAGAGACCGGATCCTATGAAGTTTTGGTTGACCCGAAAAAGGTTGTGGAAGCTGCTCATGAGGAATTAAGTCAGGGCAGATAAGGAGCTTATTAATGAAGTGTTTTTATATAATTGCAAATCCGGATAAAGCAGGTGCCGGTGATACTGCCAGGCAGATTTACGATTATTTAACCAGCCATGGCGCAGAATGTATCATAGGCGGCGAGGGGGCAGAGAAGAGAGGGGCAGGTTATCATTATACAGATGCTTCTCTTGTGCCAAATAATACAGACTGTGTCATCACCCTGGGCGGAGATGGAACCCTGATTCAGGCAGCCAGAGATCTGGCCGGGAGAAACATCCCCATGCTTGGCATTAACAAAGGGACTTTGGGATATTTAACCCAGATCTCCGATACAGAGGAGATACAGGGGGCTTTAGATGCCCTGCTGAGCAATGATTATCAGCTGGAAGAGCGTATGATGCTGAAGGGTTATGCTTACAGAGATGGAAAAGAAATCAGCAGAGATCTGTCTCTTAACGAGGTGGTTATTACAAGAAGTGAGCACCTGACTATGCTGCGGTTTAAAGTTTATGTAAACCAGGAGTATTTAAATGAATACAGGGCAGATGGGCTGATTGTGGCAACTCCTACAGGCTCCACTGCTTATAATCTGTCTGCAGGAGGCCCTATTATAGTTCCTGATTCCAAGATGATGGTTTTAACTCCAATCTGTTCCCATGCTCTCAATGCCAGAAGCATTGTCATGTCAGCAGATGATTGGATTCAGGTGGAGATACTGGGCAATGAAGGAATGGTTCATGCAGCAGTATTTGATGGTGATACAGTGATTGAACTCCGTACAGGAGATTATGTTGAGATACACAAGTCAGAGACTAAGACAATACTTGTGAAATTAAAAAATATATCATTTTTGGACAACCTGCGAAACAAAATGGAAGGCATATAAGGAGGAACCCATGAAACTGGAAAGACACAGCAAAATTGTGGAGCTGATCGGAAGGTATGAGATTGAAACTCAGGAGGAGCTGGCAGAATACTTAAATAAAGCTGGTTTTTCCGTGACCCAGGCAACTGTTTCCAGAGATATCAGGGAACTGAAGCTGACCAAGGTTCAGTCAGAATCCGGCAAGCAGAGATATGTGGTACTTAAGAATCAGGGGTCCTTCAGCGATAAATACATTCGCATTTTAAGAGAGGGCTATCTATCTATGGATATGGCGCAGAACATTCTTGTGATTAAAACGGTGTCAGGTATGGCTATGGCAGTGGCTGCAGCTCTTGATGCCCTGCATTTTCATGAGATTGTTGGCTGTATTGCAGGAGACGATACCATTATGTGTGCAGTGAGAAGCATTGATGATACCATTGTAGTTATGGATAAGCTGAAGAAGCTTATTGCTGGATAAAGGAGGCGTGCCATGCTTTCAGAATTACATGTTAAAAATCTGGCACTGATTGAAAAAGCAGATGTGGAGCTGGGAGAAGGACTTAATATTCTCACAGGTGAGACAGGTGCAGGTAAATCCATTATTATCGGCTCTGTTACCATTGCCCTTGGTGGAAAGGTGCCAAAGGATATCATCCGCAAGGGTGCTGATTATGCTTATATTGAACTGATATTTACAGTAACGGAGCCTGATAAACTTCGTGCTTTACAAGAGATGGACGTCCATCCCGATGGGGATGGAACGGTTATCATCTCTAAGAAAATCATGCCTTCCAGAAGTGTGGGCAAGATCAACGATGAAACGGTGACTGCAGGCAAGCTGCGGGAAATTACCGGTCTTCTCATTGATATTCATGGTCAGCATGAACATCAGTCTTTAATGTACAAATCCAAGCATCTGGAGATTCTGGACCGATACCAGGAGCGCAAGTCCCATAATCTGAAACAGAATATTGGAGATACATACAAAGCTTATGTTCAGCTAAAGGAGAAGCTTGCTTCTTATCAGATGGATGAGGAAGCCAGACTTCGTGAAATGGACTTTCTTAAGTTTGAAACAGAGGAAATTGAGCAGGCAGGCTTAAAAGAAGGGGAAGAGGAGGAACTGTCAGCAAAATACAGGGTGTTTTCTCATTCCAGAAAGATTGCAGAGGGACTGTCTGCAGCTTATGAAGCTGTCAGTGCCGATGGAATCAGCAGAGCTTTAAAGGAAGTGGACTCCATTGCTTCTTATGATGAGAAGCTGGGAGCCATCAGAGACCAGCTTTTTGATGCAGATTCTATATTAAGTGATATTAATTATGCCATTTCCTCCTATATGGATGAGATGACCTTTGATGAAGAGGAATTTAAGGAGATTGAAGAACGTCTGGATGTAATTCATAATCTGGAGGCAAAATACGGCGGAAGCTATGAAGAAATTCTAAAAAATCTGGCGGAAAAGCTGAAAAGACTTCAGGAGTTTGAGGATTTTGATGCTTTAAAGGCTAGAACAGAAAAAGAGCTTGAGAAAACCACAGAGCAGTTAGATCAGCTATGCTGTCATCTGTCTGATATGCGAAGGGAAACAGCCAAGGAACTGACTGAAAAAATCAAGCAGGGTCTGGTTGATTTGAATTTTATTGATGTGGAATTTTCCATGGAATTTACCCGTATGGATCATTATACAGCCAATGGTTTTGATGAAGCGGAATTTGTGATTTCCACAAATCCCGGTGAAAGTCTCAGACCTTTGGGAATGGTGGCTTCAGGCGGTGAGCTGTCCAGAATCATGCTTGCCATTAAAACAGTTCTTGCAGATTCCGATGATATTCCTACTCTTATATTCGATGAGATTGATACAGGAATCAGCGGCAGGACGGCTCAGAAGGTATCTGAGAAGCTTGCATATATTGCCAGGAATCATCAGGTAGTCTGTATTACCCATCTGCCCCAGATCGCAGCTATGGCTGACTGCCATTTTGAGATCGCAAAGGCGGCGGAAGCAGGAAGAACTACAACTACCATTGTGCCTCTTAAGGGCGGCGAGATGGTGAAGGAGCTGGCAAGACTTCTGGGTGGTGCACAGATTACAGAGGCTGTTCATGAAAATGCCAGGGAGATGAAACGGCTGGCTGAGGATTATAAAGGAAAATAACTAAACTTAAAATAATAATTGAAATGAGTTCTGTTAAAAAAAACAGAGCTCATTTCAATTTTTTCTTGCGCACGTCTTTTTAAAATATTCATCTAAACATCTCCGTTAACACTCCCTGGTCAATAAATTATCACTTTTATACAAAGTCCTTTGCAATAGACATTTATTACAATGAAATATAACTGAAATTAAGCTAATATAGTAATTGAAAACCAACAAAATAAACAAAATAGTCAAAAAACAAGTTAAGTCTATTGTAGGGTTTACAGAACGAATGAAAAATAAAAATAGGCGGTGATTTTATGCTGACAAAAAAACAATGTGAATTGCTACAACTGCTAACCCAAACGAAGGAGGTTATGAGCAGTGAACAGATATCTTCTCGTCTGGATCTGTCCACAAAAACAATTCAGCGCTATGTGGAATTAATCAATCAATACTTAGAGAAATACGATGTGGAAATTATTTCTATGAGAGGATATGGGTTTGTACTACAAGGAAATATGAAGGTAGTGGAAGAGTTAATTACCAACTTATCCTCAGATGATTATGATAGAAGAATTAAGGATATCACAAGGTATCTGCTCTCAAAAGAATACATAACCATTGAAGAAATAGGAGAAATCCTGTCGTATTCAACATCAACACTCAATAAATTGATTCCAGAAGTTAAAAAATATCTGGCATTATACAATTTATCCTTAATCTCTAAGCCTTACTATGGAGTGTCTGTAGCAGGTGATGAATTAAATATCCGGGATTTGATGATTGACTGTTCCTTTATTAAAAATAATTATGACCAGCTATGCTGTTTGATTGAAAACATCAGTGAAGAAGAATTTCAAACCATAAGAGATGCAACCATCGATTTTCTGTATACACATAAGATCATCATTGCAGATGATGATGTGTCAGATTTGATGATGAGAATTACGCTGATTATTTCTCGCTGCAAGCAAAATTGTCTTCTGGATTCACTTGAATACGTAGAGGAAGAAAATCTGATACAGCAGTTGCTTCAAGATATTGCAGTAAGAATAAACATATTGATTCCCCTATCTGAGGTTTGCTATTTATCTATGTATTATGATATTATCAATAGCATTTTAAATGACAGCCAGTCTTTGCTGCAGGAGGATATCAGTGAATTTGTAGTGGAATCTCTGAACAAAATGCAGCGTATTTACAGCAAATTAATCATTCAGGATTCGGTTCGTGAATCATTGATTCTGCACTTGAACCTGATGATGAACCGGTTGAACCATAAACACTATAGTAAGAATGGTCTTCTCCAGGACATTAAAGCCAATTATATATTGGAGATGAATTATGCAATTACCTTTGGAAAGTTGATTGAAGAGCGCTTTCATATAAAGGTACCTGAGGATGAGCTGGGATACCTGGCACTTTATTTTGCATTAAGCGATCATAAACAGAAAAAAGTCAAACGGGTAATCATCCTGTGCAACTATGGCATTGCTACCTCACAATTGATCAGAGAGCAGATAAAAGAGAGGTTCCCCCAATTGGAGGTTGTAGGAATTTATCCTTTGTATTACTTAGAAGTTGTTATGAATCAAGATATTGATTTGATTATCTCAACGGTTGCTTTGGATGAAACTAAGGTCACAAAACCCTTGATTGTAATAAAGCAATTTTTAGATGAGGATACATTTAGCCACATTAAACAGGTGATTGATGATCCGGAAGATACGATGCTGTTCCAATATTTTGATAAACGAGCATTTTTTCGATTGAATACAAAAAATAAGCAGGATACCTTATGCGAGATGTCCAAAAGAATGGTTTCCCTGGGTTTCTTTCACCAGGCTACCATAGATAAAATAATGGAACGTGAGAAGATATCATCCACTGATATTGGTAATTTAATTGCCATCCCCCATGCCATTATTGAAAATGACCAAAAATCTGTAATTGGCATTGGGATTTTAGAAAAAACCATTACCTGGGATAAGGAAAAAGTACAGATCGTATTTCTGACTGGACTAAATGCCAACGATGCAGAGAAAAACAACGTTTTTAGACATCTGTATAGAATCATTAAAGATGTGTCTAATGTGAATTATCTCATAGCCAATAAGAGTTTTGAGTCATTCAAAAAAATATTTTAAAGAGAAATATTTTAAAGAAAGGAGATTTACGATGGGTATTTTATCAAAAGAACAGATTTTTATAAACGATGGAATGTCATTCAAAAAAGAAGTCATTCAATTGATTGTGGAAAAGGCGGTTGAACTTGGACTCTCCGATAATAATGAAGAACTTATGAATAGTTTTATGGAAAGGGAGGCACTGGGGATGACAGGGCTGGGTGAGGGAATCGCCATTCCCCATGCAAAAAGTTCCAGTGTAAACCGTGTTTCTGTTATGGTAGTAAAAAGTGAAATTCCGATTCAGTGGGAATCCTTCGATGATGGTCCCGTTTATATTGCAATTGCTTTGCTGGTACCAAAAGAGAATGCAGATAATATTCATTTAAAAGTTTTAAGCAATTTAACCAGAAAACTGGTGAATAAAGAATTTAAGGAAAATCTGCTCTGCTCCAATACACCAGAAGAGATCATGGAATTATTTAAAGAATTTTCAATTAATTCATAATTATAAAATCAGGAGGATTTAAAAATGAGTAAAAAGTTAGTAGCAATCTGTGCATGTCCAATGGGTCTTGCACACACATTTATGGCGGCTCAGGCTATTGAGGATGGGGCAAAGGAATTGGGTTACGAAGTGAAGGTTGAAACTCAGGGGGCAGATGGCATCCAAAATGAATTAACAGCCAAAGATATCGCAGAGGCAAAGATTATCATTCAGGCAATTGCGGTTACGCCTATTAACAATGAGCGATTTGATGCTTATGAAATATTTGAAGTGGATCTTCAAGATGTCATCAAGGATGCAAAAGGCATTATAACCGAAATAGAATCGATGATTTGAAGTATATAACCTTGTTCTTATTTGGAGGAAAATAAAGGAGGAAATAAAAATGGCCATAAAGAGAAGAGAAGCAATAACACAAGGAAATCCGGAAGTAAACAAAGCTGTTAATAAATCGCAGAATACATCTTCAAATGATAAAGGCGGTTTGATGAAAGAGCTGCAAAAGCATATGATGACAGGTATTTCAAACATGATTCCATTTCTAATTATGGGAGGTTTGATTCTGGCATTTTCACAACTGGTATTATATGTATTTTTAAAAGTAGATCCCTCCATAGGAGTTTTAGATGCGATTAATTCGGGAGTATTTACAGGATTTAATCTTAATTTATTAAAAGCTGCTTATTTGACGGAGAGCTTTGGAGGTACCTTATTCGGATTTGCGATTCCGATGTTTGCAGCATTTACTGCAAATTCAATCGCTGGTAAGCTGGCATTTCCTGCTGGATTTATCGGTGGATTAATCGCTACAAAGCCAACTGCAATATTAAATCTTATAGAAGGTATTTGGACACCCGAATCCCCGGTAGCCTCTGGTTTTATAGGCGCATTTATCATTGCCTTTGTCGCTGGATACAGCATTAAATGGCTGAATAAGAATATTAAGATGTCACAGAACTGGTTAGCCTTTAAAACAACTTTTTTAATACCAATTTTAGGTGCCCTTATTGTTATGATTGGTATGAGATATATTGTGACTCCTATTGGTGGATTTATCAATCATCTGATGAGAGAAGTGTTAATGTCTGCTGGCAAATCAGGTGAAATAGTATATGCAGTTGTTCTATCCTTAACTACAGCCATCGACCTTGGCGGGCCAATTAACAAAGCGGCTGGTTTTGTTGCTCTGCCGCTGACCACAGACCGGCTTCTGCCTATTACAGCACGCTGTATCGCTATCGTAATCCCTTCCATCGGGTTAGGTCTTGCTACTATTATTGATAAATACATCGTTGGACGCAGAGTTTTTGATAAACAGTTCTATCCACAGGGGAAAACCGCAATCTTTCTTGCATTTATGGGTATTTCAGAAGGAGCCATTCCATTTGCACTGGAAAGACCTAAAATTGCCATTCCATCTTATATGATCGGAGCAGTTGTTGGCTCTACAAGTGCAGTTTTAATGGGAGCTGTGCAATGGTTTCCTGAATCTGCAGTCTGGGTATGGCCTCTCATTACCAGATTTCCAACCTATTTATTGGGAATCCTCATCGGTTCTGTTGTTACGGCGCTGCTGGTTATTTTCCTGAGAAATAGTGAGATAAAAAAAGGTGTTTTGAAGGTTGATTCAAATGAATAAGAGGAGAGTATAAATGGCTAAAGTACATATCGTTAATCATACCCATTGGGATAGAGAATGGTATTTTACAACTGCAGATGCTTTGGTGTTGAGTGATAATTCTTTCACAGAAGCATTGGATGAACTTGAGAGGAATCAAGAGGCGATGTTCTGTCTTGACGGACAGTCATCAATTATTGAAGAATACGTTGAAATACGTCCTGAACGGCTGGATCAGATAAGAAAATTCGTTAAAGAGGGACGTCTTTCAATTGGACCCTGGTACACTCAGACGGATGCGTTTCTAGTAAATGGTGAGTCCATAATCCGTAATTTGATTCTGGGTATCCGGGATTGTAAAAAATACGGTGGTTATATGAATATAGGCTATCTGCCGGACACCTTTGGCTTTAATGCTCAACTGCCTACGATTTTAAAAAATTGTGGTATAGACAGTGTGATTTTCTTTCGGGGAATCAATTTTGACACTCAGGTCAGCTCTCCCTACTTTGTATGGAAAGGGCTGTCTGATCGAGAAGTTCTTGCTGTAAACCTGTTAAAAGGCTATGGAGCTGCCGCTTTTTTAGAGGATAGTCAGGTATACATCAATAATAAATTGCTTCCATTAACAGAGCTGTTAAAGTCAAAAAGCAAACTGTCAGAAGTCCTTGTTCCAATTGGAGAGGATCAACTGGATATCATCAGAGATTTATCAGATAAACTGGAATCAATCAGTGAGAAAACCGATGATCAGTTTGTGCTCAGTTCTTATGAGAGGTTTATGGAATACTTACATAAGCAGCAGGGTCTTGAGACTTATGAGGGAGAATTTAGAGAACCTTGTTTGTCAAGGGTACACAAAACACTTGGCTCCATTCGATATGATATAAAACGGATTAACTTTATTCTGGAGCAAAAGATGCTTCATCGAATTGAACCGCTTATGGCAATCGCCAAAGCAAATCAAATTACAATCAGTGAAAAATTATTGCATAAGGCATGGAAGAAGATGCTTGAAACCCATGCACATGATGGTATGGGCGGCTGTGTATCTGATAATGTTGCAGTAGATATTCTGCACCGGATGAAAGAGGCGGAAGAGATTGCTGACGGCATTGAAAACATGATTACGAAACGATTGTCAGAGAAAATCGGATTAGAGAAAAATGAAATACTCGTATTTAATACATTGCCTGTTGCATATTCTGGTTATAAAAAAGTTCAGATCGTTGCCTCATCAAAGCACATTCATATGGTGGGCTGCCAGGATGTCATGATACTCGATACGAAGTATTATCCTTCCAGGGATCACGTAAGAATCGTAACCTCAGAAGGGGAACGGTATTATGTAGAGCCAGAATACTATAAAATA
This sequence comes from Hungatella sp. UBA5385, assembly GCA_002409995.1. Lineage (GTDB taxonomy): Bacteria > Bacillota > Clostridia > Lachnospirales > Lachnospiraceae > UBA5385. The sequence goes on along the minus strand of DHOR01000047.1, from coordinate 79,023 downwards.
ACCCTTCTGTGCAGCATGGATCTGCCTGCTATGGGCTATCAAGTGTTCCAGTTTGAAGAAAAGGGAGACCATATCGCAGAGGAACTGGAAGTAAAGGGGGATTCGACCATTTCTAACAAGTATTATTCGGTTGAATTTAGCAATGAGGAACTTACGCTTACCACTGGGTTCGGTAAAAAAATAAAGAATTTTATTCTATTTGAAGACTGTGGAAACGATGGGGATACCTATGATTTCTCTCCATTAAAAGGAGATCATCCAATCCAATTCTCCTTATCTTCTTGTGAAGTCAGGAAAACATCATTTATGGAAGAAATGATCTTAGGGGGGGAAATTGCTTTGCCTGCCACATTGAAGGATCGCTTGTCTATTCAGGGAGATCAAGGTGTATTGATCATAGAATTAAGAATTTCTTTGATCAAGGATGTGGATCGGATAGAAGTAAAGTGTAAGGTGGATAATCAGATCTATAGCCATCGTTTACGTGTGAAAATAAACACGGATATGGTTGCAGAGGAAACCATTGCCTCCTTGCCCTTTGGATATATAAAAAGGAAAGTACTGCGGGAAATCCCGGAAAATTGGAAGGAAAAGTATGTAGAGATCCCCATTGATCTGGACGTCTATGACGGATCGGTTTCTGTAGAAAGTGATGATTATTGCTTCACTGCTTTTTCCAAAGGCATGAAAGAGTATCAGTTTAGAGATGATAGTCTATATCTAACCTTGTTTTCAACCACAAGTCAGTTGGGCAAAGAAAATCTACTCTATCGGCCAGGGCGTCCTTCAGGAGATACGACCCGTCAGGGACATGAAATGATTGAGACTCCCATGGTAGAGCAGCTGGGGATCAATGAATTTGAATTCGCTGTGCGTGTGGCTGAAGGTAAGTTTGATGGGTATAAGACTGCTAAGGTTTGGGAGGATTATACGCTGGAGCATATCAGCTATCAGTTACAGACACTTAATAAATTCATTTATCGGCTGGATAATAAAATTCAGGTGCGGGAGAATACGACGAAGTCACCCTCTACATTTTCCTTGCTGGAACTAGATTCCTCCATTCTGTTCAGCAGCATCGCTCCGTCTCTTTACGCAGATGCAGTTATATTAAGGATAAAAAATCCGACAGAAGAAGAGGTTTCTGTAGATAAAGCTGACTTTAGCAAATTCTCAAAAGTGGAAAAGATTAATTACATTGAAGAGGTCTGCTCTGATCAGGAATTTGTAATACCTGCTTATGATACTTTGACACTGAAATTATATTATTAATAAATATAGGGAGCGGTAATACTTGTATGAGTATTATCGCTCCCTATATAGTTTTTGGATGCGGGTATAATTGCAACCATTGCTATATTGGAATACAGACATTCATGGAAGAATTATTAAAAAAATATAATGAATAATGATATAGAATATGCTAGAATTGAAACAGCTTGTGGTTGATTAAAAATAAGAAAATTAAATAATTAATATATGGAGGAAATAGTATGAACATCAGTTTGTTAGAGCCAATTGGCGTACCTGTTGAAATGATCGAGGAATTTGAGAAGAGTCTTAAGAAGGAAGGTCATGTATTCACATATTATAATAAGAAGACAACAGATGTGGCTGAACTGAAAAAAAGATCAGAAAATCAGGATATTGTTATGATTGCAAACAATCCTTATCCCGATGAAGTGATCAGAGAATGTGATCAGTTGAAGATGATTGCTGTTGCTTTTACAGGAATTGACCATGTAGGTCTTAATGCCTGCAGAGAAAAGGATATTGATGTATTGAACTGCGCAGGATATTCCAATCAGTCTGTAGCGGAATTGGCAGTTGGAATGGCAATTGGTGTTATGAGAAAGGTTCTGGATGGCGATGCTGCAGTACGCTCAGGGAAGACTTCAGAAGGGCTGACAGGAATTGAAATATGTGGAAAAACAGTGGGAATTATAGGGTGCGGACAAATTGGTTTTAAAACAGCAAAATTATTTAAGGCATTTGGCGCAGAAATTCTTGCTTATTCACGCCATGAGAAGGAGGAATGGAAGGAAGCAGGTATTCAATATGCACAGATGGATCAGATTCTGGCAAATAGTGATATTGTTTCTCTGCATCTGCCTTTGAATGATGATACAAGAGGTTTCTTTGACAGAGAAAAGATTGGAGGAATGAAACCGGAAAGCATACTGATCAATTGTGCCAGAGGTCCTATTGTAGATAATGAGGCACTGGCTGAGGCATTAAATAATAGTCAGATTGCAGGCGCAGCCATTGATGTGTTTGATATGGAGCCACCTATTCCTGAGGAGTACCCTCTGCTTCATGCAAAGAATGTTTTATTGACTCCTCATGTTGCATTTCTGACCAAGGAGGCAATGGTGCGAAGGGCGGAGATTGAGTTTCAGAATGTAATTTCTTACCTACATGGAGAATCAGAAAATATATGTAAATTTTAAAAATGTGAGCTTAAAAAAAAGACGGTTTTGATTGTTATTTATCAAAACCGTCTTTAAGTTGTTTCCTATTTTATAAAATTTGTTCCCACACGGTTTTCTGGAATATCTTGTGGGGTATATTGTTCTTGTGTTTCACCCAATGTTATGCCACAGCAAGGGACAAACCCGTCTGGTAAATTCAGTTGCTTCACTAAATTCTGATTCTCATTCAATGCCATGACTGCTCCCCAAATATGGCAGCCGCCTATGCCGGAATCTACCGAAGCAAGAGCCATATTATGTGTGATAATTGCAGCATTTGAATACTCCGTATTGTTCGGTGTTTTTCCCTCTGGCTTTACGGAAACAACAACTAAGGTGGGCGCTCCGTAAAGTGGATGGATATCAGGGATTCCAAAAATATTGGCGGTGTTTATATCAATTTCTTTTAGCAATTCCGGGTTTTCAATTACCGTGATATGTACGGTATCATATTTCCCCATGCCAACAGGTGCTGCTTTTGCCGCTTTTAAAATCTTCTTTAGCTTATCCTCTGAGATTTTCTTACCAGTATAGGTCCTGATTGATTTTCGGTTAAATATTGCGTTTAAAGTTTCCATTGTCTAAACCTCCTCGTCTTGACATAAATAAGTATGTAAATTATACTATATCCAATGCAGAAATCAAGTACGCAAAAAATACGTACTTAGTACAAATTACCGTACCGAGGTAGAAAAATGACATTTGAAGATTATAGAAAACTACTTTCAACAGTAAATTCTGATAGTGAAGCGTGCCCGGTTCAAAGAATACTAGAGGTATTTTCATACTAATTTTTTAGAAAGAGAGATTCGAAAGATGAGCGACAGGCGGGAAGAATTATTAACACAAATTTGGAAAGAACAGGACAGGGCTTATAGCCTAATGTATGAATATGATTCGCTTCCCCATCACTATGGTGAGAATATTCTTTATCAGTCAGAAGCTCACATTATACATTTAATTGGCAAGCAGCCCAATGTGACTATTACTGAGCTTGCAGCGATACTGGGTAAGACTCTCAGCGCCTGTTCCCAGATTGTAAGAAAGTTAAGAGGCAAAGGCTGGGTGGTGCAGACCCGGAATGTGGATAATAACCGCCAGATCAACTTAAATCTTACAGAAAGCGGGCAGATGGTTTACCGGGATCATTTAGAATTCAACCTGGAATGCCAGAAGCTGACCTTTCAGTTGTTAAAGACCTTTACAGAAGAGGAGCTGGAGTACCATATGCTGGTTCAGCAGAAGCTTAATGAGGCATATGAAGGTGACGTGGAACGAAGCCGCGAGAAGTTTACATAATATTGCAGCATTAGATGAATATGAATTTTAAGAGAAGGCAGGTAATCTGTCTTCTTTTTTGAATTTATTGGGCTTAAATAAATATTTTAAATCAATTTATTAATAAATTTGAAATAAAATTGGAATACTACATATTGAAATATATAATCAGCAATTATTTAAAAGTTATGAAAACTGGGTTTACAAGAAATTAGTTACAACTAAAATATGACAGAGTGTTTTTTGCGATTTCTCACATACTATGAAAGGAGCTTAAAATTGTCTCCTTTCATTTTTTTAGGAGGTATGTGAGATGGCAAGAGGAAAATTACACAGATATGTAGTGATTGCATTCTGGGTCAGTCTGGTTTTCTCTATTGTATTTTCATATTACTATATGAAAAGAGTAATTCCAGATAAGCTTAACATTGTTGCAGAGGAAGAAGAACAGTTTCATTTCTCCATGCCTTTTGATGTGACACTGTCGTCAGACAGTGAAGAGGTGGTTCTGGGAAATGGGTCCAATATTCCTTCTGATAAAATCCATCTGCAGGTAAATGAACCATTTTCCGTATATTCTGAAAATCAGGGCAGTTACAATATTGATTTGAAGCTGTTTGGCTGGCTTCGTTTAAAGGATATACAGGTTAATGTAGTGGATACCAAATATGCCATACCCTGTGGTGTTCCTGTAGGAATCTATCTGAAGTCCGACGGAATCATGGTAATCGGTACAGGTGATGTGACGAAAAAGGATGGACTTACTTCAGAGCCTGCCTTTGGTATTTTGCAGACAGGAGATTATATTGAAGCGATGAATGGAGTGCCCCTTCAGAACAAAGAAACCCTTATGGATGAGCTGGATAAGAATGGTTCAGGAGAAGCAGTGTTAAAGGTAAGGCGCAATTCAGAGGAGATTGATGTGAAGATGACGCCTGTAGAAGCTGATGATGGAAGCTACAAGCTGGGCGTCTGGGTTCGTGATGATACCCAGGGAATAGGAACTATGACCTATCTTGATCTCAATGGTCAGTTTGGTGCATTAGGTCATGGGATCAGTGACAGTGATACGGGAAATGTAGTCCAGATTACAGAAGGTGCACTTTATGAAACTGCTGTTCTGGGAATTGAAAAGGGCAGCTTTGGAAAGCCGGGAGTGATGAGCGGTGTGATTTATTACGGACCAGGGTCCACTTTGGGGACTATTTCTTCCAATACAGAGGAAGGAATATTTGGAATAGTTAATGACAGATTGAGAAATAAGATTAAAAGCGAAGCTATTCCCATTGGTTTCCGCCAGGATGTTAAAAAAGGAGTGGCATTTATCCGAAGTGATGTATCCGGACAGTTAAAGGATTATGAAATTGAAATTCAACGTGTGGATTACTCCACAGCACATAAGAATAAGGGTATGGTGATTAAGGTGACAGACCCTGATCTTCTGGCATTAACAGGAGGAATCGTACAGGGAATGAGCGGAAGTCCCATTATTCAAGATGGAAAGCTGATCGGTGCTGTTACCCATGTATTTATTCAGGATTCAACAAGAGGCTACGGAATCTTTATTGAAAATATGATGGAAGCAGCAGAAAGAGGTAATTAAAACAGTCTAAAATTAGGTTTGATGCCAGTTTGTGTAAACTGGCATCCCCGTTTTGGATTTATGTTAATAAAGCTTTCCATATATGGAAAAATATGGTAATATTATTAAGAAAAATCATTGAAACTTCTCGACAATGTAACTCGATTTTCAACATTTACATAATAAAATGGATTTTGGGGAGGTTAGAGGGAACATGGTGTTTTTCTAAATCGACTTTTTTCAATGAGAAATTTGTCTGGTTACATAACTGGAAAAAGTGATTGATTCTGTCGAATAATGCGACAGAATCCCATTGCAGCATTTGTAAAGCCCAGTCTATAATGGCTATACAACAGATGCAGATAATCAAAATTCTAGAAATTGGAGGAAAGAAAAGACATGTCGGAGATTAGTATTGCTATTGCAGATGATAACATGCAGACCTTAGGTTTGCTCAATGATATATTTGAGGGAGAGGAGGATTTTCACGTAGTAGGAAAGGCAGATAATGGCGAAGATGCCTATAATATGATTGTGAAAACCTGTCCAGATGTTGTCTTATTAGATGTGATTATGCCGAGGATGGACGGAATCTCTGTAATGGAGAAAGTAAGAAATAATGCCAATATGACAAAACTGCCGTCGTTTATTATGGTAACTGCTGCAGGAAGTGAGAATATTACCGAAGATGCCTTTCGTATGGGAGCCAATTATTACATAATGAAGCCTTTTAATAAGGAGATTATCATTGACAAGGTCCGCAGATTAAGCCAGGATAAAACAAAATCAATGTCTATTTCCGGAATCAAGAAGGTGAAGCCTTATGTAAATAAACTGGAATATATGGAGCAGAATCTGGAGAATGATGTGACTCAGATGCTTCATGAAATTGGAATTCCTGCTCATATTAAGGGATATCAGTATTTAAGAGATGCTATTGTAACATCTGTACAGGATCAAGAGATGCTTACATCTGTAACTAAGATTCTCTACCCATCCATAGCTAAGAAGCATCAGACTACACCAAGCAGAGTGGAGAGAGCAATCCGCCATGCCATTGAGGTTGCATGGAGCAGAGGGAAGATGGATACCATTAACGATTTATTTGGCTATACAGTGAGCACAGGCAAGGGAAAACCTACCAATTCTGAATTTATTGCTTTGATTGCTGATAAAATTAGGCTGGATTATAAGAAACTTTAAGAAAATCTACATTAAACATACTTCCTTATTTTAAGAAAATGCAGTATACTAGAAACTAACGACAATGATTCCCCAAGAGTCATAATTAAGATAGGGAGGTTTTTGGATGAAGAAAATATTATTCGTTGCATCAGAGGCAGTACCTTTTATTAAAACAGGCGGACTTGCAGACGTTGTAGGTTCTTTACCAAAGTGCTTTGATAAGCAATATTATGATGTTAGAGTAATGATTCCCAAGTATCTTTGTATCAAAGAAGAGTGGAGAGATCAGATGACTTATGTGAATCATTTTTACATGGATTATCTGGGACAGAGCAGGTACGTTGGGATTCTTCAGTGCGTATATGATGGAATCACCTATTACTTTATTGATAATGAAGGTTATTTTAGTGGGTCTAAGCCATATGGCGACTGGTATAATGATTTAGAAAAATTCTGCTTTTTCTGCAGGGCTGCGTTGTCAGCACTTCCGGTTATTGATTTTCAGCCGGATCTGGTTCACTGTCACGATTGGCAGAGTGCGCTTATCCCTGTTCTGTTAAAAGACCGGTTTCATGAAGGAGACTTCTTCCGTGATATGAAGTCAGTAATCACCATCCATAACTTAAAATTCCAGGGAGTATGGGATGTGAAGACAATACAGCGGCTGACTTGTCTGCCGGATTATTATTTCACACCTGATAAGCTGGAGGCATATAAGGATGGCAATCTGTTAAAGGGCGGCATTATTTATGCAGATGCTGTTACTACTGTCAGTGAAACCTATGCAGAAGAGATTAAGATGCCATTTTACGGGGAAGGGCTGGACGGCCTTATGAGAGCCCGTTCCAACAGTCTCCGGGGTATTGTCAACGGCATTGATTATGATGAATTTAATCCTGAGACAGATCCCCATATTGTCCAGAATTACAATGCCAAAAACTTCCGAAAGGAAAAGATTAAGAATAAACGTGCCCTTCAGCAGGAGCTGGGTCTGAATCCAGATGATAAGAAGTTTATGATCGGAATTGTTTCCAGGCTGACAGATCAGAAGGGGCTGGATTTAATACAATGTGTCATTGACGAGCTGTGTCAGGATGATATTCAGCTTGTAATTCTGGGTACAGGTGAGGAACGGTATGAGAATATGTTCCGCCACTATGACTGGAAGTATCCGGATAAGGTTTCTGCCAATATCTATTACTCAGAGCCAATGTCTCATAAGGTGTATGCTGCATGTGATGCATTTCTCATGCCATCTCTGTTTGAGCCCTGTGGTTTAAGCCAGCTGATGTCTCTGCGGTATGGAACTGTACCAATTGTCCGGGAGACCGGAGGTTTAAGAGATACAGTAGAAGCCTATAATGAATACGAAAGCAAGGGAACAGGATTTTCCTTTATCAATTATAATGCTCATGAGATGCTTGGAGCCATTCGCTATGCTGAGAACATATATTATAACAGAAAGCGGGAATGGAACAAGATTATTGACAGGGGCATGGAATGTGATTTCTCATGGGGGTCCTCTGCAGCCAAGTATCAGGAGCTTTATGACTGGCTTATTGGAGTATGAGAGACACAGGAAACTATAGATTCAATATTAAGGAGTGCTGATTTAGTAAGATGAAACCGATTTATATAACAGATGAAGAAAAGGAACAGGCAAAGCTTTGGGCACAGGATTCCAGGTGGGTGGAGCATAAGAGTTACTATGAAGATGCAGAATATATGGAATGTGTTCATGATATTATGGACAGTCCCATATTTCAGTCTATGGATAACTTTATTCAGCATGGGAATACTACCTGTAAGGCACATTGTATCAAGGTATCCTATATGAGCTACTGTATCTGCAGGAGACTTGGCTGGGACTATCGGGAAACTGCCCGGGGAGCGCTGCTTCACGACTTCTTCCTCTATGACTGGCACACACATGCCAGAGAAACAGGGAATCATTTTCATGGCTACACTCATCCGAGAACAGCCCTTAATAATGCAGTAAAACACTTTACATTGACAGAAAAAGAAAAAGACATGATCCTGCGCCATATGTGGCCCCTTACCCCTGTACCGCCTAAGACCAGGGAAGGAATGGCAATTGTTTATGCAGATAAGTTTTGCAGTCTTGCAGAGACAATGGGCAGAGTGAAACGTTGGGTACTATACAGCTTTGGAGTAAAAGGCACTGTATAGACCGGGTGGGCTGATGAATGATGACCATCGGTTGCAGTTTCAATGTATAAGCAGGAGAAAACCATGACAATTTGGGATGAAATACTGGGCAATCAGGTTTTGGTTAGTGCTGTAACAGGCTGGGTGGTTGCCCAGGTGTTAAAGACACTGATTGACCTTGCCCTCAATAAGAATTTTAATCCGGAGAGGCTGGTGGGATCGGGCGGTATGCCCAGTTCCCACTCCTCAACGGTATGTGCACTGACAACCGCCGCCTTTGTTCATTATGGTGTCGGTTCTTTTGAGTTTGCGGTCTGTTTTGTCTTATCCATGATCGTTATGTATGATGCCATGGGAGTCAGAAGAGAGACAGGCAAGCAGGCTAAACTTTTAAACACTATTTTGACCCAGAATCCGTTGAAGTTTAAGGGAGAGTTATTCCAGGAACGCTTGAAGGAATATGTGGGACATAGCCCGCTCCAGGTGGCAGCAGGAGCAATATTAGGGATTGTATTGGCTGCAATTATCGCACAATACTATTAATTATGAAAACTTAGGAAGATATTCTGTTAATCGTAAGAAAAATATTCTTGATTTCTTAAGATATCCATATTATACTTTAACAAGTTAAAAGAATGTTAATACGGAGGTATGATGGATATGACGATTTATCATGCTATCAATTGCTTTTTTGCATTTAGCTTTGTAGGCTACCTTCTGGAATGTACAGTTTTGACTATTGAGAATAGAAAAATTGTTACGAACAGAGGATTTGGACATGGACCTTTTTGTATTATATATGGTTTTGGTGCTTTGGGAGCGATTATGTTTCTCAGTCCTGTAGCAAATCAGCCGATACAGCTTTATTTTGCGACAACAATGATGGCAACAACTATGGAGCTGATTACGGCCCGTGCTATGATTCGATTATTTGGTGCTTTCTGGTGGGATTACAGCCGGAAGCCATTTAACTATAAGGGAATTATCTGTTTAGAGAGCAGCGTTGGCTGGGGATTTTTAGGAATTATCTTCTTCCGTTTCCTCAATGGATTTGTAATAGGATTTGTAAATGTAATTCCTTCCGGTTTGGAACGTGCTGTAGCTTTAAGCCTGCTGGCTTTCTATGTAACTGATTTTATCTATACTTTAAAAATTCAGTTAAAAGCAGCAGATGAAGAAGAAGACAAGCCTGTATTAGGGCGTTTAAGAGTATATTGACAGATGGCGGGATTCGAAAGGGTCCCGCTTATTTCGTATTTAAGAGGAGATATTATGAACAGAGTGAAAAAAATGGTGCTTGCCTCAGCATCACCAAGGCGAAAAGAGCTACTGGCTCAGATTGGATTGATTCCGGAGATTATTCCCAGCACCATAGAAGAAGTCATTACAACCGAAATTCCGGAGGAAGTGGTGAAGGAGCTGTCCAGACAGAAGGCATGTGATGTGGCAGCAAAACAGCCTCCAGGGACTCTGGTGATGGGAGCTGACACCGTAGTAGCTGCAGAGGGAAGAATACTTGGAAAGCCTGCAGACCATGAAGATGCCCACCGCATGATCGCTATGTTAGCCGGAAAAACACACCAGGTCTATACAGGTGTGACACTGGCTTTTTGCAAGGAAAATAATACTAAGATTGTGACATTTGCAGAAAAAACAGATGTAACTGTATATCCCATGACTGAAGAAGAGATTCACGGCTATGCGGAAGATGGAGAACCAATGGATAAGGCAGGAGCTTATGGAATTCAGGGAAAATTCGCTGCTTTCATCAAAGCCATTGACGGAGATTACAATAATGTAGTAGGATTGCCTGTAGGACGTGTTTACCAGGAGATAAAAAGATTGTGTAATGAGGAGGATTAACCAATGATTAAACTGATTGCATCAGATATTGATGGAACCCTTGTAAAGGATGGCGAAAACGAAATGAATCCTGAGCTGTACGATGTGATATTAAAGCTTCGTGAGAAAGGAATTCAGTTTGCAGCAGCCAGCGGAAGGCAGTGGGCCAGTATTGAAGCTATCTTCGAACCAATAAAGGAGAAGGTATTCTATCTGTCGGACAATGGAGCTTATGTAGGCTGTCATGGAAGAAATCTTTTCTTAAATCCCATAGACCCTCAGACTGTATGGGATTTAATTGATGATGTGCGTAAGGATGATGAGCTTGACATAATGATCAGCGGCCCTGATGTTGTATATCTGGAGACTAAGGACGAGGATTTTATCAATTGGTTAGTTGAGGGATATAAGTTTCAAGTAGAGCGGGTAGAAGATTTAAAAAAGGTAGATTCTGAGATTATTAAGATATCCGTTTACAGAAAAGAAAATGTGGAAGATTATACTAAGTATCTTCAGGAGAAATATAAGGACAGACTGAAAATGACCATATCAGGCCACATGTGGCTGGACTGCATGAAGCCAGGAATCAACAAAGGGCAGGCAATCAAGCTGTTACAGGACAGTCTTGACATAAAGCCGGAGGAGACCATGGCTTTTGGAGATCAGCTTAACGATATAGAGATGCTTGGACAGGCATATTACAGCTTTGCTGTAGGCAATGCCAGAGATGAAGTAAAAGCAGCAGCTAAATTCCAGACAGATACCAATACAAATGACGGAGTGCTTAAAATATTAAAGCTTCTTCTGTAATAATAGAAACGGTTAGTACAGATGCATTTTATACATACCATATAAACAACCGAATCATGGTAGAAAAAACCACCCAGTAAAGTAGAATCACAACCGAAAATATGCTATACTGATCTGGTAATAAATCATAAAAGCAACTAGTTTTACAGAGGAGATCAGATGAATTTAACATATAGCCCCAAATGGTTAAAACACATAACCGCCGCTCTCACTATAAAAGTCCTGACGATTACAGTTCTTCCCCTTACCGGATGTTCCAAAGGAATCCCCATAGTATCCGAGGTCCCTGAGGAAAAGGCATACACTCTGTCAGAGTCTATGATAATAGCAGCCACAGAGCGCAACCGTTACCAGCAGATATACACCAACCAGATCTGGGGCGTAGAACTGCCTGGCGGTCAGACTTTCGAAACCTATCTAAAAGATCAGGTAAAAGAATTTCTTCAGGAGATGAAGATCATGAATCTTCTGGCTGAGCAAAAAGAGGTCATAGTGACCACTTCAGAAAAAGAGCAGATCCGCAAGCTCTCTGAAGAGTATTATGATGGTTTAACCGCAGATGACATAGCATACATGGGAATCAAGGAAGAGGACGTAAAAACCATATACGAAGCCTATTTCCTAGCCAACAAGGTAGTCCGGGAACTAACAAAAGACATGAACCTTGAGATCAGTGACAGCGAAGCCAAAGTAATCACAGTAGAGCAGATAGAACTATCCGATTCAGCCACAGCCGCAGAGGTGTTAGAAAAGGTATCTGCCGAAGGTTCCAATTTTGAGATGATCGCCAAAGAATACTCAGAGGACCCCATAATCCGCAAACAAACCGGCCGAGGAGAATTCCCCGGAGCCTACGAAGAAGCAGCCTTCGCCCTAAATGCCGGAGAGATCAGCCCCATCACAGCATACAACGACAAATACTACATCATCAAATGCATCAGTGACTACGACGAGGACGCCACCCAAGCAAGAAAGTCCATATTATACACAGATCGTAAAAAAGAGGCCTTCAGCAAAATCTACGATCAATTCCGAACCGAAACCCCCATCACATTTGACAATGAAGACTGGGACAGCATGAGGTTCTCCAAAGATGACAAAACAACCACAACCAATTTCTTCGAACTATACAAAAAACATTTCCCCGAGTAAATATCCGACCAAAAAGAAGGCAGGAGTCCGCTCATGAGTGAAAAAAGATCATCTGAAAACAGCAGAGATATAGATGAAAATAGAAGCAGAGGCAGAAGCCGTATAAAAGATACAAAAAGCTTCCGTGAATATGGAAGTGATAGAGACGATGGAAGCAGTATAAGCAGTATAAGCAGTGGAAATAAAGGAAACAGAAGAAGTAATAGATATAGTGAAAACTATGGAAATTATAGAGATATTGAAGATAATGGAAATGCAGAAGATAGCAGAAGTTACACTTCCAGCCGTCAAATCAGGAGTCGGAGAAGACGTGGCAGCCGTGTAGAGGAAGTGTTAGGTGCTCTACTAAGGCTATTATTAATCCTAATCCTTCTAGCTGCATTAATCTTCGGTGGCATATTCGGCTACCAATACTGGCAGGAATCCCAAACCCCAAACATTCCTTTAGAGACCCCTAACGAGGTAATTCCCGAGACTATGGAGAAGAGGGTAGAGGAAGTATTATAGGAAATTAAATTGCTTAATGCTTATAACATTAACAATTAAAATTAACTATAACAGGGAAACCTTCACTACCTGACCCTTAGAGCAGAGAATACCAGCCCCGATGGGGAAAACCGATGCTGAAGTTTCGTGTGAAGCGATTCGAAGAATCTTAGTGAGAATAATCCGTTATGGATAGGGTGACGAAGGGCATACAGGGCCCGTAGTCAAGGGAACATGGAAGCCCCGGCATGAAGCCGGGGCTGTAATTTTCCCGATCCCTATTCATAGCGGATTATTCTCACTTAGATACTTCCATCGCGGAACCAGAAGCGGCAGCATCGGTTTTCCCCATCGGGGCGTATCTCACGCACTAAAAAACCCCACTACAACCCCCACCAGGCCCCCCTGATCTTCGCTCCCCATAACCTCCCTAACCGAATGCATCCCCACCAAAGGCACCCCCACATCCACAGTCCTCATATTGAGCAAACAAGAGGAAATACTTCCAAGAGTAGATCCCCCTCTCATATCAGACCGATTAGAAAACTTCTTATAAGGAATAGAAAGTGACCGGCATATTCCCTCAATCACAGCAGTACTTGAAGCATCAGTTGCATAAGATTGGCTGGAAGCCAGCTTAATAGCGACGCCATCCCCCATATAAATCTTATTCTTAATATCACATTTTTCCTCATGGTTTGGATGAACTGCATGAGCAACATCAAGAGAAAGCATAAAACCGCTGAATAAGCCATTTAAAAATACTTCCCTGTTAAACCCAAGAGAAAGATAAACTTTTTCCAAAATTCTCTCCAACAGAGGAGAAGCTGCCCCTTGTTTTGTACTGCTTCCAATCTCTTCATTATCATATAAAGCAATAGCATGAATTCCGTCTTCATTTTTACTTTCTATAATCCCTGTAATACATGCCTGAACTGAGGTTAAGTTATCAAGCCTTGGAGCAGAATAAAACTCCTTATTAAGCCCAACATAAGTGCCAGACTCTGTGCTATAAATATAGATCTCATAATCCAGAATATCCTCTCTGGAAACCCCGATTTCCCTGGAAAGAGCATCTTCAAAATAGTGATCCTTTGACAGCTGATCAGTTATTAAAGTCAGCAGCGGCAGCATATCAACCTGAGCATTAATAGCAACCCCCTTATTGGCATCTCTGTTCATATGAATGGCAAGATTAGGAATTGTAAGAACAGGACGTTTGAAATCCACAAAAATGGTTTTAGGATTCATCACATTTTCCCCAATGACAGAAACCTTTCCTGCCATAGATAAAGGTCTGTCCATCCAGGTTCCAAGCAGAGGACCGCCATAAACCTCTACATTTAGCTTTCCGTACTGTCCGGAAGTCACCTCAGGAGAGGGCTTAACCTTCAGACAAGGCCAGTCTGTATGAGAGGCTGCCAGACGAAGAGAGGGGGAATCGCTTAAGCTTTCGCCTACAGAAAATGCAATTAAAGTGGAATCAAAAACATTGATATAATAGGATTTTCCTTTGGAAAGATCCCAGGATTCAGCTAGTGAAAGTGATTCAAATCCTGCAGCAGATAACTGTGCTTCAGCAGCTGTAATGCAGTGATAAGGCGAAACGGAAGCAGCAATTAGTTTTTCTAATTTCTCTATATGGTTCATACAATTTACCTCTTTTCTATGATTCAATACGCCAATTATAACATATATTAGTTAATAAAGAACCAGATAAAGCTATTTTCCCAGATGAGCAGCATTCAATATAAAAAAATATGCAAAAAGCACTGGATTTGATTGTACATTAGGTCATTGATATGTTAAAACAATATTAGGAGGGGATGAGATTATGGATAAACAATATTATTATAAGGTTAATGGCGGTTGGAATGAAAAATATCTTAAAGAATGTGTAAAGCATTCTATGACTTTAAATGCAAAAATTTTGTATATATTTATGATTCTAATATTTGTTTTTTATACGATATTAACTATAAAAACTAAAATGTATAAAAATACTGCATATCCTCTAATGATGGTTATAGGTTTGATAATTTTGAAACCCTTAGCTGAAAGAAATTTAGTTAAAGCTAATTTAAAACGCATGAAGGAATTAGGCCAAGAAGAAAGTTTTTATGACATTATTTTTTACGATAATTATATTGAAATCGATCAAAAATTTAAAGTGGAAAACATTAAATTATATTATTCAGATATTAATAGAATTATGGAAACTTCTAATGTACTAACCTTATTCACCAATGCGGGTATATCTTATTCTATATTTAAATCATCATTTGAAAGAGATGAGAAATATGATTTTTTTGACTTTATGTTAGAAAAGCAACCAAAATTGAAATTAAAAAAATATTTAAAAAAAGGAGATATCTGATGCAGACACCTGTTGAGGCCCATGGATTAATTGATAAGAAAACAATCTTAGATGTTAGTTTTTATCTAATGCCTGATATAAAGTACACTTTTTTGGGGCTGGGATTTGCTTATCTATATATGTTAGTTACCTTACTATTTAATTTAGACAGAATACAAATTCAAAAGCTATCTCCATATATGATTATTTACTTATTTTATATATTCATCCCTGTTATAGGATATACATCAATCCGAAAGCAGACTATAAATAAAGAGTTAAATACCATAAGGGAAAGTTACCATACTGATAAGTTAGATTATTCTCTCTTCTTTTTAGAGGAAAAAGTTAGTATCACTTACAACAATGTAAAATTGTGTAATGAGATTGAATATTCTCACTTTAAAAAAATCATTGATTTAGAAACAATTTATCTTTTTATAACAAAGAATCGTAACGCAATCATAGTTGAAAAAGATTCATTAATAAACATAACGAAACAGGAATGGGTAGAATTTCTCAAATCCAAATGTACCAATGTTAAGAAAATTAAAGTTAAAAGAAGAATAAAAATCCCCTTTATTGACAGTCATAAGCACAACGGTGTATAGTATGAGATACATAATTAGAAATGGAATAGGGAGAAAGCTATATGATTGCACTAAGGATTGAGGATATTAAACATTTTACCTCAAAACTGTTTGTTGGGGAAACGTTTGATGAGTTTCTGATGAAAGAAGTTTCCATTGTAACCTTTAATTTGTTTACTATGGATGGTCATATCCGTCATGGTTACTATACAGAGGAGGAACTGGAAGAATCAAAGGTTGAGGAATTTTCTACGTGGAGAATGGTAAAACCCCTATGCTTTTCTGTGATTAAGGGAAAAAAGCTGCCAGGAAGCTTTCAGATTGTATTGCAGCTGTCTCCTTCGGGAGTCCGGGAGTTCTTAAATTCACGCCAGATTCCTATGAATGAGGATCAGATTACCGGACTCTATATAAACATTCGTTATGAAGAAGGAAAGCTTTATTGTGTGACAGGAACTTCAGTTTCCTTTTTCACCATGGACAAAACACTGGATCAGGAATGGGATGGAAGTGTAAAAGAATTTCTAAAACAGAGTCAGATAGAATTTGTGGAAGAGTAAATTATTAGCACTCATTTGAAATGAGTGCTAATTTTCTATTGACTTTTGGATTGGACAGTATTAAAATACTCATTACAGGCATTATTTACAAAATACATGGGTCTTCATTCCATGGGTAATGATAAAAATATAAGGAGTGTTTTGATATGGCAAAGAAAGGCAGTTTAACAATTAACAGTGAAAACATATTCCCGATTATCAAAAAGTGGTTATATTCTGACCACGACATTTTCTACAGGGAACTGGTATCCAACAGCAGTGATGCAATTACTAAATTAAAGAAATTGGAGATCATGGGTGAGTGGCAGAAGCCCGAAGGTGTTGAGTACAAGATTGAAGTTATTACAGATTCAAATGATAAGACGATTACATTTAAGGATAATGGTCTGGGTATGACTATGGAAGAAGTGGACGAGTATATCAATCAGATCGCTTTCTCCGGCGCTCAGGATTTCCTTGAAAAATATAAAGATAAAGCCAATGAAGATCAGATTATCGGACATTTTGGACTTGGTTTTTATTCTGCATTTATGGTTGCTGACAGGGTGACCATTGATACACTTTCCTATCAGGAAGGGGCTGTACCTGTTCACTGGGAGTCTGACGGCGGTACAGAATATGAGATGGGAGACGGCGATAAAAGCGAATATGGTACCAGTATTACCCTCTATTTAAATGATGAAAGTCTGGAATTTTGCAATGAATACCGTGCCAGAGAGGTTCTTGATAAGTACTGTTCATTTATGCCGGTAGAAATCTATCTCTCCAGTTCTTCCTCTGAGCCTGAGTATGAGACAATTGAAAAGGACGAATTAACAGAGAAGGATACTGTTATTGAAACCGTTATTGAAGAAGCTAAAACTGAGGAGAAGGAGAATGAAAACGGCGAGAAGGAAATAGTTGAAGTTTCTCCTGCAAGTGAAAAATATAAAATACTTAAAAGACCTGTTCCTGTGAATGATATTAATCCTCTGTGGAACAAACATCCTAATGAATGTACGGAAGAGGAGTATAAGGAATTCTACCGTAAGGTATTCCATGATTATAAAGAGCCTTTATTCTGGATTCATCTGAATATGGATTATCCATTTAACTTAAAGGGAATTCTCTACTTCCCTAAACTCAACATGAACTATGATGGTCTTGAAGGCACCATTAAGCTTTATAATACTCAGGTATTTATTGCTGATAACATTAAGGAAGTAATCCCTGAATTCTTAATGCTGTTAAAGGGTGTTATTGACTGTCCTGACCTTCCTCTCAACGTTTCCAGAAGTGCGCTTCAGAACGATGGTTTTGTTAAGAAGATTTCTGATTATATCACTAAGAAGGTAGCTGACAAGCTTAGTGGAATGTTTAAGACTGACAGAGAAAACTATGAGAAGTACTGGGATGATATCAATCCATTTATTAAGTTTGGCTGCTTAAAGGATGAGAAATTTGCTGATAAGATCAATGATTATATTATATTCAAGAATCTGGAAGGCAAATATGTGACTCTCGCTGACTACTTGGAAGCTGGTAAAGAGAAGCATGAGAATATGGTGTTCTATGTTTCCGATGAAAAGGATCAGAGTCAGTATATCAATATGTTTAAACAGGAAGGGCTGGATGCTGTATACTTAACACATAATATTGACAGTCCATTTATCAACTATCTGGAGCAGAAGAATGAGAATGTGAAGTTCCTCTGCATTAACTCAGACCTTTCAGACAGCTTTAAGGAAGAAGTGACTGAAGAAGCTAAGGAAGCCATGAAAGGCGATGTTGATACTTTAACAGAGGTGTTCAGAAAGGCTTTGAATAATGAGAATCTGGAGGTTAAGGTTGAGAAGCTGAAGAATGAGAATGTATCTTCCATGATCACAGTTTCTGAAGAGAACCGCCGTATGCAGGAGATGATGAAGATGTACTCCATGCCAGGTATGGATATGTCTATGTTTGGCGGCGGTGGAGAGACTCTGGTTCTCAATTATAATAATAAGCTGGTTCAGTATGTTCTTAGTCACAAAGAGGATGAAAATACTGCTACAATTTGTAAGCAGCTTTATGATCTGGCAGCTTTAAGCCACGGTTCTCTTTCATCTGAGCGTATGACTCAGTTTATTGCAAGAAGCAATGAGATTATGATGATGATGTCTGAGGATAAATAATATATAGTTTTGGAAGTAAGGCTGCCCTGGAGGATTATTCACGGATTCTTGGAATGATTCTCGGGGCAGCTTTTTTTCACTTCCATTTAGAGTGATAATCTGATATAATGATTTTGCATTATTCTATTAGGCACATCTGCCTATCACTGGCGTTTCGCCAAGAAATTCAATAAAACAAATCTAATAAGGAGAAGATACCTATGAAAAAACCGCTATATCCGTCCAATGGCATGGAGGGCTTTTTGTTGTCCGAAGAAGAAGCCATGGAAGTGATCATGGAATCATCAGCCTATGATCAGTATTTGGCGTTGACAGAAGAGATTAGGAGTGATGTGTTGGATTTTATCAGGGGGAAGAAGGGGCTTAAAATCACTTATGATCCGTTTTTTAAGCATATTTTCAACCCTGTTTTACATGATGACAGACTATCAAGACTTTTAAGCTGCCTGATAGGTGAGGAGGTGAAGGTAAGGCAGGTTTTAGCTACAGAGTCAAATCGTACATTAGAAGAATCCTCTCTTGTGATTATGGATATAGTCGTTGAGTTGAAATCAGGAGCCTTGGCCAATGCGGAAATACAGAAATATGGTTATAAATTTCCAGGGCAGAGAAGCGCATGTTACTCCTCTGATCTGGTAATTCGTCAGTATGATATTCAGAAAAGCAGACATAAAAAGAATAAAAAGAAATTCAATTATCGTAAATTAAAGAAAGTATATACCATAGTTTTGTTGGAAGAAAGTACTGAAGAATTTCATAGCCTTCCCCATCAATACATTCATCATTCCAATCAGGAATTTGATACAGGTCTAAAGCTAAATCTTCTGCAGGAATACATATTTGTAGCACTTGACATTTTCCATAAAATAGCTCAAAATGTAGATACAGAGCTGGATGCATGGCTTCATTTTTTGAGTTCAGATGATCCTGTTATTATAAGAAAGATCATTGAAAAATATCCGGCTTTTCGGGAACTGTATAGGGAGATTGCGTTGTTTCAAAGAAAACCGGAGGAGTTGATAAAGATGTATAATGAGACATTGGCACAGCTTGATAAGAATACAGTGGATTTTATGATTGAGGAGTGGAAACAGAAGGTCCGTAAAATGGAAAATCAGGCAAGAATTGACCGGAAGGAAGTGAATCGGCAGCTAAAACAGGTTTATAAGAAGTCCATTGTGATAGACGAGCAAGCAAAAGAATTAGAACAGAAAACAAAAGATATAGAACAACAATCATTAGAGCTGGAACAGAAAACAAAAGAGTTGGAATTACTTCGCAGCCAATTAAAAGAAATTCAAACTGCAAACACATTGGAATAAATTTTACATTTATTGTAAAACTATATGTAGACGACTATATATATACTATGAGTAATATTGAAATCGAATATTTCTTTTTATTTCCATTTGTGGTATACTGACAGCAGAACGATTTTTAGCTGACGGGAGGGTTTCTCATGAATAACTATGTAATGGCAATGAAGAAGGCATTGCTGCGTCTGACAATGATGATTATGTTTGGTTTGTTTGCAGGATCAGTTCCAGGGGTAGTAATGGTGTCCAGTGCGGCCAATGCAGCGGCGGAAGCGCCACAGGCGGCCCAAGCGGCAGCTGGTGCTGCACAGACTGCACAAGAGGCATCAGCACAGGATGATGGAACCACATTTTTATTTGCTTTTTTAGGCGGTATCTTGCTGCTTATTCTTTTTGTGGTAGTCGTTGTAGTAGCTGTCAGTGCAAGTACACCAGGTGTTATTGATATGTAGAGATTATGTAATTTATTACGAAAGATAGCTGTTCCGACAGATAGGTCGAAGCAGCTTTCTTTCTGAAATTCACAAGGATAATTCTATTGACATTTGCTTGTGGCTTCTCTATAATATATGGTAATGAATACTACATGATGAGTTTTGCGTCAGGAGGAAGGATAGAATTATGAGCTACAAGATTATTGGAGACAGTTGTCTGGATTTAAGTGCAGATTTGAAGAAAGATCCACATTTCCAGATGATACCTCTTACTTTACAGGTTGGTACCACCCATGTAGTGGATGATGAGACCTTTGATCAATTGAAATTTCTGGAGCTGGTGAAGAACAGCAGTGAATGTCCTAAGACAGCCTGTCCATCACCAGATTTATTTAAGGAAGCTTTTGAATGTGATGCAGAGCAGATTTTTGTGGTTACTCTGTCTGAGCATTTAAGCGGTACTTATAACAGTGCAGTTCTTGGGAAGAAGTTATATGAGGAAGAACATGGGGCAGACCATAAGAAGATAGCAGTGTTTGGTTCTAATTCTGCATCTGCAGGACAGCTTAATATCGCACTTTATATTCAGTCCCTTTGTCAGGCATCTCTTCCATTTGAAGAGATCGTAGAGAAAACACAGGCATATATTAAGAAGATGAAGACCTATTTTGTACTGGAAAGTCTTGATACACTGAGAAAGAATGGACGTTTAACAGGTTTGCAGGCATTCTTTGCCACTGCACTTAATATTAAGCCGGTTATGGGAGCAGATTCCGGAGTTATTATTAAGCTGGATCAGGCAAGAGGAATTATGAAGGCTTTGGGTAAGATGGTGGAAACTGCCATACGTGAAGCAGGTGAGACCAAGGATAAGGTACTGGTAATTGCACATTGTAATAACTCACAACGGGCTGATTATGTAAAAGATGAGATGATGAAACGGGCATCATTTAAGGATGTAATTATTACAGAAACAGCGGGAGTTGCCACAGTTTATGCCAGTGATGGTGGTATTGTTATGGCTCTTTAAGCATTAGAACAGATATAATTATGCTGGATTTGTCATATAGTACATGCGTATATAACTTTTTTATAATGCATTATGAAAGGGATATAAGTAAAAACATATGAGTTGGATAAATATATATGTAATAGGTTAAGAAGCAGGAGGAAGAACTGATGAAAAAGACAAATGGTTTCATGAAACTTTTAATCGTTCTCCCGGCCCTGCTTCTTTTCATCCTGCTAGGCTGGATGATTATGGATAAGCTGAAGTGGAGTCAGGGAGCCCAGAATGCAGTGAGCACCGAGGTTGTGGCAGAGTCAGCTGAGATGAATACAACATCGGCTGCTATTATAGAAACTACAGAAGAGTCTATTAAGATACAGATTGCAGAATCAGAGGAAGGGATTATAATAGAGGCAGAAACAGAGCCAATTCCTGAGACAGAACCTGAAAAACCGGTGGTTCATCTGCTTTTTGCAGGGGATGTATTACTTTCTAATCATGTTATAAGTGCTTATGATAAGGAAGGGGGTATACATGGAGTGTTGGATGACGGTTATCGTCAGGTGATAGATCAGTCTGACATCTTCATGGTGAATCAGGAGTTCCCTTTTAGTGACAGAGGGACTGCTGCTCCGGATAAGCAATTCACCTTCCGTCTTCCACCTTACAGAGTTTCAGCTATGAATGAGCTGGGAATAGATATTGTTGCACTTGCCAATAACCATTCTCTTGATTTTGGTACAGATGCATTGGTGGACACATGTACCACTCTTGATGGGGCAGGTATTAAATATGTAGGAGCAGGTCCCAATATGGACAGGGCAAAACAACTGGAGACTATAGAAGTTAGTGGAAAAACCATAGGATTTCTGGCAGCTTCCAGAGTTTATCCTGATACCTCATGGGTTGCCAATAGCAAGAAGCCAGGAATGGTAAGCGGATATGATCCTACTATATTGCTTCAGGAGATTGAAAAAGCAAGAGATGTCTGTGATTATCTGGTGGTTTATGTTCATTGGGGAATTGAAAAAGATGTGAAACCTCAGGAGTATCAGAGAGATTTAGGCAAGAAGATCATTGATGCAGGGGCAGATATTGTAATAGGAAGCCATCCCCATGTATTACAGGGGGTTGAGTATTATAATGGTAAGCCAATCTGCTACAGCCTTGGCAATTTTATCTTTGGAAGCAGCATTCCTAAAACAGCGCTTCTGAAGGCAGATGTGGATTTTTCTCAAAATAATGTTACTCTCTCCCTCATTCCGGGAACCTCTGGAGCAGGTTATACCAGAGAATTGACAGATCCCGGGAAGATTCAGGAGTTTTATCAGTATATTCAGGGGCTTTCCTATGATGTTACTGTTGATGAGAACGGAATCATTCATTCCAATGAATTGGTAAAATGAAAAAGTTTTATTTAGAGGTATTTGTCCCCCTGACAGATACCTCTTATCTTTAGCCTGCTGGTCAGAGTATTGAGCATCAGCCGTTTATTACCGCTCCATAGAGGGGCAAGAAGCAGATTTTTAGGGCCATCTCCGCTTAAACGGTGGATGACAGTTTCCTGAGGCAAAATGGCAAGGCAGTCTATGATCAAATCTGTGTATTCTTCAAGGGAGAATACTGGGACTAGCCCTTTTTTGTACTCTTTAGCAAGATCAGTTCCTTCCAGTATATGAAGAAGCTGAAGCTTGATACCATCAATTCCACTGGTTCCAAGATGGGCAAGATAGTTTACGGTTTCCATCATCATTTCCTTTGTTTCTCCGGGCAGCCCCAGAATTACATGGGCAATTACGGAAATGCCTGCATTTTTCAGAAGATAATAGCTGTCCTCAAAAACAGGGAGAGAATAGCCTCTTCGTATGAACTGTGCAGTGGGTTCATGAATGGTCTGCAGACCCAGTTCAATCCAGACAGGCTTGATTTTGTTTAACTGCTCTAAAAGCCTTATAACATCAGGAGGGAGGCAGTCCGGTCTGGTAGCAATAGAAAGTACGGCTACTTCCGGATGGGTAATCGCTTCCATAAAAATGGATTCCAGATAGGAAACAGGAGCATAGGTGTTGGTATAGGACTGAAAATAGGCAATATAGCGGACAGGCTTACCGGAGATTTTCTTCTGAATCCGGCTTTTTGCAGCTTCTATCTGATTGGAAATGGAGGTATGAAGAGCAAGATTTTCTGCAAATTCTCCAGAACCTCCGGAACTGCAGAAAATACAGCCCCCTGTACCCAGGGTGCCATCACGATTTGGGCAGGTCATTCCGCCGTCAAGTGCCAGTCGGTAGACCTTGCAGCCATATTGTTTTTTCATTTCATAATCAAGGGAGTGATAAGGTTTTTCGTTCCAGTACATAGTAAATTCTCCTGTTTTCATTGGTTCTCATGATTATACGCAATCTATAGGTGGAAAGTCAATTTATTTTATAGGATTTCATAGAATATTATATTGTGGACTGATCGGTATTTATGATATACTCGTAGCAATGACAAGAAATTGTCAATGAATGGGGAAAAAGGAGAATGTAAAAATGAATGTAATGGATACAATAAAGCTGCTGGAAACGGATCAGTCAAAGAAACTGATGACTGCGCTCTATGGGGCAGAGGAAGTGGATAAGAATATTGAACGCTATCAGAAGCTGGTGAGAAGCTATGAGAATAAATTTGCTGATGGCCATATTATGCTGTTTTCTTCTCCGGGACGTACTGAGATCAGCGGCAATCATACAGATCACAACCATGGAAAGGTTCTGGCAGGAAGCATTAACCTGGATTGTGTGGGAGTTGCAGCTAAAAATAACAGCAGCAAGGTACATATTATCAGTGAAACTTATAATCAAGACTTTGTTATTGATTTAAATGATCTGGCACCAAGTGAGAAGAAGTCCGGAACTATTGATCTTGTTAAGGGGCTGCTTCAGGGCTTTAAGGAAGATGGCTATGAAATTGGCGGATTTAATGCTTATATTACCAGCAATGTAATCGGTGCGGCAGGGGTCAGCTCCTCAGCTGCCTTTGAGATGCTTCTTTGTTCTATATTAAATACATTTTTCAATGAAAGCCGCATGGACACAGTTGCTTATGCCCATATTGGAAAATATTCTGAAAATGTGTATTGGGACAAGGCTTCCGGACTGCTGGATCAGATGGCATGTGCAGTAGGCGGACTGATTACCATTGATTTTCTGGAACCATCTGAGCCTGTAGTGGAGAAGATTGATTTTGATTTCAGCTCTCAGAATCACAGCCTGATCATTGTTAATACAGGAAAAGGACATGCAGATTTAAGCGCAGATTATTCTTCTGTGCCTATTGAGATGAAAAAGGTAGCTGAGTTCTTTGGTAAGGAGTACTGTTCACAGATTACAGAGGAGCAGGTCATTGATCAACTGGCAGAGGTGAGAGAATTTGCAGGAGATCGTTCTGTCCTTCGTGCTCTTCATTTCTTTGAGGAGAATAAAAGGGTGGAAGCGGAGGTTGCCGCTCTAAAGGAAAACCGTTTTGATGATTTCCTTAAAAATATAACAGAATCAGGTAATTCTTCCTGGAAATGGCTTCAGAACTGCTTTACCAACTCAAGCTTTCAGGAGCAGGGAATCACCATTGCCCTGGCACTGACTGAACTTTTCATCAAAGAAAAGGGCTGCGGAGCCTGTCGTGTTCACGGCGGCGGTTTTGCAGGTGTTATTATGGCTATGCTTCCTAATCATATTGTGGACGAATACGTTACCTATATTGAAAAGGCGCTGGGAGAGGGCAATGCTTACAAGATGAGCATTCGTCCATATGGTGCAATCTGTGTTAATAATGTGATGGAAGAGATGTAAAGACAAGCGGATCTTAATTGAAAATTGTCTGGGAATGGAGTACAATATAGTTAGATAACATCACCAATAAATGACACAGGAGGATATGAGATTATGAAAGATAATAAAAATCTTATCATCACCATAGGCAGACAGTACGGCAGCGGCGGACGTGTCGTAGGAAAAGCTCTTGCAGAAGAACTGGGAATTCATTTTTATGATGAAGAGATTCTGACTTTGACATCAGAGCATAGCGCAGTTGGAGAAGTTTTCTTCCGTCTGGCGGATGAAAAGGCTGGCAATAATCTTCTATATAAGATCGTAAGCAGTTTAAAGCCCCAGCTTGGCAAACCGTCTATGGATGCAGATATAGTTAAACCGGAGAATCTGTTCCGTTTTCAGTCTCAGGTAATCAGGGAACTGGCAGAGCAGGAATCCTGTATTATTGCAGGACGCTGTGCTGATTATATTTTAAGCCAGGATGATGTGGAAGTACCAGGGCTTGTTAGAATATTTGTACATGCTGATACACCTACTCTGATCAAACATGCAATGGAAGTTGATAATATTGATGAGAAGGAAGCCATAAGACGGGTTAAGAAGATTAACAGAGAGAGAAAAGAATATTATAATTACTACACAGGCGGTCACTGGGATGACTGGTCTAATTATGACCTGATTATCAATACCAGTAACTTTGATTTAGAGCAGACTGCCAAGCTGATTAAGAATTATATCGCTCTTAAGGGTTTTGAAGTATAACTTTATAAGATGATTAAACAACCCCGGATGATATCAGGCTTTTGCCATTAGAGATTTCATCCGGGGTTGTTTTTTATACTAATTTTACGAGGTATGTTCCTTTGATTATTCAATCCTGTCAGATGTTCTGACAGGATTTGTTTTTGATGTCATGAATCTAATATTTTTCTTCTGGATTTTGTATACTAAAAAGAGCTGATATTTTATAGTGTAGGAAATACGGTGAGAAAGGAGAGGAGAAAGCGGTGAAAAAAACAGTTACAGGAGCAATGATAGTATTCATGATTGTGCTATTATGCGGCATGACAGTTTTTGCACAAAACTCAGATCAGGAGTTGGAAGTATCGATTGAGACAGATAAGATGCAATACTCAGGGAACGATATCATTTCACAAACAATAAAATTGCAAAATATATCGGAAAATGTATTATTTGATATCAGCATACAAGGTAATATCTTGGAAAACTATGAGACGGAGGAAGGAGATAGCAGTCCGCAAAAATGGTTTTCAGAAATAAATCAGCTGGAAGCCGGTAAGTCCTCAAGTGTAACGATTGAATTTCAGAAAAAGAATGCTGCAGGATCAGGAAATAAAACCTCTATTATGTTATGGGCTGCAGTTGGTGTGGTTGTTCTGATAGCGATTTTTATATTGTTCAGGAAAAAAGGAAAAGGTATACTATTTGTTTTCCTGGCAGCAGCAATTACAGGGACTATGATGACGGGGACTGAATTTTCTGCAAAGGCTGAGGAATCTCAAAATAATATGACAGAAAAGAAAGCAGAAGTGTCTAAGACAATTATGGTTGACGGAAAGGAAGTAACAGTGGCAGCGGAAATTACATACAAAGTGATGAATAAAGAGAATATTTCTTTATCATATGATGGATACGAACTTAAATGGGAGGATCAGTTTGATGAAGATTCATTAAACAGAGACAGCTGGAATGTAGAATTGCATGATCCCGGCTGGGTTAACAATGAACTTCAGGCCTATGTAGATTCGGAAGAGAATATTTATGTTGAGGATGGAAGTCTGATACTGAAACCGGTAGAAAGTATGGATGGAAACGGTAATATTTCTTATACTTCAGGAAGAGTAAATACTCAGAATAAACATGACTTTAAATATGGTCTGTTTGAAGCAAGAGTAAAAGTTCCGAAAGGACAGGGATTCCTGCCGGCATTCTGGATGATGCCAACCAATGAAAACCTATATGGTCAATGGCCCAGATGCGGCGAGATTGATATTATGGAAGTTCTGGGTAATGATACAGTAACCTCCTATGGAACAGTCCATTATGGGAATCCGCATAATGAAAGTCAGGGAAAACATACATTGACAAATGGGGATTTTTCAGATGATTATCATGTGTTTAATTTAGAATGGGAACCTGGAAGAATTAGCTGGTATGTGGATGGTATCCTGATCCATACAGAGAATGACTGGTACTCGGCTACAGAAGGACAGGGTGAAATTACTTATCCGGCACCATTTGACCAGCCGTTTTATATCATTCTAAATCTGGCAGTAGGAGGGAACTGGCCTGGCAGTCCCAATGAAACAACAGATATTGAAAATGCAGCATATTATATTGATTATGTAAAAGTATATCAGAAAGACAGCTATGATGAGAATGTGGCCAAACCGGAAAAAGAAGTCATCTTAAGAAATCCGGATTCAAACGGTAACTATATCATAAACGGCGATTATTCAGCAGCAGAAGAGCTTAATGATGAAACAGACTGGATATTCCTTACTACCCTTGGCGGAGAGGCAGAAGCAAAAATAGAAAATAATGAGTTAAATATTACTATATCCAAGGAAGGTACCGTAGATTATAGTGTGCAGCTTGTGCAGCCCAATCTTCCAATGAAAAAGGGAGGGGCTTATAAGATCAGCTTTGATGCATATGCAGAAGAAGCAAGAAGTATGAAGGTAGGTGTATCTGCCCCGGACAGAGCATACATACGCTATTTTGAAGATACAACGGTTGACCTTACAACTGAGAAACAGACATACATTTATGAATTCACAATGAAAGATAATGATGATGCAAATGGACGTCTGGAATTTAATTTAGGTGCGGCTGGTTCAGCAACAGGTGTGAACCTTAGTAACATATCATTAATTAAGACTGCACAAACAGACGGTACAGAAGGAGAAAAGAACATTCTTGCAGATGGTAATTATGTATACAACGGTGGTTTCCAGGAAGGGGCTGACCGTATGGATTACTGGGATGCAGCCATTGTTTCAGATGCAAAGGTAAGTGTAACGAATAAAAATAATGTCAGACGGCTGAAAATCACAGCACCTGCTGAAACATCAAAAGAGAAGCCGGTTATTATCCTGCAGAAGGGGCTGGCACTGTCGGAAGGTGCATATGCACTGAGCCTTTCAGCAGAAGGTGAAGCTGGTTCGGCGATCACTGTGAAAGCGGCCGGACAAGAATTTACGGTGGAACTGACCGAAAAAGAGAATACATATGATTACAAATTTAATGTAGATGGACAGACCGTGGAAAAAGACATTGCACTTATGATTGAACAGCCGGGAACATTTTATATTGACAACGTTCGTATTGTTGAAGATACCTTAATTAAAAATGGAAGCTTTAACGCAGGATTTGCAGGATATGAACCATATGTAGATGGCAGTGCCATAGCTTCATATGTAGTAGACAGTCTGAGTGAAGATAATGCGGCGGATTTCTCAATTGATGATACCGGGGATCAGGTATGGAAGATTCAGCTGAAACAGAACAATGTTGAATTAGAGGAAGGTCAGTGGTACAGATTCTCGTTAGATGCAAAATCCAGTATAGACAGAAAGCTGATGTTTGCCATTCAAAGAGATGGAACCGCTGATAATGATTGGGACCCTTATTCAGGAGAGGAAATTGTTGATCTTGGAAATGAGTATCAGACATATGAACTTGTATTTAAAATGGAAAAGGAAACAGATTTAAAAGCAGTGCTTAGCATTTCTATGGGAGCTGTAGACAATATTCAGATTATAGAAAAACACAGAATCTGTATTGACAATATCAAGCTGGAAAAAACAGATGAACCATAAGTGAAGGAACGGCAGGAAACTGATTTTAATATCATAGCAGAATAAAGGAGTGCGGATATGAATTATGGATATTTTGATGACAAAAAAAGAGAATATGTAATTACAAGACCAGATACACCGGCACCATGGGTCAATTATCTTGGTTCACCGGAATACGGTGCAATTATTTCTAACAATGCAGGTGGATACAGTTTTGCAAAATCCGGAGCCAATGGCAGGATTCTGCGTTACGTCTTCAATCATTTTGACCAGCCCGGACGTTATATCTACATCCGGGATAATAAAAGTAAGGACTATTGGAGTGCATCATGGCAGCCGGTAGGTAAGGATACGGAAAGTTACAAAAGTGAATGTCATCATGGAACGGCTTATACAAAGATGCTGGCAGATTATGATAAAATCCATTCAGAAGTTTTGTATTATGTTCCGTTAAGTGAATCCTATGAGGTATGGCATGTCCGGCTTACCAATTGCTCTGATACAGAAAAAGATATAAATGTTACCGGATATGCTGAGTTTACCAATAATAACAATTATGAGCAGGACCAGGTGAACTTGCAGTATTCACAATTTATTACCCGGACAGAATTCAAAGGCAACAGAGTGCGTCATATGATTCATGCGAATTTGGACCAGCTGAAAAAAGGGGAAGATGTGGATGACAAAACTGTTTTCGACCGTTTTTTTGGACTGGCAGGAGCAGATGTCGCTTCCTGGTGCGGAGACAGGGAAGCTTTCCTTGGAAACTATCACGGATACGGAGACCCAGTGGGTGTAACAGAGGGAAATCTAAACGATAAATCCAATTATAATGGCAATGGCTGTGGTTCCTTGTGTACAAGGCTTTTATTGGCACCAGGCGAGACAAAAGAATTTGCCTTTGTTGTAGGAATGAAAGATGACTGTGAGGCAGAACGGATTCTTGAGAAATATGAAAAAACTCAGGAACGCTGTAAGGCAGAGCTTGAAGAGCTGATTACATATTGGCATGAAAAGCTTGAACATTTCCAAGTGAAAACACCAAGTCCTGAATTTGACACCATGATAAACACATGGAATGCTTATAACTGTTTTATGACTTTTATCTGGTCTCGCGCCGCATCTTTTACTTACTGCGGATTGCGCAATGGATATGGTTATCGGGATACAGTGCAGGATATTCAGGGAGTCATTCATCTGGCTCCGGAGATGGCTTTGGAGAAAATTCGCTTTATGCTTTCTGCACAGGTTGATAATGGCGGCGGACTTCCTCTTGTTAAGTTTACGCATAATGCCGGACATGAAGATACGCCGGATGATTATTCATATGTGCAGGAAACCGGGCATCCCGCCTACCGGGCAGATGATGCACTGTGGCTTTTTCCTACCATTTACAAATATATTTCAGAAACGGGAGATACTTCATTTATTGACGAGGTAATTCCATTTGCCAATCGTAGTGAGGGAACGGTATATGAGCATTTAAAACGCGCCATTGAATTCTCTATGAATCATATGGGAAGCCATGGCTTGCCGGCAGGTCTTCATGCAGACTGGAATGATTGTCTCCGCCTTGGTAAGCAGGGAGAATCTACCTTTGTTGCATTGCAGTTTTATTATGCTATGACAATTTTAAAAGAATTTGCAGAATACAAAGAAGATATGGAATATGTGGAATATCTCCAGGAAAGCCAGAGGAAATTAGGAGAAATAATTCAGAATCTTTGCTGGAATGAGGATCGTTTTATCCGTGGGTTTACAGAGAAGGGCGAAGTGATTGGAAACCGGACGGACCCGGAGGCTAATATGTGGCTGAATCCCCAGAGCTGGGCTGTTATCAGCGGGCTTGCTGATGAAAAACAGGCGGAAAAGGCACTTGATACAGTATACGAGAGGCTGAATACAGAATATGGTGCCATTCTAATGGACCCGCCATATCATACTCATGCTTTTGACGGGGCACTTTCCGTTATCTATAATGCCGGAACCAAGGAAAATGCAGGTATTTTCTCTCAATCCCAGGGCTGGATCATTCTGGCAGAGGCGCTTAGGGGACATGGAGAGCGGGCATTTATGTACTTTATGGAAAATGCACCTGCTGCACAGAATGACAGGGCTGATATCAGGAAATTAGAACCTTATTGCTATGGACAATTTACAGAGGGTAAGGCAAGTCCGAATTTTGGACGTTCACATGTACACTGGCTGACAGGAACAGCGTCAACGGTAATGGTTGGCTGTGTGGAAGGTATTTTGGGAATACGCCCGGATTTTTATGGAATTAAAATTGCACCGTCTGTTCCAAAAGAGTGGGAAGAATTTGAGATTGAAAAAGATTTCAGAGGCTGTCATTTACACATTAAGGTAAAAAATCCCGGACATGCAGAATCCGGATGTAAAAAACTAATTGTAAATGGTGAGGAAATAGACGGAAATTATATTTCGGCAGAACTGTTAAAAGAGCAGACAGAAATTGAACTATATATGTCATAATAGAAAATCAAAAGGAGATATGGCATGAAATATATTGAATTTCAAGATAATAACGGAACATTTAAAATACAAAATCCTGAGAATTACAGCAGTCTCTATCTGCCAATGGCAGGAGAAAAGGGCATAAAATCCAGTATCGCCCCCAATCTGGGCGGAGACTGTAAGAAAGACCAGAATCACTTTCTTCTTGAACCAGTCAGCGTAGAAAATCTTCATAACAATCGCAGCACCAGAAATTTCTGGTGCCGCGTTGAAGGAAAAGGCTGCTGGTCCGTTAGCGGAGCTTCTGCAGAGCAGGAATCTCAAAAATTTACCAATGAACAGGACAGGACTGTTCTTGAAGCCGGTTTTATGTGGCAGAAACTGAAAAGAACGTCAGAGAAATATGGTCTGGAAGCAGTGGTTACGTCCTTTGTACCAGTAAATGACAGCGTGGAAGTTATGGTGGCAGAGATTACGAATACATCAGGGGAAACACAGAGTCTGGTTCCCATAGCTGCAGTGCCGATATATGGAAGAAGCGCGGACAATATTCGTGATCACAGACATGTGACATCACTTTTGCACAGGATTCACACTACAGAGTATGGAGTTGTAGTTAAGCCTGTATTGTCCTTTGATGAAAGAGGGCACCAGAAGAATCAGACTTCTTATTATGTCTGCGGCTCTATGGGTGATGGTGCGAAGCCGGAAGCATTTTATCCTACTGTGGAGGAGTTTATAGGAGAAGGCGGAACATTTCTGATACCAGAAGCAGTTCGTAAGGAAATAAAAGGAAGACCTGCGGGAAGTAAGCTTCAGGGAAAAGAGGCCATGGGAGGCATTTGTTTCCCCAAAATAGAGCTGAAATCACAGGAAACGGCTGTTTATATTGTTCTTGCCGGAATTGCAGAAGCGGATGAGAGCATAGAAGAACTGACTGAAATGTACAGAGTGAAAACACAGGCAGATAAAGCTTTTGAAGAAGTAAAGCAGCATTGGACAGAGAAGGTAAATGTATCTTTTGAAACCCAAAACAAAGAGACGGATAACTATTTGCGGTGGATTTGTTTTCAGCCGATTTTAAGAAGAATCTTCGGTTGTTCGTTCTTGCCTTATCATGACTATGGGAAGGGCGGGCGAGGCTGGAGAGACTTATGGCAGGACTGCCTGGCACTTTTGATTATGGAACCATCTGTAGTACGGCAGATGATTATTGATAATTATGGAGGTGTCCGCATTGATGGAACCAATGCAACAATCATCGGTTCTGGACAGGGAGAATTTATTGCAGACAGGAATAATATTACCCGGGTGTGGATGGATCATGCCTTCTGGCCTTTTGTAACAACAAAATTATATATAGACCAGACCGGTGACATTGATATTCTTTTGGAAAAAGCCCCTTATTTTAAAGACAGGCAGTCCATGAGAGGAACTGACCATGATACGGAGTGGGCCGAGGGTCAGGGTAACCGCCAGCGGACAAAGGAAGGTCAAGTGTACTTTGGCAACATTCTGGAACATATTTTATTGCAGAACTTATGTGCATTTTATGACGTGGGAGAACATAACCAGATGCGTCTTCATGGAGCAGACTGGAATGATGCTCTGGATATGGCATGGGAGCGTGGAGAAAGTGTAGCGTTTACATGTGCCTATGCAGGAAATCTAAGGGATATTGGGGAATATCTTGATAAACTGGAAGCACACACCGGCTGTAAGGAGATTGAACTTGCTGGGGAGATCGCAGGACTGCTCTCTGGTGATGCTAAGATTTATGAGTCAATGGAAGAGAAACAGAAAATTCTTACAGATTATATCTCCGGATGTCAGCATGCTGTCAGCGGTAACACCATATGGGTGAAACTGGAAGAATTAAGCCGGAGTCTAAAGGACAAAGCAGACTGGCTCATGGAACATATCCGTAAAAACGAATGGATCGAAGACTCTTATGGGAATGGGTGGTTTAACGGCTATTATGATAATCATGGCAATAAGGCAGAGAGCGGCGAAGAAGGGCAGGTTCGCATGATGTTGACAGGCCAGGTATTTTCCATTATGAGCGGAACTGCTTCCGATGAGCAGATACATTCAATCTGCCAAAGTGCTGACCGGTATCTGTATGAGAAGGAAGCGGGCGGATATCGCCTGAATACGGATTTCCATGAAGAAAAGTTTGATCTTGGAAGAATGTTTGGATTCGCCTATGGTGAAAAGGAAAATGGTGCAGTATTTTCCCATATGACGGTTATGTATGCAAATGCGCTTTACAAACGGGGGTATGTGGAGGCGGGACATAAGACGCTGAAAACTCTGCTTGAGGCAGCCATGAACTTTGAAAACAGTAAAATGTATCCCGGAATACCGGAGTATTTTGACAACCAGGGAAAAGGACTCTATAGTTATCTGACCGGAGCTGCCAGCTGGTATATGCTGACTATGGTGACGGAAGTTTATGGTGTCAAAGGAGACATGGGTGACCTGATCATTATGCCGAAGTTGATGGCTGATGAGTTTGATGATGCAGGCAATGCAGCGGTAAACCTTGAGTTTTCAGGGAAAAAATTCAGAATCATTTTCTTAAATCCCCAGAAAAAGTCATATGGACAATATAAGATTGAAAAGGCTGTATGTAATGAAGCTGAAATGAATTTTGAAATAGAAACAAGAGCTTGTTTAGAAAAAGAAGAAATTGCAAAATTGGATTCAAAAAAATTACACACAATTCAGATTTATCTGGTATAATAAACCGTCCGTGTACAAGAAGAGCATAGATTTTGTACACGGACTTTAATTGCATATTACCATATAGATTTATAATATTTGTCACGATATTTCTTGGGAGTCAAACCAGTGGAACTTTCAAATGACTGTATAAAATGACTTTGTGAAGAAAATGAAAGATAGTTGGCAATTTCAATGACAGGTTTGGTGGAATAGCGCAGCAGGTGAATGGCTTTTTCAATCTTTTTCTCACGGATGTAATCGCTGACTGATATACCGAGATTTTGCTTAAATAATCTGGACAGATAACTTGGGGAGAGCTCCGTGTATTCTGCCAGGGCCTGGATGGTAATCCTCTCTTTGATGTGTTTGTAGATATAATCTACGCACTGCATTACAGGTTTGGATAAGATGGTGTTTTTATTAAGAAGGAGCATTTTCCCGGTAAAGTCTTTTGCCATAGTATGATGAAGTTCAGATACCTGATCGATGGTTGTACATGTATCCATCTTTAAAATGTAAAAATCGCTTAATCGATAAGCCTGTTCTTCTTCCAAACCTCCGCTGATGCAGTATCTTGTGATTAATGCTGCAGTGACAACAAAATGGTATTTTATGTTGGTAAGTGAGTTTTTTGAAAGAATACCCACCCCGTGCGGATTGGTGAAGATATTCTCTTTGCAGTTTTTACTTACATATTCCATGTTGCCATTTCTTACTGCATCGTAAAAGTAATATTCATCATTTACTGATCTATGAGTGATTTCTGATTCACTATTTTGAAATTCCATTTGATACCATTCTGTGGATAAAGCCATGGTGTGTCCTCCGTAAAAGTATAATAACCTATATTATGACATGATTTTGCAGTTTTTACAATTCATATCAGACATTTTATATATTACAGGCAAAGAAGCATATATTTTTTAAAACAGGTCATGAATCTGATATTTTGTTGGCTTATATTATATATATCCAGGGGTAAGAATGCTACAATTTGACTATCAACTAAAGAGGCAAAGGCCTTGAAAAGTAAAAAAGGAGAAGTTTATATGAAAAAGAGAATGGTTGCTATTTTATTAACAGCAATTGTGGCTGCCGGTTCATTGGCAGGCTGTGGCAGTTCACCCAAAACCACTTCTGTTCCGGAAGCGGCAAATACTGAAGAAGGAAAAGTTATTAATATTTATTCCTGGAATAATGAGTTCCGTGAGCGTGTGGAGGCAGTTTATCCAGAGGTGAAAGAGACTTCAAGTGACGGAACAGTAACAACATTAAATGACGGAACTGAAATTCATTGGATTGTTAATCCTAATCAGGATGGGGTTTATCAGCAGAAGCTGGATGAAGCGTTATTGAATCAGGCCAATGCTGCAGCAGATTCCAAGGTGGATATATTCTTATCTGAGACAGATTATGTGTTTAAGTATACAGATGGTGATGCAGATGTTGCAATGCCCCTTGTTGACCTTGGAATCGATCCTGCCGCAGACCTTGGGGATCAGTACAGCTTTACAAAAGTAACAGCTTCTGACCAGAGTGGTGTTCAGAGAGGCTCTACATGGCAGTGCTGTCCAGGACTTTTAGTATATCGCCGTGATATTGCTATGGATGCATTTGGTACTGATGATCCGGAACTGGTTGGCGAGAAGGTAAAAGACTGGGATACATTAAAAGCTTCAGCAGCAGAATTGAAGGCAAAAGGTTATTATACGTTCTCTTCCTATGCAGATACATTTCGTTTGTACAGCAACAGCATTGCACAGCCATGGGTTACATCCGGTGAAACAGTTATCAAGGTTGATAAAAAGATAACGGATTGGATTGATGTTTCGAAAGAATGGCTGGATGAAGGATATTATGATAAGAACGTAAAAGGACAGTGGACTGACGATTGGAACAAGGCAATGGGTTCTCAGTCTAAAGTGTTTGCATTCCTCTTCCCGGCATGGGGAATTGATTTTACTTTGACTCCAAACTGGGATGGTGAGTCTAACTCATGGGCAGTTACAAATGCCCCACAGGAATACAACTGGGGTGGTTCCTATGTGCATGCAGCTACAGGTACAGATAATCTGGAATATGTAAAAGATATTATACTTGCAGTAACAGCCGATAAGGACAACCTGTTAAAAATCTCTAAAGAATATGCGGACTTTACTAATACTGTAAGCGGTATGCAGGAAGCTGCAGAAGACGATGCGACTTATTCTTCTGAATTCCTTGGTGGGCAGAATGCATACAAATATTTTGCTCCTGTAGCAGAAAACATTGTGATTGCACCACTTTCTGCTTATGACCAGGGTTGTGTAGAACTGATCCAGAGTTCATTTGGTGATTATTTACAGGATTTAATTGATTATGACAAAGCAAAGTCTAACTTTGAAACAGCAATAAAGGAACGTTACCCAGATATTACAGAAGTACAATGGCCGGAATAAAAAGCAGTCTCTGTGGAGCAGTTAATGCTCCACAGAAGAAACTGCAATAAAAGATGAGGAGTGATATTTTATGAAGAAAAAACGCAAAGGCGTTAATTATTCAAAATGGGGATATATCTTTATTATTCCGTTTATTTTATGCTTTTTTATCTTTTCATTAATTCCGCTGGTAGATACAATTCGATATAGTTTCTATGAGTACTACCGTTCAGGAATTAAAGAAATCGGACCGACTTTTATTGGATTTGATAATTATACCAGTCTGTTACAATCAGATATGATTAAATATGCATTAAATACAGTGATTTTATGGGTAATTGGTTTTATTCCGCAGATTGCAGTAGCGTTACTCCTTGCAGTGTGGTTTACCAATACTCGTAAGAAGATTCGTGGAATGCAGTTTTTTAAAGTTGTCATCTATCTGCCAAACCTGATTATGGCATCTGCCTTTGCGATGCTGTTTTTTACTATATTCTCCACTAACGGACCCATCAACTCCATTTTAATGTCAATTGGTATATCTAATAAGCCCATTGATTTCATGGGAAGTGTTTTTGGAACAAGATCACTGATTGGATTGATGAACTTCCTGATGTGGTTTGGTAATACAACGATCATGCTGATGGCAGCAATTATGGGTATTAGTGTAGATGTTATTGAGGCGGCTGAATTGGATGGATGCAATAGTACCAAGCGCTTCTACTATATTACCCTTCCTCTTATACGTCCAATTCTTGCCTATACACTAGTTACTTCTATTATTGGCGGTCTGCAGATGTTTGATGTTCCGCAGATATTTACCAATGGTCAGGGTAATCCGGACCGTACATCTATGACATTGATTATGTTCCTGAATAATCATTTGAAGAGCAAAAACTATGGTATGGCAGGTTCATTGTCTGTATACTTATTTATTATTAGTGGAGTTTTGTGCTTTATCGTATATAGAATGACTAATAACAGTGATGCGGATAGTGATAGGGCAATCGCAAAGAAAAAGGCAAAAGAAGAAAAAAGGAGGAGATAAAATTATGAAATCAGCAGGAATAAACCGTTTGCGGAGTTTTGTTACATACACAGTACTGATTTTACTTTCATTTATGTGCCTGTTTTTCTTCTATATACTGATTATCAATGCTACACGTTCACATGCAGATTTGCAAAAGGGATTTTCGGCACTTCCAGGGAAATACTTTTTAGAGAATTTAAGAAATGTTGCTAATGACGGAAGCTTCCCTATGTTTCGGGGAATTTTTAACAGCCTTATTGTATCCGGCTCTACGGCTGCACTCTGTACATATTTCTCAGCATTGACAGCATATGGCCTGTATGCATATGAGTTTAAGTTTAAAAAGGCAGTCTTTACATTTATAATGGCAATTCTTGTGATGCCGACTCAGGTAACAGCCATGGGATTTTTGCGATTGATTACAAAGATGGGAATGTATGATTCTCTGCTTCCAATGATTATTCCGTCAATTGCATCTCCATCTGTATTCTATTTTATGCACAGTTATCTCCAATCATCACTTCCACTTTCATTGGTTGAAGCAGCAAGAATTGATGGTTCAGGAGAATATAGGACCTTTAATAGAATTGTACTTCCGATTATGAAACCAGCCCTTGCTTTACAGGCAATATTTACATTTGTCGGTTCCTGGAATAATTACTTTATTCCGGCACTGGTTATTCAGTCGAAAAATAAAATGACGGTACCGATTTTGATAGCAACACTTCGGGGTGCAGACTATATGAATTTTGATATGGGTAAAATATACATGATGATCACAGTAGCGATTGTTCCCATTATTGTCGTATATCTGTTTCTCTCGAAATATATTATTGCAGGTGTTGCATTGGGGGGAGTTAAGGAATAAATACGAAAGAAC
The DNA here is from genome assembly GCA_002409995.1 of Hungatella sp. UBA5385. GTDB lineage: Bacteria > Bacillota > Clostridia > Lachnospirales > Lachnospiraceae > UBA5385. The sequence continues at coordinate 40,468 of DHOR01000047.1, read as the reverse complement.
AAAACA
>DHOR01000047.1:11796-40249 GCA_002409995.1 Hungatella sp. UBA5385 | reverse complement strand
TGTTTTGTTCTTTCGTATTTATTCATATCTGCTTTTTGAATATTCATAATAAATTCTGGTGATGTCCTGAAGGATTTGGCTGTGTTTAAAATCCTTATGGTACATCATGTTGATCTCCCGTGTCATGCTCAGGTTTTCAATAGGAAGTCCGGCGATTTTTCCTTTGCGCATCTCTGAAGCAAATACACTTTTAGCAAGTACGGATACTCCAAAATTCCGGCGGACCAAATCCTTGATGGTTGCAACATTGTCCACTTCCAAAGTTACATTAAATTCGTCCAGGGAGACATTATTGCTCTCTAAATGGGAGATAAATAAGTTGCGGGTAGCGGAATCAGGAAGGCGGAGAATCAGTTTTTCCTTCTTTAATTCATCGAGAGTTACTATACTTTTGTTGGAAAGGGGATTATCAGGGGACACAGCCAGGATTAGTGAGTCTGTATCCAGCATGACAGAATTATAGTTGTCATCTACAATTTTCCCTTCAATAATAGCCAAATCTATCTCATAGGTTTTTAATTTATGATAAAGATTATTTATGCCGTCAGAAATAATTGTTATGCGGCAGCCGGGATGGGAATTGCTGTACCTTGCTAGAATCTCAACCATAATGTTGCTCTCGGCAGTATGGGTGATGCCAACAGAGAGTCTTGTAATATGACGGCTTTCATCGCTTAATGCCTGTTCCATATTCTGATATAGGGACTTGATTCTCTTGGCGTATTTTACTGCAATAGCCCCTTCTTCCGTGAGTTTTAAGGAACCGTCTCCCCTCAGGAAGAGAGTGGCCCCAAGTTCTCGCTCCAGCTGCCGGATATGCTGGCTTACAGCCGGCTGAGTCAGGGAAAGAAGCTCTGCAGCCTTTGTAAAGCTGTTTGTCTCATAGACCATGATCAGGGTTTCCAGCTTTGTATCAATCATGAAAATACCTCCCCATAACGAAAATTTATAGATACAGTAAAGACTATAATTTGATATTATGATTATCTTTGCTATAATTGTACCACAAGTGATGATGAAATCACATAGCAAAAATTAAAAGAGGGGGAACCATCAATGGAATTGTTTTACAGTAGAATGAATGAGCCCACAACAGTTTTGTGCTCATTGTCTATTATTTTGTTTGCAGGATTTTTAATTACGAGGATTACGAAAAAGCTGCGGCTGCCTAATGTCAGCGGATATATTATTGCAGGAGTGCTGATCGGTCCTTATTTCTTAAAAATGGTACCTGCAGAAATTTTAAGTCATATGGGGTTTGTAAGTGATATTGCTTTGGCTTTTATTGCTTTTGGAGTGGGGAAATTCTTCAAAAAAGAGGTTTTAGAGGAAGCCGGAGGCAAGGTAATCTTCATTACTGTTATGGAAGCGATGGCAGCAGGAGTTCTGGTGACAGCAGCAATGCGTTGGATATTCGGATTTTCCTGGAACTTTTCTCTGATATTAGGTGCCATTGCAACAGCTACTGCACCTGCAAGCACAATGATGACAATCAAGCAGTATCATGCAAAAGGGGACTTTGTAAATGTATTGCTGCAGATTGTGGCACTGGATGATGTTGTATGTCTGCTTGCATTTAGTGTTGTTATAGCAATTGTAAACGCTGGAATGAACGGTCAGGTGTCAGCTGCCGATATTATGGGGCCTATCCTATGGAATGTATTTGCGCTGGGGTTGGGGTTTTTATGTGGCTTTGTGCTTTCTAAGCTAATAAGTCCCGGAAGAAGTAAGGATAACAGGCTGATTCTGGTAGTGGCAATGCTTCTGGGAATCTCCGGTGTCTGCTCTTATCTTGATTTATCACCACTTTTATCCTGTATGGTATTTGGTGCAGTCTATAGGAATGTGACAGGAGATAAGAATCTGTTTAAACAGGTGGATCAATTTACGCCTCCTGTTATGTCCATGTTCTTTATTATATCAGGTATGAGTCTTGATGTGACTGCCATACGGACAGCCGGTGTGGTTGGTGTTGCTTATTTCTTTATCAGAATTATAGGAAAATATCTGGGTGCTTATGCAGGCTGTGCTATAACCGGTATGCCTGTTTCTATGAAACGGTATATTGGTCTTGCCCTGATTCCTCAGGCAGGTGTTGCCATTGGTCTGGCATTTCTGGGTCAGAGACTTCTGCCGCCGGAGATTGGCAATCTGATGCTGACCATTATTCTGTCCTCCTCCGTTCTCTATGAGCTGATCGGACCTGCATGTGCGAAGATGTCATTTTTCCTGTCCGGCACTATTAAAACAGAAGACAGGGAAAAAGTGGAAAAGTATAAGCCTAAGGAGGCTGCTTAAAGCATTTATAAACAGGTATCATCTTTTTGCATGAAAAGAGTAAATAGGTGGTACCTGTTTTTACTTGACATTATTACTAGTTAGTAATACAATAAGGGTATGAAGAATAAAAATGATTACGGCTCATATAATAATTTGAATTTAAAAACACTGATTGCTTTGAGCCGGAGCAATAACACCATTAATAAAAGATCAAACAGCCTGTTTAAGGCACACGATTTAACAATGATGCAGTTTGCAGTGCTGGAAGTCTTGTATCACAAGGGAGATTTATCCATTGGCGAGATTATTGAGAAGATTCTGGCTACAGGCGGCAACATGACTGTTGTGATTCAAAATTTATTAAAGGAGGGCCTGGTTGAAAAATACAGCAGTCCAAAGGATCAGAGGATCAGTATCATTCATATAACAGATGCAGGAAAAGCGAAGATAGAAGAGATTTTCCCACACCATCTGCAGCAGATTGACACCGTTCTTAGTAATCTTACAGAGGATGAGAAGAGGCAATTAGTTACTTTACTGAAAAAAATAAGTGAATAATAACTTTTTAACAATTAATACTAATTAGTAAGGAGGTTCTTTATGAGTACATTTATGGAAAGTTTACAAAGCAGGAGAAGTTATTATATGATCGGCCGGGACCCGGTGATCTCAGATCAGAAGATTGAAGAATTGTTACAGCAGGCAGTGCTTCACACCCCATCAGCATTTAACTCACAGACCAGCAGGCTGTTTTTACTCTTAGGTGAGCATCATGAGAAGCTGTGGAATATTGTGGAAGAGACACTTCGTGCCATTGTGCCGGCTGAATCTTTTGAACCTACAGAGAAGAAGATGAAATCCTTCAGAGATGGATATGGAACTGTGCTGTTTTTTGAGGATTATAAGCCTTTAGAGGCACTGATTCCCAATGCAGGTTCTTATGCTGATAAATTCCCGGACTGGTCCAACCATACAGCAGGAATGCATCAGTTTGTAGTATGGAATCTTTTAGAGGACGCAGGATATGGCGCTTCTTTACAGCATTACAACTCTATCATTGATGATGAAGTTAAGAAAACATGGAATATTCCGGAAGACTGGAAGCTGTTAGCTCAGATGCCATTTGGAAGTATTAAGGGACAGCCGGGGGAGAAAGAATTCCAGCCGCTGGATCAGAGACTATTTATATACAAATAAGGAGAATAATATAATATGAAACAACGTGAGATTGCAGAATTAGTAAAAGGACAACGCGCCATAGATGGTGCAGGCGTACACCTTGTACGTGTGCTTGGTAGACCCAATGTAGTTAATTTTGACCCATTTTTAATGCTGGATTCTTTTGATTCCCATAATCCGGCAGATTATGAAGCAGGATTCCCATTTCATCCGCACCGTGGAATTGAGACTGTCACCTACCTGATTAAAGGGGAGATTGAGCATGAGGATTCCCTTGGCAATAAAGGCGCTATTCGAAACGGAGAAGCTCAGTGGATGACTGCCGGCAGCGGTATTATGCATGAGGAGATGCCAAAAGCGGTTGATGATAATCATATGCTTGGTTTCCAGCTTTGGGTGAATCTGCCTCAGAAGGATAAGATGACAGAGCCAAAGTATTTTGATGTGACAAAGGAGAAAATTCAGGTTGTGGAAGAGGAACATGCCACAGTCAGAGTGCTTTCCGGTGAATATAAGGACAATGCTCATGGAGTAGACCCAGATTATGTAAAGGTGACACTATTAGATGTTGATGTAAAGCCAGGTCAGTCCTTTACCTTTGATACAAAGGCTGAGGACAATGTATTCCTCTTTACTATAGAAGGAACTGCTGTTATTAATGGTCAGAATATTGATACTAAGACTGCTGTTCGTTTTGGTGAGGGAGATACCATCACTCTTACAGCAGGCGATCAGGGGCTGCGTGTGATATACTTTGGCGGAAAGCCTCTTAAAGAGCCAATTGCCTGGGCAGGACCTGTTGTTATGAATACAGATGAAGAACTTCAGGAGACATTCAAAGAGTTAAACAATGGTACATTTATTAAGCATAATGTGAAGAATTAAATAATGAAGAAAAAAAGCTGTTGTGGAAATCTATAGATTTTCACAACAGCTTTTTTGAGTAATGGATTATTTGGTGTTTTGTGATTTATAATCAGCGTGTTGTCCTGTTCCAGTAGGACAACATACCATCCCGGTAATAAATTTTGAAAATGGTTCCATATCATTGGTTTGTCTGGAAGCAGTCAGCGCTTCTATATATTCTTTATATTGATCTGGTGAGGAAGATGGAGAAGGCATTGTTACAGGAGAGTATCCACAGCGTACCAGAATCAGATTCATCAGCTGTTCTGCCTTTTCTTCATTATCCTTAGGAAATGGTGCAATATCAATGAAACGTTTATATGCCATAGCTGCCAGCTCGATGGGATGAAGAGTGGATCTGGAAAAACGGATTTGATCAGCTAGATGACTCATAAGCCTTTCAATATCTTCGGGAGAAGCCGGCTGATAGTCTGTATCTGAAGATTCTAATAATTCTGTACGGTATGGTGTTGCCTGAGGTGGATCAAAAGTAGGTGTGAGGAATTCCACAATCTCTTGCATTACTTCCTCTGTTATGATCATATTTTCGGATTTATTATATTTACAGGAATCTGCTTCTTGTAACATTTGTTGTAGTGTTGGCATTTGACAACCTCCTTTTCTTCTATATTATAGAACGGATTTTTTAAATTATCAATCTGGAATAAAGACACGATTCAAGTTGCTTTGGGAAATTAATAAACACCCCCGAAAACACAAAAGAAGGTACCCTGAATATATTTTTGGAAAATTAGCAAGGCACCTTGACAATGTATTTGGGTTGAGTTAGAATAGTGGTCGTGCACCAAAAAGGAGGTGTAGTCTGTTATGTCAGGTAATAATCTTATTCTCTCTCAGGAAATCATCACAAAGATTGTAATCTTAGGGCATTTTATTCATTATAAAATGGGTGGAAAAGTCGGAAGACGGCGTATTTTCTCAATTTTATTAAAACATGGTGAAGAAATGCCGCAAAAGAAAATGCAGGAGATACTGGATGTACGCTCCGGTTCTTTAAGTGAAATTCTTGCTAAAACAGAAGAGGACGGCTACATAGAAAAAATAAGAAATAAACAGGACAAAAGGAATTACAATATAAGGCTGACAGCTTCAGGAAAAGTTGAGGCAATAAGAGTGCAGCAGGAATATGAAGAACGGGTAGAGCAGATGTTAAGCTGCCTGGCAGAGGAGGAGAAAGAAAAACTATATATCCAATTGGATAAGCTTATGAAGCATTGGAACGCTTTGGAGATGGACTAATGTTTTTATAATAAAGAAAGAGGTAAAATGTATGATAAAAGAAATTTCCAAAAGCATCAGGGAATATAAGAAAGCTTCTATAGCTACTCCTATACTGGTTTCCCTTGAAGTGGTGCTGGAATGTATTATTCCCTTTATCGTTGCGCGGCTGATTAATGAGATCAAAGCAGGCTGTGGGATGAACGTGATTTTGGGTTATGGATTTGTATTAATTTTATTGGCAGCGTTTTCACTGCTGTTTGGAGCTTTAGCCGGTTCAACCTGTGCTACTGCATCCTGTGGTCTTGCAAAAAATCTGAGAAAAGATATGTTTTACAGCATTCAGGAATATTCCTTTGAGAATATTGATAAATTTTCCACATCATCTCTGGTAACTCGTATGACCACTGATGTAACCAATGTTCAGAATGCTTATATGATGATTATCCGTACAGCCATCCGCAGTCCGCTGATGCTGATTTTTGCTTTTACCATGGCATTTATTATGGGTGGGAAAATGGCATTTATTTTTCTGATCGTAGGCCCATTGCTTGCCTTCGGACTGTTTTTAGTTGTCCGCAGTGTTATGCCTTTATTTAAAAGGGTATTTACAAAATATGATAATTTAAACCGCTCCATTCAGGAGAATATCAAGGGGATTCGTGTTGTAAAGTCCTTTGTTAGAGAAGAATACGAAAAAGAGAAATTCGGAAAAGCTGCTGAAGAGGTCCGCAAGGATTTTACGAAGGCAGAGAGAATTCTGGCATTTAACAACCCCATGATGCAGTTTTGTATCTACACAGTTATGACCTTTGTACTGTCCTTTGGTTCCTACACCATTATTACATCAAGGGGTGTGGACCTGGATGTAGGGCAGTTATCAGCTCTCATTACATATAGCTTTATGATTTTAAGCAGCCTTATGATGTTATCCATGGTATTTGTTATGATCACTATGGCAAATGAGTCAGGCAAGAGAATTGTGGCTGTTTTAACTGAAAAAACATCTCTTTCCAATCCGGAGAATCCTCTATATGAAGTAGAAGACGGATCTGTTGAATTTGAAAATGTAGGTTTCAAATATTCCTTAAAAGCAGAGAGAAGAGCTTTAAAAGAGATTAATATAAAAATTAATTCTGGTGAAACCATAGGTATTATCGGCGGAACAGGTTCTGCAAAATCTTCTCTGATTCAGCTGATTCCCCGCCTTTACGATGCTACAGAAGGTGTTGTAAGAGTAGGCGGTCATGATGTGAAGGAGTATGATATTGAAACCTTGAGAAATCAGGTTGCAGTAGTACTTCAGAAAAATGTCCTGTTCTCAGGAACAATCAAGGAAAACCTCCGTTGGGGCAATAAAGATGCCACAGATGAGGAAATTATTGAAGCGTGTAAGCTTTCTCAGGCTGATGAATTCATTATGCAGTTTCCTCACGGTTATGATACTTATATTGAACAGGGTGGTGTCAATGTGTCAGGAGGACAGAAGCAGAGACTTTGTATTGCAAGAGCGCTTCTTAAGAAGCCGAAAATCCTTATTATGGACGATTCCACCAGTGCAGTTGATACAAAAACCGATGCTTTGCTTAGAAAAGCAATGAAGGATTTTATTCCGGAAACAACAAAGATTATCATTGCTCAGCGTACTTCTTCAGTCATGGATGCTGACAGAATCATTGTTATGGAAGCCGGTACTGTAGATGCAGTAGGCACTCACGATGAGCTTATGAAGAACAATGAAATATACAGAGAAATCTATACTTCTCAGAATAAGGCAGGTGATAATGATGCAGAGTAAATCCAAAATGACAACGATTAAAAGACTGCTGAAAACACTGTTTGAATTTCATCCGGTTATAATTCCTGTTACCGTTGTCTGCATTATATTCAGTGCGATTGTAGGTGCATTTCCATCTATTTTTATGCAGAATGTCATAGCCTTGGTAGAATCCAGCTGGCAGACAGGTGACTGGGATCAGGTGGGAAGCAAGATTTTAAGTTTTGTAGGGATACTGGTTATATTTTATGTGTTATCTCTGTGTTCCTCCCTTTTATACAATCAGTTAATGGCACTTATTACACAGGATTTCTTAAAACGCATGAGGGAGAAAATGTTTAACGTTATGCAGGATCTTCCTGTTAAGTTCTTTGATACCACCAACCATGGTGATATTATGAGCCGTTATACCAATGATATTGATACCATGCGTCAGATGGTTTCTCAGAGTTTTCCGCAGCTTATGATTTCAGCTGTATCGGTTACCACAGTGTTTTCTCTCATGCTGTACTTCTGTCTGTGGCTGGCTCTGGTGGTGCTGGCAGGTGTGGTTCTGATCCTTTTTATTGTGAAAAAAATCGGCGGAAGCTCTGCAAAATACTTCTTCCATCAGCAGATCGCTCTTGGTGAGGAAGAGGGATTTGTGGAAGAAATGATGAATGGTCAAAAGGTAGTGAAGGTCTTCTGCCATGAGGAAGAGAGCAAAGCTGCTTTTGATAAGATCAATGATCATCTTTTTGAACAGTCTGAAAGAGCCAATAAGTATGCCAACACTCTGGCACCTATTTTAAATAACGTAGGTAATGTGCTTTACGTTGTTGTTGCTGTAGCGGGCGGACTGCTTCTTCTCTTTGATGTTCCCAATGTAAGCTTCTCCGGTCTTGCTCTTGGAATCAGTGTTGTGGTTCCTTTCCTCAATATGACTAAGTCATTTGTGGGCAATATCAACCAGGTTTCCCAGCAGATCAATGCTGTTGTTATGGGACTTGCAGGAGCAGAGCGTATCTTTGAATTTGTGGATCAGGAGCCGGAAGTTGATGATGGATACGTAACTCTTGTGGATATCGACAAGAAAAGCGGAAAAATTGTGGAAACTGATCACCATACAGGCTCATGGGCATGGAAACATCCTCATCAAGCAGATGGAACCGTTACTTATACAGAGTTAACCGGTGATGTAAGGCTGTTTGATGTGGACTTTGGATATAATGAGAATAAGACAGTGCTTCATAATATTACCCTTTATGCAGAGCCTGGACAAAAAGTGGCTTTCGTAGGTGCAACAGGTGCAGGTAAGACGACTATTACCAACTTAATCAACAGATTTTATGATATTGCCGATGGTAAGATAAGATATGATGGTATTAATATTAATAAAATTAAAAAAGGCGATCTGCGCCGTTCTCTGGGTATTGTACTTCAGGATACCAACCTTTTCACAGGTACAGTTCTTGACAATATCCGTTACGGCAGGCTGACTGCAAGTGATGAGGAATGTATAGCTGCAGCCAAGCTTGTGGGAGCTCATGATTTTATTACCAGACTTCCGGAAGGATATCAAACCATGCTGTCAGGGAATGGAAGTAACCTTTCTCAGGGACAGAGCCAGCTTCTGGCAATCAGCAGGGCAGCAGTGGCTGATCCTCCTGTTATGATTATGGATGAGGCGACTTCTTCCATTGATACCAGAACTGAGGCAATTGTCCAGAGAGGTATGGATGCTCTCATGAATGGCAGAACTGTATTTGTTATTGCCCATAGACTTTCTACTGTTAAGAACTCTGATGTTATTATGGTTCTGGAGCAGGGAAGAATTATTGAGAGAGGGAATCATGATGATCTGATTGCTCAGAAGGGTAAATATTATCAGCTTTATACTGGGGCGTTTGAACTGGAGTAATGAGCTGGGATAACAGTTTATATTAAGAAAAAATATAGAGGGTGCTGCAAATGAAGTGTTTGCAGCACCCTATTAGTTTGTATTTTTGGAAAGTTCTTCTTTTGGAGAACTTGAGTATGAAAAACGCCTGCTGAATGCAGAATCATATGAAATCCTTAAATATCCAACGTATAGCATCCGGAAATCTTCGTTTCCAGCAGATTTGTGTATGAGTATCATCTGGATAGATAGTATATTTAAATACATCACTGTTTAAACCTTCACTGAGAAAGTATTCGTATACAAAATCATTTCCTTGGAGAAACTGTTCTGCTGTAGTCATTCGCCCGAATTCATTAGTGCCTAAATCCATATACAATGATTTTATATGTGTTGCTGATTTAGAACTCAAAGTTTCTTGAAGCAAATCATACCAGATATAATAGGCACTGCTCATTAACAAACCTCTCGTAAAAACATCAGGATAACAAAGCAGAGCATATGTGCTGATTAGACCAGCAGTACTGGAACCGCCTATGCCTGTAAACTCTGGTGTAGCAAGGGTGCGATAAGAACTGTCAATTGAGGGTTTTAGGATATTTGTGATCCATTGTAGATATTCTTTTCCCTGCCCTTCTATGTATGGTTCAAAGTTTTTTCCTTCGGTATTAAAATGCTTGGTATATGGAGAATAGAGCCTCGTACGTTCAGCACGGTGTTCTGGACAATCAATAGCTACCAGTATGATATCTGGCATAAATCTTCCATACTCATTATAGTATTGTTCGTATTGAAGACTGTCACCAAACACGGAATCTTTATCATTGAATATATCTTGACCATCGTGATGATACAATACGGGATATCTTTTCTCTGTAGCATCATATCCATTTGGCAGCATTATTCTAACTGTGAGATTCTGATTTATATTGGATATTGTTTCTTTTCTGTATTCAAATCTCATTATGTTCCTCGTTTCTTTTTGTTATTAAGCAAAATATCCAAAGATAATGCTTGCTATTACCAGCATAAAAGCACCTCCGATACGTGATGCAATCTGGGCATATGATATCATCTCCATACGGTTTGAGGCACCTAAAACGGCAATGTCACCACTACCGCCTGCATTTGACATACACAAACCACCTGCCACTGCGGATTCAATAAAGTAAAATCCTAATAAGTGACCAACAAAACCAGAACCAATAACCGCACCTACTACAACTAAAATAATGATAATAATATTAGAAGGAGAGGCAAAAACCTTTAAGAAGTCATTCAAGTTAGTAGAAATACCAACACAAATCATAAGTGGAAATGATAAATATTTGGAAAAGAAATTTTGCATTCCTTTTGCACCGGCACGGACATTTTTAGGTATTATTCCTGTCAAGGCGAGAATTGCAGCAAATAAAACCATAAAAGCAAATGTGTGAACTGTAAATCCTAAATTCAAATTATTGATGATGGATATTTTTGATGAATATAAACTGGCAAGGCTATAAAGCACAACTGCCAATGTCAATCCGCTAACATAATCAATTAATACCGGTTTATATTCATCTTTTAAACTACTGTCATCATTTGCAGTTGCTCGCATAAGCTGGCCATTTCCAGATAATTTGGGAAATTTAATACCGATATAGTTTAATACTGCTCCAAATAAAATTGAGACAAGATTACCTAACATTAGCGTTGCAAATGCAGATGCATACCAAGATGTACTGTCACCTCCAGTCGCTTCAGCCCAAATCTGACTCATAGGAACTGCACCACCGCCATTTCCCCCACCCATAACAGGGAGCGCAATGTCCATAATTGGTGAGAGAGCACCTTTACCTAACAGTAAACCAGCAAGTCCAGCTAACAAAAATGAACAGAGGACACCACCAAATATAATCGGAATAAATCCAGCGAAACTCTTTAGAAGAAATTTCCGTTCTATTGACAATACACTTCCTGTAATTAAGATGACAATGTACATATCAAGGAAACCGGATACATTTGTAAAGTCGTTGATTACAGTAATGGTACTATCAGGCATCAACTGATATGTTCCGATTGCTGCGGCTGCGAAGAATGCCAGCATCATGCCACCTCCACACCAAGTTTTCCATACTGGAATATGATCACCCAGTTCACCAATTACCCCCCCTAAACAAAGAACTAATGCAAGTGCTCCAATCATATTATTTGGTACTAGTTCTAGGTAACTGGCAACCATCATGATAATTGTCATAATCAGGATAATCCACATTGGAATACCTAATATTTTGCTTTTTCTAAATGCCTCCATAAAAATACCTCCATAAGAATAATTCATAACAAGATGTTTCTTAATACTGAATACTAGTATAATGGTCAATTATATGGTACTATCTAATTGTTATTATGTGCACATTTATAAGATAGCATGGTTGTATGATTTCGTCTAATGTATTTTAGGCGTATAGATTGATAACCAAAAGTTATGGAGGATTATATGGATTATCAGAAATACATATACTTACAAGCAATTGATAAATATGGAAATATGACAAAAGCTGCACAACAGCTATATATTAGTCAGCCAGCTCTGACAAAATTTCTTAATAAACTGGAACGTGAACTAGGTGTAAAGCTTTTTGATCGCCAGGTAAATCCCTTGCAAATCACCTATGCAGGGGAATTATATATGGCACAGGTTGAACAAATTATTACTATGGAAAAGAACTTGAGACATCAGTTTGAAGAAATAAACGATTTAAAAAGAGGTCGATTTTCAATAGGAATTCCTCCACTTCGGGGAGCTTATTGGCTGCCAGAGATATTGCCGCCATTTTTAAAAGCTTACCCTGGTATTCAGGTAAATGTGAAAGAAGGAAACAGTACGTATTTTGAAGAGGAGTTACAAAGAGGCAGTCTTGATATCTGTATCTATACATTACCTGTATTTTCAGATGATGTAGATTACCGCGTGATTGGAGATGACCGTATTTTTCTTATTGTTTCACGTGATCATCAAATATTGAAAGAAGTGGATTTAAGCAAAAACAGTACTTCAAATCCACTTTTGATATCTCCAGAGAGACTTGAGGGTGAAAGTTTTATATCATTGACTCCACAACAAGGCCTCTATCGAACAATGAAAGAGCTATTTGCTATTCATAATATTCAGAAAACTAAAATTGTTATGGAAATATCTAATTGTGAGACAGCATATAGATTAGCAACACAGGGTGTTGGCTTGTTTTTTGCACCAGAATGCTGTGCGATTCAACTACGGTCTATGGAGCAGCAACCCATATTCTGTACTCTGGATGATCCTTTGTATGCCAGAAAACTGATAGTTGCATATCGAAAAGGAAGGGTACTCTCTAATGCTATGGAACGGTTTATTCAAATGACAGAACAATTGGCTAGAACTAATAGCTATCTTACATTAGAAAAATACAATTAGTTATTGACATATGCCCATAACGTGATAAAATACTTGTATACAATTTAAGGAGGTCTCATATGAAGATAGCAGTAACATTTGAAGAAGGACAGGTTTTTCAGCATTTTGGGCATACCAGTCAGTTTAAGATTTATGATGTAGAAGAAGGAAAGATTTCCGCATCTAATGTAGTAGATACCAATGGTCAGGGTCATGGAACTCTTGCAGGTTTTCTTACAGACCATCAGGTAGAAGTGTTAATCTGCGGCGGAATAGGGGCAGGGGCTCAGGAGGCATTAGCAGAAAACGAAATTCAGTTATTTGGCGGAGTTACCGGTGATGCTGATGAAGCTGTTAAGGCATATCTTGATAATCAATTAGATTATAATCCGGATATAACATGCAGTCATCATGATCATGAACACCAGGATGGGGATCATACCTGTGGTTCTCATGGATGTGGAAATCATGGCCAGACCAACTAAGTGGCGAAGAATTGAACATATTCCTGAGGTGCCGTATTTTATCCCCTCTGATGACAGTGTTGAGAATATGGATGTGAATATTCTTCTGTTAGAAGAATTGGAAGCCATTCGACTAAAGGATCTAGAAGGATTAGAGCAGGCTGAATGTGCTGAAAAAATGGAGGTTTCAAGGCCAACGTTTCAGCGAATTTTATTATCTGCCAGAGAAAAAGTTGCAGACAGCCTGATTCATGGTAAGATGATTCACATTGAAGGCGGAACCTATACAAGAAATATATGTTCGGTGGTTTGCTCTGATTGCAGCCATTTATGGAATGAAAGTATTGAGAACCTGCAGGGGTCTGAAGAGAAGAATTGCAGCTGTCCAAGCTGTGGCTCCCATAAGGTTGGATGTGCGAAAAAATGTAAAGGGAATTTTTGTGGTAGGAAAAGAATACAGGGATAAGGTAATATAAAGCACCTCCAAATAACTTGGTTTCATAGCCTGGTCATTTGGAGGTTTCAGCGTTATATCAGCCATATCCATCAATAAATAGATAAAGGCAGCCAATGATCATAATGCCAAAATATAAGATAGTAAAGGTCATCTCAATGAAGTAAAAGGGCTTTACTTTTAACTATTATTTGTTAAAATTATCTTATTACCGTAAATGTAGTATTGGGAGGAAACTATGGATGAAATGGATTTCAAATTATTAAAGGTGTTGTATAAAACCCAAAACATAACCCGTGCAGCAGATATTCTGTATATTACTCAGTCAGCGTTGTCTAAACGTATTGCAGTCATTGAGAGCGAATTTGGTGTCAGTATTATCTTACGTACCCGCCAGGGAATTCGCTTTACATCGGAGGGCGAGACGATTCTTAAGCACACCTGTGAAGCAGCGAAACAGCTGCAACTTTTACGGGAACAGCTGTTAACCGATCAAGGTTATGTTTCAGGAACTTTAAATGCTGGAATAACAAATAATTACGCATTATTTAATCTTATCGGCATACTGACTCCATATATGAGACAATATCCTCATGTTGTCACTAATATCATCACAGATCACAGCCGAAAGCTGTTTACACGCCTTTACAATGGTTCCATTGATATAGCAATTGTCCGCGGTGAATATCCATGGACAGAACAGAAGGTATTGCTAAAATGTGAGAATATTTGCGCGATTCGAAGTATGGAAGACAAGGATAAATCACTTCAGGATATTCCCTATATCGGGCGTATTACTGATTCCATAATGAACCGGGAGATTGAACGATGGCTACGAGAAAACAAGCTTCATACTAAGGCCAAGAGCGTTTATGTTGACAATATTATGACTTGTGTGGCTATGGTTACCAGCGGTCTTGGCTGGGCAATTGTTCCAGAAATTGCACTTAGTGATTTTAGTGGTTACTCTGTTCCGCTGGTGCTTAAGAACGGGAACCCTATTGTCCGTTCTACTTATCTGTTGTATTCAGACAGTGCAGCAATGCTCCCGCAGGTTAAGGCATTTATTAATGTTGTTATGGCGGTCTCTTCTAATGGCATTAATCATCGAACTGCGGAATAATAGTGACAGCCTTTGGCAATCAGTTACCCCAGCTTTATTTATTCTCTTGACAACCGCTTCAGCCATCTGTCCTGGGCGGGTCTGATCATTAACTACAATTACAATGCTGTCGTCCTTTGATACCAGGTTTTCCAATCGGTCAGTACCAATCGGTGCATCCAGGGCGTGTTCAATCAAATCTTTAGCAGTCTGAATGACAGGCACACAACCAGGACTTTCCTTCCTATAGTTGAGGCAAGATATCTAATTTGCGAATGCTGAGGATTTGTTCAGCTAATTTATTAGCTTTATCTGGACAGGTTTCCATCATTAGAGATACTGCCTTATCTTTTACCTGTGTTTGGGTCAAAGGTTTATCGACGCTTCCTGATGCATCTTTCATATATGATACATAGACACTTCCATCATTTGTTCTGATGATAACACGGCAGCCCCAATGATGGGGGTAAGCATCGCTGAATTCTAATGTCGGTTTTACGGTTACTTTATGCATTAATTTCCGAATTTCAGGATCCATGATAATATCCTGCTTCAGCTGACGAAGGGAAACTTCGCCATACATAACGGCACATGCTACAGTAAAGGGAGTTGAAAATCTAGCATTAACTGGTGTTTCTGGGTTTAGGCTGCCTTTGCTGCTACCACATTGTTTATATCCTACTAAGTATGTTTCCACTTCAATATGTTCAATATTTTTCTCTGAGATTTCGTATGTCTGACATAATTCCAGTGTTCCGTCAATTGCACAATGGGTACTCCGGCAAGATGGATAAGTCTTATTATCCATCATCATCAGCTGCCACTCTTCTCCCAGTCCTTCGGTTACCAATTGGACATCAGCCTCATCACTCATCATCGAGAACAAACCGCCGTCATCAGCTGTCAATATATGTTCTGCACCGGTCATTCCTGCTTTTACAAGCAAAGCCGACTCCATTCCGACTTGTGCGGCTCGTGCTGGATTTAAAACTTTGGCAGAGGTACCGTCACCGAGAAATGCCCAGGTACCAAAGCTTTGTGCTCCGGCCAGTCCCAGAGCCCATGTCATTTGTTTTTTATTAAGTCCCAGAAGCTTACCGGCTGCTGCAGCTGCACCAAAGGTACCAGCGGTGGCCGTTACATGCCAGCCTTTATTTCGGTGAGATGTCACCCCAAAGGCCATTCCAATCCGGCTCATGACTTCATATCCACAGATAACGGCAAGCAAAACATCGTCTCCGGTTCTGCCTAAATATTCAGCCATCCCCCAGGCAGCTGGAACAACAACTGTACCGATATGTGTTTTACTGTTTGTGTGTACATCGTCCATTTCCAGTGTATGACTCATCATGGCATTTAAAAATACGGCAGTACTAAGGCTGGCTTTTTTGTTAGTTCCCCATACTGATATATATCCTTCCCCATTTTCTCCGCCTATTTTAAGCCATTCTTTTAATACGCTTTGGATCTGCTGATCGTAAACAGCCCCTAATCCAGTTCCTATACTGTCCAAAATATGCAGAATTCCAGATTTCTGTACAACGTCTGGAATACAGCTTAGCTCAAGTTCAGCAATATAGGAAGCCAGTTCAGATAATTCACTCATTATGTATCCTCCTCTTTTTGGTGGAACAGTTACTAATGATAATTATATAGCGGAATTGTTTGTTAGTAAAAGTCATATATTTCATTCGTCTTGATGAAAAAATTTCATAATAGTGCCCATAATCCCCAGCTTCTATGATAAAATATCCTTATTAACCTAAATTTAGTGAAACAGGTGGTCCATAATGAAAAATAAACAATTATTCTGGCTGGTGATGACCGGTATATTCAGTGTAGTTTTTCTAACCCTGATGACTGTATCCTTTTACGGTAATGTCTTAAGGCAAATAGGAGTTGATAACGCAGAAAACACAGGTACATATCGTTATCATTATGTTATGATCGTGGCAAACACCGAATCAAAGCTCTGGAGCGATGTGTATGACAGTATAAAAAAAGAGGCAGCCGGAGCTGATGCTTATGTAGAGATTAAGGGGGAAAATCTATCCTCCCAGTATTCTATGATTGATTTTATGGATATGAGTATTGCTGCAGGAGTGGACGGCATCTGGCTGGAATACACAGATGAGGAAGGGCTGAAGGATAAGATAGATGAGGCTGTTGAGGAGGGAATTCCCGTAGTTACCATTCTCAATGATGCACCAACAACTAAGCGAAGCAGTTATGTAGGCATTAATTCCTATCAATTGGGTCAGGAGTATGGTTATGAGATTATGAATCTTCTTGCAGATGATGAACAAGAGGTGAAGATCACCGTTCTTCTGCGCAACAATTCCATAGACAGCAATCAATCCCAGATTTTTAATCAGATCAACAACCTGATGGTTACTTCAGAGGAGCTGGGCGGCAGAGTGAAGGTGGAAGAGATAAAAATTGCATCAGAGCGGGCATTTGAATCAGAAGAAATTGTCTGGAAGCTTTTCCAGAATGAGAAGGAGCAGCCGGATATTATTGTGTGTCTGGATGAAGTGGATACAGAAACGGTATATCAGGCGTTGATTGACTACAATCAGGTTGGCAGAACACAGATTATCGGCTTTTATACCTCAGATACGGCTATGGAGGCAGTGAAAAAGGGGACTATGAGTAAAACCTTATCAATTGATGCAGATGAAATGGGTAGATACAGTGTACAGGCCATGACAGAATGTATCAGAGATGGAAGGACTAATTCATTTTACAGTGTGGAACTGCAGTTTATATCAAAGGAAAATGTATTTCAATTTATAGGAAAGTGAGAGACAGCCTATGAAATTCAATATTAAATTTTGGAAAAACCTGCCCATAACACGAAAACTTCTTTTGGAAATTATGTTGACTGCCATTGCACTTTTTGCCAGCAATCTTCTGATCTATTCGCAAATCAATCAAATGGTAAGGCGGATGGATTCGGTTTATTTAAGCAATGTGAATCTCAATGAGCTTTCAGACCGGCTATCTGATGTACAGAATTATATGTACCGGTACCTGGAAGTAAAGGATTCCGATTCTTTAATGGATTATTACCGTTCAGAACAGGAGTACAGAAAACTTCTGGAGGATTTGAATACAGAGATAACAGATAATCCGATTCAGATACTGGAGAAAAATATACGGGGCATGTCGGGGAAATACCTTCAGATTACTGATGAGGCAGTACAGGCAAAAAGGGGATTGAACATAGAGCGATATAAAAGCTCTTATGAATCTGCCCTGAGGCTTTATCAGTTTATCAACTCTGATATTTCTGCTCTCAATACCCAGCAGTTTAAGAATAATTCCACCAGCTATGTGACTTTACAGGGGGCACTTCGTTATCTGGAGATTATCTGTCTGGTTATTCTGGTTATTGTGATGCTGATCAGCTTGTTTATTGTAATGATGATGACAAGAGATATTGTTACACCATTGACCAATTTAGCAGATACAGCAGAGCTGGTTGGTCAGGGTAACTTTCATGTTAAAGTAGCTCCTGTTGAATCCGATGATGAGCTTGGAATCGTGACAAGAACATTTAACCAAATGGTGGACAGCCTTGCTGATTATGTGAAAAGGATTAAAGAAAGTGCGGTAAAGGAACAGGCCATGATGGAGCGGGAGTTCTTAATGGAAACCAATTTAAAAGAAGCTCAGCTGAAATATTTACAGTCCCAGATAAATCCTCATTTTCTATTTAATTCTCTTAATGCAGGGGTTCAGCTGGCAATCATGGAGGATGCGGAAAAAACATCTGTTTTTATTGAAAAAATGGCAGATTTTTTTCGTTATAATGTAAAAAAAGGAACAGAAGATACGTCTATTAAGGAGGAAGTGGAGGCTGTTGAAAATTATATCTACATCTTAAATGTAAGATTTGCCGGAGATATTCACTATGAATCAGAAATAGACAAAACCGTTTTAAATTGCAGGATGCCCAGCATGATATTGCAGCCTCTGGTTGAAAATGCTGTCAATCATGGAATACGGGGGCTGGATTGGCAGGGAAAGGTATCTCTCCATATTAATGGCATGGGAGAATATATAGAAATCAGTATCAGGGACAATGGAAAAGGAATGACAGAAGAACAGCTTCAGGTGTTAAACACACAAGGAAGACTGCCTTCCAGTAAGGATTCTACGGGAGTTGGCATGGGGAATGTAATTTCCAGACTTCAGCTTTACTATAATACAAATGAGGTCTTTCGTGTAAGCAGTGATGGGCCGAATCAGGGAACTGAAGTAACATTGATGATACCAAGACGGGAAGGAGATGCGGATAATAATGTTTCGAATTATAGTAGCAGATGACGAAGGGATTATGCTTGCATCTATAAAAAATTATATTGAATCAAGTTTTGGCAGTGAGTGTGAGATTGTCTGTGTGAAATCCGGACGGGCTTTGATTGAACAGGCCAGGGTATTTCGGCCGGATATTGCATTTGTAGATGTTCAGATGCCTGGTATCAGCGGCATTCAGGCCATCCAGGAGATACGCAAGTTCAATCAGTCCATCGTGTTTATTATTATAACGGCTTATGACAAATTTGCATATGCTCAGGAAGCCATTAACCTTGGGGTTCTGGAGTTTGTAACAAAGCCGGTGAATAAGCAGAGGATTCTGGAAGTCTGCATGAAAGCCATGAAAAAGGTAGAGCAGGCAAGACAAAAGTTTAGCGATGATTTAAAAATCAGAGAAAAACTTGAAATCGTAATTCCTATGATAGAAAGCGGATTTGTCAATAGCCTGCTTCAGGATGATATGGATATTCTATTGCAGGATTATCTGGAAATATTGGGAATTCAAGAGAAATATGGGTTTATGATTGTACTGGAGTTTGGTGATGCCCTGGAGTCCGGTATGATGACCAATGCGGTTGGTTCCAATGTAAAAATGAATCGATATTATTCTGTGCTGAAAGAAATCGTGAAGGATTATTTTCCTTGTATTCCAGGACTGATTATGGGAAACCGGGTAGTGCTCTTTAACGCAGTTGATCATCAGAAGACCCGATATGAAGAGCGTGTGGAAATCATAACAAGAGCAAGAAATATGATTGAAAAACTGGAATTAAGCATTGATATGAAATTCAGAGGCGGAATCGGGACTGTGAAGGAGATCAGCCAGGTGAAGGAATCTTACAAGGAGGCACTGAAGGCACTGCGGGAAAGTGACAGCCATGTAGTACATATTACCGATATCCCGGCACAAAACTACTATGATGGGGATTACCCTCTGGAACTGGAACTGGATTTTCTCCGAAGAGGACGAAAGGGTGATGAACAAGGGACCATAAACTGTGCCAATGATTTCTACGGCTGGATGATGAATCAGGATGGGGATGTGAGAGCCAATATGGAGATTAAGATGCTGGAGCTGGTGATGCGTCTGGAATATCTTGCATTTGAGTCGGGAAATATGCGGTATGGTTACAAATACAGAGAAAATTACATGAAGGAAATGAAGGCATGTACAGACTATACCATGCTGAAGGATTGGTTTATAGAGAAGATTCATGAAATATGTGAATGTATCAATACTTCAAGGAAAAAAGGGCAGGAGGATGTGATCTATCGGGCGCAGGTGTATATAAAGGGGCATTTTGCAGAAGAAATATCACTGGAGGATGTTTCCCGTATGGTAGATATCAGCCCTTATTATTTCAGCAAATTATTTAAGCAGGAGGTGGGTAGCAGCTTTATAGAGTATCTTACGAAAGTGAGAATCCGTCATGCCAAAAAATATCTGGAGCAGCCGGCTAACAGCATTAAACAGGTTTGTGCCATGTGCGGTTACAGTGATCCCAATTACTTCAGCCGCATTTTTAAGAAATATGAAGGAATAACACCAAGCGAATACAGGGAGAGATAGACTTATGAATATTCGAATTCCGGCAATTTTATTATTAATATGCAGTCTGCTGTTAAGTGGGTGCAATAAGGAAACTGTGACTGCAGAAACAGCAGCAACAGATGACGCAGCAGCCCTGGAAATCGGGATCAGCTTTGATTCCTTTCTGATTGAACGCTGGATCAGAGACCGGGATGTATTTGTATCTACTGCAAAGAGCCTGGGGGCAGATGTAAATGTACAGAACTCAAACGGTGATTTGCAGGAGCAGATCGATCAGATAGAGTATTTTATTAAAAAACAGGTGGATGTCATTGTTGTAGTTGCAGGTGATTGTAATAAGCTGGACAGCGTGATGAAAAAGGCAAAGGATGCAGGGATTAAGACCATGTGTTATGACCGTTTAATTCAAAATGCGGATTGTGATATGTTCATTTCCTTTAACAATGAAAAAGTGGGCATTCTTATGGCTGAGTCTTTGATAGAATCCATACCTGAGGGCGGAGATATTTTTATGATACAGGGATCACCTACAGATCAGAATGTGGATGAGGTAAGAAATGGATTTTTTAAAACTCTGGAAGGCTCCAATTTAAATGTTGTTCACAAGGAAAGCTGCACTGGCTGGCTTGCGGAACCGGCATTTTACTATGTCAAAGAAGGGCTGTCCGATCATAGAGATGTAAAAGGGATTATGTGCGGAAATGATGATATTGCAACCCAGGTATTCCGGGCACTTTCGGAAGAACAGCTGGCAGGAACAGTTATTCTCGTGGGACAGGATGGGGATCTCATCGCCTGTCAGCGTATTGTTGAAGGAACGCAGCAGATGACTGCATTCAAATCTGTTACGGAGCAGGCCAGACTGGCTGCTGAATTAGCAGTGAAGCTGGGACGGGGAGAATCTCTTGAAGATGTTAATAAGACGATGTTTGATGGCACCTATGATGTCCCCTATGTGGAACTGGACCCTATTGCGGTAACCAAGGAGAATATGGATGAGGTAATCATTCAGGGCGGATTCCATGCACAGGAAGATGTTTATTTAAATTCTCAATAGCACACAGATAGCATTATATTGTTATGGAGAAGTCCTGCTTAAGCAGGGCTTTTTTCATTGCCATATTTCTGTACTACTGTTTCACAAGCAAATCCAGAATGGGCTATGTTACCATTGGATTATCAACAAATATTAAGGAGGAAGAAGAACATGAAAAGAAGTAAGCTATTTGCAGCAATAATGACAATGGCAGTTGCAGCCAGCATGATGACAGGGTGCGGTGGGAATAAAGAAGCAGCTGTGACCACGGCAGCAGCTCCAGCAGCCACAGAGGCAGCTACAGAGGCGGCAAAAGCAGAGGAACCTAAGAAGGAGGATACTTCCGGAGGAGCAGGCGCGCTTGTTGGTGTTGCAATGCCCACCAAGGACCTCCAGAGATGGAATCAGGACGGCGAAAACATGAAAAAACAGCTTGAGGCAGCAGGCTATCAGGTTGATCTTCAGTATGCCAGCAATGATGTACAGACTCAGGTTTCACAGGTCGAAAATATGATCTCCAATGGCTGTGAGATACTTGTTATTGCTTCCATTGACGGAAGTTCTCTGGGTGAGCCTTTAGGCCAGGCCAAGGAAGCTGGAATTCCGGTTATCGCTTATGACCGTCTGCTTATGAATACAGATGCAGTTTCCTACTATGCAACCTTTGATAACTATATGGTAGGACAGAAGCAGGGAGAATACCTTGTAGATGTTCTGGAACTTAAGACTTCAACAGAACCAAAGAATATTGAGCTGTTTACAGGCGATCCTGCTGACAACAACTGTGTATTCTTCTTTGGCGGAGCTATGGACGTTCTTCAGCCTTACATTGATGAAGGCAAGCTGGTGGTAAAATCAGGACAGACAGCTTTTGAGCAGGTTGCTACTGCAAACTGGGATTCTGAAAAATCACAGAACAGAATGGATACTATTATTGCAGGAAATTATTCAGACGGAACTGTTCTTCATGCAGTTATGTGTTCCAATGACTCAACAGCACTGGGTGTAGAAAATGCTCTTGCTTCTTCCTATGTGGGAGATTATCCGGTTATTACTGGTCAGGACTGTGATGTTGCAAACGTTAAGAATATGCTGGTAGGAAAGCAGGCAATGTCTATATTTAAGGATACCCGTACACTTGCAACCCAGGTAGTTAAAATGGTAGACGCAGTTATGCAGGGCGGCACTGCAGAAGTAAATGATACCAAGACTTATGACAATGGAACAGGTGTTATACCTACCTACCTTTGTGAGCCTGTAGCTGTTACTATTGACAATTATAAAGAAATGCTGATTGATTCTGGTTATTATACAGAGGATCAGATAAAGTAATGTGAATCAAGTTCAATTCTAAGGAGGCGGCTTCTGTCGGTAACAGAGCCGCCTCTGCCAAGTAGACGGTGGAGGGATATAAGTGGCTAAGATACTTTTG
The DNA here is from genome assembly GCA_002409995.1 of Hungatella sp. UBA5385. Taxonomy (GTDB): domain Bacteria; phylum Bacillota; class Clostridia; order Lachnospirales; family Lachnospiraceae; genus UBA5385. The sequence continues at coordinate 17,208 of DHOR01000047.1, read as the reverse complement.
GAAATGAAAAATATCACAAAGACTTTCCCGGGAGTGAAGGCTCTTGACAATGTAAATCTGGAAGTTGAGCAGGGAGAAATTCATGCTCTGGTAGGAGAAAATGGAGCAGGAAAATCAACTCTGATGAATGTATTAAGCGGAATACATCCATATGGATCTTATACCGGAGATATCATATATGAGGATGAGATATGTAAATTCAACAAAATCAGTGACAGTGAAGAAAAGGGGATAGTAATTATCCACCAGGAGCTTGCACTGGTGCCTTATATGACAATTGCAGAAAATATGTACCTGGGCAATGAGCTTGGCAGTAAAATGTCCATTGACTGGGATGAAACTTATAAAGCGGCTGATGGTTACTTAAAAACCGTAGGACTTAAGGAACCGGCTGATACATTAATTAAGGATATAGGAGTTGGAAAGCAGCAGCTGGTGGAAATAGCCAAGGCACTGGCGAAGAAAGCCAAGCTTTTAATTCTGGATGAGCCAACAGCGTCTTTAAATGAGGATGATTCTCAGGCATTGCTGGATTTACTCCTGAAATTCAAAGCTGAGGGCATGACCTCTATTATTATTTCCCATAAGCTTAATGAGATCGCCTATGTGGCGGATAAGATCACCATACTCCGGGACGGTTCTACAATCGAAACACTGGATAAGAATACAGATGAGATCACAGAGGATCGAATCATTAAAGGTATGGTAGGCAGAGAACTTGTTGACCGTTTTCCCAAGCGGCCCCATACCAAATCCCAAGAGGCAGCCCTGTCTGTGGAAAACTGGAATGTTTATCATCCTCTTTACTCAGAACGTAAGGTGGTGGATAATGTCTCCTTTCATGTTAACAAGGGTGAAGTTATCGGTATCTGCGGATTGATGGGAGCAGGCAGAACAGAGCTTGCCATGAGTATTTTTGGTAAAAGCTATGGAGTTAACATCAGCGGAACACTGAAGATACAGGGGGAAAAAGTAAAGTTAAATCATGTAAAAGATGCCATTAAGCATAAACTTGCCTATGTCACAGAGGACAGAAAGGGTAATGGCCTGATTCTATCAAATCCCATTAAAACCAACACAACCTTAGCCAAGATGGAGGCTGTCAGCAAGCGGATGATCATAGATAAGGATAAAGAATATCTGGTTGCTGACGAATATAGAAAAAAACTTAATACCAAATGTCCTACTGTAAATCAGAATGTGGAAAATTTAAGCGGCGGAAATCAGCAGAAGGTTTTATTAGCGAAATGGATGTTTGCAGAGCCTGAGATCCTGATTTTGGATGAACCAACAAGGGGAATTGATGTAGGAGCAAAATATGAAATCTACTGTATTATCAATGAACTGGTGGCTGAGGGGAAATCTATTATTATGGTTTCTTCTGAATTGCCTGAAGTGCTGGGTATGTCAGACCGGATATACATCATGAATGAGGGCCGGATGGTGGGAGAATTGTCCGCTCATGAGGCAACCCAGGAGAAGATTATGGCCAGTATTCTGAAATCGGACAAAGGAGTGTAAAAGATGGAAAATAAAGTAAAAGTATATGAGGTTTTAAAGAAGTATACAATGGTGCTCGTTCTATTTATCGTGGTTATTTTATTTACTGTTAATACTGGAGGGAAGATGCTTCTGCCTCAGAATGTAAACAATCTGATTGCCCAGAATGCCTATGTATTTATTCTTGCAACAGGAATGCTCTTCTGTATTCTGACCGGAGGAAATATTGACTTATCTGTAGGTTCCGTAGTCTGCTTTGTTGGAGCCATAGGTGGTACTTTAATGATCACTATGGGCGTAAATCCGTATCTCAGTATGGTGGCTATGCTGGTTGTTGGTGCGCTGGTAGGTGCCATGCAGGGGTTCTGGATTGCTTATGTGAGAATTCCTCCATTTATTGTGACGTTGGCAGGAATGCTGGTGTTCAGAGGACTGTCAAATACAGTATTAAAAGGTATGACTCTGTCTCCAATACCAGATTCTTTCTTAAGGCTTTTTAACACCTATGTTCCGGATTTCTTTGGTATGGAAGGGTTTAATTTAACCTGTTTTCTCGTTGGAATTCTGGTGTGTCTGATCTATGTGGCAACAACTCTTATGGGGTATAGAAGGAAGAAGCAGAAAGGATATCGGGTGGACTCCCTTAAAAGTATCGTGGCAAAAATGGTTCTTATCTGCGCAGTGGTTATCTTTTTTATGTTTAAGCTTGCACAGTATAAAGGTATTCCCAATGCACTGATCTGGGTGGCTGTTATAATCGCCATTTACAGTTACATATCATCTAAAACAACCATTGGACGCTATTTTTACGCAGTAGGAGGAAATGAAAAAGCCACCAGACTTTCAGGAATTGATACCAACAAGATTTTCTTCCTTGCATACTTAAATATGGGAATTCTGGCAGCAGTAGCAGGTATGGTTACAGTTGCAAGACTGAACTCCGCTAATCCCACAGCAGGAAACAGTTATGAAATGGATGCCATTGGCGCATGTTTTATTGGCGGAGCTTCCGCTTATGGAGGAACCGGTACAGTGCCTGGCGTTATTGTTGGTGCAACACTGATGGGTGTTCTGAATCTGGGTATGAGCATTATGGGCGTTGATCAGAACCTGCAGAAGGTTGTAAAAGGAATTGTATTAGTTGCTGCAGTTATCTTTGATGTTGTCAGCAAACGGAAATCATTTATTGTGAAGCAGTAATTGTAATTTAAGAAACTTTTAAACCAAAGACTGGAAAATTCGGCTTTAAGAAATCGGATTTTCTGGTCTTTATTATATTTAGAAGGTAATAAGTTATTGTCAGCCATAGAAATCTGCTGTATGATGAATAAAATAAAGGATATGATTAGGCAACCAGATTACGGGGGTGTAGATATTGAAAGGTTTTATTATAAAAAGCAACCAGGAATATCCTGACTTTTACCATAGAATTTTTCGGGAAATGGCTGTTATGAAACAGTATAATTGGTTGATTAGCGATTTTGAAGTCGGAGGTATGGGTAGAGAATACAAACGCAAAAACAAATTCGGGTATATGGAAAGATATCATTGGCTAACAGGGGAAGAATTTGCTGCTGTGGCTGAGGAAAATAATTGCTATTGGAGTTGGGCAGTTTATTCTGCTTTTAATAGCCATATTTCTAGAACAGATATGTTGGAATATGACAGCCCGTGTGCAGACGGTAATTCAAATTTATGGAAGAATCCTGTTTCCATTCAGCACCCTCTGGCAGAAATAGAAATAATTGGAGATTTATAACAGACGGCTTAATGGAGAGATAGATGATTCTGAAGCCTTAGAAGAGTGGTATAAAAAAAAGGGCGTATAAAAATGCATAAGGAGAATTTGTGATGCATCTAAGGACAATAAGTAATTGCATTGAAAAACAACAGAGTATCTTAATGGAAGGTGCTTTAGGAGAACGGCTAAAGCGTGAATATGGTTTAACATTTGATAATGAAGTAGCTATGGCAAAGCTTATATACGACGCAAATGGTCGTATGGCATTAAAAAACATTTGGCAGGAATACATTGATATTGCGAAAAAACATAGCCTGCCATTTTTAGCAGCCACCCCAACCCGCCGTGGAAACAGAGAGCGGGTGGAGCGTGCAGGCTGTAATTCATCGATTATCTATGACAATGTGCAATTTCTCCGGAGTATACAGGAAGAGAATAACCTGGAAATGTATGTTGGCGGACTTATGGGCTGCAAAGGGGATGCATATACAGGGGAAGGTGCTTTATCAGAAAATCAGGCAAGATTGTTTCATAAATGGCAGGCAGACTTATTTTGCGAAGCTAAGGCAGATTTTCTTTTTGCAGGAATAATGCCAACATTGCCGGAAGCTAATGGCATGGCACAGGCAATGTCAGAAACAGGTATTCCATATATCATCAGTTTTACCATTCAAAAAGATGGTAAGTTAATTGATGGTACAACCATATCTGAGGCAATCACCTCTATAGATCGTTCTGTTGATAATAAACCTATGTGTTATATGACTAATTGCGTTCACCCTAATATTTTATACAAGGCATTATCCCAGCCATTTAATCAAAATTCTATGGTTAAAAAACGTTTTTTAGGAATTCAGGCAAATACTTCACCACTTTCTTATGATGAACTGGATAATTCTCTGGATTTAAAATGTTCTGAGCCACATCAATTTGCAGAAGATATGCTAAAGCTTCGTTATATAAGCAATATTAAGATTTTTGGAGGCTGCTGTGGAACGGATGGAAGACATATGGAACAGGTTGCGGCTGGATTATAATCAGGAGGAACAGAGCGTTGGAGGATGTTATTTTCAGAAAAGCAAAAGATCAAGATATGAATGGGATTATGGAGCTGCAAGTAGATGTATTTGAAGGGGAACAGGGAATTCCAGCTTCAATGATTCCATTGCCGGCTGAATACTCTCCACAATGGTGGTGTGCTATATTGGATACTACAATTGTAGGAGCAGTCGTTGCCTGGGAAGAGAATGGGCAGATTCATTGGGGAAGATTTGCAATTGATGAGAACTATAGAGGATTGCATATTGGTACTAGATTAGCGGAATACTCTATAAAGGATTTATTTTCTCAGGGAATACAGGAAATTAATATGGAGGCCCGGGAAGTAACTGTAAAAATCATCTGTGATATGGGCGGGAAAATCACCGGAAATCCTATGTTATTTTATAACAGCACTGTAACACCCATGGTTTTGCGTAAAGAAGATTTTAAATTAAAGTGAGGGTACACATGAATACTGATTTTGTAAACTTAACAACAGAAAATATCGCTAATGAACATCTATGCTGCATTATTCGCAGTAAAAAGCCTCATCCAGGTGTTGAAGCAAAGAGAGAATGGCTTTCTGACCGGTTAAATGAGGGTCATGTCTTTAGAAAGTTAAATGAAAAGGCTGTTGTTTTTATTGAATATGCTCCTCTTGAAACAGCCTGGGTTCCCATAATTGGTGATAACTATTATTACGTGTATTGCTTGTGGGTTTCTGGCGATCACAAAGGAAAAGGGTATGGGAAAGCTCTGATGGAGTATTGTTTGGCTGATGCCAAAGAAAAGAGGAAATCCGGCATTTGTATGTTAGGAGCAAAAAAACAAAAATCCTGGCTAACTGACCAGTCATTTGCAAAGAATTTCGGTTTTAAGGTGGTTGATACTACCGATAATGGATATGAATTGCTTGCACTTTCTTTTGACGGAACAACACCAAAGTTTGCAGAAAATGTTAAATGCCAGGAAATCGAAAACAAAGACCTGACGATATATTATGATATGCAATGTCCATATATCTATCAGAGTGTTGAGAAGATAAAACAGTACTGTGAAATCAATGAGGTTCCTGTGTCTTTGATTCAAGTGGATACGCTGCAAAAAGCAAAGGAATTGCCTTGTGTTTT
>DHOR01000047.1:0-11636 GCA_002409995.1 Hungatella sp. UBA5385 | reverse complement strand
AGCAAAGGAATTGCCTTGTGTTTTTAATAACTGGGCTGTGCTTTATAAAGGGAAATTTGAGACGGTGAATTTGTTGGATGAAGCGTATTTAAAGAGAATATTGAAAAAATGAAAAGCATATTCTGCTTTCATATAGGTTGTACCTTGCGTATATTCTCTCAGCATGGGGTCATGTTCCACAGGCGACAACAAAGGCAGCAGCATAATCTCCTTCAGTGGTAATAGAGATATGAAGCTGTGTTATGCCAGCTTGCTGCAAAATAGGGGCGAGAGCACCATCTGTGGTGACATAAGGAGCCTCATCATCTGTATTCAGGGTTTCCACAATTCGAAAATCAAAGGTCTTATTCTCAGTCAGGTGTGCAACAGCTTTGAAGACAGCTTCTTTCACGGCAAAACGTGCAGCATAATATTGTGCTGGGTCAGCTCTGTCAGCCGATGCCTTCTGCTCCTTTGAAGTAAAGGTGCGCCGCAGAAAGGCGGAGTTTTGTTCAATATATTTGCGGATGGTCGGAATGTAGACCATATCTATTCCGATTCCTTTTATACAGGGATAGTCCATACTGTCCTCCAATTAAATAAGTAACCTTAAGAGGGAAGCGCTGCAGGTTTTCATTCTGCAGCATTTCCTTCCTATATTATTAAAGTTAATCGTAATTCTTCGTTGATTCCTCAATAAAAATCATGCATTCGTTGACTAGACGATCCGGACAATCCATTTCCACCAGGTGCCGTTCGCCTTGAAGAATAATGGTACGGACGCGGTTGATGGTTTTCATTGCCTTAACATTGCTGTCATAATGATCCTGGAAGAGCAGGTCATCGGTACCAAACAGCAGGCAAATAGGAACCTCCGTAGTTTTCAGTGTTTCTTCACATTCTTCCAGTGAGTCCCAGATCAATTCAGGACTTGCATCGTATTTGGAAACATCGGGATTACCAAAGCTGCCGCCCAAAGCTTCGACTTCACGGAGCTTTTTCTCAACCCGTTCCTGATGGCGTATGGAAAGACGTGTACTCGCCTCAACGCCCTCATTTATCATGGTACCAAAGAATTTATTCGAGTTTTGTGGGCAAAGATGGGGGGCCAGGAAAAAGCTGCTGAAGCTTTTCAGCATTTCGGGATGTTCCTTCACCAGGTACCAGCCGGGAAGTGTACCATGGCACTTGCCAAGGTAATGGAACTGCTCGAATCCCATCTTTTTTGCAAATCGGTAGACATCATCGCCATATTGACGAGCCCAGTTAACAGAGTTATCTGCATTACGCTGAGTAACCGGTCCGTCGAAGCGCATTATTACACCAAAAACGTGATACTTCTCAGCCAAGCCTTCCAGCACAGGTGACCATGTGAGAAAATAGTGTGCAGGGCTGATGATAACTTCCTCATTTTCCTCTCCAAGCTCGCAGTAGTATAGCTCCGTACCATCATCGAGCGTGAGAATTTTAGCATCAAGTGCAAATCTGGGGTCTTTCATAGACAATCCTCCTAACTATTATCGTTTAACGTCATCTGGTGCCCAAATAGGATTGTCGCACAGGGCGGCAAGGGCTTCGTGAGCCATGCCATACTCCATTTCAGAAGTGAACAGGTCACGCCACATTTTGTTTGTGATAATATGAGTGAACCGACGAGCGTAACGAGGCTTCTGCATCATCTTGCGGGCAATCTCCCATGCGCGGTCATTTAGCTTCTCAAGAGGCAGAACCTCACTGACAACACCCCATTCTAAAGCTTTGTTAGCGTCGATGGTGCCGCCCATCCACATCATGTAACGAGCGCGGGTCGGTCCAATCAGATTTCTCCATAGTGCCCATGTGCCATCGCCGGGACACATGCCGCTGGGTTCAAAGTGAGCTTCTGTAAAGGTGGTATTTTCAGAGCAGATTACAATATCACCGCAGAGTGCCAGCTCGGGATGTGCTATAATTGGACCGTTGACAGCATTAATAACCGGAATATGCAAAGAGGTCACGGCCAGCGGTTCCTGTGTCTGGGCATGATAGCAGTAGTCCACCCACAGCCAGGGATAGTTGCCATTGACACCGGGTGATCCAGGAATTCCGCTTCGTGAAGCCCGTGGGTCACTGGCATCCAGTCCTGGTCCAAGAAACACATCGTCAGTGCCGGTAATAATAAGCAATTCATTATCCGGGTCATGGTCGATATCCTGGCAAGCCTGGATAAATGCCTGTTGAGCGCCACCGCCCCATTTCAATGAACCACCGTCGGTATGAAGACGCATTTCAAGAATACCGTCCTCGCGTCGGAAGATCATCCAGTCCTTGTATCTTTCGGCATAATCCTCCAGTTTGCATTCGTAGAACTCATTACTTCTGGTTTCAGACATAATTAATACTCCTTTCAAAATTTATGTACAATCAGCATGCTGTATGCTGCTGTTACCTGGGGAATCCAATTCCGGTATAAGTAAGACCATGGGAGCCTGCCTCATACCGATGCTTGTAATCTGATGCATGATAGAACAGGACATCACCTGCGTTGACCGTCACCTGATTAACGACGGTTCCTTCTTCTGTTTCTACATAGATCGTTCCGCTGCCGCTTACGATCTGAAATAAACCTGATCCGGCACCCTTATGCCCAGGAATGACACCATTGGGTGCAATGGAGCTTTGAGCAACGGCAACCCCTGTTTTTTCATCATGGTAAAGGCGGCCGCTTTTGACTCCGGGCATAACATCGCTCAGTGGTAAAGCTTTATCCTCTGTTTCAGCTCCGGTGAACCAAATCATTTTTGCCATATAAAAAACCTCCTATTCAGCTTTTTTGTGTTTTCTTCCTTCATTCTAATTGATGACCTTATCATAATTTGTTCCTTGTTGATGAAAGAATATCAAAGTTCTACATTTTTTTCATCAGACTATAATTTATAATTATAGAGAAAAGCTGACGGAATTTTGTGCATCAATACAGTTTTGAATCTTTGACCATCAAAAAACGGGCTGTTAGGTAAGAAATAGTCTAACTATAGGAGCTGCTGAACTCATTCGAGTGAGATAAATGAACAAGAAATAGTACATAAAAACACCCCTGAATGAAATGAAAGATGCTTATATGCATGATTTATTTCATTCAGGGGTGTTTTTATATTAAGGTATTAGGGCTGAGAAATGGCATTAGCCTTACAGCCACATTTGTGTTATTGCATATTAAAGGAAAGGGAATAAAAATGGATCACCTGCCTGGGTATCCATGGCATAATATTTAATCAGTTCAAACGAAAGTAGAATTCGAAACAGCGATGCACTGTTATCAATTTCATCTTTGATGATACTTTTGACCCGATTTAAGCGGTAAAACAGTGTGTTGCGATGGATGTGCAGCTCTGTGCACACTTTGTTGACATTCTTCATATGAAAAAGATACAGATATAGCGTGCGGAGAAGCTCCTTATCACTCTCCTTATGACTTTCCCACAGATGAAGCACGCCAGGATGACATAACTCACGCAAGCTGATGCTTTCTGTGCAGGAAGAAAACACATGAAAAATAGCATACTCATTATACTGATAAATCAGATGATTTTTTGAGAGTCGGCTTCCATATATAATTGCAATCTCCGTTTGATAGTAAAAGTCCGGCATTTGTACCACAGAAGTGAAGACATTACTGATTCCGCAGCATAGGGAGTTGGATTTTAGAAAACGCAAAAAATCAGCTTCTGTTTTTTCAGGCAATGACAGCTGCTCTGCTTCGCTGCTGATCAGCAGGACTATATCGCCCCGATAGCGCAGTGACATACATTTTGGAAAAAAGCTGCGAAGTTGGCTTTGAAGAATATGCGGAATTCCCATTTCCCGCAGACTTTGATCGCTATGACATACAGTAAGAACACACAAATATCTGCTGACCTTAATGCCCAGTGCATGCATACGCCAGTTGGCAAGTGCCGAGTCGGTGAGCTTGCGGTCAAGCAGGGCGGTCAAAAATATCTCATATCCAAAGCCGGAAGAATTAATAAACTCCTCATTCTTTTGCAGCTCGATAGACGCCAGCTTGCTGATCGATACAAGCCAATCCTTCGTAAAGACAGAGAATGGAGCCAGAATACCGCTAATACTCAAAAACGCCACGGTAATTCCGTGGATCTGAATACCAATATCCCATGCGCCATACTGGTGTGATTGAATATCTTCATCATCTTCTTCTATAAGTAAATTAATATAATTAGGTGCGCTGCTGTTAATGATCTTTTCAAAGCGATGAGTGCGTTTTGCTGCTTCGATGGATTTTGGCTGCAGATATTGGGTTTCTCTTGTTTTTCTGTAATATGGATTCGGTGATGTATAGTCCGCCGAAGCTGCCAGCAGCTTGTAGCTGAGGTCAAAAATCGTGAGAGGATTTCCAAATAATTTATAGCCGTAATCTACAATACACTGTAGTCCCTCGCCTCTTGCCAGGGCATTGATCAGACTGTCCATGATTCCGGCATATCTTCCATTAAAAATATTGATCTGTTCCACTGCGTCTGCAACAGCCGAAAGTGGAAGATCAGCAAAAGAAACAATATAATTCATCTGGTTTCGACGTTCTGCCGGGATATTAATATTAGAAACCCTGCTGCCGCAAAAGAGCACAGAAATGGTATCACTGCAATCTTCGGGGAACTCAAACGATTCCCCGCTGCAGATATAAAGCACATGTTCTTTATATCTTTTTGCGCCTTTTAGAAACGGCTCTGCTGCCAGAATCCGGGTTGGTTTTACTGTATTCACCCAGATATCATGATCCTGTGTTTTAAGTAATTCCGCAATATAGACAATATCTGATTTCACCGTTAAACCTCCTTTAAAAGTGAAACTGTATTCGAGCACAATATTCTAAGCATTTTGTGCAGTGATTATAAATTCCAGCCTGATGAAATAAGAAATCATTTTTGCTATTATATCCAATAGAAATGATTTTTCGTTTTTGTGATTATAGCATAGTGTGTAGAGGAAGTCTAGAGCAGTAAACTTCTGGAATCCATCTGAATACGACTCTAAAGGACGATGTAAATCATTATCACAATAATGACAGGAGGGAAGATTTAAATCATGAAAGGAAAAAAACTAGCACGTAAGGTTTCTATCATTGGAGCAGCTTACACACCCCTGGGAGATGTCCGGGAAACACCGGAGATTAAGGATTTCAGTGAGCGTGAGATGGTAGCAATGGCAGGTATCGCCGCAATGAAGAACGGTGGTATTGAGGCAAATGATATCGATGCATTTTATGTTGCCTGCAGCGGTCCCAATACCGACGCTAAAATGAAGGGTGGTGGTCCTTTCTTCGCTGAATGGCTGGGTATGAAATACAAACCTACCATGTTTCTTGATGCCGGCTGTGTCGGCGGGGGTGTGGCTCTTAATTCCGCAGTCGGTGCAGTTGCCGGGGGCATGTATGATGCGGTCCTGGTTACCGGCGTGAATATCAACATGAGTATGCCGAAGAGTTACTATCCTCCACATATCCGTTTTGACTACGATAATGAAACACTGTGGGACAATGTATATCTTGGTATGGATGCGGCTTATATACGCCCCAGTACCGGAGGGCTGGCGCCATATGATTCAGATCTTATGGTATATTCTAAAACATATGGAATATCACTGGAGGAAATCGACGAGGCATTTCTTCAATATCTGATTGACAAGCGCAGGGAAGCTGTGCTGAATCCTAAGGCTGCTTTGACCACAGAAAGCTTTGAGGAAGAAGGAAAGCGTTTCGGTTTTGATAATGCACATGACTATCTAAAAAGCAAAAAGTATAATCCATTTATCAGCTATACAGGCCGTGGAAAATTCATGGGCTGGGCAATGGATGGTGCTGCTGCCGTTGTTGTTTGCGCCTCAGATCTGGCGGATAAATATACAGACAAACCGGTTGAGGTTGCCGGCATCTCTGTCAGCTGCAGTACTGAGAAGGATTATCCAAGCTTGAAGCATGTGGAGGATATGACAATGTTTGAAGAAGCTTATATGATGGCTGACATCACCGACCCGTTTACGCAGATCGACCATATGTACATTCATGACTGCCCGACGCTTACGATTCCCATCATTATGGAGCAAGCCCGCTATGTGAAGCCTGGTACAACCATTGACTATATGAAAAACGGTGACTTTACCTTTGACGGAAAACGTCCCCTGAATACAACTGGCGGACGGACGCAGGCTGGTCATCCACGTTCCCCAGCTTATCTGATGGAGATTTCTGAATCTATCGAGCAGATGCGTGGTGAGTGTGGGCCGCGTCAGATGCCCATCCCACCAAAAACCAGTCTTTTGTGGGGCGGCGGTTCCGGTGTTTCAAAGACTGTTACCGTCCTGAAGAAACAATGGTAAGGAGGCAGAAAATATATGGAACCAATTTTGAAGATTTGGTATGATAGCCTGAAGGAAGGCAAAATTCTTGGATTGAAATGTAAGCGGTGTGGCACGGTGCAATTTCCCCCAGTTCCCGTGTGCGGAGAATGCTCCGGTATGGAAACAGAATGGGTGGAGATGAGCGGAAAGGGTACCATGTACTCCGTCGGTTATTCCCCCTTCGGAATTCCACCTTTTGTAGATGACCCTGTTGTCATTGGCTATGCAACTATGGATGAGGGAATGCTTTTCAGTGCAACCCTGACAGGTGCCAAAAAGAAAGATATGGAAAAATTAATGGAGAAAACGCCGCTGCCTGTCACTTTAGGAATTCAGAAAATGGACGAAGATGTTTATTTCCCCTGTCTGAAGCTTGGGGAAAATTCGGAAGAATCTTCCGGGAAATGAGGTTATAAAATGGATAAAAAAGATATTATAGAAAAATTTTACCAGAATATTGCAAAGACGCTGGGCATGTCTGTAACTGCAGAAAGCAAGCTTGTCACTGACTTAAATATGTCTTCTGCTGACTACCTTATGATGATTGCTGAGATGGAGGAGCTGGGCATTGAGGATGTTACTTACAAAATGCTTAAGAAGTGCGAGACTATGTCAGAGGTTGAGCAGCTTATGTTGGAGCAGCTTGAGAACTGATTTCACTGTATAATGAGGCAGCTCATTACTGAGTCATCATGGAATGGGCAGATGGATGAAAGAAATGAATGATAAAATGAACAAAATCGGATATGTATTTCCAGGACAGGGGTCACAGTATGTTGGTATGGGCAGGGATTTATATGAAAAATCACCTGCTGCGAAGAAAGTGTTTGATATAGCAGATGCTGTGCTGGGGTTCCCGCTGTCACAGCTATGCTTTGAAGGTCCAGAGGAGGAGCTGACGCTGACTGTTAACGCACAGCCCGCTCTGCTGACTATAAGTATAGCCTGCCTTGCAGCGTTTAAGGAAGCAGCACCAAACACCTTTCTGGCACCTTCTTATATGGCAGGGCATAGCCTTGGTGAATATTCTGCGCTGACTGCTGCCGGAGCCCTGAGCTTTGAAACCGCAGTAAATCTTTCCCGGGAGCGAGGACGCCTTATGTACGAGGCGGGACTGGAACAGCCAGGTACTATGGCTGCAATTATAGCACTGGATAAGGATACGCTGGCAGAAGTCTGCGAGGAAACCGGTGCATATCTGGCCAATATGAACTGCCCGGGTCAGATTGTTATCAGCGGTACTAAGGAAGCAGTTAAGACCGCCTCCAAACTGGCAAGAACACGCGGTGCAAAGATAGCTGTGCCACTGGAGGTCAGCGGCGCATTTCATAGTCCGTTGATTAAATCCGCACAGGAAAAACTTGCGCCACAGATTATGACTGCAGAAGTTAAGGCACCGGATATTCCAGTTATCGGTAACACAGAAGCACAGATACTGGACAGCGCAGATTCCATTCGAAGCGAGTTGTGTGACCAGGTCTGCCATTGCGTTGAGTGGGAGAACACCGTAAGATATTTGCTCAACCAGGGCGTAGATACCTTTGTGGAAATCGGTCCGGGACAAGTACTGACCGGCATGATCAAGCGCATAGATACCAATGCAAAAGCCATCAACATCGGAAGTATGGAAGATATTGAAGCGCTATCTGCTCATTTAGGAGGTACGTGATTATGACAGAACGACAGACATGCCTGCTGGCTGAAAAAGAACGCCTGCGCCAGGGCGGAGGCAAAAAGGCTATTGAGAAGCAGCATACAGGCGGCAGGCAGACGGCGCGTGAGCGCCTGGCAAAGCTGTTTGACGAGGATAGCTTTATGGAGACAGGATTATTTGTAAAGCATCGCTGCACTAATTTTGGAATGGAGAAGAAAGAGGTGCCCTATGAAGGGGTGGTAACAGGCTTTGGAACCATTAACGGCCGTCTGGTATACGCTGCTGCCCAGGACTTTACCGTTATGGGCGGTTCCCTGGGCGAAATGCACGCAGCAAAGATTGCAACAACGCAGGAGGCCGCTCTCAGGGCAGGTGCACCTATGATTTGCATCAATGACTCTGGAGGTGCCCGTATTCAGGAGGGCGTGGATGCGTTGGCAGGTTACGGCCGCATCTTCTACAACAACACTATGGCTTCCGGCATTATCCCACAGATCAGTGTCATCATGGGGCCTTGTGCCGGCGGTGCAGTTTATTCTCCAGCTTTGACAGATTTTGTATTCATGGTAAATGGTACAGGACAAATGTATATTACCGGACCGCAGGTTATAAAAGCTGTCACTGGAGAAGATGTGACGGCCGAGGCACTGGGCGGATCTATGGCTCATAACACGATTAGTGGCTGTGCACATTTTTCCGCAGACAGCGAAGATGTGTGCATTGCTCAAATCCGTCAGCTGCTTGGCTTCTTGCCTCAAAACAATAAGGAGTCTGTACCTGCCTATGTTTGTACGGATGATCTTAACCGCACAGATGATGCTCTGAATGATATCGTACCGGAAAGCCCCAGCAAACCATACGATATGTTGGAAATCGTCAAAAGTCTGGCAGACAACGGCGAAGTGATGGAATACCAGCAATATTTTGCACGTAATATCATTACTGCATTTATCCGTTTGAATGGCAAAAGCATCGGTGTTATCGCTAATCAGCCTAAAGTCATGGCAGGGTGCCTGGACATCAACACTTCAGACAAGGCAGCCCGCTTCATCCGCACCTGCGATTCTTTTAATATCCCGCTGCTCACGTTGGAGGATGTACCCGGTTTCCTGCCTGGAAAACAACAGGAGCATGGGGGAATCATCCGTCATGGTGCGAAGATGCTGTACGCCTATAGCGAGGCTACAGTGCCTAAAGTGACTGTTATCACCCGCAAGGCTTATGGTGGTGCATACATCGGCATGTGCTCCAAGCATCTGGGTGCTGATATGGTTTTTGCATGGCCAGATGCTGAGGTTGCTGTGATGGGTGCGGATGGCGCAGTCAATATTATTTTTTCCAGGGATATCAAGACTGCAGACGATCCTGCTGTTGTACGCAGTGCAAAAATCGACGAGTATCAGAATACTATGATGAACCCTTACACAGCGGCAGCCCGTGGTTATGTGGATGACATCATCCTGCCCAGCGAGACACGTAAGTATATCATCAGTGCGTTTGAGGCACTGGCGGGCAAGCATGTGGATAAGCCGCGCAAAAAACACGGCAATATCCCGCTTTAAAAGAGAAGAGTTATGTTTGGAGCAAATATAACCAGGAGGAACTAATGGAAATCACCCCAATTGTGACACATCATTTTGTAAAAAGTGAGGATTTGAACCACCATGGAACATTGTTTGCAGGCAGAACTGCGGAATGGTTTGTTGAAGCCGGATTAATGGCTGCCGCAGTCTGTATTCCCGCTGAAAATATCGTTTGTATCAAAATTCACGGTATGACTTTCACCAGGCCTGTTAAACTGGGTGAGATAGCCAAATTTACAAGCAAAATTGTCTATGCTGGAAGAACCAGTCTCATAGCTAATATCCGCTTGAGTATTCAAGATCAAGAAGTGATAAACGGATTTATTACTTTTGTAAATGTCGATAAGGACGGCCATTCATTTCCTCATGGTGTAGAAATTAAACCAATAAGTGCAGAAGATTTATCTTTGTATGAGCAGGCTAAGAGTTTCCGCAATTTACAGACTGCTTCTGAGAGCAGAAGCGATTGCTAATATATTATAGCAACAGTAAGGCTATTTCACATGATCAGTCAGGCAGGTGCAACAGGTTTATAATCTACAGGTTCTTCCATGACGCGGTCGTATCGATAGGCTGAGAAGATAAGTCCCAGAAGCAGCATGTTAAACATAATACTTACTCTGCCTTCTGAAATCATTGGCAGATTGGGAAAGGTGGAGTATTGATATCCAAAGTTCCCCAGTAAGTAGAATACACCCTGCCAGAGAAGACATTGACCACAACAAAAGGCAAGAGATGAGGCCAGTTTCCCATGGATCCGATTGATGCAGGAAAACAAAAATACAAAGAACAGAACGATAGCTCCTATTAATGCCAGTCCTGGAAGCCAGCCAAACAGGATAATAGTTACAGCTATCAGATAATTGTTATGATAGTGCTGAGGAAGAACATCCCATATAGTCACATTATCTTCTGTAAAGTAAATGTATCTGGGAGAGTACCCTTGCTCTCTTAGGATTCTTACTTTTTCATAAACCTCCTCTTGCTCCTTGTCAGTTTCAAATTCTGAAGCATTTATGTATAGGAATTTCGGATCACGGGAAGCAAAGTACCATGCACCTGTACCATAATTCATCAATTCCTCAGATGACAGTTCAAGACCATGGGATAGTGGGGTTTTTGAAAGTAGTTCTTGAATCAGAATAGCATTATATGTATCATCCCAGGTGGCACGCACAGAGGACTGTGGTGTCAGAAAATTCTTCATATTTGTACGACCGGAATCAGTTAGAAAAAGAGGACTTCCTAAAAATACCATGAAGGCGATCACAGCAGAATAAAGATATATCTTCTTTCCTGAAAAAATTCCCCGATGAATCATAAAACCAATGGTAATAAATGTGCTCAGAAGAAAAATTACTGCTGCAGTATCAGCTGAAAAGCTGTATGATAATTTTGAAGAAACCAGCCAAAGAAAAGCTCCTCCAAAGACAGCAATCAGTAAATCCTTCCTGCTTTGCCGGATACAATATAACAGGACTATAAATACAGGAGAGACCAGTAGGACAGCAAAATAGGAAATGGTGGGTGAAGCATACCAAAAGCTGGTATCAAGCAGTAAGTCCAATATTATTATTTTTACCAGATAGGGAATACATATGAGTAATGCAATCGCCTTTCTGTATCGTATAACGAGAGGATACCCCTTTAGTGCAGTGACTATAAGCAGAATTCCTCCCGGTATATAGTAGAGAAATCCATTTGCTGACTGTTCCGGAGACCATTGCATATAGCTTGAAAAAGCAAAACCTATCAGAAGCAGCAGGGCAGAGATAACAGCAAGCCTTGGTGCTTTTTGAAGTTTATGTGCTTCATTTAATTCAGTACCAATGATTACTGCATCCCCCATGCCGTGAATTACCTGACGCTCTGCATCAGCTGTACTAATTCCCTGAGACTCATATTCTTCCATACGATCCTCAATATGGTCCTCCAGCTCCTGACGGATAGCAGGTCGTAGTGGTTTATAGGAAATCTGGTCAGTAACTTCGTTGAGAAAATTAGAAACAGGGGAATTATCCATATCT
>DHOR01000008.1 GCA_002409995.1 Hungatella sp. UBA5385 | reverse complement strand
CTAAAATCCCTTCACTGCCATCCAGCTCATCAAATATATGGGTAATTGCTTCCAGTTCTGAGAAAGAAAGTGTGCTGATTGCCGATTTAACAATCTGAATCTTTCTGCTCTCTTCTGCATTCTCTTCATTAACAGAACGCATCATCTCAAGCCCAACAACAGTTGTACCGTATTCACACAAAATAATATCATCTATGTCATACTGAGAATCATACTTATAGATAAACAGTGTTCCAAGTCTCTCCCCTGCGATATCAATGGGAGTGATAATTGCCTGATAATTTCTGATATTTTCTCCTGTAAATCCGAGAGTTTCCAAATTTACATTCTCTTTTGTCGATAAAATTCCCAGCAGACGCTCATTAAGCAAGCCGTCTACAAAGCCTCCTACCTGATCAGCAATCAGCTCCTGAATCTCAACTACAGTTGGACAGACACCTACTCCCAGTACCTTACCTTTTTTACTGATCACAAGAATATTGGAATTCAGTATCTCAGTCAGAACTTCGCAAATATCGTTAAATACAACCTTATGTGAATTGTTGTTGTGCAACAACTTGTTGATTTTTCTTGTTTTATCCAACAATTGTACGCTCATGATCGAAAACCTCCTTAAGATTTTGTAGGAAAGTCCAAAATGCTCTCTAATATTTAAATAGTAACACTATTCTTGATAAATAACAATAGTTTTTTGAAGATTTTCGATTTTCTTAATAATTATTCTATTTCGCAATTTTCTCTAAACTATGGCCGCATTGCTCATTGGAGCACAGAAGACGGTTACCTTTTTCCACCATATAAGAACCACACTTAGGGCATTTCTCTATGGAAGGTCTCTGCCAGGACATGAATTCACATTCCGGATTATCCTCACATCCGTAATAAATTCTGCCCTTTTTCGTTTTCTTAATTACAACATCCTTGCCGCATACTGGGCAGGGAACGCCGATCTTCTCCAGATAAGGCTTAGTATTCTTACACTCAGGGAATCCGGGACAAGCCAGGAATTTGCCGTGAGGTCCGTACTTAATAACAAGATTACGTCCACAGAGCTCGCAGACTTCCTCTGTTACTTCATCAGCAATGGTAACAGATTCCAGTTCCACCTCTGCTTTATCCACTGCTTCCTTTAAGTCAGGATAAAAGTTCCTGACAACAGTTTTCCACTGAACAGTGCCATCTCCCACTTTATCCAGAAGATACTCTAAATTAGCAGTAAAAGCAGTGTCCACAATGCTTGGGAAGCTATGTTTCATAATGTTGTTTACAACTTCTCCAAGCTCTGTCATATAGAGATTTTTATTCTCTTTTGCCACATATCTTCTTCCCATAATTGTGGTAAGAGTAGGTGCATAAGTACTTGGACGGCCGATTCCCTGTTCCTCCATAGCCTTAACAAGAGATGCTTCTGTATAATGTGCCGGAGGCTGGGTAAAATGCTGGCTGCTGTCTAACTCCTCCAGCTTCAATACCTTGCCCTTTTCCAGCTTCTCCAGAAGTGTATTGCTCTCTTCCTTGTCTTCGTCCTGAACATAAACAGACATAAAACCATCAAATGCCACTTTGGATGCAGAAAGTGTAAAACGATAGTCCCCAGCAGCCACCTTTACAGACGTTGTCTCATAAACAGCCGGCTGCATTCTGCTGGCTGTAAATCGTTTCCAAATCAGCTGATACAGACGGAATAAATCTCTTTGCAAAGATTCCTTAACAACAACAGGAGTCAGTTCAATATCTGTAGGACGAATCGCCTCATGGGCATCCTGAATCTTAGCATTGTTCTTCTTCACCGGTTCGTTTTCCGCCACATATTTGCTGCCAAACTTCTGTCCAATATACTCTCTTGCTGCCACATCTGCTTCTTCCGCAATTCTGGTAGAATCAGTTCTCAGATAAGTAATAAGACCCACTGTACCATGACCTTTTACTTCCACACCTTCATACAGCTGCTGTGCAAGACGCATGGTCTTCTGTGTGGAAAAGTTTAAAACCTTAGAAGCTTCCTGCTGCAAAGTACTGGTGGTAAAGGGAATCGGAGCTTTCTTTATTCGCTCACCGTTCTTCACTTCATCTACAACATAGCTCTGATTCTCAAGACCTTCTAAAATCTGATCCAGCTCTTCCTTTGTATGAATAGCAATCTTGCCATTCTTATCGCCATGGAACTTAGCTGCAAGAGTTTTGCGGCTACCATCCTGCTTTAAACGGGCCTCCAGATTCCAGTATTCCTCTGGAATAAAAGCGTTGATTTCATCTTCTCTGTCACCGATCATACGCAGGGTTACAGACTGTACACGGCCTGCACTTAAACCACGCTTTACTTTTGCCCACAGCAAAGGACTGATCATATATCCTACTAAACGATCCAGAACTCTTCTTGCCTGCTGGGCATCCACAAGATCCATATCAATCTCACGAGGGGACTTAATAGATGCCTTAACAGCATTCTTTGTAATCTCATTAAAACTGATACGATATACCTTCTTATCCTTTGCCTCATCCAGCTTAAGCGCCTTCATCAAATGCCAGGATATTGCCTCTCCCTCACGGTCAGGGTCAGTTGCCAGATAGATCTTATCCGCTTTTTTCACTTCTTTACGAAGCTTGGCAAGAATATCGCCTTTTCCTCTGATCGTAATGTACTTGGGTTCAAAATCATTCTCCGGGTCGATTCCTAACTGACTCTTAGGCAAATCCCGCACATGACCGTTAGAAGCATCTACCTGATAATTACTCCCCAAAAATTTCTTAATAGTTTTTACTTTTGCAGGTGACTCCACAATAACCAAACAGTTCGCCATACCAAACTCCTCATCTATAGTTTCTTACCATAATATTGACAGGACGTCTGCACCACCAAGCCTTTTAATTCCAGCTCTAGCAGGATATTCATACACTGGTTTACAGACAATCCACTGGTCCTTACTATCTCTTCCAGACCCTTCGGTTGCAAATCGAGGCAACTATACACCATTTTTTCTTTTTTGGCAAGCCCGTAATTATTTATTTTATGAACTCTTAATAATTTACCCGACTGAATTTCCAAATATTCCAGCACGGATTCTGGACCTGTTAATACTGCTGCACCTTCTGCAATTAATCGGTTGCATCCTATACTTAAAGGGTCTGTAATCCTCCCCGGCAAGGCAAAAATCTCCTTCCCCTGTTCCAGTCCCAGACTGGCTGTAATTAAGGATCCGCTCTTCTCCCTTGCCTCTATAATTAAGATCACATCAGAAAGGCCGCTGATGATTCTGTTGCGCATGGGAAAGTTCTGGGGACGTGGTTCTTCCCTTGGATTAAATTCTGTGAGAATTCCTCCCTTTTCTCCCATCTTCTCAAATAAATAATAATTTTCTTTTGGGTAGCAGATATTAATTCCACAGCCCAACACCCCATAGGTATCTCCTTCTGCCTCCAGAGCGCCTCTATGACAAGCTCCATCAATTCCACTGGCAAGACCACTGATCATCTGGATTCCCATTTTAGCCAGTTCTCCTGATATCCACATTGCTGTCTGTCTGCCATATTCTGTGCATGCTCTGGCTCCTATCACTGCTGCTGCAGGCTGATCTTCACAGGGTAGTTTCCCTTTTACATACAGCCCCATAGGATAGTCAGGAAGGTGCAGTAATCTTGTGGGATATTCCTTGTCAAATGGGGTGATAAAACGGATCTTTCTTTTATCCAGTTCTTCCATCTCTCTTCTGGTATCATCCAGTGTTTTCTTATATTTTTCAAACTCTGTAACAGCCTTTTCTGATACACCATACAACTTTTGTAACTGTCTTCCTTCTATATTATATATCATTTCAAAACTCCCCACTTTTTCATACAGGGAACGAATGGTTACTGCGCCAAAAAAAGGCACATGACATAACCAGTTTAAATACTCTGTCTCTCTTTGTTTATCCATTGCTTCCTCCCCAGTATTTCGTCTCCATATTCCGGTATCCTACCGCCTCTGCCAAATGTTCCTTTTCAATTGTCAGACTGCCCTCTAAATCAGCTATAGTTCTGGCTACTTTTAAGATTTTATTGTATCCTCTGGCGCTGATATCCATCTGTGAAAACACCTGTTTTAAAAAAACTTTTTCTGCTGTGCCCAGTTTGCAAAAATCGGCAATATGAGTCTGTTTCATACTGCTGTTAAAATAAATGCCGCTGCCCTCTAATCTATCCCTCTGAATGATCCTTGCTTTTTCTACCCGCTGCCTGATAACAGAGGAGGATTCTCCCCCTGTTCCCTGCATTTCTTCATAGGTAAGAGGGGACGCTTCTACGGAAATATCCATACGATCCAAAAGAGGTTTGGATATCCGATTGATATAATTCTTAACCTGCTGCTGTGTACATCTGCACTTGCTGCGATCAGGATAATAACCACAGCTGCATGGATTCATAGCAGCAGAAATCATAACATTGGCAGGATAATCATAAGAACCATGAATTCTTGAAATTGTGATTTTCCGTTCCTCCATAGGCTGGCGTAAAACCTCTATGCTTCTTTTCTGAAATTCGGGAAGTTCATCTAAGAATAATACTCCTCCGGAGGCAAGAGAAATCTCTCCCGGTCTTGGTATTCTTCCGCCGCCTGTAAGAGCCTGGGGCGTGATGGTGTGATGAGGGCTTCGAAACGGCCTTCTGGAAAGTAAAGGGCGGTCTGCAGGAAGCAGTCCGCATATGCTGTATATCTTGGAAATCTCTATATTCTCTTCCAGAGACAGAGTAGGCATAATGGTAGGAATTCTCTGGGCTGCCATTGTTTTACCTGCACCGGCAGGTCCTATATAAAGAATGTTATGCATACCTGCCACCGCAACCTCAGTTGCTCTCCTTAAAAGAAGCTGTCCATTGATCTCAGAAAAATCCATATCATAAGAATTCTGTTCTTCTGTCATGAAATCATTGCCTCTTACAGCAGTTCTGATGGAAGACGGACAATTTAAATAATCCACCAGTTGTCTCAGCCTGTTCACTCCTGTTATAGCCATTCCTTCGGTAATAAGCCCCTCCTCAACATTCTCTTCAGGAAGGAAACAGCGGGTTTTACCGTCTTTCTTTGCAGCTTCTGTAATGGAAAGCGTTCCTCTCACCGGCTTTACCTCTCCATCCAGTCCTAATTCTCCTGAAATAATACAACTCCTTAAAGCAGAGGGATCTATAATGCCGGAAGCCGCCAGAACTGCAACTGCAATGGGAAGATCAAAAGCAGTTCCCTCCTTGCGAATATCTGCAGGAGATAAATTAATAGTGACTTTTTTTGCAGCCAGTTTAAAACCAGAATTCCTAATTGCAGTTCTGACTCTGTCCTGTGCTTCTCTTACCTCGGAAGCCAGATATCCAACCATAGTAAAACCAGGCAGTCCGTCGCTGACATCTGCCTCTACAAGAATGGGATAACCCTCGACTCCCCGAATTCCTACTGTATGAACTTTACTGAACAAATTCTTACTCCTTTCATCTGTTGTGATCTGTGTTTGGAAATTACGATGCGGAAATGCATCTGCTTAAGAAAATAAAGAAATAGAGTGATTCTATGTCACTAATCATACATGACATAAATAAAAATAGCAAGAGGCTGTTTCAAACACAGAATCTGCTCAGATTTGCTGAGTATACAGTTGCCAAAAGCAGAACCTGTATTTGAAACTTGTTAATCTTTTAAGCTATGGTCAAACTCTGTCATATAGGGTCTGTAACGCAATGGCATATGATTCAACTGACAGGCAGGATTAACCCGCTCCTTAATGGTTATGCCCTTACGGAAAATCTTCCACAATTCCTCGTATTGATCCTGTGAAGCTGCTTTTAGTAAGTAGTCCTCCCATTCCGGAGAATCCAGCGTCATCAGAAACCAGGAACGGTTAGATGGATGAAGCACCGCCTTCTTTCTCTTTTCATCGTATATAATCCAGTTCTCACCGGACAGCCGGTCTGCAAAGTGAGGTGCAAGCAGCACCAGCACATCATTCTTTGGCCCGATTTTGCTCACAAGAATACTGTTGGCAGAACCGGTACGCTGCAAATAAGACCGCTGCTCTACGATCTCTGCTGAACCGATTGCTGCTGAGCCAATTACTGCTGAATTGTTCTCTGCGAGAGAAGGATTCTCCATCTCTGCAAAACGGACAAATCCGGTAAGCAGATGTACTTCATGATCCAGATGGCGGCATATAGTAAAGATATCAAATACTGCAGGAATCTGCAGCATATCCGTCACCCCTGCCCCTATATGAAAGCCATATATGAGGAATCTGTAAATCCTGTCTGCACGTTCCGGCTCCTTACTGAGAGAAGCTTTATAAACCGCTTCATAAGCTGCTTCTGATATCTTCTTCCTGATGGAAAGAACCAGCTTATCTGCCTTCCACTGTTCTGTGGTTACCTCCTCATATTCAGTAAAAAGCTCTATATTCCTCTCCTGGTCACAGAGTTCCAGTTTTACATTATCATGACCCTTTCTGCTGCTCCATGCATCATAAACTCCGCATAGAATGCCTTCTAAGGTATTGTCACAAAGATAGATTGTCTTCATCTTACATACTCCCTGTTAATATAGAATGTTGGTCAAAGGCAGCCGGCTCTGCAGTCAGTTTCATATCATCAAAAAGGGATAGCTGACGATAGGCTCCCTTAGTGCTGATATCCCATGATCTTCGCCTCTCTTCTCCAATCAGATGAGAGGTAATATAATCTTCTTCAATCTTTACCGGATACATCATCCGTCCTGAACAGGTAATAAAATAAACAGCACGTTTCAGCACCACTCCGATCTTCTTCAATGCATCAAAATCAAGGGGACCGCTTCGCCTTGCAGCCAGAATCCGCTGAACAGACTTAACACCCATACCTGGGACCCGCAGAAGTGTGTAGTAATCAGCACAGTTTATCTCCACAGGAAACAGTTCTAAATGGCGCAGTGCCCAGTCACACTTAGGGTCCAGAAGTACGTTAAAATTGGGCTTATCTTCAGACAGCAGTTCGTCTGCCTTAAAACCATAAAAACGCAGAAGCCAGTCCGCCTGATATAGCCGGTGTTCCCTGAGAAGAGGCGGTCCGCCGGGAAGTGCAGGCAGACTGCTGTCCTGATTGACAGGAACAAAGGCAGAATAGAAAACCCGTTTCAGGTCGTAATTCTGATACAAAGCCTCTGCTACCATCATCATCTGGTAATCATTCTCCGGTGTTGCCCCAACAATCATCTGAGTGCTCTGACCAGCCGGAACAAACTTTGGTGCCTTCCTGTATTCCATCAGCTCATAACGGTTGACGGCAATTCCCTTCTGAATCTGCTTCATAGGAGTCAGTATCTTCGATCTTGTCTTCCCTGGCGCCAATTTTTTCAGGCCGTCAGCTGTAGGAAGCTCTAAATTAATGCTCATTCTATCTGCCAGATACCCAGTCTTCTCAATGAGAACAGGGTCTGCGCCAGGTATTGCCTTAACATGAATGTATCCGTGAAAATGATGTTGAAACCGAAGCTTTTTCAAAGCCTGGTATATCAGGTCCATGGTGAAGTCAGGACTGTTAATAATTCCCGAACTTAAAAACAGACCCTCTATATAATTTCTGCGATAAAATTCCATCGTAAGAGTACACACCTCATCAGGTGTAAAAGCCGTTCTCACCACATCATTGGAGCTTCTGTTTACACAGTACTTACAATCATAAACACACTGATTGGTAAAAAGAATCTTAAGGAGAGAGATACATCTTCCGTCAGCAGAAAAGCTGTGACAAATTCCAGATGCAACTGTGTTGCCTATGCCTCCAGCCTTGCCCTTTCTGTCAACACCGCTGGAAGTACAGGCTACATCATACTTCGCTGCATCTGATAGAATATTGAGTTTTTCCTGTATGCTTAAATCTTCCTGAATTAACATTTTATCTCCCCGAACGTATGTTCTTTTTCTTTTATCATATCATATCCATTTTGATTTTTCAAGCACTTTCAGAACAAATGTTCTTTTGGTGTAATCAGGTAATTTAAGCGTTTGCATATTGGCTGTTTTCTCACAAAAAAAGTGCTGCAAAATCATTAAATTCTGCAGCACACAACTTATATTATTCTTTATTTCTCATATCCATCGGGATTATTCTTCTGCCAATTCCAGGAGTCACGGCACATATCTTTTAAATCTCTCTCAGCCTTCCAGCCCAGCTCTTTCTCTGCTTTGGCAGGGTCTGCATAACACTGGGGAACATCTCCCGCTCTTCTGTCCTTAAAGGTATAAGGAATCTTTAAGTCATTGGCTTCCTCAAATGCATGAATTACATCAAGTACACTATAGCCTGTACCTGTTCCTAAGTTGTAAATCCAGACACCACCATCATTATTTTCTATCTTCTTCAGAGCTTTTACATGGCCGTCAGCCAGATCAACAACATGGATATAGTCACGGACACAGGTGCCGTCAGGTGTGTCATAATCATTGCCAAACACTCCAAGACTCTCCAGTTTGCCAACTGCTACCTGTGTGATATAAGGAAGCAGATTGTTGGGGATTCCTTTTGGATTTTCTCCGATCCTGCCGGATTTATGTGCTCCAATAGGGTTAAAGTAACGAAGAAGCATTACTTTCCACTCCGGGTCAGCAGTATGTAAATCTGTGAGAATCTGTTCCAACATTCCCTTGGTTCTGCCGTATGGATTGGTGATTTCTCCCTTAGGGCACTCTTCCGTAATAGGTACAAAAGCAGGGTCTCCATATACAGTTGCAGAAGAACTGAAAACTATGCTTTTCACTCCATGATTTCTCATTACATCACAGAGCACAAGGGTTCCTGTAATATTATTGTGATAATATTCAAGTGGCTTGTATACAGACTCACCAACAGCCTTTAAGCCTGCAAAATGAATCACTGAATCAATCTTTTGCTCAGTAAAAATCTTCTCAAGAGTGTCTCTATCCAGAAGATCAGCTTCATAAAATGCCAGATCCTTTCCTGTTATCTCTCTTACACGTTCCATAGATTCCTCACAGGAATTGCATAAATTATCAACAACCACCACTTCAAACCCTGCATTTAATAGTTCTACACAAGTGTGGCTTCCAATATACCCTGCGCCTCCAGTTACCAATACTGCCATAGTTGTACCCTCCTGTATAAAATATTCTCTCTTATTATAAACATGAATAAGGAGAATGACAATGCATATTTTTTAGAACTTCCTACATATTTCTTTGATTATGTATCTCTTATGCTGCATTTATTGATTGGTACCGCTTTCTTTTATAAACATCATCACAAAACCTGCAAACAATAAAGCCGCAGCTGCCCAGATGGCACGGTCCCCAATACGGCTTGATAATACAGCTCCTGCCGCCGCTCCTGCTGCAAAAACTATAACAATAAAATAGTAATGGAGGCTTTTGCTTTTCATCTCAGGATCTTTTGTCACATGGTATCTGCACATTGCTTCTGTAGCACTTCTTAAATTAGTGACACACAATGTAGTTGTGTAGGGAAATCCCTTAGCCTTACGGAAGCTTTCAACCTGAACTGCACTGGCAAAGGACATCAGAATAATAACCAGAGTATTCAGACTCTGAGGCATAAAACCTGCTGCAATGAGTATCAATATTTCCACAACCAGAACAATCTGACGCCAGTGGAGCTTTTCATAATCCTTACAGCACTGACGCATCAGCTCTGAAACATAGCTGCCAGCCACAAATGCCAGAATAGAATATAAATTAGCCAAAGCCCTGGACCACTCCCCCTGAGACAGATGCTGCCCCAACAGCACTATATTGCCTGTCTGTGCATAGGCAAATACCCCTCCTCTGCAATTATAGGAATAAGCTGCCAAAAACCCTCCTACAATGGTAAGCACAACTGCCAGCACCATGGAGTCTGACATCTGCTTTTCTACTTTTTTCATACCTATCATTTTTACTGTTTCTCCAATCCCTTTATCTTAACAAAATAACTTATAATTAAAACAATATCTGCGCCAATCCATGCCAGAACCTCCGCATATAACACTCCTTCCTGACCCACAAGAAGAGGCAGCAAAAGCGCTGCACCTGTACGCATGACCAGTTCCATAATACCTGACATCAATGGCAGAAATGTATTGCCCATTCCCTGAATTGCAGACCTTACCACATAGAGCAGATAGAGAATCGGCAGGAATACGCTCATAATCACCAGATAGTGATAAGCAATCCCAAGGACAGTCTGAGCTTCCTCCGGTGTGGCTGTAATAAATAAGCTTAAAATGGGTTTTCCCAGAAGAATCATGGCAAGCGCAATAACAGCAGAAGTGATGGTTCCCAGAATCAGACCTGAACGCATTCCCTGCTTAATCCTTTTTACGCTGCCGCCTCCCAGGTTCTGACTTACATAGGTTGTCATGGAGTATCCGTAGGAGGTTGCTGCAACCTCTAAAAGTCCATAGAGCTTATTGGTAGCTGTAAATCCTGCGATAAACAACACTCCAAAGCGGTTGACTACAGACTGGACAATCATCCCTCCAATAGCGATAATGCAGCTTTGGAAGGACATGGGAAGTCCCATCTCCATCAAACGTCCTGCAAGCCCTGATTCCACCGTAAAATCACTCTTTTGCAATGATAGAATCTCTATTTTCCTTACAACTGCAAAACAGTATACAGCAGAACATGCCTGAGCTATGATTGTTGCCCATGCAGCACCTCCGATTCCCCAGCCAAATCCCATAACAAAGAGCAAATCAAGTCCAATATTGACAATGGAAGCTACTATCATTGCCTGAAGAGGCGTTTTGCCATCTCCAAGAGCACGAAGGACTGCAGCCTGAAGGTTATAAGCCATAACTGCCGGAATCCCCAAAAACATAATTCTTAAATATAAAAGACTTGGTCCTATAATTGATTCAGGAGTCTTTAAAAGCCCTAAAACAGGTCTTGCAGCCAGTTGAGTCACAATCATTAAAATCACAGCTCCAAAACATGAAAGTACAGAAGAATTGCCAACGACTTTGCGAAGCTTTCCATGATTTCCCGCACCGAATTCAAAAGCCATAAGTATTGAAAATCCCTGAGTGATTCCCTGAATCATACCCAGAGCCATCCAGCTGAGCCAGTCTGCAGCTCCTAAAGCAGCCAGCGCAGAAACTCCCAGCGCCTTTCCTACAATCATGGTATCCACTACTGTATATAGCTGCTGAAATACATTGCCAAACATCAAAGGTATAGAAAAATTAAAAATCAGCTTCCATGGCGTTCCTTCAGTCATAGTTCTAGTTTTTGCCATATAAAATCTCCTTATGCTTTCGTGTAAAATAAATATATAGAATCACGGAATCTATCAGTGCTGCACTCATCCGGTTCCTGGCATATTATAGTAGATTTTCCTCTGGAAGTCAAAGGTACTCTGACGGTTCTTTTACCTGCTGCCTCTCCTTCTGTACTCCCCTGGAGATAGCCCTGTCAATTTCCGAAAGACCTTACAGAAATAATTACCGTTTGTAAAGCCATTTTTCTCAGCAATCCTCTCGATTTTCTCTTCTGTGCTCAAAAGGTCCTTCATTGCATTTTGAATGCGAATCTGGGTCAGCCTTACTACCGGGCTGATTCCTGTTTCCTGTTTAAAGGTACGGCTTAAGTGAGAAAAGGATATTCCTAATCTTTCCGCCACCTCCTCTACTCCATTTAGCTCACCATACCGGCTGTTCATAATCTCATCTGCCCGCTTACTAATGGAACCAGCCCCTTTCTCTGAAGGATGCTCCAATTCTCTCAGCAGCGCGCATAAGAAACTGTAGAGAAATTCCCCATCTTCGTATTTTTTCAGTCTTGCACCTTCTGCCAGTTTCTTCTGAAGTTCTATTGTCATCCTGGAAGGAAAACTGTCCTCAGCAAGGTAAAATGGGCTGCCACAGATCTGGTTCATCTTTCTGATAAATGGCTCTGCTCCCATTCCATCAAAGTGAAGATAGATAAACTCCCAATCACCATGTTCAGGGAGATAATATCTGCTGCTCTCAGGAAATGATACTAAAAATCCCATTCCTTTTGTTATCTCATAGGTAATCCCATCCTTTTCAAAAATGCCCTGACCTCTTAGGGTATATTGAAATAAATAACCATTGTAACCGCTTCGTCTGTCATTATAGAAATCATAGTGTTCCCCACTGCGCCGCTCAATCCCTCCGTCTAACAAAATCAGCGGATTGCCCTCCAATTCTGCCAGGTCCAGTATTCCAAAAGAACCATGATTGTACTTTATCAATTTTTTACCCTCTTTATCAAATTTATATTCTATCTATTTCATATAATCATGCTTATAATTATATCAAGGAATAAATCAAAGATCAAATTTATACTATTAAAAGGAGGTTCCAATGAACAAAAACAGCTTTGCACCGGTTCCGCCTATGGGGTGGAACAGCTATGATTATTACGATACAACAGTCAACGAAGATCAGGTAAAAGCCAATGCTGAATACATGGCTGCCAACTTAAAGCAATATGGCTGGGAATATATTGTTGTGGATATCCAGTGGTATGCAAGCGGGGCGGGTTCTATGCGTGATCAGTTCCAGTACATCCCCTTTTCCCATCTGGAAATTGATGAGTATTCCAGACTGATTCCTGATCCCAAGCGTTTCCCTTCATCGGCTGATGGTGCTGGTTTTGCCCCTATGGCTGATTATATTCACAGTCTGGGACTTAAATTTGGAATCCATATTATGAGAGGGATTCCACGTATTGCTGCTCATCTTCATACCCCCATTAAGGGAATCGCTGAAACTGCTGATATGGCAGCATCCCCTTCCTCCATCTGCGGCTGGAATCCTGATATGTATGGTGTGAGAAATAACGCAGCCGGACAGGCATATTATGATTCTCTTTTGCAGCTATACGCATCCTGGGGTGTTGATTTTATTAAATGTGATGATATTTGTAACACCAATTTATACAGGGATAACCAGTACTCTGCACGCCATGAGATTGAGATGCTATCATTGGCGATTAAACGGTGCGGCAGACCTGTGGTTTTGTCACTTTCACCAGGGCCGGCACTGATTGAGCAGGCATGGCACTACGAGAAACACGCCAATATGTGGCGGGTCACTGATGATTTCTGGGATAACTGGGATTTATTAAAGGATATGTTCCGCAGATGTGAGCTATGGCAGAACCACGTCAGTCCTGGCTGCTATCCTGACTGTGATATGCTGCCTCTTGGAACCATTGGGAAAGGATTTCATAAGGAACGGCAGACTGAATTTACCAAAGATGAACAGGTCACTATGATAACTCTCTGGTGCCTTTTCGGCTCTCCTCTTATGCTGGGTGCTGAGCTGACCAAGCTGGATGACTGGACACTGTCACTTCTGACCAACAGGGCAATTCTGAATCTTCTGACACCGGAGTGCAGACCTAAGCAGATAGAAAGAAACGAGGAATACGCTGTTTGGACTGCATATAATGAGAAGGAAGATGGCTTTTACACTGCACTTTTTAACTTAAGTGATGAAAATAGAATTGTTGAAGTTTCTATAGAAGATCTTGGTGCAGCGGTAATGGGAATACAGATTGGAGACTCTCTTCACGACTTATGGAATGATAAAACAGAATCAGTGACAGATGGGTATGTGAAAAAACCTCTTCCACCTCATGGATGCGTCATTTACAAACATTTTTAAACAAATAAATACAGAAAAGGTCACAGGCTGTTTTACTCAAAGCAACAGCTTGTGACCCTTTTATATTTTTAATCAGGAATCCTGTTTTATTAACTGGCGGATTGCTTCTATAGCAACCTTGACAGCACATTCTGTATCATGAACCTGAATATCTTCAAGTCCCATTTCGCGGCGTGTCTGATTGGCAATTACCAGAAGAACAGCTCCAACTCTCACTCTTCTTACACTTCCTGCTATAAACAAAGCTGCTGATTCCATTTCAGAAGCCAAGGCACCGCAGGCAATCCATGATTTCCATTTGCTGTTTAATTCGTCTGCAACGGCCATGGAATCTGGTGAATGCTGTCCATAGAAATTATCCTTACACTGTACCACTCCTACATGATTGGTATATCCCAGTTTATCAGCACTTTGTTTTAAAGCTGTAAGCACTGTATAATCGGATACTGCCGGATATTCAATAGGTGCATATTCTTTTGAAGTGCCTTCTGCACGTATGGCGCCGTTGGCAATCACAATATCTCCGCCCTTAATCTCAGGCTGCATTCCCCCAGAGGTGCCTACACGAATAAAGGTATCTGCACCACAGTTAATCAATTCCTCCAATGCAATCGAGGCAGATGGACCACCGATTCCTGTGGAAACCACACTTACCTTCACTCCATCAAGAGTTCCTGTATAGGTACAGTATTCTCTGTTTTCCCCTACTTTTATGGGATTGTCAAAATGGGCTGCTATCTTAGCACATCTTCCCGGATCACCAGGCAGTATGACATAACGCCCTACATCGCCCTTACCGATTCCAATATGATATTCCTTTCCCTGTGAATATACAACTTCCATATTAATTCCCCTTCCTTATATAGATGATTATTTTAGCTGGCAACTGGGGCAGTAATAGATAGTGCCTCCTAAATAAGCCACTTTTTCAATGATATTACCGCAGTAAAGACAGCCTTTCCCTACCGTTTTCTTACTGAGCTTTGTTCTGTATCCGCCAATCTCTCCAAAGAGGTCTTTTTCTGTGTCCCTGCCACCTGCTTCTTCCATCTGCTTCAGTATCTTTATAACAGATTGGTACATCTGCTTCCAGTCTCTGTCTCTCAGCTCACTGATCTTCTTCTTCGGATGAAGCCCGGATTCCAGCAGAATATCCTGAAGCACTCCATTACCAAGACCTGGTATTCTCTGTTCTGTTGCTAAAAATGCCTTAGCAGACAGTTTTCCTGAAACATCTTCTCTTAATGAAGTGAAATATTCATAATCAAATTCTTCACTTCCTGGCATAGGTTTTTCTTTTGCAACCAAATAGTAGGGATTGTCATATTCCTCCGGCTTAATCAAATACATGGAACCATACATCTGAACTGTAAATATCAGAGCGGATTCATCATCAAACGTTATTCTGCTCTGATAACGTGCCGGATAAGGTCTGCCTGCCTCATAATAACGGATATTGGCTCCGTCTCCTGCAACAAATCTATATTCTCCAATATCAGTTTCAACCATCGCCCCTAAGCCTCTGGATTCTCCTATGGTTTTTCCAATCATCTGCTTTCTATATTCCTCTGGTTCAAGATTATAGAAGGCAAAACCATGCTTGGTATGTCCAATGGCAGCATCAGCAATTCTCCTGCCTTTAACTGTATCATTTAACTGTTTTGCTATGACTGCGCTTTCTGGTAATTCTATCATAAAGCTCCCTCCTGTTCTGCTGAGTTAATGTAAAGATATTACACCATCTCTGCTGAAAATCACTATATTTTCCTTACCCTCAGGATATCATTGTTAACCTGACAGCAGTCTGTCATATTATGAGAATACTTTGTCCACTCTATTTTATCACAGCCACTGAAAAGTTTCCATTTAAACTATTTTTTATCATAGGAAAATTTGTGAATATTGAATATAAGTAGTACTATATGAGGAGAATACACTCAAAACTCTACGGAGCGTTTGTTGAAAATAAACCGATTAGCAGTTACTCTGAATAAGGAGGTAATCATAATGGATTGCAGTAAGACAGGAAAACTTATTTTAAGTTTACGTAAAGAAAAAGGAATGACACAAAAGGAATTGGCTGATGTAATGAACATTAGTGACAGAACAATCTCAAAATGGGAACGTGGAATTGGCTGTCCTGATGTCTCTCTTTTGCATGAGCTGTCCAATATTTTAGGAGTTAATATTGAAAAGCTGTTATTAGGAGACTTAGAACCTAATGAAGCCCATGGAGGTAATATGAAAAAAATAAAATTTTATGTATGCCCAACCTGCGGAAATTCTTTATGCAGTACAGGTGAGGCAGAGATATCATGTTGCGGCAGAAAAATTCAACCACTGGCTTCACAGCCGGAGGACCTGGACCACAATATTATTATAAATGAATTTGATGGAGAGTTCCATTTGACACTGGAACATGAAATGACTAAGCAGCATTACATTTCTTTTATCGCATATGTAACCTATGATAAGGTGCTTTTCATGAAATTATATCCAGAACAGTCCGCAGAAATACGCTTCCCTAAAATGTATGGCGGGGATATCTATCTCTATTGCAGTAAACACGGACTTATGAAGAAAGGGAAAATCAATGTGTAAATTTCAACCCATAGATATGCAGACCTGGCCTATGGCACAGGCATTTCATTATTATACACAAATGGCACCCACAAGCTATTCAGTCAATGTCAATATGGACATAACGATACTCAGGAAAGAACTGAAATCAAAGGGTTATAAGTTTTTCCCCGCATATCTCTATTTAGTTTCAAGAGCAATAAAAAAACAGCAGGAATTGAGGATTGCAGTAAAAGACAATATTTTAGGATATTGGGATTGTCTGACTCCCGCTTATCCCCAATTCCATGAGGATGATAAAACAACTTCTTTGTTGTGGACTGAATACGATGACAGTTTCTCAGAATTTTATCAGCAGTATCTTAATGATACAAGGCAGTTTGGGGATAGTCATGGTATCCTTTCTGCCAAAGGTCTGCCGCTGCCTAATTCTTACATGATTTCTTGTATTCCGTGGTTCACATTTAATAGTTTTTCTCTTCATAATCACGGTATAAAAGATTATTATCTTCCAAGCTTTGAAGCAGGTGGTTTTTTTGAAAGCGGCGATAAACTGTTAATGCCCCTCTCTGTTACTGTACACCATGCAACAACAGATGGGTATCATCTGAAAGTGTTTTTCGAAGAACTTCAGCGAAGTATGGATACGCCGGCTGAATGGCTATGAAATCATGCAGCTACTGTAAGCTGCATGATACTCCTGCCTTCCTGCCAAAGCCTTTTATAGATATTATGGCATTTTTTAAATCGTTCAAACAGACGGACTGCTTCGCATTCATTACAATAGACCTTCCAGCAGCCTGTACATTTACTGTTTTTTCCTGCATTTTCAATAAAGCCGATGACATCTCCCAGAGGATAACTTAAAAATATTCCTATTTCATGAGGGAATTCCTCTGATTCCTGAAGTCTTGCTTTCAGTCTTCTCAATGCATAATGGACCTCATTGCATTCATAACCGTATCTTCTTAAAAAATCCGCAACACCTGCTCGATTTAGATCAGCCTGTAAATAGGACAGGCGGCAGACATAAACCAGGGCCGATTTCTGGGTTCTGCGAAGAACCAAAAGTGTAATCCCCTTTTCCTTCAGTTGTTGATTCCATAGGTCAATCTGCTCTTCCAGCTCTGCTTCAGAGGAACTGGTGAGATTGAATAAATTGGCTGTCTTTAAAGAAGCCAGGGTAGGGGAACAATGTTCAATTAGATATTTTTCAAGCAAAGGGATGCCTCCTTGTGCAATTAGGGAAATGGTTCTTTAATTGCCATATTATAGTTATTCTTATTCCGTTAGTTAAAGCTAACCATTCGTGTTAAAAAAAGCGGCTTTCCGCATTTATTTAGTTTCATTCTTAGTTTCCGTGCTGTTAGTTTAGGCTAACTAAATAAAGTATACTATATGACGTCTCCTCAGTCAAGAGAATCTTTTGTAAACAAAACAGCCCGGAAAAGTCTCCCCTTCACAGGCTGTTTTACTAAAAATATAACTTATTTATCACACCATATTTCCTGAGAGATTTCACGAATCAGTTGAAGTTTTGCCCACTGCTGCTCTTCTGTCAGCACATTTCCCTCTTCCGTTGAGGCAAATCCGCACTGAGGACTTAAGCACAGGCGTTCCAGTGGAATATACCTGGCGGCTTCCAGTATTCGCGCTTTTACAGCTTCTTTCTCTTCCAGAACTGGGGATTTTGTAGTGACTAATCCAAGAACCACCATTTTATCTCCGTCCACGTATTTCAATGGTTCAAAATTGCCGGAGCGCTCATCATCATACTCCAGATAATAAGCAGATACATCTTCCTTTCCAAACAGATAAGGGGCAATTGGAGCATATCCGCCTGCACTTGCCCAGGTAGAATGATAGTTTCCCCTGCATACATGGGTGGTAATGGACAAATCCTCAGGCCAGTCCTGAATTGCCAGATTATTAATCCTTACATAGAGTGCAGCAAGCTCTTCAATCCCTGTTTCCTCCTGCTGTCTGGCTGCCCAGTAGTCCTGATCGCAAAACATTCCCCAGGTGCAGTCATCAAGCTGTATATTGCGGCAGCCCGCCTCATATAAGTCCCTGATAACCTGACGGTATGCAGAAGCTATGTCTGTTACCAAAGCCTCCTCTTCAGGATAATACCCCTTTGTCTGCGCTCTGTTATCTCCCCTCTGAAGCTCTGCAAGAAGCTGTGCAGGAGCAGGTATTGTCTGTCTGGCAGTGACATTTTCATCTTCAAACAGCTTTACGAATTTGAAATGTTCTACAAATGGGTGATTTTCTCCTGTTATTTTACTGGTTAAACCCGCTGACTCGCCTCTTGTTTCCTCATCATGGAACTGATAGCCCTGAGCCAGAGTCAGTTTCTCCACTCCTTTTAATCCCCACATAAAATCAAGATGCCACCAGCTTCTTCGGAATTCTCCATCAGTAATAACAGGGAGTCCTGCTGCTTTCTGCTTCTCGATTAAAGTCTGAATACAGTTGTCTTCTATCTTTGTTAATTCATTAAGGCTTATATTTCCCTCTCTGTAATCCTGACGTGCTTTCTTTAACTCTTCCGGACGTAAAAAGCTTCCTACTATATCAAAACGAAATGGGGCGTTGCATTTTCTATTATTCATATTGTTTTCCTCTTTCTTCTTTTCATAGCACGATTGTATCGCAATAAGAAGAAAACGTAAAATACCTATTTTTTATCATCTGATATAGTTTTAAACTATGGCTTCTTGTGATATGATATAGGAATTACAGTCAAAAGGAGATGTCATTATGACTTTACAGCAATTGCGTTACGTCATTACCATTGTAAACTGCGGTTCTATATCAGAAGCAGCCAAACAGCTTTTTATTACCCAGCCCAGCCTCTCCAACTCTCTAAAGGAGCTGGAAGCTGAACTTGGGATTACTATATTTACCCGTACTTCCAGAGGGATCACTCTTTCCCTTGATGGAACGGAATTTTTGACCTATGCCAGACAGGTGGTGGAACAGGCGGAGCTTTTAGAGCAGCACTATATGGAGAAAAAACCGGGGAAACGGATTTCTGCAATCTCTACACAGCATTATGCATTTGCAGTTAACGCATTTGCCAATGTGGTGTCCCGGCAGAATAATGATGAATATGAATTTACTCTGCGGGAAACCAGAACCTATGAGATTATTAATGATGTGAAAAATTACAGAAGCGAGCTTGGAATCCTGTATTTAAATGAATTTAACAGGAAGGTACTGGAAAAGCTCTTAAAGGAAAGCGGACTTGTGTTCACTCCCCTGTTTCGTGCCTCTGCACATGTGTTTCTCTGTTCAGAGCACCCTTTGTCCTGCCAGTCCTCTGTATCCATTGAGGATTTGGAGCCATACCCATTTCTTGCATTTGAACAAGGCGAACAAAATTCCTTTTATTTTTCAGAGGAAATTCTAAGTACAATTAGACGGAAAAAAGTGATCTATGTCAGTGACAGAGCTACCCTGTTTAATCTTCTCATTGGACTAAATGGTTATACTATATGCAGTGGTATTTTAAATAGCAATTTAAATGGGGATAACATCATTGCCCTTCCTCTGGAAACTGATGAGGATATGACCGTTGGGTGGATTCATAATCCCAAAGTGCATTTAAGCCAGTTTGCCCAGAGTTATCTGGAAGAGCTTAATACTGCATTAAACATAAAGGAGTGATGATTTATATAGTTCCATTTTTCAACTGCAAATCCATGGTGTTCAAATAACTTGGTAATATCTTTTTTATGCCAGATTTTTGCATCTCCTGAATTGCTGTATTTTAGGAAAAAGCTTAATATCTTCGTCAAAAGTCTTCCGGGTAAAGTTGGGTCACCAAGAATTAAGGTTCCTCCCGGCTTTAATACCCTTTTGATTTCTTCTACTGCTTTTTCCGGATGTGTATAATGGTGAAAGGAAGCATTGCAGATAATCAGATCAAAGGTATTGTTTTCATAAGGCAGTCCTTCTGCATCACCAACAGCTAAATGCACCTGCCCTTGAAAACGTTTCTCTGCCTCTTCAATCATTTTCTCCGACAAATCCAGACCATAATAGTCCGCCTCTCTTCTGCTTTTCAGCAGTTCAATCACATTGCCGTTTCCACAACCCAGATCAAGAATATGATTCCCTTTAATGGAACCTGCTCTGTCTAAAATTTCCTGATACATACAACGAACAAATTTCCCATCATGGCTGTTGTCATAATCAGCTGCTGTGCGATTAAAATAAAGTTCTGTCAGCTCCTTACTTTTTGTTGTTTCCATCTTATTCTCCTTATTAAGTATTATTGATTGACACTTATTCAATCAGTGTGTTTTATATAACCCTGCCTTATTAAGACAGGGTTTCACTTCCTGCTAAATCAATTTTAATATCATTTCTTTAATAAATTCAATCCGCTCCTGAAAGGGAAGGGATTCCTCATTAATAGCTGCTATCTGGCCTCCCCATAAAAAACGCGCCAATAGTCTGATATTTGTGGTATGAATCTCTCCTCTTTCAGCCAGGGCATATAAATATGCCTCCATATGAGGATATATCTCGTTTGACATATATAGGTCAAGTTCCTTGTGAAAAAGTTCGTTTCCCTCTTTATCAAAGAAATCCTTATATTTAAAATTGGACTGCTGATTTCTGGACAGTTGTTCCAGAGAACTTAAACATTCTCCTATGCTCTGATCCATCTGTTTAAAGACGACAACAAAATCCCTGCTGCATTCCCTGGCATATTGAGACAATGCTTCCAGATAAAGCTGATGCTTGTTATGAAAATAATGATAGCATAAACCGGGAACTACCTCTGCCTCTTTTGCAATATCCTTCATAGTAGATGCTTCATAACCTTTTCTGGCAAATACCTTCATGGCGGAATCCAAAATCTCTAGTTTTCTGACTTCGGGCTCTTTTGATACGCGCATATAATCACCTCATAATGAATATTACCACTTCATTGAATAAGTGTCAATGGGTTTTTTAAACTAAAAAACAAATACTAAAAAAGCAATTCTTACAGCAGAGATGCTCCTCTGACTGAAAAAATTGCTTCTTAATATTCTAATATGTAATTTTTATAAACACTTATATTCAGAATCCATTGTCTCCTGGTTAGAAATTGCTGCAAGAAGATTCTCAACCAGGTACTTGGGAGGTTCTTCCATAGAGGTATCCTGAGAAAGCGTCTGGAGGAATTTATAAGTATTTTCACTCTGAGGCTGCTTATATCCTGCTTCCTTTAGAAGCTCTTCCGCCATAATTCTGCAGGATTTGTTCACTGCTTCCATCAGCTGTCGAAGAATAGGATCATCTGTCTTAATTGCAATCTGGGAAGCGATTCTCTCCTGTTTTGCCTTGCTTTTTACCAGTGCATTTAAGGCAGCAATAACAGCTTTATCTTTAGCATTTAAATTATTGGTATTTAACGTTTTCATCCCACCTGCCTCCTTTGGATTTCTTCAAAATCATGGCCTGAGGCATTACAAACAGGGCATTTTTCAGGAATATTGTCCCCTATATGGATCGATCCGCAACTTGTGCAGACATATACATTACAATTTTCCAGAAATGCATCTCCCTCATTGTTATAACGCATCAGCAGGGAACTTAATAGATCAGTTGCTTTTTCACTGTGGTCAAGGGCTTTTAAAGCGCCCTGATTCTGTGCAGCATTGGCAGTCTGTCTTGCATATGAATATCCTGTTTCCAGTTCTTTTTGTGCTGTTTCTAAAATAGCTTCCGTAGTATCTTCTTTTTCTAAAGGAGAAACTGCCTGAAAATATTCTGCCAATTGTGCAAATGAATCCGCTTCTTCATTTAAATACTGCTTCTCAAAGCCGTGGGCAAGGTTAGAGCAGAGAACAGATAGTTCACTGATAGAAAGCTCCTTCATCGGCTCGTCATGAAACATGGATAACAAGTCTTCCATGTTACTATCTTTTGTCATACTTCATTCTCCTTAAAACATGTTATATCGGCAGTATATCATATTTGGTTACAGTTTTCATCACTTTTAATCAGCTTTATTCCATTTTGTGACATTTTTACGTGATTTAATGCTTTGTATGAAAGAAATCTCAATGATTTTTGTGCAGATAGCATACAAGCTTTTAAGAGCAATAGAAAAAGCAAGCCCACTTAATTATTACGGACTTGCTCTTTCTTCTTTATTTACTTACAGCTCTCTTCTCTGCTCCCTCCAGAGATAAGTCTCCAAAATGATGATATGCAATTCTCAGCTTTTCATAACGGTATTGGTCATACATTTTTTCAAAATCCTGTTGCACCTTTCCAATGCTTTCGAAGGTACCATCCTGATCCAGATTCATTTCATAAACAGAATTAATCCATTTATCACACTTCCCGGCAAGTTCCAGCTCTTCTGCTATATGCTCCGTTGTCTTTGAAATGTAGTAATTCATTACAGATACTTCATCACAGCCATTTTCTATAATATCCGGCAGTAAATGATCGCCCTGACGTTCCAGCCAGTAAGGGATAACCGCAACCATATAAAGGTGATTGCTCTGTGCATAGGCATATGCCTTTTTTAAGTTTGAAACATATTGATTTAGGTCATCAATTGTATAATCTACTTTTATGTATGGCTCCACATCAAAAACGATTCCCTGTATTGACTCTGCAGCATTTCTATTGAAAATAAGAACTTTATCTATTTCCAATAACATACTCTCTGCCTGTTTCTCAAATGCCCATTGAGGAGTACCGCATAAATGGAACACTTCCACACCCTGATCCTTCATCTGACTGATAAATGTACTGTCTTCTTTCGAGAAAAACTTACCAGAAAACTCCTGATATAAGATTGTTACCTGTAAATCCTCCAGAACTTTAAGAAGCTGGTCCTGTTTGCTCTCCACTGCAGACATTTCCCAGGAATAAAGAATACTCTCTGCATACGCTTTATGGGGTTGTGATTTGTTTAAATACAAATGAAGTTCCTCCTGATTCATCCAAAGTACAATAAAGATAATAGACAATCCTATAATCAGGGCTGCCAGCCATAAAATAAACCTGTTTACACCATTTGTTTTCACTGTCTGTTCTCCAATATGATTCCTTTAAATATATACGCTTTTTATAATTGATCTAAGAAGCTTAACTGCTCTACTCTTAATGATTTTACTTTTCTTTCTGTGATTTTATCTTCATATCCTACTGTTCCACATAGTAAGGGGGAATTCGGGTCATAGAGTGCTGTAAGATTCTTCACCTGTTGCGGGCTGAAATTTGCATAACAGTATTTACAGCCATTTTTGCAGGTGTTATAGGTTCCTACTTCCACACTTTCAAAACAACCGCATTCCGGTCTCTGATTCTTGTCTTTGCTTCCCTGAAGCTTACTTCCTATGATATTTTCAATAAATGTTTTATTAATACAGCTTCCATGTGCAACCCCAACAGAAGTCAGATCAATATGCTCTGCACAGGTTTCGATGATCATATCATTGGAAACGGCGATTTCTGCCATGGCTTTTGAGATTTTTATCATATCTGCATCTGTGATGGGTTTCATCTGAAGAATATTTACCTGTTGCCTGATCTTGGTATAAATATCCACAAAGCTGATAACCACTTTGTTTGTATAGCCCCTTAACTGCCCGGCGATGTCTTCAAATGCTTTTATATGATACTCTGCCGTATACTTTGGATTAAGGAGAATTGGATCATATCTCCATATCATCTTTTCAGCACCTATTTTCCTGGAAAGTGTCTGAAATGTGGAGATTAAATGATTGGGTTTCTCAGGCAGCCCCGGTTCTATATCTTTACCATAACCTGTCAATGTGAACTGAAAGCAATAATAATAGTCCTTTAAAATGTCTAGATTCCCCATCATATTTTCCGGATTTTTCGTCCAGAATACAATGCAGTCCACCACCTCTGGAGAAATGTGGATTTTACTGATCTGATGAGCGTTCATCGGGTTTCTCACATAGAGGTATCCTTCTTTTATACGATTGAAAAACCACTCTGAATAATAATTAGGAATATCGGTTCTTCTGCTTACACTTAATATCATATGAATTACCTCCTATGCAGACCGGTTTGTGGTTTTAAATCACCATATACTCAATGAAACAGCTGGTATGCTCTATATCCTATGGTAAAAAACAACTCTCTTGCCAAAAATATCATTTTTTCCTTTCCTCCCTGATATCTTGTAGTGGGAGTCGGTGAGGTATAAGCTTTTATGCCAAGATCAGCTGCCATCAGCATTGAACGCTTCATATGGAGAGGATCACTGACAAGCAAAGCGTCAGAAAACTGCTTTTTAATCATGATTTCTTTTGCATACTGCAAATTTTCCAATGTAATAGTTGATTGATCTTCTATTAATATATCAGTATTGGGAACACCTTTGCTGATTGCATAATCCATTGCAACTTCAGCATCTGATCTGGCATTTCCAGGACTGTATCCACCTGTTATAATAATCGTCTTAACATAACCGTTTTGATAAAGCCAGATTCCATGATGAATTCTTTCCCGAAATACAGGTGATGGTAAATCTCCCCAAACACCTGCTCCCAGTACAATGGCGGCATCCGCTTTCCTTGTTTCATCCTTTTTCCCATATTCATAGATGATTCCCGCATTTATCAATATGTATAAAAGCAGAATTACCGTTATGCTTTGTAAAATATGTTTTCTGATCCTTATAATTACTGATTTTATCATTCATTATGGTCCTTTTACCGTATTAGTCACTGGAATCAAAAACAACCTGCTGATATTGTTCTTGCCATTTCCAATTATTCCATATTATTTCCCTGTTTTCTTCTTCTTTATCTTCGTACTTCATTAAATAATACCTGTTTTCGACTTCAAAATAATTTCTTGTTTCATCTATCAGCTCATATTGCTCTTTGTCATTAATGCTTAATATTATAAGTTCTAATGGGATACTTCCATAGCTTGATTCAGTTATATTCTTCATAATTTCCCTGCAGCCTTCACTTATAATATCATGATCAAAGCTTTGATCATCTTGGATATAGACAGAGTATTGAGCTTTAAAATAATTATTATTTTCAAAAAACTCTTCAAGTGTAAAAGATGGCATTACACTATTAGGATAAGTTTCCGAACTTGATAGTTCGTATACAAAAAGCTTATAATCATCACCAAATAATTCATCTAAATAAGGTGTTATCAACTTCCTTAAATCATCTCTGATAAATTTCCAGCAGTAATTATCCTCTATTAACTCAATTTCATCAGAATTCTCTTTTTCTGTAATATAAACTCGAAAAACAAAATCCTCATCAGATAAAGCATAAGCTCTATAATAAGTTTTCC
Source organism: Hungatella sp. UBA5385 (assembly GCA_002409995.1). Classification (GTDB taxonomy): domain Bacteria; phylum Bacillota; class Clostridia; order Lachnospirales; family Lachnospiraceae; genus UBA5385. The sequence continues at coordinate 936 of DHOR01000008.1, read as the reverse complement.
CCTCTACATAAGAAAATGGGAGAGGCCCATTGCTTCCAGTCCAAGAGCTTTTGTCCCCTACAAAAAACTCCTCTCCATACTTTTCTTCCAGATGTTTCTTTGCTTCGGTGCGATAATGCCGGGCTCTCATATAATCTTTTTCTTCTCTAGTAGGTCTTTCTAATATTTTCAGACTATAGTGAACATATATAAGTACAAGAAACAATAGGAAAATTGGTAATATATTTAAAAATGTATTATTGTTCTTCTTTTTGGATTCTTTCATTTTCTTTCTCATTCAACCATACTATAATATTCTTTTGTTTTATACTAAAGCTGATTCCAAAATACAGATTCCCTGATAAAGGACCTCATATATTATCTCCAGTTCCTCTTCGTTCCATATAGGTATGTACTTCTTACCACTGGTATTAATCGCAGGTAAGTTATTACCATAAAAAATTTTACTATAAATATCCAATACCATATCATTATCCCCTTTGAAAGGAAGATTCACGGATTTTGATACATCTGAGAATATATTCCACATATCAAGTATAAGATTACAGTCAAACTCTTCAGGCTTGAACTTTATCATATCACTTAATTGATCTATATCAAAAGAAATGACCCCATCACTAAAAGTAATATTTTTATCATAACAAAATAATTTCATATTATTCTCTTGCTTAAACCAAATTAATTTATTATCTTCAACTTCAAAGCCATCAAGTTCGTCTGTATACCAAAGACAAAAATGATTATTTCTATTCATTATAAAATTCACAATGTAATATTGATTCATATTCTCCTCCATGTCATCCCCCTAGAACCTTCCTCTGCTTACAGAGATAGGTGTATTTACCTTTCGTTGATATCATTTTACCATATTTCATGACATAATAACTACAACTATATTTTGGTATCACAAAAACCTGAAATGAAATTTTAAATTCT
>DHOR01000031.1:68110-69123 GCA_002409995.1 Hungatella sp. UBA5385 | reverse complement strand
CCTTTGTATCAAAGGGTCGAACCCCGTTTTTAAAAGGAGGAACATTCATGACTATTGGAAAAATTCTGACAGAATTAGGAGGCGGGATGTGGGTCAGCATTCAGATATTTTTTGTGACCCTATTGTTTTCTCTGCCTTTAGGTCTTTTTGTATCTTTTGGCAGGATGTCGAAAAACCCAGTCATACGGGCAATTGTTAAATTCTACATATCGGTCATGAGAGGAACTCCACTGATGCTGCAGTTGATGGTGGTTTATTTCGGGCCTTATTATCTGTTTGGAATAAAGGTGGGGAATAGTTACCGGTTATGGGCGGCATTTATTGCATTTATCATTAACTATGGCGCTTATTTTGCTGAGATTTACAGAAGCGGCATTCAGTCTATGCCGGCAGGGCAGTATGAGGCGGCTAAGCTTTTGGGATATGGCAAAGGGCAGACATTTTTCAGGATTATCTTTCCCCAGGTAGTGAAACGGATTCTTCCGTCTGTGACCAATGAGGTGATCACTTTGGTGAAGGATACTTCTCTGGCTTTTACCATCAGCGTTATGGAAATGTTTACAGTGGCAAAAGCCCTTGCCTCTTCGCAGATCAGTATGGTTCCCTTTGTGGCAGCAGGGCTGTTTTACTATTTCTTTAACCTGATTGTGGCATTTGTAATGGAATATATAGAGAAACGATTGAATTATTATCAATAGAAGGAGGATGTCATGAACTTACTGGAAATGAATCATGTTAAGAAATCATTTGACGGCCAGGGCGTGCTTCGTGATATTTCTCTGGCAGTGAGGGAGGGGGAGATTGTCTCCATTATCGGTCCCTCAGGCTCAGGAAAATCCACACTTCTCCGGTGTGCAACGATGCTGGAGGAAATGGACAGCGGGGAGCTTATCTACCTTGGAAAAAAGGCTGCGTGGAATGGAAACGACGGAAATGCAGTTTATGCTAAAAAAGAGGAGCTAAAGGAAATACAGAAAAACTATGGACTTGTTTTTCAGAATTTCAACCTGTTT
>DHOR01000031.1:58430-67912 GCA_002409995.1 Hungatella sp. UBA5385 | reverse complement strand
GTTTTTCAGAATTTCAACCTGTTTCCTCATATGTCAGTGATGAGAAATATTACAGATGCACCTATTAGTGTTCAGAAACGGAATAAGAGTGATGTGTATACAGAGGCGGAAGAGCTGCTTCGGAAGATGGGGCTGGAGGATAAGGCGGCTGCCTACCCTTATCAGCTGTCAGGAGGACAGTGTCAGCGTGTGGCAATTGCAAGAGCGCTTGCATTAAATCCTAAAATCCTGTTTTTTGATGAACCTACCTCGGCACTTGATCCGGAGCTGACAGGTGAGGTGTTAAAGGTGATTAAGTCTTTGGCAAGCCTTCAGATTACCATGGTAATCGTCACTCATGAGATGGCATTTGCCAGGGATATATCGGACAGAGTCATATTCATGGCTGATGGTGTAATTGTGGAGGAAGGAACACCGGAAGAGGTATTTAATTCCAATCATGAGAGAACTCAAAGCTTTCTTGGAAGATATGGAGAAATGCTGTAAAATAAAAATTAAGAAAAAAGAAATGCATTTTTCACATTCAGATGTTATACTAGATAAACAGTTAAAAGGATAAGAGAAAGGAATGAGAACGCTTATGAAGAGAACCTGGATTGTAATAGCAGCAATCTGCGCAGCACTGGGTTTTACTGCCTGCTCTAAGCCTGCCGATAACGATAAGATGACAGTGCCTGAGTCTGTGGAGACATCAGCAGTGGAGGAACCAGGTCCTGGAGAGAGCACGGCGCTTGCCAGTCAGGAGGCACCGGGCAATACAGCGGAGTTTAAGATTCTGATGGCTAAGGTAACAGAGGTTTCTGATACTCTTAAGGATGTAACTGTTAAGAATGGCGATAATGAGATTACTTTGGACTTAGATGGAGTTGTTGTGGAAACCTCTTACGCTTTGGATCTTGGAGCAGATGTTTCCGTGATTTATAAGGGCGAGATATCCGGTACTGATATCTCCAATGCTAAGATTGTACTGGTACTGGATGCTCAGGATAACATGGAAGTGAAGCAGATATCCGGAACTGTAGAGGATCAGGCTATGAGCAGTTTTACCATACGCACAGAGGCCGGAAGAGATATGGGCTTTGTAAAGGATAACTGTGAAGGACTGGATTCCGGTGTACTGGGTCAGGCAAAGGATGACAGCAATGGAAGCGGTGTTAAAGTCAAAATTACCTATGTAACAGTGAACTATGATGCAGGAAGTGAATCCAATTTTCCACTGAAGGTGGAAGCTGTGGAGTAAAATGGGGAAAAAGTCCCGTATTTGCGGATTCTTTGTGGATAAAGGGCTTGCAAATTCGGGATTTTCATGTACAATAATAGAGATGACAAAGGAAGGGGCCGAGTGACCCCTGTTTTCTTTGTTATTAGCTAAGAGGATAAACGTATTTCAGAAAGGATTAATGAAAATGATCAGTGCACATAACGTAACCCTGCGTCTGGGGAAAAAGGCATTGTTTGAAGATGTTAATATTAAATTTACAGAAGGTAACTGCTATGGTATGATCGGTGCCAATGGTGCAGGTAAATCTACCTTTTTAAAAATTTTATCAGGTGAATTGGAGCCTACAACCGGTGATATTGTAATTACACCGGGAGAGAGACTTTCTTTCTTAAAGCAGGACCATTTCCAGTATGATGAATATCAGGTTCTTGATACAGTTATTATGGGGAATGCCAGACTGTATGAGATTATGAAAGAAAAAGATGCCATTTACATGAAAGAGGATTTTACCGATGAAGATGGTATTAAGGCAGCTAACTTGGAAGGCGAGTTTGCAGCAATGAATGGCTGGGAGGCAGAATCTGATGCAGCCAACTTATTAAACGGACTTGGTATAGAGACAGACCTTCATTATAAAACTATGAAGGACTTAATGGGTGCGGAGAAGGTAAAGGTGCTTCTTGCACAGGCTCTGTTTGGCAACCCTGATATTCTGCTTCTTGATGAGCCAACCAACCACTTGGATTTAGATGCAATTGCATGGCTTGAGGAGTTCCTCATTAACTTTGAGAATACAGTGATTGTGGTATCCCATGACCGTTATTTCTTAAATAAAGTCTGCACACAGATTGCTGATATTGACTACAGCAAGATTCAGCTGTATGCAGGAAACTATGATTTCTGGTATGAGTCCAGCCAGCTGTTAGTAAAACAGATGAAGGAAGCTAACAGGAAAAAGGAAGAGAAGATTAAGGAGCTGCAGGAATTTATCCAGCGTTTCTCCGCCAATGCTTCCAAATCCAAGCAGGCAACCTCCAGAAAACGTGCTCTTGAGAAAATCGAACTGGATGATATTAAGCCATCAAGCCGTAAGTATCCATATATTGATTTCCGTCCAGCACGTGAGATTGGTAATGAAGTGCTGACAGTCAACGGTCTTTCCAAGACTATTGATGGTGTAAAGATATTAGATAATATCTCCTTTACACTGACAAGAGAAGATAAGGTTGCTCTGGTTGGCCCTAATGAGCTGGCAAAAACCGTTCTTTTTAAAATCCTTGCAGGTGAGATGGAACCTGATGAGGGTGATTACAAATGGGGGCTTACTACTTCACAGAGCTATTTCCCTAAGGATAACAGCGCTGAGTTTGATAATGATGACACCATTGTAGACTGGTTGACCCAATATTCTCCTGAGAAGGAAGTAACCTATGTCCGCGGATTCTTAGGACGTATGTTATTCGCAGGTGAGGACGGAGTAAAGAAGGTTAAGGTATTATCAGGAGGCGAGAAGGTTCGCTGTATGTTATCCAAGATGATGATCTCCGGTTCTAACGTACTTATGCTTGATGAGCCTACAGACCATTTGGATATGGAATCTATCACTGCCCTTAACAACGGCCTTGTAAAATTCCCAGGTGTGCTGATTTTCTCCTCCCGTGACCACCAAATTGTGGAAACAACTGCAAACCGTATTATGGAGATTGTCAATGGTCAGCTGATTGATAAGATCACTACCTATGACGAATATCTTGCTAATGATGAAATGGCACGTAAGAGACAGGTATTTACTCTTACAGAGGCACAAGTACAAGAAAACGATTAAAGAAACAGTTAAGGTCCGGCAGTTATTTGCCGGACCTTTTTTTATTTGATAGGAAAGTGCTCCTATCAAACAAAAAACGCTCCGCTGTGGATGCGCACTCCGCGCTAAGGTAGTATGGTTGATAAATCAACCGCGCTCCGGCGCGAGAGTCTGCTTTGCAGACTCTTATTTATTTAATTCTGTAAATGAAGTACATGAGATTTTTTACCAAGTATCTGATGTACCCGTTCTGTCATTACAAACATGAGGACAGCCAGAAGCAGCAGATAGAAAGGATAGATTCCCATAGTGATCCGCTCTGAGATAAAGCCAAAGAGCGGGGGCATTAAGGTGCTTCCTACATAGGCACATGCCATCTGTGCTCCAATCATAGACTGGGACAACTCTGCCCCAAAGTTAACCGGTGTTTCATGAAGAAGACTTGGATATATGGGTGCACAACCAGTTCCTATAAGAACCAGCCCTGCCATAGTCATGGTATTGCCAAATGGAAGAACAAGGAGCAAGGCTCCCAGGAATGCCAGTACCTGTCCCAGCCTTATCATTATCTGATCTCCCAGTCTGTCTGATACAAAGCCGCACAGGAAACGTCCTATGGTAATGCCCAGATAGAATAGCGCTGCCCATTTGGCAGCAGTTTCCGCTGAAATACCTTTGTACAAAACCATATAGCTGCTTGCCCACAGTCCGGCTGTGCTTTCCAGAGCACAGTAGCAGAAGAAGGCGATGAGAATAGGTCTTGCTCCGGGGCGTTTGATAATCTCTGTCATTTTCAGCACTTTTTGAGTCTGGGCTTTTGCTCCAAGGGTTTCTGTTTCCTTCTGCTTTCTCCATAGAGGCAGAGAGAGGATTAAAAACAACACAAGTACAGTCTGAATCACGCAGATCACTAAATAGCCTGAATTCCACCGTCTGCCTGCTGTCAGGCAGAGTCCCATAATATAAGGACCTGCAGTTGCGCCTACACCCCAGAAGGAATGGAGCCAACTCATATGGCGGGATTTGTAATGAAGTGCCACAAAGTTATTAAGAGCAGCATCTACGCTTCCGGCACCCAGGCCATATGGGATTGCCCATAGGCAAAGCATATAGAAAGAGTGGGAAATAGAAAAACCTAAAAGTGCTGCAGCTGTCATAGCCACGCTGACAACAGTGACCACTCCTGTTCCAAACTTTCGTATCAGTCTATCACTGAAAAGACTTGAGAAAATGGTTCCCCCTGCAATAATCATGCTGACAATGCCGGAATAGGAAATGGGCACATTCAGCTCTCCATACATGGTAGGCCAGGCGGAGCCAAGAAGTGCATCCGGCAGCCCCAGACTGATGAAAGCAATGTAGATAATAACAAGTAATGCCTGGTACATAGTGGGTATATCCTCCTGAATAATAAATTATCAAAGCTTTAGATCATAGTTTTCCGGGCTGTGCTGTAAAGGCTTCATAATCTTAATGTATTTGCCCGGTGAAATGCCATTGATTCTGCTGAACACCTTTACAAAATGAGCATAATCCTTAAAACCGCAGTCATAACATGCAGTGGTAATGGAAGCTCCCTGGCGAAGAAGGGTTCTGGCATGTTGGATTCTCCGCGCAATAATATAGTTCCACAGAGAGGTTCCTGTGAAATCCTTGAATAGATGGCTTAATCTGGAACGACTGATATTTAAGGAATCAGCAATGACTTGAATCGTAATATCAGAGGTTAGATTATCATTAATATATCGAATGGCATCACGGATTATCTTGGGTGAAATATCGCTGGTGGAAATCTGATCAGGGGGAAGTGCCGAATTGACCAGCAGTAGAATCAGAGAAAGGCAGGCTTTCACTTTGATGTCATTTCCGAAGCAGTTTTCACTAAAGCAGCTGCATATTATATTGGTTAAGGTTTCATACTGCTCCATTTGTTCCTGATTCAGATGGTAAAGTCCATCTTTGGAGAGCTTATGAAAACAGGCGAAAAGATTGGTTTTGGAAGTGCAGAGACTGGCTGCAAATGTTTCTTCTATATGAATGGGAATCCTTTCATAAGGTGTTTCGTCTTTTACAAAAAAACCATGAATATCATTGGGGCAGATAAAGGTTACATCCCCTGGCTTTAAATGGTAGGCAGCATCATTGATAAAATAGTCAACATTTCCACTTTTAAACAACATAAGCTCATAGGCATTGCTGTGTATGTGTAATGTTCTGTCTGCCTGTTTGCAGGTGCTGCGATGAGAAATAAGCAGCTGATCTATGGTCTGTATGGTAATTTCATTCACTATAAACCTCCTTTGCGTTGTAATTAAAAACATATCAAAATGTCTTTCAATAAGTTATAGCACAATATGACATAAATATAGCATAAAAGCCAATATAGGGAAAGCGAAATTGTGTTATTATTAATAAAAATTAAGAAATAGGATTATGAAGGAGGAAAAAATGAAATATTCATTGTTTACGGTTAGTGTACCGGATATGACTCCGGAACAGGCACTGGAAAAAATGAGAGAATACGGATACCATGGGGTGGACTGGAGAGTGACTGCTCTGCCTGCTGATCCTGAGATTCTAAAGGAAGAGCCATCCTATTGGAGAAACAATTACTGCACCATTGATATTGAAACTGTGGAAGAAAAAGCGGAGGAAATAAAGGCTTTAACTCTAAAATACGGTCTTGAGGTCAATGCTCTGGCTACTTATCTCAATTGTTCAGACAGTCCTCAGCTTATTGAACGCTGTATGAGAGCTGCTAAGATCATGGGCTGCAGCCGAATTCGCGTCAACACCCTGAAGTATGATCAGAATCGAAAGTATCAGGACCTTCTGGCAGAGGCCATCAAAGGATTTTCAATTGTAGAGGACCTTGCTAAGAAGCATGGAGTAAAGGCTGATCTTGAGATTCATATGGGCAATATAACTCCTACTGCCAGCGCAGCCCGCCATCTTGTCTCTCATTTTGATCCTGAATATATTGGGGTTATATATGACACAGGTAATGTTATTTATGAAGGTTATGAAGAATATAAAATGGCTTTTGAGATTCTGGGACCTTATCTGGATTTGGTCCATGTGAAAAATGCCAGATGGTCAAAGAGTGAAGTGGACGGAAAGCTGAAGTACGCTCCTGAATGGGCGCCATTTACAGATGGATATGCAGATTTTGAACGGTGTTTTCAGGCTCTTAAGGCGGTAGGCTATGATGGTTACATAACATTTGAAGATTTTTCATCAGCAGAAAGCTCTGCGGAAAAGATGAAACATGATATCTCTTATATCAGAGGTATTGTGGAATCTCTATAAGAAGTCATAGCGAGCAAAAGGAGGACTTTATGAAACGAGCAGCAGTGATAGGGCTTGGAGATATTTCGGCAACCCATATAAATGCATTAAGAGAAACAGATTGTGTTGAGCTCTGTGCAGTGTGCGATATAGATAAGGAAAAGTCCTCATTATATGGCGATGAAATACCTTTTTATACCGACTATCATCAGATGTTTCAACAGGAAAAACCGGATTGTGTACATCTCTGCCTGCCTCATTACCTTCATTATCCTGTATCCTGTGATGCGGCTGCTGCAGGAATTCATGTGTTTTGTGAAAAGCCTATGGCAGTCAGTAAGAAAGAAGCCATTGATTTTGTCAGGCTGGAACAGGAGCACCCGGAGCTTTATCTTGGAATCTGCCTGCAGAACAGAAAAAATGCCAGCACTGTTATGTTAAAAAACATCATTGAGGAAGGCAGTTATGGGAAAGTTACAGGCGTACAGGGTTTTGTGCCATGGAAGAGGACAAAGGAGTATTATGAGGCAAAACCCTGGAGAGGAAGATGGGATACTGCAGGAAGCGGAGTGATGCTGAATCAGTCTGTGCATACTCTGGACCTGATGTATTATTTTGGGGGAGAGATTACGCAGCTGCGGGCTATGGCTGGACAGCTTCTTGATTATTCCATAGAAGTGGAGGATACGGTGGCAGCAGGGCTGACCTATGAAAATGGGGCAAATGGACTGTTTTTTGCTTCTAATGCCAATTATGCAGATCACTCTGTATCCATTCGTGTTGCTTTGGAAAAAGGCGAATTTCTGATTCAGGATGGCAGTCTGTTCCGGCTTGCTGATCATGGAAGGAGAGAGCTTCTGACAGAGGATAAAAAGCTGGCAGGATCAAAGTTTTATTATGGAGCCAGTCATGGCACATTGATTCGGGAGTTTTATCAGGCTCTGGAAGAGGGAAGGGATGATTACATTCACATCAAAGATTCTCTTATGAGTATAGTGCTGATTGATGCTATTTTAAATGCATCCAGATTTGGAAACACAGTTAAAATAGAAAAAGAACAGGTTTTCACAACATAAAAGAAGGTGCTGCAAAATTCATGAATTTTGCAGCACCTTCTCAGCTATAATCAGATCTTATATTAAAAAAAGATACGATCTTTTTCCTGAACTCCGATACGCTGAGTCGTTGTGAATTTATCAACAATATATTGACCATTGAAACGTCCTACTCCGGAATCCTTGTCACCGCCGAATACAATATGGGCTTCTTCACCGATAGACTGGTCATTGATGAAGAACATTCCTGTTTCAATCTGCCTGCCGAACTGAATTCCGTGATACAGATCTTTTGTAAATACACAGGAGCTTAATCCGTAGTTGGTATCATTGGCAAGGCGGATCATCTCTTCCTCGCTGTCTGCCTTAATCACGCAGCATACAGGACCAAAGGTTTCGTTCTTGGCTGCCGGCATATCGTTGGTAACATCGGTAAGTACCCATGGATATACTAAAAGACCTTCTGTATGTCCCTCCAGCGCAACAACCGCGCCGGCTTTTATGGTATCTTCAATGGCCTTTTCAACATTGAGCACCTGTGTTTTATTGGTTAATGGTCCAATGAAAACTTCAGAATCTCTTGGGTCACCTGTTTTAAGTTTCTTAACTTCATTCACAAGAATTGGAATAAATTCATCATAAACATCTTTGTGAACAATGACTCTGTTAAGAGCCATACAAACCTGTCCCTGATGACAATAAGCGCCAAATGAAGCTGCCTTTGCAGCCTGAACTAAATCTGCATCGGGTAAAATAGCCATCATGTTATTGCCGCCTAATTCAAGGGAAACATCTTTTAGATGCTCGCCTGCAATCTTGCCGATGCGTCGTCCGACTGCTGTGGAACCTGTAAATGATATATGGGCAGGTATGGGGTGCTGAACAAATGCATCACCAATCTCGCTGCTTGGTCCACAGATCACATTAAGAAGTCCCTTAGGGAATCCTGCTTCTTCAAATAACTCTGCAATTAGGAATCCGGAAGCCGGTGTTTCTGCTGATGGTTTCAGCACAACTGCGTTGCCTGTTGCAATTGCAGGAGCAACAGAACGCATGGCAAGTAAGAATGGAAAGTTCCATGGTGCAATAACACCGATAACGCCTTTTGCCTTTTTAAATATGTAGTTTGTCTTATCAGGCATGTTGGAAGTAACGATACTGCCTTCCATCATATTTGGAAAGTTAGCTGCCATACGAATATGATCGATTGTGCCATAGAATTCTACTCCTGCTTTCATCTGCACAGAGCCGCATTCTGTTGTAAGCACATCGTAAACATCATCTTTATGAGCTTTTAAAACATCTGCTAATTTATACATCATCTCGCTTTTTTCAGCAGGCATCGTAGCAGCCCATTCCTTCTGGGTTCTGGCTGCTGCCTCATAAGCATCGTCAACATCCTGTAATCCGGCTGCTTTGTAGGAATAGAGCAGTTTTCCTGTATAGGGGTCGTAATTCTCCATCACACGATTCCCTGTACCTTCTCTCCACTGCCCATCAATATATTGCTTTGTATATTGCTTCATAATAAACTACCTCCCGTAAAACATAAAATCTTTTGTATTTTACTACATTTCCTGAATCTTATCTTTAGTATTATCACTGCCTCCTTTCTGTGGCTAGTGTCTGGTTTTCCCAGATAAAATCTGACCAAACAGGATTCGCTCTGTAGAGAAACTTATGTGGTGAATCACAGGTAATAGAGGGTACATCGGTTTTCTACGTGTTAAGCCTTAACTTATCATATAAATCCTGTTTAGAAGGGGAATATCGATAGCCCAGTCCCTTCACATGTGAAGGTCTGTGCAATATCTTCTGAAGTTGTCTTTTTATAACATTGTATTTATTTTAGTACATTAAATATAACATTAGAGTGTATCAATGTCAATTCATATTAGAGATAATGCATAAAATAATTCATGAAAGTATAAAATAATTGACATAATGAACAAATACAAAGTATTTTTGGTGATGTAAAGAATAAAAAAAGATGTTACAAAATACGCAACATCTTTTTTAAATTGATAGGAAAGTGCTCCTATCAATTAAAAAACGCTTCGCTATGGATGCGCACTCCGCGCTAAGGTAATATGGTTGATAAATCAACCGCGCT
>DHOR01000031.1:0-58222 GCA_002409995.1 Hungatella sp. UBA5385 | reverse complement strand
AATGCAGACTCTTATTTATAATATTAAGCAATCTGAAGCTGATTTTTTGCCTGCCATTTCCGGAATCCGTATAATGCTCCAAAAAGGATAAATCCAAGCATGGAATTAAGGAAATAGGGTGTAATGGCAAGTACAATAACAACCAGATACCCCAGACGTTCTAAGACAGTAATTTTGCTTTCTACATAACCCTGAATTGCCACTGCCAGAGAATAACATACTACCATACCGGATATCCAGGTCATCAGAGTCTGGAGATTCCATGCAAATGTTATATAATCAGTATTCAGCGCAAATGCAAATGGAAGAATAAATCCTGTGATTCCCAGCTTTACTGCTGCCATACCAACCTTCATCGGGTTTTCCTGGGCAATGCCTGCAGCTGCATAAGAAGCCACTGCCACAGGAGGTGTAATTGCAGAGATTGATGCAAAGTACATTAAGAATAAATGGGCAGCTAATGGTTCAACACCAAGCTTTGTCAGCGCAGGAGCAATGGCTGTGGCACATACGATGTATGCAGCAGTAGTAGGAAGTCCCATACCCAGGATCGCACATACCAGCATAGCCAGCACAAGGCTTGGAATTAAAGAGTTGCTTCCCATCTGCACAATAAAATTTGAGAACTTAAGCCCAAGTCCGGTTAAGGAGAAAATGGCAACTACAATTCCAGCTGTAGAACAGGCTGCAACAACGGAACATAAGGATTTTGCAGCCTCAACTGCACCGTCAATAATACCTTTTAAGGTCATTGGATCTTTTCTGTCTATAAATCCCATAATCAGTATGGCTGCTGTTGCCCAGATGGCTGATTTCATAGGAGTTGCATTAAGGGCCAGCATCATAAATAAAAGCACGGCAACAGGAATAAATAATTTAAGACCTTTGGATAAGGACTCTTTTAAATCCGGGATTTCATCATCTCTCAGCCCTTCCAGATTGTGTTTTACTGCTTCTAAATCCACCATTTTAAACAGACAGACATAGTACATAACAGCAGGGAGAACAGCGGCAATACAAACCTGTGCATAGGGAATTCCAGCTACATCAGACAGTACAAAGGCGGCGGCGCCCATAATGGGAGGCATGATCTGGCCACCGGTTGAAGCTACTGCCTCAACTGCACCGGCAAAGGTTTTGGAGTATTTGTTGCGTTTCATCAAAGGAATGGTAAATGCACCTGTACTTACAACATTGGCTACACAGCTGCCTGAAATGGTTCCAAAGAATGCACTTGCAATAACAGCCATTTTTGCAGGACCCCCCCGTTTTTTACCTGCAGCAGCAATTGCAATATTCTGGAAGATAAGGTCTGCACCGGACACAGCCAGATAAGCAGCAAACAGGAGGAATAGATAAACATTGGTTGCAGAGGTTCCGATAGGAGTGCCATACACACCACGGTCACTGAAAATAGCCAGCACAATTCTCTGAAGACTGTACCCTCTGTGGCCAAACAGACCGGGAATCCTGTTGCCTATCATCGCATAAATAATAGCAATGATAGCAATAATGGGAAGTACATTACCAAGCATCCTGCGCCCTGCTTCTAAAACAATCAGGGTAATGATGATTCCTAAAACAAATAATTCTGTTGTCATCATATTGTTCTGCATTGTGGTTGTGTATGTGTCAAAATTAAAGATAACATAACCGCTTACAACGAGAGTCATTGCAATTAATATCCAGTCTGCAGCTTTGCAGACGGCGGTCATTGCCGGACTCATTTCCTTTTCCTTTCCCTTTCCTAAGGGATGGTATAAAAATATAAGAATTAATCCAATCAACAAATGCCAGGCATAAAATAAAATACTGGGCATTGTGAAGACTGTATAATTTCCTACATGGATGATCACTGCGAAAACGGATACCAGTACACAGACAGCAGTTATTACCTTCTGATAAGACAATTTATTTTCCATGAATATTCTCCTTTCTCCGGCGGTATATTATGTTACTTCTGATATTCAGAAGGTTTCAGCTCATCAGGAACTGTTATCCCTGCTTCTTCCAGATACTTGATAGTGCCTGTATGAAGCGGAATATTGTAGTTTAAAATATTCTCAGCAGTGGAGTATTCAAGGCTTTTGTGAATCTCTATAAGCTGTGGATTATTCTCCAGTAAAGTTTTTGTTATAAGATATATGTATTCTTCCGGAACATCACTGCTGCATACCAGCATATTCCATTCTGACACAGTGGGAAGATCATCTTTTAAGCCTTTATAGGAGCCAGCAGGCATGGTAGAGGCAGTATAGAAAGGATACATATCAGTCAACTGCTTCTGCTGATCTTCAGTCAGTCCGATAAAATTAAGATTATTAGTTGCCTCCAGCTCAGAAATCGCTGCAAATGGCGGGTATGCAAATAAAACCGCAGCATCTACCTGTCCGTCTGATACTGCAGAGGCAGTAGCTCCATGTCCGTCATTGTAGATGGAAGAGGGTTTGATGCCCATTATCTCGTAAGCACCTCTGAGTACACTGTCCATAGCTGCACCCTTGGAACCCAGACCTATAATTTTACCATTAAAATCAGTAATGTTATTAATTCCTGAAGAAGATAGTGAATACATGGTCATATAGGAAGGATAAAGCGCTATCATTCCTCTCACTTTATCCATAGGTCCGCCTGTCCACTCAGCCGTACCCTCCTTTGCTTCTGCCAGAGAAGAAGTCATTGCGATGCCCAGTTCCATCTCTCCGCTTTGAATCATGGTCAGGTTAGCAGTAGAACCACCGGTCTCTTCTGAGGTGATTGTAAAATATTCAGGCAATGCATTATTTAAAACAGTGGCGATACCGCCCCCTACCAGATAGAAGTTACCACCTGATGAACTTGTTCCCAGAGAATAACGGAATGGAGAAGATGGCTTGCCGCCGCTTCCTGAATCTGATTTATTACTATTTGATGCCTCGCCGCAGGCAATCAAAGAAATTGCTGCTATTGCTGCCATAAACAGTACCAGATGTTTCTTTTTCATATCGAAATTCCTCCTCGCTTTTGTATTGTTTTATAAGTTTTTTGTATCTTACTTAAATCGGTGTCATAAATACCCGGACTGACCGGAATGCTTTTCCCCCCGCAAGTCCGCCTCCTCTTACGATCCCTCCTTTGTAGGCACAGCTTGTATGAATATGTACGAATAAAGGATTATTTTTATCAGGATAAATAGCTTCCAGGGCAGTATCCATCATTTCTCTTTTCATGACTTCTCCCATAAACCCAACTACCTCTGCCGCCCCTTCTACAGGTACGGATTCGGTCTTAAGGGGAAGCTCATTACGGACCGGAGTCGTAAAAATCATATCAATGACTGAACCTACAGCTCCTGTTATGTAAACCTGTTCCCATTTGTTTTCCAAAATATAGTTTGTAATCACTTCTCTGATATCTTCGCCGCCTTCTACTGTAACCTCATAGATTTGGTTCTGATAAGAATTCATTATGCATACACATCCTTTTCCACTTTTTTCATAGCCTGGCTGGCTGCAATTAGAATCGGATCATAGACCGGAGCTACAGGCGGTGCATAGACAAGATCCAATTGGTTGATCTGCTCTACTGTCATATTGCAGGTTATAGCCACAGCAAATACGTTGATTCTGCCTGCAATACTTTCGCTTCCTATTCCCTGTGCACCCAGAAGATGACCGGTTTTTCTATCGAGAATCAGGCAGATATGATTATCCTCACCACCCGGATAGTATGATGCTCTGTCCATTTTAGTAATGACTGAGGAAACTGCATCAAAGCCGGCTTCCTTTGCCTGCTCCAGAGAAAGCCCTGTAGCTGCAATATACAGGTCAAATACCTTTGTAACCATAGATCCTAAAATACCCTTAAAATGATCTGTACCACCGGCTGCATTTGCTCCAGCCACTCGTCCCTGCTTATTAGCAGTGGTGCCAAGGGGAACATAGGCGGCTTTTCCTGTAATTAAATGTTTTGCCTGTACGCAGTCACCACATGCCCAGATATAGGGGTCTGAGGTGCTCATATCACTGTCAACTGCAATTGTATCTTTAATCCCTAGCTTTAACCCTGCCTTTTTAGCAAGTGAAGTGGCTGGCTTGACACCTGTGGATACAACAACAATATTTGTAGCAACGGTGTCTCCTGCCTCTGTTCTGATCCACTTAGCCTGTCCTTGTTCTGTAAGAATCTCAGCTATTCCTTTATTAAGATGTACAGTTACCCCATGATTCACCAGTGTGTCAAGTACCTTTTGTGAAAATGCGGGGTCAAGGAAGGGGAGAAGTCTTGGCATTTGCTCAAACAAGGTTACAGAGAGCCCTGCCAGAGTCAGCTCCTCTGCCAGCTCCAGCCCAATAAAACCTCCTCCGATAATTCCTGCTTTTTTTGCTTTATGATGAACTGCATTTTTAAGCCGGATTCCATCTTCAACTGTTCGGAGATAATAGATTCCCCTGGATTTAATACCTGGAATGGAAGGAATAGAAGGAACTGCTCCTGTTGCAATCACCAGCTTATCATACGGGCAATTCCTTGTTTCACCGGTATTTAGATTTTTAACAGTGACTTTTTTATTCTCACGGTCAATATCAGTGACTTCATGATGAATCCATGTGGGAATACCCCGTTTATTCTTCATGGTTTCTGCATTCATTGCAACTAAATCCTCGGCATCTTCGATGATGCCCCCTACAAAGTAAGGCAGACCACAGGCTCCGTAACTAATATAGCCTGATTTTTCAAATACCTCAATGTCCAGATTGGGATTAATACGCTTTGCTTTGGAAGCGGCACTTAACCCTGCTGCTGTTCCCCCAATAATGATTAATTTTTCTGCCATGTTTGCTCCTCCCCCTGCCTAATGTGCAGTTAGTCTGAAAATAACAATCTTAATAATTTTTAAATCCCATATTTATCAATAACTCCCATTTCGCCCATCATTTTTTCCAGATCAGCAAACTTTTGACCGCCATATTCCTGATATGGTTTTCTTAAATGACCTCCCGGAAGTCCCAAAATTCTTAAGGCTGCTTTAATAACAACAGGGTTTGAGAACGTATATAATTGCTGCAGCAGAGGAAACCATTTGAAGTAACTATCCCTTCCTTCTTCCATGATCTTTATATCTGTCCATGGACGGGAATAAAGAGCTGCTTCCTCAGGAATGATATTGCCTCCAATGTTAGCTGTTCCTGTTCCGCCTACGGCAAGAGTTGGAAGAACGATGGAATATTTGGGGTAATCGCAGCACATAATCTTTACTTTACCTTCACAGAGTCTCTGCACCTGCACCAACTGTTCTACACTTGGCATAGCTTCTTTATCTACTACAAAATGCTTGTGAGTATCAGACAGCTTCTTAACTGTTTCAGGCATTACTTGAACACCCAGACGAGAAGGGTTATTATAGATACCGCATGGAATACTTACTGCACTCATACAGGTATCTAAATGCATATAAGCTGCGGATTGATTGATTAATACGTAAGGAGGAACTGTAAAAATAACTCCGTCAGCGCCCTGTTTTTCACAGTATTGTGCAAAGGAAACGCTTGCTTCTGTTGTCATGGCGGAAGCGCTGAAGAATACAGGAATCCTTCCCTTTGTAATCTTGATTACCTCTTTTACAATTGCTTCTTTTTCTTCTAATGTTAGCAGAGTTACTTCTCCTGCAGAGCCCAGAATAAACAATTGTGAGGTCCCATATTGAATCTGACGATTGATCAGTGTTTCGAAGCCTTTAAAATCAATTTTGTTGTCCTCTGTAAATGGTGTGGGCATTGCAACCCATGATCCTTGTAAATTAATCACAACTAAAATACCTCGCTTTCTTAAACTATTAAATATTTTGTATATATTTATTGCCGAATAACCATATTTTTGCACATTTACTATAAAAAATCAGCTTGATAGGTTACATTGGAAGATTCCATACATTGTATATTATGTTACATTAATTTAGAAAAAATTAAATAAAAAATACCCATATTTTAAACAATAAGGGTATTTTTGCAATATATATAGTTAAGAAAGAATATTGATCGATTAACAACACAAACAGCACGAAAAGTCTAACTATAATTCCTCTTGGTAAATTCTCTATATTTATTCTCATTGACCTGAGCGTTTCTATTTAAAAGCCTGATAAAGCCCTCGTCACATAGCTCGTTAATAAGTTTGCTGATAGTAACTCTTGCTCCGCCTACAATGGTACTGAGTTCATATTGTGTGTAATGAACCTTCAGATTATACCAGTTTCCTTCAACCAGCTGATCGGTATCTGCTACAGAGCAGAACAGCCGTTTCAACCGGTCTTTACAGGAGTTAAAAGTAAGATTCTCAATCTCATGTCTCATAATAAGCATTTTGTTGGAGTAATTTTCAAGTATGGCATCCCGGAATATCTTGCTAGTATCCAGAAGATTTTCATATATATTAAGAGGAATTATATAGATTTGTGTTTTTACCTCAGCCTGTGAAAAAAGACCTGTAGGTTCCTGAAGGGAGCAAGGGGTTTCTCCATAAAACCAGCCTGCTGTTAATGTATACAGTATCTTCTCCGTTCCATCTAGTCCAATCATATAATGCCTGGTACGGCCTTCTGCAATATAATAAACTCCCTGCGGCTCCATTCCGGGCTCTAAAAACACCTTTTTAGCAGGGTATGTTACAACAGTAGAATATTTACGAATCAGCTCTTCCAATTCTTTGCTTCTGACATTGGGAAGAGTAAAACTGGATTTATCCAATTGCATATCTGCTCACCTCATTTCATCTGCGACATTCATTTTGTAAATCATATCATAAATGATTTTTGGGTGCAAGCATACAGCTTTCTGCATAAAACAGAAAATCCTCCTAATAATACAACTGCAGTGAATCATAAAACGCATAAAAAATACTAAATATCAATTTCCACATTGTAAATCACATAGGATAAGAGTATGATTGAGTCAGGAGGCGGTAAATATGGAGGGAACAATTGTAAGATTTAAAGGAATTACATTAAAAAATATAAAAAACACTAACTACGGTCAGGTAAAGATGCCGGCATGTGAAAAAGGAGATTTCCAGGCAGAGATACTGGGGATTTATGGTCAGAACGGCTCAGGTAAAACTGCGGTAGTAGATGCTTTTTATATGATCCAATTGATATTAATGGGGAAGAAAATTCCCAATGAATGTTATCATTATATTGATGTTCATAAAACACAGGCAGAGATTGAGGCGGAATTTACTATAGAAAAAGGAACGGATACTCTGTTTGAAGTCACTTATGCAGTAACGCTTGGGAAAAAGAGCAGCGATAGTATTGAGATTATAGAAGAGTCTATCTCAGCTTCCGGAATATCTGCAGGCAGAAAAATGAAAAAACAGCCTTTTATTGTATATAAGAGGGAAGATGAATCCTATGTATTTAAACCAAAGGCACGTTTTCAGGAAGTGGTTGCAGGAGACAGGAAGAAAAAGGATACTCTGGCAGCAGCGAAAAAGGTTGCTGAAATTAATAATTGTTCTTATATCTTTGGTGAGACAAGTTTTCGGATTCTTGGAAATACTATGGGGAATGCATTTTCAGATTATAGTTTTATCATAAAAAGTCTGAATCATTATGCATCTATGAATCTCTTTGTCATCCGCAATTCTCATTCTGGTGTAATCAGCGCTGATGTACTTCTTCCTATGGAATTCTTAGTTACTGATGCAGAGGACCAAACTACTGCAAGAGGTGACTTTGTTATTAATTTAAGGGAACCTACCATACTGCATGAAGAACGTTATGAGTTGTTGATTAAAGTGGTAGAAGAGATTAACATTGTGCTTACTACCATTATTCCGGATTTGACTCTTGGAATCTACGACTATGGAACTGCCCTGCAGGGTAATGGAAGTCTTGGGAGGAAGGTGGATCTTGTTTCTAAACGTGGAGATATGGAGATTCCTATTCGCTACGAATCTGAAGGCATTATTAAAATTGTTTCTATATTAAATGCGCTGATCAGGGCTTATAATAATCCAGGAATCTGTCTTGTTGTAGATGAACTGGATGCAGGAATATATGAATATCTGTTAGGAGAACTGCTGGATATCTTTTCAAAAGGTGGAAAAGGGCAGATTATTTTCACTTCTCATAATTTAAGACCTTTGGAAATGCTCCCTAGCAACAGTATTTTATTCTCTACCTCTAATCCGGCAAATCGATATATTCGTATGCAGAATATCAGGGGAACCAATAATTTGAGAGATGTATATCTTCGCTGTATTACTCTTGGCGGCCAGAAGGAGAGCATCTATACAGAGACAGATAGCATACGCATAGCCAGAGCATTCAGAAAAGCGGGAAGGGAAATGGAACATGACAGGTAGAGAGAAGAAGGTCATTGTTTTCATTGTAGAAGGAGCCAGCGATGAGGCGGCTCTGGGAAGTATTCTCAAGGAATATTTTAGAGCAAAGGAGATCAGCTTTTTTGTGGCGCGTGGAGATATTACTACAAAAAATGGAATTACTACTGGTAATATTGTAAAAGAAATCAATGGCTTTGTAAAACAATTAAAGGGTAAATACCGATATAAAGACAGCGATATACTAGAGATTATTCATCTCATTGATACAGACGGCGCTTTTGTAGACGGAAGTCTTGTAAGAAAACGCAAGAGTAAGGGGCCGGTACTCTATTATACAGATCACATCGAAGCAAATCACGTTGGTAATATAATAGAAAGAAATCGCGGGAAAGCTGAGATACTGAAAAAACTTTCTAAGACCAGTAAAATCGGAAGAATCAGGTACAGCATCTATTATATGTCCTGCAATCTGGAGCATGTTCTGTATGGGGAACTTCGGGAGTTTTCTATTGAGGAGAAATGGCGTCTGTCCGATGAGTTTGCAGAGGAGTATGAAGGCCGTGCTGATGAATTTGCAGAATTTCTGGAAGATGAAGCAGCAGTTCGGGGAAATTATAAGGAAACCTGGGAGTTTATAGAACAGGGGGCTGAGTCTTTGAGGCGGAATACTAATTTTCATCTGCTGTTTAAGGAATGATAAGAGGTATAACTATGAGAGGTATAAATTATGAATAGGAGAAAAGGTCTTCACACCATTGATGCCTATGCCTGTTCCTCAGGTCTTAAAAATGTGAATGCATCTTACAAAATTATATTGTCCATGGCAGTGATCTGTACAGTCATTGCCGCAGACCGGATTATTATATCTCTCATAGTTCTGCTTGCTGCTTCTCTTGCAACGGTTCTGCTTGGCAGGATTCCTGTGAGAGTATATGCAGGATTTTATAAGATTCCTATGGCATTTCTAATTATGAGTACAGTGGCAATTGCTGTTGGCATATCAACGGGAGTAAGTGGCGATTTCTGGATAAGGCTGGGACCAGTATATATTTACAGCACTTATCAGGGAATTATTAATGGATTTCGCTTGTATTTCAAGGCTTTGGGTGCTGTCAGTTCTATGTATTTTCTGGCTCTTTCCACTCCGGCTGGGGAAGTGGTATTCGCTTTAAAAGGGTTTCATCTTCCTGGAATAATTATAGAGTTGATGAATATGATCTACCGGTTTATCTTTGTGCTGATGGATACCCAGGCAAGTATGCAGACTGCCGCCAGATCACGTCTTGGTTATCAGGGATTTAAGACCTCCTGCCGTACTTTTGGACTTATTGGTGCAAGTCTGCTGGTTGTTTCCATGAAAAAGGCAGGGGCTTATTATGATGCTCTGATTGCAAGAGGTTATGAAGGGCAGCTGCTGTTTCTGGAAGAGGAAAAGCCTGTGAATGGAACACAGATTCTTGCTTTTATTGGATTTTTCTTATTAATAGCACTGGTTATTTGGTTGACATAATATGAGGTGATAATGATAATAAAGGATATTATATTAGAAACAGATAAGATTTCTTATTCATATGATACAGATAAGATGGCTTTGGATAGCATTAGCCTGCAAATACATAAGGGGGATAAATTAGCAGTTCTTGGTTCCAATGGTGCTGGAAAATCCACCTGTTTTCTCACTCTTAACGGTGTGCTTCAGCCGGACGAGGGCAAGATTTTATATCATGGAAAGGAAATGACGGGGAAAAATCTTAATGAACTGAGAAAGAATGTTGGAATTGTATTTCAGGAAGCTGACAGCCAGATTATTGCATCTACTGTGTTTCAGGAAATCTCCTTTGGACCTATGAATCTAAGGCTTTCCAAAGAGGAGGTGAAAAGGCGGGTGCTGGAGGCTATGGAGTCCATGAGCCTCACTGACTTAAAGGACAGGCCACCTCATTATCTCAGCGGAGGAGAGAAAAAACGGGTGACTATTGCAGATATTCTTGCAATGGAACCTGAGATCATTATTTTTGATGAACCCACAGCTTCCCTGGACCCAGTCAATGTGGAAATGTTTAAAGGTGTTCTGGATAAAATGGCTGAATTGGGGAAAACTCTTCTGATTTCCACTCATGATGTGGATTTCGCTTTTCAATGGGCAGAACGGGCATTGGTTTTTTCTCATGGGAAGGTGATTGGTGAAGGGCCTGTGGAGGAGATATTCCAAAATGAAGAGCTGCTTCGTGAGGCTGATTTAAGGAAACCTGTTATATTGGAAGTGTATGAAAGTCTGGTGAAGCATGGAATTGTGGAAAAAGGAACTTGCCTGCCCAGGGATCATAGAGGAATTGATGAGTTGTTGGGTGGGATATGAAAGCATTTAAGTCATAATTTAATTTGACGTAAGTTATTACCAGGGTTATAATTAATGAGAAATAATGTAAAAGGTGCCTGTGATATTCTCCGCAGGATAATAGGGAAAAGGGTGTGAATCCCTTACGGTCCCGCCGCTGTAAGAGTAGAGTATTAAGTCCAATAGACAACAATTGTTGCTAGTCACTGGGAAACTGGGAAGACGGACTTATATGTTGATACTCAAGTCAGAAGACCTGCCTTTTACCTGCGCTGCATGCGGTTACGAGTGATAACTGGATGTCGGAAGGTCTTTTTTTGATATAAAGATTTTCCTGTAAGTGCCAGCCTGATGAGTGGGAATCATCGGATAAGGTGCTTATTTTTTTGCTAATTTAGACAAATGCGTTTTAAAATGCGTAATTTGGGAGAGGAGAATGAAAATGAACAGACATGTTAAAAAAATGGCAGCAGCATTTGTGATGATATTTGCTTTTGCCACACCGGCTTATGCCATGCACATTATGGAGGGGTACCTGCCTTTGGGTTACTGTATTCTATGGGCTGTGGTTTGTGTACCGTTTTTGGCAGCAGGCTACTTCTCTATCAGAAAAACTCTTAAGGAAAACAGGAGGGCAATTACGGTTCTGGCTATGGCTGGAGCATTTATCTTCGTAATCTCATCTTTAAAGATTCCTTCTGTTACGGGAAGCTGCTCTCATATGACAGGAACCGGACTTGGAGCTATTTTATTCGGACCGTTTGCTGTCAGCATTCTGGGAATTATTGTATTAGTGTTTCAGGCAATTTTACTGGCTCATGGAGGTCTGACTTCTCTTGGAGCTAATACCTTTTCCATGGCAATCGCCGGACCGTTTTTATCTTATGGTATTTATAAATTGTGCAGTAAGCTAAAAGTGAATAGAATGGTAAGTGTATTTATTGCTGCTATGGCAGGAGATTTGTTTACATACTGTGTTACAAGCCTTCAGCTGGCTATGGCATACCCTTCAGAAGTGGGAGGCGTAGGAGCTTCAGCTGCTAAATTCCTTGCAATTTTTGCACCAACTCAGCTGCCATTGGCTATTATTGAAGGAATCCTTACAACAGTAATTGTAATGGCTTTGGAGACTTATGCACTTCCTGAATTAAAATCCATTGGTTTTGCAAAGGAGGGAAAGTAAAATGACAAGTAAATATAAAAGGATTGCTGCTACTTTACTGATTATAGCCTGTTTGATTGCAATCGTGCCTTTGTTTGCCTTAAAAGGGGCTGAGTTTGGTGGCTCTGATGATGCAGGAAGCCAGATGGTTGAGGAGATTCGTGGGGAAGCTTATGAACCATGGTTTACTCCTGTAATGGAAACTTTAATTGATGGAGAAATACCAGGTGAAGTGGAAAGCCTGCTATTCTGTGTACAGACAGGAATTGGTGTGGGTATTATTGCATTTTTTATGGGACGTTTTGTGGAACGTAAAAAATGGATGGATCAGAAGGAAATGACTGACATTACATTAGATTAGTTAGAAAAGAGCTGGGAATTATTCGGTTATTACTGCCGAAATCCCGGCTCTTTCTTATTTTAGGCTGTCTTTGCCATCAGTTTTAAATATTAATTCCTGTAATCATCAGTCTGCCATCTACTTTATTGAAGATAATATTGGCATTTTCCCCTAAAACAACTCCAGCACCAAATACTTCCAGAGTCTGAGGGTCAATAGATTTTATTGTTTCTGATAAGGAATCAGTGAAAATATTTTCGCTTCCCAAATCCAGAAACGCCTGGCGGCTGTTAACTTCAATTCCCTTGCCATTTTGAAGACTGACATAGACAGGATATCCACAGAGGTCTGCAAGAGCTTCCAGGTCTTTGGAGGCAAAAGTCTGTTTGATTTTAGATGTAAAGCTGTTAATATCCTTGGTGGTAATTTCCTGGCTGTTATTTTCAGATGAAAATTTAGTAAAGTTCTCTGAGTTTATTGCTGATTCCTGGTATATTGGTGCCATTTCTTTGACTTCGGTTTCGGTTATTATAGTCTGTGAGGCTGAGTCTGATTCTTTAGGTATTGTGACAGGTCCATTTTTATTACCGGTGATAGAATTGCTATCAGCATTGACACCTCCATTATCATCTGTAACAATCCCATTATCAGCTATAACACCCCATCATCTACGCTCACACCCCTATCATCAGTACCGGAAATATCACCGCCATTACTCCCAACCTCTGCAATAGATTCAACAGAAGCAGTCTCTGCCATTGACTCAACTGGAGCATCGGTTGTCCCATAAGTACAGGCAGACAGTATAATTGCAGCAGTAAATACAGAAATTAAATAAAATTTATTCATGGTTGTTCACCCTCTTTTCGATCATCACTATCTATGGCATGTCCTGATTTTGATCATTTTAATAAAATAAATGATAAATCCTTTTATTCAAATATATCGTCTTCCCCCTGAAAATATGCTATACTGGTTGTACATATTTCGCAGGAACCAACCATCGGAACTAAGTAAAGAATGTTGTCAGTGTGCTGTCCGGCTCATAAATTAGACTAATGGCAAAATATAAACTGGACAACACACTATATCATGTATCTGATGAAAATTATTTACAAATAATAGAAAATAACTGTGAGAATTTTAAATGTCAGGAGAATAATAAAATGAAAAAACTGATTTCATGGAATGTTAATGGCCTTCGTGCTTGTGTGGGCAAAGGCTTTTTAGATTTTTTTAATGAGGTGGATGCAGATGTATTCTGTATACAGGAGAGCAAGCTGCAGGATGGTCAGATTGAGCTGGATTTACCGGGATACTGCCAGTATTGGAATTATGCGGAGAAGAAAGGTTATTCAGGTACAGCGATATTTACAAAAGAAATTCCTGAATCTGTAACTTATGGAATTGGAATTGAGGAACATGATAAGGAAGGGCGGGTGATTACAGCAGAATTTCCGGAATATTACGTAGTGACCTGTTATACTCCCAATTCCCAGAATGAGCTGGCCAGACTGCCTTATCGAATGAATTGGGAAGATGAATTTTTAGCTTATTTAAAGAAGCTGGAAGAGAAGAAGCCTGTGATACTTTGTGGTGACCTAAATGTAGCGCATCAGGAAATTGACTTGAAAAACCCTAAGACAAACAGGAAAAATGCAGGATTTACAGATGATGAAAGGGAGAAATTTACAAAGCTTCTGGAAGCAGGCTTCATAGATACATTTCGTTATTTTTACCCTGATCAGAAGGATATATATTCCTGGTGGTCCTACCGCTTTAGTGCAAGAGCCAAGAATGCAGGGTGGCGTATTGACTATTTCTGCGTATCAGAGAGTCTAAAGGACAGACTGGAAGGAGCAGCAATTCATACAGAGGTGCTGGGTTCAGATCACTGTCCTGTAGAACTTACCATCAGCTGACTTAAGAGAACTGGAGAATTATTAAAAAATGAATTTATTAACGATTGAACATTTAACCAAATCATATACAGAGAGACTGCTGTTTGACGATACCAGCTTCAGTATCAATGAGGGCGAGAAAATCGGCCTTATTGGAATCAATGGAACAGGGAAATCCACACTTCTTAAGATTGTGGCCGGGTTAGAAGAGCCGGACAGCGGCAGTGTGGTAAAGGGTAGGAACTTAGATATACGATTTCTGTCCCAGAATCCTGAGTTTCATGAAGGCGATACGATCTTAGAGAGTATTATAAGGGATTTAAAAGATCATGAGCATGTATGGGATGCGGAAAGTCAGGCAAAATCCATGCTGACTAAGCTTGGTTTTACTGATTTTGATATAAAGGTGGAGACTTTGTCAGGAGGACAGAGGAAAAGAGTGGCACTTGTCAGTGTGCTGCTGACCACCACTGATCTTCTTGTATTAGACGAGCCTACGAACCATTTGGACAGTGGGATGGCGGACTGGCTGGAGGATTATTTGAAACGATTTAAAGGGGCCATTTTAATGGTAACCCATGACAGATATTTCCTGGACAGTGTGACTAATCGTATTGTGGAATTGGACAAAGGCAAGCTATATAGCTATCAGGCAAATTATGCGGGATATCTGGCTTTAAAGGCAGAGCGCCTTGATATGGAAATTGCTTCTGAGCGGAAACGACAGTCTATCTTAAGGGTAGAATTGGAATGGATGCAAAGAGGTGCCAGGGCCAGATCGACCAAGCAGAAGGCCCATATTCAGAGATACGAGGCACTTCGGGATCAGAAAGGGATTGAGTTTGATCAGACGGTAGAATTGGATTCTGTTGCCAGCAGACTTGGAAGAACCACAGTGGAGCTGGAGGGGATTACCAAGGCTTACGGGGACAAGCTGCTGATGAAGGATTTTAACTACATCTTTTTAAAAAATGACAGAATCGGTATTATTGGCCCTAATGGCAGCGGGAAATCTACATTAATGAAAATTATTGCAGGCTGGGTTATGCCTGATGAGGGAACTCTGACTGTTGGACAGACTGTGAAAATGGGATATTTTTCACAGGAAAATGAAGATATGGATAACAGCCTGAAGGTCATAGATTATATTCGGGGCGCTGCAGAGTATGTGAAAACCAATGAAGGAAGTATCAGTGCTTCCCAGATGCTGGAACGATTTTTATTTCCTTCCAGTGTACAGTATACAACCCTTGATAAGCTTTCCGGAGGGGAGAAAAGGAGACTTTATCTTCTGCGGATTCTTATGGAGGCACCCAATGTACTTCTGCTTGACGAGCCTACCAATGATCTGGATATTCAGACTTTGACTATATTAGAAGATTATCTGGACAGCTTTCCGGGGATTGTGATTACTGTTTCCCATGACCGGTATTTTCTCGATAGAGTGGTACGCCGGATATTTGCATTTGAAGGACAGGGTAAAGTTACTCAGTATGAAGGCGGATTTACGGATTATCAGGCTGCATGGGAAGCGAAGGTAAGCGAAGCAGACGGAGAAACGGCAGAGAAGAAAGATGCAGCTGAGGCGGAGAAAAAGAGCAATGAGAAGCCTAGAGGTGATAAGAAGCTGAAATTCTCTTATAAGGAGCAGAAGGACTGGGAAACAATAGAGGATGATATTGCTGCTTTGGAGGATAAAATCAGTGATCTGGATATTCAGATTGAACAGCAGGCAAGCAATTACAGCCGGTTAAATGAACTGATGGAAGAAAAAACGGAGCAGGAGCATTTGCTGGAAGAAAAGATGGAACGCTGGATGTATTTAAATGATCTTGCAGAGCAGATTGCAAATCAGTAGCTTTAAGCTGTGGGGAAGGTATTCCAAGAGGAGATAAGCGCAATGGAACAATACAGAATCAGTGAACAGAGTCATAGAATAAACTCCATGGGACTTACGAAAGCACATGGGGGAATTCATTTTTCTGTGGCAGCAGAGGGAAATGTGTGCAGGGTATTGTTATACAGAGATGGGGAAGACAAATGGAGTCAGGCATTTTCTTTTCCTGTTTCCCAAAAACTGGGAGATGTGTGGAGTATGACCCTGCTGGGTAATGATTTTACAGGAATTTCCTATACCTTTGAAATTGATGGCAGAGAATTTTCGGACCCTTATGGAAAGCAGTTTACAGGCAGAGAGACATGGGGGGATTTGGAAGCTGTGGAACACCCTATGAGAACACCTGTGGATTTTACCGAATTTGACTGGGAAGGTGATCAATGCCTTAAGATTCCTTATGAGGACAGTGTGATTTATCATATGCATATCAGGGGACTGACCAGGCATACATCTTCCAAATCTAAATACAAAGGGACCTTTCAGGGCGTGCTAGACAAACTTCCATATCTTAAGGATTTGGGAATCACAGCCCTTGAGCTTATGCCTGTGAATGAATTTCAGGAGGTTATGATGCCTGAATCTGTGGAAGGCAACCCTTATGGTGTGGATAAACCCACTGGAAAAATAAATTATTGGGGATATGCACCTTCCTGCCTTTTTGCACCTAAGAGTTCTTATAGCTCAGAATCTGATTCTGTTAAGGAGTTTAAAACTCTGGTAAAGGAAGTTCACAAAGCAGGAATGGAGCTGATCATAGAACTGTATTTTACCGGAAAAGAGCTTCCTTCCCTTGCTTTGGAAGCTGTGAGATATTGGGTTTGGGAGTTTCATGTAGATGGCATTCATTTAGTGGGCGCACCGCCACTTTCTCTTCTGGGCAGTGATCCTTATTTAAGCGGAACCAAGCTGTTTGCCACCTCCTGGGAGGGGGTAACTCCTAAGGGGCAGAAGCATTTAGCTGAATATAATGACGGATTTCTGGTGGATATGCGCAGAGTATTAAAGGGGGATGAAGATGCTATGAGCCCTCTGGTTTTTCGCAGCCGCCACAATCCTAAGGAATATGGAGTAATTAATTACATTGCCAATACCAATGGATTTACCATGATGGATATGGTGTCTTATGATACTAAACATAATGAGGCAAATGGTGAACATAATCAGGATGGCAATGCCTATAATTACTCATGGAACTGTGGAGTGGAAGGCCCTACCAGAAGGAAAAAAGTCGTTGAACTGCGAAAAAAACAGATGCGCAACAGTTTTCTTCTTTTATTTTTAAGTCAGGGAACTCCTCTATTGTTGTCAGGTGATGAGTTTGGTAATTCACAGAAAGGCAATAATAATGCCTATTGTCAGGACAATGAGATATCTTGGCTCAACTGGAATCAGTTGAAGACCAACAAGGATATTTATGAATTTGCAAAGCGTGTTATTGCTTTCCGCAAAGAACATCCTGTATTTCATATGGCTGAGGAACCTATGATTATGGATTATCTTGCCTGCGGTCAGCCGGATGTGTCCTATCATGGAGTAAAAGCATGGTGCCCGGAATTTGAGAATTTCAGACGGCAGCTTGGTATTATGTATTGTGGAGAATATGGGAAAAAGGCTGATGGAACTTTTGATAACAGCTTTTATACCGCCTATAACATGCACTGGGAACCTCATGAGTTTGACCTTCCCAATCTTTCTAAAGGCAAGAAGTGGTCTGTTGTTTTTAATACAGATGCTGCCGAGGTTAATGGTATGTATGAGGAAGGGAAGGGACCTGTCACTAAGACAAAACGTCTTCTGGTTCCTGCCAGAACCATTGTGGTGTTAATGGGTTAATAGAATAGAGAATTAATGATATGGGCTGTTCGCGGGATAGGCGGACAGCCTGTTTTATATCTAAAGAAAGCGAAACTGCTGAATAAAGAAAATCCTAATCCGGATACACCAGCTGCTTTTCTCCGATTCCATATAAGGTTTGATCCAGAAATCTCTTAGCCACATAATTTGCCATAGGCAGATTCATATCCAGATAATTTCCACAGTCTCTTGCAGCAGCACCTGGAACCTCACCTGCAAAATCCCTGATAAATTCAAACATTTCCGTAACCAGTGAAACGATATCTTTGGACTCATAATCGCCTGCAAGAAGCAGATAAAAGCCTGTTCTGCAGCCCATAGGTCCGAAATAGAGAATGCGGGAGCTGAAGGTCTCGTGATTACGAAGGAAGGTTGCGCCAAGATGCTCGATGGTATGCATTTCTGCAGTGTTCATCACTGGTTCAAAGTTGGGCTGTGTCATGCGGATATCAAAGGTAGTTATAGTTGCATTCCCAGCCTGATCCTTGCGGGATACGTAGATGCCCGGGAGAAGTTTTAAATGGTTAATGGTGAAGCTTGTTATTTTTTCCATATGGTTATAGTCCTTTCTGAATTTATGTTATTAGTATTAATTCAGTATAGCTTATACAGTGAAGAATGAAAAGTATTTTTAAGATCTTCCGCAATAATAAAAATAATTCATGAAACCTCTCTTCCCCCTCATACCATAGTATGAGAGATGGGAGGGAGCGACATAATGGAAGTTTGGTTTCATTTATCAGAAAAGGAAGTACTGGAACGTCTGTCAGCGAGCAGGACCGGGCTTTCTTCCAGAGAGGCGGAAAAGCGTAAATCAGAATATGGCCCCAATGCTTTACAAACTGCTAAGAGGAAAAACGGATTTCAGGTATTTCTCGATCAATTTAAAGATTTGCTTGTTATTATATTGATGATTGCGGCGGTTATCTCCATGATATCCGGCGATGTGGAAAGCACGGCGGTTATATTTGCAGTGCTTCTTTTAAATGCCATTTTGGGAACGGTAGAGCATCAGAAGGCGGAAAAATCCTTAGACAGTCTGATGTCTCTGTCAGCTCCTATGGCAAAGGTTTTAAGAGAAGGGAATAAACAGGAGGTTTTATCCTCTGAACTGGTGCCTGGAGATATTCTCCTTCTGGAAGCAGGAGATATGGTGGCTGCTGACGGAAGAATTCTGGAAAATCACTCTCTTCTTGTCAATGAAAGTTCCCTCACAGGGGAATCTGTAAATGTTGAAAAGAAAATTCAGCGGATTCGTGAGGTGAAGGTACCTCTTGCTGATCAGCATAATATGGTGTTTTCCGGTTCTCTGGTTGCAGCCGGCCGTGCAGTGGTGGTGGTTACAGGCACAGGGATGAATACAGAGATTGGAAGAATCGCTTCTCTTATGAATAACACAGGAGAGAAGAAAACACCTTTGGAGATCAGTCTGGATCAGTTTGGAGGTCACCTTGCTGCAGGAATTCTGGTAATCTGCGCCATGATCTTTGGTCTTAGTATTTATAGACGAATGCCTTTGCTGGATTCCCTGATGTTTGCAGTAGCTCTGGCAGTTGCAGCAATTCCTGAAGCCCTCAGTTCCATTGTTACTATTGTGCAGGCAATGGGAACTCAGAAAATGGCTAAGCAGCATGCAATTATAAAGGATTTAAAAGCAGTGGAGAGTCTGGGCTGTGTGTCAGTCATCTGTTCTGACAAAACAGGCACACTGACACAGAATAAAATGACAGTGGAAGAGATTTATGTAAACAACAGACTCTATGCACCGGAGATGCTCAGCATGGAAGTTCCTGCCCACAGATATCTTCTCTATGATGCAATCTTAAACAATGATGCTGCTTTTGCAGACGGAAGGCTCATTGGCGATCCTACGGAAGCAGCCCTGATTCAGATGGGCGGGAAGCTGGGGATTGATGAAATCGCCTTAAAACATTCTCTGCCCAGACTGGCAGAGCTTCCATTTGACTCAGAGCGAAAGCTGATGAGCACAGTACATAGAATTGATGGTCAAAAAATGCTTTTTACAAAAGGTGCCGTTGATGTCCTCCTTCCCCATATCACAACCATCAGAACCAGTCAGGGAGTCCGGCCTGTAAGTGAGGCAGACAAACAGGCAATCATGGATCAAAATATGGATTTTTCCAAGCAGGGGCTTCGGGTACTGGCATTTGTATCCAGGGAAATGGAGGAGAGGGAACCTGTTACAGAGAAAGCGGAAACTAATTTTACCTTTCTTGGCATGACGGCAATGATGGACCCGCCCCGTCCTGAATCTAAGAATGCTGTATTAAATGCCAGAAGAGCAGGGATTCAGCCGGTGATGATTACAGGGGATCACAAGGTTACGGCATCGGCAGTAGCAGCCAAAATTGGAATTTTAGAAGATGGTGAGCTGGCAGTCAGCGGTCCTGAGCTTGATGATATGTCAGATGAGGAGTTGAGCCGAAACCTTCAGCGGATCAGTGTCTATGCAAGAGTTTCTCCTGAACATAAAATAAGAATTGTCCGTGCATGGCAGGAAAAAGGGCATATTGTAGCAATGACAGGAGATGGAGTCAACGATGCACCTGCTCTGAAAAAAGCGGATATTGGAGTAGCAATGGGGCAGATGGGAACTGAGGTTTCCAAAGATGCAGCTTCTATGATCCTTACTGATGATAATTTTGCCACAATTATTAAAGCTGTGGCAAATGGACGTAATGTATATCGGAATATTAGAAATGCTATTAAATTTCTTTTGTCCGGTAATATGGCAGGAATTCTCTGTGTACTGTATACATCCTTTGCAGCGCTTCCAACTCCATTTGCGCCTGTACATCTATTGTTCATTAATCTGGTTACGGATTCTCTGCCTGCCATTGCCATAGGAATGGAACAGCCGGAAGAGGGGTTGCTGACACAGAAACCCAGAGACCCCAAGGCAGGAATTTTGACTAAACGATTTGCCCTTCAGATACTTTTGCAGGGGGCATTGATTGCAGTGTGTACTATGGTTGCTTACCATACAGGACTGATTACAGGAAGTGAGTCAGCAGCAAGCACCATGGCGTTTTCAACATTAACTCTTGCAAGACTTTTTCATGGCTTTAACTGCAGAAGCCGCAGTTCCATATTGAAAATTGGTTTGAAAAGTAATCTGTGGAGCATTATGGCTTTTGAGGCAGGAGCCATTGTTCTGGCGGCAGTGTTATTTGTTCCGGGGCTGCAGAATGTGTTTTTTGTGGCTGATTTAACTGTGAGACAGCTTTTGACTATTGTGATATTTGCCCTGGTTCCCACATTGGTGATTCAGGCGTTTAAGCTGATTCGGGAGAGTTTGAGGTGAAAAGGCAATATAAGTGATAAAAGGAATGTGAGGAAATATCAATCTTCTCACATTCCTTTTTATCTGTTATTTTTTATGGATATATAGTATAATGAGTGCATGAAAAAAGGGGTGTATAAAAATGGTTGATTTAAGGCATGTGGATTGGAATATTGGAGTAGGCGGTTCTTCTGATGGGATGCTTCCAAAAGCTGTAATTGAAAAAGATAACGAAAAATATTATTTAAAGTTGTCTTCCTATAATGTTGCATTTGGCATTTATGGGATAGAATCCATAACAGAGATGGTGGCTTATAGAATAGGCAGATGTTTAGGGGTGGACTGTCTGGAATATGGACTGTTGGAAGGGATTGTTTCATTAGACAATAAAGATTTGAATGCTTATGTAAGTGTGTCAAAAGACTTTAAAAAGGGAAGATTAACTATTTCTTTAGAAAGATATTTTACTAATAGGGAAAATATTGATGAAACTACAATAGAATTTATAAGAAGATTAAAAATACAGGAATCAATATATAAAATGTTTGTATTTGATTATATTATTATGAATAAGGATAGACATGGAAAAAACATTGAGGTTTTTTTAGACACTGGAAAACAAACTCCTTTATTCGATAATAGCTTCAGCCTGTTTAACACATATGAAGATTCTAAATTAAGTAATACTTTAGAATATGATGATAACATGCGTGTTAATAATTTTGTGGGATATCAGAACCTGAAAGATAATCTGGGACTTATTGATTGCGAGATTGAAATGCGAGAACTGAAAAAAGAAGATCAGGACTATATATTTAAAGACCTGGAAGAGGTGTTAAGCAGAACCAGAAGAGATATTATCTGGAACAATGTATATAACAGATATGAAGATATAAGGAGGGTTAGTAATGAAAAATTATTACCAATCTCATGGAAATAACAGTCCTGAAACAGAACAAAGCTATTATTTAAATTATAAAGATACAAAATTGGGTATTCTGACAGTAAATAAGGAAAGAGAAATCCTGCTAAAACTGGAAGATAACATAGAACCTCTGGAAGTTCCTTTTGAATTATTAAAGGCTTACAATCAGGGTCAAAGAGTTTTTCATACTCAGGATGTAATGCGTTGGATAAAAGAAAGGGTTGTTCCCTCAAGCAGACAGAATATAGATGGTATTTTAAAGCAGGTAGGAATAGATAAATACGATGAATTATCCATTTTTCTATATGCAAAAGGAAGGTTTAATTTTGATGGATATTATTTAGAATCTATATAAGCAAAGGAGACAGCAAAGATATGCTGTCTCTTTTAGAATCGTACAGAGACAGGTTGAATTAAATTTAGAAAACAGGGGGAAAATATGTCAGGAATTGCATTATTTGTGCCAACCGACGAGATGTACCATCAGGCACAGGAGCTGCTTAGAGAAAAAGACAACCATGTAGTAATAGTTAAGAAAATCAAAACAGAAGAAGCGGTGACAGAAGCCCAGAAAGCCATATCAGAAGGAGTTAATATTATTATGGCAAGAGGCCGCCAGGCCATGGCAATCAAAAGATATACCAATGTGGCTGTGGCAGGGATCACAATGACTGCTCAGGAGCTGGGGCTTCTGGTAACGAGGGCAAGGGAGATTGTTGGAAAGGAATGTCCCAGAATCGGTATATTCGGCTGGGGAGATATGCTTTGTGATACCACACATTTTAACCAGCTTTATCATGTGGATTTGAAGCGGTATATCTTAAAAGATGGAGAGGAATGGCGCAATACCATAGAGAACACCAGAGAAGATGATCTGGATATAGTCATAGGCGGAGAAGCTGTGGTAGATGGCGCCTATCAGATGGGAATTCCGGGAATCTATATGTCATCAACAGGAGAAGGACTGCGGGTAGCACTTAAAAATGCAGAATCCCTCTATTATATGTCTCAAATCGAGCAGCATAATTATGCTCAGTTCTCAACTATACTTGACAGCGCTTTTATAGGAATTATGAAGGTTAATGTGACTGGAACTGTCCTGATGATTAACAAAGTCATGGAGCAGATTCTGGACTGCAGCCAGGAACAGGCACTGGGAAGACCGGCTGTAAAGGTATTAAAAGGGCTGGAGGAACAGGAACTGGAACGGATTCTTAAGGGAGCTGCAGATAATTATTCTACATTTTTAACTGTAAGAGATCAATCCATTGTAGTATCCATAGAGCCTGTTTTGGTTGAAGATAAGCCGGATGGAGCCATTATATCCTGCAACCGTATGAAACGTCTTGATATCAATGACAGAGATGTTATGAAGGAACAGTATTTAAGAGGGTATGTTGCTTATGGAACCTTTGATGATATCAGCCGTAACTTAAAAGGGATGCAAAAGGTAGTGGAGCTTGCCAAGCTTTATGCCCAGTCTTCCAGTCCAATGCTGGTAGAGGCAATATCAGGGCCTGAGCTGGAGGCAGTAGTTCAGGGAATTCATAACTACAGCATGAGAAGAAATGGACCATTTATAATGATAAACATGGCTGGACTTACCCAGGATCAGCAGATGCAGACCCTCTTTGGCAAGGAAAGAGATGGGCTCTGGGAAGAGGAGCCGGGAATGATTGCAGAGGCAAATCATGGAACTCTGGTCATTCAGGGGATTGATAAGCTGACACTGCAGACTCAGTATAATCTGGCGCGTGTTATGAGAACAAAACGGCTTATGCGGGGCAATAAGCTGGAGGACAGCCAGATTATTGATACCAGAATCATAGCCTGCACAGCTAAGAATTTAACAGAGCTGAGACGGGAATTTAAGTTCCGTTCCGATCTTTACTTTACCTTAAAATCTCTTCGGGTGAAGATTCCTAATCTTAAGGATCGAAGAGAGGATGTTGGATATTTACTGGAGTCATTTACGAAAAAGTTTATGGAGCAATACGGCAGATATCATGTAATGACAGCAGGTGCCAAACGGGTGCTGACGGAATATCCGTGGGAAGGAAACAGCATTCAGCTGGAGGCATTTTGCGAAAGAATGATTCTGACTGTGCAGAAACGAACCATTACGGAAGGTTATGTGAGAGACCTTCTTGATGAGCTGTACCATCACGATTCCAGCATTTACGCAGTATCCCTTGAAGAGCAGGAAGTAAGGAAAGAGGTTATCGAATGGAAAAAAGAGGAACCTGAGGAAGCTGTTATTTTAAGAAATGTTCTTAAAAAGTATAATGGAAACAGGACTTTAACTGCAAAAGAGCTGAATATTAGTGTAACAACTCTCTGGAGAAGGATGAAAAAATACGGATTAGGTGAAATGTAAGGGGCTGCTTCTTTTCATGATGAAAACAAAAATGAAAAAATATGCAAAGAAATGAAAAGAATATTTATATTTCTGAAAGACATGCACATTTAGTAAAAACTGCATGTCTTTTCTAGTTTATTTTGTCAATTGTTTTAAGAAAAATCCACGGCTATACTTTAGAAAAACATGAATGATGAATAACCGGAGGAGCAGGCTCAATGAAAAATCTATTTGACCATGAAGAAAAAATTAAATTTGTGAAGGCGGTATACTATAATTTCCATCCCATTCCCCTTCCAAAACCTTTTAAAGATGGAACTGGAGGTATGGGAAAGAATGCACCGGAGCAGGGATATATGGAATTGTATGATTCTGAAGGTGCTTGTGCTCACTTAACAGTTGGAAGAAGCTTTGTGGCAAATGTGATTCCTATGATCTTAAATGGAGAATATAAAAGTTATAATGAGTGGCGGGATACTCTATATTGGAGAATCAGGAATGCAGGATTTCAAAGCGGACAGGCTGTGGAAATTGGACAGCTGGATATGATGATGCTTGATATTCTTGCCCAGAGAGCGGGGCAGCCCTTACATCGATTCCTGGGAGCCGAAAAAGATTGGGCAGCAGCTTATAAAGGCGGCGGTTCCATTCTGCTGGAGGACTCTGAACTTGTAGAGGATATGGTTCGTTATGTGGAAGAGGGATATAAAACCGTAAAGTTCAAAGTTGGAAGCGACAATGGAACCAATATGGAGCGGGATATCAGAAGGCTTGAGAAAGTAAGGGCTGCAGTTGGACCTGATATAGAAATTGCAGTAGATGCCAACCAGAGATGGGAGGTTGAAGAGGCATATAAGTTTGCAAAACTGGCTGAGCCTTATAAACTGGCATGGTTTGAGGAGCCAATTCATGCTCACGATATGAATGGTATCAAACGTCTGAAAGAAATGGGAGTGTCAACCTCAATTGCATATGGTGAGTCTATGAGAATATTCTATGCTTATGAAACCTATGTGGAAAAAGGCGTGGACCATCTTCAGCCATCCATTGGCAGAATGAGCAGAATTGATGATATATTAAAAATCCGTGATCTGGCGCGAGAAAATAATGTTAAGTTTACTTCAGGCGGAAGAATTTATTTAAATTCGATTTTTGGCTGCCTTTATAACGAAAATGAGGAAATAGAGTATCATGAGCCAATCAGTAAGCCGGTAGGAGAGTATACCCTGTTCCAGCCTGAAGAGAAAAACGGAAGATTCTATTGTCAGCCGGACCTTCCCGGCAATCCTCAGCGTATGGATATTGAAAAATTAGAAAAACATGGATTGCTGGAAAGCAAAAAGATATTTTATGCAGACAGGTAAAAAGATGGGGAGGTATTACCATGAGTTTTAAAAACAAAAAAACAGTATTAACGATGCCAAAGTATAAAAGCAGAAGGGATTTTATAAATAAGAATTTTGGCTTTTTCTTTATACTTCCATGGTGGATTGGATTCGGTATTTTTAAGTTGTATCCGTTTATTGCATCACTGATGTACAGTTTTCACGATTACAACCTGTTTCGTACCGCTACATACGTAGGTTTTCAGAATTATATCAGTATTCTGGAAGATAAGCTGACCATGAAGGCATTTTATCAGACTTTTAAATATGCATTTATTACAGTGCCACTGGAGCTGACCTTTGCCCTGTTTATCGCTTATATATTAAACTTTAAGATTAAAGGTGTGAACTTCTTCCGTACTGCTTACTACATTCCTTCTATCTTGGGAGGTTCTGTGTCCATTGCAGTGCTATGGAGATTCCTGTTTAAAACAGAAGGTCTTATTAATATGATTGCCACAAAATTCGGCTTTGAAGCCTTTAACTGGCTGGGCGATCCTAACGGAGCTTTCTTCGTAATCGTTTTGCTTCGAATCTGGCAGTTTGGTTCTCCCATGGTTATATTCCTTGCAGCATTAAAAGGTGTTTCTGCTGATGTTTATGAGGCGGCAGCCATTGATGGTGCTGGAAAATGGAGGCAATTTATCAGCATTACAGTACCACTTATAACACCTGTTATTTTCTATAACTTTGTAACACAGCTTTGTCATAAATTCCAGGAATTCAATGGCCCATTCATCATTACAAGAGGCGGACCTCTCCGGTCTACTACATTGGTTTCTTTACTGGTTTATAACAATGCTTTTAAGAACTATGAAATGGGTATGGCAAGTGCCATTGCCTGGCTTCTGTTCCTGATTATTATGACATTTACGATCATAGCATTTGTGAGCCAGAAGTACTGGGTATATTACAGCGATGAAGATGGGAGGTAAAAAAGATGACTAAGAAAACCAGAAATAATATAAATACCTTCCTGCGCTATTTCATACTGATTGCAGTGGGTATTGTGATGGTATATCCTCTGATCTGGATGGTGGGAGCTTCTTTTAAAACAAACTCAGAAATCTTCTCAAGTGTTGGTTTTATCCCAATGGCACCTACATTTGATGGATATAAGAGAGGTTTTCAGGGATATGAAGGAATGACACTTCTTCACTTTATGGGGAATACCTATAAGTTTGTAATTCCAAAAGTAATTGTTACCGTTATATCTGCGGTAATCACTGCTTATGGATTTGCCAGATTTGAATTTTTAGGCAAGAAGTTTTCTTTTGCAGTGTTGTTATCAACATTATTCCTGCCTCAGGTAGTTTTAAATGTTCCTCAGTATATTCTGTTTAATCAGATTGGCTGGCTGGATTCTTATCTTCCGATTGTGATGCCATCCTTACTTGCAGGAGATACCTACTTTGTATATATGCTGATTCAGTTCCTTCGGGGTATTCCAAGAGAACTGGAGGAAGCGGCTAAAATTGATGGCTGTAATGTGATGCAGACCTTGTGGTATGTAATAGTGCCAATGTTAAAGCCATCCATTGTATCATGTGCATTATTCCAGTTTATGTGGGCTTCCAATGATTTTATGGGTCCGCTGATTTATGTAAACACGGTTGCCAAATATCCTGTATCCATTTTCTTAAGAATGTCCATGGATTCAGACGTAGGATTCGAATGGAATCGTGTTCTGGCAATGTCGCTTATAGCGATTATCCCATCCTTAGTTGTTTTCTTTGCAGCACAGAATTCCTTTGTGGACGGAATTGCAGCAGGAGGGGTTAAGGGTTAATTAAAAAACTATAAATGTATCAAGGAGGAAAAAAGAAATGAGAAAAACCACATGGAAAAAGGTAACAGCACTGGTAATGGCAGGGGCTGTATCCGCAAGTTTATTTGGCTGTATGCCAACTGCGGATAATCAGAAAACAGAAGCAACGACAACAGCGGCAGCTGGGGCAGAGGCAGAAACAGTGGAAAGCACAGAGAGTTCAGAACCTGCAGCAGCAGCGGGATTAGAGATTAACACAACAGATCCCATCACTCTTCGTATGAACTGGTGGGGAGGAGACAGCAGACATCAGGCTACTCTGGATGGAATTAAGGCATTCGAAGCCAAATATCCCAATATTAAAGTAGAAGCAGAATATGAATCTTTCACAGGTCATGAGGAAAAGGTTGCATTGGCTTTAAAATCCGGATCAGCAGCAGACGTATTACAGCTGAATATGGACTGGGTATTTAACTACTCTCCTGATGGAAGTATGTTTGTAGATTTAAATACAGTTTCTGATATTATTGATTTAAGTGCCTATGATCAGAGTGATATTGATTATTATACAACCAATGGAGTGCTTCAGGCTCTTCCTGCCAGCAATACTGGACGTGTATTTTTCTGGAATACAACAAGACTGGCAGATGTAGGAGTAGAAATTCCTACCACTCTTGATGAACTGTATGCAGTAGGTGAGGCATTTGCAGCTTATGAAGACGGAACCTACTATCCAATGATTTTAAATGAGCTGGATCGAATGACTTTGATGGTATATTATTTACAGTGTGTATATGGAAAACCATGGGTAGAAAACTATGAACTTCAATATTCTCTTGAAGAATTTCAGGAAGGTCTGGAATGGCTCAGCCTTCTTGAGGAAAAACATGTTGTTCCTACTTTAGAAGTTCTGGCTGGTGATGGATCTGAACTGGTAGATACGAATCAGAGATGGATTGATGGTCATTATGCTGGCATGTATATATGGGACAGCAATCTTAATAAGTTCAAAAGTGCAGCCCCAGGATTTGAGTTTGCGGTTGGTGATTATATTAAGATGGGCGAATATCATGGCGGAATGACAAAAGCATCTATGGTATTTTCTATTCCTAAAACTTCAGAGCATCCTGCAGAAGCAGCAGCATTAATACAGTTTTTATTTGGTGAAGAAGAAGGAGCGCAGCTTCTTGGAGACTCACGTGGTATTCCAGCTAATAAAAATGGACTGGCAGCACTTGATTTAACAGGAAGCTTGATTGCAGAGGCTAATACTAAGGTTATGGAGTGGAGTGTTTTTAAATTTGACCCTGTATTTGAGCGTTCAGCATTGAAGAATCCTGATGGAACTTATTTTATGGGATTACAGTTATTAAGCTATGGTCAGGATGATGCAGCAGGTGTTGCAGAGTATATGGTAGGAGATATTAAGAAACAGCTGGATTTAGCGAAATAATCAGATTCTGACTTGTTGACAAGTGGTATGAAGGAATAACGAAGTCTCTTAACAATATCTTGACACAAAACCTGAATCCATGGTAGTATATGACATATAAAATAAGCCTTTAGAGATGACAGAGCCGAGGGGATAAAAGCGGGATGACCGTCTATTTCCTGGGCTTTTTCATATCCAGAAGCGTAAGCGACAGGAGAGAATTGTCATCAAGGGAAAGACTTGGAAGGGGAAGGTAATATGGGAAGATATGTCATTGCACTGGATCAGGGAACAACAAGTTCCAGATGTATACTATTTAATGAAGAGGGGACTATCTGCAGCGTGGCGCAGAAGGAGTTTACACAGATATATCCACAGCCGGGCTGGGTAGAGCATGACCCTATGGAAATCTGGTCCTCACAGTTTTCTGTTACAATGGAAGCTATGGGTAAAATTGGGGCACATTACAGCGATATTGCTGCCATCGGCATCACCAATCAGAGAGAAACCACCATTCTCTGGGACAGAGAAACAGGGGAACCGGTGTACAATGCCATTGTATGGCAATGCCGCAGGACTTCAGATGAGATTGAACAGCTGAAAGCAGATGGCATGGAGGAAATGATCATTGAGAGAACAGGTCTGATTCCAGATGCCTATTTCTCAGGAAGTAAGATAGCATGGATTTTAGACAATGTAGAAGGTGTGAGAGAACGTGCGGAGCAGGGGGAACTGCTCTTTGGAACTGTGGATACCTGGCTGATCTGGAATCTTACCAAGGGTTGTATTCATGTAACAGATTATACCAATGCATCCCGGACAATGCTCTTTGATATCCATAAGAAATGCTGGGATCAGGAGATTCTGGACTATTTTAATATTCCTGCCTGTATTCTTCCTGAGGTGAAGCCATCAAGCTGTGTCTATGGTTATACCTCCTCTGATGTAATGGGAGGAAAAATCCCCATTGCCGGTGCAGCAGGAGATCAACAGGCTGCATTGTTCGGCCAGTGTTGTTTTGCGCCTGGAGAGGTGAAGAATACATATGGAACAGGCTGCTTCCTGTTAATGAATACAGGTAATAAAGCAGTTAGATCGAAACATGGCCTTCTTACAACCATAGCAGCAAGTGCAAAAGGTGAAGAGGTTCAGTACGCACTGGAAGGCAGTGTGTTTGTAGCAGGAGCAGCAGTTCAGTGGCTGAGAGATGAGATGCGGATGGTCCGTAGCGCACCTCAGACAGAAGAGTATTGCACTGCAGTGGAGGACACCGGAGGAGTTTATGTAGTTCCTGCATTTGCAGGCCTTGGAGCACCCTACTGGAACCAATATTCCAGAGGTACCATTGTAGGCGTTACAAGAGGTACCAGCAAGGAACAATTTATCCGTGCAACAATTGAATCTATGGCTTATCAAGTGTATGATTTAATAGAGGCGATGCAGCAGGATTCAGATATTGAGTTAAAACAGTTAAGGGTAGACGGAGGCGCCAGTGCTAATAACTTTCTGATGCAGTTTCAATCCGACCTTTTAAACTCAACGATTGTAAGGCCTGAATGTATTGAGACAACAGCACTGGGGGCTGCTTATCTGGCGGGACTGGCAGTTGGGTACTGGAGTGACAAAGAAGAGATTAAGAGGAACTGGAAGGTTTCCAGAAGCTTTGATAGTACCATGGAGGAAGATTATCGCAAAAAGCTGGTAAAGGGCTGGAAGAGAGCTGTAAAGTGTGCTTTGTACTGGGCTGGGGAAGAGGATTAAGAGAAAGAGGAGGCAGATTTGAAGATGGACACAAGTTTTGTGAATCAAATTGATATGCAGTATATCATGGTTCAGCTGGAATATCTATTCCGCATTATTCTTG
The DNA here is from genome assembly GCA_002409995.1 of Hungatella sp. UBA5385. Taxonomy (GTDB): domain Bacteria; phylum Bacillota; class Clostridia; order Lachnospirales; family Lachnospiraceae; genus UBA5385. The sequence continues at coordinate 27,371 of DHOR01000031.1, read as the reverse complement.
CCTGTTTCCTGGGACTTTTAATTGGAAATGAGAGAAAGAACCGCAATAAATCGGCAGGTGTGAGAACCCATGCTATTGTAGCACTTGGCTCTGCTCTGATTATGGTTGTTTCCAAATATGGATTTGCAGATATTCCTGACTATGATGCTGCGCGTGTGGCGGCTCAGGTAGTCAGCGGTATTGGTTTTCTGGGTGCAGGTGTTATCTTTGTAAGGAACAATCTGGTTAATGGCCTTACCACAGCAGCAGGTATCTGGGCAACAGCAGGAGTAGGTCTGGCTCTTGGAGCAGGGCTGTACATTATCGGTATTTCCTGTGCTGTCTTGATTATCGTGATGCAGATGCTAATGCACAGCATCTCTTATTTTGCTAAGGTTCCCTCCTTGGGTCTGTTAAAACTCACCATTGTTCAGAGACCAGGTGCTATTAAGGAAATGGAAAAATTTCTAAGCGATGAAAAAGTGGATGTTGCCTCTGTAAAGGTTCATAAGAACAAAAAAGAGGAGATTAAGCTGGAATTTGAAGTGGTCTATCCACCTGGATTTGACAGGGTAAAGCTGTTGGCGAAGCTTGCAGAGGAGGATTGCGTTGTGACAATCAGCGAGTAAAATCTTGACAATGGGCATTGGATTGTGATAGCATGAAAACAATAGAATCAATAAACCTTTGAGACGAGAGAGTAAGGTAAATACCACAGAGCAATCTGTGTATTTTCCTTGCTCTTCTTGTATTATCTAAGATTTTATCAATATGATCTATAATGCAATAATGTTTACAAAAGGAAATGTACCCTATTATATATAACAGAAGGAGAAACAGAGATGAATGATCTTACATTCGATGCAGTGATTATCGGCGCAGGAGTAACCGGCAGCGCCATTGCCAGGGAACTGTCCCGTTACCATATGCGCTTGTGTGTTGTAGAAAAAGAAGAAGATGTGTGCTCCGGCACATCAAAGGCAAACAGTGCCATTGTCCATGCAGGCCATGATGCATTGAAAGGTTCCTTAAAGGCAAGATTTAATGTGGAGGGAAACCGGATGATGGAGGCTCTTTCCAAAGAGCTTGATTTTGAATTTAAGAGAAATGGCTCCCTTGTTGTATGCTTTGATGAGGAAGACTTACCTGCTTTACATGAGCTTTATGAAAAAGGTGTGGAAAATGGTGTACAGGGTCTGGAAATTCTTACAGGAGATCAGGTGAGAGAGATGGAACCCAATCTGGCAGACACTATTACAGCAGCTCTCTATTCTCCTGAAGGTGGTATTGTATGTCCTTTTGGACTGAACATCGCATTAGCAGAAAATGCCTGCGATAATGGAGTAGAATTTATCTTCAACACGAAAGTAATAAAAGTTGAAAAGACTTCTAAAGGATATGATCTGACAACCAATAACGGAGTGATTCATACCACCTATGTAATCAATGCAGCAGGCGTTTATGCTGATGTGTTTCACAACATGGTAAGTGAAAATAAGCTCCATATTACAGCCAGAAAGGGAGATTATCTGCTTTTGGACAAAGAGGCAGGAAGCCACGTATCTCATACCATCTTCCAGCTTCCCGGCAAAATGGGAAAAGGCGTTCTTGTAACACCTACTGTTGATGGAAACCTTCTTATTGGTCCTACTGCAACTGACATAGAGGATAAGGAGGGAACCAATACAACAGCAGATGATCTGGCTTCCATTATAGAGAAAGCAGTGTGGGGAGTTAAACATGTTCCCTTCCGTCAGGTGATCACCTCATTTGCAGGACTTCGTGCTCATGAGGACAGTGATGATTTCATTATCGGAGAAGCGGAGGATGCAGATGGATTTTTTGATGCAGCAGGTATTGAATCTCCCGGTCTTACCAGTGCGCCAGCAATCGGAGTCTATGTAGCGGATCTCGTAGCAGAAAAATCAGGAGCACTGAAGAAGGAAAACTGGAATGGCACCCGCAAGGGGATTATAGATCCGCAGAAGCTAAGTATAGAAGAGAGGGCACAGCTGATAAAAGAACACCCGGAATACGGCATGATTATCTGCCGCTGCGAAGGAACCAGCGAAGGAGAGATTATAGATTCGATTAACAGAACTCTGGGAGCTGTATCCCTTGATGGTATTAAACGCCGTGTGAGACAGGGCGCAGGCAGGTGTCAGGCAGGCTTTTGCACACCCAGAACCATGGAGATTCTGGCAAGGGAAAGCGGCATGAGGATGGAAGATATCTGTAAAAATGCACCTGGTTCCAACATTTTAACCGGTGAAAATTAGGAGGACAGCAAGATGATAGAACATGATATTGTAATAATCGGCGGTGGCCCCGCAGGTCTGGCAGCAGCTATATCTGCAAGAAAAGCGGGCATTGACGATGTCCTCATTCTGGAAAGGGACAATTGTCTGGGAGGCATTTTAAATCAGTGTATTCACAATGGATTTGGTTTGCATACCTTTAAAGAGGAGCTGACAGGTCCTGAATATGCAGCGCGTTATATTGATATGGTGGAGCGGGAGAAGATTTCCTATAAGCTGGACACCATTGTCATTGACATCAATAAAGAGAAAGAAGTGACTCTCATTAACCGGGAAGATGGTCTGATTACCATTAAGGCAAAAGCCATTATTCTGGCAATGGGCTGCAGAGAACGTCCAAGAGGTGCCTTAAATATTCCTGGCTATCGCCCGGCAGGCATCTATTCTGCCGGAACTGCACAACGTCTTATGAATATTGAGGGATATAGTGTAGGAAAAGAGGTTGTGATTCTTGGATCAGGAGATATTGGGCTGATCATGGCAAGAAGGATGACGCTGGAAGGTGCTAGAGTGAAGGCAGTCGCAGAACTGATGCCTTATTCAGGCGGGTTAAAGCGTAATATTGTGCAGTGCCTTGACGACTATGGAATCCCACTGAAATTAAGCCATACAGTGATAGATATACAGGGAAAAGAACGGGTGACAGGGGTAACTCTGGCAGAAGTGGATGAGAACAGAAAACCAATTCCCGGTACAGAGGAGCACTATAGCTGTGATACTCTCCTTCTCTCAGTTGGTCTGATCCCTGAAAATGAGCTGAGCAAAGGCGCAGGAGTAGAGATGAGCGCTGTCACCTCAGGCCCCCAGGTCAATGATCAGCTGGAAACCAGTTCAGAGGGTGTATTTGCCTGCGGCAATGTACTCCATGTTCATGATCTTGTGGATTATGTATCAGAAGAGGCTGCATTGGCAGGTGCGAATGCTGCGGCATATGTGAAGTCCACCAGTGTAAAGTCTGCCAGTGTGAAGTCTGCTGGTTTAAAGTCCTCACATGCAAAGACCGCATTAAGTCCGGTCTTAAATCAGCAAACAGAAAACGTTGTTCTTGAAGCAGAGAATGGAGTCCGCTATACTGTTCCTCAGTTTCTGGATATTGCCCATATGCAGGATAAAGTCACTGTCCGCTTCCGTGTAGCAGATGTATACAAAGACCGGTATATCAGCGTTTATTATGATGAAGTGAGGGTTTCCCATAGAAAGAAGAAGGTTCTGGCACCTGGGGAAATGGAGCAAGTGGTTTTAAAGAAAGACAGTTTCATAGACTTCCCTGATTTAAAGAATATTATTATATGTACGGAGGTGGAGTAAGATGGAGGTAAGAGAATTAATCTGTATTAACTGTCCCCTTGGCTGCCCGTTGACTGTACGCATAGAGGGGGAGAATATTGAGGTAAGTGGCAATACCTGTAACCGGGGCATTGATTATGCTCAGAAAGAGGTGTTTCATCCCACCAGAATTGTTACTTCTACTGTTCGTGTCACAGAGGGAGAACTTGGGAGGGTACCTGTGAAAACAGAACATGATATACCAAAGGGCAGGATTTTCGATTGCATGGAGGAAATACGTAAAGCAGCTGTTGCAGCACCTGTATCCATAGGACAGGTAATTATTCCTGATTGTGCAGGAACAGGAGTTTCCATAATCGCTACAAGAAATATAAAAAGGACGGTATAATCACCAAATATACAGGAGGACTGTCAATAGTAAAATGAGGCAGTTACTCCTGTTATTTTTGTATAGGAAAGGAAACATTCCGGAATGTGTTTCCATTTTTGATAAAATAGGTTAAAATAGTGTTGGACATAAAAAGTTGGTGACATTGTGGGTGGAGGCAGATGGATGAAGGCAATAGAACTGCTGGAGATATCTCCGGTAATAGCGGCAGTAAAGGATGAAAACGGACTAAAGCGATGTTTCGATTCGGAATGCCAGGTAGTATTTATCCTCTATGGCAGTGTCTGTAATATCAGAGACATTGTTCAGAAGGTTAAACAGCATGACAAGACTGCGATTGTTCACGTTGATCTTATTGCTGGTTTAAGCTCTAAGGAAGTAGCTGTGGATTTTATCAAACAGAATACAGAGGCTGATGGAATTATCAGCACAAAACCATTTCTGGTTAAGAGAGCGCTGGAGCTTGGGCTGTTTGGAATCCAGAGAACATTTATTATTGATTCCATGGCTATGACGACCATGAAGAAGCAGATTGATACATTCCATCCGGATTTAATAGAGGTAATGCCTGGAATCATGCCTAAGGTTTTGAAGGAGATTCGTGAATATACGGATATTCCCATAATTGCAGGCGGATTGATTTCAGATAAAAGGGATATTATGGCTGCATTCGATGCTGGTGCTGATGCAATTTCCACCACCAGAGAAGAATTGTGGTTTATATAGAAGGGAGAACGTATGAAATTACTTACATACGAAGTTGACAAAAGAAAAGATATTGGAGTTATGAGCAGGGATGGTAAGTGGGTATTCCCTCTTAGGGCATTTGGCATGGAATATGCGGATATGCTTGAGATTGTGAAAGGAGCTTCTAAGTCAGAGCTGGATCTTTTGGAACATTCCTCAGGTTTAGATCCATATGAGACCAATGTCACCGGTGCTGCTCTTATGTCAGAAGTAACCGTTCTTGCGCCAATTCAGGTTCCTGAGCAGGATGTGATCTGTCTTGGAATTAACTACATGGAGCATGCGGAAGAATCAGCGCGTTTTAAGAAGGAAGAGTTTGACGGTAAACGTGAAAAGGCTGTTTATTTTTCCAAGAGAGTTAATCAGGCAACAGATCCTTATGGCGACATTCCAAGCCACAGTGACATTGTGGACAGTCTGGACTATGAGGTGGAGCTGGCAGTGATTATAGGGAAAGATGCAAAGGATGTTCCGCTTGAGTCTGTTAAGGATTATTTGTTTGGGTATACCATTATGAACGATGTCAGTGCCAGAAATGTTCAGAATGCTCATAAGCAATGGTATTTTGGAAAAAGTCTGGAAGGATTTGCGCCTATGGGACCATGTATTCTGACTGTGGACTCCATCCCTTATCCTCCGGTACTGGACGTTAAATCTATAGTAAATGGTGAGTTAAGACAGAATAGCAACACAGAGAAGATGATCTTTAACATTGATCATATTGTCAGTGAGCTTTCCAAAGGAATGACTCTGAAAGCCGGAACCATTATTTCCACAGGAACTCCATCAGGAGTAGGGCTTGGTTTTAATCCCCCTAAGTTTTTAAAACCAGGAGATCAGGTGGAGTGTATCGTTGAAGAGATTGGTTCTATTAAAAATACGATTGTATAAATGTCAGGCATAGAAAAACAGGCATCCAATTAATGGTGCCTGTTTTTCTATATCTCTATAATTAATAATTTTCCACTTTTCTTTCAAAGAATGCCTTTGGATGTGCACAGGCAGGACAGATATCAGGAGCTTCAGCGCCTTCATGGATATAACCGCAGTTACGGCATTTCCAGCCAAGAGGGGCATCGCCCTTAAAGGTTTTGTCATTCTTAACGCTGTCAAGAAGCTTTAAGTAGCGTTTCTCATGAGCAGCTTCCACTCTGCCTACATATTCAAACTTAAGTGCCAGATCTTCGAAGCCTTCTTCTCTTGCTTCTTTAGCCATTCTCTTGTACATATCAGTCCACTCGTAGTTTTCGCCTGCTGCTGCATCAACCAGGTTCTCATCTACATCGCCAAGACCATGGAACTCTTTAAACCACATTTTAGCATGTTCCTTTTCCTGATCAGCAGTTTCCAGATATAAAGCAGCCATCTGCTCATATCCGGCTTTTTTTGCTACGGAAGCATAAAATGTGTATTTATTTCTTGCCTGGGATTCACCTGAAAATGCTTCTTTTAAGTTCTGTTCTGTTTTTGTACCTGCATATTTAGACATATGATAAATCCTCCTTTTTATTTATAGATTGTAATTAGTAACAATGAAAGCAGGGAACGGTAAAGTCATATAAACCGCTCCCTGTTATATTCAGTTATAAGTAAAAAGTTAAATCTTAACCAAAGTATCTTTCAAGTAAGCCCTGGAATGCTCTTCCGTGACGAGCTTCGTCTCTTGCCATCTCGTGAACTGTATCATGGATTGCATCTAAGTTTAATTCTTTTGCACGCTTAGCAAGGTCAAACTTACCAGCTGTAGCACCGTTTTCAGCAGCAACTCTTAACTCAAGGTTCTTCTTTGTGCTGTTTGTTAACTGCTCGCCTAATAACTCAGCGAATCTGGAAGCGTGATCAGCCTCTTCGTAAGCAGCTTCTTTGTAATACAATCCAATTTCTGGATAGCCTTCTCTGTAAGCTACTCTTGACATAGCTAAGTACATACCAACCTCTGTACACTCACCTTCAAAGTTTGATCTTAAATCAGCAATAATATCTTCGCGAACGCCCTGAGCAACGCCTAATTCATGCTCTGCAGCCCAAGTCATCTCGCCTTCCTGTAATTTGAATTTCTCAGCTGGAGCTTTACATACAGGACAAAAATCAGGAGCAGCGTCTCCCTCGTGAACATAACCGCATACTGTACAAACCCATTTTTTCATGATACAAATCTCCTTTTCTTTTTAATTATTTTAAGTGAAAATTGTTTGGTGTAATTAATGATAGTAATAATTACTGATATTAATTTACCATATCTTTCCCTTAATGTCAACCATTATTGAGAATTCTTTTCAAGGCAGCCATTACAAGTGCCATAGAAGAAGATATTGTGACTGTCTACATGACCGCCGGCATATTCCTGTGCTAATTCATTGATGTCAGGCAAAGTTTGAAGCGGTATATCACTTACCTGACCGCAGCCTTTGCACACAAAATGATAGTGTGGTGATGTATCTGCATCAAAATGATCTGCCCCATCTCCACAAGTCAGTTTTTGAACTTCTCCCAATTCCACCAGTAGATTTAAATTGCGGTATACGGTTCCAAGGCTGATGTTTGGATACTCTTCGCGGATGGTGGTGTATAGGGCGTCAGCAGTAGGGTGATCGCGTCTTGCCATCAAGCAGGCCTTGATAGACTCCCTTTGACGGCTATACTTTAATGTTTTCATGGCAGCTCCTCTTCTTTCAATACTCACGATAATATTAGTAATAGTTACTAATTAATAATAGCTTATTTTACACTTTTTGTCAATAGTTTAGCAGACAATACATAGGATTTACACGGAAAAATGGAACATTTATATCCTTTCTTTGGCTATACGAATGAATTCTTCCGTTGCCTGTGTTAAGTATCTGCTCTTGTGATAACCAAATGCAAGCATGCCATGGGTACGCCCGTATTTCAGGGAATAGAAGTTAAGCCCCCGTTTTCTGGAAGTGCTGCCGTCTAAAGCAGAAGTACCTGACATAAACATCTTGGGATAAAAAGTGATCCCCATTCCTTTGGCAGCCAATGCCAGAACCGTTTCAATATTCTCTGTCTCCAGAACAATACTTGGAGTCAGCTGAACATCTTCAAATATCTCATCTGCAATAGTACGCACCCGGTTTCCCCGGTTAATCAGAAGATAAGGACAATCCTTAAGCAGCTGTAAATCAGCGCTGTTCTTAAGTTCTTCCTTTATAAGGTCCTGGCGGCCGGGAAAATACTGGTCCAGAATCTGATCAGGAACCACAAGAAGGATCTCCTCCTCGCATATAGGGACTGTTTCCACATTCTCTGCTTTGAATGGAAGAAGGTCAATCATTAAATCAATGTCTCCCCTGACAAGAGCCATACCAAGCTCCGAAGAATTACCTTCCAGCAGATGAATCTGAATATTAGGAAACTTTTCTTTATAAAAAGGGAGAACTGCCGGCAGAAAAAAACGACCTCTTGTATGTGAAATTCCAAGGGAGAGTTCGCCTGTGGTAAAATCATTAATATCCACAAGCTCCCGGTAGGTTTCCTCCTTCAGCTCCAGCATCTGCTCTGCCCGCAGCTTTAAAGCTCTGCCTGCAGGTGTTAAGGTTAATGGCATGGTCCGGTTAAATAGCTGAACATCGAATTCCTTCTCCAGATTGGAGATGTGACTGCTTAAGGACTGCTGGGATATATACAGCCTTTTGGCTGCTCTTGTAATATTCCGTTCCTCTGCAGCAGCAAGAAAATACTCCAGATTCAGAAAGTTGATCATAGGCACTCCTCCAGCTTGGGTATGAAGGGCAGAAGACGGTCTGTGGAAGAGTTAACTATCAGCTCTTCGGGAAAATCCACTTCTTTCAGAAGCTCCCATGCACGGCTGTGATTACCAACATCCTCGGCAACATGTGCATCACTGTTAATAATTACAGAGGTATGATAATGGCGGCACCGTTCCAGCATCACATGATAGTTCTCCCAGGCGTTTTGTCTGGCGCTTAAAGGGTGAAGAGAACTGCTGTTAACTTCCAGAAGCTTATGATTCTCAGCTGCAGCCGCAGCCAGTGTATCGTAGTCTATGGGAAAACGGCTGTCATCAGGGTGGCTGATTATATGAATCAGCGGATTCTCCAGTACCTTAACGTATGCATTGGTATTTTGTAAAATGGTTCCATTTTTATAGCATGGCTCATGGATGCCGGCAATGGAATAATCTAACTTTTTAAGCAGTTCATTGGATAGATCTACCCTTCCGTTGTAATCCAGTATATTAATCTCAGAACCCATAAGAATCTTTACACCATATAATGTCCGGGGTATGACTTTGAAATTAATAAAATAAAATTCGTGGCATGCCCCTGGCATTGCAGGGCCATGATCTGAGGAGCCGAAAACAGTAAGTCCTTTCTCAGAGGCAGCTTTTGCCATCTCATAAAGGGTGTTATAAGCATGTCCGCTGGCTATAGTATGAGTATGTAAGTCTATTATGTCGATCATGTAACTTGTCCTTTCACTACGCTGGTTGATATAAAATTGTGGAAAAATATGTAAGTTTTTTTGATATAATATAAATATAACACATTTTTAGAGGGAAAACTATAGAAATATTACCTTAGATGTGTTAAATATATAGTAGATTTCTAATATCATAAGTGGTATATGCCATGTTAATGGATATGACAGAATGCCACGTTTTAAGTTGATATTAAGCCTGAGAGTTGGTTAAAACAAATGCAGTAAACACAGAAAGGATGAAGATAAAATGAGTGAAGAGTTAAAGAAAGAAATGGAAGTGAAGGAAGTGGAGACGACTGTTGAAGCTGTTGCAGATGAAGAACAAAAGGCAGACGGTGTATCTGCAGTAGAGGAAGCACCAGCAGCAGAAACAGCAGAGGCACCAGAAACAGAATCACCAGCAACCGAAGAACCAGCAGCCGAAGAACCCGTAGAAACCATGGCTGACTATGAAGCCGAGCTTGAGGCATCATTTAAGAGAGTAAAGGAAGGCGATATTTTAACAGGAACCGTTGTATCTGTTACTGAGGATCAGGTACTCCTTGACTTAAAGTACTATGCAGGCGGAGTCATTGATAAGGAAAATATGAGCAATGATCCTGACTTTATGATGCAGGAGGAGATTCACCCAGGCGATGAAATCACAGCTACTGTCATCAGCACAGATGATGGGGAAGGCAATCTTGTCCTTTCAAGAAAAGAAGCCAATGATTTAATGGCATGGGAGAAGCTGGTACAGATGCTCAATGATCGTACTATAGTTTCTGTTAAGATAGCTGAAATCGTAAAAAGCGGAGCAGTAGCTTATCTGGAAGGAATCCGTGGATTTATTCCTGCTTCCAAGCTGGCAGCGGAATATGTGGAGGACTTGGAGGAATATAATGGTAAGACCATAGAAGTCACAGTGATTACAGCAGATCCTGAAGAGAACAGACTGGTGCTGTCAGGAAGAGAGCCTGCAAGAGCCAAATTAGCTGCTGAGAGAAGCAAGAAGATTGCAAAATGTGAGGTTGGAGCTATTATGGAGGGAACCGTAGACAGCTTAAAGACCTACGGTGCATTTATTAATCTTGAAAATGGTCTGTCCGGGCTTCTTCATATATCACAGATCAGCACACAGAGAATCAAACATCCAGGAGCTGTATTAAAAGAAGGACAGACTGTTAAGGTGAAAATCATCTCCACAGCTGATAATAAAATCAGCTTAAGTATGAAGGAGATTCAGGAAGAGGATGTAATGGATGCGGCTGATCTTCAGTATCGTGATAACGAAGAGGTTTCCACAGGTCTTGGCGCTCTTTTAAAAGGATTAAAATTTTAGAAAGTGGGCAAAAAGAATATAAAATATCAGGTTTCTATGGTATACTCTTTCTAACGGGGTCAAGAGCCATCAGTGCGGCCTGATTTCCGGATTGACTGAGAATATGGGTAAGAGAGGGGTGGAATGGCTCATGAACATTCCTAAATCATTTAACCAGGTGGACCAGTGGAAAACTGTGATGTTTTTGTATGATTCAGCCCTAAAGGAAATCAACACGAAGATTGAGATTCTTAATAACGAATTTTTGCATATCTACAATTACAATCCGATTGAACACGTCAAGTCCAGGCTGAAGACGCCTGACAGCATTGTTAAAAAGCTAAAGCGTTATGGTTATGAAGTGACCATTGATAATATGGTTGAGAAATTAAACGATATTGCAGGGATCAGAATTATCTGTTCCTTTACATCAGATATTTACCAGATTGCTGAGATGATTACAAAGCAGACGGATGTTACCGTACTTTATGTTAAGGATTACATCAAACATCCTAAGCCAAACGGCTATAAGAGTTATCATTTAGTAGTGACAATTCCCATTTATCTGACAGATGGACCTGTAGATACCAAAGTAGAGATTCAGATCCGGACAGTCGCCATGGATTTTTGGGCAAGCCTGGAGCATAAGATCTATTATAAATTTGAAGGTAACTCACCGGCATATCTGCAGCAGGAGCTGAAAGCCTGTGCTGATGTTGTGGATATGCTGGATGTCAAGATGTTTTCTCTGAATCAGGCGATTTTGGAGTTAAGTGAGGCTCAGAGACAGGCGGATATGGAACCGTATGACGATGAACCGGAAGAGGAAGAATCCCTTTCTGACGAAGAAGTAATATGGAGAAAGAATGAATAAAGGAAATGGCAGCCTTAACGGTTCATACTCGCTGGGGCTGTTTTTCACTTTGTAAAAACTCCTTTTTAGTTTTTGTTTATATTGGGCGGAAAGAAGAATTATATGAAAAATTTAATGAAAGAAACATGGAAATTATTAACCTTTAATCAGAAAAATGCTTTGATTTTTCAAATCGTTTACCGGCTGATAACAGGGCCGCTCTACCTGTTGCTGTTAGACCGGTCTTTGAAGCTTGCTCTGCGTTTGGCAGGTTATAGTTATTTAACTGCAGGGAATATAGGCCCGTTTTTGATTAAACCATGGACTATTCTAATTTTCATTCTGATATTGATTGTGGGAATCTTTTTTCTTGCCTTTGAGACCGGCTGCCTTCTCACGCTGTTTCAGGGAGCAGTTTATTACCGTAAGCTGAATCTGGGAGAGATTATATATGGAGGTCTTCGGAAGCTGGCGGATGAGATTGTAAAGAAAAACTGGAGGCTGGGGCTTCTAATACTGGTTAATTATGCTGTTTCCAACGGATATTTAATCTACCGGGTACTGACTCATGTAAAACCAATTAATTTTATGATGCAGGAAATCATGAAACAGACTTGGGGACGGGTGCTTCTGGCTGCTGCAGTGGTGTTGCTTTTGCTTGTTACAGTGCCGGGAATCTATGCTTTCCATAGCTGCATGGTTGATCAGAAGAATTTTAGAGATGGATATGCCGGAAGCCGGGAGCTGCTAAAAACCAGATTTTTTCGAACAATGGCAGTACTTTGTGGTGGTATAGCAGCAGTGATTGCTTTGTTTCATCTGGTAAATGGATTTTGTGTACTTATTGTTTCCATAGGAATGGTAGTATTTACAGATAACCGTATGGCACTGGCCATCCTGCCCATTGTTTGTGACAGAATTGAACTGGTGCTCATATTTATTACAAGTATGATCATGTCTCTTGGCAATTTTTCTGCTCTTACAGTTCAGTACTACAGATATTCTAACAAGGCGGAACGAGAGCCTGGCTGGAACTTTGAGACAATGTCCCGGAAAACGTCAGAAGGCAGAGCAATTGGCATAGGGACTGCAATTCTGGCAGCAGTCAGCTTATTTATATTGTTTGACAGTGTGAGAAATGGTTCTGCTCTGGTAGGGGATATTATGTCACCTGTTCAGATTACAGCTCACAGAGGCAGTTCTTTACATGCACCTGAGAACACCATGTCTGCCCTTGAACAGGCTGTGGCAGATCTGGCGGATTTTGTTGAGATTGATGTTCAGGAAACAGCTGATGGAGCCGTGGTCCTTGGCCATGATGGAACCCTTCGGCGTGTGGCAGGAATAAATCGTACCATAGCTTCTTATACCTTAGATGATATTAAGGAGCTTGATGTGGGCAAATGGTTTTCTTCTGACTTTGCAGATGAGAGAATCCCCACCCTTCAGGAAGTTATGGAGTTTTGTAAGGGCCATGTTAATATGAACATTGAGATTAAGAACCTTGGCAGAGACAGCCCTTTGCCCGATAAGGTTGTAAATCTTATTACAGAGTATCAGATGAAAGAGCAGTGCGTGGTCACCTCTACAAGATTATCCTATTTAACCAGAGTAAAGGAATTGGACCCTGATATCCGTACAGGATATATTATTTCAGCAGCTTATGGAAATTACTATTCCAGCGATGATATCGATTTTATCAGCATACGATCCAGTTTTGTAACGGAGAACCTGGTTGCTGCAGCTCACGAAAAAGGTAAGGGAATTCATGCATGGACCGTTAATACTAAAAGTGAGATGGAGCGGATGAAAATGCTGGGTGTTGACAATATTATTACAGATAATCCGATTCTGGCAAGAGAGATCATCTATCGGGAAGAGGCAACGGAAAATCTGCTGGAGTATTTAAGACTGGTATTTAAGTAGACAGGAGTTTAACATGAAAGTGGTATTACAGAGAGTTGCCCGGGCAGCAGTGACTGCAGAGGGGCAGCAGGTTGGAGCAATTAACAGGGGATTTTTAATTCTTCTTGGAGTTGCAGATGGAGACACAGAGGCGATTGCAGATAAGATGGTGGATAAAATCTGCAAATTGCGCATATTTGAAGATGAAAACGGAAAGACCAATTTGTCACTGAAGGATGTAGGCGGCAGTATTTTAGTAGTGAGCCAGTTTACGCTGTATGCAGACTGCAAAAAAGGAAACCGTCCCAGCTTTATTAGGGCAGGAAGTCCAGAGCTGGCAGAGTCTCTGTATGAGTATGTAATTAAGAAGTGCAGAGAGTACGTAGATGAAGTAGAACACGGAAGCTTTGGAGCCCATATGGAGATTGATCTGGTTAATGACGGACCATTTACTCTGGTGCTGGACAGTGAGACAATTTGTTAATCATAAGAAACGTAAGACAAACATAAGACAAACATAAGAGACACAAGAAACATAAGAGACACAAGAGACATTAGAAACTATGGAGGATAAAACATTGGAAAAGACACAAGGACAAATACTGCAGGAACAGTTAACATGGAAATTCCCTAATATTGCTAAGGAAGCTCCTGAGCAGAAAGAAGAAGCAAACGTATTTTGTGAAGGCTATAAAACATTTCTGGACAAAGGCAAAACCGAACGGGAGTGTGTGAAGGAAGCAGTGGCAATGCTGGAAGCGGCAGGCTACAAAGTGTTCGAACCCGGTAAAAAGTATGAAGCAGGAGATAAAGTCTATGAAGTGAACCGGAATAAGGCACTTTTAGCAACCACCTTTGGAACAGAATCCATCGGTAAGGGGCTTCGCTTAAACGGAGCTCATATTGATTCTCCAAGACTGGATTTAAAGCCCAATCCTGTCTATGAGAAAGGAGAGATCGCTTACTTTAAGACCCATTATTACGGTGGAATCAGAAAATATCAGTGGGCAACCATTCCCCTTGCAATTCATGGTGTTATCATTAAGAAAAACGGTGAGATTGTGGAACTTAATCTGGGTGAAAATGAAGGAGATCCGGTTTTCTGCGTTTCTGATCTGCTTCCTCATCTGGCTGGAGAGCAGAGTCAGCGTCTGCTAAAGGATGGAATCAAGGGAGAGGAGCTGAATGTGCTCATTGGCTCTGTTCCCTATGTTGATGAAGCGGAGATTAAGGAGCCGGTGAAGCTTCTTGCACTTCAGATTCTTCATGAGCAGTATGGAATTACAGAGGCTGATTTCCTTCGTGCAGAAATTGAGCTTGTGCCTGCACATAAGGCAAGCGATGTAGGTCTGGACCGCAGCATGATCGGTGCTTATGGACAGGATGACCGAGTATGCGCTTATACAGCTCTTATGGCAGAGATAGAAGCTGTAAATCCAACCTATACAACAGTGACTATTTTAGCTGATAAGGAAGAGATCGGTTCTGAAGGAAATACAGGCTTAAACTCCGACTTTGTCCTTCATTATATTGAAGATCTGGCTGCTCTGGAGGGAGTGGAGACAAGAAGGGTTTTAAAGAATTCCATCTGTCTGTCCTCTGACGTAAATGCAGCTTATGATCCTACCTTCCCTCAGGTTTATGAAGAGCGGAACACATCTTACTTAAATAAAGGCTGTGTTCTCACAAAATATACAGGTGCAAGAGGCAAATCAGGTTCTAATGATGCCAGCGCTGAGCTGATGGCTAAGGTGATTGCCATGATGGATGAGGAAGGTGTTTACTGGCAGATTGGTGAACTGGGAGCTGTAGATATAGGCGGCGGCGGTACCATTGCCAAATTTGTAGCACATATGAATGTTGATGTGGTAGATCTGGGAGTTCCGATTTTATCCATGCATTCTCCTTTTGAACTTTCTTCCAAGCTGGATGTTTACCATACATACAAAGCATTTAAGGCATTTTACAAGTAGGAAATGGAAAAGTTCTGAATTTTTTGTTAATTTCCTGAAAAGGCTTTTTTTAAAGGCTCTGATATGGTATAACAGACAGGAAGAAGATTTAAAATCATTAGAAGGAAAAGGGATTATATTACTATGAAAAAACTTTTAAAAGTATGTTTATGTGGTCTGACTGCCGCTGCAGTCCTGACAGGCTGTGCTAAAGCTGCAGATGGAACAGTTAAGCTTGGTAATTACAAGGGAATTGAAGTTACAAAGGAAGCAGTTGAGGTGACTGACGAAGAAGTAGAATCAACAGTTCAGTCCAGACTGCAGTCAGCAACGGAGTATATTGAGGTTGATCACTCTGTTGAGGAAGGCAACATTGTTAACATTGATTATGTTGGAACAAAAGACGGTGTTGCATTTGAGGGCGGTACTGCAGAGGGATATGATCTTACAATCGGTTCCGGTCAGTTTATTGACGGCTTTGAAGAGGGATTAGTCGGAGCTAAAAAAGGCGAAAAGGTAAGCTTAAACTTAACATTTCCAGAGCAGTATCAGAGTGAAGAGCTGGCTGGACAAGCAGTGGTATTTGATGTAACAGTGAATACTGTTAAGGAGATGCAGGTTCCTGAGTTTAATGATGCTTTTGTAACGGAAAACAGTGACTTCAGTACAGTGGAAGAATATAGGGAAGACATTAAGCAGACATTGTTAAGCCAGAAGGAGGCAGCTGCGCTGCAGAAGGTGGAAAGTGATGTTTTACAGGCAGTATTTGACTCATCAACTATTAAGCCAAATCCTACAGTAGTGACTACAGAATATGAAAATTATCTTATGAATGTAACTAATCAGGCTGCAGCATACGGTCTGGATCTTGCAACCTTTGCTTCCTTTAACGGAATGACAGAGACTGCTTTCAAGCAGCAGCTGCAGGAATCAGCAACCAATTCAGTTAAGCAGAGAATTGTATGTACTGCTATTGCAAAGAAGGAAAAGCTTACTATAACTGACGAAGACAAACAGGCTTTTGCCACAGAGATGGGATATGAGTCTTTAGATCAGCTGATGGAGAATGCTGATAAGACAGCTGTAGATAACTACCTTATTATCATGAAAACCATGGAGTTCTTGGTAGATAACGCAGTGATTAATTAAAATAATATTACAATAGGGGGATAACCTTTATGCAGCTTTTAAAGGACAGAATACGAAAAGACGGAAAGATCAAATCCGGTAACGTACTGAAGGTAGACAGCTTTTTAAACCACCAGATGGATATTAAGCTGTTTGAGGAGATTGGAAAAGAGTTTAAGAGACGTTTTTCTGATGTTGAAGTGAATAAAATTCTGACAATTGAGGCTTCCGGTATTGGCATTGCCTGTATTGTAGCGCAGTATTTCAATGTTCCGGTTGTATTTGCTAAGAAATCCAAAACAAAAAACATTGCAGGCGATGTTTATACTACTGAAGTGGATTCTTTTACTCATGGCAAGGTCTATGATATTATGGTTTCCAAGGAGTTCATTGGAAAAGGCGATAAGATTCTATTGATCGATGATTTCCTTGCAAATGGTAAGGCATTAGAGGGCCTGGCAACAATTGTTAATGATTCAGATGCAGAGCTTATGGGAGCCGGAATCGTAATTGAGAAGGGCTTTCAGCCTGGCGGTGACCGTCTGCGTGCAGAAGGAATCCGGGTGGAGTCTCTGGCTATTATTGAGAGCATGGACGAGACTACCGGAACTATCTGTTTTAGAGGTGACCAATGATAAGTAACAAAAAAGCGTTATTCTTTGACATTGATGGAACACTTTTATCCGATGTAACTTACACAGTTCCGGAAAGTGCCAGAGCAGCAATACAAAAGACAAGGGAAAAAGGCAATCTGGTATTTATTAATACAGGTCGTACTTACTGTCTGGTTGGCCCTATCAAGGAAATGATAGAGGTAGACGGGTATTGCTGTGGCTGTGGAACCCGGGTGATTGTAGGGGATCAGGTGATGTATTCATCAGGAATACCCCATGAACTGGGGATTCGAGTCAAGAAGGATGTGCAGAAATATAATTTAGATGGTGTTCTGGAAGGAACTGAAAGCTGTTATTTTCAAAAGAAAACCTCCAGAATTACTAGAATTGAAGCGTTAAAAGAATCCGTTGATAAGATGGGATGTGTATCTCCTTATGGTTGGGAAGAGGATTGCTACGACTATGATAAGCTATGTGTCATAGCAGATGAGCATAGTAATATGGCAGGTTTTTCCCGTGCCCTTGGTCTTGATTTTGATATTATTGACCGTGGAGACCGTTTCTACGAATGTGTTCCAGCAGGACATTCCAAGGCAACGGCTATTGAAATTGTGCTGGAGCATTACGGAATTCCCAGAGAGAATGCTTATGTATTCGGTGACAGCACCAATGATCTCTCCATGTTTGAGTATGCAAAGAATTGTGTGCTTATGGGACATCATGATGTGGAGCTGGAACCATATGCAACATTTTTTACTAAGAATGTGGAAGATGATGGAATTGCTTATGCTATGGAGAAGCTGGGATTGGTGTAGAACATAAATGAGTTGTTATATTGTATATCATGTAGACAGAAGAGATTGCCTCCATGAATTGCAAAATAACAGCTCTTTTTTAAAACTCTTGACAAGGAGCTTTTTTTATTATATTATACCGACAGATAGTCGGTCGGTAAGAACACTGATGAATAGATGAAAGGGATAGGTATTGATTATGAGAGTAGTAAAAGATGCAGAGGAACGCAGAAATGAAATTCTTTATGCTGCAGAGCAGCTTTTTGGTACAAAGGGATTTGATGGAACAAGTACAAATGACATTCTGGAAAGAGTAGGGATTGCCAGAGGTACTCTGTACTACCATTTTAAATCCAAGGAGGATATTATGGATGGGCTTGTGGACAGAATTAACACCAATCTCATCAATACAACGCGGGCAGCTGCTTCAGACCGATCCGTTTCCCTGGTGGAATGCATAATGAATACTATTTTATCTATGAATATTGGCGGAGGAAATAATGACAGAATCATAGAACATATTCATAAACCGCAGAATGCATTGATGCAGCAGAAGATTCAAAAAGCTATGATACAGGGAATCGCACCTATTATGACGGAACTGGTTCAGGAGGGAGTGGAACAGAAGATGTTTTCAACTCCATTTCCCTATGAAAGTGTTGAGATGATTATGGTTTATGCAATAACTGTATTTAACAGTGAAGTGGTTGAAATTGCCCAAGAGGACATGGCAGCCCGTATTACTGCATTTATTTTCAATATTGAACGGCTGCTGGGGGCGGAAGAAGGAAGTTTTAATTTTATTACGAAAATGTTTGATAAGGAAGGCATATAAATTGGAAGCGAATAAGAATAAGTTATTTCATAAATTTTTACTTCTCTGGACAGGAGAATTTATATCGGCTATAGGAAGCGGCCTTACTTCCTTTGGTCTTGGAATCTATGTTTTTCAGGTAACAGGTAAGGCATCTGCTACAGCCCTTGTCACTCTGCTTGCTTTTTTGCCATCACTTTTATTAAGCACTGTGGCAGGAGTGCTGGCAGACCGGTATGACAGAAGGTTGTTAATGATATTGGGTGACAGTCTTTCTATAACTGGTCTGGCATTTATATTGATCTGCATTATGCAGGGAGGGGCAGAGGTCTGGCATATCTGTATCGGTGTTACCATAAGCTCGGTTTTCTCTTCTCTCATAGAACCAGCCTATAAGGCAACGGTTACTGATTTATTGTCAGAGGAACAGTATACAAAAGCCAGTGGTCTGGTTCAGATTACAGGGTCAGCTAAATACCTGATCTCTCCGGTTGCAGCAGGATTTCTGCTTACCATGTCTGATATCAGACTGCTTCTCATCATTGATATCTGCACTGTATTTGTAACTATAGCATCAACCTTTGCAGTGAGAAGTGGGATTCAGGCAAAATCATATGAGCGTAAGAAGTCATTTCTGGGGGAATTCAAAGATGGCTGGAATGCTATCAGCAGGAAAAGGGGAGTTCTGGTTCTGACTGTAGTGGGAACTCTTATAACCTTTTCTCTGGGATTTATACAGACTTTGATTCTGCCGATGCTGTTGACCATTACAGACAGCTCTACTGTAGGGTATTGTGAAACAATTGTTGCGACGGGAATGCTGCTGTCCAGTCTGCTGATTGGTGTATTATCTATCAAGAAGAATTATGTGAAAACCCTATCACTGTCACTTGCACTTGGAGGTGTGTTTATGGCTCTTGTAGGGGTAAGTGAGAATCTTGTATTTATCTGCATTGCCGGATTTTTATTCTTTGCTATGCTGCCATTTTCCAATGCGAGCCTGGATTATCTTATAAGAACAAACATTGATAATTCTGTTCAGGGGAGAGCCTGGTCTTTGATCGGTTTAATTTCCCAGATGGGGTATATTGGTGCTTATGCAATTGCAGGTGTACTGGCTGATTATGTATTTACTCCCCTTTTATTGGAAGGCGGGGCTCTGGCAGGCAGTGTTGGGAAAGTGATTGGAACAGGAGCAGGCAGAGGAATGGGGTTATTGATTATAGTATCAGGGCTTTTATTGCCTGTTATTTCAATCGCGCTATACCACATGAAGTCCATCAGAAGTTTAGAGAAGGTAACTACGAAGATGATGGAGATAGGAATTTGAATTAATATTGCAGCATATGTGCATTTTATGTCGATGAAAATAAAGTGACTTTGTAATATCAGGGTGCTATAATACCGTTTATACATAAGAAGAAAAATAGGAGGAAGTTGCCAGAGGATTTGAGGGGTGGGTGTTGTCAGAGTGTATCGATTATTAATAGCAGATGATGAGCAGTTGGAGCGGGAAACCATTGTGGGTTTTGTGAAGAAATCTTCCCTGCCCATCACAGATATCATACAATGTACAACTGGAACTGAAGCCCTTAAGAATATCATGCTGAAACAGCCTCAGATTATAATAATGAATGTGAATCTTCCGGGAATTGGCGGACTTGAGGTGCTGGAAGAGATCAATAAGCAGCATTATAAGGGGAAAGTGATCTTTTCCACATCCTACCCCTATTTTGAATATGCAGTAAAGGCAATGCAGATGGGAGCCATGGATTTTCTTGAAAATCCTGCTGACTGTGACCAGGTGATATCAGTGCTTCAAAAAGCAGTACAAGCACTGGATGAAGAAGCAGATAAGGCATTAAAAGTGAAGCAGTACATGAAAACCTTCCATCTGATGGGCGGTAAGATTATGGAAGATCTTATTGCAGGACATTTAGAAGAGGAGATATTTCTCTATATGGACCTGATGGGAGTTGAGGATACTACTACAGGAACCTGTTACTGCACCCGTTTTATCACAGAACTGGAAGAAGCGGAGAAAAAGAACATAGAGGACAGGCTGAGTCAGGAGTTTCATTATTTGAACATGCCTATTCTCTATACATGGAAGAAGAATCTTTTGTCCATAATCATATTTGTGCCGGAGGTTGTTGAGAGTGAAGAATCATTTCCTGTGATGAAAGAGCGGATTGTCTCTGTATTAAAATATGAAGGAGCCTCCTTTTCCCTGGGAATTGGAGAGATATTTCAGAACTTTAAGAGCATTAAAGCGAGTTATTATTCAGCTTTATTACAGGTAACAGAGCCAGAAAAGCAGGGAGCCGAGGCATCAGAGGAGATATGGGAGAAGTCAGGGGAAATCAACCGTATCTGTGATTATCTGGAGAAAAATTATGAGAAGAAGCTGACTCTGGATACCATTGCAGCCAAAGCAGGCTTTAGCAAATTTTATATAAACCGCCTGTTTAAGCAGTATAAAGGCACTACAGTCATGGACTATTTAATTCAGTACCGGATCAGTAAGGCAAAGGAGCTTTTAAAAGATGGAGAATATACAGTAAAGCAGATCAGCTCCATGGTTGGCTATTCGGAGCCGAATTATTTTACCTGTACCTTTAAGAAAATAGAAGGAATATCTCCTGTAAAATATAGGTTTGAACAGGAAAAAGAAGGATAGACAAGCTATAAAATATTGTATAACAGCAATATTTTATAGCTTGTTTTTGTATTTCCATAGGAAAAAGCCAATATCAAAAAGGAGAATGCCAATATTCTGCAATGCACAATTCCAGCCAAATTGCTACTATTAGAATAATAAAAAATTATTATAGGAGGATAGGCTATGAATTATGTAATTGGTATTATCTTAATTTTATCGTTTCTGGGCATGATATATTATTGTGTCAAAGGCCATAATCTGTTGGTTGGGTTCCTGATCATGGCAACACTTTGGGTACTGCTTCCGCTGATTGGCAATCTCTTTTCCCCTAATTCAGCAATGGAGGGAAAAACTCTGGTACAGATTCTCACTGATGTGTATCAGACAGCACCTCAGAACTATGGTTCCTCGATCCTTGTTAACATTTTCTTTGGTGCATTTTTTGGAAAAGTGCTGCTGGAAACAGGAATTGCAGCTACTTTGATCCGCCTCACTGTTGAGCTTGGCGGAGACAAGCCTATGATTACCATGGGCCTTCTGTGTATCGTAACTACTGTTATATTTACATCAATGACAGGAGCAGGTCCGGTTATCTCTATCGCAGTTATCGTGCTTCCTATTCTTCTGTCTCTTGGAATTCCTAATGCAATTGCTCTGTTTGCATTTATGGGCTCTATAATGGCAGGTATTTTATTAAATCCTGTTAACTTTAAACAGTATCAGCAGATGTTTGTAGTAGTAGATGAAAAATACAGTACCTATACATTTCAGGAGTATTCCAGATTCGGCATTATAGCGCTGATTGTAGCCCTGATAATTGTTATTATATTTGCCTCTGTTAACTTAAAAAGAAGTAAAACCTCTCATGCCTGGGCTGCACAGCCAAAGACCCAGAGTAGTGGCAATGCACCCTGGTATTCTCTCATTGCAACCATTCTTCCGGTGGTGGGAGTTATTGCATTTAACCTTCCTGTTATTTTCGGATTTCTGTTTTCAAGCTTATATGCTCTCTTAACCTGCGGCAAATTAAAAGGCGGTTATAAAGAAGTCTGCAGACTGATTTCCAAATTATTTGCTGATGGAGCAGTGGATACCGCTCCTATGATTGGTTTCCTGCTAACACTTGCTATGTTTAATACGGCTGCAACCTATGCATCTCCGTATTTCCAGACAATACTGGGCGGATTTATTCCTACAACAGCCCTTGTATTATGTATTGCTTTTGCAGTCCTGGCTCCTCTTGGCTTCTTCCGTGGTCCTATGAACCTGGTTGGCTGTGGTGCTGCAATCCTGGTAATTATATTAAAATCATCTGCACAGTTTCCAGTTCAGCTTCTCTATCCACTGTTCGGCATTACAACTGTTGTTATGCAGCATCTTGATATTACACAGTCCTGGGTGGCATGGGGGCTTGGTTATACAAAGGTAAGCTCCAAGGAATATATGAAGATGTCCATTCCAAGCGGCTGGCTCATTGCTGTAATTCTTTGTGCAGT
This sequence comes from Hungatella sp. UBA5385, assembly GCA_002409995.1. GTDB lineage: Bacteria > Bacillota > Clostridia > Lachnospirales > Lachnospiraceae > UBA5385. The sequence goes on along the minus strand of DHOR01000031.1, from coordinate 4,670 downwards.
TACGTATGTAATGTTTGGAAGTCTCGCATAATAACAAAGGAAGAAACGATGTTTGCATTGAAAAGAATGGTGGAATGAATATGGCAAGATTAGTAAGAATGGGTATCGACGTTGGGGGTACCCATACAAAAGCTGTGGCAATGGACAATGCCACACATGAGATTATAGGAAAATCCTCTGTTAAAACAACCCATGATGATAAAAGGGGAGTTGCAGCGGGAGTTGTAAAAGCATTTCAGAATTGTCTGAAAGAAAATTACATTGAGCCGGATGACGTTGTATTCGTAGCTCACAGTACCACTCAGGCTACCAACGCCCTTCTGGAAGGAGATGTTGCCACAGTAGGAGTCATTGGAATGGCAAAGGGATTTCTGGAAGGTGTGATGGCAAAAAGGCAGACCAATATAAAAGACATTGATCTGGGAACTGGAAGAAGTATTAAGATTCTAAATACCTATCTGGACACTAAGAAAATGACTGATGATTCCATTAAAGGAGCAATCCGTGATTTAAAAACTCAGGGCGCTCAGGTTCTGGTGGCATCCATGGCATTTGGTGTAGATGATGATACCAAGGAGCAGATGGTTTACAAAGCTGCGGATTTTCAGGGAATCCCCACCACCATGGCTTCTGATATCACCAAGCTCTACGGTCTCACCAGAAGGACAAGAACTGCAGCTATCAACGCAAGTATTCTGCCGAAAATGCTGGACACAGCCACTTCCACAGAGATGAGTGTCCGTGAGGCAGGTGTTCATGTACCTCTGATGATTATGCGTGGAGACGGCGGTGTTATGGATATTTCGGAAATGAAGAAACGTCCTGTTCTCACCATGTTGTCCGGTCCTGCAGCCAGTGTAATGGGATCTTTAATGTATTTAAGAGCTTCCAACGGCGTATATTTTGAAGTAGGAGGTACCTCTACTAATATTGGTGTAATTAAAAATGGTCGTCCCGCCATAGATTATTCTATAGTAGGCGGACACAGCACCTATATCAGTTCTCTTGACGTGCGGGTTCTGGGTGTTGCAGGAGGCAGTATGGTTCGCGCCAATAAAAGCGGAATTGTGGATGTTGGTCCAAGAAGCGCTCATATTGCAGGTCTGGAATACTCTGTATTTACAGAGGGAGAGAAAATAAAATCTCCTAAGGTGGAATTTTTCTCACCTAAAGCTGGAGACCCTTCTGACTATGTATCAATCCGCCTTGAAAATGGAGAGCGGGTGACTCTCACCAACAGCTGCGCTGCCAATGTTCTTGGACTCGTTCAGCCGGAGCATTTCTCCTATGGATATGTGGAATCAGCAAGAAAAGCCATGAAAGCGCTGGCTGATTACTGCCAAACTACAGTGGAGGACATAGCAACTCAGATTATGCAGAAATCCTTTGAGAAGATTGAACCTGTAATTCTCGCACTGGCTGAAAAATATAAGCTGGAGCATGATCAGATATCACTGGTCGGTGTAGGCGGCGGAGCGGCTTCTCTCATCTGCTACTGTGCTGACAAAATGAATTTGAAATACAGCATTCCGGAGAATGCAGAGGTGATTTCCTCTATTGGTGTTGCTCTGTCTATGGTACGTGATGTAGTAGAGCGTATTATTCCCACACCTTCCAAAGAGGATATCCGTTCTATCAAGCAGGAGGCAATGAATAAGGCAATTGAAAGCGGTGCAACGCCGGATAGTGTGGAAATCCATATTGAGATTGATCCTCAGACCTCCAAAGTCACCGCTATAGCCATGGGTTCCACTGAGGTAAAGGCAACCGATCTTTTAAAGGAATGCAGTGAAGAGGAAGCAAGAGATCTGGCAGCCGCTGATCTGCGTGTTGACAAGGATCAGGTGGAATTAAGGGCAAAAACCGATTATTTCTATGTCTATGGACAGAAACAGGCTGTACCTGATGCGCCTACTGCAGTCCGTATTCTTGATAAAAAAGGATTTATTAAAGCTCAGAGAGGGTATGCAGTTTCTGTTAAAGTGCAGGCTAAGGATTATATTAATGCAGTAGAGGATATGTGGGAAACTATGGCAACCTATAAAACTGATTTAATTATCCGTCCTGAATATTATCTCTGCATGGGTGCTAAAATGATGGATTTCAGTGTCAATGATTATGAACAGCTTCAGATGCTTATGGATCTTGAGGTTATGAATCTTGACCCTGATACGGAAATTATAGTTACTGCAGCAAATCAAAAGGAGTAAAAATGTAAGGGGGAAGGCAAATGGCAAAAGAACTTGGGGAAATGCTTGATGACTTAAGAGAAGTGGATGAGATAACCTGGGGGCTTTATGCCTTTTCCAGAGATATATTAAAGGACCGGGTTCCTTATGAAGAGAAGGTTAAACTGACCAGAGAGGCAATACAGTGCGGAAAGAACTATGCACATCGAACCGGAGAGCGGTTTGCAAGCCAGGATCCACAAGAGATCGCCAGAGAACTGGGGCTTAAGATTGATACCAGTCTAAGACCTATGGGCCCGGAACGGGTGGTATTCGCCCTCTTTACCCCTCCTGATAAGATTACTGTTATGGAGGAACCTTTAAAACCCCTGAATCAGGAACAGAAGCACAAGGTGACAGATGTTCTCATATCCCATGAAATCTTTCATTATCTGGAAGAAGAGAATAAGAGTGAGATATTTACCAGGACTAAGAAAATACTTCTGTGGAAGATCGGCCCTCTTAAAAATGAATCCACCATCAATGCCCTTAGTGAAATAGCGGCAATGGCATTTTGCAGAGAGCTTTGTGAGCTGGAGCTTTCTCCTTTTGCATTAGATGTATTTCTGTATTATGGTTATGATCAGGAAAGGGCTTATGATCTCTATGATGAGATTATGGGAATTTCTGAGAAATTAGCAGTGTAAATAATTAAATCCATGGAGCATTGAGAAATATTTTCATAGTAAAAGCCTCAAAATCAACTTTGCAATTGATTATGAGGCTTTTTAATTTATTTTTTATCCATTTTCTCAAGAATGCTTCGTGCAACGCTGATTCCGTTAGCAGATGCCTGCTGAAGACCACGGGTAACGGAAGCACCGTCTCCAATGGCTCTAAGACCAATAATGCTTGTCTCAAAGTCAGAGTTAACAACAACCTTATTGGAGTAGAATTTAACCTCTACACCATAGAGCAGTGTCTCATCACTGGCAATACCAGGGGTAACCTTATCAAGAGCTAACAGCATTTCCTTAATATCCACCATAATACGATGTGGGAATACCAGAGATAAATCACCTGGAACCGCATCCTTTAAGGTTGGGATTAAGTTATTACGGCAGAGACGTTCTTCTGTTGTACGTCTTCCTCTCTGGAAGTCGCCGAAGGTCTGAACCAGAATTCTGCCGTCGCAGAGCATATTGCTTAACTGTGCAATGTGTTTTCCATATTCAATAGGAGTCTTAAATGGCTTCGTAAAGTTCTTGGAAACAAGAATAGCAAAGTTAGTATTGTTTGTTTTGAACTCTTTGGATTTATAGGCGTGACCGTTAACAACAGCCAGACCATTCTCATAATATTCTGTAGCAACCTCTCCGGAAGGATTGGTGCAGAAGGTACGAACCTTATCATCAAAGGTAGGTGTGTAGTATACAAGCTTTGCTTCATAGAGATTCTTATTTAAGAACTCCATAACTTCATCACGAACCTCAACACGGACACCGATATCTACAGTACCAACCAGAGTCTCAATTCCATGATCCTCACAGATGTGGCTGAACCAGTCAGAACCTTCACGTCCGATTGCAGAAACGATCTCAGGTGCACAACAGGTATCCCCTTTGTCTGTGATAACAGCTTTTGCCTGTCCATCTTCAATGACAATATCCATAACCATTGTATTAAAATCCATCTCAACGCCCTGCTCCAGTAAATGAGTCTGTAGTCTGGTATAGATTTTATATCCTTCCTCAGTTCCCAGATGACGGATGGGACATTCAATCAGCTTTAAGTTTGCATTGATTGCTTTACGGCGGATCTCCTCAATCTCTTTCTGCTTATCTATACCATATACATTGGTATCAGCGCCAAAGCTTAAGTAGATGTTATCGGATTCCTTTAATAATTCCACTGTTTTATCGTAGCCGAGAATCTCCGGAAGATTGCCGCCTACATCAGGAGAAAGGGAAAGCTTTCCATCGGAAAATGCTCCTGCTCCTGCAAAACCTGTGGTAATGGAACATGGCTTACAGCCTACACAGACCTTGGTTGTTCTCTTAGGACACATACGCTTCTCGATTGGACGCCCTTTTTCTATCATAAGAATCTTAAGCTCTGGTCTTTTATGAATCAGCTCGTAAGCACAGAAAATGCCGGAAGGTCCTGCCCCAATAATAATTACATCATAATTTCTTGTATTTGTACTCATAATAATACTCCTTTCCCATATAACCCTGACTTATGGGATATCGTAAGGGTTGGTAGAAATGTTTTACCCAAAATAATAATAGGCACAACATATACATTCTATCATATTGGATGGGGAATGGGAAGAGCACAGTGGCGAAAGAATTTTGAAAGTGATCAGTAATTATTGGGAGTCAAGAGCACTCTTTTGTATATATTGTACAATTAAATGATTGTTTTTTTGTAATAATACCAATAGACAAAATTAATTCATCTGTTATACTAACTATTGTACCTGTCTTTGGTATCAGACAT